>CAVXQP010000019.1:0-16303 GCA_963763955.1 uncultured Solirubrobacterales bacterium | reverse complement strand
GGTGGGGGGGCTGGACGAGTCGAATGCCATGTACGAGGCCCGCCGTTGCATGTCGTGCGGCAACTGCTTCAGCTGCGACAACTGCTTCGGCGTTTGCCCCGACAACGCGGTCATGAAGCTGGCCGAGACGGCGGAGAACCCAAACGCCAACGGGTACGCGATCGACCTCGACTTCTGCAAGGGCTGCGGCCTCTGCGTCCAGGAATGCCCCTGCGGGGCGATCGAGATGATCCCCGAGAAGATCTGAACGAGCGAGATGAGGAGCGCATGCAATCGAAGGTCCTGATCGGCTACGACGACTCTTCCGAGGGAGACGACGCACTGGTGCTAGGTCACCGACTTAGCGAGATCCTCGATGCGAGGCCGGTAGTGACCTTCGTCATCGCACATCCGCGACATGACACGGACAAGCGGGAGTTCGACGAAGCCGTGGATCGGTTCTGCGAGCCGATCTTCGCCAAGGCACGCGAGCGTCTCGACGGTCTCGAGATGACCACGACGCCGTTTGTGGACGACTCTCCAGCGGCGGGGATCTATGGGGTCGCCGACTGGGAGAAGCCGAGGGCAATCGTGATCGGGTCAACCCGCCATGGGAGAAGCGGGCGTGTGCTGGTCGGCACGGTCGGCAGCTCGCTGCTCTCCGGAGTCCATTGCAGCGTCGCGGTCGCTCCTCGCGGCTACGCCGATGGGGCGTCGGACACGGGTCGGATCGGCGTTGCGGTGGATGGCTCCTCGCAGTCACGGCGAGCCCTCTTCGCGGCTGCGTACCTCGCCGAGCGAGCGAAAACTCCGCTGCGGATCCTCAGCGTGATGGGGACACCCCACTACGTTCTCGGCGGCTTGCTCTCGCCGCTCGGCCCCGAGGAGTACCGCGATTACAAGAAGATGGAGTGGGAGCGCGTCTACGAGGATGCGGCAGGACGCGTGGCTGACGGGGTCGCTACGGAGCCACTGCTGCTCCATGGCGAGCCCGCCGACGCGCTTGCGGAGGCAGCGAGCGATCTCGACCTGCTGGTGCTCGGTTCCCGGGGCTATGGACCGGTCAAGGGCACCGTGCTTGGCAGCGTCTCCGCCCGCGTCATGGCGGCGGCTGCCTGCCCGGTGATGGTGGTCCCGCGAGGCGCGGGCCCCACCCCACTCGATGCCTAGCCGGCCACTGGCCGGGCCCTGCCGGCGAGATCCCCCTTTCACGACGCGTTTACACGAGCGCCAGTCTCGGGAGCGACCGTAGGAGGGGTGTCCCGGATGCCCACAGCTTCGGATCAGCAAGCCGAGGCGATCCGGCTCCACGATTCGGTCACCGGCCTACGGGTGGCGGTCCAGGCCGAGGCGGCCGGGATCCTCGAGCGGTGGGCCCCGGCGATCGCGCGCGAGGAGTTTCGCGCGAGCGCGGGGAACCTGGCCAGCTACATCGCGCTCCGCCATCACGATCTGCGCGATCTCCAGCTCGAGCTGATGCCGCTCGGCCTCTCCTCGCTCGGGCGCTGCGAGGCCCGGGTGCTGCCGACCCTCGATGCGGTGATCGAGGCGCTCGCGGCCCTCGGAGACGAGAACGGCGTTGCTGGAACGACACCGGACCCGGATGCGTTCTTCGAGGGCCACACGCTGCTGCGCCGCCACACGGAGGCGGTGCTCGGACCGACTCCACCGGATCGCGCGGTGCGGATCATGGTCACCCTGCCCTCCGAGGCCGCCGGCGACCTCGACATGCTCTGCGACCTGAGCGCCGCGGGAATGGACGTGGCAAGGATCAACTGCGGTCACGACGATCCCGGCACCTGGGCGGAGTTGGCGGCTCAGGTGCGCAGGGCGGCGGCCGAGACCGGGAGGCCCTGCCGAGTCTGCTTCGATCTCTGCGGGCCGCGCTCCAGGGTGGAATCGACCACCGTGGCGGAAGACGCCCGGCTGGTCCGCGGAGAGAGCGTCCTGATGACCCCGGGGCCCGTGCCGGTCTCCGCCGAGTGGCCGCATCAGTTCCAGTGCTCGCTCGCCGAGGTGTTCCCGGCTCTCGAAGAGGGGGCGGCTGTCTGGATCAACGACGGGAAGCTCGGCCTGACGGTGGAGCGCACGGTCGAGGAGGGGGTCCTGCTCCGCGTGACCCAGGCGCGCGAGAAGGGAGAGCACCTGCGCCTCCATCGCGCCCTCAACTTCCCCGGCACCGAGCTGGCCCTCGACCCGCTGACCGAGAAGGACCTGGGCGACCTCGATGCGATCGTCCCGCTCGCCGACATCGTCGGCTACTCCTTCGTCCAGCGGCCCGAGGACATCGCCGGCTTGCAGGGCGAGCTCGAGAAGCGTGGCGCGGATCCCGGCCTGGCGCTGATAGCGAAGATCGAGACCGCGCTCGCGGTTCAGAACCTGCCCGAGCTGATCGTCCAGGGGGCAGGCGCCCAGCCCCTCGGGATCATGATCGCCCGGGGCGATTTGATGGTCGAGGTCGGCCACCGTCGGATGGCCGAAATCCAGGAGGAGCTCCTCTGGCTCTGCGAGGCCGCCCACGCGCCGGTGATCTGGGCCACGCAGGTGCTCGACAACTTCGTCAAGAAGGGCGTCCGCAACCGCGCAGAGATGACCGACGCGGCGATGGCGGAGCGGGCCGAGTGCGTGATGCTCAACAAGGGCCCCTACGCCGGCGAGGCGGTCCGCCTGCTCGACGATGTGCTCGGGCGCATGGAGGGTCACCAGTTCAAGAAGACCGCGCGGATGCGCGCCCTGCGCTCCTGGTAGGGCGGCCGGCGGGATACTTGCTGGGTGGAGCCTGGGCCAGCCACGAGCGAGAGGCGACGATCGCTCGCGGCGAGCTGGAGCTCGAGGTCGAGCCGGAGTCCGACACCGCCCCCCTCAACGGCATCGCCCACACGCTGCTCAGCGACGTCGTCGGCGTCCGCTGCCTAGCCCTTGTCGGCCCAATCAAGCTTCGCCTCGGCCTCCATCCGCTCGAGCCGGTCGTAGTAGTCCGGGAACTCCTTCATGTGGGCGAGCGCGATCTTGCCGGTCACGATCGGGTCGTCGTGGGTGACATCGGTCTGCGGATCGTGGCTGCCGTGCTCGTACTCGACGTCCATCCCAGCCCGGAACTGCTCCAGGTCGAAGCGGTCCCAATCGACCCCGATCTCGTCACCGACCCGCCGGGCCTCCTCGGTGCTGGTACGTCGCTCCTCGCTCATCGGCAGCTCCATTCGGTCGAGTAGTGCATCTCAGGAGGCTCCCACGGCGGGCTCGCCGAAGTCAAACGCCCGGGTCCTCTGGCGCCTGGACCACGTAGAAGCGGGATCTCTCCAGCTCCTCGTCACCGCTGCGAACGACCACGGCATGCGGCCCGGCAGCTTCAAAGGTGGCCCCAACGTTGAATGCGATCACCATCCGCTGATCCTGACCGGCCTGGAGCCCAGGCGGCCTCCCGGCTTCCAGCTCCATCGAGATGGCTTCGCCGAGCTCGGTGCCATCCGGGTCTTGGAGCAGCACCTGATACTCCTGCCGTTGATTGGTCTCGTCCCAAGCGACATCGATGCCGAGCCCAACCGTGAAGCGCCAATCCTGCGGGAGCTCCGGGAACCTGAGGACGTTCCAACCCGCACCCAGCGTGTAGAGCTTGCCGTTGAGCGACTCGGCGTAGTCGGTGAGGATCAGAAACGCGATCTCCATCTATGTCACAAGGCTCTCACGGTCGGGGGCAATCTGGGGGGTTAGCCTTGCCTTGTGGCCGAAGCGAGCGTCTACCCCGCACACCGGGAAGCGGATGTGGCGCTGCGCGACGGCTCGACGATTCACATCCGCCCGGTGACGGCCGAGGACGAGCCGGCGATGCTCGCCTTCCTCCGGGGCCTGGATCCCGGCTCGCGCATGTTCCGGTTCTTCTCGGGGGGCACGGACCTCGAGGCCGCGGCCCGGCTGATGCTGGACGTCGACTACGCCCAGCGCTACGGCCTGGTCGCGGTTCGGGGAGCGAGCGACGAGGTGGTCGCGCATGGAAACTACTTCGGGGTCGCGCCAGGGCAGGCGGAGATTGCGTTCGCGATCGCCCCCGGCCTGCAGGGTCTGGGGCTCGGGACGCTCCTACTCGCCCATCTGGCCGAGGTCGCGCAGGACAATGGGATCTCGGTGTTCACAGCGGAGGTCATGCCGGAGAACCACCGGATGATCGAGGTCTTTCGCGAGAGCGGCTTCCCGGCCGAGATGTCGTCGAGGCCGGGCACGATCCACGTTGAGCTGCCGACGTCGCTCTCCGACGAGGCGGTGGCCCATTTCGAGGATCGCGACCGGATCGCAGCGCAGGCCGCCATCCGCCCGTTCCTCAAGCCCCGGGCGGTCGCGGTGATCGGCGCCTCGCGCGAGCACGGGACGGTCGGCGGCCAGCTCTTCCACAACGCGCTGGAAGCCGGCTTCGAGGGCGTCGTCTACCCGGTCAATCCCTCGGCCGACGTGGTGCAGTCGGTACGGGCCTACCCGACCGTCACCGACGTCCCGGACGAGGTCGACCTCGCCGTGATCGCCGTCCCCGCCCCCGCGGTGATCGAGGTCGCGCGCGAGTGCGCGGACAAGGGGGTGCCGGCGCTCGTGGTGATCTCGGCCGGGTTTGCCGAGGCCGGGCCAAACGGCGCCGGGCTCCAGGATCGGCTGGTCGAGGTCTGCCGGACCGCGGGCATGCGCCTCGTCGGGCCGAACTGCCTCGGGATCCTGAACACGGCCGAGCACGCACAGCTGAACGTGACCTTCGCCCCCGGCACCCCGCCGCGCGGAGGCGTCGGCTTCGCCACACAGAGCGGGGCGCTGGGCCTGGCGCTGATCGACCTGGCCAGTGACCGCGGCCTCGGCGTCTCCTCGTTCGCCTCGATCGGGAACCGCGCCGACATCACCGCCAACGACTTCCTCGAGTACTGGGAGGAGGACGACGCCACACGCGTCGCGCTGCTGTATATCGAGTCCTTCAGCGATCCCCGCCGCTTCTCGCGGGTCGCTCGGCGGCTCGGGCGCCGGTTGCCGATCGTGGTCGTGAAAAGCGGGCGTTCGGCGGCCGGCGAGCGGGCGACCGGCTCCCACACCGGCGCGCTGCTCGCGGCCTCGGACGTGACTGTGGACGCGCTCTTCGAGCAGGCGGGGGTGATCCGCACGGACAGCCTGGCGGAACTCCTCGATGTCGCCGCGCTGCTCGAGAACCAGCCGCTGCCGGGCGGCCGCCGGGTCGGGATCATCACCAACGCGGGCGGGCCCGGGATCATGTGCGCGGACGCCTGCGAGGCTGGCGGGCTCGAGGTCCCCGAGCTACCCGATGACATGCGGGACCGGCTGGCGGGGCTCCTTCCCGCCGAGGCCGGGCTGCTCAACCCGGTGGACATGATCGCCACCGCCACCGCGGAGCACTACCGCGGCACGATCCGCGCCCTCGCCGACTGGGACGGGATCGACGCCCTGATCGTGATCTTCATCCGCCCCCTGCTCACTAGGGCCGAGGACGTCGCGGCCGCGATCCGCGAGGCGGTCGAGGAGATGCCGCGCGAGATCCCGGTGCAGGCGGTGTTCATGTCACCTCAGGACCATGAGGCGATCTCAGGCGGCGGGGTCCCCACACACCTCTATCCCGAGGACGCGGCTCGCACCCTCGCCCGGGTGATGCGTCACGTCGACTGGCGCGATCGCCCGGCCGAGGAGCCCGCCGACTTCGAGGACGTCCGCGCCGAGGAGGCGGCCGGACTGATCGCCGAGGCGCTCGAGAGCGGCAATGAGTGGATGGGCCTCGAGCAGACGGCCCGCCTGCTCGACTGCTACCGGATCGCGATCCCGCCGTGGCGGGTGGCCGCCGATCCCGAGGAGGCCGGCCGGGCCGCCGATGAGCTCGGTGGAGGGGTCGCTCTCAAGGCGCAGGGACCGGGGCTGCTCCACAAGACCGAGACGGGCGCCGTGCGCATCGGGCTCTCCGGAGGCGCCGAGGTGAGCCGGGCCGCCGAGGAGATGGACGAGGCGATCGCCGGCACCGGGGCTCGGCGGGAGAGCTTCGTCGTCCAGGCGATGGTCGAGGGCGGCGTCGAGCTGCTGGTCGGGGTGGTCGGCGACCCCACCTTCGGACCCGTGCTCGCCTGCGGGGCGGGCGGCACGCAGGCCGAGCTGCTCAAGGACATCGCCGTTCGGATCTGCCCGATCGCCTCCGACGAGGCTCAGCGGATGTTGCGCTCCCTCGCCACCTTCCCGCTGCTGACGGGGTTTCGCGGCAGTCCCGAGGTGGATCTCGAGGCGGTCCACGACCTCCTCCGCCGTGTGAGCGCGATGGTCGAGACCCATCACGAGATCGCCGAGCTCGACCTCAATCCGGTGCTGGCCGGGCCCGAGGGTGCGCTCGCCGTCGACTTTCGCGTCAGGGTGAAGAGCGCCCCGCCGCGCCGCCCCTGGCCCGCGACCTGGAAGTAGCCGGCTCGCTCACGTCGATCGACTCGACCACCAGCGGCCGACCCTCGGCGTGGCGCTCCGCGGCGGAGACGATCGCCTGGACGACGGCGAGCTCGTGCATCAGGGGCGGTCCACCCGCAGCTCGTGGCAGAGCTCGCCGACCAGCACGTCGACGGTCGCCTCGACTGCGGGGGTGAGCCCCTCCCCCGTCTCGAAGTTCTCGCCCTCGATGCCGTAGACGGCAAGGCGGGCAGGCAGCCGATCCAGCTCCCGGGCAAGCTCGACCGCGTCGGCGACGCCGAGCGCATGTGTCGATGAGCGGAAGAGCTCGGCGGGCAGCGGCTCGGCGGTCGCGTCGAAGCGGTGCAGAGTGCCGGGCTCGGCGCCCGTGCTGACCGCGTCCACGACCAGCGCCTCCTTGACGAGGGCCCAGCCCTCGATCAGCGATCCTGGCTCACCCTCCTCCTCCAGGATTCGGCAGCCGGGCGGGTGGGTCGCGCGAAGCCGAGCCGCGACCTCGAGGCCGGCCGCGTCGTCGCGGCGGAAGCGGTTGCCGACACCGATCAGGGCGAGCCAGGCCCGATAGCCCGACTCGGGCGCGTGGTTCAGCGAGATCCCGAGTCCGTGCGCCTTCTGCCGCGCTGCCTCGATGTCGTGCTGCAGCTGGTCGCGCTGGCGCTCCATCAGGTGTAGCGCGTCGAACTGCACGTTCAGGATTCTCCGCTCCTCATGCAGGAACTCCGGATCGGGCGGCCTGTGCTCCCGATGGATGAAGTGCTTCATTGAGCCCATCTACGCCCGGTCCACGTCGAGCTTCAGGAAGTGGGTGGAGCAGCTGATGCAGGGGTCGTAGTTTCGGATCGCCTGCTCGCACTCCCACTGCAGCCGGTCATCCGGAAGATCGACCCTCGGTCGGACGAACTCGTGCAGGTCCTGCTCGATCCGGGCCTGGTTCTGGGAGGTGGGCGGCACGATCCGGGCCTCGGCGATCGACCCGTCCTCCTCCAGCCGGTAGCGGTGCCAGAGCATCCCGCGCGGCGCCTCGCTCCACCCCGTCCCGGTCGAGGCCCTCGGCTCGGGCACGACCGCCGGCGGGTCGGGGGGCTCGTATGCCGAGATCAGGGCGAGTGCCTCCTCGAGCGCATAGAGGATCTCCACCGAGCGAACCAGGATCGACTTGAACGGGTTGCGGCAGCTCTCGCCGAGACCGGCGTCGGTGGCCGCCTGCTTCGCGCTGTCGGAGAGCTGCTCGAAGTTGAGCGAGTAGCGCGCCATCGGCCCGAGGAAGTAGGTGCCACCGTCGGACATCCGCGACTGGAGCGCGGTCGAGTGCGGGACCTGCTGCTCGGAGAAGTGCTCCTCGTACTCGCCGGGCCCGATGTCGAGGCCGGAGGAGGAGACCAATCGGCCGTCCTCGATTGCGTAGCGCTCCGGATGGCGTAGGGCGACGAACTCGTAGTCCTGCTCGAAGTCGGGGAAATCGAGTCCTGCGAAGAAAGCCGTCGCGCCCCGCATGAACTCCCTCGACTCCTCGAGCGCCGGAACGAGCGCGTTGAGGTGCTCCTTCGCGGGTGCCTTGTAGAAGCCGCCGACCCGGACGTTGATGGGGTGAATCGCCCGTCCGCCGATCGTCCGCAGCAGGTCGTTCCCCATCGCCTTCACGCGTAGCGCGCCCTCGACCACGTCGCGGTGCTTGCGCGCCATCTGCCAGGCCGAGTCGAAGCCGAAGAAGTCCGGGGCGTGGAGCAGGAAGACGTGGAGCGAATGGGACTCGATCCACTCCCCGCAGTACATGATCCGCCGCAGCACCCTGATGCGCTCATCGACCTCGGCGCCGAGCGCATCCTCCATCGCGTTGAAGGCGCTCGTCATGTACGCGACCGGACAGATGCCGCAGATCCGCGCCGTGATGTCCGGGGCCTCGGCGAACGAGCGGCCGCGCAGGAAGGCTTCGAAGAAGCGTGGCGGCTCGTAGATCTGGAGCTCGACGTTCTCGACCTGGCCGCCCCGGATCTTCACCTGCATGGCGCCCTCGCCCTCGACCCGGGCGAGGGCCTCCGTGCGGATCGTCCGGGTCTCGCCGTTATCGGCCATCGGCCTCCAGGCGTTCGCTCTCGGCCTTGAACGGCTCCCGCGCGGTGTGGAAGGTGCGGTACACCCGGATCACGTCGACCTCGTCCATGCCGAGTCGCTCGAACCAGCCGGAGAGCGAAGGCGCGTTGGGCGACTCCATCGGCCCGAAGCAGCCGTAGCAGCCGCGGTCATAGCTCGGGCAGAGCGCGCCGCAGCCGGCGTGGGTCACCGGGCCGAGACAGGGCGTGCCGTGCGCGACCATCACGCAGACGTTCCCGGCCCGCTTGCACTCGATGCAGACGCTGTGGTTGGCGACCGCGGGCTTGCGCTCGTTGACGAAGGCCGAGATCACCTCCAGCAGCTGGTGGCGGTTCACCGGGCAGCCCTGGAGCTCGAAGTCGACGTGGACGTTGGCCGAGATCGGTGTCGAGGTCTCGAGCGTCGAGATGTACTCCGGCGTGGCGTAGACGACCGACATGAAGTCCTCGACGTCGGCGAAGTTCCGGAGGGCCTGGATCCCGCCCGAGGTCGCGCAGGCGCCGATCGTCACCAACCGCCGCGACTTGGCCCGAACCTCATTGATCCGCTCGGCGTCGTGAGGCGTGGTGATCGAGCCCTCGACCAGGGAGAGGTCATACGGCCCCTCGACCTCGCCGCGGGTCGCCTCCAGGAAGTAGGCGACCTCGATCTGGTCCGGGAGCGAGACCAGCTCGCGCTCGAAGTCGAGCAGCGAGAGCTGGCAGCCGTCGCAGGAGGCGAACTTCCAGACCGCGAGCTTCGGGCGCTCGTCGGTCACAACTCGCGCACTCCGAGGAGAGATCGGATTCGGCCGACAGGAAAGACCGGACCGTCCTTGCAGACGAAGCGGTGGGCGAGCTGGCAGTGCCCGCAGTGCCCGACCGCGCACTTCATGTTCCGCTCGAGCGAGACGTAGATGCTGTCCAGCGGGACGCCGCGGTCCTGAAGCGCGGTGAAGACGAAACGCATCATCACCTCGGGGCCGCAGACCATCGCGGCGGTGCGCGCGCCCTCGAAGCCCGCCTCCGGGATCAGGGTGGTGACCAGCCCCACCCGGCCCTCCCAGCCGCTCGGCGCGCTGTCGACGCTCGTCGCGACGTTGACCCCCGCCTCGCGCCAGCGCTGCAGTTCGCTCGGGTAGAGCACCTCGTCGGGGCTGCGGGCGCCGTAGAGCAGCGAGACCGCGCGGTAGGAGTCGCGATTCGCGATCAGGCGGTTGATCGCGAGGCGCAACGGAGCGAGCCCTATTCCGCCGGCGACCACGACCACGTCTCCGCCCTCGGCTTCCACCAGCGGCCAGCTGTTGCCGAAGGGACCGCGGAGGCCGACCTGGGCGCCCGGCTCGACCGTGCAAAGCGCGCTGGTCGCGGCGCCGACCGCGCGGATCGTGTGACCGACGCGACCGCCGGCCTCCCCGCCGCCGCTCACCGAGATCGGGACCTCGCCCGCGCCGAAGGCGTAAAGCATCGAGAACTGGCCAGGATTGAATTCGCCGACGGCGTCGCCATCGGCCGGCTCCAGCTCGAGGGTCCAGGTGTCGGCCAGATCCTGGCGCTTGTCCGCCACGACGTACGAGACCGGCAGCATCGGGTTCGCGACCATCAGCCCGCCCCGACGTGTCCGTAGACGTCGAGTAACCGGACCCGGGTGGCCTGCAGGCGCTCGACGATCACCGGAATGAAGCGCCGCATCAGCTCGTAGCCGAGCACCGGGTCCTCGTCCGCCTTGCCGCGCAGGCAGGCCGCGTCGAAGGCGACGACGTGCACGGGGCCGAGCCCCCGAGCGTCGAGGTGCTCGCGGAACGGCGGCATTAGCCAGGACCAGCCGAGCAGGTCGCCATCGTCGATCGTCTCGATCGTCACGCCACCCCGCTGCGGGACGAAGATCTCCATCGCCACCCGGCCGCGGCGGATGACGAAGAAGGTGTTGGCCGGGTTGCCCTCCCTCATCAGGTACTCGCCGTCCTCGAAGACCTTGTTCTGGGCGCAGCCGGCGATCAGCCCCAGGTGCTCCTCGGACATCCCGTTGAAGGCCTTGGCCTCGGCGAGCAGCTGCTCAATGGTCTGCACTGATCCCCCTCTCGCCCTCGGGAGCGGGGCCGAGGTCCGTCGCGCGAATCGCCGCCGCCTCCTCGGTGATGTCGATCGCCACCGGGCACCAGGTGATGCAGCGCCCGCAGCCGACGCAGCCAGAGGTGCCGAACTGGTCGATCCAGGTGGCGAGCTTGTGGGTCATCCACTGGCGGTAACGCGAGGGCGGGCTGTTGCGCACGCTGCCGCCGTGGATGTAGGAGTGGTCGAGCGTGAAGCAGCTATCCCAGCGACGCACCCGCTCGGCCTCCTCGCCGGCGAGGTCGCTCATATCCTCGACGGTGTGGCAGAAGCAGGTCGGGCAGACGAGGGTGCAGTTGCCGCAGGTCAGGCAGCGCTCGGAAACCTCGTCCCAGCGCGGGTGCTCCATGTTCCGGTAGAGCAGCTCCTTGATCCCGTCGGTGTCGAGCTCGCGGCCCATCTGGGACGCGCACTCCTCGGAGACTGCGGCCGCGGCGGCCTCGTCTGCCTGCTCCGCCTCCTCCGCGCCGATCTCGCCCAGCACCTCCTCACCGCGCGCCGAGCCCGCCTCGACCAGGAAGCGATGCTCGCCATCGAGCAGCTCCGTCAGGGCCAGGTCGAACCCCGACTTCGCACGGGGCCCGGTGTCCATCGAGACGCAGAAGCAGGTGTTGCCCGCCTTCGAGCAGTTGATCGCGACGATGAAGGCGTCGCGGCGGCGGGCCTCGTAGTCGGCGTCCGTGTAGGAGTCGCCGATGAAGACCTTGTCCTGCACGGCGATCGCCGCCAGGTCGCAGGAGCGCACCCCGAGGAAGGCGTAGCGCGGGCGCTCGTCGGCCTCCTCCTCGTAGGAGATCGCGCCGTTCTCGGCTCGGCGGGCCTTCCACAGCGTCAGGTTGGGCGGGAAGAGATGGTGCTTCCAGGAGTTCGGCCCGTTGTTGAAGCCGAAGACCGCGTCGTCATCCCGTTCGGCGAGCCGGTAGGTGCCGCCCTCCTGCTCGTCTGTGATGCCCTCCGGCAGGTCGGCGGCCGAGGAGATCTCCTCGTAGACGATCGCCCCGTCCCGGACCCTTGGCCCGATCACCGTGTAGCCCCGCCCGGCCAGCGCCGCGATCAGGTCATCGAGCGCAACACTTCGGATCACGGACGCGGTCGTGGAGCTCACTCCGGCAAGACTATGCCTCCCACCTTCCCCTCGCATGGGATCGGTGTGGAGTACGGATCTGCGCCCAGTTCCAGGCGAATAGGGTTGGGGCATGGAACGCACCTACTTCGGCCCGGCGTTCGAGGACGCCCAGGTCCACCACGTGATGCGCGTCGGTGTCGTCACCTGCCGGCCTCAGACCAAGCTCGCCGACGTCGCTCGGATGATGGTCGGCTACGACGTGCATTCGATCGTCGTGGAGGACGTCGGCGAGAGACAGCCCTGGGGGATCGTCACCAGCCTGGACCTCGCTCGGGCGCCCGGCGAGCTCGACTCCCTCACCGCCGGGGAGGTGGCCAGCACCGATCTGGTCACGATCAAGTCGAACGAATCGCTCGAGACCGCGGCGAAGCTGATGGCCGAGCACGGCATCTCCCACCTGATCGCGGTGCAGCCGGACATGGACCTCCCGGCGGGGATGATCTCGGCCCGCGACCTCGCTGCCGCGCTCGCGTACGGCCGGTCCTAGAGACCGGGTTCCGTCATCTCAATGAGGGTCGGCGGCAGGATCTTGCGGGGCGTCCGCGGGCGCGCGGCTGACGAAGTGGAGCTCCTCCAGGCCCTCGAGCGAGAAGGCTCCCGCGGCGCCGTCGGCTACGTCGATCACGAAGTCGGGGCGACCCCAGCGCCGGTACTCCTCGATTTGAACGTAGACGGGGGCCCCGGCGACCTCCCCGACCTTGATCTCGTCCTCGCTGGGCAGCAGCTCGGCCCTGGTGAGGCACTTCGTAGCGGTCCCGTCACAGCATCCTCCGGTTTGGAAGAAGGCGACGGGCCCGTGCTTCTCGACCAGACGTTCGATCAGTTCCAGCGCCTCGGGGGTCGCGCGCACTCTTTGGATCGCAAAGCTGGTCATGGACAAAGCAAACCAGCGGGCTCGAGCCGCGTCATCCGTGCCTGGCTCGGGGCTGATCCCGGTGTTTTCCACCGATGCCGGCGGCCGGACCTCGGTGAAGACTGGCCTCCGCAAGCACAGAAAGACGCGAAAAGGAGGAACCAATGGCAGAGACAACCGAGCAACAAGACAGCGCCGCCGAGCATCTCGAGGATGCGCTCGACGATCTGAACAGCGCGCGCCAGAGCGCGCAGGATGAGCTTCGCTCGTCGATCGACTCGGCGATCAGCCGAGCTCGTGAAGCCCTGGACGATCTCCGCTCCGACACCGAGGAGCGCGCCGAGAATCTGCGGACCCGGGCGAAGAATCAGGCCGCCGACTGGCAGCGGGCGCTCGAGGATGCGACCGAGGACGCCCGCCGCGAGCTCGGGGTCCGGGCCGTTCACGCCCAGCGCACCAAGGACGCGCTCGACGCGATGTCCGAGGAGATCAAGCGCCACAAGAAGGAGGTTGCGGCCTGACCCGGCCGCTGCCCCTCCGCTCGCTCGCGGAGGCGACTACGGTGCCCGCAACTAATCTGATGACCACTGAGAAGAAGGGGCCGAGCAAGGCCGAGACGATCACGATCATCCTCGCCGACGACCACGAGATCGTCCGCGACGGTCTCCGCCGGATCGTTGAGGCCGAGGGCGACATGGAGGTCGTGGCCGAGGCGGGCGACGCCGAGACCGCGCGACGGCGCACTTCCGGCCTGAAGCCGGGCGTACTCGTGCTCGACCTGAACATGCCCGGCGAGCCGAGCCTCGCATCGATCCCGTCGATCTTGGAGGGATCGCCGGGCAGCACGGTCGTGGTCCTGACGATGCAGGACGACCCAGCCTTCGCCCGGGAGGCGTTTCGCCTCGGAGCGAAGGCCTTCGTCGTCAAGCATGCCGCCGGCGCCGAGCTGGTGGACGCGATCCGGGCGGCGGCCCGCGGTGAGACCTACGTAAATCCGGTGCTCGGCGCGCGGCTCGCGGCGGAACCGGAGGGGCCTCCCGGCGGGCTGACCCCGCGGGAAATCGACGTCCTCCGCCTGGTGGCGGCCGGGCATACGAATCCCGAGATCGCCGACAAGCTGGTGATCAGCATCCGCACCGTCGAGACTCACCGGGCCGCGATCCATCGCAAGCTGAACACCGCGAGCCGGGCCGAGGTCGTTGCGTTCGCCCGCGATCACGGGCTGACCGAGGAGATCTAGCCTCGCTTGGGGGCACCGCTGCACACACTTGCTGCTGCACACGCTAGGAGCCATGCGATGACGACCCCGACGCGGCGGATGAAGATTCCGCGTGATACCGAGCACGACTACACACCCGAGGCCGCGGAGGCGCGCCGCGCCTTCCTGCGGGAGCAGACAGGCGTGGGACTGAAGCACCTCTCCCGCTATTCCTTCGACCCGTCGATTCTCCCCGGCAACGTGGAGAACTTCACCGGCGTCGCGCAGGTTCCGATCGGCGTCGCCGGGCCGCTGCTCGTCAACGGGGAGCATGCGCGGGGCGAGTTCTACGTTCCGCTGGCGACGAGCGAGGGCACGCTGGTGGCGAGCCACAACCGCGGCATGAAGATCCTGCGGGAAGCCGGCGGGGTGAAGACCACGATCGTCGACGACGCCATGCAGCGGGCGCCCGCCTTCGTATTCGAGAGCGCCCGCGAGGCACGGGCCTTCGGGGAATGGCTGACGGTGCACTTCGCGGAGATCAAACGGGCGGCCGAAAGCACCACGAACACCGGCCGGCTGCGCCGCATCGAGCAGTACTCCGCCAGCCGAATCCTGTTCACCCGCTTTGACTACACGACCGGGGATGCCGCTGGCCAGAATCTCACTGGCAAGGCGACTGCGGCGGCCTGCGCGTGGATCACTTCCAACTACGAGGGCATCACCAACTTCTATCTGGAATCCAACTTCGCGACCGACAAGAAAAGCTCACAGATCAACATCTTGCGCACCCGGGGCAAGCGCGTGGTCGCGGAGGCAACGATCCCCGCCGCCCTGATCGAGGAGCAAATGCACACCAGCAGCGAGAAGTTGTTCCGAGCACGCCAGGTGTCACAGCTCGGCGGCTTCATGTCCGGAGTCAACAACAACGGCTTGCAGTCGGCCAACGGAATCGCCGCTCTGTTCATCGCCACCGGGCAGGACGCCGCCAATGTCGCTGAATCTTCGGCAGCCCTGGGCTTCAGCGAGCTACTCCCCAACGGCGACTACTACGGCTCGATCACGCTGCCGTCGCTGATCGTCGGCACTTATGGCGGCGGCACCGGGCTCGCCACTCAGCGCGAGTGCTTGGAGCTGCTCGGCTGCTATGGGACCGGCAAGGTTCGCAAGCTGGCCGAGATCGTCGCGGCGACCGTGCTCTGCGGCGAGCTCTCACTCGGCTGGGCGATCGTCCTCGCAGAATGGGTGAGCGCGCACGACCTACTCGGCCGCAACCGTCCCTAGCTCGCGCAAAGTCTGCGAATGGCAAGTGTCGACACCGAGGAGCAGGACAAGGTGAGCAGCCCTCCCGCTGGCCTGATTGCCTTGATTGAGCGCTTCGACCCGGAGGTGATCGACGTGCCCAGCGGCTCGGCGCGCATCCGCCTCAGCGTTGACGGCGAGGGCGAGTGGGAGGCGATGATCGACGACGGCGCGATCAAGTTGCAGCTGCCGAGCGACCGCCAACCCGACGCTCTGTTGAGCGCCGACAGGGCAACCTGGGAGGAGATTGCGCGTGACGTGCGCGGTGGAATGGTCGCCTTCCGCGAGGGCCGAATGAGCGTCCGCCAAAACCTGCACCTCGGCATCGGCTTCCTTGCCGCCACCAGCGCCATAGCCGACGAACGTCGGCTTCGCTTCGAGTCCGTCCGTACCCGAGTCGGCAAGCTCTCGACGCTCTCAGCCGGCGAGGGCGAGCCCGTGATCTGCGTGCACGGCCTGGGCGGGACCAAGGCTTCCTTCCTTCCCACCGTCGCCGCGCTGGCCGACCACCATCGAGTGATCGCGATGGATCTGCCCGGGTTCGGCGATTCCGACAAGCCACTCGGCGCCGCCTATGACGCTCCCTACTTCGCCAGCGCAATCGAGGCCCTGCTCGACGAGCTCGAGATCGAGCGCGGCCACCTGATCGGCAACAGCCTGGGCGGGCGCGTGGTGATCGAGATGGGGCTGCTGCGGCCCGAGCGCACCGGGAGGATCGCCCTGCTCAGTCCCGCCCTCGCGTGGTTGCGCAGCCGCCGCTGGCGCTGGCTCCTGCAGGCGCCCCTCCCCTTGCTCGGCCTGATCCAGCCAGCCCCACGGGTGATCACCGAGCCGATCGTCCGCAACCTCGTTCCGGGCGGCAAGGACGGCTGGTCGGCGGCGGGCGTGGATGAGTTCCTGCGCTCATTTCTTACGCCGCGAGGCCGGGTCGCGTTCTACGAGGCGGCACGGAACATCTATCTGGACGAGCCGCACGGCGAACGCGGCTTCTGGAATCGACTTGCCCAGCTGTCGCCGCAGACACTGTTTATCTGGGGGCGCCATGATCAGCTCGTGCCGGTGGGCTTCAGGAAGCACGTCGAGCGGGCACTTCCCGCGGCGCGTCACCTGGAGCTCGACTGCGGCCACGTGCCGCAGCTCGAGGCACCGAAGCAGACACACAACGCGATCCGCGAGTTCCTCGCCTGATCCCTTGTGCGCTTAGAGGTGTGACGCAACAGAGTGCTGCTTTGCATGGAAAG
>CAVXQP010000018.1:0-36695 GCA_963763955.1 uncultured Solirubrobacterales bacterium | reverse complement strand
GACCTCCTCGACATGGACCTCGACCTGGAGGCCGACCTGGGGATCGACACGGTCAAGCAGGCCGAGGTGTTCGCCTCGATCCGCGAGTCCTACGACATCCCCTTCGACGACACCCTGAAGCTGCGCGACTACCCGACGCTCAACCACGTCGTCGCGTTCGTCAGGGAGCGAGCGGGTATACGCGAGGAGGGGCCCGCTCCGGTCGCGCCGGACGAAGGCGCCCCCGCAGCCGCGGCGCAGGAGGTCGGCGAGCCTAAGCGCTTCCCGCGCCGCGTCCCGGTGCCGATCGTGCGTCCGGGGCTCGAGCACTGCGTGCCGACGGGAGTCTCCCTC
Source organism: uncultured Solirubrobacterales bacterium (assembly GCA_963763955.1). Taxonomy (GTDB): domain Bacteria; phylum Actinomycetota; class Thermoleophilia; order Solirubrobacterales; family 70-9; genus DASUPK01. The sequence goes on along the minus strand of CAVXQP010000018.1, from coordinate 36,362 downwards.
GATTCCGGCCAGCGCGTGATCGTCATGCCGGATACCGGCGGGGTTGCCACCGCGCTCGGGAAGAAGCTGCGGAAGCTCGGCGTTGAGGTCCTTGCGCTGGACCCGCGGGCAAAGGACATCGACGGTCAGGTCAAGTCCTGGACGGCTGAGGGTCCGGTGCATGGCATCTACTGGCTACCCGCACTCGACGCTGAGCCGCCGCTCGCCGAGCTCGATCCCGAGGGCTGGACCGACGGGCTCCGCCTCCGGGTGAAGCTGCTGGCCGTCGTGATGCGAGAGCTGGCCGAGCAGATCGAGGGGGAGGGCACCTTCCTGATCGCCGGCACCCGCCTCGGCGGCCGCCACGGCTACGACGACGCTGGCGCGACCTCGGCGATGGGCGGCGCGGTGACCGGCTTCGTGAAGTCACTCGCGCGCGAGCGCTCCGAGGCCCTGGTCAAGGCCATCGACTTCCCGCCCAGCCGCAAGACGGCGGCGCTCGCGGACATCCTGATCGAGGAGACCCTGCGCGATCCCGGCGTGGTCGAGGTCGGCCACGCCGACGATCTGCGATGGGCGGTGGGGCTCGTGGAGCGGCCCGCCGAGCCCGACCCGGAGCGGGCGCTGGGAACGGAGACCGTCTTCTGCGTCACCGGAGCCGCCGGCAGCATCGTCTCGGCGATCACCGCCGACTTGGCCGCGGCGTCCGGCGGCACCTTCCATCTGCTCGATCTGGTCGAGGAGCCAGATCCGGGCGATCCGGACCTCGCCAAGTTCGTCTCCGACCGGGAGGGGCTCAAGCGCGAGCTGGCCGGGCGCATCAAGGAGCGTGGCGAGCGCCCGACGCCCAAGTCGGTCGAGGGGGAGCTGTCCAAGGTCGAACGGGCCCGCGCGGCGCTGGATGCGCTCGAAGCGATCCGCGCGGCGGGCGGCAAGTCCTACTGGCACCAGGCCGACCTGACCGACCCGGAGCAGGTCTCAGCCGCGATCAAGGATGTGCTCAGGGACAGCGGCCGGGTCGACGCGCTGATCCACTGCGCCGGGCTAGAGGTGAGCCACTTCCTGCCCGACAAGCCGCAGTCGGAGTTCGACCTGGTCTTCGACGTCAAGGCCAATGGCTGGTTCAACCTGCTGAATGCGCTCGGGGATGCCGCCTTCGGCAGCGCCGTCGTCTTCAGCTCGATCGCGGGCCGCTTCGGAAACGGCGGGCAGACCGACTACGCCGCCGCCAGCGACCTGCTCTGCAAGAGCATCTCGCGCCTGCGCGGCGAGGGCGTGAGGGGGGTGGCGATCGACTGGACCGCCTGGGCCGAGATCGGGATGGCGAGCCGCGGCTCGATTCCGAAGGTGATGGAGATGGCCGGCATCGACATGCTTCCCCCGAGTGAGGGCGTCCCGGTGGTGCGCCGTGAGCTCACCGCCGCTGGCCCCGGGACCGAGGTCCTGATCGCCGGGGCGCTCGGGGTGATGCTCGAGGAGCGCCATCCCACCGGCGGGCTCGACCCCAGGGCCGCGACGGAGGCGATCAACGCCCATCACGGCCCGATGACCGGCAGGCTCGCCGGGTTCAGCTCGAGCGACGGGTTCAAGGTGCTGATCGAGCTCGACCCCACCCATCAGGCCTTCCTCGACCACCACCGGATCGAGGGCACGCCGGTGCTGCCCGGGGTGATGGGTATCGAGGCGTTCGCCGAGGCGGCGGCCGGGTTGCTGCCGGACTGGCAGGTGATCGCGCTCGAGGACATCGAGCTCAGCGCTCCGTTCAAGTTCTACCGCGACGAGCCCCGGGCTCTGGAGCTCCAGGTCCTGCACCGCAAGGGAAGCGACGGCAGCCTGATCGCGGACTGCCGCCTGGTCGGTACTCGCTCGCTGCCGACCGGCGAGGAGCGGACCGTCCACTTCAGCGGCCGTGCGGTGCTCGCGCGAGAGCCGGCCCAGCCGCCGGATCAGGAGGATGCGCCCGATGATGGCGAGTCGGATGGCGGCATCGGCCCGGAGGCGATCTACGAGGTCTACTTCCACGGCCCCGCCTTCCGGGTTCTCGACCGGGCCTGGCGCCACAACGGCGACGTGGTTGGGCGGCTCGCGGCGGACCTGCCGGCTGATCACGAGCCGGCGGACGAGCCCACCATCGCCGCGCCTCGGCTGATCGAGCTCTGCTTCCAGACGACCGGCGTCTGGGAGCTCGGCACCACTGGGCGAATGGCCCTGCCCACCCACGTCGACAGGGTCATCCGCTACGCCGGCGCGGACGCACCGGGCAAGCTGCTCGCCGTCGTCCATCCGCGCGAGGACGGATCCGCGGTGGACGCCCGCGTGGTCGACGAGGCGGGCAACGTCAGGGTGATGCTCCAGGGCTATCGCACCATCGAGCTTTCCGGCGCTCTGGACGCTGAAGCGCTCGAGCCGATCCGCTCGGCGATGAGCTAGGAGTCCCGAGTTGAACCGCTCGTTTCACCGGCTCGCGATCGTCAATCGCGGCGAGGCGGCGATGCGCGCTATCCGCGCTGTACGCGAGCTCAATCAGGGGTCGGAGGGCCCGATCACGCTGATCGCGCTCTACACCGAGGTCGAGCGCCAGGCGATGTTCGTCCGCGAGGCGGACGAGGCGTACTGCCTCGACGACGGCACGGAGGGTGACGGAGCCGGGCACGCGAGCGGCTATCTCGATCTCGCCGCCCTCGAGCGAGCGCTCGTCTCGACGGAGGCCGACGCGGCCTGGGTCGGCTGGGGATTCGTGGCCGAGCGCCCGGAGTTCGCGGAGCTCTGTGAGCGGCTGGGAATCGTCTTCATCGGCCCGGAGTCGAGCGCGATGCGGCTGCTTGGCGACAAGGTCGCCGCCAAGCGGCTCGCGGAGGAGGCCGGGCTGCCCGTGGCTTCGTGGAGCGGCGGTCCCGTGGAGACCGTCGCCGAAGCACGCGAGCACGCGGAGCGGATCGGCTATCCGCTGTTGATCAAGGCGGCCGCCGGAGGCGGCGGACGCGGCATCCGCCGCGTGGACGGGCCGGATCAGCTCGATGCCGCGCTGTCGAGCGCCCGCAGTGAGGCTCTCGACGCCTTCGGGGACGACTCGGTGCTGCTCGAGAAGCTGATCGAGCCGGCGCGGCACGTCGAGGTGCAGGTGATCGCGGACGGGCACGGCGACGCCTGGGCCCTCGGCGTCCGAGACTGCACCCTGCAGCGCCGCAACCAGAAGGTGATCGAGGAGTCGAGGAGCACGGCGCTCTCCGCCGAGCGCGAGCGGGAGCTGTGTGAGGCGGCGGTCCGGCTCGCCCTCAAGGCGGGCTACCGGGGCGCGGCGACGGTCGAGTTTCTCTACCAGGCAGACCAGGACCTGCTGTCCTTCATGGAGGTCAACACCCGGCTGCAGGTCGAGCATCCGGTCACCGAGGCGACGACTGGAGTGGATCTGCTCAAGCTTCAACTCGAGGTGGCCGCGGGCGGCCGGCTCGAGGGCGCGCCGCCGGCTCCCTTCGGTCACGCGATCGAGGCGCGCATCAACGCCGAGGATCCCGCGCTCGGCTTCATCCCGGCGCCGGGGCGGATCGCGCTGCTCCGCTTCCCGGGCGGGCCGGGGATCAGGGTCGACGCCGGCGTCGCCGAGGGCGATTCGATCCCGCCCCAGTTCGACTCGATGATCGCCAAGCTGATCGCCTGGGGGAGGGACCGCGACGAGGCCCTCGCCCGCCTGCGGCGCGCGCTCGCCGAGACCACGATCGTGGTCGAGGGCGGCACGACCAACGTGGGCTTCCTCCTCGACCTGCTCGGCCTCCCGGAGTTTCGCGCCGGCGCAATCGACACCGGCTGGCTCGACCGCCGGCAGCTTCGCGGCGACACGATCCCGGTGCGTCATTCCGAGGTCGCCCTGGTCGCCGCCGCCGTGCACTTCGCCGACGAGGGAACCGCGGTCGACCGCGCCACCTTCTACGCCCTCGCCCGGCGCGGCCGGCCCGACAGCCAGGCGGCGGGCCACCGTGAGATCGAGCTGCGCTATTCGGGCCAGCGCTACCGGATGACCGTCGGCGAGATCGGGCCCAACCGGTATCGGGTGACCCTCGACGGGATCTCGGTCGAGTTGGACGCCGAGCGCCTCAATCCGCACGAGCGGCGGCTGTGGCTGGCCGGGCACGGGTTCCGGGTCGTCACCTCGAGCCAGGGCGCTGACCTGCTGATCGAGGTCGACGGGATCGCCCACCGGATCTCACGGGACGACGGCGGCCTGGTGCGGAATCAGGCGCCGGCGGTGGTGGTCTCGATCCCGGTGGAGCCGGGGGACGAGGTCGCCGCCGGGGATGTGGTCGCCGTGATCGAGATCATGAAGATGGAGTCGTCGCTGACGGCGCCCGTCGCCGGCCGTGTCCGCGAGGTTTTCGTCGGCCCCAACGTCCAGGTGGGGGCGCAGGAGCCGTTGCTCCGGATCGAGCCCCTCGAGGCCGGAGAAGCGCCGTCGGGCAGCCCGCGGGTCAGGCTTCCGGTCGGCGAGCAGGTCAGCGCCGATCGGGAGACCTTCTGTCGCGACAAGCTGCGGCGCCTCGAATGGCTCGTGATGGGCTACGACGGCGAGCCCGGCGAGGTCGAGCGGATCCTCGAGGACCTGCAGGACGCCTCCGGCGAGCCGCCGGCCTACGACCTCGACCTGGTGCCCGCGGAGCACCGAGTGCTCTCCCTGTACGCGGACGTCCAGGCCCTGAGCAGGCCGGAACACGACGAGACCGATTCCGGAGCCGAGCCCGCGCTCAGCCCCCGCGAGTACCTGAACGCGTACCTCCGCTCACTCGACATTGAGGGCGAGGGGCTGCCCGACGGGTTCGCCCGCCTGCTCGAGAGAGCCGTGTCCCACTACGGCGTCGACGGTCTGGATCGAACGCCGGAACTGGAGGAGGCCTGCTACCGGCTGTTCCTGGCGGAGCGGCGCGCCGAGCAGGTGCGAGTCGCCATCGTCGCCCTCCTGGATCGCCGGCTCGAGCAGGTCGATGCCTTGTCCGGGGAGGTGGGCGAGGACTTCCGCGAGCTGCTCGATCGCCTCACGGCGGCCGCCGAAGGCCGCGATCCGATCGTCGCCGACCTCTCCAGGGAGATTCGCTTCCACTACTTCGACCGGCCGGTGATCGAGGCCGCCACCGAGGCGGCCTACCGGAAGGCCGAGGAGCAGCTCGCGGAGCTTGGGGCGGACCCGGAGGCCGGCGGAAGGGTCGAGCTGATCGGAGAACTGGTCGGTTGCCCGCGGCCGCTGGCCCCGATGCTCAGTGCGCGCCTGCGAACCGCCGAGCCCTCGCTCCGCCGCGTGCTGCTCGAGGTGATGACCCGGCGCTACTACCGCAGGCACGAGCTGGCGGGCTTCGAGCACCACCACCTCGACGGGGTCTCCCTGCTCACGGCGACCCACCCGGGAGATGGCAGCCGTCGCCGGGTGATCAGCGCCTACGTGACGCTGGAGGATCTGCCGGTGGCGGTCGTCTCGCTCGCCCGCTACGCCGAGTCTGTGGCCGAGGACGAGCAGCTGGTGGCCGACTTCTATGCCGATTATGAGGGCGAGCCGCTCGAGCAGCCGGCGCTGGCGGAGCGGCTCGGGGCGTTGCTCGCCGAGAACGAGCCGCCGGCAAACCTCGACCGGGTGGTCTTCGCGGTCGCGGAGCCGGGCCGCGGGCGCGGGATGTCCGCCGTCGACATCTTCACCTTTCGGCGAGCCGCGTCCGGCATGGCGGAGGATGAGCTGCTCCGCGGCGTGCATCCCGAGATGGCCGACCGCCTGCAGCTCAAGCGGCTCGCCAACTTCACGCTCGAGCGGCTGCCGTCACCTGCCGAGGACGTCTACCTGGTGCTCGGCAAGGCGCGATCGAACCCCAAGGAGGAGCGGCTCTTCGCCCTCGCCGAGGTTCGTGACCTGACACCAGTCCGCGACAGCAGCGGGCAGGTCGCCTCGCTGCCTGAGTTCGAGCGCATGCTGATCCAGGCCCTCGACGGGATACGCCACTTCCAGGCCCATCGCAAGCCGAGCAGGCGAGCGCAGTGGAACCGGGTGCTGCTCTTCGCGTGGCCCGTGATCGAGCTGTCCCCGGCCGAGGTGGAGCCGCTCATGAGCCGACTCGGCCCCTCGACTCGAGGGCTGGGGATCGAGATGCTGCTGGTCCGAGGCCGGCTGCGCGAGCAGGACGGCTCGGTCCGGGACAGGGTGATCCGATTCTTCCCGTCAGGCTCAGGCCTGGTGATCGAGGTCGACGACCCGCCGGATCGTCCGCTGATGCCCTATGACGAGGCCGGTGAGCGGATCGTCTCGGCGCGGCGCCGCGGGACGCTGCATCCGGCCGAGATCGTCAAGATTCTCGCGCCGGCCCATCCCTCAGATGGCGCGCCGGAGGGCGTGCCGGCAACGCAATCCACCGGCGACTTCACCGAACTCGACCTCGAGGCCGACGGACGTCTGGTCCCGGCCGATCGGCCGCTGGCGACCAACCCCGCGGGGATCGTGGTGGGCGTCGTCCGCAACTACACCGAGCGCTACCCGGAGGGCATGGAGCGGGTGATGCTGCTCGGAGATCCCACGAAGTCCCTGGGTTCGCTCGCGGAGCCGGAGTGCCGCCGCATCATCGCCGCCCTCGATCTCGCGGAGGAGCGCGGTGTGCCCCTCGAGTGGTTCGCGCTCTCCGCCGGCGCGAAGATCGCGATGGACAGCGGCACCGAGAACATGGACTGGATCGCCGCGGTCCTGCGTCGGATCATCGAGTACACGCAGCGAGGCGGCGAGCTGAACGTCGTGGTCGCGGGGATCAACGTGGGCGCTCAGCCGTACTGGAACGCCGAGGCGACGATGCTGATGCACACGCGGGGCATCCTCGTGATGACGCCGGAGAGTGCGATGGTGCTGACCGGGAAGCAGGCCCTCGACTACTCGGGCGGCGTCTCGGCGGAGGACAACTTCGGGATCGGAGGCTACGAGCGGATCATGGGGCCGAACGGCCAGGCCCAGTACTGGGCCCCGGATCTGGCCGGTGCCTGCCGCGTGCTGCTGGGCTACTACGAGCACGCCTACGTGGCGCCCCGCGAGCGGTTCCCGCGCCGCGCAACGACGTCGGATCCGCCCGATCGCGATGTCGGCGAGATGCCGCACCATTACGGCTCGCAGCTCGCTCGAGTCGGTGACATCTTCTCCCAGGAGATGAATCCCGGCCGCAGGGCCGCCTTCGACATCCGCTCGGTTATGCGAGCGACGATCGACCAGGATCACCCGCCCCTGGAGCGATGGGCGGCCATGCGGGACGCCGAGGGAGCCGTCGTCTGGGACGCCCATCTCGGCGGCTGGCCGGTGGCGCTGCTCGGGATCGAGTCGCGTCCGATCCTTCGCCGGGGTCAGGTGCCCGCGGACGGCCCAACGCAGTGGACGTCAGGCACGCTGTTCCCACGCTCCTCGAAGAAGATCGCCAGGGCGATCAACGCCGTCGCCGGCCAGCGACCCGTCGTGGTGCTCGCCAACCTGGCCGGCTTCGACGGCTCGCCGGAGTCGATGCGGGAGTGGCAGCTGGAGTTCGGAGCCGAGATCGGGCGCGCAGTGGTCAACTTCGACGGGCCGCTGGTCTTCTGTGTGATCTCGCGGTACCACGGGGGCGCCTTCGTGGTCTTCTCGCAACGGCTCAACGAGAACCTGGAGACGGTTGCGCTCGAGGGGGCTCATGCATCGGTGATCGGTGGTGCTCCGGCAGCCGCCGTGGTCTTCGCGCGCGAGGTCAAGCAATCGACGGATCGCGATCCGCGGATCACTGCGTTCGACGAGCGGATCGCCGCAGCTGAGGGTCCGGAGCGAACCCGACTTCGCGCCGAGCGGTCCGAGCTCTGGGATCAGGTGCATGCGGAAAAGCAGGGGGAGCTGGCCGCGGAGTTCGACTCGGTCCATAGCGTCGAGCGAGCCGTCGAGGTTGGCTCGGTCAGCTCGATCATTCCGGCGGCCGAGCTGCGCCCCTACCTGATCGAGGCGATCGAGCGGGGGATGCAGCGGATCAGCGGCGAAGGGACGAGCGGTGACAGAACTCGGGTGGCTGACGCGCGAGCTCGGTGACGTGCCTCGGCACGATCGCTGGCTCAGCGAGCAGGAGGGCGAGGTTCTCTCGGAGCTTCGAGTCCCCAAGCGTCGCGACGACTGGCGGCTCGGGCGCTGGACCGGAAAGGCTGCAGTGGCGGCGTGGCGCGGGGTGGCCCTCGAGTCGGTGATGATCGCCGCCGCTGAGGATGGCGCACCCGAGGCGCTGATCGATGATTCGCCGGCGGACCTGGCTCTCTCGCTCAGCCACCGCGCGGGGCGGGCGCTGGCGACCGTGGCGGATGGGACCACGGCACTCGGATGTGATCTCGAGGCGATCGAGCCACGTAGCGAGGCGTTCCTCCGAGAGTGGCTTCGCCCCGCCGAGCGCGAGCTGGTCAGCGCCCAGAACGGCGAAGCCCGGGACCTGGCGGCGAACCTGATCTGGACCGCGAAGGAGGCCGCCTCGAAGGCCAGGCGCGAGGGCCTCCGGCTGAACCTCCGGCGAGCGACCGTCGAGGCCGAAGGCCTGGCTCAACCGGCTCGGTCGTGGGCTCGGCTCGAGATCAGCTGGGAGGGCGGCCCGATCGAGCTCGGTTGGTGGCGCCAGGACGCGGGGTGGGTGATGACGGTGACGAGCGACCCCGCTTCCGAGGCGGCGCCCAACGAGCTTTCCTAGTTGGCTCCGAGCGCTGCTTCGAGCGCGAGATCAGAACAGGATGTGCCGGTGGCCCTCGTCGTCGGTGTACTCGAAGACGGGTCCGGACTCCGCTCGCCGCGTGGAGCTGCTGACCGCGGCGATTGCGCGAATCGCGCCGGAGCGCACGTGGCTCGACTCCGAGTCAAGGAACGGCACGAGCCGGTCCAGCAGGTCGGGGTCGGCGGCAGCCGCCAGCGCGGCCGATGCCTCGCGCCAGAGCTCGGGCCGCTCGCCAAGGGCGGCGACGAGCGCCTCGACGGCACGGGAATCCGGAATGCGCCCAAGGGCGAGGGTGGCCGCCCGTCGTACCTCAGCGCTCGAGTCATCGAGCGCCGCGACCAGCGGCTCAACCGACTCATTGGATTCCCCGGTGACTCCAAGCGCTCGCGCCGCCTCCGTCCGGACCTCCGGCACAGGGTCCTCCCGGAGCAGAGTGCAAAGGCGCTGGTGGACCGAGGAGCTCACCCGGCCATGGTAATTCCAAGCCCAGGAACGCGGACACGTCCTCCACTTCGCTACTTGGGTTTGACCGCCGTCGGTGGCGTCAGCTACCCGGCAACGGCAGCGATGCGTCGGCTCCGCCGGTGGGCCTCGATGAAGCGATCATTGGCCAGGGCCGCGCAGATCGCGAGCTCACCGGCGACGAGGGTCGCTCCCACGATCTCGGCGAACTTCCGCGCCGTGCCTTCGCCGTCGCAGCCGAGGAGGGCCAGGCACTCCCGCTGCGTCGGGAGGCTGGTACCGCCGCCGACCGTGCCGACCACGAGGTTCGGCAGCCGGGCGGCCACGTAGAGGTCGTCCGCGCCAACCAGCTCGACATCCAGGAAGCCGATGCTCGCGTTGACGATCTGGGCGACGTCCTGCCCGCAGGCGATGTAGATGGCGGCCAGGCCGTTCGCGAAGTGGGCGTTCGCGCCAAGCGCGCCCGCCTGCATGGTTCCGAGCCGACCGGAGGCCGCGAACTCGACCAGATTGGCGGGCGACACGCCGAGGTGCGCCTCGACGACGCTCGCCGGCAGAGTCAGGTCGATCGCCACCTCCTTGCCATAGGGCCGGAACAGGTTGATGGCGGCGGGCTTCTTGTCGCTCGAGTAGTTGCAGCGCAGGTACCACCGCTCGCACGGCACCGCTTCAGCGACCTGACGGCAGAGCCGGTCGACCGCGAGGTTGACCATGTTGAGGCCCATTGCATCGCCCGTGCTGAACACGAACTGGGCAAAGACGCGCCGGCCGAACACGTGCGGGCGGATCTCGACCAGACAGCCGTGGGTCGTGGTCTCGTCGGCCAGAGCCTGGAGCTCGGTCAGATGATCGTCAAGCCAGCTCGCCAGGGCGATCGCGTCTCGCGTCGTCCCCAGCACGAAGCAGGGGGTGATGTCGAGCGCATCCGCCAACACGTACGCGTTGGCGCCACCCGCCTCGGTGATCGCCCTCATGCCGTACTGGTAGGTCGTGACGAGAGTCCCCTCCGTGGTCGCGAAGGGCACGAAGAACTCCCCGTCGGCGTGCTCTCCTTTGACGCGGATGGGTCCGCCTATGCCGAGCGGGATCTGCGTCGCTCCCACGAGGTTCTCGATGTTCCCGCGGGTCTCTTCTGGCGCGAACGCCGTCTCCGCGGCCGCTTCCAGGGCGTGCCCGGTGTTATGCGCGAGCCAGGCCCGTCGCATCGCCGGGTTGGCTCCGAGGATCTGGGGCATAGAGCATGTCCTCCGATCGAACGCTTGGCAGCCAATTACATCACCGAGGGCCCGAGTGCGCCAGCGGGGCATCGGGGCGTGGGCTTGCCACCACGCGGCTTGGCCGGGCGCCAGTCATGCCTCGGGCCCCTCAGGGCCGGCAGCGCGAGCCCTGTGGAAATGGGGTGGTACTCGTGGGAGCCCTGATATCCGCTCCCCCCGCGATCGTGACGGCGAAGCCCAATGAAGAGCTGTCCAGGTGAGCGACGAAGACGTCCAGTAAGGGTGAGGCGCGGGGGAAGAGTTCTCGCGGCTCACGACTCAAGGGGGGATGCTCCCCCAGGTCGAAGAGCTGGCGACGGTGGTGGTCTGCGAGGACGACGATCCAACCCGTGAGCTGCTCTGCGACCAGCTCACCGCCGACCGCTATCGCGCCCTTCCCGCCCCGAGCGCCTCGGACGCGCTGCGGCTCTGCGGCTACAACCACCCCGACCTGATGCTCCTCGATCTGGGGCTGCCCGACGCGCCGGGGATCGACGTGCTCCGGGAGATCCGGTCCTCCGGCGAGCGCTTCGACCCCGAGCTGCCGGTGCTGGTCCTCTCCGGCCGCTCCAGCGAGGCGGATCGGCTCAGGGGATTCGAGGCCGGGGCCGACGATTTCCTCCAGAAGCCCTTCCACTATCCGGAGCTGCTGGCCCGCGTCTCGGCGGTGCTGCGCAGGCGCAATGGGGCTCGCCGCGGGCCGATCCAGATCGGCGATCTGACCGTCGACCCCGTCACCCGCCAGGTCACCGTGGGGGAGCGCCGGGTGGAGCTTGCGAACAAGGAGTTCGCGCTGCTCCACGCGCTGGCCGCGGAGCCGCGGCGCGTTTTCACCAAGGACGAGCTGTTGCGCGACGTCTGGGGCTTCCGCTCGCAGGGCCGGACCCGCACCCTCGACTCGCACGCCAGCCGCCTGCGGCGCAAGCTCGATCCGGATGGCGCGCGATACGTCTTCAACTGCTGGGGGGTCGGCTACAGGCTCCTCGGGGGGTGATCACCCCAGCCCACAAGCGAGCGCTCAACCGCGCCCTGCATGAGCTGCGCCGCCCGCTGCAGGCACTCGTCCTCCTGGAGGAGCGCTCCGGCCAGCCCGTGGCGGCACCGCCCGGCGCCAGTCGCCGCGGTCTGCTGGAGATGGCCGAGAGCGCCCTCCGGGACCTGGATGGGGCGCTCAACGGCGGCGAGCCGGCCAGCCCGAGGGATCGGTTCAACTGCCGCGAGGTCGTGCTCGCCTGCCTCGAGCACTGGCGCCTGGCGGCGACCCACAGGGGCGGGATCCGCCTCTACTGGGATGCCGGCCCGGCGCCGGTCGAAGGCGACCCCCGGCGGATGGCTCAGGCGTTCGACAACCTGATCGCAAACGCGCTCGAGCACGGCGGCCCACCGGTGGTGGTGACGGGCGCTCGCGTGGCGGGTCGTGTCAGGATCACGGTCGCAAACGGCCGCGGGACGAGCGCGCACCCCGGACGCGGCGATCCGCGTCGGGGGCACGGGACCGAGATCGTCTCGGAGGTCGCGAGTGCCCACCGCGGCCGGTTTGCGCTCTGCCGGACCGGCGGCGGCTGCGTTGCCGCCCTCGAGCTTCCCCTGGCCGAGCCGGGTTACGCGCTGGTGGCGTGAGCCGGAGGGCTCGCGCGCTGGTCTTCCTGACCGCCGCCCTCGTCTGCGCGGCGCTGGCGGCGACCGTCGCAGGCCGCTACCGATCGCGGATCGAGTCCCGCTACGGTCCGCTGCGCCCTGTCGTCGTAGCGACGGCGGAGCTGCCGGCGGGCCAACCGATAGGCCTCCAGCAGGCGGGGAAGCAGCTGTCTGTGCGGCGGGTTCCGGCGAGCTTCGTCCCGCCGGGAGCGCTGACGCGGCCCGCCGATGCGCTCGGCAGGGCCCCGGGCGCGACGGTTCCAGCGGGCTCGTATGTGCTCGGGGCGCAGCTTGCAGTACCACGCGCCGATGCCCCGCGAGCGCCCGGAGTGGGGCAGGGGCTGCGACCGGTCGAGGTGGCGGTCGCCGGGGCCGAGGCGCTCACCGTCGGTGGGCTCACACCGGAGGGAAAGCGGGTTGACGTCGTGGTCTCACGACAGGCGGGCCTGGGCCGCTCCGCCCGGGCATACATCGCCGCGACAGCGGTGAGGATGCTGGCGCTTCAGGCTCCGAGCGAACCCGGCGAGTCCTGGTCGGCCACCCTGGCGGTGACCCAGGAGCAGGCCCTCACCCTGATCGGCTCGCAGAGCGCCGGGAGGGAGATCCGCCTCCTGCCGAGGAGCTGATCAGCCCACCGTCGGCTTGCCGAGCCGAATGGTGTTTCCGGACGGGTCGCGGAACTCGGAGTCGATTCCGTAGGGACGCTCGGAGGGTGCCTCGGTGAACTCGACGCCGCGGCCCTTGAGCTCCTCGTAGGCGGCCTGCACGTCCTCCGTGTTCAGGAAGACCGAGCCCGAGAAGCCCTTGGCCATCAGCTCCTCGACCTGCTTCTTCGTGCCCTCGTCCATCACCGGCGGGCCTGGAATGGCAAGCAGGGCGATCGAGAAGTCCTCCTGACCGGGCGCCCCGACCGTGAGCCAGCGGAAGTCGCCGAGCTCCGGCATCGAGATGTCGGCGCGGACCTCGAAGCCGACCTTGTTGGTCCAGAAGTCGAGGGCCTCCTCCTGGTCGTGAACCCAAAGCTGTGCGTTTGCCACCCTGATCGCCATTTCGTGCTCCTTTGTTGGAATTGTTCGTCGGCGGCAAGCTAGCCGCGGTTCAGTCCACTGTCTTCTTGAAACGTGCTGTCTGCGGCCGCAGGTACGTCCGCAGGACGCAGCTCGGCACCCGGGCCGCCAGGGCAGCGGGAGGCTGCTTCGCCCGATAGTCGGTCGGCGTCGCCGCGAAGGCGCGCTTGAAGCTGGTGGTGAATGAGCCGACGCTCCGCAACCCGACGGAGAAACAGATCTCGGCCACGCTCCAATCGGTCATCCGTAGGAGGGCCGCCGCCCGCTCGAGCCGCCTGGTAAGCAGGTAGTGGTGCGGGGATTCCCCGAAGGTCCGGTGGAACTCCCGGCTGAAGTGGGCCTTGGAGACGCCAGCCGCGCCGGCCATGTCGGCAACCTTGATGGGCTCCGGATAGCGGGCGTCAGCGAGGTCCTTGGCGCGCAACAGATGGCGCGTGGGCGGTGCGAAAGCCATTCGCCTCTATAGACGTCGTCAGACGCCTCAACTAATCGCGGCGCGGAACGCCGCCTCCGCGCCCTCCCCGCGGACGGCGAAGACGATCCGCTCGAGACCGCTGCCCTTCTCGAGATGACGGCGCACCTCCTCCACCTCGACCCGGGCCGCCTCCTCCAGCGGGAATCCGCCGACGCCGGTGCCGAAGGCGACCAGCGCGAGGCTCCTGGCGCCGAGCTGGTCGGCTTTGGCGAGGGTGCTGGCCGTCGCGCTGCGGATGACCTCGGCCGAGGTCCGGCCTCCCAGCTCCATGGTCGCCGCGTGGATAACCCACCGGCAGGGCAACTCTCCTGCGGTCGTCTCGACGGCGTCCCCGAGGCCGATCGGCGCGCGCTCGTCGCTCTCGGCCTGGACCGCCGGGCCGCCGGCCCGCGAGATCGCACCGGCGACACCGCCGCCATGCCGCAGCTGGGTGTTGGCCGCGTTTGCGATCGCGTCGACCGCGAGCTCGGTGATGTCCACCTGTTGGGTCTCGATCTCGGCCACGTCGGCGCCTCAGGCTAGGCGAGATCGTTTCCCCTCGGAAGACGACCGGGGCGAGTAGGCCACCCTGAGCGCTTAGTCCTGCGTGGACGATCGTGTCCGCCGCAGGCACCTGGACGAGCTCGCCGCCGAGCTGCGGCGCCGCCTGATCGAGCGCCGCCGCGCGCAGGCGGCTTCGGGAGGCGAGTTGGGCCCCCTGCCCGACGCGGTCAGCGAGCTGATCGACGATGACGCTGCGATCCTCGAGCCCGCCACCCGTGCTCGCCTCCGCGAGCTGATCCTTCGCGAGGCGGTCGGCCTGGGCCCCTTGGAGGAGCTGCTCACCGACCCCGCAGTTGAGGAGGTGATGGTGAACGGACACGACCGCGTCTACGTGGAACGCGGCGGCAGGATCGAGCGGGCCGATGTGCGCTTCCCCTCGGAGCAGGCGCTGCGTGACGCGATCGAGAGGATCCTGACGCCGCTGGGTCGAAGGGTGGACGAGCTCAGCCCGATGGTGGACGCCCGCCTGGAGGACGGCTCGCGGGTGCATGTCGTCATCCCGCCGCTCGCGGTGGACGGACCGTCGCTGTCGATACGGCGGTTCTCGGCGATTCGGCCGGGGCCCCGGGAGCTGGTTGAGCTGGGAACGCTCACGAATGAGCTCCACGACGAGCTCGCCGCCGCGGTGGGGGCGCGCCGCAGCATCCTGGTCAGTGGCGGGACCGGCTCGGGCAAGACGACGCTGCTCAACGCCCTCTCCGCGTTCATCGATGAGACCGAGCGGGTCGTGACGATCGAGGACGCAGCGGAGCTTCGCCTGCGCCAGCCGCACGTCGTGCGCCTCGAGAGCCGCCCCGCAAATGTCGAAGGTCGGGGTCTCGTGAGCATCCGCGATCTGTTGCGGGGCGCCCTGCGCATGCGCCCGGACCGGATCGTGATCGGCGAGGTGCGCGGTGGCGAAGCGCTCGATCTGCTCATGGCTCTCAACACCGGCCACGAGGGGGCCCTCTCGACCGTCCACGCCAACTCGCCGGAGGACGCCCTGCGCCGGGTCGAGACCCTCGCCTTGATGGCGAGGGTGGGGCTGCCCCACGAGGCGATCCGCGAGCAGCTCGGGCGAGGACTCGACCTCGTCGTACATCTCGCTCGGCTCAGCGA
This sequence comes from uncultured Solirubrobacterales bacterium, assembly GCA_963763955.1. GTDB lineage: Bacteria > Actinomycetota > Thermoleophilia > Solirubrobacterales > 70-9 > DASUPK01. The sequence goes on along the minus strand of CAVXQP010000018.1, from coordinate 21,133 downwards.
CGGCTCGCGCAGGGTGGTCGAGGTGGCGGAGGTGGTCCGGGCGGCGGGGTCGGTCGGCGTCCGCGAGCTCTACAGGCTGGGCACCGAGACGGAGGCTCACCGGTGGGCGAGCAGGCGCTGATCGTGCTCGCCGCTCTGGCGGGTGGCCTGCTGGCAGTCGCCACCCGCGAGGTTCTGATCTCGGCCCCGCGTCTGGCCGCCTGGCTGCGCGCGTCGGTGGCGCCGCTCGGCCGGGCCAGCCGCGAGGGCTACGCGCCCAGCGCGGAGGAGCAGCGGCGCCTCGCCATGATCGGCAGCGCAGCGATTGTGGGTGTCGCGATGCTGATCGCGGGCCCGGGGCCGCTGGCAGTGGCGGCGGCCGCCGGCCCGTGGAGCGTCGGAGTCCTGGTTGCGCAACGCAGAGAGCGCTACCGCAGGGCGGTTGAGCGCTCCGTCCCGGATGTCGCCTCGGCGATCGCGGACGCGATCTCCGCCGGGCACTCCATCCGAGGTGCCCTGGCGGCGGCGCCCCGGTCGCTCGACGGCCCATCCTCAGCTGAGCTTGCCAGGGTGGCGGCCGACCTCGAGCTCGGCTCCTCCACAGCGGACGCCCTCGCGGCCATGCGGGCTCGCCTGGGCTCTGAGCGGGTGGACTCGCTCGCCGCGGCGCTGCTAAGTCAGCAGGTCGCCGGGGGCGACGTGGCGGCGCTGATGCGTAGGCTGGCGGTGGCGGCCGCCGATCGCGACCGAGTTGCCGATGAAGCTCGCGCCGCGACCACGCAGGCGCGCTTCACGGGCCTGCTCGTGGTCGCGCTGCCGGCGGGTGCGGCGCTGTTCGCCGAGCTGCTGCAGCCGGGGTTCGTCTCGCGGGTCCTCTCGGAGCCCGCCTCGGCCGTGATGCTGATGGCGGCCGCCGGACTCCAGGTGCTCGGGTTCGCGCTGATCCGCCGGCTCGGGAGCCCCGGGGAGTGACCGCCGCGCTGGTCCTGATCTTGGCGGCCGCCCTACTCGCCCTGGGCGCGCTTGCGGATCTCCTGCCACGGTCCCGGGCCGCTGGCGACTCCGAGCGGGAGGGGCCGGCAGTGGGCGGCTGGAGAACGCTCCCGGTGGTCGATTCGCACCTCGGTCTCTCCGCGAGGCTGGCGCGGGCGGGGCTCTCCGAGCGCGTCTCGGCGCGGGCTCTCCTTGCCACCAAGATCGGCGGTGCGCTGGCAGGGCTCCTCTGGGCCGTGGGAATGGCGCCGGCGGCACCCCCGCGCTTCGCTTGGATCGTGGCCATCGCGCTGCCCGCCGGCGGGTTCCTCGGCCCCGACGCCTGGCTCGAGCGGCGCGCTCGACAGCGGCTCAGGGCGCTCCGTGCCGGTCTGCCGGATGCCCTCGATCTACTCGCGGTGGGAACCGCCGCCGGCCGCAGCCCGCTCACGGGCCTGAGCGAGCTCGGCGCGGGGGAGGGCCCGCTCGCCAGGGAGCTGGCGATGCTCTCGGCCGAGAGCTCCTGCGGCGTGCCACAGAGCGAGGCCCTCGAGTCGCTGCGGCGGAGGGCACCCGTTCGGGAGGTCTCGGCGATGTGCGCGTTGATCGAGCGCTCGCGCCGGTTCGGCTCACCGCTCTCCGATCAGCTCCGCGAGCAGGCGACGGGGTTGCGAGGCGTTCAGCGCAGGCGAATCGAGGAGCGGGCGGCGCGCGCGGCCCCGAAGATCCAGCTCGCCGTCGCGCTGCTCCTGGTCCCGTCGGTACTGCTGATGATCGCCGCCGGGCTGCTCGCGAACATCGACCGGTTCATGGCGGGGTTCTAGCGGGCCGCATCGGGGCGACAGCGCAGGCAGGCACGGAAGCCGTCGCTGCGCGCCTCTGCCGCGGTCAGGTAGAAGCGGATGTTCTCCCGCTTCGAGGTCCTCGCCGGACAGCCGGGCCGGCAGTAGATCCCAGTCGAGGTGACCCCCGCGAAGAACTGCCCCGCGTAGCTCTCGTCCCTCGTCTCCATCGCCCGATAGCGCTCCTCGAAGTCCATCTCGACCTCCAATCGTCTGCGTTCCGACCATGCAACGGCCGGGCTGCGATGGGTGTGAGACGGCTCCGCGACCCTCCTTGCTGCAACCGCAGTTGCAGGTTCGGGGCCCATCCGGGGCCGCTCCCCGAGCCGACTGGGGTGGCGCAAACCGCATCGGAATGCGGTTTCCAGGTCCTCTGTGACCGGGCTAGCAATTCCGTCCGACGGATCCGCTGCAATGCGCCCGCCCAATCTGTGTTGCAAAGTGGGACAGAGTGGGTTAGCGTGGCGAACAGAGTTGGTCAATAGGGCCGGGGTGATGAGGCTCCTCCCACCTCACCACCCCGGCCCGCTCCGAACCAATTCACTCCGGAGAGGAAGCCGCTTTGTCGTTTCTCGGTCAGTATGAGCACAATCTCGACGCCAAGGACCGCCTCACGGTCCCGTCGAAGTTCCGCGCGGCGCTGGCTGATGGAGTCGTTCTCGCCAAGGGGCTCGACCCCTCCGTCTGGGTGTTCGCGCCCGCCGGTTACGAGCGCTTCACCAAGGGGTTCCTCGGCGCGACCAACCCGCTGGGCAAGCGTGGGCGCATGCTGCGGCGTCACTTCCACGGTGGGGCGTTCGACGACACCATCGACGCCGCCGGCCGCATTCGCCTTCCCAAGAAGCTGATCGAGCACGCCGGCCTGGGGGTGGGCCCGTGCGTGATCGTCGGGTCCGACGACTGGTTCGAGATCTGGAGCGCCGAGCGCTGGGCCGCCTACGAGATGGAGATGGAAGTCGAGGTCTCCGACGTCGCCGAGAACCTTTCCGAAGAGCAGCGAGGAGGCTGAGATGGCAACCGCGACGCACCGGGTAGTGGGATCGCCGGCCGCATCGGCGAACCTTTCCTATGTGCCCGTCGAACACGATCCGGTCCTCGCCGCCGAGCTGATCGACGTCCTCGACCCCCGCCCGGGCGAGACGTTCGTGGACTGCACCTTCGGGGGAGGCGGCCACTCCCGCCTGATCGCGGAGCGCATCGGCCCCGAGGGCGAGCTGATCGCGGTCGATCGCGACCCCGTCTCGGAGGAGCGCTGGGGCGAGTTCGCCGCCGGTGCCCCGTCGCGAGCCCGCTTCCTGCGCGCGGACTTCGTCGCCGCCCTCGAGGGCCTGCGCGGAGAGGGCGTCCGGCCCGATGGGATCGTCTTTGACCTCGGCATGTCCTCGATGCAGGTCGACGCCTGGGAGCGGGGCTTCTCCTACTCGTATGACGCGCCACTCGACATGCGGATGGACCCGACGCAGAGCCTCTCGGCGGCCACCGTGGTCAACGAGTGGCCGCAGGATCGACTCGCCCAGGTGATCCGCGAATTGGGCGAGGAGCGCCGGGCCGGCTCGATCGCGCGCGAGATCACCAAGAGACGGCCGGTCGAGACCACCGGCCAACTCGTCTCCGCGATCAAGGCCGCGATCCCGCCATCCGAGCGCTTCGGCCGCGGCCATCCGGCCAAACGCACCTTCCAGGCGATCAGGATCGCTGTCAACGGAGAGCTCGACGCGCTCGACCGGGCGCTGCCGCTGGCCTGGGGCGTCCTCCGCGTGGGCGGGCGCCTCGGCGCGATCTCCTTCCACTCACTCGAGGATCGGCGAGTCAAGCGCTATCTGGCCGACCGCGCCCGAGGCTGCGTCTGCCCGCCGGAGCTCCCCGTCTGCGTCTGCGGCCGGGAGCCCGAGGCCGAGCTGATCACCAAGCGCGCGATCGCCCCAGGCCCGGACGAGCTCGAGCGGAACCCTCGCGCGGGCTCGGCGCACCTGCGCGCCGCCCTCAAGATCCGCGAAGCAGACGAGGCCGGCTGATGGCCGCCGCCGCGACCGCGCGCGCCTCGGCCGCGCCGCGAACGGCGCCACATCGCAAGCCGCGTCGCGCCTCGGCTTCGCCTGCGGCGCGCCCTCGCATAATGGCGGGCGCAGCGCTCTTCCCGCAGGCGGCCGTCCGGGGTGTGGGTGCCGTCAGGGACTTCTCCGATTCGAGCCTGATCATGCGGCTCACCAGGGGCCGTGGCTGGATCGGGGTCCTCGGGGCGCTGCTGGTCGGCATCGTCGCGCTCAACGTCCTCAGCCTCAGCCTCAGCGCCGGCTCCGGCCGCCTCTCGCTGCAGATCGACGAGCTCAAGACCGAGGTCTCCGCGCTTCACGCCCAGATCGACGAGAGGCTTTCCGCCAGCCGCGTGCAGCAGGAGGCGGCTCGACTCGGCCTCGCCGTGCCTGACCCCAAGGCGATCACCTATCTCAGCGCGAATAACGGCGACGCGACCCGTCTCGCCCACCTGCTGGCCACGGACGGCTTCCTGCTGGCGCCGAGCGTGCCCTCGAGCTATCCGGCCAACGGGATCTCCTACTCGGCTCCCCAGGCGGGCCCGACCCCTCCTACGGGCACGACGACCACGCCGCCGGCCTCCACCACGGGGACGACGGCGACCACCACACCGAGCTCCACCGGCTCGACCAGCGGCAGCTCGTCGGGCAGTGCGCCGTCGAGCGTCTCAAGCGGTGGCTCAACCGGGGGCGTCGGCCTCTAGGGCTGAGATGCGGCTGATCGACCGCCGGCTCGGCCTCATCTTCTGTGCCTTCCTCCTGATCTTCTCGTTCGCCCTGGTCCGCTCGTTCTGGCTCCAGGGGGTGCAGGGCGGGAGCCTCAGCGCGGAGGCCCGCAGCCAGCAGGTCACCCGGGTGACCATCCCCGGCGAGCGGGGCCGAGTGCTCGATCGCAACGGCAAGGTGCTGGCGACGTCCGAGGACGCCGCCGACGTGATCGCAACGCCGTACCAGGTCGAGAACCCGGGCCAGACGGCGCTGCGGCTGCATGAGGTGCTGGGCGAGCCGACGGCGGACCTGCTCTCCTCGCTCGCCGATCGCAGTTCGGGCTTCGCGTATCTCGCCCGGAAGGTTGACCCGGGCGTCGCCTCGAGGGTGGAGAGGCTTCACATCACGGGCGTCTCGACGGTCCCGGACAGCAAGCGGATCTATCCACAGGGCGATCTGGCCGCGCAGTTGATCGGCGCGGTCGGCACCGACAACCAGGGCCTGACCGGGCTGGAGCACTCGGAGAACAGCGTGCTCGGCGGCGCCAACGGGGAGCAGGACGTCGTCCACGACGCACTGGGGCGGCCGCTCCGGATGGAGACGGTCAGCCCGGCGAGCGTCGGCGAGGACGTCCAGACCACGATCGACGCAGCGATCCAGGGCAAGACCGAGGAGGCACTTTCGCAGGCCGCCGAGCACTACGGAGCGAAGGGCGCCACCGCGATCGTCATGAACCCCAACACCGGCGAGGTACTGGCGATGGCCAACTGGCCGGGCTTCAATCCGGAGGATCTGCAGAATGCGACCCCCGAGGAGCTGGAGAACCGCGCGACGGGCTTCACCTACGAGCCGGGCTCGACCTTCAAGGCCTTCACGGTCGGCTCCGCGCTACAGGACCACGTGGTGACGCCGAGCTCGAGCTTCTACCTCCCGTCCGAGATCCACGTCTACGACCGCACGATCGGCGAGGCTGAGCCGCGTCCCCCAGAGACCCTGACTACGGCCCAGATCCTGGCCCAGTCCTCCAACGTCGGCGCGGTCAAGATCGGGCTCAAGGAGGGCGCCGACCGCTTCTCCCAGTGGATCAACCGCTTCGGCTTCGGGCAGCCGACCGGGGTTGGGTATCCGGGTGAGGAGCGAGGAATCGTTCCGGCTCGAGACAACTACTCGGGCTCGACGATGGGCAATCTGCCGATCGGCCAGGGCCTGGCGGTGACCCCGATGCAGATGGCCACCGCCTATTCGGCGATCGCCGACGGCGGGATCCTGCGTCGGCCGACGCTGGTCAAGAGCGTCGGTGGGCATCCCGCCGACGAGAACACCGATCCGCACCGCGTGATCAGGCAGAGGACCTCGGCCCAGCTCCGGCGGATGCTCGAGGGCGTGCTCGAGCCGGGCGGCACCGCGTCGTCCGTGAGTGTCCCCGGCTACGTCCTGGCGGGCAAGACGGGAACCGCCCAGAAGGTTGTGAACGGCACGTACTCGGACAGCCAGTACGTCGCCTCCTTCGTCGGCTTTGCACCCGCCGAGCGGCCGAAGCTGCTGGTGGCGGTCGTCGTCGATGAGCCCCAGTACGTCCACACCGGTGGCGCCGTCGCGGCGCCGGTCTTCGGGCAGATCGCCTCGTTCGCGCTGCCCTACCTCGGGATCAGGCCTTGATCCCGAGGTGCCGGTGAATCTCCTCGGTCGATCTTGTCCTCGGCGTTGTAGCCCCGCAGGCGATCAATCCTAGAATCGGCCCGGGATGGAGCTTGGCGAGCTGCTCAGAGCGTCGAACGTCGCTGCGGAGATCCGTGGCGACGGCTCGGTGGAGATCCGGGATCTGGCCTATGACAGCCGCCGGGTGAGCGACGGAACCCTGTTCTTCTGCTTCGCCGGCGAGAAGACCGACGGCCACGACTTCGCTCCCCGGGCGGTCGAGGCCGGGGCCACCGCCCTGGTGCTCGAGCGCCCCCTCGACCTGGACGTGCCCCAGGCACAGGTGGAGGACGCCAGGGCGGCGATGGCGCCGATCGCGGCCGCGTTCAACGGAGACCCCACCTCGGAGCTGACCGTGGTCGGGATCACCGGCACCAACGGCAAGACGACCACGGCCTTCCTCGTCCGGCACCTGCTCGAGTCCGCGGGGACGCGCTGCGGGCTGCTCGGGACGGTGCAGCAGGTCGTCGGCGGCCGGGTCGAGGAGGTCGAGCGCACCACCCCCGAGGCGATCGACCTGCAGCGGACCTTCGCCCGGATGCTCGAGGCCGGCGACGAGGCCTGCGCCATCGAGGTCTCCTCCCACGCCCTGGTGCTGCACCGTGCCGACGCCATTGACTTCGCGGTCAAGGTATTCACCAACCTGAGTCAGGACCACCTCGACTTCCACGCCGACATGGAGGACTACTTCGCCGCCAAGCGGCTGCTCTTCTCGTCGGAGGGTGGCGCTCCGCTGATCGAGCTCGAGGGCGGTGTCTCCGTGCTCAACGCGGACGATCCATATGGGCGGCGCCTCGCGGCTGAGCTTTCCGGCGGTTCCGGCGGCGACTGCATCACCTATTCGGCGGCGGGCGGCGATGCCGACCTGAGCGCCCGCGGGGTCACCTTCGACACGAGCGGGTCACGCTTCCTCTGCCTCTCGCCGGAGGGCGAGCTCGAGGTCGAGACGCCGCTGCCCGGCGACTTCAACGTCTCCAACGCGCTGGCCGCCCTTTCGGTCGCACACGCGCTCGGCCTGGACCTGCGAGCGTCCGCGCGCGCACTCGCGTCGGCGGAGCAGGTGCCGGGCCGGTTCGAGTCGATCGATGAGGGCCAGCCCTTCGGCGTGATCGTCGACTACGCACACACACCCGATTCGCTGGAGAACGTGCTGGGTGCGGCCCGGCGACTGACCGGTGGCCGGTTGATCTCGGTGTTCGGCGCGGGTGGAGACCGGGATCGCGAGAAGCGCCCGTTGATGGGCCGGGCGGGGGCAGAGCTCTCCGACATCGCGGTGGTCACCTCCGACAACCCGCGGTCCGAGGATCCGGGCGCGATCATCGAGCAGATCCGGAGCGGCATTCCGAAGAGCCCGCACGCCGAGGTCGTGGTCGAGCGGGACCGGCGGGCGGCGATCGCCCTGGGGGTCTCCCTTGCGGGGGAGGGCGATGAGGTCGTGATCGCCGGCAAAGGACACGAGCAGGGGCAGGAGTTCGAGGACGGGCGGAAGATCCCGTTCGACGACCGCGACGTGGCTCGGGAGGAGCTGCGCAAGCTGGGCCAGACGAGCGCGGCGCGTTGATCGCGTTCGAGGGTGACCGTCTCGCCTCGGCGGCCGGGGCGGAGGTGCTGGCGAGCGGGGGGACCGGCGGTCCCGCCCGCGTGGTCATCGACTCACGCGAGGTACGGGAAGGAGACCTGTTCGTCGGCCTGCCGGGCGAGCGATTCGACGGTGGCGAATTCGGGGCCGCCGCGCTGGGTGAGGGCGCCTGGGGGATCCTGGTCGCGACCCAGTGGGGCCGCGAGCTCGCCATGCAGGGGGATGTGGCAGCGGGGGGACCCTCGTCGGGCTGGGTGCTCGGCGCCACGGACCCCCTGGCCTCGCTTCAGTCCCTGGGCCGCGCCTGGCGAGAGGAGCTGGGCTGTCGCGTGGTCGGGATCACGGGCTCGACCGGCAAGACCTCGGTCAAGGACATCTGCGGTGCGCTGCTCCCGGCAAGCGTCGAGGCGAGCCCGGAGAACTTCAATACCGAGATCGGCCTGCCCCTGGCCGTGCTCGCTGCGCCGCTGGGGACGGACGTGCTGGTCCTCGAGATGGGAATGCGAGGGCCGGGCCAGATCGCCGAGCTCTGCGCGATCGCGGAGCCCGACGTGGGCGTGATCACCAACGTCGGGCCGGTTCACATCGAGCTGCTCGGCTCGATCGAGGCGATCGCGGCGACCAAGGCCGAGATCATCGACGGGCTGCGCCCGGGCGGCACTGCAGTGGTCCCGGCGCAGGCCCGGGCGCTCGAGCCGCATCTGGAGCGCGCCCCGAGGCTGCTGCGGTTCGGAGGCGGGGGGGACGTAGAGGCCACCTGGGTGTTGGCCGAGGGGGGAGAAACGGATGCGCTCGTGCGCACGCCCGTCGGCGAGCACGCGTTCAAGTTCCCGTTCGTCGAGGCCCACAACCTCGACAACGCGCTGGCGGCGATCGCGGCGGGTGTGGCGCTCGGCTTCCCGCTCGCCGAGATGGCGGATCTGGCCCCCCGGATAGTCTTCTCGCGCCTTCGTGGGGAGCTCGTCGAGCTCCCGGAGAACGCCATTCTGATCAACGATTCCTACAACGCCAACCCGATCTCGATGCGGGCGGCGCTGGACCATCTCGCTTCGCTCGCGGTGGGACGTCGCCGGCTCGCGGTTCTCGGTGAGATGAGGGAGCTGGGTTCCGAGGCGGCGGCTTATCACCGCGAGATCGGACGTCACGCGCGCGAGAGTGGGGTCGAGCTGATCATCGGCGTGGGCGACCTGGCCTCCGAGTACGAGCCGGACAAGCGGGTCGCTGACGCCGAAGCCGCCGCGGACGCCCTCGCGGCGGCGCTGCGGCCGGGGGACGCGGTCCTGGTCAAGGGCTCCCGCGCGGTCGGCCTGGAGCGAGTCGCCGAGAAGCTCACGGAGCGCTAGATGCTCGGCGAGATCCTCATTTCCGGCATGGCCGCGATGCTGATCTGCATCTTTCTCGGCCCCAAGTTCATCGAATACCTCCGCCTGCGGGAGTTCGGCCAGCAGATCCGCGAGGAGGGGCCCCAGGAGCACCACGAGAAGGCGGGCACGCCGACGATGGGCGGCCTGCTGATCTTCACCGCGATCTCGGTCCCCTACCTGGTGCTCTCGGACCGTGACACCCAGAGCCTTGCGGTCTTCGGCGTGGCGCTCGGCTGCGCCGCGATCGGCTTCGTCGACGACTACCTGAAGATCACGCGGCGGCGCTCGCTCGGCCTCTCCGCTCGCTACAAGCTGCTCCTGCAGCTGGGGCTGGCAGTGGGGCTGTGGTACGTCGCCCGCCACTCGGTCGGGCTCGACTCAAGCCTCGAGCTGCGCATCTCGCACGCGTCGCTGGACATCCCGGATGGCCTCTACCCGCTGGTGATCTTCCTGGTGATCGCGGGGTCGAGCAACGCGGTCAACCTGACCGACGGCCTCGATGGCCTGGCGGCGGGCTGCTGCGCGATCGTCCTGCTCGCCTACACCGCGATCACCTTCATCACCACCGGCCAGCACAGCCTCTCTCTGCTCTCGGCGTGCCTGGTGGGGGGCTGTATCGGCTTCCTCTGGTTCAACGCTTTTCCGGCGTCGATCTTCATGGGCGACACCGGCTCGCTCGGCTTAGGCGGAGCAATCGGTGCGCTGGCCGTGATGACCCAGACGGAGATCCTGCTGATCATCACGGGCGGCATCTTCGTGATCGAGGCGCTCTCGGTCGCTCTGCAGGTGGCCACCTTCAAGTTGCTGCGCCGCCGCGTCCTGCTGATGGCTCCCGTGCATCACCACTTCGAGCTGCTGGCCTGGTCGGAGACGAAGATAATGCTGCGCTTCTGGATCATCGCCGCCGTCTGCTCGGGGATCGGCTTCACCCTCTACCAGCAGTCGATCGGGTCGTAGATACCGGCGGAGGTCCGCCATCGGTAAAACCGGGGCCCGCGAGCTCGGCCATCGCCGCGATCCCGGGGCCGACGGCGGCGCGGAAGCGCTCTGCAGCGGCCGCCAGATCGCCATCAACGGCCTCTCCGGGGGGGACGCGCGCGGGGTTCAGCGCCACGCTGTCGGCCCACTCCTTGATGTCGGGCTCGGCGCTAAACGCGAGTGATGCATGGCCGCCCAGGACCTGCATCACCGCCCAGTCGGTGGGTGTGTCCGAGAGCGGCGACGGGAAGCACAGCCGGTTCTTCTCGGCATCATCTTCGCGGGTTGCCTCCACGTACCCGATCAGTGCCGCCGCCAGGCAGGGGAAGCCCGCCCGAACCGGCTGAATCGTGATCGCCTCGTCCCCCCAGATCGGGATCAGCGGCGGGTACTGCAGCCCGGACGCGGCGCAGTGGACGATCACCGCTTCCCTGTCGATCGCGGCATCGCCCTCGTCCAGTTCGATCCGCCCGCGCTCGATCCCACGGACGTGTCCGAGCCGGACCACCCGCTCGATGCTGCGCAACAGGTCGAGCTCCCACTGGGCAAGCGTCGGTGTCTTCGCCATGGTCGGCGTCTGCGAGGGGTCGATGCGGAGCATCACCCCCGCGGCTTCCATTCGCATGAAGAGGTCATCCGGGGAGGACGCCGCGCTTGCCGCCTCCATGACGTCGGCGGCCATCCCGATGAACACGGCGGGGTCGGGCTGGACGACCGCGCGGTTGAACATCCACGGCTCGCGGGGCCGAACCCAGCAGATCGACTCCGCGTCGACTCCGTTTTGGAGGAGCCACACGCAGGTGTCGGTTGCCGTCTTCCCGGACCCGACGATCACGAACTCTCGGGGTGCGGTTTCCAGCCTCGGTAGGTCGTTGACCGGCAGCGCCCGGACCCCGTCGGCGACGCCGAACGGCGGCTCGGTGGTCGCGGGGATCTCCGGGGCGAGGTAGCGGGCGTCGACGATCCGGCAATCCGGGCCGGCTTGGTGACGCTGTCCGGACATGCGCGACACGAACGAGCCGTCACCCAGGTACTCGCTGTTCGGGTGGAACTCCACCCGGCCCGAGGGCACCAGTTGCTCGTTCAGCACCCGCTGGTAGTAGGCGCAGATCTCCGCAGCGCCCGCCCGTTCGTGCAGGCCGGCCTCGGGGCCCTCGCCCTGGATCGATCCGGAGCCCAGCATCGTCGAGGCCACTCCGTAGAACGAGGACGCCTGATGGAGCCGCACGAACGGGTACGCATCGAGCCAATGGCCGCCGGGCCCGTGCCGGCGATCGACCAGGGCGACCTGCACGTCCGCATGCCGGACCAGGGCGTCGGCGAAAGCCATGCCCGACGCCCCGGCTCCGACCACCAAGTAGTCAGCCTCGAGCGCACAAGCCACTACGGTCATTCAACCACGGGCGTCCTGACCGCCTTCGCAGCACGCGCAGGGGAGCTGCGGTTCCCCCGGAACCACGCGGCTGCCCGCCCGTCGTCCAAAGCGGCTATTCAGCTGGTTCATGTGCCGCCGCTGGTGGTCCACCGGAGGCGCGAGCCCAGGGCCAGCGACCGTCGAGCTCGACTTCCAGCGAGAAGCTCAGGAACGTCCTGATGACGATGATCAGCCCAAGGACAGCGACGTTCTCCAGCGAGGGCTGGACGGCGACGGTCCGGATGATGTCCGCGGCCACCAGGAACTCCAACCCGAGCAAAATGCTGCGTGCGAAGACGGCTCGGATGGTCCGGTAGACGCTCCCCGCACCCTCGCCTCCGAGCAGGCCGAGTGCGCCGCTCACCAGGGATGCCGCCAGCCCCACGAGGACGGTCGCGACGCCGAGGAGCTCCACGCCCCTGGCTATGTCATCCATCGTCTGCTCGAAGCTCATCTCCTTCTCCAGTCTCGCGGGGCGTGCCATTCCGCGTGATCAGGCGGAGCTAACCGGATACCCGCTTTCCATGCAAAGCAGCGGTGCTGCTTTTCGTCCAAAGCGGCTGCCGGGGCCTCCGATGCAGCGTCATGGGGGCGGCCGTAGACTCGTGTCGTTTCCGAGAGAAGGAGCTCCCATGCCAGAAACGAAGAAGACGCCGGAGCGCGTACGTGCGTCGGCCGATGCGACGAAGAAGCGGGCGGAGGCTGCGCTGAAGCGTGCGGGCGGTTCGCTCGATGAGGCCCAGAAGGCGCTGGCTAAACTGCAGAAGGATCTGGGCCGGGGCAGACACAACATGGTCCGCAATGTGCAACAGCTCCTGAAGAATCAGCGCCGGGATGTGGGCAAGCTGAATCGTGCGCTCTCGGCCGATATGCGCAGGCTCCAGACGGCGCTGACCGAGGAGCCCACTCCCACCCGCGCGAAGGGCAGAACCACCCGCGGAAAGGGCAAGTCGACGGCTTCCCGCGCGAAGGGAGCCCGCGCGAAGGGCACAACGACCCGCGGAAAAGGCACGACTAGCCGCGCGAAGGGAACCACCGCACGGCGCTAGTGGGGCCCGGGACGAGGGCTGGCGTCTCGCCCCTAGTGGCGCCGCTTTTCGTCCAAAGCAGTAGTCGGACTGTCAGGAGTCGTCCATCAGACCAAGCTGAGTCAGCAGGCCGACCTGGTCGTAGTAGGTGTGGTACGAGGCGATCTTTCCGTCACTCACCCGGGAGAAGTCAGCGAAGCGCAGATCGACTGACTTGCCGGTCGGCTCGATGTCGCCATTGTCACCCGCCAATGGACCCGTGTGGGTTCCGAGGAACCGACCCTCGACCATCACCGTTTCGCCGGACTCGTACTGCTGCTCGATCACCGCGCGGGCGTCCGGCATCGCCCGCTTAAAGGTCTCCAGGTATTCGCGGAATGGCTCAATCCCGTGAACCGTTCCCATTCCCGGGTCGATGGTCTCCAACTCCTCGGAGAAGGCCGCCACTGCGGCGTCGACTTCGTTGTTGTTGAAGTTCTCGTAGAAGCCAGCAACGAGGGCTCCAGCGTCCATGCGTAGCTCCTTGAGTCGAAGGCTGCCTGCGGCCCGCCATCCTATGACTGGCAGCCCTCCCTGGCTCAACCAAACCGCTGCTTTCCATGCAAAGCAGCAGTCTGGAACCAGACCTCTAAGTCGGTGAAGGGGTGGCCGACTTAGCGTCCATCCGGGACGACCCGCGTAAGGGCAGTACATGGGCCGCCCCGAAACCCACCACACAACCCGGCATCGAGAGAAACCCAGCCGTGGCGGGGACTCTTAGAGCGCGCCCGACAGGATTCGAACCTGTGACCTTCGGTTTCGTAGACCGACGCTCTATCCGACTGAGCTACGGGCGCGGCGGCGGCTAGGCTCGGAGTGCCTCACGGACGAGCGGGACCAGCCCTTGGTTTGAGCCGACCGTTCCCGACTAGCGCAGCGTGTCGAAGCGAAGCTGGATCGTGCCAGCGGCCTGGCTCACCGGGAAGCCGGCTCCGGCGCAGATCGCGACGTTCAGCTTGTTCGGGTTGGTCACAGTGGCGCCGCCGATCATTGCGTGTGTGAGCGAGTTGACCTCAGAGCCGGCGAGCATCACGCCGTCGCCGGGCTGAGCGCCTGAGGCAGTGAAGGTAAAGCGCCCGCAGTCGCCAGCCGGCTCATTCACCGCGCCGTCGTTGGTGGCCGTCCCGGAGGCCCCCTTCAGGTTCGAGAGGCCGATCTGGGCCAGGTCGTCCCCGGTCAGAGAGTGATCCCGGACCTTGACGCCGGTGACCGCGTTCTTGCGGAGCTGCTTGGCTCCGACCGAGCGGGCGGGCAGGCGGAGCGCGGCGATCGCTCCGCCGCCGAGCGCCAGGAAGACTCCCACGGTCGCCATCACGTTCGCGTAGCTGAGCCGCCTCCGAATCGCAGTCATTTCTTGTGGCCTTTCTTCGGTTTCTTCTTGCCCCCCGAGGGGAGCAGGAACAGTGGGCGCCGGGGTTGCTGGTGGAAGTTGAACTCCTTGACCAACGTGCCGAGTCCGGGCGCGATCTCCCGCACGTCCGGGCGCGGATCGGGGCGGCCGTCGGTGGCCGGGTTGAGGCGCTGTGAGTTGAGGAAGTCGTCCTCTATGAACTTGTTGTAAGCGTCGTGGCTGAGCTGCTGGTGATCGACGAAGCCCTTGCGGGCGTAGGGGCTGATCACCAGCCCCGGCACCCGGAAGCCGTAGCCGTTGCCGTCGACCACCGGCGGCACGACGTGGTCGTAGAAGCCTCCCCAGTCATCCCAGGTGAGGAAGATCGCGGTGCTGCGCCAGTCCGGGCCCTTCATCATCTTGTTGACCAGTGAGGTGACGTAGCTCTGTCCCGTGCTCAGCAGCGCGGGGGGATGCTCGCTGTCCTTCTGGTTCGGAACGACCCATGAGACCGCGGGCAGCGTGCCCTGCTTGGCCGCGAGGTCGAACGCCGCGGTGTCCTGGATGTTCCCCTCCTGACGGTCCTCCCGGACGGTCTCGAAGTCCGGGAGCGGGTTCCAGATGCCGGGGGTGGCCGCGTTCTGCTCGGGGGCATTCGGGCAGCGCTCCTCGCCGTCCGCGCAATCCGGCTGGATGCCCTGTTCGATGTAGTAGCCCCAGCTGACGCCCGCCCGGTGCAGCAGGTAGGTGAGGTCGGTCCAGGAGAAGTTCGGCTGCGGGCCCAGAAGCGGGTCGTCCGGGTTGGTGTCCTGATAGCCGGGGTTCTGGAGCGCATTGGTGCAACTGAACGGGTCGGTCGGTGACGTGCAGCTCGCCGACCAACCCGAGAGCAGGAAGAGATGCTGCGGCAGGCTCCACGAGGCGTTGGGCTCGAACAGGTGGTCTTGGAGAACGAAGTTCTTCGCGTAGAGCCAGTAGTTCGGGATCTCGCTGGAGGTGTGGTAGCCCATCACGTCGGTCGCACATTGGCCAGGGGCGGGGATAACGCATTTCGGCGAGGTCTCGGCCTGTCCGACAAAACCGTTCATCGCTCCGCCCGCCAGGTCGGCAACGGCATTGGTGTCCCCGTGAGGGCCGCCCTGATTCTTGGCGTGGATGTCGTGGTAGGGGGCGATACAGCCGCCTCTGCCCGGGTCGGGCACGCAGACACCCCTTGGGATGCCGTCAGCCTTCGGGTAGGTTCCGAAGTAGGAGTCGAAGCTGCGGTTCTCCTGCATGACGATCACCACGTGCTTGATCTTGTGCAGGCCAGCATGGCTGCGAGCGAGGGCCGGCGTGGCTGCCCCGCAGAGCAGGCCAGCACCCAGCAAGCAGGCGGCGAGGGCCGCGGCTCGCCCTGGCGCCAAACCCTTCCGAATCGAGCCCTGCCTGTCGATGACCAGTAGACACAGCGGCGCGATCGAAGTTGCTGCGCGGGAGGGCTGGCCGCGCTCAGCAGCCGAAGGGAAGATCGGTGCCCTCGAACGGCTTGGACTGCTGCTCACCCTTGTCTTAATGGCTAAGGGAGCTCAAAAGCACCGCTTCTCGTCCAAAGCGGCTATTTCGCAAGGCAGGTAATGGAAGCTTGGCCCAAGCCAAACCTGGGTTCGCTCCATCAGGCGAATACCCGTGTTAGGTCTACTGAGACGATCGCTGGGTGAACGGCCCACGGCGAGGGCATGGTGAAGCGACTGGCAGAGCCTGTGAAGCGCGTACTGACGAAGACTTCGAAGCTGCCTCGGACCCGCGGACTGCTTGTGGGCTGCCTGGGCGCGGTCGCGCTGCTGGCAATGGGCTCCACCGCCTCGGCCGCCACCTACCGCCCGACCCGCACCGACGATCCGGTGCCGAACGGGTGCAAGCCGAAGGACTGCTCCCTTCGCGAGGCGGTCATCGCATCCAACGCCGCTGCCCCCGAGGCATCGACCATTCTGTTGCGCCCCGGCAGGCGCTACGAGCTCACCCGGCCGGGCCCGGGCGAGGACGCCTCCGCCACGGGCGACCTTGACGTCACGGCCCCACTGATTGTGGGGACGAAGGGCCTCGTGGGGGCGAGGAATCGCCACCGGGGCACGAAGCTGGCGGTCATCGATGGCAACGACATCGACCGTGTCTTCGACGTGCACGGCCCCGGGCTGAAGGTGGCCTGGATCGTCGTGCGAGACGGCCACGTCCGCCGAAGCGCGGGCGACGACGGCGACGGCGGGGCGATCCGCGGCGCCGGCGTCGATCTCCGCAACAGCCGCCTGGTCAGCAACGTCGCGGCTGGCAACGGGGGCGCATTCGCCACCACGGCCTCCGTCACCACGGCCTCCCCCCTCAACTTCGCAATAAACACGGCACTGCTCAAGGGAAACAGCGCCGCCGGCAACGGAGGCGCGGTGTACGTGAGCGGCAGCCCCGGAAACTTCCGGGGCGGGATCGACCGCGTCCGGGCCGTCCACAACAGCGCCGGCGGCTCCGGGGGGGCCATTTTCGGCACCGGGCTGGGTATCGACCACTCGACCGTCGCCGACAATCGGTCCGGGGCGGACGGAGGCGGGATCGCCTTCAGCGGCACCGGGTCGAACTTCGTCGCGTGGTCGACCGTCTCGGGGAACAGCGCCGCCTCCTCGGGTGGCGGCATCCACACAACCGTCGCTTCGACGGCACCTGCAGCAGCCGGGGGAGCGATGGGGCTTGGGATGGGGAACTCGACGATCGCCAACAACCGCGCCGGCGGCAACGGCGGCGGGATCGAGGTATCCGGCGAGAATTCGACCGCCGAGCTCGGTGCCGACACTGTCGCCCGCAACCTTGTCGGCGCGGGGCACGTCGGCGGCGGGCTCTACCAAGAGAGCGGGGACGTGATCGGGGTCCAGAGCACGATCGTGGCGCTCAACCGCGTCGGCGCCGGTACCACCGGCCTCGATTGCTTCAGCGCCTCGAGCGGCCTCGACTCGCTGGGCTACAACCTGATCGGCAACGCCAACGGATGCTCGGGCTTCGGCGCCGCCGGCGACCTGTTCGGCGGGCGACTGGAACTGGGCAAGCTCGCCGACAACGGCGGCGCCAAGCACTGGACCTATGGCCGCCCCTTGCAGACCATCGCGCTCGGGCGTGGCTCGAGGGCGATTGACAACGGGTTCAGGATCAACGGTATTGACGAACGCGGCGTGAAGCGCGGCAAGAAGCCCGATATCGGCGCCTACGAGCGGGTCGTGAAGAGCTACAGATTTGTCAATGCACCCCGCCCAGTCCGCTGCACCAGGACCGACCCGATCTGCGCCAAGTAGGGGGATCAGCGGCAAGGGAGCGGTATCGGCGAGTCACCGCTGAAGTCAGAGTCAGTGTCGGCACGAGCGAGTGAAACCGCCGCTTTCCATGCAAAGCAACACCCTCGCCACGCCCGATAAGACGGCCTTACGGAACCCCGGCGCCGGCTCAGAGGATGCCGAGCAGCTGGCGCATCTGCAGGTCGTACGCCTCACGGTCCACAACCTGGAAGCGCGGAGCAAGAAACCCCGGTTCAGGCGGATCAGACAGGGTCTCAACTGACGGAGCGAACCGAGCCCACCCGAGTCTCGCTGCGTCCTGGGCAGCAGGACTGCGTAGCCTGCGCGCCTCTGCGATTTTCTCCTCGTACTCGAGCACGGAGAAGGTCTTGAGTCCCTCACCCGCGCCGCTCATTTGGATGCAGGCTGTTTCGAGCTGGTTCGCCACAATCTGACTGTAGGCCGACGGCCGAGCGGAGGGGTCGTCGTGGGAGACGGCTACCCGGCCCGATTCGTTTCTCGCTACCACCGCACGCGTATCCGCGAGACCAGTCGGTACCCCAATCAGGGGAGCCGGCTCTCACACGGACGCGACACCGCAGTCGGCTGCCACCCACAGTGCTGCTTTGCACGGAAGCTGTTGTGAAGTCACGCACGAGCGTCCATGATCCCGAGATCCGCCATTTCGATATCACGTCGGGCGGGATCATCCTCGGGGATCCGATCGGGGACGAGAAGCTCGGCTAGGCATACCGGGCTTAGTCAGGCGCCGGCGGCCACTTCGGATACCAGGCGAGGTCAACGGACTCGGAGCATCTCGGGCGCTTGAGGGTCTTCCCGAGGCCCTTTGAGCTGACCCCGTTTGCCGATCGTGACGGCGGGTTACTCCATAAAGAACGGAAGGGATTCCGGCGTGATGCTTAGCAAGGCGGCCCCAGACCTTTGGCAGGACAACTTCGGCGCCGAGGCGCCGTTCGCCCTTGGTGTCGAGGAGGAATTGCTGCTGGTCGGCGACGACAACGAGTTGGTGAACAAGGCGTCTCGGCTGCTCAGGGAGGCCGAACCCGATTCCGGAGCGGTCGACGGGGAGCTCTTCACGACCATGGTGGAGGCGAGGTCAGAGGTGTCGGCTGGCGCAGGAGAGGCGCTCAAGGCGCTGCGCGAGGTCCGGCGAGAGCTACTCGACTCGGGCGCCCGGCTGCTGGGCGCCGGGCTCCATCCCAATGCGGTGCCCGGCGAAGCCGACGTCCGCCAGACTCCGCGTTACGCCCTGATCGAGGACGCTTTGCAGGGAGTTCTTCGCACTCCAATCTGCGGCCAGCACATTCACGTCGGCATGCCCGACCAGGAGACCGCGGTTCGCGCGTACAACGGCATCCGCACCCACATCCCGCTGCTCAACGCGCTCGCCTCGAACTCACCGTTCTGGTTCGGCGAGGACTCCGGTCTTGCGAGTTCGCGGACGGTGATCTTTCGTAGTTATCCGCGCGCGGCCATGGCGCCAGAGTTCGACGACTTCGAGCATTACTGCCACGTGACGCGCCAGGTCTGCGCCGCCGGGGGCCTCGACGACTACACCCAGATCTGGTGGGACGCGCGCATCCATCCCGCCCTGGGAACGATCGAGATTCGCGCCGCCGACACGCAGTTCGATCTGCGGCGCGTGGGCGCTCTCGCTGCTCTCGTGCACTGTCTGACTCGAATCGAGGCGGAGCGCGACCAGAGCGATATTCCGGCGCGGGAGGCGCTTGCGGAGTCGAGCTTTCAAGCGACCCGCCACGGACTCGAAGCGAAGCTCCTCGACCGTAGCGGCCAGCCGGTGCCGGCACGCCACCTCGGCCGCGACTGCCTGAAAACCGTCGCTAGTGCCGCGCGGGAGCTCGGCTGTGAGCGAGAGCTGGAGTACATCGCGGTCATCCTCGAGGAGGGTTCGGGAGCCGATCTGCAGCGCCAGGTCCATGCCGCGGCCGGAATGTCGGGCCTCCTGGATTTCCTGGTCGATGAGACGGCCCGTCTCGATCGAGCAGCGTGATACCTGTCGCACTGTCCGCCCTGGACCACCAGACCCGCGTCCGACCGTCGTAGTACCTGCCGTGGTTCCGAACTAGAGCGAAGCTGAGCCGCAGGCGACGGGGGGTAACGTTTCGCTCGCCCGGTGCGGGGGCAGACCCCAGCACAGTCGATCTCCAGGAGGGAGCACCGTGGCAAAGGACAAGGGTCTATACAGGGAACTGAGGTCACGTGGTCTTCGAAAGGGGACCGCGGCAAAGGTCTCCAAGGCGCTGGCATCAAGAAACGGCGATGAGAGACCCAAGAAGGCCAAGAAGACCGCCAAGGATCTGCGCGCTGCCGCATCGGTGGTCGAAGAGCGGATGAGGATCGATGAGGGCAGGCGTGCGTCATCGCGCAAAGCCGCCAAGACGCGTAGGAAAAAGGCAAAGAGGCGAAGCAGCGGTGCGAGGGAGATGGCCGCCGGCCGGTAGGAGTACCTATGAGATGGAGTCGGACCCACGCGGCCGCGAGTGACCCGTTCGAGCCTCCGGACGGGCTCGACATCGCGGTCACAGGCGACGAGCGCTACGCGAACGAGACGCTCGCGATCAGCGGCCTCCCCCGAGGAAGGTGAGCGCTGATGGCAGTTTTGAAGGACGGAGGCGTCTCGCAACGGGCGGAACGGGCGCTCGTCCGCGCCGCCCGCGACCGACACGCCCAGCTCGCCGCCGGCCTCCTCGCCGGTGCCGGGGCAGCGATTGCCGCCACCAAGACCGCGCTCGAGCGCCGCGAAAACGGCGGCGCGGAGCCGGTCGAGGACCGCACCTACCGCCTGCGCCGCAGGGAGCCCGCGCCGGACGGGATCCGGCGGGTCGCCCGGGGCCGCGCCGACGACGCCCTGGAGCAGCTTCGCGGTGGTGCCAAGGGCGACCTGAACCCGGCGGTGCACGAGGCGCGAAAGGATCTGAAGAAGCTGCGCTCCGTGCTGCGGCTCGTCCGCGACGACCTCGGCGACGCCGTCTACCGCAGCGAGAATGTCCGTTTTCGCGATGCCGGTCGCATGCTCTCTGGGGCCCGCGATGCCCAGGTGAAGCTGGAGACGCTGGCGGCGCTTCGCGAGCGCTTCGACGACCGCCTCTCGGCTGACGGCCTGGCGCTGTTCGTTCACGCGCTCGACGGGGAATTCGAACGCCTCGCGGACCCCGACGGCGACGAGCTGACGCTCGATCGCGCCGCCCGAGCGATCGAGTCCGGCCGGGACACAGTCGCCGAGTGGCCGCTACACGACGACGAGTGGTCTCTGATCGGCCCTGGGCTCAAGCGCAGTTACCGGCGCGGGCGAAACCGTTTCCGCGACGTTCGCGCCGAGGCGAGCGACGAGCTTGTCCACGAGTGGCGAAAGCGCGTCAAGGACCTCTGGTATCACCTGCGCCTCCTCCGCAACGCGAAGAAGTCGGTGCTCGGCGAGACAGCCGAGGCACACGAGCTCTCCGATCTGCTCGGCGACCACCACGACCTCGCGGTGCTTCGCGACGACGCGGTCGAGCGGCGCGAGCTATTCGGAGACGGCGACCTGGAGCAGCTCCTCGTCTCGATCTCCGAGCGCCAGGACGAGCTCGCGGCGAACGCGATCTCCCTCGGTGAGCGCCTCTACGCGAGGAAGCCGAAGGCGTTCGAGCGGCGCCTGCGCTCGTACTGGGAGAGCTGGAGGTAGCGATGCAGTACGAGAGGCTCAGGCGATGATCGAGGGCTCGGCCGAGGCGGGCGACCCCGAGCTCGAGCGAGCTGAAGTCGCCGTGGTCCCCGCTGCGTAGAGCAAGAGAACGATCTCGACGTTCCTCTGCGACATCGCCTACTCAGTACCTCGCGGCGAGTGCTGCTTTC
>CAVXQP010000017.1:0-128105 GCA_963763955.1 uncultured Solirubrobacterales bacterium | reverse complement strand
TAGCCGAGTTGCTTTTGTGCCTGTTTGCGGGGGTTCTGTGTTTCTGAGTTGCCTGCACTTTCGCTCAAATTGGTACCACGATTGGTACCACGGGCGAAAGCGCGCTCGGCCATCTCGGTCTCGTGGGCGGCCGGCGCGTAGTCGGCGTAGATCAGGGTGGTCTTGAAGTCGCGGTGGCCCATCCACTCCTGCAGCGTCCGCAGCGGGACACCGGCAGCTGCCATCTGAGTCCCGAAGGTATGTCGGAGGTCGTTGAAGCGCACCTCGCGCACCCCAGCGGCGCTCAGCGCCTTCTTGTAGCGCCGCACCAGGGCGGAGTGGTCGAGAACCTCTCCGGTGTGTGGATGCGGGAAGACGAGCTCGTCATCGGCCTGGAACGCCGAGCGCTGGAAGTGGCGCTCCAGCTCTCCCGCCACCCGATCGACCATCGGAACCGATCGGGATCCGCGTCGGGACTTCGGCGTTCCCCAGTGGCCCCGGACGTAGTTCTGACGGACCCTGAGGCGCGCCGCCGGCCAGTCGACGTCCCGCCAGCGCAGGGCGAGCAGCTCGCCCTGGCGGAGGCCGGTCATCGCCGCCGTCATGTACAGGGCGCGATCCGTCGGGCCCAGGACCTCATCATCCGAGACCGCCCCGAGCAGGGCCTCCACTTCCTCGATCGTCAGGAACCGAATGTCTTGGTGCTCCTCGACCTCGGGACGGTCCACTTGCTTGACCGGGTTGCGATCGCACCATCCCTTCCGTCGTCCGAACTCGAAGACCTGGAAGAGGAGCGTCAGCGCGTTTGATGTCAGCTTGGCGCCGGCCCCGCCGTGCCTCATCGAGGCGACCAGGCGCTCGACGTGGACCGGCTCGACTCGATCCAGAGTCAGCTCGCCGAGACCGGGGGAGAGGTGGGCCCGGAGGAGAGACCGATAGGTGTTCAGCGTCGAGGGCTTGCGGCCAAGGGTGCTCAGGTGGGCGACCAGCTGCTCACCGGCCTCCTCGACCGTTCGGCGCTCGCCTGCCGAGACCGCCGGGACGGTGGACTCGATCTTCCGGCGGAGCTCTCGCTCGGCCTGGGCACGAGTTAGACCCTCACGTGTCCCGGTCTGGCGGACCGCTCCGATGCGCCGCTTGACCTGCCTTCCTCCGACCCGCCACTTGCCGTACCAAGTCGTCCGCCCGCGGGCATCGCGACGGACGTAGAGCGCACCCGTTCCGTAGGACCGCCTCGCCATGTCGCCATCCTCCGACACCGCCCCGCGCATCTCCAGCGCAAGCTGTCGAACATCCCGCACGTTCCGCGCGCGAGTTCCCAATCGAGTCACCCCTGCCGAACCTCATCCCCACCCGACCTGGCCGCGACTGTAGCGGCGGCGGCGCGGCCGTCAAGGGGCTTCGCCCCGACCCCCTCCGGGGGTTGACGGTCCGCGCCTAGTCCGCCGCTAGGCTGGCTTTCAGGTCGGGCAAATGGGGAGTGATCGAACCAGAGCTCCTGGACCGAGACGCACCAGTCGGCCCCGGCCTTCTCCACCGCTCGCTCGACGACGGGAACGACCTTGGGCGCGCAGAGGTAGAGGATCCAGTGGGGAGTCTGCTTGCTGGGCTGGATCAGCTCGCGACCCTCGGGGTTGCGCATCTTGTGGGACTGCCAGGCGTTGAGGATGCCCACCAGTCGCTCCGGTGCCTTCGCGGTGAGCTCTACCTCCACGACGTGCTCCTGAGGCTCGCCGTCCTCCAGGGTGAAGCGGTAGAGGTCCGGCCGATGCCAGCCGCGATCCGGATAGCTGCGCTGCGCCGAGTAGCAGCGCTCGCCGAAGCGGCGCTCCTCGGCGAGCATCTCGCGCTCGGAGAGGACCTCGTCGCCGGATCGCTCGAGGTGGGCGGCGAGCTGGGCGCAGACGATCGAGTGGTTCGCTGACCAGACCGACACACGAGCCGGCCCGAGCTCGGTGCGGTCGGCGAGCCGCAGGCCGCGCGAGGTCACCGCGAGCAGCGGGCCACTTCGTCCGATCGGCGGGTGGGCCGAGATCAACCCGGCCTCTCTCAGTCGACGCTCCCGATCCAGGGTCACCGACCTCCCGGTCTCAGCCCACCACTGAACCGCAGTCCTGTTCACCACTCCGAACCTGCAGATGAAATCCAGCACCTGCAGATCCCTGAAGCTGATCGTCTCTCGCTCTCCCTTGACTCTTCTCCTCGGCATCACCTCTTTTGACGCAAATCACCCCAAATCGTCCCGCCGCCCGCACCCGCGCTCTACCCACACAACCACCGGCCCGTAGCTAGCCGCCGACTCCCCGCACCCCACATCGTGGGGGAAGGGGAGTCGGCGGCGTACGAGAGGGCCGGCTCGTGCCTGGAGAACTTCCGCGGGTGCGGGCGGCGGGTCCGTACCTGTGTCCGCACTTTCGGACGCTTTGCGGACAGTTCAAAAGCGCCGCTTTGCATGGAAAGCAGCAGTCCTGCGAGAGATACTGCGTAGGCGATGTCGGAGGAGAAGGTCCTCTCTCTTGAACCCGCCCCTTCGTAGTGGTAGACCAGAACCGCCAGGGACTCAGGTCCAGAGGAGTCACCATGAAACTGAAGCTGATCCTGACCATGGCGATCGTGGGAGTGACCTTGACCTTGCCCGGCGTCTCGAGCGCCTGGGCGCAGGCGCCGCCCAATGACACCTTCGAGCAGGCCACGGTGATCTCCTCCATACCGTTCTCGCAGACGCTCGACACGAGCGAGGCGACAACCGACTCAACCGATGCCGAAGCGGGGGCGACCTGTGGCCTTTTGTTCCCCCCCGCGGCAGTCTGGTACGAGTACACGCCCTCCGCCGATCAGAGCCTCCTCGTCTCGACGTCCGGATCCAGCTACCTCACCGGTGTTGGCGTGCTGACAGGGTCACCTGGCAGCCTGTCGGCAGTCAGCTGCTCCCTCGGCCTTGGGAGCGTCTCGGCGACAGCGGGTCAGACCTACCACATCGCGGTGGCCGACATCGGCGGGGGCAGCGGCGGCACGCTGAACCTTTCCGTCTCGACGCCGGGGTTCGAACTCAGCGTCGATCACTTCGGCCAGTTCGACCCCAAGACGGGGGTCGCAACTGTCACCGGCACCCTCATCACCCCCACCCCCACATGCCCGAGTGGGTTCTCGGTCATCGTTTCCGGGACCCTGTCCCAGCGGACGGGCGGCCGGACCACGACCGCCGACACAGGCGCAAATCCCATCAACGTCCCCTGCAACGGCGCGCTGCCCAGCCAGCAGTGGTCGATCACATTCACGTCGCTTGACGGCAAGTTCAAGGGCGGCCCCGCCGACGTGTCGGCCGACGCCGTCAATTGCCTTTTCCTCGGCTGCCTCACCGATCACGCCGACCGAAGGGTCATCCTGCGCGGGCGCGGGTAAGGACGACCCACCGGGTCACGGCCATCACGCGCACGCGCAATACGGCAGCAAGGAGGAGGCTTTCGAAGCCGCCGGACTGCGGGAGTAGGTCGCGCGACCGGACGCTTGTCTGTCGCTGTCTGGATCTGGGACGATCGTCGCCAAGGCAGAACTCCAAGACCTAGAAGGAGAAGCGATGGACGAGGAGCAGGTTCGAGACCACGTTCGCCAGCATGCGGATCGAGGTCGTCAAGGGAGTCCCCGATAGACGTCTAAGAAGCCTATGAAGCGGGGCCTTCGGCGTCCGCCATCAGCAACTCCCGCGTGGCCACGGACGAGGACGGGTCCCACGTCTCACCTGGGAACGCGATACGGAACAGCGCCGGTTCCGCTTCCACAACGTCATTCAGCATTTTTTCATAGGGCATGTCAGCGGCTCGGGAAGCGATCGCCCTCAGATCCTGGGCTATGCGGTGAATCTCGTCGACGTCGTCGGGCGCTCGCTGCCGCGCATCGGCGAGCACCCTCTCGTATTCGTCGGTTTGGAGGTTTGCGTTCTCCAGGATCAAGCCGATGCGATCGAAGGCTTGCGCCACTTGCTGCCAATCAGCATCAGATAGCGCGCGAGCTAGTAGACCCTGCTTTTCGGGCCACACCGTCAGGTTCACGCCGATGGCTGGCAAACCACCAGCTTCCATCCTGGGGCGCACGATGCGAATTCCAAGGATGGCTTGTTGCAATTCCCTCAGCAGGAGCCGAGCACTAGCGCGCAGATCGGCACGTTCGCGGCGCCACTCCTGAACGCCCTGAACGAAGCCCGTAATCAGACCACCAACGACGACGCCGACCAAACCAAAGATCGCTTCCGTCACGCCCGGAAGGTATCGGGTTCCCGCGACTCGGAAGAGGGACTCGAACCCCCCGCACGCAGATTATGATTCCGCGTCGCGTTCTTCGGCTGCTTTCGGGTGTTCCGGCTTTCACCTGCTAATCAGGCTCTTTCGCCGGCTCGACCGTCTTGCGATTTGCGCCTGCTTACGGACGTCGGTGTTGACCTGGTGTTGACCCCGGAAGGGCAGGCACTGCTGCTTTGCATGGAAAGCAGTACTCCGCCGCGAGATACTTCGCGGGCGATGTCGGAGGAGAACGTCGATCTGGTCCGACGATTGCTGGAGATGTTCGCGAAGCGTGAGCACGAGGCGGTGTTCGCTTTCTACGCGCCCGACATCGAGTGGGACGCGACAGAGTGGGAGTCGATTGCGGCGGTGAACAACGGGATCGTCAGATCCTTGAGCAGGTCTCCGTCCACACCCCCGCCCGGCAAGCTAGCCGACTGCGGCATGATGCCAGCGTGAACCTCTGGCTGGTGGCCCTGATCGTCGCGGTTGGCGCCGCGGCGGCGGTCGGCCTCATGTATCTGGTCCGCCGCCGGTCGAAGGCCGACCACTTCTTCATCGAAATCGAGCGCGGCGCCGGGATCTTCGCGTTCCTCGGCACCGCCTTTGCGGTCATCCTCGCTTTCGTCGTCCTCGCGGCCTTCCAGAGCTTCAACGACGCCAAGGCCGGTGCAGAGAAGGAGGCCACGTCGGTGGTGGAACTCTCGCGGACGGCCGAGTTCTTCCCCCCGCCCGAGAAGGATCCGATCGAGGGCGTCCTGATCTGTTACGGGCGGGCCGTGATCCACGAGGAGTGGCCCGCGATGAAGAGCGGGGACCGGAGCCCGCTGGTGGGGGCGTGGGTGAACAGCTTCCAGGGCGATCTCAAGCAGCTGAATCCCCGGACCGAGGCGCAGAAGGCCGCGTTCCTGCAGCTCCTCGCGCAGCAGGACATCCGGACCGAGGGCCGGCGGGAGCGGCTCAGCGAGGCGAACCGCTCGATCCCGACGCCGGTCTGGTTCTTCCTCGGCTTCGGCGCCCTCGTGACGATCGGCTTCGCCCTCTTCTTCGCCGACCGGCGCGAGGGTTTCCTCGTGCAGGGGACCCTGATCGCGGCGATCGCCGCCCTGGTCATCTCGGGACTCCTGCTGGTCTGGTTCCTCGACCATCCTTACGAGAACAGCAGCGGCAGCATCACGCCCGACGAGATGGAGCGGCAGCTCGTGATCGTCGAGCGCGAGCACAAGGACGTCGCGCCGCCGTGCGACGACGAGGGCCATCGGGCGTCCCCGCCGCCCGCGGTCAGGAGCTAGGGACAGTCACGTAACGGCGGGCGGTGCGCAAGGACCGATCGATATGGGCATCGACGGATTCGACTGCGAAGTCATCGACGGCAAGATCGCACGGGTGACGGCGTGCCTGACCGAGAAAGAAGCCCTCGAAGCCGCCGGGCTGCGGGAGTAGCGCTTTGGACGAAAAGCAGCGGTTCTGCTTTGCATGGAAAGCAGCGGTCAGGCCGAGATACTGCGTGGGCGATGTCGAGTTGACCGCCCTTCCGAAACGGGATAGGTTGGTCGCGATGAGGAAGGGGCTGGGGAAGCTCGTGAGGCGCTTTCGCTCGCATCCGTTATGGCGACTCTGTCGCTTTGCGTGAGCGCATCGCCCGCAAGTAAGGGGGAGCAGCGGTAGAGGGAGACACCAGATGAAGCTGCGGATGATCGCGTCGCTCGCGTTCGCCGGGACGATGACGGCTTTGGTTTCATCGGCGAATGGGGCGGTAGCGGTGGGGCAGACGGGAAATCCCGCTGGGTCAGCCTGTGGCGCGGGGTTCGACTTCGTACAGACGTCGGTGGCCTCGGGGAACCCCTACGGGGTTCCAAGCACCGGCGGGATCAGCTCCTGGAAGGTGACGTCGTGGAGCAGCTTCGGCGCCAGCAGCGACATCCAGCTGAAGCTCAAGTTCTTCCGAGCCACGGCCACGCCGGACGAGTACCAGGCGGTCGCCCACACCGATCCCCAGACCGTCCACGCAGGAGGACTTACCGGGAACACCTTTCCGACGAACCTCACGGTGCAGGCCGGTGACATCCTCGGTTTCCACACGGTGACGAGCGGGGACTGCCTCGTGGCAGCGCTAAGCGAGGACCGATACGCGGGGTTCACGGGTGACATCGCCGACGGTCAGGCCGAACCATTCCAGACGTCGGGTGGCAGCAGCTACCGGCTGGACGTTCAGGCGCAGCTCACCCCCGTCAACACCTTCTCCGTGGGTAAGACCCAGCTCAACCGCAAGAAGGGCACCGCGACCCTCAGCTTCGAGGTTCCGAATGCGGGCGAATTGACCGGCTCCGGTAAGGGCGCGAAGGTTGCGTCGGGTGCGCGGTCTAGCAAGGCAGTTCAGGCGAGGACCGCGACGCTGCTCGTCAAGGCCAAGGGCGAGAAGAAGCGGAAGCTGAACGAGACCGGCAAGGTGAAGCTCAGCGTCGCGGTCACCTACACGCCGACCGGCGGCGACCCAAGCACTCAGTCGGTGACGGTGAAGCTGAAGAAGAAGGTCTGAGGTTCATCCCGGTTTGGCGAGAAGCGGCCCTGACCTCGGAGCTTAAGCGGCTCGCCGCGCCTTATCGAGATTTGCTGCCGCTGCCTGGGCCTGTGTGGTGCTCAGTGAGGGAGGCGGGGCGGGGCTTGAAGGAACCACCCGACAGATCGCCGTAGGCGGGGACGGGTTCTGGTCTTTGTCTCCCTCGCTCAACCCCCCCAGAGAGGGGATGTCTGTCTGAAAACGCTGGCTGTAGCCGACGAAATCTGGCTCAGAATCGACGCTAGCTGGCTTCCCACAAACCGCTGCTTTGCATGGAAAGCAGTAGCCGGTGGCGAGATACTGCGTTAGTCATGCCGGACTACAAGAAGATGTTCCAGCAGTTGGCCGACGCCTACAACGATCGTGATCCCGATGCCTTTGCCGCGCATTGGAATTCCGACTGCGAGTGGCATCCCGTGCTGGCGCGCCCTGAGGGCGATCCCGGCTACTACGGACACGAGGGCATTCACTCTTGGTTCGAGGACGTCAACGAGATGTACGAATACGTCAAATTTCAGGTGTACTTCGACGAGCTCCGTCAGATCGGCGACTGCCTCTGGTACGGGGCCGGATGAACGCCAAGGGACGGGGGAGTGGCGCGGAGGTCACCAGCGACGTGGGATGGGTGCTCGAGCCGCGTGGCGAGAAATTCCAGCGCGCCTGGGGCTACATGAGCTACGACGACGCCCGGCGCGCCGCGGAGGAGGCAGTTGCCTGACGTCAGGAGGCGATGTCGCGCTCAGGATCGGTGGGCTGTCGGCGGTAGCGCTTCGGACGAAAAGCAGCCACGGCTGATAGGACTGACTAAGCCCCCAGCGCCGTCGTGGTGGCCGCGCTGACTGGCCGACGTCCTAGGCACGGAAGCGTTTCGTGGCGCGAGCGAAGCGGAATCCATCAGAGCTGCCCAGGCATCTGCGGGGATCAGCCAACGCTGTTAGCGTCATGCCATGCGCGGTGTGGGGCTCGCGGTCTCGGCGGTCCTGCTGGGCATGGCGACCCCGGCGGCCGCTGTTGGTCCGCCGGCGCTCGAGAAGGCCTACACCGAGCACCTCGGCCAGCTCATCACGGCGCCCGGGAGGGGCGGGGTCAACGAGTTGAACAATCGCGCCAATGGCACGGTCGGCATGCGCGGGACCGACCTCGGCGTCAGCTTCGAGAGCCGGGGGCGCTTGTACTTCCTCTTCGGCGACTCCTTGGTCACGGGCGGCGGCACCCTGTTCGACGACTCGATCGCCGTGACGGACGCCCGCAGCGCAGACCGCTCTCAGATGCCGTCGCTCACTTGGGCGGCCGGCGCCGACGGGTCCTTCGCTCCGCTACGGGTTCCGGGCGCGAGCCACGGCAGCTTCGAGGTCCCCGTGGAGGGCATCCACGCCGACGGCAAGACCTACGTGTTCTTCGTAAGCGGCTGGCACCAAGGCACGCAGAGCTACGACCATCTGGTTCTGGGCCATTTCGGCGCCGACACGATGCGGACGGGGCGCTTCGTGTTCGACCAGGTGGTTGAGACCTCGCGCTTCCTGAACGTCAGCGCGGTCAAGTACCGCGACTACGTCTACCTCTTCGGCGCGGGCAACCCGTATCGAAGAAGCGCGGTGCGGCTGGCTCGCTTCCGCCCGCAGGCGATCGACCGTCCCGAGCAGTGGCGCTACCTCGGCCCGGCGGCCAACGACGATCGCTTGGCCTGGGTGGGGGGCGCCGAGAACGCGCGCTCGATCGTCGACGACGCCCCGGCCTGCGTCGGAGAGCACTCCGTGCGCCGCGATCCCAGGAGCGGCTACTTCCTCATGGCCTACAACTGCAACAGCAACCAGGGTGCTCGCCCGCGCGGGTATTACCTGCGGACGGCGCGCCGGCCCTGGGGGCCGTGGAGCCAGCCGATCCTGATCTTCGACGCCTCGGCGGCCGACAGCGGCTACGGCGTCACCCAGCACTTCTCGACCGTCGGGGGGCAGAACCCCGACGACGGGCTCGCCGAGCCCGATCACCCCTTTGGCCGCGACACGTTCGGCGGCGAGTACGGCCCTTACCTCATCCCGCGCTTCTTCCGCTGGAAGCACGAACGCCTGTCGATCGTCTACGCCCACTCCAGCTGGAACCCGTACAAGGTCCACCTCATGCGAACCGTCCTCGTCCCGCCCGGTTCCACGGTCGGCCCGCCGAACCGCGGCGCCGGCGTGCCGCGCCCAACGATCCGCAACGGCACCTTCGACGACGGCATCAACGGCTGGGCACGCCTGGGCACGCCCTTCCGCGTCGTGACGCTCGAGAACCGCCACTACGTCAGCAGCTACGTTCCCCAGGGTCCCGGCGAGCTGAACGGCGAAGACGTCCAGGGGGCGCTCTACCAGGACTTCACGCTCGACGACCGCACCACCACGCTCTGCTTCCGGGTGCACGGCGGCGGGTCCTCACCCCGGGCGACTTCCAGACGCGCAACGTCGCCGCAGTGCGCCTATACCACGGAAACGAGATCGTCCGCGAGTCCTTCGGGTGGAACAGCGACGCCTACCAGGACGTCCGCTGGGACATCCGGGAGTTCGCCGGGGAGCCGCTGCGGCTGATGATCGCCGACAACGCGACCGGCCCCTGGGGCTTCATCGACGCCACGGACTTCCGCCTGGCGGGCGACAACTGCGTGGCCGTCTGAGCGGACCAAGGTCGACTGTCCTCATCCGGCCGTGGGCACGGTGCATACCGAGGCTCAGGAGCATGCAGCGGGGTGGCGTGGGGATCGTGTCGGAGCGCCTCGGCCCACCCGGTCAGCTATGCACCCGTCGAAACCGCTGCTTTGGACGAGAAGCATCCCTCCCTCCCGAACGAACGGAGGAACGATGCTCAGTGTCAGGCCAGGCAACAAGGGACGCCGCTATCCAGCCGACCCGCCCCGTGTCGAAGAGATATCGCGGTGATGAAGGCCGCCGGCGATAGCCCATTCGGGCAGCGGCTCCGCGGTCTGATCGTTGTCCTCTGGCGGGCCGGGCTACGGATCTCCGAGGCGCTTGCGCTCACCGAGGGCGATCTCGAGGTCGCCCGGGCTCTCTGATTGTTCGTCAAGGAAAGGGTGGTCGTCGCCGAGAGGTCGGGATGGACGATTGGGCCTGGGGGCAGCTTCGTCCTTGGCTCGAGACCCGCATGTCGCTGCCGATCGGCCCGCTCTTCTGTGTCATCGCGGGACCAAGCTGCGGGCGGCCCTGGTCGAGCGCGCACGCGCGGACAGCGCTCCACGCGAGGGCGTCAAAGGCAGGCGTCAGACGCCGCTTCGCTCCTCACCAGCTGCGTCACGCCCATGCGGTCGAGATGGCGCGGGAAGGCCTTCCGATCAACGTCATACAGCGTCAGCTCGGACACGCGAACCTTGGCGTGACTTCGATCTACCTCCAGGGAATCGATAGCGGCGAGATCATCGAGACGGTTCGCAGTCGTCGGGCACCGGTCATACCGGCGACAGCCGCGCTCGTCGGCTAGCGCTCTTCGTCCAAAGCAGCTATGAGGAGTCCTATCCCTTCTTGCACTTTCCCTTGGCCGTCTTACACGGCCTTGGTCCGACCCTCCACAGCTCCCTGCCGTGTCTGCCGTCCTTGGCCGTGAAGAAGAGGGTGCGATTGACTGCGGTGAGGTACATCGGCAGGCTGGAGGCGCTGCCGGGGCGAATGTTGCTGACGATCCTCGTGCCCTTGCGAGTGCCGTCGCTTCGCCAGAGTTCTGTTCCGTGTTTCCTGTCGCTCCCGGAGAGGTACAGGCTGCCGTTGGGGCCAGTCGACATCAGGCCGCCGAAGCATCTCGTGCCGGGCCCCGCTTTGGGCGTGCAGTTGCCTTTGATGACAGTCGTTCCCTGCGGGGTGCCGTCGCTTCGCCACAGCAATCCCCCAGTGGTGAAGTAGAGCTTGCCCTTGAAGGCGGCGAGGTCGAACCCGTATCCGGGCTCGACGTTGAGGTACTTGACGATGGTGGTCCCCGCCTCGGTCCCGTCGCTCCGCCACAGCTCGTCGGGGCGGTTGTTCAGCAACCCGACGAGGCCAGAAAGTACACGGCGCCGTCGACGGCCGTGAGGTCGTGAATGGCGACCGCGGGAGCGATGTTCTTGACCACCGCCGTGCCGGCCTCGGTGCCGTCGCTCCGCCAGAGGCCACTGTTGCCGTCGCCGATGTACATCGTGCCGTTGACATTGATGATCTCACTGGGGACCTGGCCTTGGGCCTCCTTGATGTTTGTGGTTCCCGCCGCCGTGCCGTCGCTTCGCCACAGCCCGATCTTGAAGGTTGGATCGTCGCCGGCACCCCCGAAGTAGAGGGTTCCATTGAAGCTGGTGAGTGCCCGCACGCCGACGATCTTCCTGACCAAGATCGTCCCCGCGTCGGTGCCGTCGCTTCGGTAAAGCCCTTCGTTTTGAGAGTTCGGGAAGCCGGAGTAAGAGAAGTAGAGGGTGCCGTTGAGGTTGATGAGCTCGTGGCCGACCCCGGTCCCGGCGAAGAGGCTGCCGGTGGGACCGGGGTAGAGGTCCTTGACCAGGCTCGTCCCGGCCGCTGTGCCGTCACTGCGCCAGAGCTCCGCGCCGTGGACGCCGTCGTCGGGAAAGAAGTAGAAGGGTGTGCCCGACGATGACGGGGTGATTCCGAAGAGGCTGCCGGCGGGACCGGGGTTGATGTCCTTGACCATCCGAGTCCCCTTGCGGGTGCCGTCACTCCGCCAGAGCTCATGGCCATGCCTGCCGTCGTCGGCGCTGAAGTAGAGGGTGCCGCTGTCGTTGGCGAGCTGGGGGGAGAAATCCCCGCTGACGGGGAGGGGACCCTGGATGCCGCCGGCGCGGCCCGGCCTTGTGTCCTTGACCAGCACGGCGCCCTGATGCGCGGCCAGGGCCCCTGAGGTCGACAGGAGCATCCCGCACGCGGCGATCAGCAGCGCCAGCCCGCACGCAAGTATTGGTGGATGGTGGAAGGAGGGCTTCACTCCGTGGTCTCGCATAGGCCTCTGATCACGCTAACCCTGTGAATCCCCATCCGGACCGGTATTGCCGACCGATCCCGCATCGTGGGGGACCACGGAGTAACAGCAATCGCCTTGGGCGCCGAAACCGCTGCTTTCCATGCAAAGCGGCGCTTTTGCAGTTGCGGAAGAAATTGGTACCTCATTGGTACCACGGGCCGAAATGCCGGCCGCAGGCCTCGGATCCTGAAACGCAAAGAACCCGCTGATTACCAGCGGGTTCTTCCGTGCGGCTGAGAGGAGTCGAACCTCCACGGCCCGTTAGGGCCACAAGGCCCTCAACCTTGCGCGTCTACCAATTCCGCCACAGCCGCGAGGTCGCGGATGATAATGGCCGCGGCCGCGAGGTCGCGCGCCCCGTGGCGATGGTTCGTCTCAGAACGCTGCTTGCAACCGTCCGCAGGTGGCGCTACTCTCCGAACATGTGTTCGCCCACCCCAAAGCAGCGCCGCCCGTCCAGCGCAACTGAATGAGGAGGATTAAATGGACCTCGTCAAGGACCTGACGAAGCGCCAGAAGGAGATCTTCGACTTCATCGGCACCTACCTCAGCAAGCATGGCTACCCGCCGACGGTCCGCGAGATCGGCAAGGCGGTCGGGCTGCATTCCTCTTCGACGGTGCACGCGCACCTCTCCAAGCTCGAGAGCCTCGGCGTGCTCAAGCGGGATCCCTCCAAGCCGCGCGCGCTCGAGGTCATGGTCCAGCGGGCCAAGAAGGCCGTCCGCCCGACTGGGTTGCCGCTGGTCGGCCAGGTCGCCGCCGGCTCGCCGATCCTCGCCGAGGAGAACATCGAGGACTACCTCGAGGTGCCTGACGTGGTCGGCGGGGAAGACGGGGACTACATCCTCCGCGTGCGCGGCGAGAGCATGAAGGACGCCGGCATCCTGGAGGGGGATTTCGTCGTGGTGCGCCCCACGGAGCGTGCCAGCGACAGCGAGATCGTAGTCGCCCTCGTCGGAGACGAGGAGGCGACCGTGAAGCGCTTCTTCCGTGAGAAGGATCAGGTCCGGCTCCAGCCGGAGAACAAGAGCATGAAGCCGATTCGAAGTCGCGACGTGCGCGTGCTCGGGCGCGTCGTGGGAGTTTTCCGGAGGGTTTCGTGACCACCCTCGCGGTTGAAGAAGAGACGCGCCTGTTTGAGCCGTCCGAGGTGACGCTTGAAGATCAGATCCTCGGCGCCTGGGAGGCCCTGACGGCTCGCGGCCGGGTCCAGTGCCCGGTGTGTCATGGAGAGCTGGAGACCTCAGGTTGCAAAACCTGCGGGTCCCAGCTCGCCTGACGCTCGGCCGCTGCCGCAAACTGGTCGAATCGGCTCTTCAGAGCCGCGATGCAGGGGTACCCTGGTGATGCGAGCTAGGCAGTCGCGGAGACAACCGAAAGGAGTCTTCGAGGAAAGTCCGGACACCACAGGGCAAGGGCGGTGGGTAACGCCCACCCGGGGAAACCCGCGGGAAAGTGCCGCAGAGAACAGACCGCCGATGGCGCGGCCACACGTGAGTCGCGCACAGGCAAGGGTGAAACGGTGCGGTAAGAGCGCACCGGCGCCGCGGTGACGTAGGCGCGCATGGCAAACCCCGCCCGGTGCAAGGCCAAGCAGGACCGTCGACCCAGCCCGGCGAGGTCCAGGTGGGCCGCACAGATGGATGGCTGCCCAAGACAGAATCCGGCTTACCGGCTCGCTGAGGAGGAGGCCCCGCAAGGGGCCTCCTCTATTTCTCCGGGGTCCCGACTGCTGCCGCCAGGAGCGACCTTGGGCAGGACGGTCAGTGAGGGCGGCGGAAGACGCCGGTCTCGCAGGCCTCGGGCCAGCCGTCCTTGACGCCCACGAACTTCCGGAAGTGCCAGCCGTCCAGCAGTCTGAAGGCCTCGGCGTACCCGCGGCGATCGGAGTCGTCAAGCAGCAGATACGCGCCGGCCTTCACCTTCTTCATCGCCGGTTTCAAGACGTCGATCCGCGTCATCGATGGCGCCTCCAGAAAGTCCATGACGACAAGGTCGAAGGAGTGCTCCGGCATCGCGTCGACCTCCACCGCGAACGCCTCAACCGCCAGCTGGCGCAGCTCGACGTTTTCGAGCCCCAGCTCGCGCAGCCGCTCCCCTGTTTGGCCGGCCCAGAACTCGTTGTCCTCGAAGCTGATCACCCGTCCCGCCCGCCGCGCGAACCACGCCGTCGAGCGCCCCGCCCCGAGCTCGAGGATCGACCAATCCGAACGGATCCTCCGCCGCAGCCAGCCGACCGCGGCCGGCACGATCCAGGGTCGCTCGGGCGTTCGGCCGGATCTCGCACGGAACCAGGCCGCCGGGTAGTGGATCCAGCCGGAGAGCCCCATCGGCCCTCGCACCGTGTGGAATCGCCCGGCTCTGGTCCCGGGCTCGCGCGGTCCTCTCAGGGGGACGTCGGAGGCCATTTGCCCGCCTCGACCTTCTTCTTGAAGGCCCGTTGGCGTCGGAGCGCGTCACGCATCAGGAGTGGCGTCAGCCGAAGGGAGAGCCGCGGGTGCCGGTCGAAGAACCGCGCGAATCGCCCGCGCCATCGCGGGATCGTGAGGACCGGCTTCGGCCTGTCGAGCAGACCCTCGACGTGCTCGGCGACCTGCTCGGGCATCAGCATCACGCCTGAGAAGGAGAGGGCGTCGTTGGGGTCGTCGAGCCTGTCGGCGATCATCGGCGTCCAGACCCCGTCGGGGCAGACGCATGAGATGTGAATCCCGCCGAGTCCGGCCCGCCGCAGGTCCGCGGCTGTGCCGAGGCTGAAGGCGATTGCCGCGTGCTTGCTCGCCGAGTACCCGACGATCCCGGTGGCGGCCGCCAGCCCGGCGAGCGAGATCAGGTTGATGATCTGACCGCGCCCGGCCGGTCGCATACGCTCGATCGCCGCCAGGGTCCCGTTCATGGTCCCGACCGCGTTCACCTCGAGCATCCGCCGGTGCACGTCCATGTCCTGCTCGAAGGCGAGGCCGGTGGAGAGGATCCCGGCGTTGTTCACCCAGACGTCCAGGGAGCCCGATCGCTCGACCACCTGAGAGGCAGCCGCCCGGCATGCCTCGGTGTCGGTGACATCGAGGGCGAGGGGCCAGGAGCGCTCGCCGAGTTGCTCGGCCGCGGCCGCCGTGGTCGGGTCATCGACGTCGGTGACCGCCACCTCGTAGCCGCGGCGGACGAGGCGGCGGGCGATCTCCAGTCCCATCCCGCGACCTGCTCCGGTGACCAGCGCCGATGGCATCGGCCGGAGGATATGGAGAAGGCCGTCGCCTGGGCCTTGGGAGATTTCGTCCGTCGCAAAGGTTCGAGGCTGAACGGTCGACTCGTCGGTAGTGGCGGGTATCCACGAGACCTTTGCTAGGCTGCGCCGCGCACTTCCGCTGAGTCTCCATCCACAGGAAAAGTTGGAGAGCGGGGGACCCATCAGTTGGGGCGAGTCGCGGCCACCGAGCCGTGTAGCGCGATCTTTCAGCGCGAGCCCGTCAGCTAACCCCGTAAGCAACGAAAGAGGAAGGTTGACGAGCAAGCGAACAATTCGTGCGGTTGCGGGACTCGTATGTGGCGCTGCCCTCATGGTCGCCGCCCCGGTAGCGAGCGCTCAGACCGGCGGCGTACCGGGTGGCACCGAGCCCACCCCACCGACGGCTCAGCCCAGCTCTGCTCCCGGCAGCTGGACCACCTTCAAGGCGGCCACTTGGTACGGCCCGGGCTTCTGGGGCCGCTCGACGGCCTGCGGGACCACCCTGACGCCGACGACGCTGGGCGTGGCCCACCGGAAGCTCCCCTGTGGCACCCAGGTGACCTTCAGCTACGCAGACCGCAGCGTGACGGCGACCGTCATCGACCGCGGGCCTTTCCACAAGGGCTACGCCTGGGACATGACCAAGAAGGTCGCCAAGCGCCTGGGCTTCCTGGCCGTCGGCGCGGGCCCCGTCGAGGCTATGGTCGCGCCGCCGCCGGCTTCGTAGCCTTCGACACGCCCCGCTGCGACCCTGCGCTCCAGAATGAGCGGCCTGTGGCCGCTTACGCCGCGGCTTCCCGGAGAACTGCCGGGTCGCCCTCCTGCGGCAGCGCCGCGACGGAGGCGAACAGGCTCTCGAACTCGGCCAAGGCCGTCTCGGCCACGGCGTCGAGGATCTCCTCGTCGCTCCAGCCGGCCTCCCGGGCCTCCTCCACCAGATGGTGCGGAGGGCGCTGGGTGGGATCGAGCGTCGCGCGGATCAGCGTGAGGAGCGCGGCCTCCTTCTCGTCCGAGGAGGTGAAATTGCGAGCCCTGGCGACCTCGTCGAGCCCGAGCCCGGCGACGCGCGCCGTCCGGGCGTACTGGGTCAGTGTGTAGGGGTCATTGCGCCACTCCGCCACGGCCAGCCCGATCCGCTCGCGCGTCGCCCGCGGCAGCCTGCTCGAGCGAAGCTCGGTGCGCAGGCGCGTGTAGCCGCGGAGGGCGGCGGGGGACTCCGCGAGGACGCCGAGAAACTTCGAGACGGCGCCGCCGGCGGTCTGGATGCTCTTGATCAGGGGAGCACTGCCGTCCGGTGCGGTGAGCTCATCGTGGATATGGAAGCGGCTTACGTCTGTCTTGACTGTCATCTCTCTCAATACCGCCGTTTCACAAGCTCGTTACTTTACTTTTGGCCGGTTACTTACGCCTCGTAAGTGTACAGGCCTCTCGCTGTTTCTGCCTGTTGATACGACGACCGGCGGCCCGCGGATGTGAGACGGCGGTAAGTTTCCGCGTCATGGCCGACGGCACGACCACGGCGAAGGAGGCGCTGTCGTTCTGCGAGCAGAACGATGTCCGGTTCGTGCGGCTCTGGTTCACGGATCTGCTCGGTCAGCTGAAGAGCTTCTCGATCAACGCAGCGGAGCTCGAGGATGCCTTCGAGGGCGGCATGGGCTTCGACGGCTCGTCGATCAGCGGGTTCAACCCGATCGAGGAGTCGGACATGATCGCCATGCCGGATCCGTCCAGCATTCAGTTGATCCCCTGGCGCGAGGAGGAGACGAACCGGACCGCGCGGATGTTCTGTGACATCCAGGTCCCCGGCGGTGATCCCTATGAGGGCGATCCGCGCTGGATCATGCGCCGTGCCATCGATCGGGCCAAGAAGCTGGGCTTCGACGACTACAACGTCGGCCCGGAGCTCGAGTACTTCTACTTCCGCTCTGAGAAGCCCGAGTCGGGCATCCCCGAGATTCTCGACGAGGGCGGCTACTTCGACCTGACGACGCTCGACGCCGGCTCGGACCTGCGCCGCGAGACGACTCTCGCGCTCGAGCAGCTGGGCATCCACGTCGAGTACGCCCACCATGAGGTCGGTCCCTCCCAGCACGAGGTCGACATGCGCTACAAGGATGCGCTCGCGATGGCCGATGACTGCATGACCTACCGGATCACGGTCAAGGAGTACGCGATGAAGTACGGCTGGTATGCGACCTTCATGCCGAAGCCGCTGCAGGGCGAGAACGGGTCGGGCATGCACGTCCACCAGTCACTTTCCAAGGACGGCAAGAATGCGTTCTTCAATCCCGATGACCAGTACTTCCTCTCGGACGTCGCCAAGGCGTTCATCGCCGGCCAGCTCAAGCACGCGCGCGAGATCTCCCCGCTGTTCGCCCAGTGGGTCAACTCCTACAAGCGCCTGGTGCCCGGCTACGAGGCGCCTGTCTACCTCTCCTGGTCCCGCCGTAACCGCTCAGCGCTGATCCGGGTCCCGCTGTACCACCCCGGCAAGGAGCAGGCGACCCGAGCCGAGCTGCGCTGCCCCGACCCCGCCTGCAACCCCTACCTCTGCTTCGCGGGAATGCTGCACGCCGGGCTCGAGGGCATCGAGCACGGCTACGAGCTGCCCGAGCCGATGGAGCAGAACCTCTATCACCTCACCCCGGAGGAGCGCCATCGCCGCGGCATCGAGGAGCTTCCCGAGACTCTGGGCGAGGCCATCGAGCTCGCGGCCGAGTCCGAGCTGGTCCTGAGGGTCCTCGGCGAGCACGCGTTCAACCGCTTCATCGAGATCAAGCGCTCGGAGTGGGAGGACTACCGCGTGCGGGTCACGCCGTTCGAGATCGAGCAGTTCCTGCCGATTCTGTAGCCATCGGCGCGCGGGTCCTGTCGCGGAATCTCACCGCGGACCGCAGGCATCTCACCGCGGATGAGATTCCGCGCCACCCGCGCGAGATGCGTTAGAGAAGCTCGGCCAGCTGTCAGCCGGGTCAGTCACCGGAGCTTTGCAAGTGAAGTGCTCGCAGACGTAGGCGGCTGGCTTGCCCTCGACCGCGCTGCGCTGCTGCAGCAGCTCCGGGCGTTCGCTTCCCTCCGGGCCGCCTGCCAGGACGACGTGCGGACGGTGTGCGGAGCGGACCACCCCCGCCAGCTCCCCCAGGCTCGCCGAGCCTGCGGAGCCGTTTCCGGGCGCGACCAGGGCGACCTCGCGGACGGGGGAGAGGTGGAAGTCGATCGCTTGGAGCAGGTGGCCGAAGGCGTCGGGGTGCTGCGCCGTCGCCGGCACGAACAGCCGGATGGTGCCGATGGCTCGTTCCTCATAGCGATGGTCTCCGGTCAGGGCCGCGAGCCGCAGCAGGCCGTAGGCCGCCGAGGAGTTACCTGAGGGGATCGGGTGGTCGCCGACGTCCTTGCGACGGGCGATCAGCTCCTCATGGTCCTTGGATGTGGTGAAGAAGCCGCCGTTCTCATCGTCGGCGAATCGCTCGATCATCGCCTCGGCGGTCTCACGGGCGGCATCGAACCAGCGGACCTCGAGGGTCGCCTCGTAGAGCCGCAGCATGGCCTCGACCAGATATGCGTGATCTTCGAGGTAGGCGTTGAGCCGCGCCTCGCCGGCCTTCCAGGTGCGGAGCAGATGCCCGTCGGCGTTCCGCATCGACTCCCAGATGAACCGCGCGCAGGCGGAAGCAGCGTCGAGATACTCCTGTCGCCCAAGAGCCGCTCCGGCGTCGGCGAGCGCGGCGATCATCAGCGCGTTCCACGAGCAGATCCTCTTGTCGTCGAGGCCGGGGCGAACGCGGCGGTCGCGCCAGGCGTAGAGAGCGGTGCGGGCGTCGGCGAGCTCGGGGGGCTGCTGGGCGCTCGCGCCGAGCGGCACATGCAGGACGTTCTTGCCGTCGAAGTTGCCCGCGGCGCTCACCCCCCAGTAGCCGAGGACGCGCTCGATCGCGTCGGTGCCAGTGTCCGCCTCGCTGAGGGCCTCGCGCATCTCGTCCTCATCCCAGACGTAGAAGCGGCCCTCCTCGCCCTCGGAGTCGGCGTCCAGGGCGGAGTAGAAGCCGCCCTCGGGGCCGGACATCTCGCGCAACGCCCAGTCGAGGGACTCCACGCAGACCCGCATCCAACGCTCCTCGCCCATCATCTGCCAGCCGTGGAGATAGACGCGTGCCAGCAGCGCGTTGTCGTAGAGCATCTTCTCGAAGTGGGGGACGAGCCAGCTCGCGTCCACGGAGTAGCGGGCGAATCCGCCTCCGAGCTGGTCGTAGATCCCGCCGTGCATCATCTTGTCGAGCGTCAGGGCGACCGGCTCCGTCTGGCCCCGATCGAGCAGGAACTCGAGCGCGCTCGCCGGCGGGAACTTGGGCGCGCCGCCGAAGCCTCCGTTGGCCTGGTCGAGGCCGGCCTGGAAGGCGCTGACCGCGCCCTCGAGGAGCGATCGGTCGAGTGGCTGCTCCGACTGCGGGACGCGGGCAGTCATGGCGAGCGACTCCCTGATCCGGGCCGAGGCCTCGCGCAGCTCCTCCCGCTGGGTCTGATACGCGCCGGCGGTCGCCTCCATCACCTGCCTGAAGCTCGGCAGGCCGTGGCGCGGTTCCGGTGGGAAGTAGGTGCCGCCGTAGAACGGGACGGCCTCGGAGTCGAGGAAAACGGTCAGCGGCCAGCCACCCTGCCCGGTCATCCCCTGGACCGCCTCCATGTAGATGTCGTCGACGTCGGGTCGTTCCTCGCGGTCGACCTTGATCGGCACGAAATGCTCGTTCATATAGGCAGCGGTCTCCGCGTCCTCGAAGGACTCGCTCTCCATCACGTGGCACCAGTGGCAGGCGGAGTACCCAATCGAGAGGAGGATCGGCTTGTCCTCCTCCGCCGCCTGGCCGAGCGCCTCCGGCCCCCACGGCCGCCAGTCGACGGGGTTGTCCTTGTGCTGAAGCAGGTAGGGGCTGGTTTCCTGCGCGAGACGATTGGCCATCTCAATCAGGCTACTCGCGGCCCGCGGTTTGACATCGCCGCCCCCGAAGTAAATGATGCGATCACTCGATCAAACGAGGCGCCCAATGAAGGACCTGACGGTGATCATGGAGGACCGGCCCGGAAAGCTGGCTGAGCTGGGCGAGGCGACGGGCAGGGCGGGGGTGAACATCGAGGGACTCTGCGCGATGGTCGGGGACGGCAAGGGTTTCATCCACCTGTTGGTGGAGGATGAAGCGGCCGCGAAATCGGCGCTCGAGGACGCCGCCATCGAGGTGGCCGACGAGCGAGAGGCCGTCATCGTCGACCTACACGACAAGCCCGGCGCCATGGGGGAGATCGCGAGGGATTTGGCCGACGCGGGCGTCAGCGTCGATGTCGCCTACACGATCTTCAGCGGCGTCCGGCTCGTGATCGTCACCGAGGACGTCGAAGCGGCGCGCGGAGCGCTCGAGCTGAACGGCGCGTCAGCCTAGGACCCGCTGACGTCCGAGGCGAAGGCCTCGAACGCCGCCACGTAGCGGTCGATGTGCTCGTCCTCGTGGGCGATCGAGAGGGTCCACTCCTCCTCGACGCCCGGGGTCATGAAGATGCCGTGGTTCATGTGGTAGAGCCAGGCGAGGGTGGAGAGGTCGCCGTCGACCTTGGTGAGGTAGTCGCGGTACTCGTAGATCGGCTCCGGGGAGAAGATGACGCAGCCCTTGGCTCCCAGGCCCTGGGTGTAGGCAGGGATCTCGTAGCGGTCGATGATCTCTTGGCAGCGCGCCTTGAGTGATTCGTTGGTCGCCTCGAGCTTCTCGTAGGCGTCCGGGGTCAGGACCTTGGTCAGCGTGGCCTCGGCCGCCGCCATCACCAAGGGATTGCCATTGAACGTGCCGATCTGGTGCACCTTGTCCGTGGCGACCACTTCGCCGAGCTCCGCGGTCATCCCGATCGCGCCGCCCGGGTAGCCGCCGCAGATCGCCTTGGCGAGGCAGATCATGTCCGGCTCGACCCCGAAGCGGCCGGTGGCGCCGCCGTAGGAGATGGTGGCGCCGGTCTTCACCTCGTCGAAGATGAGCTTCACGCCGTACTCGGTGCAGAGCTCCCGGACACGCTCGAGGTAGCCGTCCTTCGGCGGGATGATGTTGATGTTCATCATCGCCGGCTCCATGATCAGCCCGGCGATCTTGCCCTCGTACTTCTTCAGCAGTCCCTCGAGGATCTCCGGGTCGTTGAATGGGACCGGTCGGGTCAGCTCGACAACCGCCTGCGGGTAGCCGGCTCCGAAGGGAATCGGGTTGGGGCTCTCGCGCGGGCCGAGCTCGTCGAGCTCGGGGTAGCAGGAGACCATCACCGCGTCGTGGTGGCCGTCGTAGGAGCCCTCGATCTTGATGATCAGGTCGCGCTCTGTGGCACCGCGAGCGAGGTGGATCGCCGACATCGTGGACTCGGTCCCCGAGTTCGAGAAGCGCCACTGGGGCAGTCCGAAACGCTCGACCAGGTTTCCGGCCGAGACGATCGAGCCGTTGGTCGGGGCGGCGAAGTGTGTCCCCTCGTCCACGCGGGCCTTGACCGCCTCGCCGATGACTGGGTTCGCGTGCCCGACGCACATGACGCCGAAGCCGTTGTGGAAGTCGACGTACTCGGAGCCGTCGACGTCCCAGACCAGCGCGCCCTTGCCACGGTCGATGTAGACGGGCCAGGGGTCGTTGAGCTGAAAGGAGGAGGGCACGCCGCCCGGCATGACCTTGCGCGCGCGGTCGAAGTACTCGGCGGAGGTCGGAGTGTGCTCGCGAAAGCGGGCCATTTGCTCTTCCGTGAGCTTGTTGATCCGCTTGCGGTCGATCGTCGAATCGGCTGCGGTGCTTGTCCTGGCCATCCCTCTCCTTGGTTGGGTTCCCTCTCCGGAGCGTACTGAGGGCGACCCGGACTACGCGATGTCGGCGAACGCCGGCCGCTCGACGGCCGGGGCGCGCGACATCGAGAGCGAGAAGGCGGCGCAGGCGAGGGCCGCTGCCGCCGCCACGTAGAAGGCTGCGCTGTAGCCGGCGATGGCAGCGGCGCCTCCAACCAGCGGTGAGCCGACCAGCATCCCCAGGTCGAAGCTGGCCGTGAACGTGCCCATCGCCACGCCGCGACGCTCGGGGCCGACCCGGTTGATCGCCACCAGGGAGAGCGAGGGGAAGAGGAGGGA
Source organism: uncultured Solirubrobacterales bacterium (assembly GCA_963763955.1). Classification (GTDB taxonomy): domain Bacteria; phylum Actinomycetota; class Thermoleophilia; order Solirubrobacterales; family 70-9; genus DASUPK01. Next base: position 105,950 of record CAVXQP010000017.1, on the reverse strand, counting down.
GAAGGCGGCGCCCATTCCGATCGCGCCGACGATCACGACGGCGAGATCCTGTGCGGCGCCGAGCAGGATCAGCCCGACGGTCTCGATCAGCGCGGCGCCCACGGCGCATCGCGCCGCGCCGATCTTGTCGGGAAGTCCCCCGGCGACCAACCGCGTCGCCACCACCGTCGCGGCGAAGACGCTGAAGACCGCCGGACCATGCCCGATCCCGCGTTGGTCCAGGCTGAGGACGATGAATGCTGAAACGGCGGCGAACCCGACGACGCTGAGAGCAAAGGTCCCGCCTGGCCCGAGCGCTTCGCGGGAGATGAACGGCCCGCGGTCCACGTCCTGCCGTGCCGTGTAGGTCTCCGGCAGACGGGAGGCGATCGCGGCGCCGAGCAGGGGAGCTCCGGCGGCGAAGGCCCAGACGAGATGGAAGCCGCCGACGTGCTGGAGCAGCACCCCGATCGGGGGACCGAGGGTCAGGCCGGTCCAGATCGCGAGCCCGTAGAGACCGATCATCCGGCCCCGCTGCTCCTCCGGGGCCATGTCGACGTTCCAGGCCGAGCCGGCGGTGAACACCGTTCCCTCCCCGGCGCCCAGGAAGAAGCGCGCGACGATCAGCCCCGGGATCCCAGCCGGGACGAAGTAGAGACAACCCGCGATCGCGGCGAGCAGGGCCCCGACGATCACGGTCGGCTTGCGGCCGCGGCGGTCGGCCAGGTTGCCCGCGATCGGGCGGCAGACGATCCCCGTGAAGGCGAAGGCGCCGCTGACGATCCCGACTTCCAGATCAGAGCCGTCCAGGCTGTCCTTGACGTAGTGGGGGAGGACCGCGAGCGTCGCGCCCACCGCCAACAGCCCGAGGTTGGTGACGATGAAGATCCCGGCGAAGCTCGCCCACTCCCTCCTCATCGCATGCCGCGCAGCTCCGCCCGCTTGATCTTGCCGCTCGGCGTCTTCGGCAGCTCGTCGGCGAACTCCACGATCCGCGGGTACTTGTAGGGCGCGGTGACGCCCTTCACGTGCTCCTGCAGCTCTCTTGCGAGTCGGTCGGAGGGCTCGCCGTTCGCCAGCACGACGATCGCGCGGACCACCGAGCCGCGCTCGTCGTCCGGCGCCGGGACCGCGGCGGCCTCCGCCACCGCGGGATGTGAGACCAGGGCGGACTCGACCTCGAATGGACCGACCCGGTAGCCGGCGGTGATGATGATGTCGTCGTCCCGGCCCTCGAACCAGAGGTACCCATCATCGTCCTGGCGGACGTGGTCGCCGGTCGCCCACCACTCGCCCTCGAACGGGGGCTCACCGAGGTAGTGGCTGAAGAAGGTGGGAACGGTGTCCGGTCGCACCTGGAGCTCACCGTCCACGACGCGCGCGTCGATCCTCGGCAGGGGCCGGCCCATGGACCCGTCGCGCGCCGGGTCGTCCTCGTCCGGCCGCATCCCCGTCACCGGACCGGTCTCGGTCTGCCCGTAGCCGTCGCCGATGCCCATGCCCATCCTCTCCCTGAACAGCCGGATCGCCTCCGGGTTGAGCGGTTCCCCGGCTGAGATCATTCGGCGCAGCGCGGGGATCGGGCGGAGGTCGGCCCGCTTGGCCAGGATCCGGTACTCGGTCGGGGCCTGACAGAGGACGTTGACGCCCTCGCGCTCGATCACATCGAGCCGTTCGGCCGGGTCGAAGCGCGCGTCGTGGAGCAGCGCGGTGGCGCCTGCAAGCCAGGGGGCGATGAAGGCGTTCCGGGTGGACTTCGACCAGCCCGGCGCGGCGGTGCACCAGGCGAGCTCGCCTTCGCGCGCCCCGACCCAGTGCTGGGCCTGCAGGCGTTGGCCCAGGAGATAGCGCTGCGGATAGACGACCCCCTTCGGGTCGCCGCTGGTGCCGGAGGTGAAGATGATCGCCGCGGGGTCGTCGGGGGCGAGGTCGGCGACGCCCGCCGGGGCTTCCTGGGGCTCGTCCTCATCGAGGACCTCGGCGACGTCCGCGAGGTCCATCGCCGGCACGCCGCCGGGCAGCTCGCCGAGCAGCTCCTGCTGCCCGATGCAGAGCTGCGGCTGTGCAGCCCCGACCCTCACCTCGAGATCCTTGCGTCGCAGCTGCGGGTTGCACGGCATCGCCACGGCTCCCATCCGGAAGCAGGCCAGCATGGTCAACACCCACTCGATCCGGCTCCCGATCAGGGTCATGACGGCGTCGCCGCGCTCAACCCCGCGGGCCGCCATCGCGCCCGAGAGCCCGGCGCTCCGGGCGATCAGCTCGCCGAAATGCCACTCATGGCGCATGTCCTCCCGGTCGATCGCGACGATCCCCAACCGCGAGGCCTTGGAGCGCTCCATCACGTCCTCGATGAAGTTCATACGGGGCAGGGTGCCCGAATTCCGCTTGCTAATGTGCGGCGGGCAGCTTGTTCGCCAGTTGTTCGCCAGTCAGTTCCGCAGTCGGCGTCGGAATAGCTGCTTCTCGTCCAAACCGGCGCTTTCGGGGATCCTCGCAGCGGCGGGCCGTCCCTAGGTGACCGTCCTCGGCGATCCGGTTACTCACGTCGAGCGCCGAGAGTGCGCTGGCGGCGCTTGACCCCCCCTGACCGGAGGCGTAGGTTGACGGGCAGATGTCGCTTCGATCAGTTCGCCTGGTCCTGTTTGCGACCGCGGCTTTGTTGCTCACGCCCTCCGCGGCCTCGGCCGCGTGGACGGTGTCGCCGACACCGAACGTCGCTGGCGCCAACGACACCAGCCTCAACGCCGTCGACTGCACCTCGGCGAACTCGTGCATGGCCGTCGGCGGGACGATCATCTGCAATGACACACCGCCTTGTACGATCAATCCGACCTATTCGACGGTAGCCGAGCACTGGGACGGCACGAGCTGGAAGATCGTGCCGACCCCGGACCCGTTCAGTTCGACCCCCATCTCGCTGAACGGCGTCTCCTGTCCGCGGCCGAACGTCTGCTTCGCGGTCGGCAGCTCAGAATCGTCCTCGACGCCGCTGATCGAGCTCTGGAACGGGACGAGCTGGTCGCATCAGCCGAGTCCGGCCGTACCGGGCGGCGCACTCCGCGCCGTCTCCTGCTCGCGGCTCCTGGCGTGCACCGCGATCGGAGACGACGCCACCAGCTCACTCGCCGAGCGCTGGGACGGCACCGGCTGGCAAGTCCAGCCCATCCCGAATGCTGATCCTCCGCGCAATCGCCTCTTCGATGTCTCGTGTCCCCTGAAGCGGACCTGCACCGCAGTCGGTCAGTCGAATGGCCCGTTCGACCCCGTGCCGCTCGCCGAGCGCTGGTTCGGGCGGGTCAACTCGTGGGGCCTGCAGTCTGCGCCGGAGCCCGAGGGCGCCCTCGGCGCCGAGTTCTGGGGCGTCTCCTGTCCGAGCGGACCGGTTTGCTTCGCCGTCGGAGACTCCTCTGCCAATGAGACGCCCGTGCCCGGTTTCCCCCCAGTGCGCGATGTCACCACCCTGGTCGAGCGCCGGGTCGGCTCGAAGTGGTCGGTCATGCGCACCCCGAATCCGCCCGGACCGAGCGGGCGACCCAGCGCCCACCTCTTCGACGTCAGCTGTCCGGGACGACGGGCGTGTCACGCCGTGGGCGATGCTCTTGTTTCGACCGGTCGGCAGATCGTGATCGCCGAGCGGTTCGACCGAGCGAGCTGGAAACTCGAGACGATCCCGAACCCCGATAGCGGCTCGAGCCCGCACCTCGGCGATGTCTCCTGTCCGAACCGGCGCTTCTGCATGGCCGTCGGCGACGACTCCAATACCGCAGGCGGAGCAATTTTCGAGACGCTGGCCGCGAAGTGGACGCCCTGAGTCGGCTTTCGTGCTCCACGACTCTCCCGCTGTGGGCATCCGCGGCCAACAGCACCGCTTTCCATGCAAAGCGGATCTAGGCCTTGGCTCCCCACGCAAGCTCAAGCTAGGGCGAATCGTTATCTCCGCAGAGGGGGGCGCGTTTGACACCCCCCAAGGGGCGCGTCCCCCTCCTGTATATCTGGGAGCGAGCGGTCCCTCCGGGGGCCGTTCGCTTGTTGAAGTTGAGCAACAGCTGGTCGAGGTGGTCCTGCTCGACGCCAAGGGCGAAGACCAACGCCAAGCGGATCCCGTTCCCCTAGGCCAGGGCCGGGTCACCCACCAGGGCTGAGCTAGCTGTTTGTTCACTAGCTCGAAAGGGAGCTTCGTCGAATCTTGCCGTCGGTTCGCAGAATGAACACCTGGGCGATCTTCGTTACTCCGTCATCGGGCCTGTAGCGATACCTCCCGGGACGCGAGTTCGACCTGGCCCTCATCTTGGGGCAACGTAACCAAAAGGGCTAGGCCGCAAGGACACAGGCTCCGCACATGGACGCGCCGCAGATCGTGGCTCTGGCCGTCTCCGGTGTCGCGCTGACGATCTCAGCGGCGTCCCTGTGGCACTCGGTGCTGAAGGCCGCCGACATCGTTCTCGACCATCTCCCGCGCGAGGTCAGGTTGACGGGTGAGGCATTAACTCCGCTTGCCAGCGCCAAGCGGATCACCGCACTCGGGTTCGAATCCCGGTAGCGGTGCCTCTGAGTTTGCAGGGACTTCCCAGCTGCGGTGACTTCGCGAGGATTACCCAGGTGAGCCGCTCCATTCGCTGGCCCTGGCGCTGGATCTCTGGCCGGTGGAGCTCTTCGAGGTCGTAGTCGACTACTCCGCGCCTGCTCGCCCGCCTCCATCTCGACGCCCGCGGTGTCGGCCTAACTATGCTCAAGGCCCGAGCAGGCCGCCTACATCGACGTCCCGGTCGAGGGCCCCTACAAAGAGCGACCACTAACCGCTATTAGTGCGGTTCATCCGCCTGGAAAGGGAGCATGATGTCCGGCGGGATGCGAATGCGTACTTGGATCGCACTCGTGGCCGGGTGCGTGGCGGCAGTGTTCTCGATGGCGCAGGGCGCCGGGGCCGTCAGCCTGCAGTCGGTCGGAAACTTCATCGAGCCGGTCTACATGACCTCGCCCCCGGGCGACCCGCGCCTCTTCGTCGTGGAGCGCGGGGGCCGCATCCAGGTCGTCCACGACGGCACCACGAGCCAGTTCCTGGACATTCACGACCGGACTACAACGGTCGGGGATCGGGGCATGCTGTCGATGGCCTTCGACCCGAACTATGCGCGGACCGGCCTCTTCTATGTCTTCTACACCGGCACGGCCGCCGCCGATGGACAGGAGGGACTCGGCCACGTCGACGAGTTCCACGTCAGCTCGAATCCCAACGTCGCCGACGCCGCGACCCGCCGTCCGGTTCTGACGATCTCCCGCCCGAATGCGATGGACGATCTCAACGGCGGGCAGCTCCAGTTCGGCAGGGACGGCTATCTCTACATCTCGGCCGGAGACGCGGACAACCACGACGCGACCGCACAGAACCTCGCTCTGCTCAACGGCAAGCTGCTACGTATCGATCCGCATGGGGCGACCCCGGGCGCCTACTCGATCCCGCCCGATAACCCGTTCGCCTCATCCGGCTCCGCGCGTCATGAGATCTGGGCGTTCGGCCTTCGCAATCCCTGGCGATTCTCATTCGACGCCGGAACCGGTGATCTGACCATCGGCGACGTCGGCGCGGGGTCCTGGGAGGAGATCGACCTGGCGCCAGCGCCCGCCGTCGGACGCGGCGCCAACTTCGGCTGGCCGGCCTGCGAGGGCTTCGCCGGCAGCTGCCCAGGGGCGACCCCTCCGGTCTTCGCGTACCCGCACAACGACCCTGGTGGCGACGTCGCGCATGGCTGCGCGATCATCGGCGGCTACGTCTACCGCGGGACCCAGATCCCCGCGCTGGCCGGGCGCTACCTCTACATCGATCTCTGCGCCGGCGAGCTCCGCTCGATCAAGCTCGGCATCCCGTTCGCGGGAGGCGATCGCGCCGAAAGCGCCCCGGGCGCTCTCAATGTGCCGTGGTCGTTGGGCCAGGACGCGAGCTGCAATCTCTACGTCACCAACGGCCGCAATGTGGTGGACAAGCTCGTCGGCCCGCCATCCTCCGCCACTCCGGCCTGTCCGGCCAACCCGAGCAACCCGACCAAGTGCAAGAAGAAGCACAAGAAGAAGCACCACGCGGTCGCGGCGAAGAAGCACAAGAAGCACAAGAAGAAGTGCCAGAAGAAGAAGCACAAGAAGAAGAAAAAGAGGAAGTAGTCGCGTGATTCTCGGAGCGGGTCCGTGTCTCAGCGCCGGTGAGCGAAGAGCAACCAAGTGAAAGCGGGTCGCCGGGAATCTCATCGAGGAGCGGGGTGGGAGGCTCCGAGGCCACGGTCGAGGGCTAGCGCCGCAGCTCAGTGCCGTCGTAGAGCTTCTTGACGACGACTCCAGCCGGGGGCGCGGCCTCCACACAGAGGTTGCAGAGGACGCACTCGTCGAGGTTCTCGCGGACGATCGCGACGCTGTCATCGTCCTCGCGGACGTCGAAGATGTCGACCGGGCAGACCTCCTCGAGCTTCGCCGCCATCTCGGCGTCCTTCCGGATCTCGTCGGAAACCTCGACGTCGATGAAGATTCCCTCCGTTGATTGGGTGTTGTTCCGATGCTGGGACATCAGACCTTGGCTCCAACCTTGTCCTTGACAGCCTCTGGGATCTCATCGATCCGCTCGACCACGGGGATGCCGGCGGCCTCGAGGCGGGCGATCTTCTGGGTGGCGGAGTCCTCGGCGCCCTCCACGATGGTCCCCGCATGCCCGAAGCTCATGCCCTTCATCTCCTCGTCGTCCATGAACTTGCCCGCCATGAAGGCGACGATCGGCAGCTTCGAGTCGTTGGCCTCGCGCCAGTCGACCAGCTCGGCCTCCATCCGGCCGCCCGGCTCGGTGTAGATCACGATCGCTTCGGTCTGCTCGTCCTTCTCGAAGAACGGCATGAGCTCGGCGTAGGTGGAGCCGATGATCGCGTCGCCCCCGATCGAGACGGCGGTGGAGACGCCGAGACCGGCGGCGGTGAGCGTGGAGGAGATCTCGGTGGTCATCCCGCCGGAGCGGGACATGACGCCGATCGAGCCGGGCTCGTACGCCTTGGCGGCGTCCTTGGCAGGGCCGCCGATGCCGCCCATCTTGCTGACGCCCGGCGCGATGATCCCGAGGCAGTTGGGGCCGATGATCCGCGAGCCCCGCAGATTGCCCAGCTCGACCATCTCCGCGACGTCGCGGCGCGGGATCCGCTCGGTGACGACGACGATCAGGTTGATGCCGTTCTCAATGGCCTCGAAGACTGCGTCCTTGGTGAAGGCCGGTGGGACCGTGACCACGGCGCCGTCGATCGGGCCGCCGTGGTGCGCGACGGCCTGCTCGACGGTGTCGAAGACCGGCACGCCGTGGACCTCCCGGCCCCTGCGGCCCGGGGTGACACCGCCGACGACCTTTGAGCCGTAGTCCAGACACTCCTTCGTGAGGTTGACGGCCTCGCGCCCGGTGATCCCCTGGACGATGAACGTGAAGTCCTCGTTGAGAAGGATGCTCACGCGGCCGCCTCCTGGACCTTTTCGACCGCCTCTCCCGCTGCGTCCCACATCGAGGTGGAGCGGTCGCGGAACCCGACGCCGTACTTATCGAGGATCTTCGCGCCCTCCTCCTCCCAGGCGCCGGGGATGCGGAACACCGTGATCGTCTCGGCGGGGTCCTTGCCGAGCTCGAGGCAGGCCTTGATCACGCCGCGGGCGACGATGTCGACACGAGTGTTGGAGACGATCGACATCATCACCGCGATCTTCTCGACGCCGTCCTTCTTCAGGACCTCCTTGGCGAGACCACACGCCTTCGCCACGGAGGGGTTGCCGCCGATTTCGGCGTAGTTGGCGGGTTTGCCGCCCTGGCTGCGGACTGCGTCGGTGAGGGTGAGCGAGCCGCCCCCGGCGCCGATCACGAGGCCGAGGTTGCCGGTGAAGCCGTGATCCTTGCCCTGAATCACGCCGCGATGGTCCGCCTCGTCGATCGCCTTCACGTTGCGCTCGAATTCGGAGGGCTCGTAGAGCTCTCGCGGCTCCTCCAGCTCGACGCCGATCTCCTCGAGCGTCTTCTGGTGGCGCCCGACCGCCTCATCCTCCATCTCCATGTGCGCGTCGAGGGCGACGAAGGAGCCGTCGGAGAGCCGCGCGAGCGGGTTGATCTCGGCGAGCGTCATGTCGTAGTCGCGCTGCAGCTGGGCGAGACGGGCGAGGATCGGCGTGGCGCGGGTGAGCTCGCGGCCGGTGAGGCCGCCGGCGGCCGCGACGACCTCCTTGGCGCGGAAGTCGGGGACGGGGTGAAGGTTCGAGAGGAGGCCACGGCCGACGTGGTCGGGGTGCTTCTCCGCGACCTCCTCGATGTCGATGCCGCCCATGTCCGAGAAGAGCATCATCGGGCGCTTGGCACGGCCGTCCCAGAGCACGGCGGCGTAGTACTCCTGCTCGACCTCGGCCTTGGGATCGACCAGGACGCCCACGGGCATGTGGCCGTTGATCTCGAGTTCGAGGATGTCTGCGGCGTGGGTCTCAGCCTCCTCCGGGGTGTCGGCGAACTTGACGCCGCCCGCCTTCATCCGGCCCCCGGTCAGGACCTGTGACTTGATCACCGTCGGGCCACCGATCCGCTCCGCGGCCTCGCGCGCCTCGGTCGCGGTCTTGCAGAAGCCGTATTCGGTGACCGGAATGCCTGCCCGCTCGACGATCCGGCGGCTCTCGAACTCGTAGAAGCGCATCGGGGCGGGAAATCTAGCGGCAGCCAGGCCGCCCCGCTGTGAGCGAGGAGTGCGGTCCGACCGGTTACGCCCGCTCGGCCTCGGCCATCGTGGCGCCGACCTCCGCCGCTTCCGCCCGCTGCGGGCGGAGCAGGACGACCGCCGCCACCACCCCGACGAGGCAGAAGAGCGCGCCTACCTCGAACTGAAGCTGAAAGCCGTCGGTGAGGGCCTTGGCGGCCGAGGTGCCCGATTTGATCTCGGATGAAGTGTGGTTGGCGGCGAGGGTGCTGAGCACCGCGAGGCCGAGCGCCGCCCCGATGAAGCGCGAGGTGTTGAGCACGCCCGAGGCCAGACCGCTGAGGGCGCGGGGGACGCCCTGCACCGCCACGATCGTCGCCGGAACCAGTGCGAGGCCCAGTCCGAGCGCGCCGAGCACCCCGCCGGGGAACACGTTTGCGAGGTAGCTCCCGCCAGGATGCACGCTCGTCAGGAGGAATTCGCCGACCGTCGCCGAGAGCATCCCCGCAGCAAGCACCCACCGCGCTCCGATCACCTTTGCGAGGCGCGGCGCCAGGGTCGCGCCCGTGCCGACGGCGATGGTCATCGGGACGAATGCCAGCCCAGTCTTGAGCGCGCTGTAGTGGAGAGTCCCCTGCATGTAGAGGGACTGGAAGAACCAGAAGCCGAAGATCGCGCCGTAGAGCAGGAAGATCACGAGGTTCGCGGCTCGGAGGTTCCGTAGCTTGAAGACGCTCAGGGGCATCAGCGCAGTCCGGTCCGGCTGCCTGGCCAGGTTGTTCTCATAGAGGCCGAACGCCAGCAGCAGCGCCACCCCGGCAGCGACCGGGCCGAGCACGCCGAGCGAGCCCCAGGCGAGCCTGTCGGAGGTGACGATCCCGTAGGTCAGCGCGGTCATCCCGAGCGTGACCAGGATCGCGCCGGGGAGGTCGAAGTGCCGGTTCTCGGATTCGCTGCGGCCCTCGGGGATCAGGCGGCTGCTGAACAGCACGATCCCGAGCCCGATCGGGACGTTGATCAGGAAGATTGCCGGCCAGCTGAAGGCCTCAGTCAGGATCCCCCCGAGAAGTACTCCGGCGGTCGCACCGATCGCGCCGACCGCGCCCCAGGCGCCGAGGGCGCGGTTGCGCGGCGCGCCTTCATCGAAGGACGTGGTGATGATCGCCAGGGTGGCGGGCGAGAGGATCGCCCCACCGATGCCCTGGAGCGCTCGCGCGGCGACCAGCGTCCCGGCGGTGGGGGCGATCGCACAGATCAGCGAGGCACCGGAGAAGAGGAGGGTGCCGGCGTAGAACATGCGCCTGCGGCCGAAGAGGTCGGCCGCGCGCCCGCCGAGCAAAAGGAAGCCCGCGAAGGTCAGGGTGTAGCCGTTCAGGACCCACTGCAGGCCGTTGGTCGAGAAGCCGAGCGCGTCCTTGATCGACGGCAGCGCGACGTTCACGATCGAGACGTCGAGGACCACCATGAACTGGCCGAGACAGACGACCAGCAGCAGGGCATTGGAGTTGCGCCTCACCATTCCCCTCGCTGCGGTGACGGGGTTCACTTGCGAACGGCCTCCAGAATGTACGCCGCCTCGATCGCGGCCGCGCGCCGGGAGGGACTGGGATGGCGCACGTCGCTCGGATGGTCCTGCTCGGGGGCGACGCTCGTTCTCTCGATGTCTTGGGTGGCGGGCATGCCCTGTCCTCCTGCCGGTTTGATAGTACGATGAACATCGTACCAGAAGGTTCGATGGTTGTCGAACAAGCTATGCTCACCGGTATGGAGATTCATCACCCAGAGAGGAACGAGATCGAGCTCGCGGGCGTGATGCATGCGCTCAGCGACCCGCACCGGCTGGAGATCGTCCGACGCCTCGACGAGTCCACCGAGGGGCGGCCCTGCGGCGGCTTCGGCCTCGAGATCAGCAAGTCGACGCTGACCCATCACTTCCGGACCCTGCGTGAGGCCGGCGTGATTCGCCAGGAGCGTCAGGGGACCACCAAGATGACCTGGCTCCGCCGCGATGACCTGGACGCACGCTTCCCGGGACTGCTCGACGCGGTGTTGAGCGCCGCCAAGGTCCCGGCCTAGCCTCGAGCCCCTGAGTCGGCTTCTCCACTCGTTCGTCATTTCACCACGACGACGAATGCCGCCACTGAGAATCGACAAAGGTCGGGGGCTAGCCTCAAAAACGCGATGACGGATCAGCCTCTGTACCCCAAGGTCGTCGCCGGATACGAGGAGAACGAGCGCGGCGAGGATGCCCTCGTCCTGGCCAGGCGCGTCGTCGAGAGGGACGGCGGGGAGCTCAACGTCGTCCACGTCGAGAAGGGATCGCCCGCCGACACCTTCCAGGCGCTCGCGGAGAGGGGTGAGGCCGACCTCATCGCGCTCGGGTCCATGCACCATGCGCACGTCGGCTCGGTGGCGCCGGGCAGCGTCGCCGAGCACCTCCTCCACGGCGCCCGTTGCCGCCTGGTCATCGCCCCCAAGGGCTACGCGCACGGGGATCACTCCCAGGACCGCCTGCGCGTCGTCGGAGTCGGCTACGACGGCATGGCGGAGTCCCATGCCGCCCTCGATGAGGCGGCCAAGCTGGCCACGAAGTTCGGGGCGTCGATGAAGGTGATCGGCGTGCTTGCCCCCATCCCGCCCAGGGCCGCAGCAGCTGCGGCCCAGGCGGGAGCCGACGTGGGACCGGATTTTCAGAGCCGTCTGTACGACGCCGTGTCCCGGCTGCCCCCAGAGTTGCGCGCCCTGCCGATGCTGGAGAGGGGGGACCCGGTTCAGAAGCTGCTCGAGGCTGCCGAGGTTGGGATCGAACTCCTGGTGCTCGGTTCGCGCGGCTTCGGCCCAGTGATGCGACTGCTGATCGGCAGCGTCTCCGCCCGTGTGATCAGGGGCGCGTCCTGCCCGGTCATGGTGGTGCCGCGTCCGGGTTAGGCTTCCCCCGAGGACCGGATATGGACCCGCTGGCTCGAACAAACCCCCTATAAAACGATTCGACGGGCCGGTGTGAGAGCATCTCGCGCCCGCCAGGGACGGGGGAACAAATCCATCGATCAAGGAGTTGAGCGCATCAGTGAGTGAGACGACCGCCGCAACTGGGGCACCGACCAAGCACGCCAAGCTCGTTTCGTGGGTTGAGCAGATCGCCGAGCTGACCCAGCCCGACTCGATTCAGTGGTGCGACGGCTCTCCCGAGGAGTACGACGCACTCGCCCGGCGACTGGTCGACGCCGGAACGTTCGAGAAGCTCTCCGAGGCCAAGCGCCCCAACTCCTACCTGGCCCGCTCCAATCCGTCTGACGTCGCCCGCGTCGAGGACCGCACCTTCATCTGCTCGCAGCGTGAGGAGGACGCCGGCCCCACCAACAACTGGCGCGAGCCCGCCGAGATGCGCGATGTCCTCAAGAAGCTCTTCAGCCATTCGATGCGCGGCCGCATCATGTACGTGGTGCCTTTCTCGATGGGCCCGCTCGGCTCGCCGATCTCGCACATCGGCGTCCAGCTCACCGATTCGGCCTACGTCGCGGCCTCCATGCGCATCATGACCCGGATGGGCGCCGATGCGCTCGAGGTCCTCGGCGAGGACGGGGAGTTCGTCCCTTGCGTCCATTCGGTCGGGATGCCGCTCGCCGACGGGCAGGAGGACGTCTCCTGGCCCTGCAGCGACACGAAATACATCGTCCACTACCCCGAGACGCGCGAGATCTGGTCCTTCGGCTCCGGCTACGGCGGCAACGCCCTGCTCGGCAAGAAGTGCTTCGCCCTTCGCATCGCCTCGGTGATGGCGCGCGACGAGGGCTGGCTCGCCGAGCACATGCTGATCCTCAAGCTGACCTCGCCGGAGGGCAAGGTGAAGTACGTCGGCGGCGCCTTCCCGTCGGCCTCCGGCAAGACCAACCTGGCCATGCTGATCCCGAAGCTCGAGGGCTGGACTGTCGAAACGGTCGGAGACGACATCGCCTGGATGAAGTTCGGCAAGGACGGGCGGCTGTATGCCGTCAATCCCGAGGCCGGGTTCTTCGGCGTCGCCCCGGGCACGGGCCACAAGACCAACCCGAACGCGATGGGGACGGTCGAGAAGAACACGATCTTCACCAACTGCGCCCGCACCGACGACGGCGACGTCTGGTGGGAGGGGATGACCGGCGAGCCGCCGGACCACGCGATCGATTGGAAGCGCAACGAGTGGGCGCCCGACTCCGATGATCCGGCCGCGCACCCCAACGCCCGCTTCACCACCCCAGCCGCGCAGTGCCCCTGCATCGCGGAGGAGTGGGAGGACCCGGCGGGAGTCCCGATCGACGCCTTCCTCTTCGGCGGACGCCGCGCCACCGTGGTGCCCCTCGTGACCGAGGCGTTCGACTGGGAGCACGGCGTCTTCCTCGGAGCGACCATGTCGGTCGAGAAGACCGCGGCCGCCGACGGCAAGGTCGGCGAGCTGCGCTTCGACCCGATGGCCATGCTGCCGTTCTGCGGTTACAACATGGCCGACTACTTCGGGCACTGGCTCGAGGTGGCCGAGCGCGACGGGGCGAAGCTGCCGAAGGTATTCCTCGTCAACTGGTTCCGCAAGGACGATGAGGGCAACTTCGTCTGGCCCGGCTTCGGCGACAACATCCGCGTCCTCGAGTGGATCTTCCGCCGCTGCGACGACGAGGGAGAGGCTGTGGACACGCCGATCGGCCGCGTCCCGGCCGAGGGCGAGATCGACGCCGAGGGCCTCAAACTGAGCGCGGATGATATGCGCGTTCTCCTCGACGTCGATCCGGACGCCGTAAAGGCGCAGCTGCCGCAGGTCGAGGAGCACCTGGCCCGCTTCGGCGACCAGCTCCCCGATCCGCTACAGATGCAGCTCGAGGCGCTCAAGCAGCGCCTTGCCTAGCCGAGCCGCTTACAAAGACACATAGAATCGCCCGGCCATGGGCGATCAGGTGAAGTTCCAGCTCTCCGAGGATCAGATTCCGACCAGCTGGGTGAACCTGCTCGCCGACCTGCCCGGCGATCCGCCGCCACCGCCTCTCAGCCCAGCCACCGGCGACCCGCTCGGGCCCGACGACCTCTCGCCGATCTTCCCCGTGGGACTGATCGTCCAGGAGGTGTCGACCGACCCGGACATCGAAATCCCGGATGAGGTCCGCGACATCTACCGGCTCTGGCGACCAACGCCGCTGCTGCGCGCGCGCCGCCTGGAGGAAGAGCTCGATACGCCGGCGCATATCTACTACAAGTACGAGGGGGTCTCGCCGGCCGGCTCCCACAAGCCGAACACGGCCGTTGCACAGGCCTTCTACAACCGGGAGGCCGGGGTCAGAAAGCTCGCGACGGAGACCGGGGCGGGACAGTGGGGCTCGGCCCTGGCCCTCGCCTGCCAGCTCTTCGGCCTCGAGTGCGAGGTCTTCATGGTGGGCATCTCCTACGACCAGAAGCCCTACCGCAAGGCGATGATCGAGACCTGGGGGGCGACCGTCCACCGCAGCCCCTCCGATTTGACGGAAGCCGGCCGCTCCCAGGCGGTCCACGAGTCGGGCAGCCTCGGGATCGCGATCTCTGAGGCCGTTGAGGTCGCTGCCGGAGCCGAGGACACCAACTACTCCCTCGGCTCGGTGCTCAACCACGTCTGCCTGCATCAGACGGTGATCGGCCAGGAGTGCATCGAGCAGATGGAGATGGCGGGGGAGGCTCCGGACGTCATCATCGGCTGCGTCGGAGGTGGATCGAACTTCGCCGGCATCGCCTACCCCTTCCTGCGTCAGCGCCTCCGCGAGGGCACCGAGACGAGGTTCGTCGGCGCCGAGCCGGCCGCCTGCCCGACCCTGACCCGGGGCCGGTACGCGTACGACTTCGGGGACACCGTGGGGATGACGCCGCTGATGCCGATGTACACGCTCGGCCACGACTTCGTTCCGCCGCCCGTGCACGCCGGCGGTCTCCGCTATCACGGCGACGCTCCCGGCCTCTCCGCACTCGTCAAGGAGGGCCTGGTCGAGGCCCGGGCGATCGCCCAGACGGCGGCATTCGAGGCGGCCGTTCGCTTCGCCCGCTGCGAGGGGATCATCCCCGGACCCGAGCCGGCCCACGCGATCCGCGCCGTCTTCGAGGAGGCCGAGGAGGCCAAGCAGGCCGGGGAGGAGAGGGTGATCCTCTTCAACCTCTCGGGGCATGGCCACTTCGACATGTCTGCCTATGCCGCCTACTTCGCGGGTGAGCTCGAGGACCTGGAGATGCCGGAGGAGGAGCTCGCTTCGGCGCTCGAGCATCTGCCCGAGGCCCCCGCTCTCGACTGAGCGGCGCTACCGCGTCGCGTAGCGGGCGAGACCGGCCCGGATCGGGTCCGGGATCGGCGCAGTCCTACCGGTGCCGGTCTCGATGAAGACGTGCCTGAGTTCCCCCTCGGCGGCGGGCTCGCCGCCGTCCTCGATCACCAGCTCCGTCGTCATCGAGGTATCGCCGAGCCGCCTGATCCTGGCGACGAGCTCGAGCTCGTCGTCGAAGCGAAGCGGCGCGAGGTAGCGAATCGTCGCTTCGGCGACCACCATGTCCACGCCCGCATCGACCATCGCCTGATACCCGCCAAGCTCTCGCCAGAGCTCGCCCATCGTGAGGTCGAAGTAGGTCAGGTAGTTCGCGTTGAAGACGACGCCCTGCGGGTCGCACTCGTTGTAGCGGACGCGGAGACGGTGCCGGAAGGGCTCGCTCACACCTTGATCTCGTAGGCCTCGGCGAGCTCCGGGTCCTTCTTGGCGAGCATCTCGGCGAGGCTCACCATCACCTTGCATTGCTTCCAAGTGGCGTCGTCCTGCATCTTGCCGTCGATCATGTGGACGCCGGCGCCGTCGGGGATCGCCTCGAGGACCTTCTTGGCGAAGAGCACCTCGTCCGCCGGGGGAGAGAAGACCTTCTTGGCGATGTCGATCTGGACGGGGTGCAGGGACCAGGCTCCAACGCAACCCAGCAGGAAGGCGGCGCGGAACTGCGTCTCGCAGCCGAGGACGTCCTTGATGTCGCCGTAGGGCCCGTAGAAGGGCAGGATCCCCGCGGAGGTGCAGGCGTCGACCATGCGCGCGATCGAGTAGTGCCACGGGTCCTGCTGGGCTGTGGCCCGGGGGGCTTCGGGGTCATCGGGGTCGGGGTCCTCGATCACCCGGTAGCCCGGATGGCCGCCGCCGACCCGCGTCGTCTTCATTCGTCGTGACGCGGCGAGGTCGGCGGGGCCGAAGCTCATCCCCTGCATCCGCGGGCTGGCGGTCGCGATCTCCTCCAGGTTGACCACGCCGAGCGAAGTCTCGAGGATCGCGTGGATCAGCAGCGGTTTCTCGAGCTTCGCCTTGGCCTCGAGCTGAGCCAGGAGGCGGTCCACGTAGTGGATGTCCCAGGGCCCCTCGACCTTGGGGACCATGATCACCTCGAGCACCTCGCCGATCTCGGTGACGAGCTGGGTGAGGTCGTCGAGCGCCCAGGGGCTCTCCAGGGCGTTGACCCGGGTCCAGAGCTGGGTGTCGCCGAAGTCGACCTCCTTGCCGACCTCGATCAGGCCGTCACGCGCGGGAACCTTCTTGTCGACCGAGATCGCGTCCTCGAGGTTGCCGAGCAGGATGTCGGCCTGCTTGGCCATCTCCGGCACCTTGGCGCGCATCTTCTCGTTCGACGCGTCGAAGAAGTGGATCATCCGCGAGGGCTTGAAGGGGATCTCGCGCGGCGGTTCCGGAGCGTCGATCGCAAGGGGGTGGAAGAAGTCTCTTGGGTTTCTCATGGGCGGAACGCTATCTGGGGGCACGCCCCGGGGGTCGCACGGATAGCCTGATCGGCGTGGCGAAGGTCCGAGAGGCTGTGCCGGACGAGGTGGAGAGGGTGCTCGGCATGTACGAATGGCTCTTCGCCCCGCCCGGGTCGGTGCCGGCGGGCTGGGACCCCGAGCGGGCGCGCGCCGCGATCGCGGACGCAATCGAGGATCAGTCGGCCGCTGTCCTGGTGGCGGAGCGTCGCGGGGAGCTCCTCGGCCTCTGCACCGCGTACCTAGAACTGAACTCCGTCCGTTTCGGGCCACGCTGCTGGGTCGAGGACCTGGCGGTCAGCCCGGAGCACCGCTCGCACGGGGTGGGGAAGGAGCTGTTGGATCACGCCAAGGACTGGGCCCGTCAGCGCGGAGCCACACACCTCGAGCTCGACAGCGCCGAGACCCGCCGGGACGCCCACCGCTTCTACGAGCGCGAGGCCCCCAGCCGGCGCTCGGTCACCTACGCCTGGGAGCTCTAGCGGCCACCAGGCGGCTCCACTTTGGAGCGAAGGGCGAAGCCCGAGGTGCGAGGGCGCGCGGTAGCGCGACCCGTTTAGTGGAGGGTGGGGCCGCCGCCGGTGGCCGCGATCTGATGGCGAAGCCGTCCGGCCACCCGTTGTGCCGACCTGTTACGATATATCGTGTTAGTTCATGATTGATCGAAAGGAACAAGGCAGATGCACAGACAGAGAAGCCGCCACGGATATGGGCGGCATGAGATGAGGGGCGGCCGCGGATACGGCCGGGGACGCCATCGCGTCCGTCGCGGCGACGTCCGCAGCGCCATCCTGGCGCTGCTCGACGACCGACCCATGCACGGCTACGAGATGAT
This sequence comes from uncultured Solirubrobacterales bacterium, assembly GCA_963763955.1. Lineage (GTDB taxonomy): Bacteria > Actinomycetota > Thermoleophilia > Solirubrobacterales > 70-9 > DASUPK01. The sequence goes on along the minus strand of CAVXQP010000017.1, from coordinate 88,684 downwards.
CACCGAGCTCGAGGAGCGCACCGGCGGCCGCTGGCGCCCGAGCGCCGGCTCGATCTACCCGACGCTCCAGCTACTGGAGGACGAGGGCCTGGTCACGGCCGAGGAGGTCGAGGGCCGCAAGGTGTACTCGCTCACCGAGGACGGCCAGAAGGCCGTACCCGAGCGGACCGAGGGCCAGAGGCCCTGGGAGGAGGGCGACGAGGACTCGCCGCGCTTCGAGGCCCGCAAGGAGCTCTTCCGCCTGATCGGAGCCGCGAAGCAGCTCGCTCGCGCCGACGACGACGAACAGCTCACCAAGGCTGCGGGAATCCTGAAGGACGCCCGCCGCAAGCTGTACGAGATCCTCGCCGAGGAGTAGTCAGCCGCCTGATCGGCGGTCGGGATCGATCCCGGCCGCCTTCAGCGCGCTGTGCTGGTCGAGGTAGAAGACAGCCTGATTGAGCCGGCCGCCCCTGCTCGACCAGACGGCGCCGCTCGGTGTCTCGATCTCCACACCCTGATGTTTGGTGCGGGCGAGCTGTCGGACCAGGAAGACGAGCTTGTCGTCCTTGACGATCACCTCGTCAATGGCGAGGCGGAAGCGCTCATAAGGCGTCATCCAGTCGGTGAGGGCTTCGCGAAAGCCCGCGATTCCCTGGTATTCCTGCACGGCGGACTCGCTGTGCATCACCGTGACGAAGTCGGGCTCGGCCCATTCCGCCAGAACGCTCTCCATCAGAGGTCATCGAGGCTGATGACCGGTCTGCCGCGGGCATCGAGGTCCCCGGGCATCGTCTGACTCCCGGCGCCGAGACTAACGCCCCCTCACTATCCTTGGCCGAGCCTGGGGAGGGCCTCAAACCACGACTTCAGAGGAGCCAATGGCCGTAGCGACCGAGCAGCAAGAGAGCACCTATCAGGAGATGACCGACGAGCAGAAGGCCATCGTCGAGATGGTCCACGACTTCGTCGACAACGAGATCCTCCCCAACGCAGAGGAGTACGACCACGAGGACAAGTTCCCCGAGCCGATCGTCGAGCAGATGAAGGAGCTCGGCCTCTTCGGGGTGACGATCCCCGAGGAGTACGGCGGCATGGGCCTCGACTTGACCACGTACGCGATGATCGTCGAGGAGCTCTCGCGGGGCTGGATCTCGATCTCCGGCGTCGTCAATACCCACTTCATCGGCTCCTATCTGCTGATGAAGTTCGGGACCGACGAGCAGAAGGAGTACTTCCTGCCGAAGATGGCCACCGGCGAGATCCGCGCCGCCTTCTCGCTCTCTGAGCCCGAGGTGGGCTCCGACGTCCAGGGCATCAAGGCCACAGCGACCAAGGACGACGACGGCAACTGGGTGCTCGATGGCCAGAAGATGTGGGTCACCAACGGACTCGGCTCGAGCGTCGTCTTCGTGTTGATGAAGAACGACCCCAAGGCCGACCCGCCCTACAAGGGGATGACCTGCTTCATCACCGAGAAGGAGCCCTGGAAGGAGAAGAACGAGGGCCGGTTCGCGGGCCTCGAGATCCCGCCGAAGATCAAGAAGATGGGCTACAAGGGCGTCGAGTCCACGGAGCTCGTCTACTCGGGCTACAAGTGCCCGCCGGAGCGGATCCTGGGCGGTGAGGAAGCGGGGCTCGGCAAGGGCTTCTCACAGATGATGGACGCGCTCGAGGTCGGGCGGGTGAACGTTGCCGCCCGCGGCGTCGGAATCGCCCAGCGGGCCCTGGAGCTGGCGTTGAAGTACAGCCAGGAGCGCAAGACCTTCGGCAAGCCGATCGCCCAGCACCAGGCGATCCTCTTCAAGCTCGCCGACATGGCGACGAAGATCGAGGCCGCTCGTCTCGTCACCCGCAAGGCGGCGCGGATGAAGGACGCCGGCGAGCGCTCCGACCTGGAGGCGGGGATGGCGAAGCTGATCGCCTCCGAGACCGGCAAGGAGGTCGTGGAGGACGCCTTCCGGATCCACGGCGGCTACGGCTACTCGAAGGAGTACGAGATCGAGCGGCTCTACCGAGACGCGCCGCTGCTGCTGATCGGTGAAGGGACCTCCGAGATCCAGCGAATGGTGATCGGGAAGAAGCTCCTGGAGCGCAACAAGCTTTGAGGAGGGTCGCGCTCGTCACCGGGACGAGCCGCGGGATCGGGGCGGAGATCGCGCGGCAACTGGCCGCGGATCACGACTTCGTCGTCTTCGCCGGCGCTCGGGATCCGGATGATGTCGAGGAGGGGGACGGGATCATCCCGATCGAGCTCGATGTCACCGATCAGGACGAGGTCTACGCGGCCCTGGAGCTGATCGGCTCCGATCCGGGCCATCTCGACGCGTTGGTCAACAACGCGGGCATCTACGGCGATCCGATCGGGGCTGCGGACTACGACCTCGACCGCGCACACGAGGTCCTGGAGGTCAATACGTTCGGCCCCTGGAGGCTGATCGAGGCGTTCCTGCCGCTGCTCCACCGCAGCTCCCAGCCGCGAATAGTCAACGTCTCGAGCGGGGCCGGCCAACTCTCCGACATGAATGGAGGGCGGGCGGCCTATCGCATCTCCAAGGCGGCGCTCAACGCTCTCACCCGCACGCTCGCCTGGGACGAGGACGATGTCAAGGTCAACGCGATGTGCCCGGGCTGGGTCCGCACCGACATGGGCGGCAGCGCGGCCGCGAGATCGGTCGAGGAGGGCGCCGACACCGCCGTCTGGCTGGCGACCCTCCCCGATGATGGGCCGACCGGAGGCTTCTTCCGCGATCGCAAGCCAATACCTTGGTGAGATGGCTTCGACCCAGGACCTGATCAGGACGGCGATTGAGCGCTTCCAGGCCGAGGTGCCGGCCCTCGCCCAGCTCAAGCTGGTCTTCGAGTTGGAGCTGCGGGGACGAGGCGACGTCCAGATGTTCCGGGTGCAGCTGCCGGGTCCGAAGATCAGCAAGGCCGCCTCGACGGAGGACGCGCGGGTCACGGTCGAGTTCCAACGGGCGGAGTTCAACCGGCTCGCCGAGGAGGGCACGGCCCGCGACTATCGAGAGGCCTACGACGCGGGTCACATCCGCGTCAGGGGGGACTCAGGTATCCAGAAGCTGATCGCACAGGTGATCGATCGCCACGAGCAGCGCTCCCGCACCAAGAAGGTCCACTAGGTCGGGTGTCAGCCCGCGGGATCGATCCCACTCGGGTGGCGAGGCTGCGCGCCGCCACGCAACTCCTGCACCGGCCCACCACCGGGACGGATCCGGCCGAGATCGCCCGGTCGATCGCAGGGGCCCAGGCGCAGGACGTCTATGCGGGCCCGCTCACCTTCCGGTCGCGGAGCAGAAAGCTGACCGCCGCCGACATCACGCGGGCCCGGACCGACGAGCGGTCGCTGCTCCGCACCTGGGTGATGCGGACGACGATCCACCTGATACCGACGCACGACGCGGGCTGGTGGCTGCCGCTGTTCGAGCCCGGCATCGAGCGCTGGTCGCGGCGGCGCCTGTCCCAGCTGGGCATGCCGAGGGACAGGCAGGACAAGGCGCTCCAGGTGGTGGCGCGGATGCTTGCGGAGGAGGGACCGCTGACGCGCAGCGAGATCCGCGATCAGATCGAGGTCGCAGGGATCCAGCTGAACACGCAGACCGGGCATGCACGTCGCGCTGGCCGCCGTGGTTTCGGGGATCGCCTGCCTCGGGCCCGACCGTGGCAAGACGACCTGCCTCGTCAGGCGCGAGGACTGGCTCGGCAAACCGCCGCCCTTCGAGCGCGACCGGGCGCTCGCCGAGCTCGCTCGTCGCTACGTGGGGGCCTTCGGGCCCGCCACCGATCGGGACTTCGCCTACTGGTCGGGTCTCCCGCTCCGCGACGTGCGCGCGGGGCTCTCCTCGATCTCGCGCGAGATCGAGGAGGTCCGGGTCGGGGAGGAAGCGATGCTGGTGATGCGCGGCGGGCTCCCGAGGCTGCCGCGCAAGGGCCAGGTGCGGATGCTCGGCAACTTCGACACCTACCTGCTCGGCTGGAAGGACCGGGAGTTCTCGGTCACGGGCGAGCACGCGGTGCACGTCAAGGAAGGGGGAGGCGGCTGGATCCGCCCGGTGATCGTCGAGGACGGCATCGTCATCGGCGGCTGGCGCTCTTCGCGGAGAGGCGGCCGGCTCGCGATCTCGCTCAATCTGCCGAAGCGGGAACGGGGGCGGCTGGGCTCGAAGATCGACGCCGAGATCGCGGACATCGCCCGGTTCGAGGGCACCGAGGCCACGATTCTCTGACCCGGATACCATCCCGCGCCGCAGGGGTGTCCTCTGATGAGCGAAGCCGTTGTCTGGGGGACGCCCACTGATGTTGGGGAGGAGTCACACCGACTCAAGGAGACCGACTCAAACGATGAGCGACGAGAACCACCAGCTGACGACGGACCAGGCCGAGCGAGAGGCCTCGGGAGCGCACGAGTACGGGCGCTACCTGGAGGAGTTCGAGGTCGGCGCCGTCTACAAGCACTGGCCCGCGAAGACGATCACCGAGTCAGAGGACCACATCTTCTGCCTGCTGACGATGAACCACCACCCGCTGCACATCAACGACGTCTACGCGTCGCAGTCCCAGCAGGGCAAGAACGTCGTTGCCGGGCCCTACGTCTACTCGCTGATGTTCGGCATGACCGTGAACGACGTCTCGGGCAAGGCGATCGCCAACCTGGCGACCGACGAGCTCAGCCACCCGAACCCTGTCTTCCACGGCGACACGTTGTTCGTGGAGTCCGAGGTGCTCGAGGTCCGTCCCTCCGAGTCCAAGCCGGACCGTGGCGTGGTCAAGGTCCACACGCGGGCCTACAACCAAGATGGGACACTTGTCGCGGAGTTCAAGCGGGCGGTGTTGGTCCCGCGCAAGAACCCTGGATAGGAGGAGAGATGGTCAACTTCAGAAGCCTCGCCGACCGGGCCAAGAAGGTGGTCGACAAACGCGGCGGCACCGACGCGCTCAAGGAGGACGCCGAGGAGCTCAAGGACATCGCCACGAGCAAGGGGAGCGTCAAGGACAAGGCGAAGGCCGCCGGCCAGGCGATCAAGGATCCCGGCGCGCCCGGCGAGGAGAACAAGCCCGGGGCTCCCTAGACCCTCAGCAGGGGAGCACTTGGATGTCGAATTGAGGAGCGGGCCCGATCGCCTCGCGATCGCAATGGAAGTCGGTGATCGTGTCCCGAAGCCGGCCCTTCTTCGTTCGGGCGACGATCTCGGTCCAGTACCAGTGGTAGGCGTAGACGTCGGGGTTCGTCTCGCCGGGGAACGGGGGGTCAGTGTCGCCGGAGCTGTGCACGTCCGCGAGGTAGGCCGCTCCCTGCCGCGTCAGCGGGGCGATGTTCTTGCAGGCTCCGCCCACGAGTAGCCCTTCCGGCGCCGGTTCGATCGTCCATCCCAGCGCGTTGTGCTCCTGCTGAACCGCTCTGCGGTGTTGAAGATCTCCTGGGTGGTCTGCTCACATCTCAGCCTCAGCCGTTTGTGTTTCTTCGCGTCGGCGCCGGCGGCGGCGAGACAGGTGACGATCAGCATTGCGGCGATGACAGCTAGCGAGAGCTTCTTCGCCCGGGAAGCATCCATGCCCACTCCTCTCCCGGTTGGACGAGTTCAGGCCAACCTATCCCCAGCGGCGGTGATTGTCCACCTCCGCTAGTGGGCCTCGTCCGGCGCGTGCGCCGGCGGACGTGACTCCTCGGCCAGCGAGGTGATCTCGAGGACGCCCCGCGAGGCCTCCTCGAGCACCTCGGTCGCCTCCTCGGAGGAGCGCGCGTAGAGCTCGACCAGCAGGTGGACGATGATCCGCTCCTCGTCGTGCTTGTGGAAGCGCACGTGGGTGAAGAACTCGCGGGTGCCGGCCTCACCGAAGGAGCCGTAGGTCAGCGATTCGGCGGCCTCGGGCCCCGAGCAGCTCTCCACCTGGTCCTGGTCGACCGTGACGGTGCAGGAGGCGACCCAGGGCGTACCGGCGACCATCCGTTCCCAGCGGTCCTCTACGGGCACGACCTTGTCCTCCCGGATGGTCAGGTGCGGCTGGTCGTGCAGGCAGCGTAGGCACTGAACGACGGCCTCCTGGACCTCGTCGAGGCGCTCCGACGGCTCCCCGGTCTCGGGGTCGACGCGCAGGATCGCGTCGTAGTGCAGCTGCACTTCGAGGTCGGTGGCCCAGCACCGGTAGCAGCGGAGCCAGGAGCTGCGGTCGCCGTTCAGCTCCGGATCGTTCATCAGGCCGGCTGGGCGGCGCGGTGGCGCTCGGCGACGAGCTCCGCGATCTCGCCCATGATCCGGTTGATCTCGAAGTCCTTGGGCGTGTAGACGCCATCCACTCCCGCCTCGCGCATCGCGGCCGCATCGGCGGCCGGGATGATCCCGCCGACCACTACGGGGATGTCGGCCCCGTCGGCCCGCAGCAGCTCGACGACCCGCGGCACGAGCTCACGGTGGGAGCCGGAGAGGATCGAGAGGCCGACCACGTCCACGTCCTCCTCGACGGCCGACTTCGCGATCTGCTCGGGGGTGAGCCGGATCCCCTGGTAGATCACCTCCATTCCGACGTCCCGGGCGCGAACGGCGATCTGCTCCGCGCCATTCGAGTGCCCGTCGAGGCCGGGTTTGCCGACCAGGATCCGGATCGGGTGGCCGATCTCCTCGGAGACCTTCGAGACGCGGTCGCGGACGCCGGCGAGAAGGTCGCCGTTGACGGAGCCGCCCGCCGCGGCCTCCGCGACGCCGGTGGGAGCGCGGTAGTCGCCGAAGACCTCGCGCAAGACGCCGGCCCACTCACCCGTGGTGGCGCCGGCCTTTCCGGCCTCGATGGTCGCGGGCAGGATGTTGACCGACTCATCGCGGGCGGCGGCGGCCAGCTGCTCGAGCGCTGCGTCGACGACACCCTGATCGCGCTGCGAGCGCCACTCCTCGAGGGCGGCGATCCGCTCGCGCTCGACCTCGGGGTCGGGGGTGAGGATGCCGCCGTCCTCGCCGGTGGTGAGTGGCGAGTCCTCGGTCTCGGTGAACTTGTTCTGGCCGACGACGACGGTCTCGCCGCGCTCGATCTTCGCGATTCGCTCGCGGTTCGACTCGACCAGCTGGGCCTTCATGTACGGGACAGCCTCGACCGCGCCACCGCGGTCGGCGACCTGCTTGATCTCGGCGTCGGCGCCCTGGGCGAGCTCCTCGACCAGGCCCTCCATCACGGTCGAGCCCTCGAAGATGTCGGGGTAGTCGAGGAGGTCCGTCTCGTTGGCAAGGATCTGCTGGATACGGAGGCTCCACTGCTGGTCCCAGGGCCGGGGCAGGCCGAGGGCCTCGTTCCAGGCCGGCAGCTGGATCGCGCGGGCGCGGGCGTCGCGGCCGAGCGTCACGGCCAGCGCCTCCAGCGCGATGCGGGGCACGTTGTTCTCGGGCTGGGACTCGGTCAGGCCGAGGGAGTTGACCTGGACGCCATAGCGGAGGCGGAGGAACTTCGGCTCCTCGACGCCGTAGCGGTTGCGGCCGATCTCCGCCCAGAGGCGGCCCATGGCGCGCAGCTTGGCGTGCTCCTCGATGAAGCGGACGCCGGCGTTGACGAAGAAGGAGATTCGTCCGAAGACCTTGGGGAAGTCGTCGTCGGCGACCTGCCCGCGAGCCTTGACCTCGTCGAGAACCGCCATCGCGGTGGAGAGCGCGTAGGCGATCTCCTGGATCGGGGTCGCACCCGCCTCCTGGAGGTGGTACGAGCAGACGTTGATCGGATTCCACTTCGGGATCTCGTTGACGGTGAAGGCGACGGTGTCCGCGATCAGCCGCATCGAGGGCCCGGGCGGGAAGGCGTAGGTGCCGCGGGAGAGGTACTCCTTGATGATGTCGTTCTGGGTCGTGCCCGCCAGGGCGTCTCGCTCGACGCCGTTCTCGTCGGCGACCGTTGCGTACAGGGCCAGCAGCCAGGCGGCCGTTGCGTTGATCGTCATCGAGGTGTTCATCTCGCCCAGCGGGATCCCGTCGAAGAGGGTGTGCATGTCGCCCTTGTGGACTATCGAGACCCCGACCTTCCCGACCTCACCCCGGGCCAGCTCCGCGTCGGGGTCGTAGCCGGTCTGGGTGGGGAGGTCGAAGGCGACCGAGAGGCCGGTCTGGCCCTTGGCGAGGTTCTTGCGGTAGAGCTCGTTCGATCGCCGGGCGTCCGAGTGGCCAGCGTACGTGCGCATGACCCACGGGCGGTCCCGCTCGGGCAGGCGGTGCTCGCTCATCCCCCCATGGTAAGCGCCCGGTAAATCGCAGACCGCTCCATTGGGCCGTGAGGGGTGTTCTTGCAACTTCGGCACGCCCTCACGGCTACATTCACGCCCGCCATGCGCACCAAGCTGACAGCCCTGATCGTCATCGGCGCGGCCCTCGCGGCCAGCGCCGTAGCCCAGGCTGCGCCGATTCCGGTGGCGAGCTATCAGTTCCAGACCCAGGACGACGTCAATGCCTTCCAGAAGGTCGCCGGATCCGGGTGCAAGCGCAAGTGGGTCGGCACACAGGCCCTCGGGATCGGCGTCGGGCGCAACACGAGTTCGTGCACCTACCGCTCCTCGGTGGTGGGGGACTCGAGCGCCCAGTACTCCGATCAGGGGATGGTCGGCACGACGACCGTCGGCGGGGGGACGAAGAAGCTGATGAAGAAGTCGTTCGTGGGCGTCGGCGTCCGCTGGAGCAGCAGTGCCGGCTATGTGCTTCGGATCCTGCCGAACGCGCACAAGTGGCAGTACTTCCGCGACCCGAAGGGTCCGGCCGGCCCCAAGCTCGAGGCGGCAGGCAGCGGCAGCTTCATCAAGCTGGGGTCGAAGCCCAACACGATCGCGATCCGCGCCTTCTCGCTCGGCGGGACTTCGACCAGCGTGATCGCATCGGTCAACGGCCGCGGCGTCGTCTCGGCCACGGACGCTGCCTCCGATCAGCCGGATGGACGGCAGACGGTCGTCACGGCCGGCGCCAAGGGCTCGGGTGCAGGCACCGGAATCACCGGCGTCTTCGACAACGTCATCGTTCAGGTCCCGAACCCCTTCTAGGCCGGTTCAGGGACGATTTCGGGGCGGTATTTTCCGTCGCGTGCGCAGGAATCCTCTACCTTCCGCCGGGTGGCCACGACCACGGTTGAGCGCCCCAGATCCGCCGGTCCGGAGGAGGGATTGGGCGGAAATTGGCTGGTGATCGTCCTCAATGACGATCACAACACGTTCGATCACGTAGCCAAGACGCTCTCCAGCGTGATCCCTGGGATCTCCCTCGACGGCGGCTACCAGTTCGCCGAGACGATCCACAACCGCGGCAAGGCCGCGGTCTGGACCGGGCCCCGCGAACCAGCCGAGCTCTACTGGGAGCAGCTGAGGGGGGCGGGACTCACGATGGCTCCGCTCGAGCAGCACTAGCGGCCGCCTGCGGCCGCGATCTGATGGCGAAGCCGGGTATCGAGCCCGGTTACTTCTTCTTCGGCGAGTCCTGGACGAGCGTGTTGTTGCCAGGGCCACCCCTGAGGGAATCCTTGCCGGCGCCGCCGATCAGCCGGTCCGCGCCGGGTCCGCCGAACAGGCGATCCATGCCGGCGCCCCCTCCGAGCAGATCGGTCCCCGGGCCGCCGACGAGTACGTCGTTGCCGGCGTTTCCGCTGAGCAGGTCGTCGTCCGCGCCTCCGTTGAGCTTGTCGTTGCCCGAGTTGCCGAGCAGGATGTCGCGGCCGGCGCCCGCCGTGACGGTGTCGTCCCCGCTGCCGCCCTGGAGGCTGTCGCGGAGGCGACCCCCGGTCAGGCGGTCATTCCCCGCTCCGGCCAGCACGAGGTTGAACGCCGATGCGCCGCCGATGTAGCGATCGCTCCCGTCGCCGAGGTCGGCCGCTGCGCCGGTTCCGTGGCCGAACCCGCCGGGCAGGTCCCGCTGAGCGAAGCCGCTGGGGGGGCCGACATCGGAGAGATCAACACGGTCGTTCCCGGCGCCCGTCATCGCGTCGACTTCGGAGACCTTCGAGCACTCGATGGCGCCGGTCCGCGGGTCCTTGCGATTCACCTTGACCAGGCCGGCGGTGCAGGTGACCGCGATCCGGTCGGATCCCTTGCCCCCTGTGACCGTCAGCAGCGATCCGCTGACGGAGGAGCGCACCTTCGCCTGGGCCACTCCGGCGGAGCCGGCGAGCAACACCGCCGCGAGGGCGGCGGGCAGGGCGAGTCGGACCAGTGGGTTAGGGGGGTGCGTCATCCCGCAAGTACAAGGAACACGACGGAAATCGCGAAGTAGCTGCCCTGCGACGCGCTGCCTACTCCCCGGCGATCAGCGCGTGCCAGACGGGGAGGATGGGCTTGTTGTAGAAGTTGACGGCCTGCTCGCGGAGCGTGGCGACCTCGTCCGAGTACCAGTAGCGCTCCCAGTCGTCGTGGCTCTCCCAGATCGAGGCCTGGCGGAAGTGCAGCGGGTCCTCGATGTTGCGCGTCAGCGACCAGCCCTTGGCGCCGAACGCCATCGCGCGGGCCGCGCCTGGCTCCCAGATCTCGTACCAGCGGTCCGCCCGGAACGGGTGGATGTGCCAGTCGATGTAGACGATCTCCAGTACGCCGTTATCGCTCACGCGCCAACCTCGGCCCGGATCGCACCCGGGCCCTCCTCGGTCTTGCCCTCCTCCTCGCTGGCCGCGCCGACGAGGATCGAGATCTTGCCGAGGTGCTTGTTCTCGTGGAGGAGCTGGTGCGCTTCGGCCACGCCGTCGAAGCCCATCACGCGCCAGAGGACCGGCTGGATCTTGCCCTCGGCCATCAGCTGGTTCGCTCGCATGCACTCATAGGCGTTGGCGAAGTGCGAGCCGATGATCTGCTTCTGACGCATCCAGAGGTAGCGGACGTCGAAGTCGAGCGTGTAGCCGGAGGTCGCGCCGCAGATCACCACCTTGCCGAATGGCTTCACGACGAGGACCGAGGTCGGGAAGGTCGCCTGGCCGACGTGCTCGAAGACGATGTCGGGTGAGTCGCCGAGGATCTCCTTGACCCGCTTGGCGAAGCCGCGCGACTCCTTGAATCGCGCCTTCTCCTGCTCGGGCGTCTCGCCGCCCTTCCGCATCATCCCCGAGAACTCGTTGCGGTTGATGAAGTCGACCGCGCCGAGCCGCTTGACCAGCTCGCCCTTCTCGTCCGAGGAGACGACGCCCACCGCGTTGGCGCCGGCTGCCTTGCACAACTGGGTCGCGAAGACCCCGAGCCCGCCGGCCGCGCCCCAGATCAGCACGTTGTGCCCTGCCTGGAGTTTGCACTGGTCGATCAGCATCCGGTAGGCGGTGAAGTAGGTGAGGCCGTAGGCCGAGGACTCCGCCCAGGAGAGGTTCTGGGGTCGCGGCAAGAGCTGCTGCGCCTGGACCTTGGTGAACTGGGCGAAGGAGCCCCAGGTCGTCTCGTAGCCCCAGATCTGCTGGCTCGGGCGCGGCGAGCGGGTCGAGTCCGTGGACCTCGACGTCCTCGTATGAGGCCTGGTTGCAGTGGATCACGACCTCGTCGCCCGGCTTCCACTTGGTGACGCCCTCGCCGACCTTCCAGACGATCCCGGAGGCGTCGGAGCCACCGATGTGGTGGCCGTATTCCTCGTGGTCGCCGTAGCCGAAGACCGATACGGGCTTGCCGAGCGCGGCCCAGACGTTGTTGAAGTTGACCCCGGCGGCCATCACGCGGACGATCACCTCGAAGGCGCCGGGCTCCGGCACCTCGATCTCCTCGACCTGGAAGGCGTCCTTCGGTTCGCCCTCGCGCTCGGGACGAATGACCCAGGCGGCCATCTTCTCGGGCAGCTCGCCCGGCTGGACATCGAGCTTGGATACGTCGGCGATCTCTACGGCCAAGGTCACTCCCGCGTTCGGGGGTCGTGGACGCCTGGATCGTATTCAACGCTCGTCAGGTTGGCGTCCGTCACCGCGACTACGTTGGTAGGTCCGATGGAAGCGTCCAAAAAGCCACAACTGCCAATGGAGCCCGGCGATCCGGGCGGTGCGGTCCGGGCGATCGACGACCGCCTGGTGATCGAGCACCTCGAAGTGCAGGACGCCGGGGCGGCCCGCGTCGTGCGAGAGCAGGCCGACAAGAACCGCCCGCCGGCCGAAACCGTCACGCGGGCGATCGAGGTCGGCGCTCGCCTGATCGAGTCCGAGGGGACCGCCGCCAACGTGGACTACGTCCGGGCCGAGCTCGAGCGCCAACTCCGGCCCCTCGCCGACCGCCTCGGCGGGGTGATCGAAGAGGGCCAGGAGGAGTTCGTCGAGCGACTCGCCGACAGCTTCGACAGCGAGCGGACCGGCTCGGTGCAGCAACAGATCCGCGAGATGCTGATCACGGCGATGGACCATCAGCGAACCCAGCTCGCCAAGCAGTTCTCCGCCCAGGACGGAGCCAATCCGCTCTCCGACTTCAAGGAGGCGGTGATCCGCACGGTGAAGAGCTCGCAGGAGCAGCAACTACACGAGCACGCGCAGGACCGCGAGCGCATCGAGGCCCTGACGACCGAGATGACCGCGCTGCGCGAGCGCCTCGGCGCGAAGGAGGAGATCGAGGCGGAACAGTCTTCGAGGAACCGCGAAGGGCCGGGACTTCGAGGAGCGGGTCCACGAGGTGATCGACGAGATCGCGTCCGTACGCGACGACGTTGCCCATCACGTCGGAGATCTCCCGGGAGAGACGCGCGGGAAGAAGGGCGACACCGTGGTCGAGATCGGCGCGGGTGCGGGCCCCTGCCTGGCGAAGATCGCCTTCGATCCCAAGGACAGCCGGCTGCCGCGCCCGAAGGCCTGGGAGGTTCTGAACGGCTCGCTGGACGACCGCGGCGCGGACTACGCGGTCCTGGTCGTGGCGACCGATGACAACCTGCCGGCCGGCACCCAGAATCTCGTCGAGTACGAGGGCAACAAGCTGATCGTCGCCGTCGATCGCGACCGGCCCGAGCGCATCGTGCTGGAAACTGCCTACGGTCTCGCTCGGGCGCGTGCCCTCGCCGCCCGCAAGGAAGACCTCGCTCTCGATGCCCCCGCGATGAAGGAGGCGATCGACGAGACCAGGCGCGCCCTGGAGTCTGTGAAGACGGCGCGGCAGGCGCTCACCGGCGTTCGGAAGAACGCGGACAGCATCGAATCCGCGCTGGCCGGGATGGAGGAGAACGCGAAGGCTGCCCTGGCGCGCGCGGACAGCCTGATCGCCGACGCGCTGGAGGCCGGCGCCTAGGCGGCGAATGAGGATTCCGTCTAATCCGACGCGAAAGGCTCAAATGACCAGACCCGACCCCCGATCAACTCGTAGAACAGAAATGGAAGCGTCCGAGAACAGGGGGCTGACGCGATTGGGGAGCGGCAAACCCGGCCTACATCGAATCGATTCCGACGTCGTCGCGGAGATCCTCGCGACGGGGCGTCCCACCGGTTTCGTCCGACTCCAGGTCATGCTCGATTCCGTCATCGGCCGCCTCGTCGCGGTCGACCGGCCTCGCAGCGGCTAGGGAAGCAGCAACTGGTTCTGGCCGGAGGGACGCTCGGGCCCGACGGTGAAGCCGAACGGGGCCACCGTGAAGCCGTTGACGCTGGCCTCGTAGCTGCCGGTCTTCACGTCCACCTTGACGGTGGCGGTGTCCCCGGGAGCGATGTCGGGGCTGGCGGCTTCGACCGGGCCGTGGATCGCCAGGCTGCCCGTCTCGTTGGTGAGGTTCGCCACGGTGAAGTTGACCAACCCCGCACCGAACTCCCTCGGCGAGACGGCAACGCCCTGGGAGCTGATCTTGGCGCTCACCTCCGCGGGGACCGGCGGACGGGGGTCGTTCTTGAAGTCGCTGCCGCCGCATCCGGCCACCGCCAGGACTCCCAACAGGGCGGCTGCGACGAGCAACGCTCTGCCCCTCCTCCGCGGCATTCGCCGAGGAATCTAGCCGAACGGAGGGACAACCCGCTGCATTCGTCAGGTGGTGAAGGGCAGCTCCACGAGCTCGGCGGTCGCGCCGCCGCCGCCGACGGCGAGCCGCTCACCGTCCGCCGCCTCGCGCCTGACGATCGCGAGTGCGATCGGGCCGTGCGCGGGGGAGAGGCATGAGCTTCCGATCGTGCCCACCTCGCGATCCCCGAGGAAGAGCGGGTCGCCGTGCGCCGCGGGCGCGCTCAGACGCAGGCCGCGCAGCCTCCGGTTCGGCTTGCCGCGGTAGTGAAGGCGGGCGACGGGCTCCTGGCCGATGTAGCAGCCCTTCTCGAAGTCGACCGCCCGCTCGACGATCCCGGCCTCGGCGGGCATCGACTCAGGCCCCATGTCAAGGCCGAAGCGCGGCCGCCCAGACTCCACCCGGATGATCTCCGCCGCCTCTTCGCTGAGGTGTACGGCCCCGGCAGCGATCAGCTGCCGGTGAACCGAGTCGACCGCGTCCGGCCGAGTGATCAGGTCGAGGCCCTGGTCGGTGGCGACGGCGAGGATCTCGATCCCGTCGCGCTCGGCGTAGTGCTGGGCGTGCTCCGGCGCGAGCGGGGGGACGCCCGCCGCCTCTCCGGAGGCGGGCCCGATCAGCGTGGTGATCACCCAGTCCTCCGTCGCGTCGGCGACCTCGACGTCGCGACCGATCTTGTACATCTCGAGGTGCTTTCGCAGCGGCTCCGAGGCGACCGGCTCGGTGTCGAGCCAGATCGCCCCCGAGTGCGCGTGGCTCAGGCGCAGAGCCCTCATGTCGGCCACCAGGTGGCCCTTGCGGTCGAGCAGCGCCGCGTAGCAGCCCCGGTCGGGCTCCACCGCCTCGAAGTCGTTGGTGAGCTGACTCTGCAGGTAGCCGGTGGCGTCGGGGCCGCTGACCAGCAGCGTCCCTCGCTCCCGGACCAGGAAGCCGGCCTCCTCCCGGAGGGCCCGGTACTGCCCGTCGAGCTCGATCTGGGTCGCTGTCTCGGCCATCCGCAGCGATTGTAGGTCGCCGCCTCGATCGGCTTTCGGGATCCGGCACCCGGGTAGAGTTAGTTCCGCCTAACTTCGGAGTTAGCTTCTGCTTCAATACCGCGATGACCGCGCCGGCACATAACGCCCACCCGAAGCGCCGCACCAACGAGGGCGCCGAGAACTACGCGAAGGCGCTCTATGAGCTGCAGGGCCGCGACGCGAGCCCGGTAGGGACTTCGGCAGTCGCGGAGCGACTCGGCGTGACGCCGGCCTCCGCCTCGGGGATGCTCAAGCGCCTCGCGGACGAGGGCGTTGTGGAGTACGAGCCGTATCACGGGGCTCGCCTGACCTCGGACGGGGAGCGAATCGCCCTCGAGATGATCCGTCATCACCGGCTGCTCGAGCTCTTCCTGGCCGAGGTGCTGGGCATGCCCTGGGACCGGGTGCACGCGGAGGCGGAGGTGCTCGAACACCACATCTCGGATGAGCTCGAGGAGCTCATCGCGGCCAAGCTCGGCGAGCCGGCGCTGGATCCTCATGGCGACCCGATCCCCGACCGCGACCTGGCGATCAGCGACGACGACTCGGTCGCGCTGACCGAGCTGGACGCGGGCGAGCGGGCTGTCTTCACCCGGGTCTCCGACAGCGACGCCTCGATGCTGCGCTACCTCAGCGAGCACGCCATCCAGCCCGGGGCGAACCTGGAGGTGCACAGCCGCGAGCCCTTCGGCGGCCCCGTGGTGATCGAGGCCGGCGGCCGCACGCACCCGCTTGGGCCTGAGCTTGCCCGAAGCATGCGGGTACGCCGTCAGGCGGGTGGGGAATGAGCGAGCAGGAGATCACCGAGGCCGGTCAGGCCGACGAGGTCAATCTCGCGGAGCCGGTCCCTGGGGAGCTCTCGCCGCCGCCGACGAGCGGCAACGGGCTCAGTGGAGTCGAGGACGTCCTACCGGGCGAGGCCGCCGTGGCGCGCGCGGCCCGGCGTTCGCTCGACGGACATACCAAGGGGCTGCCTCGCATCTGGCCCTTCCTCGGCCCGGCCTTCATCGCGGCCGTTGCCTACATCGACCCGGGGAACTTCGCCACCAACATCGCCGGGGGCGCCAAGTTCGGCTATCTGCTCCTCTGGGTCGTCCTCGGAGCCAACCTGATCGCGATGGTCGTGCAGACCCAATCCGCCAAGCTGGGGATCGCAAGCGGTAAGAACCTCGCGGAGGCCTGCCGGGACTCCTTCTCCCGGCGAACCTCGATCGGGCTCTGGATCCAGGCCGAGATCGTCGCCGCGGCCTGCGACGTGGCCGAGGTCGTAGGCGCGGCACTCGGCCTCAACCTGCTCTTCGGCATCCCGCTCTTCCCGGCCGGCGTGCTCGCCGGGTTGGGAGCGTTCGCGATCCTCGGGCTCCAGCAGAAGGGCTTTCGCCGCCTGGAGGCGGCCATCGTGGCGATGGTCGGGGTCGTCGTTCTGGCCTTTGCCTTCGAGGTCTTCGAGTCCCATCCGGATGGCGGCCAGGTCGCCCGACACCTCTTCACGCCGGGGTTCGCGGGCACCGAGAGCATCCTGCTCGCCACGGGCATCATCGGCGCGACCGTGATGCCGCACGTGATCTACCTGCACTCGGCTCTGACCCAGCGGCGGATCGTGGGGCGAAACGACCGTGAGAAGCGCCAGATCCTGCGCTTCGAGCGCATCGACGTGGTGATCGCGATGGCGATCGCCGGGGGCGTGAACCTCTCGATGATGATCATGGCGGCGGCTCTGTTCCACGGCAGCGGCCTGGTCGGGATTGACAGCATCGATGGCGCATTCAACGGCCTCAAGCAGCTGGTGTCCCCGGGTGCCGCGACGATCTTCGGCATCGCCCTACTGGCCTCGGGCTACGCCTCCTCCTCCGTGGGGACGATGTCCGGGCAGGTGGTCATGCAGGGCTTCATCAGACGCCGGATACCGATCTTCCTGCGTCGCGCGATCACTCTGGCGCCGGCGCTGATCGTCCTGGCCATCGGGCTCGATCCGACCGACGCCCTGGTTGGGAGCCAGGTCGTCCTCTCCTTCGGCATCCCGTTCGCGCTCGTCCCTCTCGTGCTCCTCACTCGTCGCAAGGCCCTGATGGGCTCTCTGGCAAGTCCGGCCTGGCTCACCGCCATCGCGGGCGTCCTCTCCGGCCTGATCATCGCCCTCAACGTCTTCCTGCTCGAGCAGGTCTTCATCGGCTGACCGCAGTTAGGCTTCGACCGTGGCGCTCGCACAGGACTTCGAGGCAGTGGTCGAGACTCTCCCCGACGACTGGACGGACCTCGAGCTCGATCTGCGGATCGCGGACGAGTCGCGCTACGTGGACGCGGCCGTGATGCTCTCGCAGGTGAACGCCCAGCCGTACTCGCGGGCGGACTGGCATTGGCGGATCAACGTCGCGCACCGGTTCGGCCACGCGGCCGCGCCCGAGACGGTTCGTGGCGTCCTCACCAAGCTCGACCGCGAGGGAATCGGTGGCGAGTTCCGCGTCCGCGATGCTCAGGAGGGCCGCGCCGAGGTCGTGCAGATGTGGGGGCGCCCCGAGAGCGTGCGCCGCGACTTCAGGCGACGCCGCAGCCTCTAGACGAGGCGCTCCGAGTCGGGCACCCGGAAGAACGACTGGATTACGGACGCCAGCTGATTGGCGACGATCCTGGCGCGGTTGATCTCGGTGCGGGTCCAGGGCCGTTCCTCGTGGCTCATCGCTTCGACGATCCCGAGGCTCTCGCCGCGGTGGACGACCGGCACCATCAGCATCGACCGGAAGCCGAGAGAGAACATCAGCTCGACCTCGGCGCGATCCGCGAGCGGGTCTCCCACCATGACCTGGACGGCCTCCTGGCGCGCAAGGACCCGGGCGGTCGCCGGGAATTCGTCGACCGGGAAGGATTCCTCCTCAGCCTGCTCGCCGCTCTCGGCGAGCGTCTCGATCAAGCCCAGGTCCAGCCGCCACTGCGAGAGGGTGATCTTGTCGGCGTGCAGCTCCCCAGCGATCAGGTCCAGGGCCGCGTACAGGTCCGTCCTCGAGCGGGCGTTGGCGAGCCGGGCGCTGAGGTGCTCGAGCCGCCGGTCACCCGCCGAGATCGTCGGTGTCTCGCCGCCCGGGGTCGAGACGAGCGCCTTGGCGAGCGCCTCCCTGCAGGTGGCCGCTGCAGGCGGCGCGACCGGGCTCCACGGTGGTGCGGGCCGCCCGATCGCATAGCCCTGACCCCAGGGCACGTCGAGGTTGGCGAGCACCTCGATGTCGTCGTGGTTCTCGATCCCTTCGGCGCAGACGGTCGCGCCCACCCGGCGCGCGAAGCGGACCAGTGATTCGACCAGCGCCATCCGGAGCGGATCGGAGTGGATCGCGCGGGTCAGCTCCAGGTCGAGCTTGACGATGTCCGGACGCACCCACATGACCTGCTTCAGGCCGGCGTATCCGGCGCCGGCGTCGTCGATGGCGATCCGCGCCCCGCGTTCCCGAAGGGTGGCGAGGGAGTTGGCGAGCAGGCTGTCGCCCACGTACACCTCGTGCTCGGTCAGCTCGATGATCACGTCCGAGAGGTCGTCCGGAAGAACAGTGAGCACGGCCTGGGTGGAGAGCGCCGAGGGGCTGACGTTGACCGCGATGTGGGTTCCGGGCGGCCGGCCCTCGCGTGCGAGAGCGGCGCGGATCGCGGCCGCCTCGAGCTCGGGCCCCAGCCCGCAGGCGTTCGCCTGCGCGAACCAGGTCGAAGGGGGCCGATCCGGGGCATCGGGGAAGCGAGCGAGCCCCTCGTAGCCGATCAGGCGACCGGTGGTCAGGGAGGCGACCGGCTGGAAGAGCGGCTCGATGGCCTGCTGCTCGAGGATGCGCTCGATCTCGGAGCGCTGCGGTGCGTCGCCGGAGAGGCGGACGTGATCTGGATCGAAGCGGCGCGTCCTCGACTTTCCGGAGCGCTTCGCCCAGTAGAGCGCTCCCTCGGCCAGCTGGAGGAGCGCAGCGGCGTTGTCGGCGTCGACCGGATAGACAGCGAGGCCGGCCGAGCAGCTGAGCACTGATCCGGTGGGCGAGAGCCGGGCGATCTCATTCCGCACCCGCTCGGCGATCTCGTGGGCGGTGTCCGCATCGGTGCCCGGCAGGATCAGGGCGAATTCCTCGCCGCCCGTGCGGGCCGCGGTGTCGCCATCGCGCACCGAGTTGCGAAGCTGGGCACCCACGCCCTGGAGCACCCCGTCGCCGAAGGGATGCCCATGGCGCTCATTGATCGCCTTGAAGTCGTCGAGGTCGAGGGCGACCAGGGCGACAGCCTCCCGCTCCAATGCGGCCCTTTGCAACTCGCTGCGCAGGACCTGCTGGAACCCTCGGTGGTTCGTGAGCTCGGTGAGCGTGTCGGTCTCGGCGAGGTCGCGGAGCTGTGACTGCTGGCGGTATACGAGCATCGTCAGCGCGAGTGTCAGCACCATGCCGAGCCCGCTGAAGATCGCCAGCGTCAGGTCGTCCCTGGCGATCGCGAACCCGAAGACGCCACCCCAGAGCAGGGAGAAGCCGGTGGCAGCCCAAGGCACCACCCGGCGGTGGGAACTGCGGGGATGGGCGATTCGCCCCACGGGGTCATGTATCGGAACACCCGTCCATGCCCACATCCCCGCTTTTTGGTCAAATTGCCTATCTGGACGCATGGCTCGGCCTCCCGTCGACACCCCCATTTCATGGCTCGGGTAGCCGCGCTCGTGCAAGATCTGATGCTCGCCAGCCGGGTGCGCACCTCGCTCGAGGCGAGCGGCCACGAGGTCGAGCAGGACTCGTCGCTGCCGGACGAGCTCGACGGCATCGACCTGGTGGTCGCGGACCTGGACGCGGTGCCTCCCGAGCAGCTCGCTGAGCTCGGCGTCCCCGTGATCGGCTTCTACCAGCACACAGACGTCGATACCAAGGCCCGCGCCGACGCGGCCGGACTGGCGCTGGCGGTGCCGCGCAGCCGGATGGTCAGGGAGCTGCCGGAGCTGGTGCAGAGGGCGCTGAGCTGAATTGGCGCCGCGCCAACTGGCGCTAGGCGCAGCCTCTGGGCCCGACGAATCCGGCCGCGATTCTTGGAACGGCCGAGGCCGAGACGAGGTCGTGCCGGGATGCCCAGCCGAGCCAGCTTCTTTCGTCGACGGGGTTGAGCTCGGCGGTCTCGCCCGATGGCCCAGCGAACGCATCAGCTGCGATGAGTGCCTGGAATTGCGCCTGCTGTGACCCACGGTCCAGTCCGTTGACCTGAATCGAGCAGATCCTCGAGAGCCTGGTCCGGATGGTCACGAAGGGATGCGTAGCCGCGCTGCAGCCCAGCGAGTAGGGCGGTCGCGTCGCCGCAGTCCCTCGCGGCCGCTACGACCACCAGCTCGGGATACCGCGGCGCGCCGAAGTCGTCGACCCGGAACTCGCGGATCGGGATGCCTCGCTGTTGCAGCTCGACGCCCTCCGCGTTCCAGAAGCCGGTCGCGGCGTCGACCTTTCCCGCGGCCAGGTCGGCGACGGCGTTGAACCCGATCGTCACCCGGTGCACGGAAGACGGGTCGACGCCGCCGGAGCGCAGCACGGTGTCGAGCACCGCATCGTCGGACGGGCACCCCGGTGACACCGATCGTCTTGCCGGCGAGATCGGCCGGGCGTTCGGATCTCGCTCGGATTGCGCGCGATCACCGAGGCGAGGGGGAGCTGGACGATCGCGGCGATCGCGACGAGGTCGAGGCCGCGCTCGCGAGCGATGCCGAAGTCGTTGATGTCCATCACCGCGAAGTCGGCGCGGCCGGCCTCGAGCAGCTTGGCGCTGTCCGCCGTGCTCGAGGGCTCCTGGATGTGAAGGTCGATGCCCTCGTCCTTGAAGTCGCCGTTGGCCTGCGCGGCGTAGATGCCGGAGTGGACCGCGTTCGGCTGGAAGTCAAGGACCAGGGTCGCGCCACTCGGCGCGCCCGGTTCAGCGCCGCCCCCTCCGCAGCCGGTCATCACGACGAGGAGGGCGGCCGCCAGCAGCGCGGCGACCCGTCTCATTCAGGGCTGACCCTATCCCTAAGAGGCCGCTAAAGGTTTGACCGGCGATGTCGGGCCGCGCCGGAAATCCGGTTAGACTGCGCGCCGCCATCGGCCGCAGGCCGGCTTCGCCATAAGACGGGTTGCTCCTCGGTTTCGCCTGCGGAGCACCCTCGCACCTACGAGGAGGTCACTTCAAGTGCAAGATCGAGGTCTAGCGGCGTACATCGCTGAGCTCATCGGGACGCTGCTCCTGGTCTTCTTCATCACCAGCGTGGTCGTCCTCTACGTCTCCACCGGTCAGAACGCCCAGTTCGGATCCGACTTCGCGGTTGTGGGCCTGACCCACTTCCTCGTGCTCTTCGCGCTGATCATCAGCATCGGCGTCGCGAGCGGCGGCCACTTCAATCCGGTCATCACGGCGGCCTTCATCGTCGTCAGGCGGATCGACCCGATCGACGGGCTCGTCTACATCCTCGCCCAGCTCTCGGGAGGCGTCCTCGGCGCGCTGCTCACCAAGGCCTTCCTTCTCGATGAAGGGCGCGCCTCCGACTACGGGACGCCGAAGGTCAGCGCGCTGCTCGGCGGCGCCTTCCAGGGAGCACTGGTCGAGGGCATCGGCGCCTTCATCCTGGTGCTGACGGTCTTGGCGGTCGCGCTCAACCCCGAGATCCGGCGCTGGGCGGCGCTGGCAATCGGCGGTGCGCTCGGCATGGCGGTCATGGTCCTCGGGCCGCTGACCGGCGGCTCGTTCAACCCGGCCCGCTGGTTCGGTCCCGCGCTCGTCGGCAACCACTTCACCGACGCCTGGGTCTACATCTTTGGCCCGCTCGTCGGCGCCCTGCTGGCGGCCGCCGTCTACAGATTCATCATCGAGCCGAGCAGCGGCCCCGTCCAGGAGATGGCCGACACCGTCGCCCCACGCGGCCCGGCCCCCCCGGCCGGCGAGGCGCCCCCGCTGCGGCAGTCGAGCGGTCCGGGCGGGCCTCCGCCGTCCTCACCGCCCGGCGGCATCGCGGGTTCGTAGCCACCGCAGGCACATAGGCGCACTTCGCTAGCGTCCCCTGCGATGCGCAGGGTCACCTTCTCGCGCAACTACACGCTCTCGCTGTCGAGGACGTGCCAGTGCTACTGCAAGTACTGCGCCTTCGCCACGCATCGGGCCCACATCCACGAGCCGGATGAGGTCGAACGCCGGCTCGACGAGGCGGTGAGGCGAAACGGGAAGGAGCTCCTCGTCCTCACCGGTGAGCGCCCGGAGGTGAACCCGGAGGTCGCGCGGCGGCTGCGCGAGTGGGGGCACGAGGACTTCACCTCGTACGTCGTCTGGGCCTGCCAGCGGGGCCTGGAGCGCGGGCTCCTTCCGCATACGAACCTGGGCGTCCTCGGGCGCGAGGATCTGGTCCGGGTGCGCGAGGTCACGGCATCCCAGGGCCTGATGCTCGAATCGACGAACCCCGACCTCGTGGTCCACCAGGGGTCCCCGACCAAGCATCCCGCCAGGAGGCTCGAGACGATCCGCCTCGCGGGCGAGCTGCGCATCCCCTTCACCACCGGGATCCTGGTCGGCATCGGCGAGACCCCGGACGAGCGGATCGCGGCCCTCGAGGCGATCGCCGCGGTGCACGCGGAGTACGGGCACATCCAGGAGGTGATCCTCCAGAACTTCGTCCCTCATCCGCGCTATTACGGTGCGGAGGTCGCCGACATCGCCGATCAGGCCTCGAGGCAGCGCTGGACGGCTCCGCCATCAAGCGGCACCTCCTCAGCTTCGCTTCCGGGGGTGCCGGGCGAGGGCGCAAATGGCTTGGCGACCCTGGAGCGACCGGAGTGGGCAAAGCCCGTATCGGTCGACGAGATGAAGACCCTGATCGCAGCGTCGAAGCGGCTGATGCCCGACGTCGGTGTCCAGGTGCCGCCCAACCTTGCCGACTGGTGGCCGGATTTGGTCGAGGTGGGTGCCACCGACCTCGGCGGCCTCTCCAGCAACGGCGACCACATCAGTCCGGAGGAGCCGTTCCCCAGCCCGCACCAGGTCCGCAAGGAGCTCGCGCCGCGAGGCTTTGCGCTGACCGAGCGCCTCTGCGCCTACCCGCAGTACCTGGACCCGGAGTGGATGGAGCAGGGCGTGCTCGACGTCGTGAAGCTCAAGTACTGGAGCTTCATCCCGCGACGGGGCTCGGGGCGGCGCCAGGAGAACCCGCCGGCTCCGGAGATCACGCCACACGCGATCGAGAAGGGCCGCCGCGGCGAGGAGCTCACGGAGGAGGAGCTCACCGCGCTCTTCTCGGAGACCCGCCCAGAGGTGATCGAGGAGATGCGTGCGGCGGCCGACGAGCTGCGGGCCGAGCTGGCGGGGGAGACCGCGACCTTCGTCGTCAACCGGAACATCAACTTCACCAACGTCTGCGTCGTCGGCTGCGCCTTCTGCGGCTTCGGGCAGGGCAAGCGCTCGCCGGACGCCTACCACGTCGCGGAGGAGGACTTCGCGGCCCGGGTTCAGGAGGCGATCGACTTCGGCGCGACCGAGATCTGCATGCAGGGCGGGATCCATCCCGACTACACACTCGAGGACTACGGGCGCTGGCTCAGCTTCGCCAGGCAGTGCGCGCCCGATATCCACCTGCACGCGTACTCCCCGATGGAGATCCACTACATGTGCGAGCGCTCGGGCCGCTCCCCCGACTCCGTCTTCGAGTACCTGATCGAGTGCGGACTCGGCTCGACGCCGGGAACGGCGGCCGAGGTGCTCGACGACGGGGTTCGCCAGCGGATCTCACCGAACAAGCTGCCCGTCGCCCGCTGGATCGAGATCATCGAGGCCTCGCACCGCTCCGGGCTGCGCTCGACCTCGACCGTGATGTTCGGTCACATCGAGGAGCCGCGCGAGCTGGCGCGCCACATGAGCATCGTTCGGCGGCTGCAGGAGCGCACCGGCGGAATCACCGAGTTCGTCCCGCTCAGCTTCATCCCGTACAACACGCTGCTTGGGCGGACGCACGGAGTGGAGGAGATCTCGCGCGAAGACAACCTGAAGCACACCGCCGCGTTCCGCCTGGCGCTCGGCAGGACGATTCCGAATCTGCAGGCGAGCTGGGTGAAGATGGGGCTGGACGCCGCGACCGAGGCCCTGCGATGGGGCGTGAACGATCTCGGCGGGACGCTGATGGAGGAGAACATCTCCCGGATGGCCGGCTCGAAGCACGGGGTCAGGCTCGAGCCCGCGCAGCTGATCGAGGCCGCCCGCCGGGCAGGCCGGACTCCGGCCCAGCGGACGACGCTCTACGAGATCGTCGAGACCTACTAGGCCGCCCCGGACGAATTTGCTCATGCGCGCGATGGTCCTAGAGGAGGCTGGGCGGCCGCTCGTCGAGCGGGAAGTGGACGATCCGGCGCCGGCCGAGGGCCAGATTCTGCTCGAGGTCTCGACCTGCGGGGTCTGTCGCACCGACCTGCACATCTTCGACGGGGAGCTCGCCGAGCCCAAGCTCCCGCTGATCATGGGCCATCAGATCGTCGGGAGGGTCGTCGAAGCGGGATCGGGCGCCGATCGCTTCATGGTGGGCGACCGGATCGGAGTGCCGTGGCTCGGCTGGACCGACGGCACCTGCCGCTACTGCCGTTCGGGCCGCGAGAACCTCTGTGTGCAGGCGAAGTTCACGGGCTACGACATCGACGGCGGGTACGCCGAGCGCGCGGTGGCTGACGAGCGCTTCTGCTTCCCGATCCCGGAGAGCTATCCCGATGACCACGCGGCGCCGCTGCTCTGCGCCGGGCTGATCGGCTACCGGTCCCTGCGGTTGGCCGGGGAGGGCGAGCGCCTTGGTCTCTACGGGTTCGGTTCCTCGGCTCACATCATCTGCCAGGTCGCGGTCGCTCAGGGCTGGCAGGTCTTCGCCCTCACCCGGGAGGGCGACACCGAGACGCAGGAACTGGCCCGTTCACTGGGCGCGGAATGGGCCGGCGCGGTGGGGGACCCGGCGGCGTCGGATCTGGACGCCGCGATTGTCTTCGCTCCGGTCGGGGAGCTGATGGTCGAGGCGCTTCGCGCGATGGCACCCGGCGGGACGGTGGTCTCGGCGGGGATCCACATGAGCGACATCCCGGCATTCCCGTACGAAATCCTCTGGCACGAGCGGACGATGCGCTCGGTGGCGAACCTGACTCGCCGCGACGGCGAGGAGTTCATCCCGCTCGCGGCGAGCGTGCCGGTCGAGACGAGCATTCAGGTCTATCCGCTGGCCGATGCCAACCGTGCGTTGGATGACATGCGTCACGGTAGGGTGCGTGGTTCCGCCGTGCTGGCGATCGGCGGGTAGCCTCCACTGCATCGAACGGGTTGCGCCTGCGGCGCACCCTTGCGTCACGGGGAGAGGAAGAGGGAAATGCCAGATGTGACGGTCAAGCGCGTCGAGGACTTCGAGGCGATCTTCGGTGGGGGATTCAGGCGGGCGCGGGCCGGCCTGGGGGTGAGCTCGTTCGGGCTCGCCGTGATCGATCTCCCGGCGAACTTCTCGCACTACCCCGAGCACGACCAGACGCATGACGACCAGGAGGAGGTCTACACGGTCCTCTCGGGTCGGGTGACGCTGCGCCTGGGCGGGGAGGATCACGAGCTCGAGCCGGGGGTCTTCGCCCGGGTCGGAGCGGCGGAGAAGCGCAAGCTGATCACGGGCGACGAGCCCGCCCGCATCCTCGCCATGGGGGCGACGCCCGGGCGGGCGTACAAGCCGCCCGAGTTCTCCGAAGAGGGGGCGACTCCGCCTCCGATGGAGAAGCTCAGCTCCAAGAACGCGAAAAACGCCACGCCCGCTTAGCGGAAGAGGTCATCTTCCGCGGCGCGCGGAATGGCGCTCGCCCCGGGCCCGTCGTCGGGCGTGACCAGATGCCCGAGGCCCGAGACGATGGCGCCAGGGACCCCCGAATGCTTGTCACGCGTCAGATCCGCGGCCGAGGCGAGCTCGTCAGCGACGGCGATCACCGTCGCGGAGAGCTCGCGCCCGTGCCCGTCGAGCCTGCCGCGCCAGTCCGAGAGCGCGGCGAGGCCCGCGCAGCCGATCGCGATGTCCGCCTGGCCCATCCTCCAGGGGCGGCCGAAGCTGTCGGCGATCACGACGGCCGGCGATGCGCCGCCGGCCTCGCGGATCTCGCTCCTGATCCGGCGAGCCGACTCGTCGCTGTCGGCGGGGAGGAGGGAGACCAGGCCCTCGTCGAGATTGGAGGAGTCGATCCCGGCGTTGGCAGCGACCCAGCCGCCCTGGGTCTCGGTGATCAGGACGCCCCGATCGGCCCGCACCACACGCCTGCTCTCGGACAGCACCAGCTCGACCAGGGCGGGATCCTTGTCGAGTCGGCCCGCCAGATCCCGAGCCCGCTCGCCGGGCTCCACCTCGGAGAGCCTGCGCACGCGTCCCTCCGCCTTGGAGACGGCCTTCTGGGAAATGACCACGATCTCGTCGCCGCCCGGCGATTCGGCATCGTCGATCAGGCGGCCAAGGGCGTCTCCCTCCTGCACCTCTGGGATTCCCGTGAGCGGCCTGATCCGCAGCTCACGACTCATCTGGCGGCCCGGAACCCGCCGACGATCAACCTACGCGGCGGCCCGCTCGGTCCGGTCGCCCAGCTCCCAGAGAACCTGAGCCGTCTTCGGGGCAGGTTGCGGATCGAGCAGCAGGCGATCGCGCAGCAGCGAGTAGTCCTCGGGCGTGTCGAGGTCCATCCCCATCGACTCGACCCGCTCCAGGGCGAAGCTGATCCCGATGGAGCGCGCCCGGCTCACGTGGCGGGCACAGCTGTCCGGGCCGAAGGCCGGCACGAAGATGTCGGGCGGTGCCAGGACGAGGGCGTTTGTGCCCGTTCCATGCCGGTCCGGGACGATCAGGACGGTGCGGGCGGAGCGGCCGATATGGGCGTCGAGCTCGTCGGTATCGAGCATCGGACAATCCACCGGCAGCATCGCGACCCGCTGTGCACCCTCCTCGAGGGCCGCACGGGCGCCGGCCGAAGCCGCCTCCGAGTGGCCCTCGTCCTTCTCCTGCAGGAGCACCTTGGCCCCGAACCAGCGCGCCTGGCGGGCGATCGAGGCGTCGGCCGTCACAACCAGGATGTCGTCGATGCAGCGGCTTCGCGGCAGCTTGAGGATCAGGTCGAGGAAGAGGGCTTCGGCGACGCGATTCCGCTCCTCCTGGGATAGCAGTCCGTCCAGCCGCCCGTTGGCGACCGACAGCCCCTTCACCGGAACGATTGCGGTCGTGTGCAAATTGTCGGACGCGGACACGGCTTGTCAGGCTACCGGGTCGGGCCCGACATTTACTCCGGTCGTTGCGGGTTTATTGATCCCGGCTCAGGCTCGACGCGAACTCAAGGGTTCTCTCCGCCAAGTTTCGCCGGCCTTCCCGGCCCTCCATCAGCGTCCGGCAGCTCACCACCTGGGTGCCTTGCGGGACCGGATCGGGGTCCTCGGAGTCGCAGAGCATCCCGTCGATCAGCCCCTCGTAGAGCGACGCGACGCCCGCGGCCGTCGCCGGACGGCCGACGGCCCGCATGAAGAGATCGGTTGGGCCCTTGACGACCTGGCCGGCGACGTAGGGGCTCACGGCCACGACCGGGGCGCGAGCGGCCGTCATCGCCTCGCGCACGGTCGGCATCGAGATGATCGGCCCGATCGAGATCACGGGATTGGAGGGCCCGATCACGATCGCCTCGGCCGACGAGATCGCCTCGAGGACCTCGGGTGTGGGAGCGGCGTCGGCAATGCCTTCGATCCGGACATCCTGGACTTCGGCCTGGGCGTGCTCCGCGACCAGGTATTGCTGCAGGCCGCGCCACCCCTCGGCGGTCCTCACCTGGGTCCGCACAGGCTCCTCGCACATCGGCAAGACCGCGGCGTCGGCCCCGAGCGCCCGCGCGATCTGAGCCTGTGCGTCGGTGCGCCGCCCACCCTCGGAGACGAACTGGCGCCGGTACAGGCAGGTCGCGAGGTCCCGGTCGGAGAGGCGGAACCAGTCGGGCGTCCCAAGCCTGACCAGGCGGTCGAAGACGGTGAACGAGTCGTCCTTGATTCCCCAGCCGCGCTCCTCGTCGATCTCGCCGGTCAGCCAGTAGGTGACCAGGTCCGGATCCGGGGAGACGTCGACCCCCGCGATCTCGATGTCGTCGGCACTGTTGGCCACCACCGAGAGACCGGCTCCGAGGAGGTCCTGCAGGCCGGCTGCGAGCTTCGCCCCGCCGGTTCCTCCCGCGAGGACGACGCAGCGCTCGATTCCGCTCACGGCCAAGCTCGGCCTAGGCCCAGTGGTCGTCCTCGGGCAGGCCTGTGATCCGGAGGCCCGCTCGGCTCTTGTAGCGGACGTTGATCGCGATCAGCAGCGGCGACAGCGTCTCGGCGATCCGGGCCATCTCGAGCGCGCCGGCGTTGACCGCGCGCAGTCCCTCGATTCGCTCCACCAGCTCGGCCACCCGCGCCTTGTCCGCCTTGCGATCACCGCAGATCAGGATGTCCTCCTCGAGGGGATCGCCCTCGGCGAGCGCGGGAGCGCTCACCGTGTGAAGCGCAGAGATCACGGTGACGCCCTCGGGGACCATCTCCGCCGCCTGCTGTGCGGCGGAGCCCTGCCAGACGCCGATCGTCCTCGACGCCTTGCCGCTGATCGCCGCAGCGGTGGGCACCGTGCAATCGACCAGGATCTGTCCCGCCTGGAGCGCTTCGTTCAGGTTGGTGAGCGTCTCCGACTGGGCGCGGAACGGCACTGTGAGAAAGACGATCGGGCCCCTGGTGACCGCCTCGGCGTTCTCGAGTCCCTCGACCTCGGCGTCGGCGAACACGGCGCGGACGCGGTCGGCCGCCTCGGCCGCCCGCTCGGCCTTGCGTGAGCCGATCACGATCTGTTCGCCGGCCTGAGCCCAGCGGACCGCCAGCCCATAGCCGAGCGCGCCGGTGCCGCCGATGATCGGGATTGGCTCTGCCACCGGCGAGCAAGCTACAGGGCGCCCCGAATAGGCTGCGGAGCGCCATGAGGCTGGAAGGGAAGAAGGCCCTCGTCACCGGCGGCGCCGGCGGCATCGGCGCGGCGATCGCGCGCCGCCTTGCTGCGGAGGGCGCCGAGGTGACCGTGGGGGATCTGAACCTCGAGGGGGCGACGAAGATCGCCGGCGAGATCTCCGGGCTGCCGATCGAACTCGACGTCACCGACCTGGGCTCGGCGCAGGCCGCCGTTGAGAGCGCCGGCGCCCCCATCGACATCCTGGTCAACAACGCCGGCACCGATGAGTTCGGCTTTTTCACCCAGACGACTCCCCAGCAGTGGGAGAAGGTGATCGGCGTGAACCTCAGAGGGGTCCTCAACTGCACCTATGCGGCGCTCCCGGGCATGCAGGAGGCGGGCTACGGCCGGATGGTCAACATCGCCTCGGAGGCCGGCCGCGTCGGCTCGAAGGGGTCCGCCGTCTACTCGGCCGCCAAAGGCGGCGTGATCGCGTTCACGAAGGTGATGGCGCGCGAGAACGCACGCTTCGGCATCACGGCCAACGCGATCGCCCCCGGGCCGATCGAGACTCCGCTGCTGATGGCGGCGAAGCAGCTCGGCGAGATCGGCGAGAAGATCATCGAGACCATGAAGTCCGGCACCCAGATGAAGCGGCTGGGCCAGCCGGAGGAGGTGGCCGCGACGGTTGCGTTCCTCTGCTCCGACGACTCCTCCTACGTCACCGGCGAATGCATCGGAGTCTCCGGGGGCATGGGAATGGTCGGCTGATGGCGCTCGAGGTGGGAGCGGAGCGCACGGACGAGTTCCTGGTCGAAGGCCGGCTGATGACCGATGTGGGCGGCACGATCGGCGCGAGCGTTCTCTCCACTCCGGGAATGATCGGGATGATGGAGCGAACGGCGGCCGTGCTCTCCTTCGAGCAGCTGGGCGATGGGAAGGCGACCGTCGGCTTCGAAGTCTGCGTAAAGCACGTCGCCGCCGCAGCGGAGGGACAGATCTGCACGGTCCATGCCAAGCTGCGCGAGGTGGTCGACGACCGCAAGCTGCGCTTCGACGTCGAGGTCAAGGAGGGTGACCGGACGATTGGGGTGGGCACGCATGAGCGCCGCGTGATCGAGATCGGCAGCGTCACCGGCAGCTGACACGAATCTGGCGCCTTCCTCACGGACGCCCGTGAGGAAGGCGCCAAGTTAGGCTGGGAGTGATGGCGCAGGAGCTTCCCAAGATGGTCCGCATCCGCGAGGTCGGGCCCCGCGACGGCTTCCAGAATGAGCCCGAGGTGATTCCCACCGAGGAGAAGGTCCGCCTGATCCGGCTGTTGGGCGAGGCCGGATTGATGCGGATCGAGCTCACCTCCTTCGTGCGCCCCGACGTGATCCCGCAGCTCGCCGACGCCGCCGAGGTGCTGACGCGCTTCGAGCCCCAGGAGGGGGTCGCCTATTCCGTCCTGATCCCGAACCGCGAGGGCCTCGACAACGCGCTGCGCTTCCGCGATCGGTTCCAGGAGGCAAACTTCTTCCTCTCCGCATCCGAGACCCACAACCAGAAGAACGTCAACCGCTCGATCGCCGAGTCCCTGGCCGACCTGGAGGGCACGATCGCCGCGGCGCGGGAGGCGGGCCTGCGCTGCGAGGGCGTGATCTCGACCAGCTTCGGCTGTCCCTACGAGGGTGAGGTCCCGCTCGACCGCGTCTTCGAGATCGCGGAGAAGCTGGCCGGTTTCGGCTGCCAGGAGATCGCCTTCGGCGACACCACCGGCATGGCCAACCCGCGGCAGGTGGGGGAGTTCTTCTCGGACGCTCCCGACCGCCTCGGCGGCGCCGAGCTCACCGCCCACTTCCACAACACTCGCGGCCAGGGACTGGCGAACGTGCTGGCCGCGCTGGAGCAGGGCGTCGACTCGTTCGAGAGCTCCTTCGGCGAGCTCGGCGGGTGCCCCGTTCCCCCGGGGTCGACCGGGAACGTCGCGACCGAGGACCTCGTCTCGATGCTGGAGGAGATGGGCGTCGGAACCGGGATCGACCTGGCGAAGCTGATCGCGGCGTCCGCGGAGGTGCAGAGGACGCTGGGCCGCCCGCTGGGTGCACACCTCCTCACCGCCGGCCCGGTGGACTGGCACAGGTGATCCGAGGGTGCTTCAAGGCAAAGGCGAGGAGCAACCCGTTTAATGGTGGTATGAAGAGCGATCGATTTCGGACCGCGGCTGAGGGCAAGGACTTCTCGGCGATCGATCAGCTGTTCGCCGGGGATGTCGTCTTCCGCAGCCCAGTCGTCTTCAAGCCGTACGAGGGCCGCGACGCGGTGGCGATGCTGCTCGGCGCGGTCTCCCAGGTGTTCGAGGACTTCCGCTACACCGACCAGGTCGAGACCGACGATGCGGCGGCGCTGGCCTTCAGTGCACGGGTTGGCGACCGCGAGCTCGACGGGATCGACTTCCTGAGCTTCGACGACCAGGGCCGGATCAACCGAATGACGGTGTTCATCCGTCCGATGAGCGGCGTTCATGCCCTGGCGGAGGCGATGCAGAAGAAATTAGAGGCCGCTTCGCCGTAAGGGGGACACGAACATCGCCGCCGAATCTCAGCCGCCTAGATGGCAGCTGGGGCCCGAGCAGGTCTTCAGCTTGGCCAGTTCGGCGGCGAGCTGGTTGCGGGTGTCGGTGTAGCTCGAGGCCCCTGAGCCGAAAAGCAGGTTCCTGAGCTCGTAGGGGTCGTTGTCGAGGTTGTAGAGCTCCTCGTCCCCGTTGCTCCACTGGTTGAACGCCCACTGTCCCTGCCGGACGCCGAACGCGCCGACGTCGAAGGTCTCGATCAGCAGGGCCCTGTTGGTCTCATCCGCCGGGTCCTTGGCCAGCGGCAGCAACGGGATCCCGTCCATCACGCGTTCCGGGCGTGCACCGGTGAGCGCCGTGATCGTCGGCGCCAGGTCGATGTTCGCGACGAGCTGGTCGCGAGTCGTGTCCTGCGGGAAGCCGGGGCCGCGGATGATCAACGGCACCCGCTCGGCCTCCTGATACGGGTAGTCCTTGAACTCGATCCGGTGCGCGCCCATCATCAGCCCGTTGTCGGAGGTGAAGATGAAGAAGGTCTTCCGCTTGTCGCCGTACTTGCGGACCAGGCTGACGATGCGCTTGACCTCATCGTCGACGGAGAGCAGGCTCTCCTGCCGGCCGCGATAGCGTCGGTCGATGTCGGCGAGCTCGGAGTCGGATAGCCGCGGTATGTCCTGAATGGCCTCGGGCTTGTCGGAGACGTTGGCCTCGTCGAAGTTCGGTGGCCGCGGGGCGGTGATGTTCCCGAACACGCCGTTGTATTGAGGGGCGGGCTCGGGGTCGCGCGTCGACCAGACCGGAGTGCCGGACTCGCCGTGCGGGTTGTTCGGGTTGTAGTAGAGGAAGAAGGGCTTGGGGCTGATGGTCCACTTCTTGAGCAGGCCGTTGACCTTTGAGTCCAGGATGTAGTCGATGTAATTCTTCGGTTTGCGGCTGTAGTGCCTGACCTTGCCGTTCTCGTTGAGCTCGAAGCCGTAGCGGTGCTGCTCGGTCCCGTCGGTGAGCGCGAACCACTTGCTCCACCCGGGTGGGATCTCGCGCGGGCGGATGACGCCGTAGCCGTTCAGGTACTTCCCGACCATGGCGGTCCGGTATTTCGCGCGACGGAGCCAGACGGCGAGCGTGTTGGTGTTGTCGAGGTCCCCGTAGCGCTGGTCGGTGAGCACGTTGTGGTTGTGGGCGTACTGGCCGGTGAGGAAGGTCGCGCGGGAAGGGCAGCAGAGCGGGTAGGAGACGTAGCTGTTCCGGAAGCTCGTGCCGTGGGCGGCGAGCATGGCGAGGGTGTTGCGCATCACCGACAGGTCGGTGACGTTCATGTCGTCCGTGTCGATCACGACGACGTTCGGCCGCTTCTGCAGAGCGTTTCGAGCCCGCAGCAGCGCGGACCTCTCCTTCTTCGCCTGCCTGGCGGCCTGGCAGGCCCGATCGCACCTGACGGAGGCGTGCGCGCCCGTGGCGGCCCACAGAACGCAGCCGAGCGCAGCGGTGCAGATGATGGTGAGCGGGAGCCCCGCCCTCAGTGTTCTCCCGGGGACCATTCGGAGTTGAAACCCGCGACACCTTAGGTGGTTGCGCTGGGCCAGGGGCCAGGTCTCGTGGAGGGGCGCGCCCCCGTATGCTCCCCGCCGCCAGTCAGTCGACAGAGGGAGCGAATACAAATGGCGATCAGCAAGGTCGGTGTCCTGGGCTGTGGCCTGATGGGCCACGGGATCTCTCAGATCTGTGCGCAGGCGGGCTGGGACGTCGTGGTGCGGGAGGTCGATCAGGAGCCCCTCGACAAGGGCATGGCGAAGATCGAGAAGCAGCTCGCCCGCGCGGTCGAGAAGGGCAAGATGGAACAGTCGGATGCCGACGCCACCCTCGGTCGCATCACCCCGACGCTCGACTACTCGGATCTCGCCGACAGCGACCTGGTGATCGAGGCGATCACCGAGGACCTGGACCGCAAGCTCGAGATGTGGCGCGAACTGGACGAGTTGGTCAACGACGATGCCTACCTGGCGACCAACACCTCCTCGCTCTCGGTCGCAACCCAGGCAGAGGCAACGAAGCGGCCCCAGCGGATGCTCGGGCTCCACTTCTTCAACCCTCCCCAGGTGATGCCGCTCCTCGAGGTCGTCCGGGCGGAGAAGTCCTCCGATGACGCCGTCGCGCTCGGCTTCGAGGTCGGCGAGAAGCTGGGCAAGACCACGGTCGCGGCGGGGGACAACCGCGGCTTCATCGTCAACCGGCTCCTGGTCCCCTACATGCTCGATGCCATTCGCGCCCACGAGCAGGGTGTGGGGTCGATCGAGGACATCGACACCGGGATGATGTCCGGGGCGAGTCATCCGATGGGGCCGCTGACGCTTGCCGATTTCGTCGGGCTCGACACACTGGCGGCGATCGCCGGTGTGATGGTCGACGCTTACGGGGAGGAGCGCTTCGCCGCGCCCGACACCCTTACGAAAATGGTGGATGCAGGGGATTTTGGGCGCAAGTCGGGCAAGGGGTTCTACGATTACTCCGGTGAGCGGCCCGTCCCGGTGGACGCCGGGGGGTAGGCGAGCACAAGGAGAGGACCAGGACGCATGCCAGTCGACCAGACCAGTCTCGACCGCATCAGGAACGCGACCTTCCCGTCCTCGCGGCGGGGCTACGACAAGCACGAGGTCGAGAAGTTCCTGGCCCGCCTGGCCGACTGGCTCGAGACCGGTGGCGGCGACGAGTCGCGCTCCGACGCGGTGAAGAAGGAGCTGGAGAAGGTGGGCCAGCGGACGGGAGCGATTCTCGCGCAGGCGGAGGAGAGCGCCCAGCAGATCCGGGCGGAGGCCGACGAGGAGGCGCGCGGAGCGGTCAACACCGCGAACCTCGAGGCCGAGGAGACCCGTACAGAGGTCGACAACTACGCGAGGGAGACACGGACTTCGGCCGACTCCTACGCGCAACAGACGCGCCAGGAGGCGGAGGAGCTGCTGTCCAACGCCAAAGCGGAGGCGGAGAGGCAGGCTCGCGAATCCCTCGACGCCGCTCGGGCTGAGTCGCGCCGAATAGTCGACGACGGGATACAGCGTCGGGAGGACATCGAGGCTGTGATCGCGGACCTGGTGCGGCGCCGCGACGACGTCTTGACGGACACCGAGGAACTGAGCGCCAAGCTGACCCGAGCGGTGTCGGACCATCGCCCGGAGCCGGGAAGCGACGAGTTCCAGAAGCCCGAAGATTTGGATCCGATCGCACGGGAGGGCTCCGAGCGGGGTGAGGAAGGCGAAGAGACAGCGGTCGTGGAGGCCGAGGCCGAGCCTGCCGAGTCCGACCACGAAGCGGACCTGAGACGCTGAGGAACTCATGAGCGACGTCAGGGCGGCCCTCGACGCGGCGCTGGAGGGAGGGCCGGAGCGACATCGGAAGAAGGTCGCCGAACAGCACAAGCTGCCGGTGCGCGAGCGCGTGTCCCGGCTCCTCGATCCCGATTCCTTCGCCGAGGAGGGGCTGCTCGCGAACTGGGAGCGGGAGGGGCTCGGAGCGGACGGCGTCGTCACCGGGATGGGCACGGTGGGGGGCCGTCCCGTGGCGCTGATGGCCAATGACCCGGCGGTCAAAGCTGGGTCCTGGGGCCCGAAGACCGTCGAGAAGATCCTGCGGATCCAGGAGCGGGCGCTCACTCACCAGGTTCCAATCGTCTACCTGGTCGACTCGGCGGGCGCGCGGATCACCGACCAGGTGCGCATGTTCCCCGGCCGCCGCGGGGCCGGCCATATCTTCCACACGCAGGTCCGCCTCTCGGGCCAGGTGCCGCAGGTCTGCCTGCTGTTCGGTCCGAGCGCCGCGGGGGGCGCCTACATCCCGGCGTTCTGCGACGTCGTGATCATGCGAGACGGCAACGCCTCGATGTACCTCGGTTCCCCGCGAATGGCGGAGATGGTGATCGGCGAGCACGTCAGCCTCGAGGAGATGGGGGGTGCGCGGATGCACACCTCGGTCTCCGGCTGCGGCCACTTCCTGAGCGAATCCGACGAGGACGCGATCGATCTCGCCGGTCGCTACCTCTCGTACATGCCCGCCAATTGGAGAGAGGATCCGCCGGCGGCCCCGCCCGCCAACCCGGCGGAGAGCCCGCCGGTCTCCGAGATCGTCCCCGCGAACGAGAAGGACCCGTTCGACGTCAAGCACCTGATCGGGGCAGTTGTCGACGCCGACTCATTCCTCGAGGTGCACGCGCGCTGGGCCAAGGAAGTCGTTGTCGGCTACGCGCGGCTCGATGGCCGGGTGATCGGGATCGTGGCGAACCAGCCGAAGGTGAAGGGCGGCGTGCTGTTCGTCGATTCCGCCGACAAGGCGGCGCGCTTCATCATGACCTGCAACGCCTTCAACGTCCCGCTGCTCTTCCTGGCGGACGTGCCCGGCTTCATGATCGGCAAGGACGTAGAGCGCCAGGGGATCATCCGGCACGGGGCGAAGATGATCAGCGCGGTCTCGGAGGCGACGGTGCCGAAAATCTCCGTGATCGTCCGCAAGGCGTACGGCGCCGGGCTCTACGCGATGGCTGGCCCGGCGTTCGAGCCCGACGCGTGCCTGGCCTTCCCGCAAGCGCAGATCGCCGTGATGGGCCCCGAGGCGGCCATCAACGCGGTGTTCTTCAACCAGATCCAGGAGCTCGGGGACCCCGCCGAGCGGGAGCGGTTCGTCAGTCAGAAGCGCGAGGAGTACGCCGAGGACATCGACATCCTCCACCTCGCCTCGGAGCTGGTGGTCGACGCAGTGATCGAGCCCGACCAGCTACGAACGGAACTCATCGGTCGCTACGCGCTGGCCGCGAGTAAGGACCGCCGCTTCGCGGAGCGGCGGAATCCGGTCACCCCGGCCTGACCGGGCGCGGCGACCCGGGAAGGGGACCAGTGACTCGCTCTCGGTGTCCCAGAGCTTCAGCCGGAAGGTCTCGACGCTGCTGCGGAGCGTGACGACCGGGGTGCGCCGGAACATCGTGTGGGATTCGTGCGCGGCGCGCAGGCGATAGTTCGGGATCTTCGCGCTCAGATGGTGCACGTGGTGGAAGTTGGCGTTGCCGACGCACCAGGCGAGCGGACGCGGCAGTTCGAGATAGGAGCTGCCCTGCAGCGCGGCGAGCTCGAACTGCCATGTTCCGGGCGCCTGGTAGTAGGTGTCCTCGTATTGGTGCTGGATGTAGAGCATCCAGGCGCCGATGGCACCCCCGGCGACCAAGGTGGTCACCTGGATCAGCAGGAAGGTCTGCCAGCCGACCACCGCGCTCCAGCCCAGCACCCAGGCCACCAGCGCGAGGTTCGTCGCCACGACGCTCGCCAGGATCCTCCGGTTCATGCCGCGCTGCGGGAACCTGCGCTCGAAGAGAAAGACGAGGCTCGGGCCAACCAGCAGCATCAGGAGAGGATTGCGGTAGATGCGGTACCCGAGCCGCCGCAGGCGGGAGGCGCTCTCGTACTCGGCGAGGGTCATCGTGTTGATCTCGCCGACGCCGCGATGGTCGAGGTCGCCGGTGTGCGCGTGGTGGATCCTGTGCTGCCGCTGCCACCACCGGTACGGAGTGAAGAGGAGGTACCCGAGAAGGTGGCCCCACCGGCTGTTCGCGCTCCGCGATGCGAAGAGCGAGTTGTGTGTGAGGTCGTGGAAGAGCGAGTACATCCGGGTGAGGAAGACAGTGGCGACGAGGCCGAGAGCGACTGCGGCCGGGGCGCTCGGTCGGACCAGTGCTGCGAACACCCAGACGGCCAGGTACGGCAGGACGACGCTCGCGATCTGTCGGAGGCTGCGGCGCTGGTCGACCTCCAGATAGGGGTTGAGGTCCTGTTTCCAGCTCTCGCGGGAGGGGATCTCTGCGGCGTTCACAGTGACTCATTACGCCGCCCCACCGTGGACGGATCAGCGATTCAGGACTGCTGTCCGGCGGCGAACTCGGTGAAGTAGTCGAGCGCCGCCGGGTTCGCGAGCGAGTCGCGGCTGGCCGCCTTCTCGGCGGGCTCGCCCATCAGGATGCGCTTCACCGGGACCTCCAGGACCTTGCCGCTCAGCGTCCGGGGCACCTCGGCGATCTGGAAGATCTCGTTCGGGACGTGGCGCGGCGAGCACTGCTCGCGGATGCGGCGCCTGATCTCGCTCTCCAGGTCGTCATCCAGCTTCGCCCCCTCCTGCAGGACCACGAAAAGCGGCATCCAGCCCTCGGTCCCCGGCCTGGGGACGTCGACGACCAGGGAGTCGACCACCTCGGGGACGTGCGCGACGGCCCGGTAGATCTCGCTGGTTCCCATCCGGACACCGCCGCGATTGATGGTCGAATCGGAGCGGCCGTAGATGATCGCCGTGCCGCGCGAGGTGATCTCTATCCAGTCGCCGTGGCGCCAGATCCCCGGGTACATCTCGAAGTAGCTGGAGCGGTAGCGGGAGCCGTCGTCATCGCCCCAGAAGAAGACCGGCATCGATGGCATCGGCTCGGTGATGACGAGCTCGCCGACCTGGTCGATCACGGACTTGCCGTCCTCGTCGAACGCCTCGACCTTGGCGCCCAGTGCGCGGCCCTGGAGCTCCCCCTTGTAGACGGGGAGGATCGGGACTCCACCGACGAACGCCGTGCAGACGTCGGTGCCGCCGCTGGTCGAGAAAAGCCAGGTGTCCTCGCCGACATGCTCATAGACCCAGTCGAAGCCCTCGGGGGAGAGCGGCGAGCCGGTCGAGCCGACTGAGCGGAGGCGGGAGAGGTCTCGGCCATTGCCCGGCTCGACGCCGTCTTTCATGCAGGCGGCGATATAGGCGGCGCTGGTCCCGAAGCAGGTCATGCCGGTGCGCTCAGCGAGGTCCCAGAGGACGCCCATGTCCGGGTAGCCGGGGTTGCCGTCGTAGAGGATGATCGAGGCGGGCGTGAGCAGGACCCCGACCAGGAAGTTCCACATCATCCAGCCGGTCGTGCTGAACCAGAAGAAGCGGTCACCGGTCTGCGCGTCGAGATGGAGGAATCCCTTCTTCAGTTGCTCCATGAGGATCCCGCCGTGTCCGTGGACGATCGCCTTCGGCAGCCCGGTCGTGCCGGAGGAGTAGAGGACCCAGAGGGGGTGGTCGAAGGGCACCCGCTCAAAGGTGAGCTCGGCGCCCTGCCCGAGCTCCGCGAGCTGTCCCCAGGTCATCGGCTCGGCGACCTTAGGGTGGTCCGCGAGGTCGGAGAGCTCGGGGGAGGCGCTCAGATACGGGACGACGACGATGCGCTCGAGGCTCCGGATCTGCGCGGCGACGTCGGCGACGACCTCGAGCCGGTCGAAGTCCTTGCCGCCGTAGCGGTAACCGTCGACGGTGAACATGACCTTCGGCTCGATCTGGGCGAAGCGGTCGACGATGCTGCCCGGCCCGAAGTCCGGTGAGCAGCTCGACCAGATGGCGCCGAGGCTGGCGGTGGCGAGGAAGGCGACCAGGGCCTCGGGGCCATTCGGGAGGTAGGCGACAACGCGGTCCCCGGGCGCGACGCCGAGGGCTCGGAGACCCTCCCTCACGGCGCCGACCTGTTCGCGCAGCTCGCCCCAGCGCAACTCGGTCAGCGGACGGAGCTCCGATGCGTATGAGAGCGCTACCTCGTCCTCGGCCTTGCCGCGGAAGATGTGCTCGGCGTAGTTGAGTCGTGCGCCCTCGAACCAGCGGGCGCCGGGCATCACGCGCTCGGCCAGCACCTCCTCAAACCGCGCCTCCTCAGCTTCGCTTCCGGGGGCGCCCTGCGGGTCCCGGGATGCAATGACCCCGAAGTACTCCCAGAGGGTGCCCCAGAACTCCTCGATCTCGGTGACGGACCAGCGCCAGAGCGCGTGGTAGTCCTCGAAGTGGAGGTCGCGGTTCTCCGCCAGCCAGCGGATGTAGCGGGTGAGCTGGGAGCGCTCGACCATCTCGGGCGTGGGCGCCCAGAGGACCTCCGCCTCGACCGTGCTCTCCTCCACGACCTGATCCTTACACGCGCCCGGCGGCGGCCGGTTGCTGCGCGGCCGGCGTCGCGCCGACGCGGCGGCCGGCGTCGCGGTCGATCAGGCGCGTGAGGGCGATGAGGAAGTCCGTGGCCTGCGTGAGGGCTTGCTGGTCCACGCGGTCGGGGGTGTCGTCATGGGTGTGGTACCAGGGAGCCAGGTTCCCTTTCTCATCGGTGGTCCGGAGGGTGATTGCACGCAGGCGCCGGACCCGCGCCGGCAGGGCGTCGTCGAGAAGGGGATGGCGGATCGGGCGCGCACCGCCCTCCGCCGCGCCGGAGGAGGCGAGCGCCTCACAGAGCTCGATCAGCTGCGGGTCGTGCGGGAGGCTGATCACGGGGCCCTGGCTGATCTCGTAGGCGACCTGTCCGTATGACACCGAATCGACGTTGACGAAGCAGGTGGTGGCGCGGTCGAACTCCTCGCGTCGCCCGCGGACGAATGCCCGACTGCCCTCGCAGAATGATTCCTCCGAGCCGGCGAGGACGACCCAGACGTCGAGGTTGGGGGGCGGGTCGGCGGTGAGCTCGTCCGCCGCCGAGAGAACCGCAGCGACCCCCGAGGCGTTGTCATAGGCGCCGGGCACGATCTCGGAGAGGGCGATGTCGATGAGCAGGAAGGCGGCGACGATCAGCACGATCGTGGGGATCGCCTGGAGCACGTTGAGCCAGGTGGCGTCCAGCCCGGCCATGCGGGCGCCGAGGATGGGGAGGAGGGGCGCGAGCCCGAGCCAGAAGAAGAGGCGGAACGGCCCGAGGGCGAGGCGCGTGCGCTCGGGCAGCTTGCGGATGCGGTTCGACGCCTTGGAGAAGATGTAGCCGGTGCGGGCCGCGTCGTAGTGGGCCATCAGGACGAGACGGGCGGGCGCCTCGGGACGGTTACCGGGGGAGACCACGTTCTGGGAGACCCGGCGGAAGAGGAGCGAGCGGACCAGGTAAAGGCGGGTGTTGAGGTCGAGGTAGGTGGAGATGGCCGCCACGAGCACCAGCGTGAAGCCGACCGCCGGTTGGATCGTCGCGACAATGCTGCCGGCGATGGCGATCGAGGCGTGGATCAGGTGCACGATCGGGTATTCGGGATGGGTGAAGAAGGGCTCGACCTGGGCTCGACGGCCGATGCCTCGCAGCCTGGCGGCGAGCATGTTGGCGGCGCGCCGCTCGGCGTCGGTGCCGGGGCCCCGCCCCTTGAAGGAGCAGAGCTCGCGAATCAGCTCCATGCGG
Organism: uncultured Solirubrobacterales bacterium; assembly: GCA_963763955.1. Taxonomy (GTDB): domain Bacteria; phylum Actinomycetota; class Thermoleophilia; order Solirubrobacterales; family 70-9; genus DASUPK01. The sequence goes on along the minus strand of CAVXQP010000017.1, from coordinate 48,147 downwards.
CCAGCGGAGTCCACCGGCGGCGGATTATCGCGGGACCAGCGTTCTATCGTTGCGCCTGCGCCGGAGTGGCGGAACGGCAGACGCGATGGATTCAAAATCCATTGCCCGCAAGGGCGTGTGGGTTCGACTCCCACCTCCGGCACTGATCAGCATTTCTGGCCAATGAACTCGTCCATGTGCTCGACGGACTCACGTCGTGCTATCGAGATGGTCATCGCGTTCATCACGCGCCAGCGGATTCCGATGCGGTCACAGCCATCGCAGAAGATGCACTTGATGTCCTCGGACCGGTTAGTGAACTCGTACCGTGGGTAGCGATACGTCCGCTTCGGATGCCGGATCGTGTTGATGTGTCGGGAGCCGTCTGAATGGATCAGGCCCCGAAGGAGCGGGCGCGGGTCGCTTATGACGAGTCTCCGTTGCCACGATGCGAGTCGAATCGGGCGCCGGTGTTTACGTCCGGGCCCATGCTGAGGGAACAGACAGGGCCATGACCGCGAATAAGCGTTGACGAAGTCGGCTTGCTCGTGGGTGTGCTGCTGGATCCCCACCTTGCTCGTCGGCATAACCGTGCTCATAGCCTCCGCGCATTCGCGAATGATCCCCGGATAGCGCCGGTCTAGCGTAATTCCAAGGCGGAATACGCCACGGGCGTGGGAGGCGATGCTTCCATCACCGAGATACAGGCCAAGCAGGTAGGCGTACTCGGGAAGGGGCAGGCGGTCGTAGCGGTGCTTTGTGTGACCACAAGCCGGGCATCGGTCCGATGGCGTCGGAACGGTCGAATGAGGGATACCGCCAACCCGCCAGGTCCTAATCGTCCCTCGGGGTATCCCAGTTCGTCGCGAGATTTCGCAATCGTTCACTCCTTGCTCGACAAGGGCGAGGGCCTGACGCACTTCCTGAATCGACCGCATGGCAAGAGGGTTGCTCCGCCACCGGTCGGTCAAATCGGGGTCCACGCACGACCTCTCAACGGGCGACGCGAGTTGTCACACACTCATCACAGTTGCTTGCTAGATGGTCGGTCCAGCGACCGTGCGAGGCTTTGCCCATGTGCGGGCGCTACACGCTCACCGATCCTGATCCGCGCTTGTTGCGGTTTCGGTTTGGCTTGACCGAATCGGTCGCGATCGAGTACGAGCCGCGCTACAACGTGGCGCCAACCGATCCGGTCCTGGCGGTCAGGCTGACTGAGAAGGGCGAGCGCGAGCCGGGGGTGTTGCGCTGGGGGCTGATCCCGCACTACGCCGATCCGGAGGACTTCGATCGCCTCCTGATTAACGCTCGTGCGGAGACTGTGGCGGAGGCTGTGGCGTTCCGCGATGCATTCCAGTCCCGCCGGTGCCTGGTCGTCGCGGACGGTTTCTATGAGTGGCGGCAGGAGGAGACCGGCAGGAAGCCGGTCTGGATCACCCGCCGGTCACGCGAGCCCTTCGCGTTCGCCGGCCTCTGGGCCGAAGCTCGCCGGGCCGATGGCTCTTCAGTGCACTCCTGCGCGATCGTCACCTGCGCGCCGGGAGAGGTTGTGGCGCCGATCCACGATCGCATGCCGGTGATCCTCGAGCGAGAGGCAGAGGCACAATGGCTCCAGCCGGAGGCCGGCCCCGATCGGCTCGCAGCTCTGCTCGTGCCGACCGACGACCTGACGGTCACCGAGGTCTCGGATGCCGTCAACGACGTGCGCCAGGACGGACCGGCGCTGATCGAGCCGCCGCTCAGGCTTTTCTAGGCCGTCGCGGCGCGGTGGAGTGGCGGGTGCTGGAGCGGCTCATCTTCGAGGTGCGCGAGCTGGAGCGGCTCGTCCGCGAAGTGCCGCTGGGCTGGCCGGTGCGGCGCGAGGATGTTCCCCGCGGTGGATCCACGGGTGGAAGCTCGTCGCCGATGGGTCTCTCCTCCTCGACGTGCCACTCCTGGTTGAAGGCCACCATCGCCACCGCGATCAGGATCACCTGGACGGGCACCAGCAGGAGGCAAAGGAGTCCCAGAAAGTCGGGAGGCAGAGCGGGGTTGCTGAGACCGTCCTTGGCGCGGTCGAACCAGGCCGGGGCGGCGATACCGGCGAAGATCGCGAGGATGATCGAGAGGGCCGAGGCGACGGGCAGCACGCCTCGGTTCCAGCGGGCGGCCAGATAGGCGAAGAGGACGTAGAGGGCCGCGTAGATGACCGCCAGCGGCTTGACCCCTTCGAGACGCGTCCACCCGCCGATGATGATCACGAACGAGATCAGGGCGGTGACCAGCAGCAGGAAGACGACGACAGCGCGTGCGCTCTTCGCCTCGGGCTTCTCCCTATTTGGTCGCCAGAGCTCGTATCCGGGACGGATCGCTCCCGCTTCCATGGCGAGCAAGTCTATGGGCTGGGCTGGATGTGCGCTACATCCGACCATGCGGGCGGAGGGACTCGAACCCCCACGCTCTTTCGAGCACCAGGACCTAAACCTGGACCGTCTACCAGTTCCGGCACGCCCGCCGGGCCCTCAATTCTAATTTTCAATCGTTCGTATTACGGATGCGCACGCCCCAGCTCGGTGGAAGAATGGCCGCCAGCAGTGGGGCCCACGTCGTTCCTTCGGACGACGGGAACGAGAAGGACGAAGAGGTCTGGATGACCCGTTGGGGGATGCATGAGTGAGAGCGCGCCAATTTCGGTGTACCTGGTCGACGACGTTCCTGAACTGCGGGAACTGATCAGGTTCGGGATGGAGGAGGACTCGGGCTTCGAGGTCGTGGGCGAGGCCGGTGACGGCAAGAGCGCGCTGCAGGGCATCGCCGAGATGCACCCCGCGGCCGTCCTGCTGGACCTTTCGATGCCCGACATGGACGGTCTCCAGGCGATACCCGAGATCCGCCAGGGTGACCCGGACGTGGCGATCATCGTCCTCTCCGGCTTCTCGGCCGACCGCATGGGCGGGCCCGCGATCGAGCGGGGCGCGGATGCCTACATCGAAAAGGGGAGTCCGATGCAGGAGCTGCGCGACACGACGCGGACGGCGGTCGCGCGCCGGCGTTCGGAGTAGCGCAGGCGAAGAGCGGGGCACCCAGGACTCGAACCTGGAGTCGCCGACTTTGGAGGCCGGTGCCTTATCCAATTTGGCCAGTGCCCCTGGCCGGAGAATCGTAACCCGCGGCGACTCGGCCGCTACGGCTTGGCCGGCTTCCGGGACGCCCGCTTCGGGAGCGGAGCGGGGTCGGGTCCGAGCTCGATGCGACAACTCGGGCCCGCGCAGGCGGACAGCGGGATGAGCGCGTTGTAGAGCCACTTGCGCACGTACCGGTAGCGGGGGTCGTGGGCGAGTGAGTGGAGCTGCGCCGGGTCGCGCTTCATGTCGTAGAGCTCGGTCTGGCCGTTCGCGTAGATCGTGTACTCGTAGCGGTCGGTGCGAATCGAGCGGTAGGCCGGGGCCTTATTGGTATTGGTCGCGGACTTGATCGCGTCCCGTTCCTGCTCGAGGTTGTTGACGCCGGCCTTGTCCGCGACATGGACGCGGGCCTCTCTGGCGCGCGCACTGCTCGACTGCGCTGACTCCGCGCCGGTCCCGCCGGGCCCGGTGTCGCCTTCGAGCAGGATCGGCCGGGTCGAGCGCAGTGCCGTGTTCTCGGCGTATGGGAGGAATGACCGGCCGTCGAGCGAGTTGTCCTGCGAGCCCTGCGCGATCTGGAGGATCGTCTGTGGGATATCCCCGTTCCAGACGAGCTCGTTGCTGACGCCGCCCGCGGGGATCCCCGGACCGCGGATGACCAGCGGCACGCGGGACGCCGGGTCGTAGGGCAGGTACTTGCCGTTGACGATCCGGTGCTCTCCGCGAAAGAACCCGTTGTCGGAGGAGAAGATGATGTAGGTGTCATCGAGGATGCCCTTGTCCTTCAAGTCTTGGACGAGCTCGCCGACCCCCTGATCGACTGAGATCAGCTGCTCCTCCTGGCGCCTCCGCTCATTGTCGATCAGCTTCGCCTGCTTCTTGCCGATGCGCCTCCTGGCCTGCTTCTGGAACCACTTCGGCTTGTCGCTGATGTCCTTCTCGTTGAAGCCCGGGAGCTTCGGCAGTGGCGTGCCGGCGTCCCTGTAGAGGTCCCTCGGGGCGGGATCGAATGGCCCGTGCGGCGAGTTGAACCAGAGGTTCAGCCAGAACGGCTGCCTCGAGACGCTCTTGTCCTTGATGAAGTTGACCGCGCGATCGGTGAAGACGTCGGTCTGGTAGTCGTCCGGCTGGTCGCCGTAGAAGGTGATGTGCGGAGTAGCCAGCGTGCCGGTCTTCTCGATCAGCTGGTAATTGAAATAGAGGGCGTCCTCCGAGACCTTCCCGTACCACTCGGACCAGCCCTGCGGGACGGGAAGGGTGCCGTCCTGGGTCCCGTAGCCGTTCATGTACTTGCCGATGTGGACGTTGTAGTAGCCGTCGTTCTGGAGCCAGACCGGCAGATCGTTCGACTGGTGCGGGATGAACCTGGTCCAGCTGCCGTTCGGCGGGAAGTTGCCGTGCACCCCGTGGTTGTGCATGTACTGGCCGCTCAGGATCGTCGCGCGAGAGGGGCAGCAGAGCGGGAACGAGACGTACGCCTCGTTGAAGGTGGTCCCCTGAGCGGCGAGCAGCGATTGCACGTTCGGCATGGCCGAGAGCTCGCTGGTCGTCATGTCGTCGGTGAGGACGAAAAGGACGTTCGCCTGCGACGGTGCGCCCTGGGCATCGCGCGCCGCGACCGCCGCTCCGGCGACCGCGAGCAGCACGACCGACGCGGCGAGCGTTGCCCACGCGCGGGCGTGCGTCAGTCTTGGCCTCGAGAGCAGCGACATGAGTCGGGGAATGCGGGCGACCCTGCCCCGTAGAACCGTCCCGCAGGGGGTGAGTTTCGCAAAGAGGGCGGCGGCTGAGCGCCGGTCGGTTCGCGTATCGAACCTATAATCGACGGCCGCGCGGGCGAGGTGTCAACGGTTGCACGTGAGCCTTCCAAGCTCGAGGAACGGGTTCGATTCCCGTCGCCCGCTTCGGCGTAGGATGAGCCGGCATAGGCGGCTCCGCGGAGCCGCCGTTCACCCCTCGGGGCGTGGCGCAGTCTGGTAGCGCATTCGGCTGGGGGCCGAAAGGTCGCTGGTTCAAATCCAGTCGCCCCGATCTCAGAAAACCGCCGCAAACGCGGCGGTTTTCGCATCTAGGATCGCGGGTCAACCTGTCCTCGCATAGTGGCGCTCCCGCTTCACCTGGGGACCGTGTCTACCTCCAAATCACACGACAAGGAGGAGTCATGACCACGACGGCAAGACTCGATGCCGCCGGGCTGTGGGAGTAGTCAGAAGTACCGCTTTGTACGAGAAGCAGCGATTCCCCTGTTTTCAAGCTTCGAGCAGCTGCTTCAACGCTCGTAGCTGACCCCGGACGTCGCGACGGACCCCTCGGTCAAAGGTCCGGTGAAGGATCTTTGGCACGCGCTTCCACTCGAACTCGCTGACCTGGGTGAAGCGGGTGGCCCCGTCGGCTTCTTCCAGGCGATATTCGACTTCGAAGACGGAGCCATCGTCCTCTTCACGAAGCGCCAATCGGCGCGGCGGGTCGGCGGCGACCCTCTCGACCACCAACTCCATGGCAGGTCGCAGCGGAACTGGCTTATGGATGAGATTCCATCTGGACTCCCCGGTCGCCTCGACCGATCTCACCTTTCGGCACCAGCGCGGATCATTCTCAGGATCGGCGACCAAGGCCCAGACCTCCTGGGGCGGACGGGCAATCTGTATCGACTCCTCGACGCGGATCGCAAGAGCCTAGTCAGTCGATCCGAATAGCCCCTTTGGACGAGAAACGGCTATCCGCTTTGCATGGAAAGTGCCGCTCGAAGGGCACCGCGTCAACGGCGACCCGACCGACCGCCGAATCTCGAACACGATCCCGGTGTGCGCGATTGCCATCACGAGGCGACATTTCCCGCGGCATCGGGGCCCCGGAGGAATCGCCCAGCGGGTCGCCTGGCGGGCTGCACGGGCGGGTTAGGACGCGGCCTAAGCGAATATCCAGAGGGAGAGGCTTCTATGCGACGTTTTGCTCTGACGGTTTTTTGCGCGGCTGCTCTATTTCTCACGACTGGTGCGCCGGCTCTCGGCGACGCACACAACAAGCCCCTATTCGAGGTCCAGTGCGGCGACCTGTCGTTCATCGTCACGTCCCCAGACAACGCGGCACCGGGACAGGACCTCGACAGCAACCATGTCCTCGTCGCGCCGCACGGGCGCGTGCCTGAGGCTCAGACCATGGAGTGCACCGTGACGCTGCCCGGCGAAGAGAGCGAGACATTGCTGATGCTGATCAAGCCAGCGACCCACTAACCGCCTACTCCCGCAGTCCGGCGGCTTCGAGGGCTTCCTCCTCGGTGCGGAAGAACTGCCACCACGTCGCCTTCCCATCGCGGTAGCGGACTACCTGCCAAATCGTCTGGCGGACTTCGACCCCCTTTGGGCGATAAGTCCCGACGACCCGTGCGATCACGGTGTCACCGAGGTCGCGAACCTCCTCAGGCTCCCCGTGCAGCCCGCCCAGCGGGAGCACAACCTCCGTCCACCACCGCCGGACCCCGTCGTGCCCGCGGAAGGTCTCGCCTTCCGCCTCCGCGATCAGGGACCTGAACTCCACGTCGGGGTGGACATCCGCGAGGAACCCGTCGATGTCGCCACGGTTGACCGCCGCGTAGCCCTTTCTCAGCACGGCGAGGTTCTCCTCCGAAATCGCCTACTCCCGCAGTCCGGCGGCTGCGAGGGCTTCCGCCCGGTCGCTGTACTCGCTGATGCGGTAGAGCCTGCCGCCGCGCAACTCGCCTACCCAGAAGGAGCGCTGGTCCTCGAACTCGGCTCCGCTCCCCTTGCCCCTGCCCCGGAAGCGTATGGCGATAAATGCACCGTCCTCTGCCGGTGTGCTCTCGATCTCCTCCGCCTCCACCAAGAACGTGTCCCAGCCCTCAAGCCACCTCTCCGCATACTGGATGAACGCCTCCGGGCCGCGATAGACGGCGTGCTCCTCGAGGGGCGCATACTCCACCGCAGGGTCAAGCTCCGCAGAGAACGCGTCCCAGTCGCGCTTGCTGAACGCGGCAAAGAGCCTCCTCACTGGCTCACCGATCTCCACGTTCTCCTCCGACATCGCCCGCGCAGTATCTCTCGGTGGAGTACTGCTTTCCATGCAAAGCAGCCCTCTTGTTCGCGGGGTCATCGGATTTCGTTGACGACACCGACGGCGAAGCTACGAAACCGAAGGTCACAGGTCCGAATCCTGTCGGGCGCGCTCACCGGCCGCCACGAAACGGCATCATGCGGAAGACGGGGCGTTCACTCATTCCCTCACCTGGAAGCCGAATCAGACAATTCGGTTCCGCTGCCTGACAGGACCACGAGCGTCTCCGCGCGGAGGGCGACCGCGCCCGGGTGAGGTCAACTGCGACGCTGCGCTCGAGGTCGATGGTTCTTTCGCCGTGAGGCCAGCCTGTCTCTACATCGCCATCATCGCGTCGGTGGGCTCGCTGTCTCGTCCGTTCTTCGCTCCATCGCCATTCTTGAGCAGACCGAGCCCGATCAGCGGAAAGAGCAGGACCGAGAGCAGCCCAGCTCCGATCAGCGCGGCGCCTTCCGCCGCGTCGATCAGGTCGAGGTCCTCACCGATCGCGACGGCGGCGACGATGAACGGCAGCGAGGTCGCCTGCATCAGGCCAGCGATCAAGGTGTGCCTCGCGTCGAGGACCCGGCGGTAGAGCCACGCCGGCAGGCCGCGCGCCGCCATCAGGGCGGCAAGGAAGATCGGGACCATCAGGACGTTCGAGGCGCTCGAGGTCAGGGCATTCAGGTCGTAGTTGACCCCGCTGGTGACGAAGAAGACCGGGATGAAGAGCCCGAAGCCGATCGCCTCGAGCTTCCGGCGGAACTCGGGATGCGTCATCGCCGCGTCCTTGTCGAGGAGGGAGAGGATTGCACCCGCTATGAAGGCGCCAAGGATCGACTCGAGGCCCAGGGAGTCCGCGATCGCCGCGAAGCCGACCAGCAGCACCATCGCCCCGCGGACCCGGATCTGGGCGGTCGTGTCCTGCAGTCGGACCAGGTCCAAGCGCAGCAGGCTGGAGCGCTCGGCGCTCTTCACCGCGATCAAGACGACGCCCGCGAGCAGGACGAGGCTGCCGATCAGGAGCAGTGTCGAGCCCACGCCTCCCTCTCCCGAGAAGAAGATCGAGAGCAGGATCACAGAACCGAAGTCGGCGATCGTCCCTGCCGCGACGACCAGCTGGCCGAAGGTCGAGGAGATCTCGCCGGCGTCCTTAAGCACCGGGATCAGCACACCGAGCGAGGTGGCGCAGAGGATGATCGCGATCAGCAGCGGCGTCTCGATGAGCCCTGACGCCTTGAGCCCCAGCGCAACCACCACAGCGATGGCGAACGAGATCGCGAAGCCCATCAACGTCAACCGCAGAACCTGCCCGCGCAGCTTGTCGAACTCGATCTCGAGGCCGGCCAGGAAGAGCAGGAAGGACAGGCCGAGCAGCGCGACCACCGAGATCGCCTCGTCGGCGTGGACGATCCCGAGCACCGACGGTCCGATCACGATCCCGGCGATGATCTCCACCACGACCGAGGGCAGCTTCACTGAGGGGAAGAACCCAAGGAGCAGCGGGGCCGCAAAGGCCACAGCGACGACGATCAGCAGATTGTCGAAGCCTGGCATCGCCGGATTCAGTGGATCGAACGCATTGCAGAGCGGTCAGCCGAGTCTGACCGTCATTACGGACGAAGGGATCGTTTTCGGCCAGCAGCTAGGGCTTCTGCATCTCGCGGAACCGGCGTCAGTCCTGCGCGTGCGGTCGCCATGGCCGGCCCTTCGCTTGAGGACTAATCGGCGGGCGTCTCCTATAAAGCTCGAAGACGTCGAGAACGACCTTGACGCCGTCGTCCTCGGGCCGATGATGCACCTCCCCCGCTGAGGCGCCTATTCCCGCAGCCCGCCGGATTCGCTGGCTGTGCCGCCAGCTGCGCAGCCACCTCGGCAGCAGACGGGTTCTGGTTCGGGGCATTTCCCTCGACGGGGAGGTTTGAAGGAAGATCGAAACCGGGTAAGGACCTAGGCGGTGAGTGCCGACAAACGTCAGGACTCGATTGAAGACGTCGGTGTGTTCACGTCCACGACCGAGGCGCTATCGCTCACGATTCTGACCGAGTTGCTGCGGCGCACGAGCGCGCACCCCGAAGTTCCGAGCGACGTGTCCGTCACCTTCGACGCCGTCTACGCCGCTGAACTGGACCATTGGAACTTCATCAGCCAACACTTCCGCCCAAGCGCCACCAACTTCTGGGTTCCGGACGGCTTCTTCGGCGGCGCGGACGATGCGCTCGACCTGACGGCGGTCGGCAAGGGGGTCTCGGCTGGCGAGACGCTTTTCATCAATACGTATCTGGTCGCCGTCACCACGTATGCGGAGGCGGGGCGCTCGGATTTTGCACGCTACTCGGCCGAGGCCGCGGGGAACGAGTCCGAGCACCGCGTGCTTGGGCAAACGCTGGCCGGCGAGAGCCCGCCCAACAATCTCGGATTCGAGGAGTTCCCCTTCGACAACATCAGTGACATCGAGGCCGCCTTCGTGGGCGCCGGTTTCGGTTTTGGGCAAGAAGGGACGAGCCCCGGGCGCTTCTACGATTTCCCGGATCCTCCGGGGGCCGCGCCGATCGCGATCAGCTCGAACGAACCGACATAGCTCGAACGCGGAGGACTGGCAAAGGGCGCATGGACCTCGGCAGAGACGGACGGTGGTTGCCTAAGACTTGCTGATCTCCGCCCGGCTACTCGAAGTAGCCTCGTTCACCTCACCCCCGGGGCAAATGCGGCCAGGTTCGGGGTTCGAGTCCCTCCTTCGCCATGAACTCGCGGCAATCGGCGTGTTTCCAGTGCACCCCCCGCCAAGCAAGGGAGCCCTCGCCGGGTGAGCGTCCCCGACTCCGAGCAGTACATGCAGATGCTGGATGCGGCCGCGGAGGGCGGCTACGCATATCCGTCGGTTAACGTCACCTCCACCGAGACGCTGAACGCGGCGCTGCGGGGGTTTGCGGAGGCCGAGTCCGACGGCATCGTCCAGCTTTCAACCGGCGGCGCGGCGTATCTCTCGGGCGCCGCCGTCGGTCACAAGGAGATCGGGGCGAGAGCGCTCGCCGCTGTCGCGCGTGAGATATCCCGCGAATCTCCCGTCCTCGTCGCCCTCCACACCGACCATTGCCCGCCGGACCAGCTCGACTCGTTTCTCCGACCGCTGCTCGCGGAATCGCTGCGACGGCGAGAGCGCCGAGAGCCGCCGTTGTTCAACTCGCAGATGTTCGACGGCTCCGCGCTGCCGCTCGAGGAGAATCTGCGCATCTCCTCGGCGCTCTTGGAGGAGTGCTGCCCGGGCGGGCGTCGTGCTCGAGGTCGAGTCCGGGGTGGTCGGCGGCAGTGAGGACGACGTGAGCGCCGAGGGCGTCGAGCGCGAGAGGCTCTACACGACGACCGAGGATCTACTGCGCGTGGCCGAAGTCCTGGGCGCTGGGGAGCGCGGGCGCTACCTGCTCGCCGCCACGTTCGGAAACGTGCACGGGGTATACGCGCCCGGCGCGGTCGAGTTGCGGCCAGGGATCCTGCGGGACGGTCAGGAAGCCCTCGCCGCAGCTCATCCGGGCGCGCGGTTCCAGTACGTCTTCCACGGCGGCAGCGGATCCAGCGAGGAGGACCTCCGCGAAGCCGTCGGCTATGGGGTCGTGAAGGTCAACGTCGACTCCGACATGCAGTACGTGTTCACCCGAGCCGTCGCCGACCACGTTCTGACTCGCTACAGCGGCGTGCTGAAGGTGGACGGCGGGGTGGGACAGAAGGCCGACTACGACCCCCGGTCCTGGGGCCGCGCCGCCGAATCGGCGATGGCAGATGCGATCGCCCGGTTGTGCGCTCTGCTCGGCTCTGCCGGTAAAAGCGCTGCGCGACGATGACTTCATCGCTGATCGGCAGGCCCTCGGCGTAGCGACCGGATGGCGTAGTCGGCTCCTGGTAGTCGCGCCGGTACCCGTGACAGTCGCTCCTGAGACGGCGCTCCTCCTGCCGAGCCTCAATGAGAAGCGCTCGAGTAGCGAAGAAGCCCCCGGCTTGGGGGCCTCTCGGCACAGCAGTCGCTTAGTGCGGCCCGTGTCGTCTAGCCGCGTCTGCCGCCCGTACCAGCCCGTTGAGCGCGGAAAAGAACTCTGGTGATTGTCCGATGAACAGCCCGTCGGCAACCAGGGCCTGGGCCGCGCCCATGGCAGCGCCCTTGGTCTGGGTGGGGCGGATGATGGAGCAGATCGGGAACTTCCGTTTGAGGAAGACCGTCGGCTCGGGCATGATCAGGTTGGTCTGCAAGAGCTCACCGTCGGCGTTGAGGTCGGGGAACGTGAGCCCGCTGGTGGGATCGGTCAGGGGTGGGGCGTTGCCGGCTTTGTCTTGCCAGGTCTGGAAGTGCATCGTCTCCGTGGGGCCGATGCTCAGCAGGATGCGCAGAGCGTCTGCGTTGGTGACGCGCTGGGCGAGCGCCGCGTAGAGGCTCGTGCCGCCCTGTTCGATGAAGCCGAAGTGGAAGGCGGCGGTGTTGGCGATGGCCTGCAGGTGGTCGGCCGGGGTGAGATCGTCGTCGCTGCGGGGAATCGCCGGGTGCTGGCCCACGGCCAGATCGGGGATGGCCTGCGGCAGGGTGTCGCCGAGGTCGGGATTCTCGGAATCGCTCCGGTAACGCGTCCACCAGCTGGTGTCGACGGTCAGCTGCATCAGGTTGGTCAGCCGACCGATCTGCCGCGCGCCGGTCGCCTGGCTGCTGGGCAGGGTGCGGAACGGGTCCAGGTCAATCGGGTCTGCACCGTGCGCCTCCAAGAACGCGTTGATGAAGTTGGCGTGGCTCTGCTCGTCGTCGGCGTTGTCGTGGATGTACTGGTCCATGTCCTCGTCCAGCACCGCGAGAGCCTGGGTGTAGGCCGGATTCCCGCTCCCGCCCGGAAGCTCGCTGTCCTGGATCCCGCCGAGCTCGTTGTACTGCTCCCACAGGTCGGCCTCGAGGAGCTCCGCCGCGGCCAGGAACTGAAGGATCGCCACATCACCCTTGGTGAGGTGGCCGTGGCCCTTGGTTCGGTGGCCATGCGCGGAGACCGCCGGCAGGTCCGCCAGCAGCCCCGCGCCGACAGCTCCCGCTCCGACTGCGGCTCCCTTGAGCATGAAGGAACGACGGTTTGTCAGGTGCCGGGACGGTTCGGCCGTTTCCATGATCTCCTCCTGAGATTCAGCGGGAACATTGAACGGGCGGAGGCGCAGCCTCCTCCTGAGCTGCTGGGCTCAGCAGAAAGTCTGAGCGGGACAATCTCGGGTTGTCAATGAACCGAAGGATCGAACCTACGTGAATCGTTCGGTCTACGACTTCCTTAGGCCCTCGGCCGGGCCCGGTTTGTCAGCTTTGCAGCCGCCTCGCCACGGCTATGAACCTTGAGTTTCTCGAGCACCCTGTGGACGTGATTCTTGACGGTCGCGAGCTCGATGGATAGGTGGGAGGCGATTGCCTTATTCGACAATCCGTCGGCAACCAGGTCGGCAATCTGCGCTTCGCGCTTCGTCAACGACCCGTCGAATGAGAGGTCGCCTCCCGATCTCTCCGCTGCCCGTCTCAAGATCGCGTCGGCAACATCCGGGGAACACGGCCTCTCGCCGCGAGCGGCGTGTTCAACGATCTCGACAAGCTGGCGCGACGACGCCTCCCACGAGAGAAACCCCGACACTCCGGCGCCGGCCAAGCCAAGAAGATCGTCTTCCAGGTCCGGTGCGACGAGCGCAACCACGCGGGCTTCTCCAGCTGCTGAAGCAATTTCTCGAGCGACCGTGAGGTCCAGGCGCTGGATGGCATCGACGATGACGACGTCGGGATGTGGCCCGGCACGAAGCCGGGAGGAAGACTCGACGGTACTCGCCGCGCCAGCGAGCTTGAGAGCATCCTCGGTCGCAATCAGTCGGGAGAGGCACTCCCGATACAGACGGATGTCCGAGGCGACGAAGACCCGTTTACGGCGAGCGCTCATATACGTCCCAGGTGCCGCGACTGTTCGGTCGTTTGCATGTTCTACTCCCTTCCTTCGCGGCCAAGTGATGATTCTCGAAGGGATGGCTTCGGACAAGGTTTCGCTCAGTGTCGAGCTCTTCGAGCCACTCGCTGATCGCCTCAGCCCGGTAGCACCGATACCGACCTAGGGTCACCGTCGGGATCCGCCCTCGTCGGGATTGCTCGTAGCCCACGAGGAAGGAACCCCGAGCAACTTTTCCACCTGCTCCGCTGTCAACAAAATCAGGGGCGAAGCACGACCGCTCCGCCGGCGCCGCCCCCCGTTCCTGCCGCGAAGGCCGCGTCGGCTTCCTCAAGCGGGAACGTCGCCGCGACCGAGACCTCGAGCTTCCCGGCCGCGAGCAGCTCGGCGAGCTCGCCGAGCGCGCGGCCGTCGGGCTGCACGATCACCGACGAGATCTCGATGCCCCGCTGCTCGTCCGGTGGGTCCTGGGTGATCGTCGCAAGGCGACCGCCGTCGCGCACGGTGCCGATCGCGTCGGCTGAGCCGTTTGGCACGGCGTTCGCGACGGCGGTCACGCCCAAGCCGCCGCCAATGGCGCGCGCCTGCTCCGGCCAGTCGGGGTCGTGATAGTCGAGCACGTGGGCCGCTCCCAGCCGGCGCAGGCGCTCATGGCTGGCCGGTCCTGCGGTCGCGATCACCTCGGCGCCGCGCGCCGCGGCCAGTCCGACGAGCAGCGTGCCGGTCACCCCGCTCCCACCGTTGACGAGGACCAGGTCGTCAGGGCGCACCGCCAGGGCTCCGTCGATCACCTGCGTGGCGGTCAGGGCCGGAACGGGGAACGCTGCAGCGGCCTCCCACGAGAGGGCGCCAGGCTTTCGCGCGAGCACCGTCGCCGAGGCGATCAGCAAGGGCGCCCAGGTTCCCTGATCCCGCAGCGGAAGGGGGTGGCTGAGCACCTCATCGCCCGGCTCCCAGTCCTCGACGGAATCTCCGATCGCCGTGATGGTCCCGGCGGCCTCGACGCCGAGCGCCATCGGAGGGGCGCGGCCGACGTCCCACTCGCCCGTCCGGACGAACTCCTCCCAGTTGCCGACGCCCGCGGCCCGGATTTCGATCAGGACCTCGTCGTCCGCGAGGGGGCGCGGATCTGGGAGGTCGATCCGCCCGACAGCACCGCCGAACTCGCTGATACCGGCGGCCCGCATCAAAGAGGCGCTGTCTGAGCGTGGGCCGGCTCGGCGATGAAGGGCCGGACCAGATCCGCTACCGCGTCGGCGAAGAAGGTGAACACGGTGTGTGTGTACCCCCGATGCCGTGTCGCCATGCGGAGGGTGTGGATCTCCGGCGGCGCCAATTCGACCGCGCGGTCAATACGCGAGATACTGGGCGAGCGGTGTCGCAGGACGACGTAGAGGAGGTCTCACCCATGGCCATCAGCTTCAAGACCGACATCCTCCCGCTGTTCACGAGCGTCGACGTAGAGCACATGAGCCGAATCGAGGTTCCCCTGGACGATCACGCGTATATGAGCCAGCCCGATAACGCGGCCGGTGTCTACCAGCAAGTGTCCAATGGGACTATGCCCCCAAGGGCGAGCGGTGAGCAACCCTGGTCAGAAGACAAAGTCCAGCGGTTCAAGGAGTGGATGGACGGGGGCTACGCGCCGTAGCCGGGCCTGGCGTAGCTCGCCGAGCGCGTCGAATGGCCGATTCCGAGTAGGTTCAGCCGACCAGGTCGCTTTGACGGAAGGAAGGGCGCTATGACCGAGATCGTGTTCGCCTTGCCCATCGCGCGGGGGAAGGAGGATCTTTATCGCCAAACCTGGGATGAGGTGGTGAGCGCTCGCCGGGATGAGTATGCGGCCGCGCTGAAAGACGCCGGAATGACGCGCCAAGCCGTCTGGCATCAGCAGACGGCGGATGGCCGCACCCTCGCCATCGTTTACATCGAGGCAACGGATCCTGATGCCCCCCAGCGCTTCACCTCGTCTGATGCGGACATCAATCGGTGGTTCGCGCAGCGGATGGAGGAGGTATATGGACGCGATTTCACGCATCCGGCCCTTCCGGTCGAGCTGGATCACGACTTCCGCGTCTAACGGCTGAGCGTGTCCGTGCTTAATCGCCGCGACCGAGCCGCGGTCGGGTCAAAGAGACGCACGGAACTCGCAGCTCAGCCTAGCCCCGGCTTCGCCCCCTCGGCCAGCTTTAGCCGCGTCCACACGTTCATGTTCACGACGACGCCGATGATCTCGAGGATCTTCTCCGCATCGAAGTGCTTCGCGAGCCCAGCGTGGAAGCGCTGGAAGGCCTGGTCAGCATCCGTATCGGGGGCCCGGGTAAGCGCTTCGGTGTAGCGGAGGGCGGCCTGCTCTGCCTCGGAGTGCAGGTCGGTCTCCCACCACGCGGTCAGCGTGTCGATCTTCGCGCGCGGGATCCCAGCGTCGCGGGCGGCCTCGTAGTGGAGGTTGAGGCAGTAGGTGCAGTTGTTGAGTTGTGAGACCCGCAGCCGCAGGAGTTGCGCCAGGCCCCGGTCGATGCGCAGCTCCGCTGTGTACCCGAACGCGTCCGCGCCCATTCGCGCCATGCCGATCAGGGACTCGTTCTGCGCCGCATCGGCGCGGTGGTTGGTGATCTGGACCTCGTCGCTCATCGTCTTCCCTTCGGTTGTCATCGCTCTCGCTGACTCGGCACCATCCTCCCGCTCATTGGCTCAGGGACAAGTCGCTGGCCCGGGATGCCGTTTCAACCCAGCTGGATAGCGGCATGGACGACAGTCAGATCGTGGAGGAGAACCTGATGTACGACCTGGTCACGTTTATGAAGCAGCTCGGCCTCAGCGACTGAGCGACGGCCCTCGAAGCCGCCGTGCTGCGGGAGTAGCGCTTTGGACGAATCCGCTCCTCTGGACTCAGCCGGGACTACTCCTGCTTGACCGCGGAGATGTCGAGCGACATGTTCACCTTGTCGCCGACGAGCACGTTGCCGCTGCCAAGCGCTTGATTGAACTTCATGTCGAAATCACTGCGCTTGAGAACTCCGATGACCTCGACTCCGGTCCGCTCCCTGCCCGAGGGGTCGACATCGGTGCCCTGCACCACCGCCTTGAGCTTCACCTCTTTGGTGACACCGTGCATGGTCAGGTTGCCGACGACGCTCGTGGACTCGTCGTCGATCGCCTCGACCAGGGTGGACTCAAACCTGATCTCGGGGAACTCCTCCACGTTGAAGAAGTCCGCTGACCGCAGGTGCTCGTCGCGCTGAGGCTCCTCCGTCGTGATCGATGCGACTTTCACGATGCCCCTTGCCGAGGAGCTCGCGAGATCCTCGCCGACCTCCAATGTCCCCTCGAATTCGGTGAACCTGCCGCGGACGTTCGCGATGCCCATGTGCTTGACGGCGAACCCAATCGTGGAGTGGGCGGCATCGACTATCCAGGTAGCCGTCGGGATCAGGCTTGTCGTGCGATCGGCCATGGCGGACCTCCAGACGCAGTTGCGATTTGCCTGGACCGATCGTATTAAGGCAGGTCGACCGCTTTCCGCATTCCGACGCGATCGCGAGGGCCAGCACGGCCGTCAGGGGCGCTGCCGTTGCCGAACACGACGGGGGGCGCCCCGCTGTCGTCGCCCGTCGGTGCTGCTTTGCATGGAAAGCGCAACACCTGGGCGGCGGGGTGATTGACTTGTGGCGGTGCCGATGCGACTTTTGATTGCGGCCGGTCAGGCGGCAAGTAGTGTCGAGGATCTCCCATTAGGCGTGCGTGAGTTGATCGACGCGGCCGACGAGGCTCTCGTTATTGCCCCCGAATTGCCAACGCGCTTTCAATGGTTGTCTTCAGCCACGGACAAGGCGCACATGCAGGCCGACGAGCGGCTGCGGACGGTCCTCGGCCAGCTCGAAGAGGAACTTGGGCGGCCGGTAAGCGGATCGGTGGGTGCGGACGATCCGATAATCGCGTTCGAGGATGCTCTCGCGAGCTTTCCCGCGGATCACATCCTTGTCGGGCTCCGCGCTGCTGAGCGCTCCGGCTGGCAGGAGCGAGGATTGCTCGACGAGCTGCTGCGATTCGGGCTTCCGGTCACCGTTTTCACTCTGCCCCCTCAGTAGCGCTTCGGACGATAAGCATCCCCTCCGTACCCGATCACGGAGGAAGCATGCTCGAGCTCAGAGATCACGTGGCCGACAAGTCAAACCAGGTCATCGCGCGACGGCGACCCGGGAACAAGGGACGCCGCTATCCAGCTGATCCGCCGCGGGTCGAGGAAATCGTTGCTGTGATGAGGCAGGCGGGAACCGATCTACACGGCCGCCGCCTGCGCGGACTGATCATCGTGCTTTGGCGGGCAGGTCTTCGAATCTCCGAGGCGCTCGCCCTGACCGAAGCGGACCTGGAGGTGACCCCCGTGGGTCGGTGCTCGTCCGCCGTGGAAACTGCGGACGCCGCCGGGAGGTCGGCATGGACGAGTGGGCTTGGGATCAGCTGCGTCCCTGGCTCGAGGCACGCGTCTCCTTCCCGGTTGGACTTCTCTTCTGCGTGATCAACGGACCAACTTGCGGTCGGGCCTGGTCAAGCTCACAGGTGCGCGTTGGGCTCCGACGCACCGCGGCCCGGGCCGGGGTACGGCGGCGCTTCGTCCCACACCAGCTGCGCCACGCCCACGCCGTCGAAATGGCGAGAGAAGGCGTCCCGCTCAACGTCATCCAGCGCCAGCTGGGACATGCCAACCTCGGGGTCACCTCGATCTACCTGCAGGGCATCGATAGCGGCGAGATCATCGAGACTGTTCGCTCTGGCCGCCCTCCGGTGATTCCAGCCGGCGCGGCACTGGCCAGCTAGTGCTTTTCGTCCAAAGTGCTACTCCGACAGCCCCGCCGTCGGCGATAGCTTTCGGACGTTCGTCGTCACGCTGAGGTGTCTGAACTCGATGACGAAGCCCCCCGTGTGAAGCCGGGCGCCATCGAACGTTTCCGGGTGGAGGTAGATCCCAGGGCGCTCGACCATCGGAGGATCGGACTCATCGAGCGGCCAAAACCGCGCTGGCGCCTTCTCGTCGGAGCGGCGACCAAGGCGACCACTGAGCACGGCGAGTAGCTCCTCAGGCTCTCCTGTCGCGATCCGAACCGAGACCCGGGCCCCGACCCACTCGTCGAGGGCACTCATAACCGCTTCAGCGTCAGCCATCCTCGTCACCCGCTCAGTATCGAGCGGTGCTGCTTTCCATGCAAAGCAGAACCACTGCTTTTCGTCCAAAGCAGCGGTCATCGGCCTATGGTTTCCACGCCGCTGTGCGGCAAGGAGGCCGGCGTCAGCAGGTGTGCCGCTTCGAGGGCACAGCTTCTATCCGGCCCAAAGTGACAAGGAGGTCGAGAGATGAAGCGAGTAATCGCACTTGCGCTACTGGCGTCCGCGGCCGTGCTCGTGGTCGCGGTGAACACGAGCGCTGGCCACAGCAAGGGCCACCACGGCGCCGGTCACACGATCGCGGTGGTCGAACATGCGACCACCGATGCCGTCAGCAACGGGGACCCCAACGCAGACGTAGCCGGCAACATCCTCACGTTCGCGAACGACGTCTACAACGCGGCCGATACGCACAAGGTCGGTACCGACCAGGGATCCTGTGTGCGCACTGTCGTGGGCGAATCCTGGGAATGCGCTTGGACTACGTTCCTACCGTCGGGGCAGATCACGGTCGAGGGTCCGTTCTCCGATACGGGTAACACCGTTCTCGCTATCACCGGAGGCACGGGCGCGTACCGCAACGTTCGTGGCGAGATGGAGCTCAAGTACCACAACCCTGCAGGAACGGAGTTCGATTTCATCTTCCATCTGATCGGTTGAGGGTCCACAGGGCGCCGGGCTTAGCCGGCAAGAGGGCGGTCCGGCGCCCGGGTTCCCACTCCGGTTCGTTAGCCGTGCAAACCGCCGCTTCTCGTCCAAAGCGCTACTCCGAGAGCCCGGCGGCTTCGAGGGCTTCGGCTCGCTCTTGGAACAGCCGAAGGCGAGTGATCCGGCCCTGCTCGACTGCGAACATCAACGTGCTCCTCGCCACCACCTCGATGCGCTGACGCCCCCGCATGTGGCCGGTATTCGGGACCACGACTTCGGAGCCCGCCGCCGTGAAGCCGTGCACCTCAAGTTGGACGTCCTCAAAGGTCGACCAGAACTCATCCCAGAAGACCTCACGCCTGCCGTGACCGCAATAGACCCCCTTGATCGGCCTCGGGAACGAGACCAGTCAATCTCCGCGTCGGGGTGAAACGAGGCCAACCACGTCTTCAGATCGCGCCGGTTCCACCCTTCGATATGGCGCCGCACAGCCTCGACGTTCTCCTCCGACATCGCCCACGCAGTATCGCGGCGCGGGGTCTGATAGGTGGATCAAGGTTGGCCCCGACACCAGCGCCGGGGCCAACCTCATGCCTCTGTTACGGACTCGGCGGGTTATGCGGGTTGCTTCCCCCCCGGCATGCCTGGCCAGGGATCCCAGGAGGGCCGCCGTTCCTGACGTTCTGTCCGGGCGACTGCACATGGAAATCGATTGGACCCTCAGCGGGGTTCATGTCGTTCAGTCCAGAGAAGGCGCAGATTGAGTTGGCATGGGCGACCGCTCCCGTGGGGGTCTTCCCCGAGCCGGAAAACGGAACGCCCGCAGTACCCGGAGGGCCCTTAACCTCACCCGCGACAGCGGCGCTTGCACTTGCGCCCGCAAGGGCGGCTGTACAGACCGCAACCGCGAGCAATGGCCTCCTGATCATTGTTTACCCCTTTACAGCGGACGCCCTTATTGGCGTCAGCCGCAAACTACTACGCGGGGGAGGGTCGGAAGCTGTGAGAGCCGATCCCGAAGACCGCCGATTGGGCGGCAGCGCGGGCCTCAGAGAACCGAGTTTGAGTAACCGATGAGTAGCCCGCGACGAAAGAACGACGTCATGGTGCGGCGGTCCCCGGCCTGACTACATCTGCCTCCGGGCATAGCGCGCCAGCGCGAACTGGATTGCGATCAGCACCAGGACGATCCCGAAGATCGGCCAGCTACCTCCCACGGCGAACTGGACGATGATCAGCGCGAAGATCACCGCTGACAGGGCCAGTAGCCACCCTCGCCAGGGCTGCGTGAACCCCTTGTAGAGCACGGGCCAAGGCTATCCGGCCCCGAGATGGCGATGCACGACGTCGACGTTCTCCCGCGACATCGCCAACGCAGTATCGCGCCATGAGTGCTGCTTTCCATGCAAAGCAGCGGTCTTGCGCGGGCTACTGCTTTTCGTCCAAAGCAGTAGCGGTGAGTCTCATGATGCTCGCTGCCGACGGAGCAGCAGAACGGCCGCAAGCACTAGCGCGATCGTCCCGATGCTTGCCACGATCCACAAAGTCGCGTCGGAACCGTCCCCTGCGGAGCCCACCGGAGTCTCGCTCCGCAGAATCCGAAGAAGGTGGCCCGGACCCATGTCGGCTATCAGGCTCCCTGGCGGGCCCCGCCTGCTCACGGCGAAGATGACGAAGGCGTAAACGCCTGGCTCGATCTTCGGGACGGCAAAGCGAAGATGCGAGTCCGAGCCAGGTGGCTGCACCGAAGGGGCGAGTGCTCTTGCACCGCTAGTGCTGCCGAGGAACAAAAAGGGGCGTTGCCGCGGCGGCGCTGGAGCGGTCGGACTGCAGATCGCGCTGTCGCCGCATGGATAGGGCCGCGGGGCTCTGGCGACGGGCACGAGCGAAATCGGGAAGGTCGCATCGGCAGGGCAGGCCCCACACCCAATCCGGAGATCGACCCGCTCGCCGGGTCTCGCAACTTTCGGACTCAGGCCGACCACAGTGGTGTCCGCGGTCGCCGTCGATGCGGCGATGAGAAGACCAGATAGAAGCGGGCCAAGGACCCAGGCCAGATTGCGACCGTCGGCGAGCCTCTGCCAGTTGCCGGCCGCAATGACCGAGATCACCGACAGCGGCCTCATGGCGGCGAGCCTATCTCGCTCGGCCTGCCGCATCGGCCCACTGCCGTCCCTGAAACCGCTGCTTTCCATGCAAAGCGCCGCTTCTCGTCCAAAGCCGCTACCTCCGACAGCCCACTGATCCTAAGCGCGACATCCTGGCCGAAGTTCGAGCGCCGCCCTAACGGTCGCCTCCTGATCTCAGGCCGCTGCCTCCTCCGCGGCGCGCCGGGCATCGTCGTAGCTCATGTAGCCCCAGGCGCGCTGGAATTTCTCGCCACGCGCCTCGATCACCCATCCCACGTCCGCTGGTGACCTCCGCGCCACTCCCGCGTCCCCTGGCGTTCATCCGGCCCCGTATCAGCAGGCGGTCACCGACCTCACGGAGCTGGTCGAAGTACACGTGAAACTTGACGTATTCGTACATCTCGTTGACGTCCTCGAACCAAGAGCGAATGCCGTTGTGTCCGTAGTAGCCGGGATCGCCCTCAGGGCGAGCCAGAACGGGATGCCACTCACAGTCGGAATTCCAATGCGCGGCAAAGGCATCGGGATCACGATCGTTGTAGGCGTCGGCCAACTGTTGGAGCATGTTCTTGAAGTCCGGCATGGCAAACGCAGTATCTCGCCACCGGCTACTCCTTTCCATGCAAAGCAGAACCGCTGCTTTTCGTCCAAAGCGCTACTCCGACAGCCCGGCGGCTTCGAGGGCGTCGGCAAGGGTGAGGTAGTTCCACATCCGGGTCACGCGTCCGTTCTTGACTTCGGAAACGAAT
Organism: uncultured Solirubrobacterales bacterium; assembly: GCA_963763955.1. Classification (GTDB taxonomy): domain Bacteria; phylum Actinomycetota; class Thermoleophilia; order Solirubrobacterales; family 70-9; genus DASUPK01. The sequence continues at coordinate 26,383 of CAVXQP010000017.1, read as the reverse complement.
CCTTGGTCCCATTCGATCGGGAGCCACGAGGAGGTGCGCGAGCGGATTGACGCCTACCTTGCCGAGCAACCAGATCATTCAGGCGAATCGCTCCAGCCATCCGCGTCGGAGTCCTCGTCGACAGGCGCCAGCTCGTCCAGCCAATCCGAGACTGAGGAGAGCAGTACTGCCACGCCGTAGCTAACGATTCGCTGGTACTGCGTCCGCTTCGTTTCGCCTGGGCTGACCTGCTTCTCAACTGCCTCCAGCATCCGGCGGCCGGGTCGCCGGATACGGTTGGCTTGGCGTGAGATGGCGGGCCTTTTACAGCCTCAACCGCGACGAGTACGAGCCGATCGCCGCTGCGGCCCCACACTTCCCGGCGGCCAAGAACTCCCTCGTCGCAATGCACAGCGGGCCGGACACCCTCCTGGGCGACGCTCAGCTCTCGTTTGATTTCAGCGCAAGCGCCGACGACAAGGAGGAGCTGGTCGCGGAGGCACAGCGGATCTTCGACCAGCTTCGAGAACGCGCGGGCCTCGATCAAGCCGTAGGGCGGCTGCTCGGATTTGCCGAGGTCACCCGGCCACGGTGGGAGGTCGCGCTTGAGAGAGCGTACGACGCAAGCATCCGCGGCCAACAGGAGGAAGCCGTCGTGTTCGCCCAGACTGCTTGCGAGACACGCGTCACGTCGGCCCTCCGGTCACTACTGGAGCGCACCGGCGTCCCCGCGGACGTAGTGCAGAAGTTCGTCCGCTCGACGCCGCTGACCGACGACAACTCCAAGTCGCTGCTCGAAGCGTTGACGGGTGTTCGGGTCCAAGACGAGGACTGGTGGGAGAAGTACAAGCGCCATGTCCAACGGCGAAACCTGGTCGTCCACGCGGGCGGCGATGTTCCCCGGCGCCTGGCTGACGAGTCACTAGAGGTCTCTCGACAGTTCTGCGACTTCATCGGCGAGCTGGAAGAGCGCGGCGGCTAAGTACCTGGACCGGAATACCGCCGGGTAAGCCGTAACCCCCGCGTCGGGTCCGGGCGCTTACTGGGGTTCATGGATGCACTCAGCGCCATCCTCCTGGTCGTCGTCGCGGTCGGGGTGATGGCCTTTCTCCTCCACTTGGAGTCCTGACCGGTAGCCCAACTACCCGCCGGTTGCCGCTGGCGCCAGCCGAAGGAATCAGAACCACCTCGGCGGCCCTGGCTAGTGGGGCGCCCGTATGAATTGCAGCAGGCGGATGGGCTTGCCGGTCACCTTCCAGATCTGCGCGAACTTCTCGCGTTGCCCTTCACTCAGAGAGTCGCGGGGTCCCTTGGTCTCGCAGAAGAACCAATCCGAGAGGTCCGCCTTGTACATCAAGAGATCAGGAGCCTGGGTCCCGCCCTCCGACCGATCCCTGATCACGCGAAGCTCCTCCGCGGAAAACAACGTCTCGACGACCTCCTTCTTCTTTTTCTCGGCGTCCGGGTCCCTCCTACCCTTGGCGATCTCTTGCTCCGTTGCAGAGAACTCGAAGTTCCACGTCGTAGCCAACGGCAGATAGCCGGTCGCGTAGTGGAGAACGATCCCCCCCAGGGTCTCGAAGAAGCCGTATCCTGCGGTCCAGTCGTCGCGTTTCTTACCTTGGTGTTCGTAAAACCAGATACCGGCGAGGTCGAAGAACAACGGCAACTCGTCCTCGAACCTCTCCTGCCACTCATCCCCGAGGGGTCCGGCTTTCCAGAGGTCCCGCTGTGAGGGATCGAACGGGACGGGCCCGATTTCGATAATCGCCTTCTCCTCCGACATCGCCTACTTCCGCAGCCTGGCGGCTTCGAGGGAATCGCCACCCAGCCCCAACGCGTAAAGGGCGCCCTTTGCGCTCAGATGGTCCTCCTGCCGGATGAACCGGCCATGCCGGAGCCAGAAGCAGTGATGGGTGTGGCCCTCGAGCACCAAGCCGCTCGTCCGGCCCGCCGCGTGAATGTCCCCGTGTATCAGGACGCGGTCATCGCCGACCGCTATGGCGTCCGCGACGGTGTATGCATAGGTCTCCCAAGCCGCGAGGTACTCGGAAAGGAAGGCGGCAATCTCCTCGTGTCCGTGGCATGGTCGCGCCTCCGGGAAGCCGCGCACGGGGTAGTAGTCGCCATCGGGCTCCCAGAACTCCGCAACCCGCGCCTGAACGTCTTTTAGGTCTCTGCTGAATACCTCCTCGAACCACCGCCGCACAACCTCGACGTTCTCCTCCGACATCGCCACGCAGTATCTCGCCAAAGGTGCTGCTTTCCATGCAAAGCGCTGCTTTTCGTCCAAAGCGGCTATTTCGCAATGTAGGCATTGGATGCCTGGCCCAAGCCAAAACCTGGTTCGCTCCATCAAGCGAATACCCGTGTTAGGTCTGGGAGACGATCATTGCGTGAGCGGCCCACGGAGAAGGAGCGACGATGTCGCTGTCTTCTCACCCCTTAGCACCGCGGCAACCAAGCGGTCGCCCAACCCGCCGGGGAACCCGAACTCGCAGGCCCGACTCGCCTCCTCCGACATGACCCGAGCGTAGAACTAGGGTGCCGTTTCCATCCAAAGCGATACCGAGCCGTGACCCTCGCAGACCGCGACTGTCGAGGGCGGAGCTAGCTCAGATCGATTTCTCGACCTCGCAGGCGGAGGCAGTGTCCTTGCCCTTCTGGCCGAGCAGCGTGTCCTGGGCGGCGCCGCCATTGAGCGTGTGGCCACTTTGGGGGATCGCTAGGCAGGCAGCGTCGTCCGCTCTCGAATACGCGTGCGGTGGTAGCGAGAAACGAATCCCGCCCCGCTACTAGCCAAGGTCCCTCGAAAGAGGGCCCTTGGTGTTTCCGTCCGCTACTCAACCCAGATCTGGTCGAGGAGCACGCCGTTGAGGAGGTGGAACTGCACGTTGCCCGCGCGCGAGGAGGTCACCACGACGTACCGACGCGTCGTGAGGGGGACGACCGGCGCGCGCTGCGCGATCTGGCGCTCGATCCGCTGCCATGCGGAGCTGCCCTCGGCTCCGGCGGCCTCCGCCCGCGCGACGGCGGTGTCGATCTTCGGATCGCAGAAGCTCGAGAGGTTGAACTCCCCCTCACAGCCGATCAGCGCTCGCAGGAACGTCGCCGAGTCCGGCGAGTCGGCGATCCATCCATTCAGGCCGATCTGAGGCCGTTCGCCGGGCCGGTCGACTGCCTTAATGCTCTCGCCGAGGCCCCTGAAGACACGCACGTGCGCGGGAAACCCCAAGCCCGTCAACACCTCCGCCAGATATCTACCGACGCTGGCGCGATCCGGGTAGGTCCAGACCTCGATCGGCGTCCCCCGGGCGCCCGACTGGGCGATCAGTGCCTGGGCTCGCGCGGGGTCGGCTCCCGTCCAGGCGCCGGCTGGGGAGGGCGCCACCGTAAACGAGCAGACCGGCCGGTAACCGGGAAGGCCGGGCGGCAGAAGCTGGCAGGTCGGGTCAGCGGATTCGGTCCCTCCGGTCAGATCGACAATCCGGCCTCGGTCCACGGCGAGGTTCAGGGCTTGGCGGACGCGAGGATCGTCGAAGGGCGGGGCGCTCGTGTTGAGCCAGGCGTACTCGGTCATCGCGAAGGGGCCGGAACGCAGGCGCGCGCCGAGGCGGGTTCGAAGGGCCGCCGTGGCGACGGTCGCAACGCCGAAGCGAGGAGTCACGATCGCAACGTCGAGACTCCCTCTTTCGACAGCATCGGCTTGGTGCGCTCGTCGCCCATCTCGAACTCCACGCGGTCGGCGAATCCGGCTGGGCGCCCAGTCTGTTGGGCGGGATCGAAGTACGGGTTCCGGCTCAACAGGGCCCGGCGATCGGGATCCACCTGCTCGATCCGGTACGGCCCCGTACCCGGCGGAGGATGGGTACGGAGCGGCGTGCGGGGGGTGTCCGCGGGAGTCACGAAGAGGATCGCCAGCTTCTCCAGGAGCTGGGGATCCGGCCTGCGAAGGTTGATGGTGACGGTCCCGGCCTGCTCGTTCGTGACGATTCCAGCCGACAGGTTGCACCTCGGTCCTGCCCCGAGGCAGCGATCCACGCCGACGACCGAGTCGAAGAGCAATGCGCCCACCTCAGGCGAGAGGACGATCGTGCGCTCGACCGACGCCCTGACGTCGGCCGCCCGCAGGGGACTGCCATCTGAGTATCTGACGTCGTCGCGCAGCTGGAAGATGTAGCGGCGACCCCCGTCGACGGGGCTCGGCACGTCGGTGGCGAGGTCGCCGACCAGGCTGGCTCCGGCGGTCCCCCCGACCCGGCGATAGCCCACCAGGCTTTCGTAGGCGAGCCCATCCACGAGGAAGGAATCCAGCGCGTAGGTGCCGAGGGCCGGATCGAGCGGAGTCGGCGCACCGCCGACGCGCAGGGTGCCTCCGCGGTGCGCGGCCGGCGGGGCCGCTGTGGTCACCCAGATCGCGTGGTCGAAGTCGACCAGGCCGGTCGGAGCACTGTCGGTGTTGACCCGGGCGTCCACCTCGTCGGTCTTTGCATCCAGACGCAGAAGCGCTCCCTCCGCGTCGGCGACCCAGAGGGCGTCCTCGTCGATGGCGAGCGCGGCCGGCTCGTGGCCCGCCGGGACCGTATTGGTGACGCGGCTGGCCGCCGGGTCGATCCGCGACACGGTCCCGTCCCCCCGGTTGGCGGTCCACACAGCGCCCAGGCCGACGGCCACGGCAGTCGGCCCGTTGCCGACGGCGATGGCGTCGAGAACCTCGCCCGTGCCCGGATCGATGCGAGTGACCGTTCCGGATTCCTCGGAAGCGACCCAGACGCCGCCGGCCCCGGTGGCCAGGGCGACGGGGTGACCTCCCACCGCGACGCGCTTCGTCACCTGGCCGGAGGCCAGATCGACGCGCACCACTTCGCCGTCGAGCGCCGTCGCGACCCAGATGGCGCCGTACCCCACGGCCACCGCGCTTACCCCGTTCCCGACCGAGATTCTCTGCACAACGCGGTTGACGTCGGGGTCGACCTGGGCAAGGGCGCCGTCGTCTGAGGTCGCCACCCACATGGATCCTCCGCCGAAGGCCAGCGCCGTCGGAGAATGCCCGACGTCGATGGTGTCCACGCGGTCCTCCCCCGGATGCAGACGAGACACTGTCCCGTCGCCCGGATTCGCAACCCAGACCGAGCCGGCGCCTTCCGCCACGGCCGCGGGAGCGGCGCCGAGGCGGTACTGCGTGGTGATCTTGGCCTCGTCTGGATTGATCACACCGACTGAGTCCTCGGCCAATCCCGTGAGGTGATCGGAACCGAACAGTCGTGTGATTCCGAAGGCGACCGCGGCCAGGATCGCGACCGCAACCGCCCCCCAGACGAGGCGGCGAATGCTGGGTTCACCTAACAGCTCGCGTGGGGTGGTCGTCCGGCGCGCGCGCGTCGACGGCTCGGGAGTTGCGCGCTCGAGAGACGGGTCCTGTTGAAGCATCCGCGCCTGCAGATCCCGGAGCTCGCTTCCGGGCTCGACACCGGCCTCCTCCAGGAGCCGCCGGCGCGCCGCCGAATAGGACTCGAGCGCCTCCGCCTGCCGGCCCGCGCGGTAGAGGGCGAGCATGCGCTGCGCGTAGAAACGCTCGCGCAGCGGATCATCCTCGATCAGGCGCTCAAGCTTGGCGAGTGCCTCCTGCTCTCGTCCGAGCGCCAGGTCGTCGTCGATCGCGAGCTCCGCCGCTCGCAGTCGCAGTTCCTCGAGCCGGCGGATCTCCGCAGCGGCGAAAGGCTCGTTCGCGATGTCGGCGAGCGGAGCACCCTGCCAGAGCGTCAGAGCCGCATGGGCCGCCTCGTTCGGCGCGCCCCGGTCACTGACCGCTTCCTCAACCAGCCGTTCGAACGACGCTACGTCCACGGCGGTCGGATCGATCCGCAACGCGTAGCCGTGCCCTTGCGTCACGATCTTCACCGAATCCGCCGCCAGCAGCCGACGCAGCTGCGAGACGTAGAGCTGAACCATCTTCTGGGCCGTCGCTGGCGGTCGGTCGCCCCAGAGGGCATCCACGAGGCGGTCGACGGACACCGTCTCGTTCGCGTGCAGGGCGAGCACCGCCAACAGGCTGCGTTGCTTCTTGGGACCGAGCGAAAGCGGCCGACCATCGATCGTCGCCTCGACCGGTCCGAGCAGCTGCAGCTTCAATTGTGCGTCGGGCATGGAACTCGCCGAAGTTCGAGCCTACTCCGCCTCAGCAGGGGCGACAGACCGGAATAAACCTGGAATCAACCGCTTCTTGACCGAACCTCGACCGGCCTGGTCCACCCTTGCGGCGCCCATCGACTCACCACCGAGGAGGAACCATGTTCAGGTCAAGACGACGTCTAAGCTCCGCAATCGTCGGCGCGCTTGCGATTGTCGCACTCACCGCTCCGGCAGCCAACGCGATCACCGACGAGCAGTGGCGAGGCGGCTTGTACCGCTCCGATTCGACGTCGGCCGTCGAGTCGAGCAACCGCCCCGCGCCCACCGTGACCCGCACGATCGACGACGGGTTCGACCTCGGCTCAGCAGCGATCGGCGCCGGCGGCGCCGCAACGATCCTGCTGCTCGGCGGCGCCGGCGCGACCATGGTTGCGAGGCGGCGCCGCGTTCGCCTGGCCGGCTGACCGCTCCCGCTACTAGCCAAGGGCCCTCGAAAGAGGGCTCTTGGTGTGGGGCAGCCCGAAGTGGACGAGGAGGCTGCGCAGCCGAGCACGTCGCGAAGTACGACTGCGGCCCGCTGGCGGGGCGGCAGATTCTGCAGCGCGGTCATGAATGCGAGCCCGACCGACTCTCGGGTCTCGTAGCGGGTGCCCAGCTGTGCGAGCCGGCTCAGAGGGCTGGATGCTGGGGAACCTGCGCCGGGCTGCTCCTTCGCGCGAGAAAGCGAGCGCCCACACGAAAGCGCTCCTTTCCATGCAAAGCAGCCGCTCTCGTCCAAAAGAGCTACTCCGACAGCCCGGCGGCCTTGAGGGCTTCTGCCATCTCCTCGAACTCATCCACGCGCGACACCTTGCCCCCGCGCAACGTATAGACGGGGTAGAAGCGGGTGTCGACCTCGACCCCGCTTTTTCGGCCGCGTGCCTGGTGATGGACAACCAGGACGACCTGATCACCGGCGTGGATGATTTCCTCGACCGTCACCTTGAGGTCTTCCCAGGCGCTCGCCCACCGCTCGAAATCCGCTCGCATCGCATGCAGGCCCTCCGACGGTGCCTCGTCGGTCGGATTCATCACGACATGGGGATCGAAGATCGCCTCCGCCTCGGCTCGACCGCCGATCCCGTAGTACTCGTAGGCGAAGGCTCGCCGCACGATCTCCACGTTCTCCTCAGACATAGCCTCCTCCCGCAGCCCGGCAGCTTCGAGGGCGTCCTCTTTGCGCATGAACCCTTGGCCTCTCACAGCCTGGCCATCCCGAAGCGTCCACACGTGCCAGAAGTCCCAGCTGATCTCGACCCCGCTGGCCTTTCCTCGTCCACGAGTGGCCATCGAGACGACGACCAGATTCACCACCGTCCCATCGTCGCGAAGGGCGTCACCCGCATCGATGAACTCGTTGGCCTCCAGCCGGGCCCCGTCGAACTCGTCCGAGAGCCAGCCCAGGAACTGCCTGAACTTGTCAGGACCACGGTACGAATCGTCGGAGTCCGGAAGCCATCCGCTTGAGACGTACTCGAAGTCCGGGGCGAGATTGACGAAAGCGCCTTCGAGGTCTCCGCGATTGAAAGCGTCGAATGCGGCACGCAGCGTGTCGATGTTCTCCTCCGACATCGCCCATGCAGTATCGCTGCCAAGAGTGCTGCTTTACTCTTCGCAGTGATCGGCGGCACTATCGCTCTCGCGTGAAGGCAGCAATGCCGCGGACCTCCGGGCCAGGCTTCTTGGGGATCAGAGTTTCGTTCGCCGCAGGGGCACATTCGGGCCGCAGTCCTATCTCGTCGTTGCCGCTCGATGCAGGAGGTGCAGATCGATCCGCGCATGGGGTCGAAGGCGGTCTCGCAAGGTGAAGCCATCGGATGTGGAGGCGCTCACAGACATCGATGTTGGCCTCGGGCCTGAAGCAGAAGAGCGTCCGAAACGTCCTGACCTTCCTGCATACTACGTCTTCGAGTACGCGCTGGAGCGCGCATGGGTTAACGAGAACCCGGTGAGGCGCGCTGCGAAGCCGAAGCGCCGGCGCGGGAGCGAGCGCAAACCCGGACCTGCAGTTTCTGACGATTGCCGAGCTCGATGCGGTGATCCGCGAGATTCCCTGACGAGGTCGTTGAGCGTAAGCCCGCGCCGACTCCGCAAGGGCCGTCCCGGGCCCGGCTCCGCCGGTGCCGCCGGACGTGCTCGGGCCCGTGCTGCGCGTCTTGGTCCTCGCGGCCGGTATGAGCGGCCTGCGTCGCTCGGAGCTGCTCGGGCTGCGCTGGCGGGATGTCGACTGGCAGGCGCAGCGGATCCGGTCCGAACGCGTACGTGCTTGGCGAGCACTCCGAGGGCACAATCTGCACGAAACTCAGGACAACTCAGATCGACTGAAACCGCATGGGAATGCGGAAACCGACCTCAACAGACCCCGTACACGCTGATAGCGCATTCGGCTGGGGGCCGAAAGGTCGCTGGTTCAAATCCAGTCGCCCCGACTACCGAAAGCCCGCGTGGAGGCAGGCTTTCGGGGGTCTCGACGGAGGCGACCTCGGGCGTCTGGCACCGAAGGTCACGCTTCTCTTAGCGGTCGGCGCCGTTATCGCCTACATGGTCCCGCTCTACAGCGCGACCTGGGGGAGTCCGACTGACCTCTTGACCGCGATGGCGGCAGGCTTCGGCCCCAGGCGATCGTCCAGTGGGCAGCGCTGGCAGCGTTCCAGTCGCTCCAAATCAGCACCAAGAACGAGCCGGCGGCGCCAGCTTCAGGTCCGACCTAGGCGCAGGCTGGCCGGGGAGACTGGCCGCTAAGCCGCAACTCGCTGGCCGCTCCGAAAAGAAACGGCCTGCCAGAGGACCTAGGGCACGGATATTGGAAGCTCCCCAAGCGCTCGCGGCTGTGCGAGGCTCCGTACATGGACACGGCGATCGCCGACCTGCACTGCCACTACCCGATGCACCTGCCCGAGGCGGCGAGCGAGCCTGACCGCTCCGTCCGCGGCGTGCCGTTCGCCGCCATGGGGTCGTTCGACCCCGACCCGTCGCGCCTGCGCCGCCTGCGCATGCGCGCCGCGTGGGTGGACCGGCTGCGCGCCTGGCTGCTGAAGCGTGCGGCCGAAAAGCTCAACTACCCCGGCCACGGCAACGGGACCGGGCCCGGCGGGCCCGAATGGCGCGTGAGCCTCGAGCGGCTACGGACCGGGGACGTGCGCTTCGTTTTCTCGGTGCTCTACCAGCCCTTCGCCGAGCTCGACTTCGGCCGGTGGCCCGAGGGACGGCCTGAGGACGGGTACTTCCGTGCTCTCACCGACCAGCTCACGGCGGTCGAGGCGGATCTGGCGAGGCTCGACCCGAAGCGCAAGCTTCACCGGATCATCCGCTCGGGCGCCGATCTGAAGGCGGCGCGGAAGGACGGCCAGACCGCCTTCCTGCACTGCGTCGAGGGCGGCTTCCACCTTGGCGACAGCACCGCGGATGTGCGGCGGAACGTTCGCCTGCTCGCTGATGCCGGGGTCGTCTACATCACCCTCGCGCACCTGTTCTTCCGCCAGATCGCGAAGAACGCGAACGCCCTGCCTTTCCTCAAGGACTGGATGTACCGGCTGCTCTTCTGGCAGTGGGGTCCCGACGTCACCAGGCTCGGCCGCGCCGCAATCGAGGAGATGTACGAGCGGCGAGTCCTGATCGACATCAGCCACATGCGTGAGGACGCGATCTCGAAGACCTTCGATCTCCTTGAGAAGTTGGACCGGGACTCGGACCGGACGCCGTCGGACTACCCCGTGATCGCCACCCACGCCGCGTTCAGGTTCGGCGACCAGCGCTACAACCTGACGCCCGCGACGATCCGGCGGATCGCCGATCGCGGAGGCGTGATCGGGCTGATCTTCGCCCAGCACCAGATCAACGAGCGCCTCTACAAGGGCGAGACGAAGACGATCAAGGAGTCGCTGCCGATCCTGAAGCGCCACGTCGACGAGATCCGACGGCATGGCGGCCACGAGGTGCTGGCGATCGGCTCGGACTTCGACGGCTTCATCAAGCCCACCCTCGGCGGCTTCGAGCACATCGACGACCTCGCCAAGCTCAGCGAGCACCTCGACAAGCTCTGCCCCGACCACGGCCAAGGCTTCCTCTCGGGGAACGCGCTCAGGGTGCTGGAGACGACGTTCGCGGGGCGGGACCCCTAGCCGGCGATACGACGGAAATCACGGCGGGGAGGTGCTACTCCGACAACCCGGCCGCTTCGAGAGCTTCCTGCCGATCGCTGGTGATCGCAATGCGCCTGATCTTGCCCTCCTCGATGGTGACAACTGCGTAGGCGGTCAGGCTGAGCTGGACGCCGCTGCGGCGACCCTGTCCGACAGTTTCGGTGATGCACACAAAGCGGCCGCGTCTCCCGGGGATGAATTCTTGTGGCTCCAAGTGGAAGTCCCCGAAGGACTCCCAGAGATTCATGGTCCATTGCAGCGCCCCTGGGTGCCCCACGTGCCAGGTCGCACCCGGAATGGAGGGATAGTCCTGCAGCGCGACATCCTCGTGGAGATACCGGAACGGCCTCGCCGTGAACGGGTCGTCGAGGTCGCCTGGTCCGAGACCGTTGAACGCATCGCACAGCTGGCGGAAGAGCCGGAAATCCTCTTCTCCCTCGGCCATCGTTGGAGTATCCCGCGTCGTTGAGTCCCTGCACAGTCCTCCATTTTGTCCATGTCTTATTTGCGACGAGGAGTAGGAGTGAAGCGTCAAACCGCTGCTTTCCTTGCACGTCAGCGCTCTCCCCGGCGCTCGCGCTGGGGGTATCTGAGCAGCGTCTTCGCGCTGGGTTGACACATCGAAGTCCGGGCTTTATCCGGGCTTTTACGGGCGGTTCAAACATCGGTGCAGAGCCCGTCGTCGCGGGGTGTGAGACCCAACCAATGGAGGTCCCAGATGGCCGAGTCCCCACCGCCCCCCGAGGGAATTGTGCTCGCCCACTTCATCGTCTCGGACGATGTCGAGCGCTCTCAGCGCTTCTACACCGAAGTACTCGGCGGCACGGTGGTCTTCTCCGGGGGGCCCACATATGTCGCACTATCCAACAGCTGGATCATCATCAATGTCGGCGGTGGACCGACCGACGACAAGCCTGCGGTCACCCTGGAGACGCCACCCGATCCCGACCGGGTCAGCAGCTTCCTCAATATCCGGGTCAGAGACATCGAGGCCGTGTACGCCGAATGGAGCGCCAGGGGCGCTGATTTCCTGACGCCGCCGAAACAGCACCGATACGAGATCCGTTGCTACATCCGCGACCCCGACGGTCATCTGATCGAAGTGGGGCAAACCACGGACCCAGAGGGGGACTGGTCGCCCCCTTACTGGCCGTCGAGTAGGTCCGACGGGGAGTCCGAGTGAATGGCGAGATCACCAGCGAGATCCTTCACGGCGACGGTGGCCAGTTCTTGGCCTCAAAATCGGGTGGTCGGCCCTGACTCCCGTTGATGTGAGCGACACCCGCCGCGGGGAACTCGTGCCAGGCTCCAGGCCAGCTCGTCGCCGAGCCAGAACTCAGCCACCGCCGACGTCCCGCCCGCTCACCTCACTCGAGCTTCGGTACCGCTTTGGTACCGGATGCATCGTCCGATGTCTCCAGAACGTCCACGAACGTGGATGGACGTAGGGGGCGCGGGCGGCGCTCCGGGACGGATCTACACCAACCGCCTGTCGGCTGCGGGCCGAAAGGTCGCTGGTTCAAATCCAGTCGCCCCGACTAAGAAGGCTCGCCCCATCGGCTGTCACCGTGGTCCCTCGATCGTTCATCGGGGATCAGGGGCGTGCCGTCTGGTGCGAAACCCGACTGGGTCAGCATTCGCCGCAGGTCCACCACCATCTGGACGTCGATGTCCTTGCCCTGCGGCACCGAGAGCACCTCGGTTTCGGGGCCGAGCGTAACCTTGAGCTTCCCATTGTGCTCGTGTTGCACGGTTCCAATCTTTTCCAGCAGCGACACGACTTGACGCCACTCGATGTTGCCGCTGGAGGGGTGCCTAAAGATCTTCTCGACGGTGTCGCGATGGTGACTGTTGAGGTGGGCTTCCATTTAGATCCCCCTCGAGGCTAGCCATACGCGGAGTCGGCGGTAAGGCCGAGCTCCTCGCGCTTGCGTGGGCGAGCCGGAATAGCGAGGATGGATCTATGCGTGCCGTCATCCTCGCCCCCGTCGGTCAATGAGCCGTTCGGCTGACCCGCAGGCCATCCTGTCTCCGATCACCGAAGCGGCGATCTTCCTCACCGTGGTCCTGGAGGAGGGACAGGAGGACGCGATTCCGGATCTGCTCTCGGAGGTCACCGGGCTGAAGCGATCGGTCGGCTTCCGGCTCCCCGAGGGAGAGCTGACCTGCGTGGTCGGCATCGGCGCTCGGGCCTGGGATCGGCTCTTCGGCGAGCTGCGGCCGGCCGAGCTCCATCCGTTTCGGGAGCTCGCCGGCGACAGGCACAGAGCCCCCGCGACGCCGGGGGACCTGCTCTTCCACATCCGTGCCCATCGGATGGACCTCTGCTTCGAGCTCGCGAAGCGGCTGACGGCCCGGCTCGTCGGCCTCGGGCGAGTCGTGGACGAGGTGCACGGGTTCCGCTCCTTCGACGAGCGCGACCTGCTCGGCTTTGTCGACGGCACGGAGAATCCCGAGGGGGAGGCGGCTCCTACTGCGGTCCTGATCGGCGATGAGGACGCGGAGTTCGCGGGGGGCAGTTACGTCGTCGTTCAGAAGTACGTGCACGACATCGAGGCGTGGGAGGCGCTCCCGGTCGAGGAACAGGAGCGGGCGGTGGGCCGGACGAAGCTCGACGACATCGAGTTCCCCGACGATCAGAAGCCCGCCGACTCGCACCTCGCACTGAACACGATCGTCGACGAAGACGGCGACGAGCGTCAGATCGTGCGTGTCAACATGCCCTTCGGGGAGGTCGGCGCGGACGAGTTCGGGACCTACTTCATCGGGTATGCCCGAACGCCCGCGGTGGTCGAGGAGATGCTTCAGAACATGTTCATCGGCAAGCCGTCGGGCAACACCGACCGGATCCTCGACTTCTCCACCGCGGTGACGGGCAATCTGTTCTTCGTGCCGCCGGTCGAGATGCTCGACGACCCGCCAGCCCCGTCCCCCCGGGCGGAGGACGATGCCTGAGTTCCCGCCGACGGCGGCGCGGCCGATGTAGGGAGGCTCACCAGGGGCCGCTCGATCTCCAGCTCGAGCTCGATCTTCACGTGAATCTCGTGGCGGCTTCCTCGTGAGACATGCCCGCGCCGTGGTACCGCTTTGGTACCTGATGCACCGTCCTATATGTCCAGATCGTCCACGGCCCTGGACGCATGGGAAACGACGGACGCTCCGAGATACGTAGACGCCTGGATCCGCCGAAAGGTCGCTGGATCAAATCCAGTCGCCCCGACTCTCAAGGCTCGTGCCTGCCACGCACGGATCAGGCACGCAACGCCACGCACGACCACGCACAGCTCCGCAAGGACCTAGACACCTGGGAGGCACCTGGGGTGTCTCGACTTGCCCAATCGAGAGGAGTGAGGGTGAACGACGACCGCGACGAGGTAACTGAGCTGGCCGACCGCTTGCTCGCGAAGCAGCGACGGGGCGAGGAGCTGGGTGTCGAGTTCGAGATCGAGTTCGGGGCGCTCACCGACGAGGAGCGGGACGACTTCATAGCGTTGATGGACGAGCGGGCCGCTCACGGAGAGGAGAAGTTGGAGGCGCTCGGGGAGAACGTCCGCGTCCTGCGTGCGCTCCTCGGCCTGATCGAGTCGAGCGGTGCACCGCCCGGCACGACGCTGGGCCAGGCCCTGGTGGCCGGATACGTCAGCGTGGTGGCGCTCGTCGAGTCGATCCGCAGCGCGGAGCCCGGATTGCACACGCCGGCGGGCGCCACACGTCGAACCGGATCGACGCGGTGATCGCACTGGCGATGGCCGTGGACCGGGCCGAGCCCGCGAGGCTGATCGGATGGCTGTAGCGCGGCCCTGCCTCGGCTGCGGGCGGCTGATCGAGTCGGGGAGTCGCTGCCCGGCGTGCCGGCTGCGCCGACCTCGGGGCCGACGCTGGCAGGCGATCAGGCGACGTGTGTTCGCCCGATACGGCCGCGTCTGCGTCCACTGCGGGGCGCCCGCCACCGATGTAGACCATCTGACCCCGATCGGGGTTGGCGGCGGCGAATCCCTCGCCAACCTGCGGCCCTCCTGCGCCCGGTGCAACAGGGGCTGGCGCTAGGCCGCGAAAGTGCTGGTTGCACGGAAAGCGATTGTCTGGGTATTCTTTGGTTCAGGTGTGCCGGGAAGCCTGGTCGGCGTAAATACTGTCGACCAAAGGAGCCCCAATGGCTTCCCCGGGTTCACTGGCAGGACCCCTTCGTCTCGAGCTGCGTCGCGCCCTCAGCGCGGGCTTGTTCGTGCGGCTTTGCGCGTTCTTCGCCGGACGTAGCCTCGACGCCGAACTTGCCCGCGGCGTCAGCCCGACGGCGAGCATCCTCCTGGGCGCTCGCGCCGATTGGATAACCAGTCCCCGCGCCTGCCGGATAGTCGCGCAGGCCCTCAGCGGAGCTGTCGAAGCGGCGGAGCGGTCGCCGAATCGGGGCCTGTCTTCACGGGTGGCCGTCGAGGCGGACGCAATCCAGGTCTGCAGAGACGAGGTGCTCGCCCTCGCGGAGAAGCTCGTCAGCATCGAGCGGCCCTCGGCGTTCGGTGTGGCCATCGCCCGCCAGCTTGCTCTCGAGGGCGGAAGCCCGCTCTTTCTGCAAATGCCGGATCGTCGGCAGGGCGCCGACCGGAGGCTTGCCTGCACCCTGGAGGCGGCTCAGCGCGCCATAGAAGTCTCGGGTGACTTTGACCGTTCGGAGGATCTGGCGACTGCTGCTTAGGACGAAAAATCGCTACTCGAAGGAGGACTGAGTCATGGACTGGAAAGCGAAGGACGTCCGGCACGAAGCACTTGATCATCGGGTTCGGCATGCTGGGTACGGCGGCCCTGGTGGCGGTCATCCTGGCGATCATCTTCAGCCTGACCCGATCGGAAGAACGGCACCGGGCCGCGAGGGGCGCTTGCGGCCCGGTGGTCCGTGGAGGGGAACGGGCTGCCCTCGAAGCCGCGGGCTGTCGGAGTAGGCGACGCGACTTTTTTTTTAGGGGCCGTTCCTGGCTCACCGTCCCACTGCGCCGCGTAAAAACGTCGCCGCCCTGCTGCTTTTCGTACCGCTGCTAGCCTCCGCCCCGAGCGATGAGGCTCGCTCAAACCGCGGCTCAGCCGCTGATGGCCTCTACGTCGATGTCCACGACTGCAGGAGGTCACCAGTGACATACGGGTTGCTAGCCGTGTTCGGCGCGGCGGGGGCCGTCAGTCGGTACTGGCTCGATGGTCGGATCAGCGACCTCACCCACGGCCAGTTCCCCTGGGGAACGCTTGTGATCAACATAGCCGGGGCGTTCCTCCTCGGGCTGCTGGTCGCGCTCACCACGGAGCGACTGCTTCCACACGCCAACTGGCGGATCGCCCTCGGGATCGGGTATCTCGGCTCGTTCACCACGTTCTCGACCTACGCTTACGAGAGCGTCAAGCTCGCCGAGGACGGTGCCGTGGGTCTCGCTCTGGTGAACTCCGTCGGAATGGTCGCGCTCGGAATGCTCGCCGCCTTCGTCGGACTCGCACTTGGAAGGACGCTGTGAAGCTTGAGGGCGAGGGGAAGCTCCTTCGAATCTTCATCGGCGAGTCCGATAAGCACGGTCGCAAGCCGCTCTACCAGGCGATCGTCGAGATGCTGCGCAAGGAGGGCATGGCGGGCGCGACGGTGCTGCGGGGCATTGAGGGCTTCGGTGCGACCTCGCACCTACATACCGCTCGCATCCTGCGGCTCTCCGAGGATTTGCCAATCGTGATCGAGGTCGCTGACACCGCCGAGCGAATCGAGGCGATCATGCCTCGCATCGACGAGATGGTGCGCGAGGGGATGGTCACTCTTGAGCGCGTTGAAGTCGTGACCTACCGAACCCAGCAACAACAGGAATAGGGGCGTCCGGCGACGCTTTCCATGCAAAGCGGACATCAGTGCCGACCGCGATTGCACCGGGCGCAAGCGGGCCTGAGATTCGCCAGCGAATCGGTGCCACCGTCGGCGATCGGGAGCAGATGGTCCACATCGGTGGCAGGTCCGCCACAGACGTGGCAAGCACGGCCGTATCGGGCGAACACCTGTCGCCTGATCGCTTGCCATCGCCGACCGCGAGGACGACGCAGGCGACACCGCTGACAGCGGCTCTCGCTGGTCAGCTCGCCACAGCCCAAGCAGGGCTTTAGAGCCATCCGATCAGCTTCACCGGCTCGGGCTGATTCTCGATGCGGTCCAGGCACATCATCAGCGCGGTGATCCCGTCCACGTTCGAGCTGCGGTCGGGCGCCTCGATCTTCCAGCCTCGCGGTTTCTGACGAGCGATCGCGTTGGCCGCGTGCTGGCGCAGTTCGGGGTCATCGGGCAGGACCAGCTTCCGCCGGACGATCGCATCGCGGAGCCGCCCACTCGCCGGGATCGTCCGCGGGTCGGTCTGCGGGTAGCTCGATGCCGTGATGCCGCGCTCGGCGAGTTCCTGACCGAGCTGCACCGCCCGCATCGGGTCATAGGTGATCTCGGCGATCGAGTAGGTCTCGGCCAGCTCCCGGACCGCACCGGCGGCCTCCAGGATGCCGCTCTCGCCGTGGAAGATCAGCGCCCCGACCTGGCGGGCCTCGTTGATCCAGGCGAGTGCGGTCGCCGATCGCTCCCCGCCCACGTCGATCGCCGCCCAGATCCGCTCGCCCGGCTCGAAGCCCGGCTCGCCGACGCACTGCTCCCACGCTCCGGGCGGCAGCCAGTGTCCGGCCCGCTCGGTCCACTGATTGGCGACGAAGCGGCGGTGCGCCAGGTCCGGCAGGGACTCCCTGCTGTGTTCGGCCCGGTCGATCGGCACGAGCTGCGGCACTTCGCGGCCCATCACCTGTACGTGACGATGGGCCTGCCGTCGCGAGTCGTCGGAGCGCAGCTTGGCGACACGCCGAGGATGATCGAGGAGCTGTACGGGCATGGCGACGTGGGCGCGATCGAGGAGATCGACCGGGCGATCGGCGACAACGTCGTGCCGCTGCATCGGGCGGTGGGCGAGTGACCGAGACACCTGGGAGACACCTGGGCGACCGTATGCCGCTCTACGGAGCCAAGTTGCGACAGTCGCCCCGATTAGGAGAGACGTCGTCCCCGTCATCCCCGAGGCAATTCCCGTCGGCCGTCTCGAATGCTGCTCTGCCTGGAAAGCAGCAGTCAGACGAACCGGAACTTTGTCGCGAAAACTGCATTTCCGGGATGCCAGGCGTGCAGAAGCGCCGCTTTGCAAGGGTTTGCCGCAGCCTTCGATCTCGCACTCGGTTGTGCATCGTGGTTTCTCTTCACGAGATCTCGGATATCGTCCACCTGCCTTTGTGGCCCGTGCGGAGCATCAAGCCGAGGTCTAAGTGAGAGAGCGAATGAGGAACGCGAGCCGAATCGGTCTTTGGCTGGCCATCGCAGCGCTGATGGTCGGTTGGGTCGGGATGGAATCCACAGCGGCGGCAGGTCATCCGAGACCCCGCCTCTCGATCTCGGTCCTGTCGGGCCGTGCCGATCTCGTCAGCGGCGGCTCCGCGCTGGTCGCGATCAATCTGCCTCGGCGGGCTGACGCCAGGCGCGTGGAGGTCGCGCTCGGGCACAGAGACGTGACTACGGAATTCGCGTTCCGGGGAGACGGACGCTTCGAGGGGCTGGTGAGGGGTCTCGCGGTCGGACGCAACGTGTTGCGAGCGGTGCTGCCCAACGGATGGGCCTCTCAGATCGACTTGGTCAACCATCCGAGTAGCGGACCGCTGTTCTCGGGCCCGCAGCTCGAGCCGTGGGGCTGTCAGCCGGGCGCAGTCGACCCGCAATGTGACCAGGCTCCCACTTTCACGTACCTGTACATGTCCACGAACCCGGGCAAGTCCGGCTTTCAGCCATATGACCCGGCGAGCCCGCCTTCCGACGTCGCTCAAACGACGACCGATGAGGGCGTGAGGACGCCGTTCATCGTGCGGGTCGAGACCGGCTACATGGACCGCGATCAGTACCAGATCGCGGTCCTCTTTAAGCCGAACAGGAGATGGACGACGTTCGCGCCACAGCGGCAGTTCGATCACAAGCTGCTGATCACGCACGGGGCGTCGTGTGGCGTCGACTACCAGAACGGCACCGCTCCGACCACG
This sequence comes from uncultured Solirubrobacterales bacterium, assembly GCA_963763955.1. GTDB lineage: Bacteria > Actinomycetota > Thermoleophilia > Solirubrobacterales > 70-9 > DASUPK01. The sequence continues at coordinate 8,021 of CAVXQP010000017.1, read as the reverse complement.
ACCGGGGATGCCGCCGCCGAGGCTGCACTGGCGCGGGGCTTCATAACGATGTCAACCGCCCTGGACAACACGGGACACAACTGTGATCTACCGGTGGAGGCGGAGTCCCTGGTTATGGCCAAGGAGCACCTCATCAAGTCCTACGGGCAGCTTCGGTACACGATCGGGACCGGATGCTCTGGTGGTTCGCTGGCCCAGCAGCAGATCGCGAACGCCTACCCCGGCATCTACCAGGGGATTCTGCCGACGTGCTCGTTCCCCGATGCCTACAGCACCGCAACGCAGTTCCTTGATTACCACCTGCTACTCGCGTACTTCAAGAATCCCTCGGAATGGGGGACCGGGGTGACGTGGCTCCCGACTCAGATGGGGGACGTGATGGGCGGTCCCGACGGCGTCCAGAACGCTCAGGTATCTGATGCCGCGCAGTTCCATGTGTCGGTTCCGACCGATCCGTGCCGGGGCACGACCGCCGCTGACCGCTACAACCCGATCTCGAATCCGGGTGGAGTTCGCTGCACGATCCAAGATGCCGCGATCAACGTGTTCGGCCCCAACCCGAAGCGACTCTGGTCGCCGGTTGAGCAGGAGCTGGGCCGGGGGTTCGTGCGCATACCGGTGGACAACGTGGGTGTCCTGTACGGGCTGGATGCGTTGAAGGCCGGTCAAATCACTCCTGCTGAATTCGTCGACCTCAACGCCAAGGCCGGTGGCCTGGACATCGACACAAACCCGATGCCCAATCGGATCGACAATGCGGGTGCACCGTCATTGGCCCGGGCCTACCGCGCCGGCATGATCAACGAGGCCAACAACCTCAACCGGACCGCGATCATCGACTGCCGCGGGCCCAATCCCGGCCTTTTCCACGACGCCTATCGCGCATTCGCCGTTCGAGCGCGTCTCGATCGCGAGCACGGCACCCACGCCAACCAACTGATCTGGGAGGGCCCGGTACCGCTCGCAGCCGACAACGACTGCGAGGTCAACAGCTTCATTGCGATGGACCGCTGGCTCAGCGCCGTGGAAAGAGACCACAGCCGCACGGCCCTCCCGCAGAAGCTGATCCGCGACAAGCCCGCCGGTTTCAGCGACGAGTGCTGGGACGGCAAGGGAAACAAGCTCTCCAACAGCCTCTGCCCACCCGGCGTGGTGAACGTGGAGGGCACCCCGCGCACGGTCGCCGGTGACGCGATCACCACCGATGCGAACAAGTGCCAGCTTATGCCGCTGCGCCGCTCCGACTACCCTGGCATCACGTTCAGCAACGCCGAGTGGGCGACGCTCCAGCAGACGTTCCCTCAAGGGGTGTGCGACTTCTCGAAGCCTGCCGTCGCCCAACAGCCGACCATCCCGTGGCTGACCTATCAGAATGCCCGCGGCCACGTGATTTACGGTGGCAGACCGCTGGGAAGACCGCCGGTGTCCACGGAGATCCTCCGGCCCCCGAGGCGCCGCTGAGACCCCGTTCCGCAATGTGAGCAGACCGGCTTGCCGAATGGCGAGGTACGGGCTGCCGCAAAGGCACGCGCGGCCGGCTTCGAGGGCTTCGTCCCTGCTTGTGATTGCCTGCCCCTGCACGAGCTTGCCGGGCGAAAGCGAATCGGGGCGTTCCTCCTTCGCGCGAGGAACACCGATGATCGGAGTCGGCTGACGGTTGCGTTGCGCCGGGCGGCAGCGGTGCTCTGAGGCGCGGCACCCTGAGGCTCGCAAATCTCCGGTTAGCGGCAGATCGCGCGTTCGGTGTTCTCGACCAGGATCCGGGCCGTTTCGTCCGCCGATAGGCCGCGGCCCGTGTAGCGCAGATCGAACGCCTCGAAGCTGGCCGCGATCCACAGCCAAGGATTAGGACGCACCGGCGACACAGAAGTCTCCCTCGCGGGTGGTGTCGCGTGGGTCGCCGCCGACGAGTGATGCGGAGGGCGCCGGCGCTCTCGCTTCGCGCGACGAGGAGCAGTCGCTTGCACCGCTCCTGTCCAACCGCGGCCGCTAGGAAGTCGAGGCCGGGAGAGTCGTTCCGCAGGACGAGATCGAGCGGCGCGTCCACGGGCACCGAGGGCAGCGCCACGCCGACGGTCACCAGCGCGATCGAACCAGCGACCTTTCGGCCCCAGCCAACGGGCAATCATTCGGATCGCCTCACCCTGGCGCTGTTCGCCCTCGTCGCCCCGTTGTGTGAGTCATCTCCGCGAGCGATCTCCGCTCATCGGGTGTTTACTCCCCAAGGACGCGTGTGCGCCCGGACTGTTCCACCGGGCCCGGGAATGAATCTCCCGGTGCCGCGTCCTCGCTGAGTGACTCGTCCAAGGAGGTACGACTATGGGATTCGGCAAGCGAACCAGGTACGGAACGGCGCTGGCGGCGGTCGCCGCCCTCACCGCCGTCGGCCTGGTCGGCACCGCCGTCGCAGCGCTCCAGGGCAACCAGAACGCGAAGAAGCCCCAGGTGCTGATCGGCGCGGACAACGACGACACCTCGAACACCACGATCCAGCCCCCCGGGGTGACCGCGAACCAGTCGCTGCGCAAGAGCGATCAGATCTCCGGGGGCAAAGCCTCGGACACGATCATCGGCCGTCTCGGCTCTGACGTGCTGCTCGCCAACGCCGGCGATGACGTCATGGTCGGCGGCACCGAGGGCGGACAGCCGGCGCTGCCGCCTGGGCAGCTCCCCGACAACAACGACATCGCCTACGGCGGAGTCGGCAGCGACTCCTTCATCTGGGCCCCGGGCGACGGGTCCGACGCTTTCATCGGCGGCGACCCCGCCAAGGCGAAGAAGAAGGCGAAGGGGAAGACGAGCGCCAAGGGCAAGGGCAAGAAGAAGGCGAAGCCCGCGCCCGAGCTCGACACGCTCGTGATCGGCAACCTGGTGCTCACCTCCGACCTGACCCTGCCGCAGCTGTTCAACACCAAGTTCGGACAGCTGCCGCTTGTGTTCGCGTCGGACCGGGGTGTCCCCACCCCGCTCGGAGGCACGCCGCCGCGTAACCCGAACCTGACGGGCAACTGCCAGATCCTGGCCGCCCCCGCCGGGTTGGGCTACGACTTCCTGGTCCGGTTCTTCGGGAACACCCCGCAGTCGCCCGCCACGCAGGCGGTGACGATCCGGATCAAGGGCGTCGAGCAGGTGATCTGCCCGACGGAGGGCACGGATGGCGCCACCCTGACCACGCTCGGGAAGAAAGGCACCGGTCCGGTGCAGACGAAGTCGACCAACTTCACGCCCCAGAAGGGCTCGCAGCTGGCCGCATTCGTCCGCTAGACGCATGGCGCCCGGTTCCGACCCGGCGCCGAACCACTCCAAGCCAGGGGCGACCGCCGGCTTATTCCGGCGGTCGCCCCGCCTTACGCAGGCCAGGCACCGCCCAGGTGCCTCTATGCGCAAAAGCCGAGCGCCAGATCGAAAGCGCTGCTTTCCATGCAAAGCGGCGGATTCAGGCTTCAAAGGCGCCTGCAGCAACGCCGGCCACACTTCACCCACCGGATGCCGATGGGCAAAATACGAGGCCGTTCCGCCTTCACCTGGGAGGCACGAGGAGACGCCGAAGGAGGCCTCAATCATGTACGTCACCGAGTTCACCCTGCGCGCCAAACCCGGCCACTTCGAGCAGCTCGCGGAGATCCACTCCGAGTTCGCGGCCGACTTCCTCAGCGACCATCCCGCGCTCCAGACGGTGATGGTCGTCGGTGACGAGGCGAGCGGTGTGGTGCGTGGCATCGGGGTGTACACGGACCGCGAGGCGGCGGACGAGGTCAACAGCGACCCCGAGTTCGCCTCCTACAACGACCGGATCGAGCCGCTGCTGGCAAGCCCACCCGAGCGGGTCGAGCTACAGCTCTTGCACCACTACTCGCGTTAAGCGCCGCTCAGGGTGGCAATCCAGTCGCCCCGATGTTGCATCCTCGGGAGCGACGTTTCGCCCGCTGAGAAGGAGGCGGCTTACGCCGCGTTCCGAGCAGCTGCCTGGGAAGCTTTCTGAAATGGAAGCGAGGAAAGCTCCTGAAGTTCTCCCGCGCCGTGGCTTTCGACATTCCATGGCGAGCATCCGGGCAGGTCGTCGCCGGGGGAGCCGCGTCAGCCTGATCGTGGCTTTCGCCGCGAACCTCCTGGTCGCGGCGGCCAAGCTCGCCGCCGGGTTGATCACCGGGTCGGCGGCGCTTCTCGCCGAGGCCGCTCACTCGGGGGCTGATTCCACCAACGAGATCCTCCTCGGAGTCTCGTTTCGCCGAGCGCGACGCCCGCCCGACGCCGAGCACCCATTCGGCTATGGCGGTCTGCGGTTCCTCTGGGCCTTCCTCGCGGCCATCTCCTCGTTTCTGATCGGCGGCTGCTTGTCGGTCGGGCTGGGAATCAACGACCTGGTGCACGGCAACGCAGTCGGCGACTACGCCGTCGCCTGGATCGTCCTCGGCATCGCGGCGATTGCGGACGGCAGTGCGTTGGCCCAGACCATGAGGCAGGCGCGTCGCGAGGCTCTCGTCTGGGGCGCGTCGACCGTCCGCTACCTGCGGGTAACGAGCGATCCCACGCTGCGCGCCCTCGCGTTCGAGGACACCGCGGCGTTGCTCGGGCTAACGCTTGCCGCCGCCGGGCTGCTCGTTCATCAGCTGGGCGGCCCGGCGGCCAGCGACGCGATCGCCTCGATCCTGATCGGAGTCCTCCTGGGAGTGACGGCGATCGGCCTCGCGAGGCCGCTTGCCGACCTGTTGATCGGCAGGTCGATGTTGCCTGAGCGACTCGAGCTCGCCCGCCGCACGCTCGCCGCATCTCCGGCGGTGGACGAGGTCCGGCAGCTTTATGGAGTCCATGTCGCGCCTCAGGAGGTGATCCTGGCGGCCAAGGTGCATCCCTCCGAGGACCTGACCGTCGAGCAGCTGGCCCGCGAGATGGACGAGGTCGATACACGCCTGCGAGCAGAGCTGCCAGAGGTGGGGGAGGTGTTCATCGACGTGACCGATCACGGCCACCCGGGGCGGGACTGACCCCAGTGGCACCGATGGTCAGGACATGAAGGGCATGAGCTCGGGCGGCATCGTGACGAAGGGCCGCATCATGTCGCGGTCCTCGTGCTCGAGGATGTGGCAGTGGTACATGTAACGCCCGCTGAAGGTGTTGAAGCGAACGGCGATCTCAACGAGCTCTTTGGGGTTGACGCGAATCGTGTCCTTGAGCCCGCGCTCGTTGTCGTCGATGGCGTGGTCCAGATCGTCGGCTGAGTCCCGTTCGAGGCTGATCGCGGCTGTGAGGTCGCGGTCCTCGATGCCCCCCTCTGGGATCTCGTGGCTGATCGCATGCCGAGCGAGGATCTGGAACGGGTCGAGATGGAGATGGATCGGATGGGTGTCTCCGGTCAGGTTGATGAGACGCCAGACCTCGAGCGCACCGAGCATCGGGAAGAAGTTCGTCCTGTCCTCGAAGTGCGCCGCCACGACTCGGTGGCGAGTGCTCACCTCACCGTCACTGATCGTGATCAGAGGGCCATTCGCATCCTCCTCTGCGGGGCCGAGCTCACGCATCGTCAGCATGTTCGGTCCGTCCTGAAGCTCGCGCTCGATCAGGAGGATCGCCCGGCGCGGCGCGCCGTCCAGATCGTCCTCTGAAGGCGGCTCGTAGTCGTCGGCGAGCGCTCGCGGGATGGACCGGCTCCTGGGTTCACCCGCGGCGACCCGGAACCGCATCACCTGGGGGTAGGGCAGCAGCCCGTCGAGATCGGCAGCGTGCTCCGCCTCGGCGGCCGGATAGGAGGTGCCGTCGAAGGGAGCCGAGGCCGTGTTGAGCAGGTCGAACTCCGTCCCCGGCTCGAGATCGGAGAAGTCGACGATCAGGTCGGCGCGTTCGGCCGACGCGAGGGTGAGGCCGTCAGCCGGCAGGGCGGTGGGGATCCGAAGGAGACCGTGGTCAGTCCCGATCTGGGTGACCCGGTCGAGCTGCGGCTCTCCGCCGCCCACGAGCACCAGGCGATAGGTCCGCGCGTTCGACCCGTTGATCACGCGAAAGCGGTACGCGTTGGGTTGGACCACGAGCACCGGCCACACCCTGCCGTTGACCACGGTGAAAGGCGGGAAGGCTTCCATCACCTCGGGGTCCGTCTTGTGAACGAGCCGCCCGGATAGGCGCCCGTCCGGGTCGAGGTCGAAGTTCCGGTCCTGGACCAGCAGCGGGACCTCGAACGGCGGACCCTCGGGGAGGCCAAGCTCGCGTTCGCGCTCGTCTCGAACGATCCACAGGCCCGCCAGCCCGGCATAGACGTCGAGCTTGGTGACGCCCATGACGTGGTCGTGGTACCAGAGGAGGGCCGCGCGCTGGTCGTTCGGGTAATGGAAGACGGCGGGCTGGCCCGGAGCGAACAGGTTCTCGGCCCAGCCGTCAAAGGAGGCAGGAGTCAGTCCACCGTGCAGGTGCACGACGGTCTGGCCGGTCAGTGCCGCAGCGTTCTCGTCGGGCAGGCCACGGCTTAGTCCAGGGAGGCACTGCACAGGCACGCCGTCGGCGTCGGCGCTATCGGGCGCGAGCGTGTCGGTCACAGGCGGCGGTCCCGAGAGCTCGTTGAGCCACTCGACCGTGACGGCCTCGCCGCGCTCGACCTCGATCGTCGGTCCGGGAAACGTGCCCCCGAAGCCCCAGACGCTCGACTCCGGCAGGTCGCGATGGAAGCGGTGCGTCCCGGTTCGTATCGGGATGGTGAGCCGGTTGCCCTCCTCGCTCGCGATGAGTCGCCGCGGAAGGGGCAGCTCGTCGGCGAACGGGGTGAGTGGCGGCTTCGGCACCATGGATGCAGGACGATCTTGCCAGTGTGCGCTCTGCTCGGTGGGGCGAAAGGTCGCTGGTTCAAATCCAGTCGCCGGCGGAAACGCGGAAACGACGGACTCCGCGATATAGCCAACGGAATGGCTTTGCGGCCGGCCTGGGCTGCTCGTGACTCTGGTGTTCGCGTGATTGCCGCACGGGTGTGTGCAAGCACAACGAAAACACCGATCTCACGCGGTGGAGAGGAGCCATCTACTTCGTCCACCGCACGGCGGGGAGTCAGGTGCTGGGACCCAACAGCTCGCTGCGGGTCTATCGCTCGAAGGACCAGGGCGAGACTTTCCAGCTCCAAGCCATCATTCCGGCACCTCCCGACCGCGACATAAGGGATCCGGCCTTCTACACAGTGGGGAACCGGCTCTACATCAAAGCCATCACGCGGCTCCCCGGCTTCTCCTTGCGAGACACGGGCGTCGATTCAATCTCGGTCGAGACGCACTCGACCGACGCCAGATCTTGGTCGCCGCTCCGCGCGATCGGCCCCGTCGGCTGGGGCTTTTGGCGGGTCGTGGAGCATCACGGTGCGTACTACTCCGCCGCCTATGAGGACGGCGACCTTCGCGTCGTTCTGTATCGCTCCACCGACGGCGAGACGTGGACCGCCGGCCCCGAGATCTACGGGGTCTCGGCGGATACGCCGCTCGAGACCGAGCTGATCTTCAATCACCCTGGCAATCGCATGCTGGCGCTGGTGCGCATGGACGGGACCAACTTCGAGCTACTCGGCAACCAGGGGCGGCTGCGGACCAAGGTTTGCTGGGCCGAGAGACCTTACGACGCCTTCGTCTGTCCGCAGGAGCTGAACGGCGTCCGCCTGGATGGGCCGGTCGCGTTTCACTGGCACCGGCGGCTTTTCGTCATCGCGCGCAAGCACATCCCCGGCCCTGACTTTCGAAAGCGCACCGCGCTCTACGAGATCACCGGCAATCTCAACGGCGGCCCGATCGGAATCGTCGAGCGGGGAGAGCTGCCGAGCGCTGGCGATACGTCCTACGCGGGCGTCGCACGGATCGGAGGCTCGCGCTTCCTGACCACCTGGTACTCGAGTCCGCCTGCGGAGGATCCAAGCTGGATCGAGGGGGTCTTCGGCCCCACGGACATCTGGAAGGCGACCCTCAACCTCTCGCATTTGCCGACGACGCCCGGGTGAGCGAGGGACTCGAGGGATCGTCCCTTACCCAACCCAGGCGATGACCCCAGCAGGTCTGACT
>CAVXQP010000016.1:0-537194 GCA_963763955.1 uncultured Solirubrobacterales bacterium | reverse complement strand
CCCTCTCCGGCCGGGCGGTGGAGGCATCGGGCGACGTCGACGTCCTTCTCCTCGACAAGACCGGCACGATCACGCTCGGCAATCGCGAGGCCACGGAGTTCGTCCCGATGCCCGGGGTGCCCGAGGCGGAACTCGCCGAGGCGGCCCAGATGTCCTCCCTCGCCGACGAGACCCCCGAGGGTCGTTCGATCGTCGTGCTCGCCAAGAAGTACGGGATCCGCGAGCACGAGATGTCCGCGCACGAGGCGACCTTCGTGCCCTTCAGCGCCGAGACCCGAATGAGCGGGGTGGACGTCAACGGCCGTCGCCTTCGCAAGGGTGCCGGCGACGCGATCATCAACTTCGCCCAGGCCGAGGGTGGGACCGCGCCGCCCGAGCTCCAGGGAGAGCTCGACCGAATCGGGCGTGAGGGCGGCACCCCGCTGGCGGTCGCCCAGGACAGCCAGGTGCTGGGCGTCATCTACCTGAAGGACGTGGTCAAGGAGGGGATGACCCATCGATTCGACCAGCTTCGCGCGATGGGCATCCGCACCGTGATGATCACCGGCGACAACAAGCTGACCGCGGCCAAGATCGCCGAGGAGTCGGGCGTCGACGACTACTTGGCGGAGGCCACGCCGGAGAAGAAGCTGGACCTGATCAAGCAGCAGCAGGCGGGCGGACGCATGATCGCGATGACCGGCGACGGTACGAACGACGCCCCGGCCCTCGCCCAGGCGGATGTAGGGGTGACGATGAACACCGGTACCCAGGCGGCCCGCGAGGCGGGGAACATGGTCGACCTCGACTCGAATCCGACGAAGCTGATCGAGATCGTCGAGGTCGGCAAGCAGCTGCTGATCACGCGCGGTGCCCTGACCACCTTCTCGATCGCCAATGACGTCGCCAAGTACTTCGCGATCCTGCCCGCGATCTTCGCCGCCACCTATGCGACCTCCAGCGTCCACGGGCCGCTCAACAAGCTCAACATCATGGATCTGGGCACCCCCGAGTCGGCGATCATCTCGGCGATCATCTTCAACGCGCTGATCATCCCGCTGCTGATCCCATTGGCTCTGCGCGGGGTGCGCTACCGGCCGGCGGGAGCCAGCGCGCTTCTGCGCCGCAACCTCTTCATCTATGGCCTGGGCGGGATCATTGCCCCCTTCATCGGCATCAAGCTGATCGATCTGATCGTCCACGGTTTGCTCGGGGCCTGAGATGAGCCAGCATCCCCTTCGCATCCCCTTCGTGGCCGGAACCGGCGAGAGGGCGTCCGCGGGGGCTCGCCCGGCGGGGCCCCTGACCAGGGTCCGGGCAAGGCTGGGCGGTCGATCACTTGACCGCTGCCTCAGCGACGGGGTGGATCCGGCATCTTCCGCGTTACTCGCGCAGCGGGCCGCATACCTGACAAGCACAAAGACCCGTCGCTCATTGGCACGCTCCATTCGCAGGCTGCTCGATGCTCCGGCCCAGCGACGCGGGCCCTCGGCGGCGGTCTCGCCGCACCGCGGCGAGCTAGGCGCTGCGAGGCTCCCACTGGCCAGGGTTGCAGCGCTGCTCGAGATCGATGAGCCCGTCTATGCGCGCGGAGTGGCCCAGGTGGAGCTTCTGCTCACCGAAGGCAGCAGCGCGCTCTATGCCCCGCAGCGGGCCGGCCAGCTGCGGGGCGAGGTCGAGGCGATCCTCAACGCGATGGAGGGACGGGAGGAAACTTGGTGAGGATGGCCGAGCACGCGGAGAGCCGGCAGGGGGAGCCCCGCGAAATCGAGGTCGATCGCGGCAGCCTCAAGGTCTTCCTCGGGATGGCCGCCGGTGTGGGCAAGACCTATCGCATGCTCCAGGAGGGGAGGGCCGAGGCCAAGGAGGGCCGCGACGTGGTCGTCGGGTACCTCGAGCCGCATGGGCGCAAGGAGACCGTCGAGCAGTCCCACGGCCTCGAGTTCGTGCCCCGCAGGCAGGTCACCTACAGGGACACGGCGCTGGAGGAGATGAACCTTCCGGCCGTTATTGCGCGGGCGCCCGATCTCGCGCTGATCGACGAGCTCGCGCACACCAACGCTCCCGGCCTCGAGCACGAGAAGCGGTACGAGGACGTGGCGGATGTTCTCGCCGCCGGCATCGACGTCTACTCAACGGTCAACGTGCAGCACCTCGAGAGCCTCAACGACAGCGTCTGCGAGCTGACCGGGGTCCGCGTTCGGGAGACCATGCCGGATTCGGTGCTCAATGACGCCGACGAGGTCGTCCTCATGGACCTCACCCCCGAGACGCTCCTGGACCGCCTGCGCGACGGCAAGATCTACCCGGCCGAGAGGATCGACTCCGCGCTCAACAACTTCTTCCGAATCGAGAACCTGGCCGCTCTCCGCGAGGTCGCACTGCGCCAGGTGGCACAGGAGGTCGAAGCCAAGCGCCTGGTCAAGGAGCCACTCGGACAACGCGAGGATCGCCTGGCCGAGAGCGCCGCAAGCCAGGCTGTCGGCGAGCGCCTGCTGGCTCTGATCAAGCCGACGCCTCGGGCGCAGCGGCTCGTCCGCCGGGCGTGGCGCTCGGCGCAGCGACTCGGCGCGGATCTCGATCTGCTCTGGGTGAAGAAGCCCGGATACCGGCCGAGTCCAGACGAGCAGAACCAGCTCGACGCGATCGGCAGGCTGGCGGCCGTTCTCGGCGCGCACCTGATGGTTGAGGAGGGCGACGACGTGGCGCAGACGGTGAAGGAGGTCGCCGAGGAGAAGGGCAGCACCTACGTCATGATCGGGACCCCTTCTCCAAGGACCGGCCTCGACCGCTTCAGGCAGGCGCTGCCCACGCGGCTGCTCGAGGCGCTCCCCGGGGTCGACCTCCGGGTGGTCGCCGACCGGGCCCTGAGGGGCGAGGAAGGCGAATCGTGAGCCCGGTAGAGATCGTTGTCCTCGCCGCCTTGGCCGGCTCGACCGGGTACCTGCTCATCCGAGAGGTGCGAAGGCGGCGGACCGATGCGTCCATCACGCCAGCGCCAACCCGGATCCTGTTCCCGTTCGTCGGGCAGGCTTTGTCCACTCCGGCTTTCGACGCCGCCCTGCGCCTGGCCCGGGCCGAGGGGGCGACCCTCGTCCCCGCCTACCTCGCGATCGTCCCGCTCAGCGTCCAGCTCGACACTCCGCTGAAGAGGCAGGCGGAGACGGCCCTGCCGATGCTCGAGGCCGTCGAGCAGCGGGCCGCCACCCAGGGTGTGGCGGTCGACTCCAGAATCGAGCCGGGTCGCAGCGTCCGGCACGCCTTCCGACTGCTCTTGGAGCATGAGCGCTTCGATCGCGTCGTCGCCGCTGGTGCGACTAACGGCGATGGCTTCAGCCCCGATGACGTCGCCTGGATGCTGGAGAACGTTCCCGGGGAGATCCTGATACTGCGGCCGAGCCGCGAGCCCGCTAAGACGCCGCGCCCGTCGCGCATGAGCCAGAACGGATTCGGAACGATGCGATCCGAGGCCCGCCGGATCTACGGGGCTACGCGGTCGCTCGCGAAACCAGGGAGCGAATGACGCTGTCCTCGGGGTCCTCCTCGGGATGCCAGAGGACTCCGAGCACGAACTCGCCGTCGGTTGTTTCGATCGCCTCGACGCTGTCGTCGTCTGTGGCCCATGCGCTGGGTCTGAGGTTGTCCGGAATCGCGTCGACGCCCTGATGGTGATGGCTCTTGACGGTGAGCCGCTCGGCGCCCGCCGCGCTCGCCGTCAGGGAATCGGGCTCGATGCGCACGTCATGCTCGGCCCAGGCGCCCGGCACCGGCCGATGCCGCTCATGCCCGACCCGGTCGGGCAGGTGCTGATCGAGCGTGCCGCCGCAGGCAACGTTGAGGATCTGCATCCCACGGCAGACGCCGAGCAGCGGCATCCCTCGCTCGAGCGCCTCCCGGGCCAGCGCGATCTCGAAGCGGTCCCGATCGGGATTGCTCCCGATGGTTTCAGGGTGCGCTTCGACGCCTTGGCTCTCGGGGTCGATGTCGGCGCCCCCGCCCAGGACTAGGGCGTCGATGCGTTCGAGCAGCTCAGAAGGGTCCTCCGTGGCGCGGCGGTCGGGCGGCAGCATCGCGATCATCCCGCCGGCTCCATGTATGGCCCGCGCGTAGGAGAGCGGCAGCAGCACGGTCGGTTCGTCCTTCCAGACGCCGAACGCGGCCCTCTCAACAGCCGCGCAGACTCCGATCAGGGGCCGGGGCATGCCCGGAACTTAGCGACCGCCGTGGTGCCCGCCGAGCGATAGCCTGCCAACAGGGTGTGCCGGGAAGGCTGGTCGGCGACTAGTCGTCTGCCTCAAAGGAGGAGTCAGCCATCAGCCCCGCCCTGGCAGTACCGCTGTTCGCGCTCTCCGTCGCCGTCACGCTCGCGGCGGCCGCGCTGTTCGCCGACCGGCTCGACCATGTCGGTCCCAGGCTCGGGCTCTCCGAGCCGCTCGTCGGCCTGCTCACGGCCTTGGCCGCAGACGGCCCAGAGCTCTCCTTTGCGTTGATTGCTCTCTCCGCGGGCGAGAAGGGGGTGAGCATGGGGGTGGTCCTCGGCTCGAACGTCTTCAACCTCGCGGCGATGGTCGGTACCAGCGCGGTGCTGGCCGGTGCGATCCACCTGACCCGGCGGTCGCTGGCGATCGAGGGGACTGTGGCGCTGCTCGCCGCGGCGATCGCCGGATGCCTGATCCTCGACCTGATCCCGGCCGGCGTGGCCACCGTCGCGTTCCTCCTGGTCGCGATCCCATACGTGACCCTGCTCGGGCGCGGGCGCCTTCACACCGACGTGGCGGAGGCGCGGGCCCGCGACCGCACCATCGCTGCGATTCCGGATCCCGAGCAGGCGATCTGGAAAGTGACCGCCCTGATCGGCGTGGCCGTGGCGCTGATCATCCTCGGCGCCGGAGGGATGGTGAGGGCGGCGCTGTCGCTCGCCGGCGATTGGCACGTCTCTCATGTGATCGTCGGGGTCCTGGTCCTGGCCGTGCTGACCAGCCTCCCCAACGCATTCACCGCGATCCGGCTCGGCACGAGCGATCGCGGCACCGCGCTGGTCAGCGAGACGCTCAACAGCAACACGATCAACCTCGCCGGGGGAGTGATGCTGCCCCGCGCTGATCGTCGGGCTGGGGGAGGCCACGGGCCTGGTCGAGTTCGACCTGGCCTGGTTCGCCGGGATGACCCTGGTGACCTGCTGGTGCTCGCCCGGCCATACAGGGCACGGCGGCTCGACGGCGCCCTGATCGTCGTCCTGTATCTGGTGTTCGTGGTCGTTCACCTGGCCCACGGATAGTCTCGCGACGTGAGCTCGCTCCGCGAAGGACCCGCGCCCGAGGACCTGTTCGACGTCGCGGTCGTCGGCGCCGGCGCGGTCGGCTGCGCGGTCGCGAGGGAGCTGAGCCTGCGCGGCGGGCGGTGCGCCCTGATCGACGCCGCGCCGGACGTCGGCGCGGGGACGAGCAAGGCGAACACAGCGATCCTCCACACCGGCTTCGACGCCAAGCCGGGCACGGTCGAGTCGCGCCTCGTCGCGCGCGGCTACGAGCTGCTCAGCGCCTACGCCGCCGAGGTGGGCATCCCGCAGGCGAAGCTGGGAGCGCTGATGATCGCCTGGACCCCGGAGCAGCGCGAGGCGCTGGCCGGGATCGAACACGCCGCGAGGGAGAACGGCTACGACGGCACCCGGCCGGTCGACCTAGACGAGCTCTACGCGCGGGAGCCGAACATCGGCCGGGCCGCGGAGGGCGCGCTCGAGATCCCCGACGAGGGGATCGTCTGTCCCTTCACCACCACCCTGGCCTTCGCGACCGAGGCGGTGAGGGCCGGTTGCGCGTTGGTCCTGAATGCCGCGGTCACGGCGGTGCGGCCGAGTGGGGGAGGGCACGAGCTCGAGACGACAAGGGGCCCAATTCGCGCCGCGCACCTGGTCAACGCCGCCGGCCTTCGCAGCGACGAGGTCGACGCGATGCTCGGCCACTCGGACTTCCGCGTTGTGCCAAGGCGCGGGGAGCTGATCGTCTTCGACAAGCTCGCCCGGGGCCTGATCAACCACGTGCTGCTGCCGGTTCCCACGGAGAAGACCAAGGGCGTCCTCGTCTCGCCGACGGTCTACGGAAACGTCCTGCTCGGCCCGACCGCCGACGACGTGGACGACAAGACCGACCGCTCCACGACCGCCGCCGGCCTCGGGTCCCTGATGGAGGCGGGCGCGCGGATCATGCCGAGGCTGGAGGAGCACGAGGTGACCGCGACCTACGTCGGGCTGCGCGCGGCGACCCAGCACCGGGACTACCAGCTGAGAGCGCGGCCGGAGCAGCACTACGTCTGCGCCGGGGGGATCCGCTCGACCGGCATCACTGGCTCCCTCGCGATCGCCGAGTGGGTGCGCAAGGAGCTGGCGAGCGCCGGCCTCGACCTGGCGAGAGATCCCGAGGTCGTGAAGCTGCGGATGCCGAACATCGGTGAGTTCGGCTCGCGGCCCTACCAGGAGGGTGACTGGATCGAGCGCGCCCCCGATTACGGCCGGATCGTCTGCTTCTGCGAGCGGGTGACCCGCGGCGAGATCGACGCGGCTCTGGGCGGACCGATCCCACCCTCGGATGCTGACGGCCTGCGCCGCCGCACGCGCGCGCTGATGGGCCGCTGCCAGGGATTCTTCTGCGGGGCCGAGGTGACGAGGATCCTGGAGGGCGCGGATGGCGATCGCTGACGGTCCAGTGATCGTGGGCGGCGGCCCGTCGGGGCTGGCGGCGGCGATCGAGCTCCGCGGTCTCGGGGTTTCCCCGGTGACGGTGATCGAGAGGGAGCGCGAGGCCGGCGGCATCCCGCGGCACTCGAACCACTCGGGCTTCGGGCTGCGAGACCTGCGGACCGTACTCTCCGGGCCGCGATACGCGCAGCGCTATCGCGAGCTCGCGGAGAAGGACGGCGTCGACATCCTGGCCGAGACGATGGTCACCGATTGGGATCAAGATCGCAGGCTGAAGCTGACCGGCCCCGGAGGGAGGCAGGAGATCGAGCCGCGCGCGGTGCTCCTCGCGACCGGCTGCCGGGAGCGTCCTCGCTCGGCCCGCCTGGTGCCGGGCACGCGCCCGTCCGGGGTGATGACCACCTCCACCCTGCAGCAGCTGGTTCACCTCGAGGGCCGCAAGGTGGGGCGCCGGGCGGTGATCGTGGGCGCCGAGCACGTCAGCTTCTCGGCGGTCGCGACCCTCGCACACGGGGGCGCCTCGGTGGCCGGCCTGGTCACCGAGCTCCCCAGGCACCAGTCGCTGACCGCCTTCAGGGCCGGCGCGGCGGTCCGCTACCGGGCGCCGGTCTGGACCCGGACGGCGCTCAGCGCGATCCACGGCAGGGAAAGGGTCGAGTCGGTCGAGCTCACCGAGCTCGAGTCGGGCCGCACGCGGACGATCGATTGCGACCTCGTGGTCTTCACCGCGGATTGGATTCCGGACCACGAGCTGGCGGTGATGGCGGGCTGCGAGCTCGATCGCGGCAGCCTCGGCCCATTGGTCGATACGGCGCTGCGGACCACAACGCCCGGGGTGTTCGCGGCCGGGAACCTGGTGCACCCCGCCGAGACGGCCGATGTCTGTGGCCTCGACGGTCGCCACGCGGCACCGGCGGTCGCCGCCTACCTGCACGGTCCGGGCGAGTGGCCCTCGTCCGTCCGGGTGACCGCCCCCGCACCCCTCGCCTGGATCGCGCCCAACCTCGTGCTGGCGAGCGGGCACCCGCCGCCCCGCAACCGCTTCCTGCTGCGCTCGCGCGAGTTCGTCCGCCGCGCCAGGATTCAGGTCCGCCAGGGCGGGCGCGAGCTGTGGAGTGGCCGGGTCGGGCGGCTGGTGCCCGGGCGCTCGGCGCACATCCCCGCCGGGTGGGCCGCCGGAGTCGATCCCGATTCGGGCCCGGTGATCGTCTCGGTGAAATAGGGTGGGCCGATGAGCGACGGGATGTTGCTCGGCATCGACGAGGGGACCACCGGCGTCAAGGCCGCGCTCTTCGACCAGCGGCTGCAGCCGCAGATCGAGGCGCGCCGCGACAAGGCGAACCGCCACCCCGAGGAGGGCTGGGTCGAGCAGGACGGGGAGGAGGTGATCGCCGCGGTCACGGAGGCGGTCGCCGAGCTGCTGGAGGGGGCGGACGGCGATGTGGTCGCCTGCGGCCTCGATCACCAGGGTGAGTCGGTGCTCGCCTGGGACTCCGAGACGGGTGAGTCGCTCAGCCCGATCGTGGTCTGGCAGGACAAGCGCTCGCAGGAGATCCTCGACGAGCTCACCGACCACGAGGACGAGGTCAAGGAGCTCAGCGGCCTGCCCTTCGATCCCTACTTCTCCGCCGCCAAGCTGGCCTGGCTGCTGCGACACAACGATGACGTGAAGCAGGCGCGTGAGGACGAAAGGCTCCGGATGGGCACGGTGGATTCGTTCCTCTGCGACCGGCTTGGGGCCGGTTTCGCGACCGATGCCTCGACCGCTTCCCGCACGCAGCTGCACGCGCTGGGCACCCCCGGGTTCAGCGAGCGACTCTGCGAGATCTTCGGCGTGCCCGTCGACGTCCTGCCCGAGGTGCGCGACACGGCCGGCGAGCTCGGGACGCTGCATCACGAGAGCTGGCCCGTGGAGCTGCCCCTCCGCGGCCAGGTGGTGGACCAGCAGGCGGCCCTGGCCGGTGCGGCCTGCGTGGAGCCCGGCCGAGTGAAGGCGACCTACGGGACCGGCGTCTTCGTGCTCGCCCACGTCGGCGAGGGGGTGCCTGAGCCCGCCGGGGGCCTGCTGCCGACCGTTGCGTGGAGCATCGGCGGCAAGGTCGAGTACGCGCTCGACGGCGGGGTCTTCGCGGCCGGCGCGATGCTCGAGTGGATGTGCAACCAGCTCGGCATCGCCGAGAACCCGCCGGCGCTCAGCGCGCTGGCTCGTGAGGCGGAGACCTCCGCCGGTGCGCGGGTACTGCCGGGACTCGCAGGGATCGGGGCGCCGTGGTGGCGGCCCAATGCCCGCGCCGTGATCTCGGGGATCTATGGCGGGACCACCCGCGAGAATGTCGCCCGCGCGGCCCTGGAGGGAATCGCCTGGCGGGTCGCGGACGTGGTCGCCGCGATCAAGGAGAGCGCACCCGTCGACACCCTGAGGGTGGATGGGGGCCTGACCAACGAGCCGCTCCTTCTGCAGCTTCAGGCCGACATGATCGGCGCGCCGGTGGAGGCTGCCGGTGCCGACGCGACCGTCCTGGGGGCGGCTGCACTCGGCGGCGTCGGCGCCGGAGTGATCGATTCGCTCACAGAGCTGCCCGGGATGCTGCCAGCCGATCGCAGCGTGGAGCCCGAGCGCAACGAGGAATGGCGCTCGACGGAGCACGAGCGCTGGCGCGAGTTCGTCAGGGCCACCGAGGCGCTCGACCCCGTCTGACGGGCGACGCCGGCCCTAAACTCGAACCGAGATGAACTCGATGCGTTCGCGGCCTCCGTTCGGTCGCATCGCCGCTACGACTCTCGAGACCCTCGCCTGGGTGGGCGTAGCCACCGCGCTGGTCGCGATCCTCGACTCGGTCGCCACTCCCACCGGCCTGGGCAGCCTCTACCTGATCGCCGTGCTCGCGGTGGCGATTCGCCGCGGCCAGGTCGCGGCCCTCGCCGCGGCGGTCCTCGGCGTCCTCATCCTCAACTTCTTCTTCATCAAGCCGCTGCACCAGCTGACGATCGCCGACTCGGACAACGTCGTCGCGCTGGGAGTTCTGTTGCTCGCCGCATTGGTGGTCGGGCGCCTCGCGGCGCAATCGCGGCGGCAGACGGCCGAGGCCGAGCTGCGCGCCGAGCAGGCGGCCGCGCGCGAGCGGGAGGCGGCGATGCTCGCGGACGCCGCCACCGCCCTATTGGGAGGCACGGACGACGTGGTCGCCGGGATCTCGAACAGCCTCGATCGGGCGGGCCGAGGAGAGCTCCGGCTCGGCACCAGCTCCGCACCTCAGCCGAGCCACGAGGAGACCGTCCTCCGGCTGCCGACCGAGGCCCGATCTGTCTGGCTCTACGGGAAGGACTCCTCGGGATGGACGGAGTCGGATCTCAACCGCGTCGCGACGCCGCTCGCCCGCCTGCTCGACGTCGCTGCCGAGCGCGAGCGCGCCGCCGCCCGTGGGGCCGAGGCCGAGGCCGCGCGCCAGGCAGACGCGGCCAAGACAGTGATCCTGCACGCCGTCTCCCATGACCTCCGCTCGCCTCTGACCGCGATCCGCACGGCGGCGGCGGGTCTGCGGGAGGATGAGACGACCGCCGAGGACCGGAGCGCCCTGATCGAGGCGATCGAGGAGGAGGCCGACCGCCTCACCAGGCTGATCTCCAACCTCCTCGACCTCTCCCGGATCGAAGCGGGCGCCGTTCATCCCCGGACGGACTGGTGCGACCTCCTTGAGGTGATCTCCACCGCGGTCTCCCACGTGCGCGAGCTGCACGAGCCGGGGCGGATCCAGATCGAGCTCGACACCGAGCTCCCGCTGGTGCTTGCCGACGCATCCCAGCTCGAGCGCGTGTTCTCCAACCTGATCGAGAACGCGCTGCGCTTCTCGCCTTCGGCGGAGCCGGTCCGCGTCAGCGGTGGGGTCGGCGCGGGCAAGATCACAGTCCGCGTAGTCGATCGCGGCCCGGGCGTGCCGGCCTTCGAGCGCAACGCGATCTTTGAGCCGTTCCACAGCGGTCGCCGCGACCGCAGGGAGGGCGTTGGTCTCGGTCTGGCCATCTCCAAGGGTTTTGTCGAGGCCAATGGTGGAGAGCTGCGCCTGCAGGCCGATGCCGCCGACGGCACCGCCTTCGCCGTCTCGTTCCCGCTGGTCGAGCAGCCCGCCAGCGTCGGATGAGCGCCGGGGAGCCGCGCGTGCTCGTCGTCGACGACGAGCCGCAGATCATCCGGGGACTGAGGGTCATCCTGACGAACGCCGGCTACCGAGTTGAGGAGGCGACCACCAAGCAGGAGGCGCTCGACGCCGTCTCGGTTCGCCCTCCAGATGCGATCGTCCTCGACCTGATCCTGCCCGATGGCGACGGGGTCGAGGTCGCCACCGAGATCCGCCGCTGGAGCCAAGTGCCGATCGTCGTGCTCTCCGCGGTGGGCGACGAGCGCCAGAAGGTGCGCGCCCTCGATGCGGGCGCCGACGACTACGTGACCAAGCCCTTCGGCAGCGAGGAGCTGCTCGCCCGGATGCGCGCCGTGCTCAGGCGGCGCGCCGAGGACAGCGATTCGGCCGTCCGGGTCGGCGACCTCGAGATCGACCTGGCCGACCGCGCGGTGAGGCGCGACGGGGAGGAGGTGCACCTGACCCCGATCGAGTTCGACCTGCTCAGCCAGCTCGCTCGGCATCCGGGACGCCTGGTCACCCATCGGCAGCTGCTCCACGAGGTCTGGGGGCCCGGATACGAGGACGAGACGCACTACCTGCGCGTGCATTTCGCCCACGTGCGCTCCAAGCTCGAGCCCGATCCATCGAATCCCCGCTACGTGATTACCGAGCCCGGCATCGGCTACCGCCTACGGGCGGAGGCGTGAGAACCGCCTTCAGCCGCGAGATTTAGCGAAATCTCTACGCCCGAGTCGGCTTTCCTTAGCACCGGACGCCGTGGTTCACGATCGCCTTCTTCTCGGCGATCGCGATCGTGCTGATCATCCCCGGGAAGACCGACTTCCTGGGCAACCTCTACAGCTTCGGCGCGATGCTCTCCTTCACGATCGCGCACATCGCGATCGTGGCCCTGCGGCTCTAGGACCCCTCGCGTGACCGACCCTACCGCGCGCCTGGAACGTCAACTGGAAGGGCAAGCCGGTTCCGCTGACCGCGGTGCTGGGTGCGATGGGGACCGGGGTCGCGTTCGTCTCCGTCGTCGTCCTCCACCAGGAGGCTCGGATCGTCGGTACCGGCTGGATGATCGTCGGGATGGCGGGTTACTTCCCGTACCGGCGCCGCCAGGGGCTCGACCCGAAGAAGAAGTATCGAATCCCGCGCGCGGAGCGCCCGGTCGGCTTCGTCGAGGTCGCCTACCACTCGGCTCTGGTGCCGATCCTCGGCACCAGCGTCGACAACGAGGCGATGGCGCGCGCGGCCAAGCTGGTTGGACCCGATGCCGTGGTGGAGGCCGTCTACGTGCTCAAGGTTCCGGAGCAGCTTCCGCTGGACGGGGGACTCGAGAAGGAGGAGCGCGAGGCACGCCGCGTCCTCGAGCTCGCCCGCCTGCAGGCGAAGGTCGCCGGCTGCAGGGTGCGCTGCAGATTTCTCCGGACGCGCAATCCGGGCCGTGCGATCGTCGACGAGGCCAAGGAGCGCCGCTCGGATCTGATCTACATCTCGACCGAGCATGCACCCAGTGAGGAGCGGCTGCTTGGTCCGACCGCCCGCGATGTGCTTGCCAATCGCCCCTGCCGCGTGGTTGTCGAGCACGACCCGACTGCTCCCGATGTCCCGAACAACGGAAGGCGCGCTTTGCATTCCGCCGCCCTCCAGCTGCCAAGCACAGCGGGGGCCGGGCCTAGTGACCCGGCCCCAGCCTCAGCTCATCCCATCAGGAGATGATCTCGATGATGATCGCCAGCAGGGCGCAGAACGCGAGGATCCCGGCGCCCATGACGAAGTCCCTCTCGCCGATGCTCCTGTCGGAATCGTTCATCTGGGTGGCCTTGCCTTTCTAGTCGCGAGTGACGACATCTTCCTCGAGCGTGCTGACCGGACCCTGGTACTTGTTCTTCGCGGAGACCAGGTACCAGATGCCGAAGAGCAGCGGCAGGACGATCGCGAATGGCGTGTAGTTCACGTTCGCGGCGTCGAACCCGTCGTTCCAGGGCAATCCCGTGGGATCGTACGGCAGGTCGAGCGCGTAGACCACGACGACTACGAAGGCGATCGCCAGGATGTTGACCAGCCTGTAGCGGCGGCCGAGGTTCCACGGGCCCGGCTGGAACGAGTCGCCCGCCCGCAGCCGCAGGTAGACGGGGATGATGTACGCCAGGTAGAGGCCCACGGTGCAGATCCCCGTCAGCGCGAAGAACGCGAACGGGATGTCGTTCTTGCCGAACAGCGCCGGGATGGAGATCAGCAGCGAGAAGAACGAGACCGCGATCACTGCGTTGAACGGCACCCGGTCGCGATTGACGCGCCGGAAGACCGCCCAGCCAGGGATCGCACGGTCGCGCGAGAATGCATACCAGGTCCTCGAGGCGCTGGTCAGGCCCGCGGCTCCGCAGAAGAACTGCCCGATCGTCGCGATGAGCACCACCATCTTCGCGGCCCACGGGTCGAGCGCCGAGTTGAAGATGCCGAAGACGGCGCCACCCGAGTCGTTCACGGCGGTCACATTGGTGGCCGCGTAGAGGAACGCCAGCAGCACCAACCAGCCGATGATCGCCGAGAAGAAGATCGAGCGCCAGACGCCCTGAGCGGCGCTGATCGCGGCACCATGGGTCTCCTCCGCCGTGTGAGCGGAGGCGTCGTAGCCGGTCTGCGTGTACATCGCGAGCAGGAAGCCGACCGGTGCGACCAGGAACCAGAAGCCGAGGCCGCTGCTGTCGCCGCCCAGGGTGCCGCTCTCGTTGAAGCGCGCTCCGAAGACGAAGCTCGTGCTCTGATGATGATCCGGCACGAAGATCAGGAGCGCGATGATGACGGCCACCCCGAGCAGGTGCCAGCCCACCGAGATGTTGTTCATCAGGGCCAGGACCCGGTCGGCGAAGATGTTCACCACCGTGTAGAGCACCAGGATGATCAGGAAGAGCAGGAACGTCTCGCTGAGGATGTGCGCGGTGTCCCCGAAGTTGATCCCGAATATGTCAACCGAGTAGAGCTGGAGCAGGTTGAAAAGGAAGAAGGCGCAGCCGTAGGCGACCGAGGCCACGATCCCGAGCAGTCCGACGATGTTGAACCAGCCGGTCATCCAGCTCCAGCCCTTGCCGCCGAGGTCGTGCGCCCACCAGTAGGGCCCCCCGGCGGTCGGATACCTCGAGGTCAGCTCGGCCATCGAGAAGCCGACCATGAGCACGAAGAAGCAGATCACCGGCCAGCCGATTGACGCCATGGTCGGGCCGCCGTGGAGCCAGGCGAACGAGAACGTCGTGAACGTTCCCGCCAAGACTGAGATGATCGTGAACGAGATGGCGAAGTTGGTGAAAGCGCTCCAGCCTCTCGAAAGCTCCTGCTTGTAGCCGAGCTCGGCGAGGCGCTGCTCGTCGCGCCTGGTCTGGTCGACGTCGGAAATGCCCTCAGGTGGAGTCACGCTCTTCTCCCTCCGTCTCGGCCCCGGCACCTCCATGCGTCCGAGGCCTATGTGCCGGATGTCAGGCACCCTATGTGCGGAAGCGGACATCAGTCAAGCCCAATTCCCCCAAATTGACGGAGTTGCAGGGGATCTTGTACGGATCGTCTAGCCGTAGGCCCGGCCGATGCCCAATCGGCCGAACAGTCTGGACACGGGCGATGTCGGCCGTTCCCTGCCTGAGATGCGCTCCAGAGTGCCGACACTCTGGGACTCGAAGGCATCGAGGTGCGTCGCGAGGGCGATGAAGGCCTGGGCGGTGGTCAGCGCGTCGCCGTCGGCGTGGTGCGGCCGGTGGACCGGCAGGCCCAGGTCGCGTGCCAAATCGGACAGGGCGATCGGATCCCGTTCGCTCGGGTTCTCCCTTCCCAGGCGGCGGAGCTCGCGGTGCAGGTCCGCGGTGTCGACCATCGGGTTGCGCAGCTCGAGCTCCTGCTCCCTCAGGGCGGCCCCGAGAAAACCCCGCTCCACGTCCGCCACGTGGGCGACGATCGCCCTCCCGGTGATCGCTTCGATCACGTCCCCGATCAGCTCGGAGAGAGGGGGCGCGCCGACGAGATCCGACTCGCGCAGGCCGTGGATGCGGATCGTGTCGGCGTCGGGCATCCGGTGCGGCCGCACCAGCTCGTAACGCGCGTCGTCGAGGCGCACCTTGCCGGCGGATACCGTCAGTGTGGCGAAGGAGATGATCTCGTCGGTCGCCGGATCGAGCCCGGTGGTCTCCAGGTCGATCACGGTGAAGGTCACCTCGCGCCAAGGGGTGCCCACAGCGGGCAACGCCGCCTCCTCGTATGCGGCTCCCGCCGGTGTCTCCGGGGCACCCACCGGCTAGCGCCGCGAGAGCTCGCCCGTGAGTGTCCGCTGCACGGCGGAGACCTCCCGGAAGGCGTCGCGCAGATATCGCCTGGTGAGCGGGTCGAGGTCCTTTGGATTCAGGTGGTCGTCGGGCCGGAGATTCCGCTCGAGCTGGCTGACCTGGTGCTCGAGGCGGAGGGCGCTGAACAGGTCGAACGCCTCCTCGAGGATTCGGGCCTCGGTCAGTCTGAGGACGCCGTCATCCGTGGCCGCTCGCAGCCGCTCGATCGTGGGGGTGACCCGGACGCCGGCCCTGAGCGCAGCGTACCGAGCGAGGTCGACTACCGGCAGCAGCCCGCCGTGCTTGATGTCGAAGGTCCCCTTCCGCTCGCCGGTGTCCTCGACGACGATGTCGTGCATGAACCCCGTTGGTGGCTTCGCGGCCAGCGCCAGGCGGAGCATCCAGCGCTCCAGCGTTGAGCGGTCCCCCGTCTCGAAGAGCAGCTGCTTCACGTCAAGGCCGGTCGTGGGCCCGTAGACGGCGCGCCCGTCGAGCAGGATCGAGGTCGCGATCAGCACCCGGTTGTCGCTGGGTCGCGTGAGCCATCCCTGGATCGCCCGCTCCCAGTCCTCGATCGAGCTCGCCGAGAACGCCCCCGAGGCGGTCACGCCGTGCGGGTCGAGCCGCCAGCCGATCACCCTGACGGAGTCGGCAACGTGGGCCGCGAGCCCGCGCATGTACTCCCCGGTCCGGGTTGAGGCCAGATGGCGCCGGGCCTCGGAGAGCGGATCGTGCTCGGGCACGTCCCTCCAGGCCATGCCCGAGTCGATGTCGGAGGACGGCACCGGCTCCCGCCGGCCGTGGCTTCCCAGCGACATCCAGCAGAACTCGGCAGGCGGCGGGCCCTGCGACTCGACGCCGAGCTCGATCATCCGCGCGATCAGCGCATCCGCGACTGCAGAGGTAACCTCGCTGACCTGGGACGGGGCCAGCTCCGCCCGAAGGAGGGTGATGATGGTCGAGTTGAGGCGGCTCGCCGCTTCGGTGAGCTCGCGCTTGTTCCTGGCCTTGGCGATCGCTCGGCGCAGCACGAACGGCGAGCCCGTCTCCGCCGCCACCAGGTCGATGGCGACGATCACGCCGAGCAGCTCGGACGTCCGCGAGAAGACCGGAACGTGGCGGGCGTCGTACTCCAGCATGGTCAGCATCACGTCCGCGCCCGTCTGATCCGCGGTGACGCCGACCACCGGGGTGGTCATGGCAGCGCTCACCGGGTCGTCGGGGGAGAGCGGGCCCGCGATGACCTTGGAGCGGAGGTCGCTGTCGGTGGCGATCCCGTAGTCGCCGCCTCCGAGGTCCACCATGATGGCGCTCACGGATTGGGCGTCCATCAGCTTGGCCGCCTCACGGAGGGTGGTCCCGGGATCGACCACGACGGGCGGCCTGGGCACCAGCGCCCCGGCGGTCTGCTGAGCCACCTCCGGGCTGGGCGGCGCGATCGCATCACCATCCCCTCGCCCTCCCCGGTCGAGGAGCGAGCGGGTCAGGAAGCGCAGGCTCGGGGGGCGGCCCAGCAGGGGGGCCACGTCCTCGGCCGCCAGCGAGTAGACCAGCGTGTCCTCGCGCGCCCTGACCTCGAACTTGGTGGGAAGGCCCGAGAGGACCGAGGGGTGGCCGAACATCTCACCCTCGCCGAGCAGGTCGACGGGCCTGCCGCCGTCCAGCAGCTCCACCGCACCGCGCCTGACGACCCTGATGCGATCCTGCGAGAGCTCGCCCTGGGGGACGATCGTGGTGCCCGCAGGGAAGAACTCGACCTCGGTCCTGGCGGCGACCGCCTCCAGGTCCTCCTCGTCGAGGCCGCTGAAAGGGTCCCGGCCCCCCAGGAACTCAGCGATGTCGTGCATCGCTGCCTCAGCCGGAGAGAGCCGCCGCGGCTTCCTCGACCGTCGGCCTGATCGGAATCACCCGGTCCAGGCCCATCACCGAAAGGATGCGGAGGATCTGCTCGCTGGAGGCGGCGATAGCCAGCAGTTCGTCCCCGTCCTCGGAGTGCTGGGCCTTCCGGGAGAGGAGCAGGGCGCGGATGCCGCTCGAGTCGATGAACTCACATTCCGTCAGGTCGACCACGATCCCCTTCGGCTCGGCGGCGACCGCCGCGCGGAGCTCTCCGCGCAGCTCTTCCTCGTGGGACATGTCGACCTCGCCCGCGATGCGGACGACGTGGACGTCGTCAGGACCTTGCCCCGAGTCGATCTCGAACTGCGGAATATCTGCGCTTGGCGTTGCCGACATTCGTCCCCCTCGGACAGCTGAGGTGGCACACATGCTACTCGCCGCAAGTCCGGATGCCGGCGGGCTCAGCCGAGCAGGAGCGCGGCGCGAGCGTGCTTGACGGCCACCTCCACGCTCTGCTCGGCCGTCTCCGGATCGACGGTGATGTCGCTGCGCCAGTAGAGGGAGGACGCTCCGTGGCTGACAGCCTGTGATCAGCGAAAAACCGGCATTGGCTGCTCGAGCACCCGCTCGACGTGCGCCGCCGGGACCGGCTCGGAGAAGTGGAAGCCCTGGGCGAACCCGCAGCCGAGTGCGTCCGCCACCCGAACCTGCTCCTCGGTCTCGACCCCCTCGGCGACCACGCCGATTCCCATCGTGACCGCCATCTCACTGACTGCCCGGACGATCGCGGCGTCGTGGGAGCCCTCGGTGAGGTTCTCGACGAAGGTCCGATCGAGCTTGATCATTGAGAGGGGGAGACGCTTCAGGTAGCCGAGGGAGGAGAAGCCGACGCCGAAGTCGTCGAGGACCATGCGCACCCCCAGCTCGGAGAGCGAATCGACGGTCCGCTCCACGGAGATCGTCTCGTCGAAGAGCGTGGCCTCCCTGAGCTCCACCCAGAGACTGGAGGGATTGATCCCGTTTGCCCGGATGGAACCCTCGAGGTGGGAGAGAAGCTGGCGATCGGCGAGCTGCCGCCCCGAGAGGTTGACTGCGACCGAGACGGGCGCCGCGTCGGGGCTGAGCTGCTGCCAGATCGCGGCCTGCCGGCAAGCCTGCTCGATCACCCAGCGGCCGATCGGCATGATCAGGCGAGTCTCCTCGGCGACCGGGATGAAGGCGAGCGGGCCGAGCAGGCCACGGTCGGGATGGTTCCAGCGCAGCAGCGCCTCCATCGCGACGATGGAGCCGTCGCGCAGCCTAACCACCGGCTGATAGAGAAGCTCCAGTTCCTCGCGCTGGATCGCACGCTGCAGGTCGTTCTCGACCTGCATGTGCTCGATCACCCGCGAGCGCATGACCTCATCGAAGATCTCGTAGCCGCCGCGGCCGTGCTCCTTGGCGCGGTAGAGGGCGGAGTCGGCGTCCCGGATCAGACTCTCGGGTTTCTCGCTGCCGGCGCCGATCGCGATTCCGACGCTGGCGCTGACGAAGTGCTCCCGGCCGCGCAGGACGAAGGGCCTGGCGAGCGCCTCGGCGACGCGCTCGGCGATCCGCGTGGGGCCGTGCTCGCTGCCGATGTCCTCGGCGAGGATGGCGAATTCGTCCCCGCCGAAGCGGGCCACGGTATCCCCGGGGCGCAGGGCCTCCTCGATCCTGGGGGCGACCGCCGCCAGCAGCTCATCACCGGCAGGATGTCCGAGACTGTCGTTGACCAGCTTGAACTGGTCGAGGTCCAGGAAGAGCACTGACACCGGCGTCCCGCGGCGCTGGGCGACAGAGAGGGCGTGCTCGAGGCGGTCGAGGAAGAGGTTCCGGTTCGGCAGCCCGGTGAGGGGGTCATGGAGCGCCTCGTGCTGCGTACGCTGCTCCGCCGCCCTCCGGTCGATGGCGTTGGCGAGGACGTTGGCGATCGCCTGCATGAAGCTGACGTCCTCCTGGCTGAAGCGGTGCGGCACCCGCGAGCCGGCCCCGATCACGCCGTAGGGCCGACCGTGGCCCTTGATGAGGATGATCGCGGCGCTCTGCATGCCCTGACTCCGCTGCAGGTCGGGCTGCAGGAAGCGGGTCTCCTCCCTCCAGTCCTCCACCACAACGGACTTCCCGGCGGCGAGGGCGTAGCCGGACTGCGAGCGGAGGTCCGCGGGGACCCGCGCTTCGCCGATCATCTCCTTGGGCAGGCCCTCGGCCGCGACCAGGAGAAGCTCGTCCTCGCTGGGGAGCAGCTTCAAGACGCCGCCGAAGTCGATCTCGAGAACGCCGGTGAGGATCCGGCTGGCTTCCCGGGCCAGCTCATCGATGTGAGCCCCTTCGATCGCGAGCAGTCCGAACCGCGCAACCTCACGCTGCTGGTGGGCTTGTCTGCGGCTCGTCTCCTCGCTCAACAATCGCGCGGCGGCGGTCTCGGTGAGCTCCGCCCGCTGCCCGGACTGATTGCGCGCCTCCCAGGCGCCGAGCAGCGCGATGCAGGCACCGGCGAACAGGCCGAACCCGGTGAGCGGGAGTCCGCCTCCGACGCCGAAGGCCACGCCGAAGAGGGCGACCAGGTCTGCGATGCCGACCGCGGCGATTGTCCGCGGCGGGTACGACATGGCCGCAAACAGGAAGGGCAGGATCAGAAGCAGCATGTAGGGGCTGTGGGATCCACCGTCGAGACCGGCGATCGTGGCGATCAGCAGGATGTCCGCCACCGACCAGGCGACGAACAAGAGCTCGGAGTGGCGGCTGCGGACGATCCTCTCGAGCGGCAGCGCTCGCACCAGCGGTGCGGTCAACAGGCCCAGGGCGATTGCGGCCAGGATCAGAACGCGATTGGGCCGGTGCCATTCGTGGACGGCGTAGAGGGCGCTGCCCAGGCAGACCACGACCGAGAGCCAGATGCCGACCTTGATCGAGGCGAGCCGGCTCTCGACTTGCTGCTCGCCAAGCTCGCCGCCCCCCGGCGACGTTCTATCCCCTAACACGGTGGACGGTGCTTTCCCGATAGCTCCGATAGCTTCCCCAAGCGACGGTGCTCCGTCATCCGCACTAGTGGGGAGATCCCGAGGAACCATCAAATGTACGACCAGCACGACGTCGAGACTCTCGAGCGCCAGTTCAACGCTGCGATGGAGGAGGCCGATACGGGCTCGTCTCTGGAGGCTGTGAGGCGCATCTACGATGAGATCGGGCGCGGCGGCGCCGGGCTGGAGGCCCTCTTGCATCCGGATTTTCAGATCCGCATGGAGACGGTCTTCCTCGATGGCAAGACGTACAAGGGAGTGCGCGGCTTCAAGAACTGGCGAGCCGACATGGAGGAGCTCTTCCAGTCGGACAGCTTCCGCCCCGAGGGCCTCCGATCTGCCGCCGACGGACGCTGGGTCGTGCTCGGGAGGCTCCAGATCGTCCAGAAGGAGAGCGGCGACGAGCTCGACGTGCCCCTCGCCCACGTGCTCGAGCAGCGGGACCGCAAGGTCGCGAGCTTCACGGCCTATTCGGAGATCTCAGCGGCGCTCGAGTCGGTCGGGCTGCCGGTCTAGGGCTGGCGCGATCTGCGGCAGTTCGTGTTCTGGGCACGAGACCTGGAGGAGCGCTGCTCTGCATGGAAAGAGTGGTCTGCCGAGAGATACTGCGTAAGCGATGTCGGAGGAGAAACGTGGAGATCCTGCGAGGGATTTCTAGCGAGATGGCCCGGGACAACTTTTGGGCGCTTGCGCCGTACCTCGATGCGGACGTCGAGTGGATCTGGGCACCGGAGTTCGGGGGGATCGTGGGCGAAAAGATCTTCCGTGGCCCCGGGGGAGTCGAAGCCGCTACCCGGGAGTTTTTCGAGCCATGGGAGCGATACACGTTGGAGGCCGAGGAGTTCATCGACGCAGGCGACTCGGTGATCGTCGTCAGCCACGGTCGTGGCCGCTCGAAGAGGGGTGGCCCTGACGTAGAACACGGCACCGCAGCCGTCTGGACACTTCGGGACGGGAAGGTCGTGCGGATGACCGGGTATGACGATCGAGCGGATGCGCTCGAAGCCGCCGGGCTGTCTGAGTAGCTGCTTTGGACGAGAAGCGGCGCTTCTGAACGTCACACCACTATGCGTGGAAGGGGGAAGCCGCTGCGGGAAACCACCTCCCTCAGTCGGCCTTCAGCGCGTCGCGGGCTCGCTCCACGGCCCTGGCGAGCTGCCCGTTGTCCTCCATATAGGCCCCGGGGACGTAAGCGGGCGACTCGCCGTCCGTGACCAGACGATCGGCGAGGATCACGCCGCGAGGGTCGACGTCGGGCAGCTCCTCGAGGTCCCGGGCGAGCGAGAGGACTTCCACCTTGCTGCTCCTGATCGCGAGGCGATTGACCTTGAGGTCGGCGCTGAACATCGACGCATGGTGTTCATCGGCCTCCTCGACCAGCTCCCTCAGCGCCTGGGCGCTCTTCGCCCGGTGCCGTGGGTTCAACAGCTCCTCGGCCCTCGCCTTGCCCCTGCCGGAGTCGGGCGAGAGCCCACCGGAGAGCAGGCGGTCGTCAAGGGAGCGTTTGCTGAAGAGATCGGTGAGCCAGCTCACGGGAGGGACGCTAGCGCGCCCCCGGACCGCTGCCTTGGCACCTTTTTCCGGATTTGTCGAAAAGAACGCGCCAACAGCAAACGGGCCCCCACCTAGGGGGCCCGCTCGCTTGGGGGATATATGGGGCGTCGGGGAATGACGCCTGTTTGTGTTGGACGAGACCTGTCGGGACGAGTCCTTCGTCGGGGCGCCTAGGAGCTCGAGCCGCTCGAGCTGGTGCCCGATTGGTTGCTCTGGTCCTGGTTTTGCTGCTTCCCCGGCTGGAATGGAGCGCCCGGAGGCGGTCCGCAGGTGCCGACCCGGGGCGGCCCGGCGTTCTGCATGCCCGCGGGGAGCTTGTCCTTGCAGGCCTCGTAGGCCTTCTGGATCTTCTCCCGGTCAGCCGCGCTGGGCGGCTTCGGCGGCCCCTTGCTCGGATCGATGTTGCTCGGATCCGGAGGCGCGGGCGCGCCGTTGTCCTGCATGCACTGGCGGAACTCCTCCATCTTCTTTTGGTCAGCCGCAGAGAGGTTCGGGCCGCGGAACGTCGTCACTCGGACGCCGCCGCCCGGCGCCGGCGCCGAGAAGGTCGCCGAACCGCTTCCGTTGCTCGTCGTGCTGCCGCCGCTGTCCGCCAGCGAGACGGCCGCGAAGCCGACCGCCGTGATCCCGGCCGCCACCAGGGAGAGCCCCAGCGGTCCGAGCCGGATCGTGATCTTGCGCTTCTTCTTCATCAACCACTCCTGTCCGTCGAGGTCCCGGTCAACCGGGCTCGCGGACCATCAAGCCAGCCGTGCCTGAGAGGAAGCTGATAGTCGGCTAAGACATTCGGCCAAAAAAGGGGGTCTGGGCCTGAAAGTCGCTCCGGGTCGATTAGAACCGGACCTATGGGTACGCGCCGCCAGCTTCAGGCGGGAGCCTTCTTCGCGCTGGCGTGCGTTCTCTCCCTCGCCGCGACGCCGGCGCGAGCCGGGAACCCGATCATCGCGCGTTACGCCCCCGGGGACCAGGTCCTCAACGTCTACTTCGATCCGTCTGCGCCGACCGGCAAGTTCCGTAAGCGGATCGCCGATGCGGCCGCAACCTGGAGGAAGCTTCCCGGCGTCGAGCGCTTCGAGGTCCACAAGTCGCCGAGCATGGCGATCAGCGCCGATCCCTGTGCGGACCAGGACGGCGTCCCGGTCGGCGGCGTCCTCCGGGGCCCGGTTGCCGGTAGCGGCACGCTGGCCGAGAACCGCAGCTGCATCGATTCCGAAACGGGGCGGCTGATCGGCTTCCGGCAGACCTACAACAAGAGGATGAAGTTCTACATGGGCTCAGGCGAGCCGCCCGCGAACAAGTTCGACCTTCAGGCCGTCGCGACGCACGAGCTCGGGCATTCGGAGGGCTGGACGGGCGACCACTTCTCGAACCGCAACAACTCGAAGCTGTGCGGGAACAGGTCGAAGCAGGCAACGATGTGCCCGGCCAACTATTCCGGGACCAAGCGGCTGCGGACCCTGACCAAGGACGACAAGCAGCCGGTGATCAACGCCTACTCGCAGCCCTCGACCGTCGCGCTCGACGCTCTTGGCCTGGGGGCGCCGGCCGCCCAGGCTTTCTCATCCGCCGTCGCACCCGGCGGCGCCGGAGCCCGCGGCTGCCTGGCCGGTCTGCTCATTCGGATCCATCTGCGCCGCGGGGGCGACGAGTTCGACGGTGGCGCCGGAAGGGATCGGGTCGACTTGGCGGGCGGTGCCGACGTTGGTTTTGGCAAGGGCGGCGACGACTGCATCGTCGGCGGAGTGGGCGCTGACGATCTCCGCGCTGACGCCGGCAACGACACGATCATCGGCGGGCCCGGCGCGGACATCATCGACGGTGGCCCCGGCAGCGACCTGATCCTCGGCGGCCGCGGCGACGACCAGATCTACGCCGCCGACGGCTTCAACGACCGGATCCGCTGCGGCAGCGGCCAGGACCGCGTGTTCACCGCGGATCCAGGTGACGTGCTGATCGGCTGCGAGATGACGCCGTCGGATTTCACCGCCATCCCGCTGCTGCCGAGTTACTGACCGCGACGGCCTTGGCCGCCTGGCGCTCGGGCGGGATCCGGATCACGTTCCACGCGAGGCCGACCTTCTCCATCGCCGCGATCAGCAGCGCGGAGGGATCGAGCTCCCAGCGGCGCAGCCCGTGGACGGCCGAGCGGGGGAAGGCGTGGTGGTTGTGGTGCCAGGACTCGCCCAGGGACGGGAGGGCGAGCCAGAAGACATTGGTCGATTGGTCCTCGACCTCGAACCGGCGCGAGCCCAGGAAATGGCAGACCGAGTTCACGCTCCAGGTGACGTGGTGGACGAAGAAGACCCGGACCAGGCCTCCCCAGAGCAGGCCCGTGGCCGCGCCGAGCAGCGTCCCGGTGAGCAGATAGCCGGCGAGCGTCGGGATCGCCAGGCCGAGCACGACGAGCGGGACGAAGTACCGGTTGATCCGGCGCATGCCCTGGTCCTCGTAGAGGTCGGGGGCGTACCTCTTCCAGTCGGCGCGGCCCTGCTCCGAGAGCAGCCAGCCGGTGTGGGCGTGCCAGAGGCCACCCAGCACACCGCCCAACCCGTCGCCATGGCCGACGTGCGGGCTGTGGGGATCGCCCTCCACGTCGGTGTGGGCGTGATGCTTGCGGTGGTCGGCCACCCAGGCGATCACGGACCCCTGCACCGCCATCGAGCCGAGGATCGCGAACAGGTACTCGGTCGGCTTGTGGGTGCGGAAGGAGCGGTGGGTGAGCATGCGGTGGTAGCCGACGGTGATGCCGGCGGCCGTGACCACGTACATCGCGGCCAGGATCGCCAGGTCGGTGCCGCTGACGACGCGGTTCCAGAAGAGGAGGATCGCGGCGAGCGTGGCCAGAAAGGGAATCACCACGGCGCCGAGGTTGGCGAGCTTCGTCGTTCGAGTCATGGTGTGGGTCATGTGACCAGGCTAGGCACGACGCCGCCACGCGAGTTAGTCTCCAGGCCAACTTTGTGACCCGTTTCTTATCACCCAAATGACAAAAGACGTCGATGCCGAGCCCTGGCGCGAGCTGCCCGCCGAGATCGCCGACGCGATCGAGCCGGAGCTGCCGGCCGCGACCGAGGAGATCCTGACCACGATCGCGAGCGAGGTGCCCGAGTACGCCCGGCCCCTGGAGGGCACTTTCGGCGCCGGCATCCGCACCGGCGTCACCGAGGCTCTTCGGCAGTTCGTCGCCCTGATCCGCGACCCCGACGCGGGCCGGGAGCCCGGCCGGGACGTCTACGTCGCGCTGGGGCGGGGAGAGCTCCGCCAGGGCCGGACGCTCGACTCCCTGCAGTCGGCCTATCGGATCGGCGCGCGGGTGGCCTGGCGGCGGGTGTCCGCTGCCGCCCGGCGTGGCGGCGCGGAGCCCGAGCAGCTCGGCCTGTTGGCGGAGGCGATCTTCGCCTACATCGACGAGCTCTCCGCGGACTCGGTGGAGGGCTACGCGAGGGCACAGCGCGAGCAGGAGGGCGAGCGCCAGCGCCGCCGCCGCGAGCTTCTGGCCCTGCTGCTGCGGGATCCGCCCGCCGAGGAGCCCGACGTCCGCTCCGCCGCGCAGGCCGCCGGCTGGAGGCTGCCCGGCAGCATCGCCCCGCTGGCCGTGGTGGAGGCGGATCTGACCCGCATAGCGCGACGGCTCTCAGCCGACGCGCTCGCCGCCTCCGTGGGCGGCATCGGCTGCGCCCTCGTCCCCGGTTCGGCCGGGGCGAGGACGGAGGTGGAGGCAGCGACCGAGCAGCTCAGCGCGGCGCTCGGGCCGGCGGTGCCCCGCGCTGAGCTGTCCGGCGCTTGGGCGCTCGCCGCGGCGGCCCTGCGCGCCGGTGAGGCCGGCGCGATCGACGCGGATGGGTTGATCGTGGCGGAGGAGCACCTGCCGGAGCTGCTGCTCTTCGAGTCGGGCGGCCTGGCGCAACGTCTCGCCGAGCGAACGTTGGCACCGCTCGATGAGCTCACCCCCGCCGCCCGCGCGCGAATGGAGGAGACGGCCCTCGCCTTCGTTAGGCACGGGGGCAACGCCGCGGCGATGGCGCGGGCGCTCCACCTGCATCCGCAGACGATCCGCTACCGCCTGACTCGCCTCCGGGAGCTCTTCGGCGACTCCCTCGACGACGCGGACGATCGCTTCGAGCTCGAACTGGCGCTCAGGGCCCGTTCGATCCGTTCGGCTGGATCTCGGGCAGCCGCAGGCTGACCACCGCGCCGCCGTCCTCGGCGTTCAAGGCGCTGGCCTTGCCGTCGTGCTCGTCGGCCACTCGCTCCACGATCGCCAGGCCCAGGCCCGAGCCCGGCTTCGCGCGGGCGTCGTCCGCGCGCCAGAACCGGTCGAAGACCTTGTCCAGATCGGCGGGAGGGAACCCGGGTCCGTGGTCGCGAACGGTGACCGTCCCGTCGGCGACGGAAACGTCGATGGTCCCCTCGGGCGGGCTCCACTTGGCGGCGTTGTCGAGCATGTTCGAGATCGCCCGGCCCAGCCGCTGGGCATCGGCGTGGACCAGGGAGGGCTGGAGGTGCTGCTCGAACCTGAGCTCGCGAGCGCGACGCTCGGCGCGCTCGATCGCGTCGCGGGCGAGCTCGTCGAGCGCGACGTCCCGGCGGGCGATCGCGTCCTGCCCCGGGGCCCGCGCGAGCTCGACGACGTCGCCGACCAGCTCGGTCATCTCCTCGAGCTCCCCGGTCACGTCCGCAACCAGGCGCTTGCGTTCCTCGCGGTCCAGGTCCTCGCTCCTTCCAAGCGTCTCGATGTTCGTCCGCAGGGTGGCCAGCGGCGTGCGGAGCTCGTGCGATGCGTCCGCGACCAGCCGCCGCTGCGCGGCTTCCGAGCGCTCGAGCGCGGCCATCATCTCGTTGAAGCTGGCGGCGAGCCGGCCGAGCTCGTCCTCTCCGCGAACGTCAATCCGGTGGGTGAGGTCGTGTGTGCGGGCGACCTCCTCGGCGGCGTCCGAGACCTCCCCGGCCGGCGCGAGCGCGGCCCGCGCCACAAACGGGCCGAGGGCGGCGGCAAGCGCGATGCCACCGGCGCTGACCGCGGCCAGGATGATGATCAGCGTGTTGAGCGTGTGATTCGTGTCCTCGAGGGAGCGGGCCACCTGGATCGCTCCGCCCATCGGGAGGGGCTGGGTCAGGACCCGCAGCTCCGTGCCATGCGCGCTGACGTCGCTGAATGAGGCGTCGCCGCCGCTGGCGGCGAGGGTGCGGTCCGAGGCGGACACCGGGATGCGAACGCTCGAATCCGGATCGGTGACGACTATCCCCTGCGGACCGATCAGCTGGGCCAGGGCGGGGGGAGCCCCCGGCCCAGCGGGTGGGACCGCCGTCTGCAGGAAGCGGCCACCGGTGCCTACCCCCGCCTTCTTGGGCGGCTCGCCGGTCCCGGGCGGCGGGCCGATTCCCAGGGTCGTGGGCCCCTGCACCGAGCCGGCGATCACGGGCGCCTCCTGACCGGCCCGCGCGGTGGCGTGCTCGGCCTGGTGGCGCAGGTCGTTGTCGATGTCGCCGCGCAGCCGGTCGCGAACGAGGGTGTAGACGAGGGCGGACGCCAGCAGCACGGCGAAGGCGACCGCGAGCGCCGAAAGCAGGGCGAGCCGGCGGCGCAGGCTCACTTGGTGCGAGGGCGCTCCGATGACGCGAGGGCGCTGCCCTCGGCAGCGACCCGTTTTGCGTCGGAGGAGCGACCCGTTTCACGAAGCGAGTACCCGACCCCACGCACCGTCTGGATCAGGCGCGACTCGCCGCCCTCCTCGGTCTTGCGGCGCAGATAGCCGATGTACACCTCGAGCGAGTTCGAGCGGGGCCCGAAGTCGTATCCCCAGACCGCCTCGAAGAGCTGAGAGCGCGTGAGCACGAGGCGCGGATGGCGCATGAGATGCTCGAGCAGGGCGAACTCGGTCTTGGTCAGCTCCACCGGCCGGTCCCCGCGCCGGACCTCCCGGGTCCCGGGATCGAGGGTGAGATCGGCGTAGGCGAGCTCCTCGGACGGCCCGCCGTTGGTCCGCCGCAGCAGCGCCCGCAGTCGGGCGAGGAGCTCCTCGAGCGCGAAGGGCTTGACGACATAGTCGTCGGCCCCGGCGTCTAGGCCGTCGACGCGGTCCTGGACGGCGTCGCGCGCCGTCAGCATCAGGATCGGAGTGTGATCGCCGCGCGCCCGCAGCTCCCGGGCGACCTCCAGGCCATTGCGCTTCGGCATCAGCACGTCGAGCACGATCGCGTCCAACGGATTTCCCGATCCGACCGCACCGAGACCCTCCTCGCCGTCCGCCGCCAGCTCGACGTCGTAGCCCTCGAGCTTCAGCGCTCGTTCGAGCGCCCGTCGGAGCTGCGGCTCGTCGTCTACGACCAGTACTCGCACGGCCCCATGGTGCCGCGATCGCCTAAGAGGAGCCTGAGAATCAGGAGACCTTCGCAGGCGAGCCTCGGCATGCGCGCGACCCTACATCAGTCGAGAAATCGCGCCCGTGGCTTGGACAGCGGTCCAATCCAGCCGATTCCATCGGTGAATGCGCTGGCTCAAGCACACCATTTCGCTCCTCCTTCTGGTCGCGGCCGTCGCGGTGACGCTCGGCACCGTCTTCAGCAATCACTCCGACGACTACGGCAAGGTCCCCCTGCCGCAGGGCGGGGTGGTGCACCTGCCCCAGGGCGAGGTGGTCGTCTTCTACCGCCAGGCGGGGGGAGGCTCGGACGGCGGGCCCGCGGCTCCGCTCACCTTCCAGGTCATGCGCGTGGCCGACGGCGCGCCGGTCCCGGTCAGCGCCGACAACGGCGCCACCATCGCGAACGCCGACCAGCGCAGTGAGACGATCGGCGAGCTCGGCGCGGTGGCGAAGCTCGACGTCCCCAGCGCCGGGAGCTACGTGGTGAGCGCCGGTGGTGCCGGTGCGCCCGGGACCTCCTCGCTGGAGTTCGGAACCAATGCCGGCTCAGCGCTCGCAAAGCGCTGGCGCCTGCTTGCGGGCCTGCTCGGCGCCGCGATCCTGGTCGCCCTGATCCCGGTGCCGCGTTCCAAGCGGCGCTGGGAGGATCCGTCCGGGCCCGCTAGCGGCTGGTCCTCGAACCCCCGCGCCCCCTACGCGGGGTAGCCGGCCCTCCTGGCGGGACGGCAAACAGCACGCGCAGGGCGGAGCGCCGCCCGGCTGCCCGCAAGAGCGCGCGACGCAGCGCGCGTCGCTCCGTGAGCCCGGGAGGGGCGGCGTCCGGATCGCGGTAGCGCCGCTCCATCAAGGCCGAGGCGTAGTCGGCGGCGGTCGCGCCGGCCAGGCCGTCCAGCAGGCCCTGGACGCGCAGCAGGGTGGTGCCGGGGGGCATCGGGGAGCCGATCCTCGTCAGCGCGCGATCCAGCTCCGCCAGCTCCGCACCGGCGAGCTGGTCGGGGGACAGCCGGCCCCTGCGCCAGCTCCGGTAGGCGTAGCCCGAGAGCGCTCCAAGCGCCCCCGCGCCCGCCGCGCCGATCAGGATGACCAGGACACTGGGACCGGATTCGTCACCTCCCTGTGGCCCCGCGCCGCTCGCGGTCGGCTTGGGTTTTGGGGCGTCCCCACCCGTGGTCTGTGGCAGCGGCGGCCCGGAGCTCTTCTCCCCGGTGACCGGTGACTTTGTGACACCAAGGTCGTTGTCGTCGAGCTGGGTGGCGGCCGGCGCTGCGGCCGGGGTCGGCTCGAACGTCACCCAGCCGATCGCGGGGAAGAAGACCTCGACCCAGTCATGTGCGTCCGTGTCGTCGACCAGGAAGTTGTTGCGCTCCGGATCGCGTCCGCCCGGCGCGAAGCCGGTCGACACGCGGCTCGGGATGCCGAGCATCCGCAGCATCAGGGCCATCGTCCCCGAGAACTGCTGGCAGTATCCGGCTCGGTCCTGCGACAGGAACGCGGGCAGGGGGTACTCGTGCTGGGGAACGTTCTGGCGGTACGCATAGGTGTTGCGCAGATAGAGCTCGATCCTCTGTGCGGCCTCGTACGGGGTGCGCGCGCCGACGGCGAGCCGTCGGGCGAGCTCGTACATCCCGAGGTACGGAGTGCCGCGCACCTGGTCGGCGATCGAGGCGGGGCCGGACCTGCCCCAGTAGGGCGTCTGGATCAGAGTTCGGCCGGGCAGATCGAAGGAGACGTAGTGGCGCGCCGCTGCGGGGAAGCCGGTGCCGGCGGCGCGCATCTCGGCCGGGCTCGGCTTGGGGTCGTAGACCAGCGCGGTGTAGCTGTCCCCGGGCCGGAGCTCGTTCGTCATCGACCAGATCGCATCTGGCGCCGGTCTGGCCTGGATCCGGCTGATCGCGAGCACGGTCCCGGCGCCGACCGCGAAGTCGCTGCTCAGCCCGCGGTCGGTGAAGTTGATGCGGTCGATCCAGTCGACCGGCGGCCGCGGGACGGTCCCCTTCGGGTGGAACTTGAGCGGCTCGCCGAGCGCGGGCTCGCTGCCGGGGGCCGTGGCGCGGATCCAGCGGGTGCCGTTGAACTCGTCGAGATTTGTCGTCTTCCAGTAGTGGCTGTGCTCGCTGGCGACTTCCATCAGCGGGGTGCCCTTCTGCGGCCAGTCGAGCGGCCCGTAGGTCTGGTCCCAGTTGAAGCTCTGCCCGTTGGCGCTGAGCAGGTCCCAGTGCCGGTAGTCGATCAATCCCCTGCCGGTGTCGATCGCCGCCGCCGCCGGCAGTGCCACCACCGCCGCAGCGATCACCGCGATGCTCGCCGCGCCGCGGCTGCGCGGTGCGATCCCGGGAAGCCAGAGCCAGGCGGCGATGAGGATGGCGAGGAGGATGCCGCCGGCCAGCTGGCGGCCCGGCCTGGCCCAGGCGAGCGCGATCAGATAGAGCGCCACCAGCAGGACCAGCGCGGAGATCCGTCCGGCCACCCGGCGGCGGGTCGGCCAGAAGGCTGCGAAGGCGGCCAGCCCGACCACGAGCGGGCTCGCCAGCAGGATCGCCAGGCGCGTCCAGGCGTCGGCGCCGGAGTAGGGGACAGGGACGTCGGCGACCCCGTCGAGGCTCCGCGACAGATTGGCGCCGAGCTCGTCCCAGTGGCCCGGCAGGAGCAGCCGCGCCGGCAGACCGACGACCACCATCCCGAAGCAGATCCCGGCGACGGTCGCGACAGCCGCGAGGGCGAGCCGGGCCGCCCGGGAGAGCTCGAGGCGGGCGATTGCAGCGATGGCGGCCCCCGCCGCGGTGACGAACAGCACGGCGACGACGACGCGCCCGGCGGGCGGATGGGCGACCAGCGAGGTCCACTG
Organism: uncultured Solirubrobacterales bacterium; assembly: GCA_963763955.1. Taxonomy (GTDB): domain Bacteria; phylum Actinomycetota; class Thermoleophilia; order Solirubrobacterales; family 70-9; genus DASUPK01. The sequence goes on along the minus strand of CAVXQP010000016.1, from coordinate 506,446 downwards.
GAGCGCGGCGAGAGCGGCGAGCGCCGCGAAGCAGGCCAGCTCGACCCGCGCCGAGCGATCTCCGGCGAGCGCTGTCATGCGGCCTCCCTGCGCAGGTAGGTCGAGCGCCCGGCCGGCGCCGTCGCCGGATAGGCCCAGCAGCCCGAGACCCGGAAGGCCGCCCCGCGTCGCGAGCCCCTCGGGGTGATCAGGAAGCTGCCGGGCCGCAGGCGGCGCAGCGAGGAGGGCAGGGCCTTGCCCGGGGTCACCCAGAGGACGGCGGAGGCGGTGAGGCCCACCGGCATGATCGGCCCCCCGTGCGGGTCAGAGACGGCGATCTTCGTGTGCGCCTCGGGCCAGGTGCGCAGAGAGGGATCGATCGCGAGCGGCCGCCGCTCGCCCGGGACGAGCAGCTCGCAGCCACCCGACTGCGCCAGCTCGACGCAGAGCGAGGCCGCGGCGCGCATCGCCCGCTCGCGCAGGTCGCGGCCGGAGGAGCCGCGCGGATCGAAGACGACCAGCGGCCTCGGCTCGCCGCCCGCGATCAGGCGCCGCTCGATCATCTCGCCGGTGCGCGCCACCGCCGGCCAGTGGATCCGCGACGCGGGGCTGCCGTCGCGGTAGGGGCGCAGGCCGTCGACCTCGAACTGCGCCAGGCCGCCGCGCCGGGAGGTGGCGTCGGCGGCGCTCCCGGAGCCGGCGGCGATCCCGCGCGGCTCCGAGCCGGGGCCGAGCCAGCGGACCGGGTCGATCCGCGGCAGAACCACCAGCTCGGCGGTGCGTCCGGAATCGAGCTCCCGCCGCCAGAGCCCGAGCGGGTCCCGGACGACCAGCCGCGCGGGCACCAGCGCCATCCGTCCGGGCCGCTCCAGCCAGATCTCGCGCGAGGCGCTACGGCGCCAGCGCGGGCCGACCGGGATCGGCCGGTCGAGCAGGGGATCGCTGAGCTCCCCTCCCGGCGGCGGCACCAGGGTCCGGCGCAGACCGAGCCGCAGCGGATAGGGATCGCTCTCCTCGAGGCGGGTCGGCCCCGGCGTCCGCTCCAGCCGGCCACCGAGTGTCGCCAGCTCCACCCAGGCGATCGCGCCCAGGGCCAGGGCGAGCAGCGCGATCCCGGCCAGCAGCGCGGCCGCGAGCCCGAAAGCGAGGCCGGCGAGGGTCAGGGCCGCTCCGAGCGCCAGGGTCGCGGGCGCGCGCGGCGAACCGGGGTCCCTGGCCGGGGTCATCTCACAGCGCGGGGACCGTGTCGATCGCTTCGCGAATCACCGCCTCGCGCTGGTCGCCGTCGACCTCGTAGGAGAGGAGCAGGCGGTGGGAGAGGACCGAGGGGGCGAGTGCCTGGACGTCGTCGGGCAGGGCATGGTCGCGGCCCTCCAGGGCCGCGAGCGCCTTCGCCGCGCGGAACAGCATCAGCCCCGCCCGGGGGCTCGCGCCGAGCTCGACGCGCTCGTCGCGACGGGTCGCCTCGCACACTGCGACCACGTAGCGGCGCAGCGCCTCCGTTCCCTCGATGCCGGCGAGCGCGGCCTGGGCGGCGCGGACGGCACCCACGTCGGCGATCGGCTGCAGCTGTTCGACCGGGTCGTGATCCGCGTGCTCCTCGAGCATCGCCGCCTCCGCGTCGGCCGACGGATAGCCCAGGCTGACGCGGACCATGAACCGGTCGAGCTCGGCCTCTGGCAGCGGATAGGTGCCCTCGTACTCGGCCGGGTTCTGGGTCGCCAGCACCACGAACGGCCTCGCCAGCTCGTGTTTGGTCCCGTCGATCGTGATCTGGCGCTCCTGCATGCACTCGAGCAGCCCCGACTGGGTCTTCGGCGAGGCGCGGTTGATCTCGTCGACCAGGACGACGTTGGCGAACACCGGGCCGGGGTGGAACTCGAAGCTGGTGGTTCGCTGGTTGAAGACGTTGGTGCCGACCAGGTCGGCGGGCAGCAGATCGGAGGTGCACTGCACCCGCGCGTACTCGGCCTCCAGCGAGCGGGCGAGGGCACGGGCGAGCGCGGTCTTGCCGACGCCGGGGGCGTCCTCGATCAGCACGTGCCCATCGGCGAGTAACGCGACGATCAGCTCCCTCACCACGCCCTCGGGGGCCTTCACCCCCAGCGAGATGTTCTCCGCCAGGCGCGCACCGATCTCGGCCACCTCGGTCGGATCCAGCCTCGGTGCCGTCGCCATCGCTTCATGGTACGCCCGGCCTCAAGCTGCGGATTGGCCTGACGACTGCCGCTTGGGCCCGGTTGGGCGCGCTTATTTAACAAGCTGCACAAGGGGTTCAGTCCAGGCCCGCGCGGCCGATGTATGGCCGCATGTGCTACTTCGGAATACGCAAGCTGCGCGGCGCCCGAGCCGTGATCGCTCTCGCGGCACTGCTGGGGCTCGCCGCGGTGCCCTCTGTGGCCCAGGCCTCGACCGCCGAGCTCGGCCCGGCATCGCTCGACTTCCCCAACACGCTGGTGGGCGTCTCGAGTCCCGACCAGCAGGTGTTCTTCACCAATGACGGCCCCGATTCGATCGACGTCAGCGCCGTCTCGATCGGCGGAATTGACCAGTCCGACTTCGCCGTCACGGTGGACAACTGCACCGGGGTCACCGTCGCGGCCGGCGAGAGCTGCGAGCTGCGCGTCGGCTTCGCGCCGACGGCCCGCGGAGACCGCAGCGCCGAGCTCGACGTCACCCACACCGGCGACGGCGGCCTGGCGAGCGCGCCCCTGAGCGGCAAGGGGGTGACGCAGGAGCTGACGATCACACCCAGCCAGCTCGACTTTCCAGCGACCACGGTGAACTACCCGGGCGGCCAGCAGCAGCTGCAGGTGCAGAACACCGGCGATCTGCCCGTCTCGATCAACAACGTTTTCATCGACGGCAGCGAGGGGGCGGACTTCAACCAGAACAACAACTGCGGCGGCCAGCTCACCTCGGACCAGGTCTGCTTCGTGAACGTCGCCTTCTGGCCACACGGCGAGGGCACCCGCAACGCGACGCTCCACGTGAACTCCGACGCCGCGCGGAAGGACGAGACCGCACCGCTGACGGGAACCGGGGTTCCGCCCCAGCTCAGCTTCGAGCCGGGGAGCTACGACTTCGGGCTCCAGCAGATCAACAACAACAGTGCCCAGACGAACTTCCTGCTTCGCAACACGGGCGCCGCCCCCGTCCAGGTCAATTCGATCGACATCGTCGCGCCGGGGCCGAACGCCTTCTGGACGGGGAACATCGACTGCTGGGGCCAGACCCTGCAGCCCAACGACACCTGCAACGTGCAGGTCAACTTCGGGCCGAACCAGCCGATTCCGTACTCGGCGCAGCTGCGGGCGATGGTCAACGGCGTCTCCTTCACCGCCTTCCTCAGCGGCCGGGGCGGTCAGCCGGTCTTCACCGCCTCGCCCAATCCCGCCGACTTTGGCTTCGCCACCGCGGGCCAGCCGGGCGTCACGCGCACGATCACCTTGACCAACCAGGGCGATCTCCCCGGCGCTTTCTTCGTCGCGATCATCTCGGGCGGTGACGTGGGCAGCTTCCGGCTGCTGCACGAGGACTGCACGGGGGTCCCGCTCGGCCCGTCCGCGAGCTGCACCGCCCAGGTGCGCTTCCAGCCGGAGAGCAGCGGAGCGAAGGTCGCAACGCTCACCCTCGTCGGCGACCAGGGCCAGCCCTTCCAGATGAATTTGACCGGCGACGGCGTCGACCCGCAGGTCTCGCTGACCCCGGACGACTATGACTTCGGCCGGCAGGCCGTGGGCAGCAGCAGCGCCGGGCAGAGGTTCGAGCTCAGCAATGACGGCGCCACCCCGATGCGGCTGAGCGGCGCCTCCATCATCGGCCCCGACGCCGACCAGTTCAGGCTCTCCGCCGACGATTGCACCGATGTGACCCTCCCGACGGGCGGCCGGTGCGCGGTCCAGGTCAGGTTCGCGCCGGATGCGAAGGGGACGCGCTCGGCGCGGCTCCGGATCACGGGTGACGACGGATCCCAGACAGCCTCGCTGTCCGGCGTCGGCGCGAACAGTCCCGGAGTGAGCTTCCGCTGGCGGGAAGCACTTCGCCCGCATGGCAAGGCGCTGGTGGCCGGCCTGGCAGCCTGCAAGAGCTCCTCGAGCTGCCGGCTGCGGGCGCGGGGCGTGCTTTCCGGCGTGGCCAAGCGGGGGGCGGCGGTCCGGCATCTGAAGGTGAAGCTGCCCGCCGTGCAGCTCACCATCGGCGCGGGCAAGACCCGGTCCCTGCGGGTGCGTTTGCCCGGTCCCGCCCGCCTCGCCGCCAAGGGCGGCGGCCGCCTGCAGCTCAAGCTCGACTGGAGCGCAGACGGACAGCACGGCCACAGCCGCTCGGACCGCGGGCTCAGCGCCTAGGCGTCAGTCCAGGCCGAGCTCGCGCAGCGCCTCCTCTCCCGGAGGCTGCGAGTCGAACCGGAAGGCGAGCCCGTCGCGGATCTCGATCGTGTTGATGAACTGCATCGTGGTCTCGATGCCCTGCCGGCCTGTCCCCTGGAAGCGGATCAGGACGGCGATGCCATCGGGGCGCTCGACGATCCGCTCCGGGATCACCTTGATCTCGCTCCAGGGCTCGTGGAAGTCCGCCCACCAGCGCGCGATCCCTGGCTTGCCCTCGTAGACGGACTGGAGCCCGGGAAAGACCCCGCTGGTGTGGTATGTGACCTCGGGGTGGCAGATGGCGAGCAGGCCCTCGAGGTCGTCCTCGTTCCAGGCGCGGTAGCCGCGCTCGGCCAGCTCGGTGTCCGTGAGCTTGGGATGCACCGTTGCGACCCTATCTGCGCCAATAGATTCCTGGGGTGGATCTTCATCGAGCGCAAATGGTGGAATAGGGCCGATGCGGGGCGTCGAGCTCGTCCAGCTGGACCGGCACACGGATGCGCGCGGGTCCCTGCTCGCGTTCGGTGGCGATCCGCAGATTCCCTTCGACGTCAAGAACGTCTACTTCATCCTCGACTGCCCGCCCGAGGCGACCCGCGCCGAGCACGCGACCAGGAATCACTCGGCGATCATTGCGCTGGGCCCGAGCGTCACCGTCGACGTCGACAACGGCAGCGAGCAGGAGTCCCACCGGCTCACGGAGCCAGACACGGCGCTGATCGTGAGGGCCGGGGTATGGATCCGCCTGCGCGAGTTCGGCGAGGGTACGCGGGTCGTCGTCCTCTCCTCGAGCCCCTACGAGGAGATGAAGCGCTTCGACGAGCCGGTGCCCGCCCTCCTGGACGAGGTCGAGCCGTGATCCCCGCCGCCCTCCCGCAACTGCGCCTCGCCCGCTTCTCGGCCGAGCTCGAGCCGGCGATGGCCGCCGCGCTCGCCGCGCCCCAGCTGATCCTCGGCGAGCGGTTGGAGGCGTTCGAGCGGAGCTTCGCCTCGTACGTCGGCGTCCCGCACTGCGTCGGAGTCAACTCGGGGACGGACGCGGTCGGACTGGCACTGAGGGCCTGCGGCGTCGGCCCGGGCGACGAGGTGATCACCGCCTCGATGACCGCGGCCGGCACTGGGATGGGGATCCTCTTGGCGGGTGCGGAGCCCCGGTTCGCCGACGTCGACCCGGTGACTCACTGCATCGATCCGGACGCGATCGAGGCCGCCGTCGGGCCTCTGACCGCGGCGATCGTCCCAGTGCACTTGCACGGCCGCCTTGTGGAGATGACCCGGGTGATGGAGATCGCCGGGCGCCACGCCCTGGTCGTGGTCGAGGACTGCGCCCAGGCGCACGGGGCGACCGATGCGACAGGGAGACGCGCCGGCAGCTTCGGGACGGCGGCGGCCTTCTCTTTCTATCCGACCAAGAACCTCGGCTGTGCGGGCGACGGTGGGGCGGTCGTGACCCGGGACGCCGCTCTCGCCGAGCGACTGCGCGCGCTGCGCTCCTATGGCTGGGAGGACGACAGGCGGATTAGCGCCAAGGCCGGGTTCAACTCCCGCCTCGATGAGCTGCAGGCGGCCGTGCTCGAGGTGATGCTTGGCCACCTCGACGAGGGCAACCGCGAGCGCGCGGGGATCGCCGGCGAGTACCGCGAGGTGCTCCAGCCGGCGGCCGACGCCGGTGCGCTCGGGCTGCCGGCACCCGATGTCGGCGCCGTTCACCACCAATTCGCGATCGAGGTCGACGAGCGCGACAGCCTGCGGGACTGGCTGGGGAAACGGGGAGTCGGGACGGGCGTCCACTACCCGATGGGCCTCCACGAGCAGCCCGCCTTCGCCGCCACCGCGCCGCCCGACGGGCTCCCGGTGACCGAGCGCTTGGCCGCGCGGTTCGTCAGCCTGCCGATTCAGCCCGAGGTGGTTGGCGAGCGGGCCACCTGGATCGCCGAGACGGTCGCGGAGGGGGTGACGCAATGGGCGGCGTCGTGATCTTCGCCGTCGGCTCGTCGATGGTCGTCGAACTGGAGGAGGGACTGGCACGCGCCGGGACGCCGGTCGCCGCCGCCGTGGCCAATGTCCCGGGCGAGGTTCACCTTATTGACTCCAGCCCCCTGATCGGCCCCGATGAGGTGACGCCGGAGGTCGCGTCCCTGCCGTATCTCGTCCCGCTCTTCACGCCGTCGAACCGCCGCCGCGCAGTGCTCGATGCCACCCGCCTGGGCTTCGAGAATCCCTACAGCTTCATCGACCCGGATGTCACGGTCCCGACGTCGCTGAGCGCCGAGCCGGGGCTCTGGGTCAATATCGGCGCCGTACTCGGCTCGGCCAGCAGGTACGGGAGGTTCGTGTTTGTCAACCGGGCGGCAAGCGTGGGACACCACGCGAACCTGGCGGACTTCATCTCGATCGGGCCGAACGCCACCCTCGCCGGGCATGTGACGCTGGGGTTCGGCGCCGCGGTGGGCGCGGGCGCCACCCTCCTGCCCGGGATCACGGTCGGCGAGCACGCCATCGTCGGCGCCGGGGCGGTCGTCACTCGGGATGTCCCCGACCGCAGCCTGGTGGTCGGAAACCCGGCACGCGTCGTGCGCGACGGCCTCGACGCATTCGAGCCTGAGGGCGAGAGGAGGATCGCCGGCTCGCGGGGCACGCGGACGTGACCACCTCACCGCTGCTTCTCAACCTCGCGCCGACGGGGATGGTTCCCACGCGGGAGCAGTCCGAGCATGTCCCACTGCAGCCCGAGGAGATCGTCGCCGACGTGCTCCGCTGCGCCGAGCAAGGGGTCACCGTGGTCCACCTGCACGCACGCGACGAGCACGGTGAGCCGACCCACTCCAAGGAGGTCTACGGCCGCATCATCGCCGGCATCCGCGAGCAGCGCCCGGATCTCGTCCTCTGCGTCTCCTGCTCAGGGCGCCGGAATCCGGGCTTCGATCCTCGCGCCGAGGTCCTCGACCTCGACGCCGACCTGGCTCCGGACATGGCGTCTCTGACGCTGTCCTCGCTCAACTTCCCGGGCCAGGCGAGCGTCAACCCGCCCGACGTCGTGGTGGCCCTGGCCGAGCGGATGGGCGAGCGCGGCATCCGCCCCGAGCTGGAGCTCTTCGACCTCGGTATGGTCGGCTTGCTGCGCCGCCTGCTGGAGCGCGGTGTGCTCGCGTCCCCTGCCTACGTCAACCTGCTGTTCGGGAACCTGGCGAGCGCCCGGGCGGACCTGCCCGACATCGGCGCGCTCGTGGCGCGTCTGCCGGAGGGGACGATCTGGAGCCTCGCCGGCCTCGGCGCGGCGCAGCTCCCGGTCGCAGGGATCGCCGCCGCCGTGGCGCCGGGCGTCCGGATCGGCATGGAGGACAGCCTCTGGCTGGACCCGGAGCACACTCAGCCTGCTACCAACCTCGAGCTGGTCCGGCGGGTTCACGCACTGGCCGAGGCCAACGGCCGGGCGCTCATGGCCCCGCCCGAGCTGCGCGGGCTGCTCGGGCTGCCGGTCCGCTAGGGCGTCGGTGGGCGCCGCCGGATGCGGCGAAGGCGGGCGTCGAGCAAGGGGGAGGCTCCCGGCAGGCGCCGGAGCTGGCGGCCGACCGGGATCTCGGCTCTCCTCCGAAGCTCCGGCAGCTGGGAGATCCTCCAGCGGGCCATCCGATAGGCGCGCCGCGGCGCCTGGCGAAGGGGGAAGGGGCGCTCATAGAGCCCCCGCTCGCGGTATGAGCGTCGCAGCCGCCGGCGCGCCGGGGCGCCGCGGACCGGTGCAAGGTAGCTGCCCCATGAATCCCGATCGCTGACCAACCCGCGGGTGATCTCCGAGCGCTCCCGCTCGGCCGGGTACTTGACGTAGAAGCCGAGCCGATCGTCAAACTCCCCGACGCTCCATCCGGTGAGTCCGCCGGGGGCGCGCACCGTGTAGGGGATGTAGGGCAGGAACCGGAGCCGTCGCCAGAAGCCGAGCTCCTTGAGGCGGGCGGCGTGAAATTGCTCGAGGTTCAGGAACGGCCAACCCTCGACGGTGCATCTGCGGTCCAGGCGCCGCCGCAGTTGCTCGGGCTCGGTGAAGACGGGGTCATAGAGGCTGAGGAGCCGCTCGGCGTGGCGACGAGGAGCGACCAGATGGCGGAGGGAGATGCCCCCATAGTGCTCGCCGTCGAATGTGTAGACGCGCCGCTCGGAGAGGTGTCGAAGCCGAGGGTGGGGGAGCTCCCAGAGGAAGTCCGAGCGGGTCAGGATCAGCCAGTCGTACTTTACGATCAGGCCCGATCGCACGAGATATTGCTTGAGGAGCCAGCGCATGTAGATGACCAGGGCCCCCACAGCCGGCTGCGGGTGCTCGGTCGAGCGGACGCCACCGAGCAGGTAGTCGCCCGGCCGCAGCAGAGCGCGCCAGCTTGGGTCCCCGACCACGCGGTCGTAGACGTCGGCCCAGTCGTCCGGTTGCTCGAAGCTCCAGGCATACTTCGCCCGCTCGTAGAAGGGGTTCGGCCGCGGGTCGCGGTCACCGGTACAGAGCGCCAGGTCGGCGCCGAGCTCGTCGAGCACGTTCGAGGCGAATCCGTCCCAGCACAGCTCCCAGGCGCGGGTCGTGCCCGCCACGGCGACCAGGACCTTGGGGTCCTTCCCATTGCGCATCGGCCGCAGTTTTTACATCCATCCGGGCCGGGCCCGGCTGATCAGTCTTGCGGACCCCACCGGTTCATGTCACCTCCCTCGACCAGGTTCTTGAGCGCGTCCAGCGACTGGCGAACCTCGCGGCGCATGATCGGCGCGCTCAGCCGGCTCGCGATCAGCGCCAGGATCCCGCCCGGCACCTGGTAGCTGAAGCGCAGCGTCACCTCCGTTCCCTCGCCGCGGTCGCGGAGGATCCAGCGGCCGCGGTTGTCGATCCCGCTGACGTTGGTCCAGGCGAGCTCGTGCGGCGGGTCCCACTCGACGATCTCGATCACCCCGCCCAGGTCCGTCGAGCCGGCTTGGACGGTGAGCCAGTACCGAGCGCGCGGACCGCTCACCGGCTCGCCCTCGACGTGCTTCCAGGTCGAGCCGACCATGAAGTCGAGGTAGCGGCCGGGCTCGGAGACGAGGGGCCAGATCCGATCTCGCGGCGCCGCGATCTCGATGCTCTCCTCGACCCGCATCTCAGCCGATCAGTGGCAGGCGGCGCTCGGCCGAGAGCATGTCGAGCTTGATCTGCATCACCCGCGTCACGTAGTCGGAGACCTCGTCGACGCCGGGATTGCGGCCGAAGCGCTCGCGCAGGTCGATCGGCTCCATCGCCTCGATCGTCAGCTTGGCCGGCAGCGGCCAGTGTCCGAGCATGTCGCCCACGTTCACCACCCAGGGGATCGATAGGGAGATGGGGAGGACCTTGAGCCGGAAGAGGCGGTCGAGCTGCAGCGCTCGCGCGAGTCGCTCGCCACGGGACAGAAAGATCGCGGTCTCCTGTCCGCCGACCGAGACCAACGGCACGATCGGGACGCCGGTCTCGATCCCGAGCTTCGCCCAGCCCTTGCGGCCGGCGAATTCGACCCTGCCCTCCTGCCAGGAGGGGCGGTGGACCTCCCAGTCGCCGCCCGGATAGACCAGCACGGCGGCGTCGCGTTCGAGCGCCAGCTTGGCGTTCTCGGGCGAGGCCGCGACGCAGCCGAACTTGGAGAGGTTGAAGGGCAGCGGCATAGCCAGCACGAGGTTGTGGACCAGCGGGTGCAGGGGGCGCTCGACTCCGAAGTGGCCCGAGAAGGCCAGCGCGAAGACCATCGTGTCCGGGGTGACATTGCCGCCCGAGTGGTTGCCGACCAGCAGAACCGGCCCCTCGGCCGGGATCCGGTCGAGCCCGCGCACGTCCGCACGGAAGTAGAAGGAAGCGAGCACCCAGAGGCCGGGGAGCTGCTCGCGGATGTAGTCGGGGTCGCGATCGTCGAGGTCCGCGTCGGGGATTCGCGTCGAGACCAGATCCCTCACCCCCTGGCTCACTCGCTCGCGGATGCTCATCGAGACAACGCTATCCCAATGTCACAAAGTGCAAAGGGATGTGGCGCCCACTCGTCGCGCGGGCCCCAGCGGTTGAGCGCCCAGATCGTCAGCAGGACCGATCCAACGGGAACCCGAAGATCGCAACCTCGGCCAGGATGTGGCCGCCCCCTCAGTCGGTGGCGGCCGTCAGCTCAGCCGCGGGCTCCGGGGCCGCGGCGCAGGCGCTCGCGCACCGACTCCAGCGACCACTCGAACGGCTCTGTCTCCTCCATGAATTCGGTCAGCTCGCGGACGATCCGGTCCGGAGCGTCGAGCATCGGCCAGTGGCCGGAGCCCTCGATCTCCACGTAGCGGCTGTGGGCGACGATGCGGTGGGCGTTGCGGCCGTGCTCGACCGGGATCACGGGGTCGGAATCGCCCCAGACGATCATCGTCGGCAGCTGGTCGGCGAGGTAGAGGCGATCGAGGGCGCTCACCTTCTGTCCCTCGGGGCCGATCACGCTGCGCATCGTGTCGAGGAAGGCCTCGGTGGCGCCCTCCTCCACCAGCGAGGCGTAACCGCGGGCGAACTCGGCCAGGTCGGGCCCCGCCGCCAGGCCCAGCTTGGAGGCGACCGTGCGGATCGCATCGCCGGCGGTCACCGACCATTCGCGCGCGAGCAGCGGCAGCACCCATTCGGACCCGGGCAGGGTGGCGGCGCGAAGCAGGGGGTGGACCTCCTGTCCCAGGCCTCCGGAGGAGATCAGCGCCATCCGCTCGACGTACTCCGGGAAGAGGTAGGCGAACTGCATGGCGATCCCGCCGCCGAGCGAATGGCCGACGACGGTGCCGCGCTCGAAGCCGAGCACAGCGAGGAGGTCGCGAACCCCTGCGGCGTAGGCGCCCAGCGAGTAGTCGCCGCGCGGCTTCGCCGAGCGGCCGTGGCCGATCATGTCGGGCGCGATCACCGTGTAGCGCTCGGCGAGGCGCGGCATCACCTCGCGCCAGGCCTCCGACGTCGAGGTGATCCCGTGGAGCAGGATCAGGAGCGGGCCCTCCCCCGCGGCCTGGAAGCCGATCGTGTGTCCGTGCAGCTCGACCTCCTCGTAGGGCCCGAGCTCCTCGCCCGGCTTGCCCCAGGTCGCCGGTCTTTGGATCGCGGCCTCGCTCATTTGATCTGCATGCCCGAGATCGCCCTGCTGATGACCAACCGCTGGATCTCCGAGGTGCCTTCGAAAATCGTCCAGATCTTGGCGTCCCGGTGCATGCGCTCGACCGGGAACTCGCGCGAATAGCCGTTGCCGCCCAGGATCTGGATGGCGCGCTCGGTCACCCAGACGGCGACCTCGCCGGCCTTCAGCTTCGACATCGAGCCCTCGGCGGCCTTGAAGTCCTTGCCGGTCTTCCCCATCCAGGCGGCTCGGTGGACGAGCAGCCTGGCGGCGTCGATCTCCATCTTCATGTCGGCGAGTGTGAAGGCGATCGCCTGATTCTCGATGATCTTGCGACCGAAAGTCTCCCGCTCCTTGGAGTAGTCGAGCGCGTACTCGTAGGCGGCGCGCGCGATGCCGACCGCCTGTGCGCCGACCGTCGGACGCGAGAGCTCGAAGGTCCGCATGGCCGCCTGGCCCTTGGAGCTCTTCCCCTCGCGGGCGTTGGCGAGACGCTCGTCCAGCTTCTCCTTGCCGCCCAGCAGGCAGGAGCCCGGCACCCGGCAGTCGTCCAGGTGGACGTCCGCCGTGTGGCTGGCGCGGATGCCGTGCTTCTTCACCTTCGCGCCCTGCTCGAGGCCCTTGGTTCCCGGGGGGATCACGAAGGCCGCATGGCCGCGCGAGCCCAGCTCGCGGTCGACCGAGGCGATAACGACGTGGACGTTCGCGATGCCGCCGTTGGTCGCCCAGGCCTTCTGGCCGTTGATCACCCACTCGTCCTTCCCCTCGTCGTACTTGGCGGTGGTCCGGTAGCCCGATACATCCGACCCCGCATCAGGCTCAGACGCGCAGAAGGCGCCGACCTTGACGTCGTTCTCGTCGCCGAAGCACTGGGGCACCCACTCGACCAGCTGCTCGGGCGTGCCCGAGCCGAAGATGCCGGCGACGGCCAGCGTCGTGCCAAAGATCGCCATGCCGATCCCCGCGTCGCCCCAGAAGAGCTCCTCGTTGACGAGCGGGAAGGTGAGCCCGGAGGGGTCGGCCCAGAACTGCGCGATCGACTCGAAGCCGTAGAGGCCGATCTTCGCCGCCTCCTGCACGATCGGCCAGGGGAACTCCTCCTTCTCGTCCCACTCGTGCGCGGCTGGGCGGACCGTCTGCTCGGCGAAGCCGTGCGCCCACTCCCGGATGTCCTTCTGGTCCTGGGAGAGCTCGAGCGAGAACGGGGTGTCTCCGATCTCGATCCCGAGCTGCGCGGAGATCTGACCTTCGACCTCCTCGTTTCCGTCAGGGGGCGCGCCCTCCGGCACGAGGCCCTGTACATCGGTGGTCTTCTCTTCGGTCGCCATCTTCAAGTTCTCCTTTGCTCTGTCGCCAGTCAGCCGGCGCTGGGTATGCGGAAGAAGCTGGTCAGCCGGCTGGCGAGCATGACGTCGCCGTCAAGCCGCAGCTTCCCGGTCACGAAGAGGGTGGGGCCGGAGGCCTGGTTGGCCGCCAGCTTGAGGAAGTCGACTGGACCGATCCTGATCGTCACCTGCGGATCATGCTCGATCCGGTCCGAGGCGGTGCACCTGCCGTCCTCGAACACCACCTCATAGTGGTCGTAGCCGCCACCGAGCGACTCGGGGCGGTCGAGGATCTTGAAGTGGACGACCGCGTCGGTGCCCCGAGCTCGCTCCGGCTCCACGTGCGCAGCCATTCGGCCGAAGATCTCGTCGAGCACCTGCTTCCGGCTCGGCCCCTCGACGATCGCCGCGAGCTGGTTCTCGGACGTCTCGGCGACAAGCTTCGCGAAGTCCTCTGCGCCCATCTGGTCGAGGTCGGCGACGCCGGGATTTGGGTCGAGTCTGTCGGTCATCGCGAGTCTGCTCCTGGTTGGGCCCTGGGGGAGGCACACCAGGGGCCTCAATTGCTACCGAGGGTAGCAAATTGCTACCCTAAGTAGGAATGGTGCAAACGAGAACTTCGTCACAGAGGCTCGAGCCCCGCAAGCGGGCAGCCCACCTGGGGCCGGAGCGCCGCCGCCCGCAGGTCCTCGACGCTGCGCTCGAGCTTTTTCTGGAGCTCGGCTACGAGGGGACCTCGATGGATGCGGTCGCCCGCGCGGCGGGGGTGACGAAGCCCGTCGTCTACGCCTGCTTCGCCGGGAAGGACGAGCTCTTCCGGGCGCTTCTTAGCCGCGAGGAGGAGCGGATCCTCGCCGAGATCCAGGCAGCCTTCGCCGCGTCGGACCTGAGCGATCCGCAGGCGACCTTGATCGAAGGCTTCACCGGCTTTCTCAGGGCCGTAGCCGCCTCACCCGAGGTCTACCGGCTGATCTTTCTGGGTGAGGGAGGCGGCAACACCGCGGTCGCCCGCCGAATCCAGCGAGGCCGACAGGCCCAGGTCGACGCGCTCTCGCTGCTGGTTCGCGATTGGCTGCCACGCACCGGGAAGCGCACCTCCGATCGACGCCACGACGTCACCGCGCGCCTGCTCGGCAACGCGATCGCTGGGCTCGCGGAGTCCGGTGCGCGACTACTGCTCTCGGGAGAGGACGGCTGGACGCCCGAGACGCTCGGACGCGAGCTCGGCCGTTTGGCGGCCGGGGCTCAGGCGAATATCTGAACGTTCTCCCACCATCCGAAAGGGGCTAGTGCCGCGCAGCCGCGATCCGTACCTGCCGACCAGGGAAGAGGCCGCCGGGCTGGTCCCTCCCCGTGGCGGGGTCACTTGGCGGATCGCCGGCGATGCACGTCTCTTTGCGGCATCCGGGTATGCGCTGCTGCTCCAGGTCAGCCACCCTTCGGTCGGCGCGGGTGTGACGCAGCACTCGAACTTCAAACAGGAACCTTGGGGGCGCCTGATACGCACCCTCGACTACACGAGCTCGATGATCTACGGGGGCCCGGACCTCGCCTGGGAAGTGGGCCGTCGGATCCGTCAGATGCACAGGGGACTGGGCGGTGTGCGACCCGACGGCCAGCCCTATCACGCGCTCGATCCGGAGCCCTACGCCTGGGTCCACGCCACACTGGCGGAGTCCATTCTCCGGGGCCACCGTCTCTTCTGCTCACCGGCATTGAGCCCGGGCGAGGTGGAGGTGTTCTGGGCTGAATGGCGGCGCATGGGACGGCTCATCGGCGTGAGCGCCGAGGACCTTCCCACCGACTCGCCCGGCCTGGTCGCCTATTTCGACCACATGGTCGAGAACCAGCTCGAGAACACCGAGGCGGCGCGGGATGTACTCGCATCGCTTCACGACCCGGCTGCTCCGCCGGTTTGGTGGATGCGAGAGAGCATTTGGCGCCTCCTGCGTTGGCCGGGAACCCGGGCGGGCTCATTGGCCACGCTCGGCCTCCTGCCGCCGGCCCTGCGCAACAGGCTGGGGATCGTCTGGAGCCCGTCGGATGAGCGCAGCTTCCAGGTGCTGGCCCGGATCGCGCGGACCGTTCGTCCGTTGATGCCGCCGCAGGCGAAGAGTTTCGGGCAGACATATCTGCGCAGGCGCAGGCGGGATGGCCGCTAGGCTGCCGGCTCTTACGGGAAGATCCAGACGGGAGGTCGTATGGCGATCGAGGCAACACTTGCGGAATTCAAGGAGACGGCGGGCACTGAGCCGTTCCAGATGCAGGGCTCGAAGATGGTCAAGGTCCAGCTCCAGGGCGAGACCATCCAGGCGAAGCTGGGCTCGATGGTCGCCTATCAGGGCGACGTCAAGTTCGAGCATGCCGGTTCGGGTGGGCTCAAGCGGATGGCGAAGAAGGCGGTCACCGGCGAGGGCGCCTCGCTGATGAAGGTCTCCGGGACCGGCGAGGTCTTCCTGGCCGACTTGGCGCAGGAGATCCAGCTGGTGAAGCTCTCGGGCGAGGCGATCACCGTGAACGGCGCCAACCTGCTGGCCTTCGACGCCGACATCGACTGGGACATCAAGAAGGTCGAGGGCGTCTCCGGATTCATGGGCGGCGGGATGTTCAATACGCACCTGTCGGGCGACGGCTACGTGGCGATCCTCTCCGACGGGCCGCCGGTCCTGCTCGAGCTCGACGGCGAGCAGACCTTCGCCGACCCGCAGGCGGCGATCACCTGGTCGGACGGGGTCAGCACCTCGGTGAAGACCGACGTCAACCTGAAGACCGTCATCGGTCGCGGCTCGGGCGAGAGCGTCCAGCTGGCCTTCTCCGGCAAGGGCTGGCTGCTGATCCAGCCGTCCGAGGGCCGGGTGACGAGCGGGGCCGCCGGTGGCTCTGGTGGAGCCGCCTCGAGCGCGGGCGGCGCGCTCGGCAAATTGCTTTCGGGCTGACGGCTTGGCCGTAAACGACCGCCACGAACACCGCGGCCGAATAGATGGCCACCAAACCGCCTACGTCGGTTTGGTGGTCATCGCCCAGACGGCGACCAGGTATGCCACGAGGACGAGCGATACGAGGCCGGTGACGATCCTGGCGGCGATCAGCGAGGGCTGGCCGCCGCGGTTCATCTGCCGCACGGAGATCGCACCGGCCACCAGAGAGATGATCAGCAGCAGGACGCCGAAGTCACTGACCCCGTAGCCGATCCCGAGCCAGGCGGCGTTGGAGTCGGTGAGGTGCTCCTTGCTGACGATCCACGCGGCGCCGACCCGAAAGACGATGTAGCCGGGCACAGCGCCGTAGAAGAGGCTCATGTAGGCGAGGCGGATCAGCCTGGCCGAGCCGCTCCGCCAGGCGGCGATCAGCGAGACCGCGGCCAGGGTGAGCGCGCCGACCAACAGCATCGCGCCGAAGATGTGCACGAGGAGGGGGATCGTCCAGTCATGCGGGCGGATCAGGGCGATCGCGCTCATGCGCCCGGCTTCCAGACCATGACGATGAGCAGGGCGAGGAACCAGAAGACCCTCATCCAGTGCGCGATCGCGGTGCGGCGGTCGATCGCCAGCGCCGAGTCATCGCCCACGGGCCGCATACCCCGGCTGGCCCGAGCTCCGGAGCCGGTCGCAAGGAACCAGAGGACGAGCGCAGCGATGATCCAGCCGTCGTAGATCTCGTACTCGGGACGGTTGAGGGCCAGCCAGATGCCGAGGACCAACGTGCCCAGACCGCCGACTCCCCAGAGGATCTCGGCAATCAGCCGGGTCGTCCGATTTACCGGTCCGCCCAGGGCGAAGGAGCTGTAGATCACTATGCCCGCGGCCAGGAAGAAGGCCGAGAGCACGTGGAAGAAGAGCAGGGCGTGGTACACGCGGGCGCGATCCTACCCACGCGGTATGACGCTGAACCTACGCGCCGGCCGCCGAGTAGGCGTCCTTGCGCTCCGCCCACTCGTCTAGCTTGCGCTCGGCGCTGCCGGCGTCGGCGGCGTCCCCAGGCCGCAGCATGTGAACCGTGCGGGTGACCCCGGCGCGCTCGTACTGCTCCAGGACAGCGGGGTCGCGCGGCGGGATCTGGATCGTCACCGGGATGTGGGTTCTCCCGGCGTCGGAAGCGAGCCGCTGGAGCTCCTCGACCCGCGCGATCATCTGATCGTCGGGCGGGATCCGGTTGGGGAACCAGGCATCGCCGAAGGCCAGCACCCGCTTCAGCACCTTCGGCCCGTTGCCGCCGACCAGCACCGGCGGATGCGGATCCTGCAGCGGCGCCGGGCGGCAGACGATCCGGTCGAAGTTCACGAACTCGCCGTGGTACGTGGCCTCCTCGTTGGCCCAGATCTCCTTGCAAGCCTCCACCCGCTCGCGCAGGATCTTGAAGCGCTTCTTCGGATCGGTGCCGTGGTCCCGCAGCTCCTCGAGGTTCCAGCCGGCCCCGACTCCGAACAGCATTCGCCCGCCGGAGAGCCGGTCCACCGAGGCGACCGCTTTCGCGGTGGTGATCGGGTCGCGCTCGACCAGCAGGCAGATCGCGTTGCCGATCCTGATCCGCTCGGTGGCGGAGGCCATCGTCGCCAGCGCCACGAAGGGGTCGTAGATCCGGAAGTACTCGCGCGGCAGCTCGCCGCCGGCCGGATACGGGGTGTCGCGGCTAGCCGGGATGTGGGTGTGCTCCGTGACGAAGACCGACTCGAAGCCGCGCTCCTCGGCCATCCGGGCGAGGTCGGCGGGCTCGATCACCTCATCGGTGGGGAAGTAGGAGATGCCGAAGTCCACGTCCCGGATCTTTTCAGGACGCTAGCCTCAGCGGCGTGGAGGACCTTGGCGCACCCAGCTCATACCTCGAGCTTGGCAAGGGGGCCGAGTGCTTCACCAGCGACGGGGAGAAGGTCGGGAAGGTCGAGCACGTGCTCGCCGTTCCCGAGGACGACATCTTCGACGGCATCGTCCTCGACACCAGTGTGCTTCCCGGTGGCCACCGCTTCGTCGATGCGGAGCAGGTGGAGGAGATCTTCGATCGCGGCGTCCTGCTGAAGATCGACCGGAAGGCGGCCGAGGACCTGCCGGAACCGACCGCGAACCCGGCAGCCATGGAGGTGACTGCGGATGACCTCGCGGAGGGCGGGGAGGGCAAGCTGAAGCGGAAGCTGCACCGCGCCTGGGAGCTGATCTCGGGCGAGGGCTAGGAGGCTCCGGCTCCCACCCGGCCCGCCGCCTGTCGGGTCACAGGCCGCTGAGCGTCGTCGCTGGCTAGGTAGAGGACCGCCAGCGGCAGCAGCACGTCGAGTGCCAGGCCGAAGAGGCTGGCAATGTTGTCGCCGGTCGAGTAGTGCGAGGTGGTGGTCACGTGGTAGGCGAGGTGGGGGAGGCCGGCGACCGCCAGTGAGATCGCCGCGACCTGGACCACCCGCTTCTCCATCCAGTAGGCGGCCAGCGCGGCGAGCACCGCTAGGCCCAGGCCGACGGCGCCGAAGTCCCTCTCCAGGTGCTCGTTGTAAGGGGGCAGCGCCGAGACCCAGTGGACGCCGCCGCCCGGGAAGGTGTCGTAGAAGCCCTTCGGGGCGATCAGGATCCAGGCCGCGACCACGCCGATCGTCACCGTCAGGTAGATGAGGGCGAAGCGGATCCACCCACGGTGCCGCTCGAGCTGCATGGCGCGGACCCTATCCGGCCGCGTCCGGAGCTACCTGGCGGCGGCTTCCTCGATCTCCTCCTCGCCCGCGACGAGGAAGGGGACGAGCAGAGCGGTCAGCCGCGAAGCGGCGCGGGGACCGATGGTGTGAGCGACCTTGGGGAGGACGACCAGTTCGGCGTCCGGGATCTTCTTCGCCACCCTCTCCGTCCAGGCGGCGGGTACGAGGTGATCTCGCTCCGGGCGGATGACCAGCGTCCTGGCCTCGATCTCTGAGAGCTTGTCCTCGATTGGGTCCTCGAGGGCGCCTCGCAGCGTGCGAACGCTGCGCCACGGTCCGGCGTCGATGAAGTCGTGGACGATGGTCGGCGCCAGGCGGGGAGAGGAGCGCGGCGCGTTGCGGGCCCAGCGCAAGGCGACCCGCGCGGTGCTTCGCGCCTCGGGGTCGAAGGTGGGGCCGATCAGCACCAGGCGGTCGACCGCGGCCGGGTAGGCGGCCGCGAGGTGCACCGCGACCTGGCAGCCGAAGGCGACGCCGACGACGATCGCGGGCGCGAGCTCGTTGTCGAGCATCCAGCGACGCAGGGCATCGGCCAGTCCGGGCACGTCGAGGGGACGGATCGGCTGGTCGCTCATCCCGAATCCCGGCAGGTCGGGCGCATAGACCGGCCGGCGGGTGCCGAGCGCCTTGATCAGCGGCTTCAGGGTGCGGCTCGAGGAGAGGCCGTGGACCAGGACGATCGGGGTAGTGCCGAGCTCGGGCTTCGAGCCGTTGTCGTTCGAGCCGTTCGAGTGCCCGGCGGACTGCCGCTTGAGCTGGGTCGGCACGCGCACGAAGACGCGGGTGTTTCCGGCGCGCGTCCAACCCCCGTATACGCCGTTTCGACGCCCTACCTCGGCCATCTCCCGCTCAACATAGCCGCAACTTGTGGAGGGATGGTCACCATCTCTTGCTTTCCTACGCCTGAGTGGCCAATCGGACACGTCCGCGGAGGTGCCCGAGCAGCGGCTCGACCGTGAGCTCGCCGCAGCCGGCACGCTCGAGGATCTGGGCGGGCGAGAGCCGGCGGCCGTGGCGGTGCACGTTCTCGCGCAGCCAACCGCCGAGCGAGGCCAGATCACCCTCGCCGATCTGCGAGGGGAGGTCGCCCAGGTCGCGGTTCGCCGCCTCCCAGAGCTGGCCGGCGATGATGTTGCCGAGGCTGTAGGTCGGGAAGTAGCCGAACGCGCCGGACGGCCAGTGGACGTCCTGGAGCACGCCGTGGGCGTCGTCGGGGACCTCGAGCCCGAGGTAGTCGCGGTAGCGCGCGTTCCAGGCCTCGGGGAGGTCGGTCAGCTCGAGGCCGCCCTCGAAGATCTCGAGCTCGAGCTCGAAGCGGATCAGGATGTGGAGGTTGTAGGTGACCTCGTCGGCCTCGATCCGGATCAGCGAGCGCTCCACCCGGTTGGCCGATCGATAGAGCTGGTCGGCGTCGATCTCCTCGAAGGCGCCCGGGAACCGCTCGACCAGGCCCGGCAGCAGCCGCTCCAGGTAGGGGCGGCTTCGCGCGACCCAGTTCTCCCAGAGGCGGCTCTGGGACTCGTGCAGGCCGAGCGAGCGCGGCTTCGAGAGCGGGGTGCGGCGCAGCTCGGGGTCGACGCCCGACTCATAGAGGCCGTGCCCGGCCTCGTGCATCGCGCTGAACAGGGCCATCGCCAGGTTTTCCTCGTCGTAGCGCGTGGTGAGGCGAACGTCGCCGGTGCCGATCGAGATCGCGAAGGGATGCTCGGTCGGGTCGATGCGCCAGGATCCCTCGGGGAAGGGCAGGTTCCCGATCAGCTGCTCGACAAGCTCGCGCTGCGGCTCGGCGGGAAACTCGCCGCGGAAAGGATCGCCATTCGAGTCCGCGCCGTTGTCGGTCGCATCGGCGACCAACGGGACTAGCCCCTCCCGCAGATCGGCGAGCACGCCACGCATCTGCTCGGTCGTCATCTCGGGCTCGTACTCGTCGAGCAGCGCGTCGTAGACGTGCGTGAAGCCCGGGTAGCCGTCGAAGCAGTCGGCGTAACGGCGGGTGAGCTCGACGTTCTCCCGGAGGTGGGGGAGGAGCATCTCGAAGTCCGATTCGCGCTTGGCCTCGACCCAGGCGTTCTCGGCGATCGAGCTGGCGCGGGCGAGCTCGGCGCGCAGCTCGGACGGGACGCGGCGCGCCTTGTCCCAGTCCCGAGCGACGACGCGGACGAGGTCGGCATCGATTGACTCTCCAGGGGCGGCCTCTCCGTCGAGCCCGGAGCGCGCCTGGTCGATCAGGCGCCCGACCTCGTCGTCGATGAACATCTCGTGGCGAACCCGCGCGAGGGTCGCCAGGGTCTCGGCGCGGGCCTCGGCGCCGCCGGCGGGCATCATCGTCCGCTCGTCCCAGGCGAGTAGCGAGGCCGCACGGCTCAGGTCATGGATCTCGCCGAGTCGCGCACGGAGCTCGTCGATAGCGGCCATGCTCTGAATTTAGTGGGCCGGCCGGGTCGGCTACGGAGGAGGCGGGCCGCCCTCGGCGGCGACCTTGGCCAGGCCCTCGAGCCAGCGCTGGTGCAGGCGGACCATCATCGGCCGGAGCACCGGCTTGACGAGTGTGATGCCCCAGCCCTTCTGGGTTTCCTCTGTGCGGACGAAGGTGCCCCCCGACTGGCGCCGGAGGACCCAGCCGTGGTAGCCGCGCCCGCCCAGCACCTTGGCGTCCCAGGCGATCCGCTGCGCTGGCTCGTACTCGACCACCTCGGAGGTGACGAAGGCGCCGAAGCTGAACCAGCGGAAGCGGCTGCCGAGCTCGAGCTTCGGCCACGGGCCACCCAGGTGCTTGATGAACTTCGCGTTCGAGTAGTAGCTCGGCCACAGGTCCGGGCGGCAGATCCACGCCCAGATCACCTCCGGCTCGGCCTGGACCTGCAGCTCGTTGACCGCGTGGAATGCCGACTCCTCCGGGCGGTGCCCGTCGGGCCACTCGATCACGGTGTCGCCGTCGCTCACCCGGCGGAACCTACCCGAACGTCAGTGGATATGGAGGTTCACGTGGAAAAGCAGGATCAGCGGCCAGAGCAGGATCGCCAGCCCCGTCGAGACGACCTGGCCCAGCGTGCCGTGGTGAATGTAGTTGTGGTCGCCGGCCACGAAGACGCCCACGAAGAGGTAGGCGATCGTGAGCAGACCGGGTCCACCTCGCCGGTACATCGCTCCTTCTCCTCTGTGAATCTATTCGTCGGGCTGAACTTCAGCGGCTCGTTCTTCGTGCCGGCTGGCCCGGTCGTGCTCGGTCTCGGCGGATTGCTGCAACTCATCCGCCTTCTGCCGATGGTCTTCCGCCATCGAGCGGTGGCCTTCCGCCTCCGCTTCCCTCCTGCGGATCTCACGCTCACGGGCGATCCGTCGCCGCTCTCTCATTTGCGCGACGGCGAACAGCAGCACCGCCACGACAACCACTGCGATCACGATGATCACGATTGTTGACATGCGGGGGGGTTACCCGCCTGGGCCGGCAATAACCCCTTGTAGGCTCCTCGGGGCGATGGCGGACGCCTCCTACAAGCAGCCCGACTGGTTCACGACCCACGTTGTGAACCCGTTGGTCAAGGGTCTCCACCGGCTCGGAATCAGCGTCCAGGGCTCGCAGACGCTCGCGTTGCGCGGGCGCAAGAGCGGCGAGATGCGCACGAATCCTGTCAACCCCTTCGAGATCGACGGCAAGACCTACCTGCTGGCTCCGCGCGGCAACACCCAGTGGGTGCGCAACATGCGCGCGGCCGGCGAGGGCGAGCTGCGCAGCGGGCGCAAGGTTCGCCACTTCCACGCCACCGAGGTCCCGGACTCCGAGAAGTTCCCGCTGATGCGGCTCTACATGGACAAGTGGTCCTGGGAGGTGAAGGGCTTCCTCGGGATCGACGCGGATGCGTCCGACGAGGAGATCGAGCGGATCCTGCCGGACCACCCGGCCTTCGTGCTCAGCTTCGACGACTAACTGCGCCCGCCGCTAGGTGCTGGCGGTCCGCCGCTCAATGGAGACCGCGTACGCCTTCGGGCGGGCGGCGAGGATCGCGTCGTCGGAGGGCTCGATCCCGTCGGTGAGCCGCATCGGGTCGAAGACCAGGGGATTCTCCGGGGTCTCCGGATCGTCGATCACCGAGATCACCTCGAGCTCGCCGAGCTCGACCACCTCGTGCTCGCCCTCCCATTCCTGGGTTGGGTCGTCGAGCGAGTCGCCGTCGTTGGCGAGGGTGAACTCGAGCATGAAGCGCACGATGCCGGTCTTCAGCCGCTCCCGGATCTCGTCCTGCAGGTAGTCGGGGCCCGCCGCGTCCCGCACCTCGTCGGTCAGGTACTCGGTCCCGGCCTCCGGTTCCCATGTGTAGCGGCCCCAGTGCTTCTCGCCCTTGGCGTCGACCAAAGCGAACGCGTGGAGGGCGCGGTAGTCGGAGGTGGCGAAGCTGGTCGTCGGGGCGAGCTTGGCCATGCCCTTCTGGACCGCGATCCCCGTCTCGGGGTGCTCGTCGAGAAAGGCGCTCAGCTTCTCCGCATCGGGCTGCCCGGTCTCCGGGTCGGGGATCCGGGCCCGCGTGAACTCCAGGAAGTCCTCGGGCGTGCGCACGAGGAAGACCACCAGCGGCACCGAGACGATGTCCGTGGCCTCGCCATCGGGGAGATGGAACTTGACCGCCATGCCACGGCCGGCGAGCACGTGGGCGTCGGAGGTCGAGGGATCCCCGCTCGCGTTCGAGAAGCGCACGGTGGCATCCACTGGGTCGCCCTGCAGGTGCGCGGCGCGCGAGAGCCTGGATGCCTCCGGGGTCGAGCTGAAGGTGCCACTGCAGACGGTCCCCTTGGCGTGGACCGCGCGGTGGCCGACGTGGGGGCCGCTGTTGACGGCCTGGATCGCATCGACGATCTCGTCCCACAGGGTCGTGGTTGCCACCATGCCGGAGACTAGTCCACCCGATGCCGACCGCGACCATCCTCTACGACCCCGACTGCGGCTTCTGCCGCTGGTGCCTGGGGAAGGTCCTCGCCTGGGACCGGCGCCGGGCGCTGAGGCCCGTCCCGCTGGACGGCGACGAGGCCGACCGGCTGCTCGCGGAGGTACCGGTCGGCGAGCGGATGTCCTCGTGGCACCTGGTGGAGCAGGGCGGCGGCGTTCGCTCCGCCGGCGCCGCCTTTCCTCCGCTGTTCAGGCTGCTGCCGGGCGGCTCCCCGCTGGCGGCGGTCACCGCCCGCGTCCCGGATGCGACCGATCGCGCCTACCGCTGGGTCGCCGGCAACCGCAGCCGCTGGGGCCGCTTCGTCACCGAGGGCGCCAAGCGCCGGGCCGATAACAGGATCGCTGAACGGCTTCGCCACCAGGACGCGGCCACGAGCGGCCCTCCCACATAAGTCGCTGAGCGCCGCGTCTCGTCCAACGCGGCTATCGGGAGACAGGTTTGCAGCCGCGCTTCTTGAGGCGCTTCTTCGTGTCCTTGATGTTGGCCTGGATCATCGCCCGCTTCGCCTCGCTTCCGGCCTTGGCGAGCCCCTTCTGCTGGCGCTTCAGCTTCTTGCGGAGCTTCTTGCACTTCGGGTCCTCGCTCGCGGTCGGTGTGGGGTTGGGGGACGTGGGATTCGCCGTGTAGGTGATCGTCACCTGGCCGTCGCCCGAGTGCACCCCAGTCTCGAAGCTGGTCCCGGCCGGTCCATGGCCAGAACCGCCGCCCCCAGCACCGGCATTGAACCCTCCCCCGCCCCCATACCAGCCGCCGCCACCCCCTCCAGCGGAAAAAGTGCCCCCGGCATTTCCGCCTGAGCCGAAGGTGCCCATAGTCGCGGGTGAAGTCCCGCTGCCTCCGGCGTTCGGCGTCCCGCCTCCGCCAGCGACGCCAAAGCTGCACCCCGCCGGGGAGAACCCGTCTGCCCCCATGAGCCCGCCGCCGCCACCTCCGTCAGACGACTGCCCGCCATTCGAACAGCCCCCTCCTCCGCCGCCGCCTCCGGCCACCAGTACCCGCTTGTCGAGCGTCGTCCCCCCGATCCGGATATCCGAGGCACCGCCACCCCCCTTATCAATGCCGTTACCGCCGCCGTTGAAGCCGCCCGTGCCGGTGGAGGGGGAGTTCGCCCCCCGTCCGCCAACGTTGACCTGAATCGAGTCCCCCGCCGTTAGGGGGAATGTCGCCGTGGCGTGGCCGCCGAGGCCGGGGCCGCCGAATCCGGGGTTCGCCGCCCCGCCCTGTGCGCCGAAGAGGTCGAAGCTCGCGCTGTTTACCCCGGCGGGCACGGTCCAGGTCTGCGCCGCGCCGGTGTAGTTGAAGGTCTCGGTGGTCGCGAGGGCGGGCGAGGCGAGCAGTGCCGTCCCAGCGCATGCGAACGTGGCTGCCAGACCGACGAGCCGGATGCGCTGCCCCTGCCCGCGGATTTTTCGATTGGACGCCGTGGGGGGAACCGTATTCGGGGCTCCGCTCGTTTACAAGGGCAAGATCTCGGGTCGAATCAAGCTGGGTCTGCGGAATACTCAGGACATGTCGCAGGCGAACGTCGAATTGCTACTCCGGCTCTGGAAAACATGGAACGAGCAGGGGGAAGTTGCCGTGATCGCCCACGACTTCTGGGACCCAGATATCGAGTGGCACCTGCCACCCGAGTGGACCTCGGTGGCAAGCAGGATTGCCCGTGGGCGGGAGGCCGTCATGAGGCAGTCCCAGGAGTTTGCGGAGCACATGGGTCATTTCCGCATTGAAGTGGTGGAGGTAGTGGACGCCGGCGACGAAGTATTTGCCAGCCTCCGATACCACGCCCGGGGCACGAAGAGCGAAGCCAAGGTTGCCCTTCCGGTCTTTCACGTCACCCGCGTTAGGGATAGACGGATTCAGCGAGTTCGGGTCTTTGCCACACGTGAGGATGCAGCTCGGGCGGCTGGCTTGGCTCCAGTGCGTGAAGGGGGGTCTTCCTAGACCGCTGCTTTCCATGCGGAGCAGCTGCTTGGAAATCACACCTCTAAGCGGCGACGAAGGGGGGTGGCCGCTAGCCCGCGGCCTCGGCCTGGCGCAGGCCGCGGAACATGAAGATGGTGACCACCGCGAGCAGCGCGACGATGACCGCGAGCGTCGTCAGGTACTCGCTCCCCTGGCCGGCGACCAGGTCGCGGACCGTCTCCATCACGTGGGTGGCCGGGTTGAACGGCGCGACTGCGTGGACCCAGCCGCCGAGCAGCTCGCGCGGCACGTATACCGGAGCCAGGAAGAGGAAGAGGAAGACGGGCACCTGCATCAGCGGGGTCGCCTGCAGGCTGCGGAAGCGCAGGGCGACGCCGGCGGCGAAGAGCAGGCCGGTGATGTTGATGATCGCCGCCAGCGCGTACATGCCGAAGACGTCGAGGCCGCCGCCGTCGATGTTCATGCCGACCGCCAGGCCGACCAGCGTCACCACGCCGATCGTGATGGTGGCACGGAACAGGGCGACGATCCCGTAGCCGAGGATGAGCGCGCTGCGGTGCGGGGTCGCAAGCAGCAGCCTGCGGCCGAAGCCGAACTGGAAGTCGGCGGCGATCGAAAAGCCGCTGAAGACGCCGCCGAAGGCCGCGCTCTGGCAGAGCACGAAGGCGAAGATGAACGAGGTGTAGCCCGGTCCGTAGTTGAAGCCCGGGACGTTGCTGACCGCCGAGAGCCCGCCGGCGAACGCGGTGAAGAAGAAGAGCGGCATCAGCATCGGCGGCAGGAAGAGCAATGGGTTCGTCACCAGGCTGTGCAGCAGTCGCCAGGCGAGCCCGCGGGAGACGGAGAGATAGCGCCTCATGTGCGGGCCATCCTCTCCTTCAAACCGAGCGAGGCGAAGGTCAGCCCGATCGCCAGGATGCCGAGCGCGCAGCCGAAGCCCAGCGCCAGCGCCTCGCCGTCCCACCCCGTGATCAGCAGGCTGCGGAGCCCCTCGACCATGTAGCTGACCGGGTTGTAGGTGGCGACTTCGCGGAACCAGTCGGTCTGGATCAGGTTCCGGGGCAGGCTCATCGAGCTCAGGAAGAGGAAGACGAAGATCAGGGGGAACAGGCTCTGGACCTTCTCCGGCGCGTCGACGCGCATGCCGACCGCGAGGCCAATCGAGCCGAAGGCGAGGCAGATGCAGATCGCCAGCGCGACCATCACCAGGGCGCCCCCGAAGCCGGCCTCGATGTGGGCGCCCGCGAGCAGGCCGACCGAGATGTAGGTCGCGGCCTGGAGAAGCCCGAGGGTGAGGGCGCCGGCGAGCTGGCCGGCGACGAGCGCGGCCGGGTGGATCGGTGTCAGCTGCAGGCGATTGAAGAAGCCGCCCTGGTTGTCCTCGGCCAGGTTCTGGCCGGTCCCGATGACGGCGAAGACGCCCGCCTGGATGAAGGCGAAGGCGAGCGCGAAGGTGACGTAGGAGTTCGTCGGGAACCCGGGCAGGGAGGTCGCGGACTTGAGCCCGACCGAGTTGATCGCCAGCAGGATGAGCGGGAAGAGGGTGGCCGGGATGATCGCCGCTGGCTGGCGAACCGTCCGCATGATCGAGCGCCGCGCCAGCTCCGGCGCCTGCGTCCAGATCGACGGCCGCCGCCGGACCGGAGGCGCTCCGATGGGAACTGCGGCAGCCTCCATCAGGCCGCTGCCCCCTCGAGGGCGGGCTGCTCCCCGGTCTCGCCCTCCTCGGCCGCGCGCTGAGCGCCCTCCAGTGAGCGCCCGGTCTTGGTCAGGAAGACGTCGTTGAGGCTGGCCTCGTGAAGCTCGAGGTTCGCGACCTTGACTCCTGCCTGGTCGAAGGCGCGGATGATGTTGGCTAGCTCCTCGCCGCCGTCCGATTCGAGCCTGACCGCGGCGCCCTGTGGGGTCCCCGGCACCAGCTCGCCGAAGGGGCGGAGCAGCTCAACGGCGCGGTCGCGCTCGGCGTGATCGGTCGGGACAACCTCAACCGTCGGGCGACCGACCTCGGCCTTGAGCTTCTCGGGGGTACCGGCGGCGACGATCTTGCCCTGGTCGATGATCCCGAGGTGGTCGGCGAGCTGGTCGGCCTCCTCGAGGTACTGGGTGGTGAGGAAGACCGTCATTCCCTCGTCGCGGGAGAGATGGGCGACCTCGTCCCAGAGCGCGCTTCGGCTCTGGATGTCGAGGCCGGTGGTCGGCTCGTCGAGGAAGAGGACGCGCGGGCCGTGCAGCAGGGCGAGAGCGAGGTCGAGGCGGCGTTTCATCCCGCCCGAGTAGCCCCCGACCTTGCGGTCTGCCGCGTCCGCGAGTCCGACGCGCTCGATCAGCTCGTCGCCGCGCCTGGTGCGGTCGGCCTTGGACATGCCGTGGAGGGCGCCCTGCAGTCGCATGTGATCGCGGGCGGTCAGGTTCGGGTCGAGGGCAGCCTCCTGGAGGGCCGCGCCGATCGCGTCGCGCACGTCCGCGCCCTGCTTGACGACGTCAAAGCCGGCGACCTTTGCCGATCCCGCGGTGGGAGGGAGGAGAGTGGTGAGCATGTGGACCGTGGTCGACTTGCCGGCGCCATTCGGCCCGAGGAAGCCGTAGATCTCGCCCGGGCGCACCTCGAGGTCGATTCCGTCGACCGCGCGGACGCTGCCCTTGAACTCACGGACGAGACCGTTGACCTCGATCCCGTTCGGGCTCGACTGGACTCCGTTCCTGCTCGACATCCGGATTTCCCCTCCGGGGTAACGATCGCTTGCGAAGAACGGCAGTATACATATATACATCGATAATTGAAGCTTGTAATTATCCACGCTGGCCAGTAATGTGAAGACGACGATGAAACCCAAGACCCCCGAAAGAGCTCCGTCGGCTCCGCTCTCGTGGCTCGCGGCAGAGGCGGGGAGGACCGATCCGGGCGCCGTTGCCTGGAGCCTGATGCACTGGCTGATGGTGACGAACAAGCAGCGCCTGTTCGGCCTGGCCCAGGAGTTCAAGCTCGCTCCCCAGCAGATGATTGCCCTGCGGATCCTTGGGGGCGGTCCACGGAAGATGAGCGAGCTGGCCGATGCACTCTTCTGCGACAGCTCAAACGTGACGGGCATCGTCGACCGGCTCGAGGAGCACGGCCTGGTGCGCAGGGAGGCGGCCGAGGGGGATCGGCGGGTGAAGCTGATCGTCCTCACCGACGAAGGGGAGTGGATGAGGAAAGAAATCACCAAGCGCATGGCGCAGCCGCCCGCGCCGATCGCTTCCCTCTCCGACAAGGATCAGCGCGAACTGCGCGACATCCTCGAGCGGGCGGTGGAGAGCATCTCCGAAGAGGACCCGGAAGCCGAGCCCTCGTCCGAAACCGCCCCGGCGGAGCCCACGGCCGCCGAGGCTCCGGCAGGTGCCTGAGCGCCGCTAGGTGACCTCGGGAGCCGGCGTCGGACCGCCGGCCTCGGCCTCTGCCGCCGCGACCTCACGGCGGTACTCGCGGTACTCGTGGATGGCGATCTGCATCGAAGCCGCCGCCGGGATGGCGAGGATCGCGCCGAGGATCCCGAAGAGCGTGCTGCCGAAGAGGACCGCGACGAGGACGACGAACGCCTCGATCTTCGTTGCGCGCTTCTGGATCTGGGGTTGGATCAGGTAGTTCTCGACCTGCTGGTAGACGATCGCGAAGACCACCCAGATGATCAGGGTGACCGGGAAGTCGACGAACGCCGTGACGATCGCGACGAAGACGGCCCCGATGGTCGCGCCGACGACGGGGATCAGATCGGCAACGAAGATGACGACCGCCAGCGGGCCCGCAAACGGCACGCCGAGGATGGTGAGGACGATGAAGGCCGAGAGCCCGGCGATCGTCGCCTGTAACAGCGCGCCACCGACGTAGTTGCCGACGGCGTTCGCAATCCGCCGTAGGGTCCTCTCGATGCGCTCGGAGTGCTCCGGTCTCTGCATTCGTATGAATTCCTCGATCCATCTGGGCCCGGCCGCCACCATGAAGATGCTCAGAACCAGGATCGAGACGCCCGCGAAGATCGAGCTGACCAGCCCGAAGCCGATGTCGCGCAGGACTCCGGCGGCATCACCGGCCTTGCTGGGCAGCTTGTTCGCCTCGTCGGAGAGCTTCTGAGTGATGTCGTACTTGTTGTTGAGGTCGTTGAGCGTCTTGTTCTTGTGGACGTAGTCCTCGATGTCATGCACGTACTTGGGGGCGTTGGTGGCCACGTCGCTGACCTGGTTGACGATCGGCGGTACGAGCACGGCCCCCAGGCCGATCGGGATCATCAGCAGCCCGATGTAGACGAGCGCGATCGCCAGGCCGCGCTTCATGTAGCGCTGGAAGAAGTTCACCGGTCCGGCCAGGGCGATGGCGAAGAACGCCGCGATGATCAGCCAGCTGATCGGCTTGCGCAGCAGGTAGATCACGTAGAGCACGAGAAAGACGCCCACGACGACGAGCACGTTGCGGGCGATCGCGCGCGCTGGAGAGTCGATTTTGGGCATGCCGACCCTCCTTATTCGGGGTCGGCGCGCACGTTCCTCGCAGGGGCGAAACCCTAGTATCGGCCCGGATGGCAGAGGAGCCGGTAGCCGAAGGTCCGCGCAAGCTCGCCGAGGGTGTCGAGATCCGTGACGCACGCGAGGACGAGCTCGATGAGCTGTTGCCACTGATGCGGGCCTACTGCGACTTCTACGAGTCCTCGCCGCCGGACGAGGGCGTCTTGAGGATGGCCCGCACTCTGATCACCGATCCCTCGCAGGGGGCCGTCTTCATCGCCCGCCAGGACGGCCAGGCGATCGGCTTCGCGACGCTCGACTGGAAGTGGTCGATGTTGAACGGCACCCGGGTCGGCTATCTGGAGGACCTCTTCGTCGATCCCGAGGCCAGGGGACAAGGCACGGCTGACGCCTTGATCCGGATCTGCGCCGATCGGTGCCGAGAACGGGGGATGGGGGGGATGGCGTGGCTGACCGCGCCCGACAACCACCGAGCCCAGACGGTCTACAACCGGACCGGGGCTGAGTCCGGCACCTACCTCGAGTACTTCCTGGAGCAATGACGGACGCACTCCGCTCGGCGGTGGGGGCGGTCTGGCTGAACCACATACGGCAGGGCCAGGGCGACCCCCTGCTCCTCCTGCATTCGCTCGGGGGATCCCTGGTTCAGTGGTCACCGGTGATGGAGCAGCTCGCCGCCGAGCGTGAGGTGATCGCGATCGACCTGCCGGGCTTCGGAGAGTCCCCCTCGCTGCCCGACGGCATCCGGCCCCGCGCCGCAAACCTGGCCACCGCCGTCCTCGACTTCTACGACGCCCTCGGGATCGACGGGAAGCCGGCCGTGGCCGGGATCTCGCTGGGAGGATGGGTCGCGATCGAGTGTGCGCGCCAGGGCGGCGCGGCCGCGGCGGTCGGACTCTGCACCGCGGGCTTCTGGAAGCGGTCGCCGGATTCGTCGAACCGCACCGTTGCACGGGCGAGGCGGAGCGGTCGGGCCACGCGCGGGTTGCTCCGCCCGATGATGTCCACGGCTCGGGGACGCCGTCGGGCACTCGGCCGCTTCATCCACCGGCCGGAACGTCTCAGCCCGGGCGAGGCGGCGGCGATCGCCAAGGCCTACGTGACCGCCCCCGCCTATCCCGACGCCAGCGCCCTGATGCGGGCCGGGCGGATCGAGGACCTGAAGGGGATCAAGACTCCGATCACGCTCGCCTGGGCGGAGCACGACACCCTGGTGCGGAACAGGCCGCTCCCGGACGGGATCCTGCCCAAGCGGGTGCAGCAGGTGATGCTGGAGGGCTGCGGCCATGTGCCGACCTGGGACGACCCGGACCTGGTGGCCCGCGTGGTCCTCGCCGGAGCACGCCGAAAGCGATAGAGGAGGAGACCGACGATGAGCAAGCGCAGCGAGTACGCACCTGGGGAGTTCTGCTGGGTCGACCTGGCCACGACCGACGTCGACGGGGCGAAGGAGTTCTACAGCCATCTCCTGGGGATCGACGCCGAGGCCGCGCCGGGCGATCCCGAGGAGACCGGCGGCTACGGGTTCTTCACCAAGGACGGCAAGATGATCTGCGGATTCGGGCCAACCCAGCGCGAGGAGCAGCCCTCGGCCTGGTCGAGCTACATCAAGGTGGAGGACGCCGACGAGACCGCCGAGCAGGTGAACGAGGCGGGTGGGCAGGTCCACTTCGGACCGATCGACCTGCCGAACGAGTCGGGACGGATGGCTGTCCTGCAGGACCCGACGGGAGCCTTCGTCTGCATCAACCAGCAGCAGAATCACCCCGGCGCGCAGCTCGTCAACGAGCCCGGGACCTGGACCTGGAACAACCTGATGACCCGCGACCTCGAGGCGGCCAAGGACTTCTACGGCAAGGTGTTCGGCTGGACCGCCGTCCACAATGAGGAGGCGCCTCCCGGTGTCTCCATGTGGCAGGTGGGGGGACAGCGCTGGCCGGAGGGTCTCGGCGGCCTGATGGAGATCGGGGATGGGTTGCCGCCCGACATGCCCGCCCACTGGCAGGTCTATTTCATCGTCGAGAACGCGGGCGAGTCGATCGAGCGCGCTACGTCGAAGGGGGCGAAGCTCGGCTTCGGGCCGATCGACGTCCCGGTCGGGCGGCTGGCGACCCTGGTCGACCCGCAGGGCGCGGTCGTCTCGGTGTTCGAGTCTCACTATCCCGAGCCGAGGTAGCGCAGCTATTTCCGGGCGCAGCTCGCGCAGAGGCCGCTGACGACCACCTCGGCGCGATCTGCCTCGAAGCCGGCGCGAGCCGCCGAGTGGAGGGCGCGCCCCAGGTCGAGGGATGTATCCATGTCCTCGATCCGGCCGCAGTCGCGGCAGATCATGTGGTGGTGGGCGCCGGCGCGCGTGTCCCAGAGGAGGGTGCCGCCACCGCCGTTCACGCGCCGGACGATGCCGAGCTGCTCGAACAGCTCCAGTGTCGAGTAGACGGTCGGCAGCGAGACGCCGGGCAGCCGCTCGCTCGCCTCCGAGAGGAGCTCCTCGGCGCTCACGTGCCGGTCACGGTCGCGGAGCAGCCGGTGCATGACGACCCGCTGAGAGGTCGCCCTCAGACCGCGCTCGCGGAGGAGTGCGGAGAGCTCCGCGTCATCCCGGGGCGGGGAGTGGAGGTGTGCGTTCGGTCTCATCAGTTTGTGCCGTCAGGTGAACCTAATAGAACATCCTACATCTTAGGCGAACCTTATTTTAAGTTCCTTGTAATATACTCACTAAGTGAGCGAATTGGTCGCAAGGCTGGCAGGGAGGATGGGATCCGCGGACGAGGAGCGGTTCATGCTCCAGCGGGTGCAGCCTGCCCTGATCGGGCTGATCGACGGGACCGTCTCGACGCTGGCACCGATCTTCGCGACGGCTTTCCTGGCCGGGTCGCATGCGGCGCTGTTCGTCGGCCTCGCGGCGGCGCTGGGGGCGGGGATCAGCATGGGGCTGTCCGAGGCGCTCTCCGACGACGGGCAGATCACCGGCCGCGGCACCCCCCTTTCCAGGGGCGTGATCACCGGCGGCGCGACCTTCTTCGGCGGCGGCTTCCACGCGCTGCCGTTCCTGATCAGTGATCTGCAAACGGCCCTGCTGGTCGCCTCGTTCACCGTGGGGTGTGAGCTGATCGGGATCGCCTGGATCCGCAAGCGGTTCCTCCACGTGTCGCTGAGGAGCTCGCTGATTCAGGTGACCCTCGGCGGCGTCATCGTCGCCGTCACCGGCGTGTTGATCGGACAGGCCTAGCGGCCACCAGGCCGCTCACTTTTCGGAGCGAAGGGCGTAGCCGGGAGCGACCTATGCAGGGCGGCCGCTTGTGGCCGCGATCTGATGGCGAAGCCGGCAAGACTTTCTTCGGTGGATACTCCAGCGGCGATGTCGCGGGAGAACGACATGGATCCGAACGCGGTGCGGGACGACCTGGTCGAGCTTCAGCGCAGGCGAGAGCTGACCGAAGACGCGGCTCGACTCGAGGCCGTCGCCAAGCGCCATGACAGGGGAGGGCGGACGGCTCGCCAGAATGTCGCCGACCTGATCGACGAGGGATCGTGGGTCGAGTACGGGCGCTACGCCACTGCGCAGCAGCGGAAGCGCCGAAGCCAGGAGGATCTGATCGCCAACACGCCTGCCGACGGCCTTGTCGCAGGGACCGCCACGGTCGACGGGCATCCCACCGCGGTGCTTGCCTACGACTACACCGTCCTTGCCGGCACCCAGGGCACGGTCGGGCACTTCAAGAAGGACCGGATGTTCGAGCTGATCGAGCGGATGCGCCTGCCGGTCGTCTTCTTCGCCGAGGGTGGTGGCGGCCGTCCCGGTGACACCGACCACCCTGTCGTCAGCGCGCTGCAGGTCAGGGCCTTCGCGCTTTGGGCCAAGCTGTCGGGCCACGTCCCGAGGATCGCCATCGTCGCCGGCAACTGCTTCGCCGGCAACGCTGTGATCGCAGGGTGTTCGGACCTGATCATCGCCACCAAAACGGCCTCGCTCGGGATGGCGGGCCCCGCGATGATCGCGGGCGGAGGGCTCGGCGACGTTCGCGCCGAAGAGATCGGCCCGGTCGAAATGCAGGCGCCCAACGGCGTCCTCGATCTCGTCGTCGAAGACGAGGAGGAGGCCGTGGCGACGGCCCGGCGCCTGCTGTCGCACTTCCATGGCCCCGTCGGGGAGTGGTCGGCTGCCGACCAGTCAGCGCTGCGCGGCGCAGTGCCCGAGAACTCCCGGCGTGCCTACGACGTCATGCCGATCGTTCGCACGATCGCCGACGAGGACTCCGTCACGGTGCTGCGCGAGCCCTTCGCGCCCGAGCTGGTCACCGCGCTCGCGCGGGTCGAAGGACGACCCGTGGGCATCATCGCCAACAACTGCAAGTTGAAGGCGGGCGTGGTCACGGGCGCTGCAGGGGACAAGGCCGCGCGGTTCATGCAGCTCTGCGACGCCTTCGGCCTGCCGATGGTCTCGCTGATCGACACCCCCGGCTACATGGTCGGTCCCGAGGCCGAGCGGGACGCCCTCGTCCGGCACTGCTGCCGGATGCTGATCTCCGGCGCCGCGCTGACCGTCCCCACCATCGCAATCCTCCTGCGCCGCGCTTACGGCCTGGGCGCACAGGCGATGGCGTTCGGCAGCTTGCACGAGCCGCTGTTGACCGCGGCGTGGCCGGACGCCACTCTCGGTCCGATGGGGCTGGAAGGCGCGGTCCGCCTTGCGATGCGGCGAGATCTCGAAGCGATCGAGGACGAGGGTGAACGCGAGCAGCGCGTCCGCGAACTCACCGCGCAGATGCACGAGCACGCCGAGGCGCTCAATGCCGCTCAGATCTTCGAAATCGACGACGTCATCGATCCGGCTGATACCCGGGCGACGATCGCCCGCACTCTCGCCGCGGCCGGCACCGCCCCGCCGAGCGGCCGCACGGTCGACTCGTGGTAGCGGCCACCAGGCCGCCCTACTTTGGAGCGAAGGCCGAAGGCCGTAGCGACTTATGCTGGGCGGCCGCTCGTGGCCGCGATCTGATGGCGAAGCCATTCACCAGCGACTCGTGACTACCTTCTTGCGCGTGTAGAAGTCGACGGCGTCCTTGCCATTGGCATGCAGGTCGCCGTCGATTGAGTCCTTCCAGCCCGAGAAGGGGAACCAGGCGACGGGGGCGGGCACGCCGATGTTGACTCCGAGCATCCCCGCCTCGATGCCCCACCGGTAGGCCCGCGCGGCTGCGCCAGAGGTGGTGAAGATCGAGCCGGCGTTGCCATACCGCGACCCATTGGCGAACTCGATCGCCGCGTCGAGGTCCGGGACGCCGACGAGCGCCAGGACCGGTCCGAAGATCTCCTCTCGGGCCAGCTCGGACTCGGGGTCGGTGATCTCGACCATGGTCGGGCCGAGCATCGCACCCGCGTCCCCACCGCCAACCCGTCCGTCGAGGAGCACGGACGACCCCTGCGCCTCGGCCGCGGCGACCGCGGTCTCGGCTCGCTCACGAGCCTCGGGGGAGACCATCGGGCAGACGTCGGTGCCGGGGTCGGCTCCCGGCCCGGTCGTGAGTTCCTCGGCGGCGTTTCGCAGGTGCGCCCGCACCTCGGCCTGGCGGCGCTCGTCGCCGACGATCACGCAGACCGAGCCGGCGAGGCACCGCTGCCCGGCCGCCCCGAAGGCCGAGCCCATGATCGCGGGGACGGTGCTGGCGAGGTCGGCGTCGTCGGCGACGATCATCGAGTTCTTGGCGCCACCGAGCGCCTGCACCCGCTTGCCGGTCGCCGCCGAGCGGGTGGCGATCAGGCGGGCTGTCTTGGCTTGGCCGACGAAGGAGACCGCGTCCACCCCGGGGTGGTCGAGGATCGACTCGACCGCCTCGCGGCCGCCGTGCACCAGGCTGACCACGCCCGGCGGAAAGATCGCGGCCTCGTCGATCAGCTCGCAGATCTGCTGACCCGGCCGCGGGTCCCGCTCCGACGGCTTCAGCACGAAGGCGTTTCCGCAGGCGACCGCGTAGGGCAGGAACCAGAGCGGGATCATCACCGGGAAGTTGAACGGGGTGATAGCCGCGACCACGCCGACGGGCTGGCGGATCAGCTCGACATCGATGCCGGAGGCGACACCCTCGAGCGTTTCGCCCTTGAGCAGGTGAGGGATGGCAGCCGCGGACTCGACCGACTCGATGCCGCGGCCGACCTCGCCATCGGCGTCGGCGAGTGTCTTGCCCATGTCGGCCGTGACCAGCGCGGTGAGCTCCTGACGGTGCTCGATCAGCGCGTCCCGCAGGGCGAGCACGGCGCGGGCACGCTCCTGGGGGGGCACCTGACGCCAGGCGGGTTGCGCGGCGCGGGCCGCCACCACCGCGGCATCCACGTCGGCCGTTCCGGACAGTGGCACTCGGGCGGTGAGCTCGCCGGTCGCCGGGTCCCGGTCGTCGAGCGCATTGCTCGTCTGGGCCTCTTGCCACTGGCCCCCGATGTAGTTCTGCAGCGTCCGTGCTTCGGCCGCGGTGGCCATCGGCTCAGACTAGCGCCGGCGCGCCCGGTGGCGCCGAAATTGGCCCGGCTCCGCCTCCTCCGCGAGAACCTGCTCGATCGTGCGCCCACTGAGCACG
The DNA here is from genome assembly GCA_963763955.1 of uncultured Solirubrobacterales bacterium. GTDB lineage: Bacteria > Actinomycetota > Thermoleophilia > Solirubrobacterales > 70-9 > DASUPK01. Next base: position 470,066 of record CAVXQP010000016.1, on the reverse strand, counting down.
GACTCAGGCTGGGATGAGGTCGGTCTCCGCCGGGCGTCGGAGCCCTCATCGCGCTTCTTGATCAGGAGCCACTTCTCCCGGTCTGAGGGCGGTCCGGTCCGGACCAGGGCGTATGCCCCCTTGATCTTCTCGCCCAGCATGAAGATCTTCACGTCGCCCTTTTTGATTGCGTCGGCGAGCTCCATCGGCTCGCCGCGCCTCGTCTCCGAGATGTTCTCGAAGACGCCACGGTCCCAGACGATCATCGGCCCGGCACCGTAGGAGCCCTCCGGGATCACGCCCTCCCACTCGAGGTACTCGAGCGGATGGTCCTCGGTTCGCATGGCGAGGCGCTTGTCGCGCGGGTCCAGCGACGGCCCCTTCGGAACGGCCCAGGAGGCGAGCACGCCATCGACCTCGAGCCGCAGGTCGTAGTGCTCCGAGGTCGCCGAGTGCTTCTGGAACGCGAAGCGGGGATGGCTGCGCTTCGCCTTGCCCTTGCGCTTCGTCTTGCCGCTCGGCTCGCGGGTCGTGGAGAAGTCGCGCTTGCGCTCGTACTCCGCGAGCTTGCCCCTTGGCATCAGACCGCCCCCTCCAGCTCGGCGATCGAGTCGGCCAGGGCGCCGCGCAGACCATCGAGGTGCGAGATCGCCTCGGGATCGGAGCAGAGCCCGAAGGCCAACTCACCGCCCAGCGAGATCACCGAGATCCGCAGGGCATGGCGGTCGGCGGGCTCGGCGAACGAGCAGAACTCCTCGACGGCATGGCCCAGGATCAACGCACGCTGCCGCGGCCCGGGGACGTTCGAGACCGAGAGCGCAAACTCGCGCGGGCCGGAGGTCAGCCGGGTCACCCCCTTGTACAGAGGGCGGAAGCGACCGATTGCGTGAAAGAAGGCGTACAGCGTGTCGGCATCGTGATCGAACTTCTTCTCCCGCGTCTCCGCGTTGATCAATCGCAGGCGTTCGGCGGCGTCATCCTCTGCAATCGGCAGGTCGACGTTCATGAACGAGTCCCGGTTCCCGAGCTGTCCCGGGGCCTCCTCGCGGGCATGCAGGCAGACCGGGCATTGGATCCGCAGGTCCTGGGCGATGCCGCCCACCTCGGGGAGCCAGTGGCGAAGTCCCCCGGCGACCACGGCAAGCACGACGTCGTTGACGGTGGCGCCCTCTGGAGCGGCATGCTCGATCCGCTTCAGGCGCTCGAGGGGAAAGGTGGTCCAGGCGACCTCCCGGCCCGGGCCGATGTGCTGATCGAGCTTGGTATCCCGCCCTGGGCGGAGCTCCCTCCACAGGGCCGCAGGCAGACCCACCAGGATGCGTGCCTCGCCGGCCTGGGCGGGTTTCACGGATCCGGGCGAGGCCGTGTGCACCGCCGGATGGGGCGACGGCGAGGTGGAGTCCTCGTCCCAGAGGAGCCCGGCGGCGAGGCGGATCGCGCTCACCCCGTCGGCCATCGCGTGGTGGATCCGCGCGATCACCGCGACGCGGCCGCCGGTCAGGGGCAGGACGTCGAGCCGCCACAGCGGGCGGGTGTGATCGAGCCGCTCGGAGAGCAGCTCACCGACGGCCTGGCGAAGCTCCTCGTCGGAGAGCGGATCGGCGCGCTCGGGCTCGGCCACGTGCCAGTCGAGGTCGACGTCGGGGACCTCGACCCAGGCGGGCCGACCGAGCCCCAGCCGGGGCTCCGCCACTCGCTGGCTGAGGCGCGGGAAGGTGCCCATCCGCTGCGAGATCCGCGCCCGCAGCCGGGAGGCCGACGCCGGGCGCCCCTGTGAGTCGGGGGCGAGGATCAGGACCTTTCCCGTGTGCCCCTTGATGGCGGCTGATTCGAGGCGCAGGATCTGTGCGTCGTCGACGCTCAGGCGCTCTCTCGTCACGGCGGGCATGCCGTGATGATCGCGTGCGGGGGGGTCGATGTCATCCGTTTTCCGTGGTGGGACGCGGGTACGTGAAGGGAGAGAGTTAAAAGACAAAGGAGACGAAATAAATGGGTGAGCACATCGATGAGGCAAAGGGCCGCACGAAGGAAGCGGCCGGCGACCTCACTGGCGACGACAAGCTGAAGCGCGAGGGCAAGATCGACCGCGGGGTTTCGAGCGTCAAGGACAAGGTGGATGACGCAGCCGACAAGGTCAAGGAGAAGATCGGCCACGACGACGATTCTGACGACTGACGCCCGCCTGAAAGCGAGGCGCGATCCAACGCGACTCGCATGACTTGGGGACAGAGAGGCCGGAGCGAACGCTCCGGCCTCTTTTGTCTTCACGGGGAATTACGGACGCCAAGCCGCAGTTCTTCCCGATGAAACCGCTCGGTGTGGCGGCGAGACTGCCCCTCGCCAAGGGGGAGAAGGAAACCAAGAGCAGGGACCACCCGCCCGCCGCCGATTCGACTCACGGGCCGCCCTCGGGGGCGGCCCGTTTGTCCTTCCCGAGCAGCTAGTCGATGTCACCGACGGCGCGGAGCTGCTCCTCCGGCTCCGGCGCCTCGCCGCGCAGCTCGAGCAGCGCCAGTGCGGCGACCACGATGACGAGCCCCTCGATCGGCTGCAGCACGCCATCTGCCGCGAGGTCGACCACCGTGACGATCGCGAGGCCGTGGAAGGGCTCGCTGATCAGGGACGCCGCGATCTCGGTGGCCAGGATGGTGCCGACGACGATCAGCATCACCCGCCAGAAATTGCCCCGGACCAGCTCGCGGCTGCGCCGCATCGACCCCCACACTCCGCGGTGCTCGAACTTGACCAGCGCGGGGGAGATGCTGAAGTAGGCCATGAAGACGAGACCCGGGATAACCAGCAGGACGAATCCGATCGCGGTGCCCAGGGTGATCACGAGATCCAGGAGGATCAGCCGCCCCAGCGGCAGGGATCGCAGCATCGGTATGAAGCTCGGCAGCGGCCGGTGGGCGCGCCATTCGATCACGGCGGCGGCCGCCAGTCCCGCGTAGAAGGCCTGTCCGAAGAGGTTGACGACGACCGTGAGCGGGACGGCGGCGACGATCGCGACATCCCGGGCGCTGTTGATCCCCTCGACGTTGAGGTGGTCGAGGAAAGCGTCGGCGAGCGCCTGCGGCAGGAGGACGACGATCGCCATCGTGACCAGGAAGAACCAGTGGGCGCGATAGGCGGAGGCGACATCGCGGGCGACCGGCTCCCACCGCGAGCGAATGCTTCCGCGGGGCGCTCACGATTCGAGCAGGTGGGGGAGCGGGTTCGTCGGGACGTGGATCCATCCCTCGCGGACGGCGCGCCCGCGCTCCTCCTCGGACTCCGGCGGCTGGGTGAGGCCGAGCGCCGCGGCCCGCGCGACCAGGGATGCCACCAGCGCATCGAACTGGTTGTGATCCGCGCTCGCCGCCTCGCGCTGCTGCGGGGTCATCTGGATGCCCCCGAGCCCTTCCTCCAGCTGGTTGAGGAGCTCGGGGATGCGAGCCGCGCCGACCCGGCTCTTGTAGCCGACCGCCGACAGACCCCAGGAGACAAGCGCGGGGGCCGGGTATGCCTCGATCACCCTGCCGGAGCCGGCGCGATCAACCGGGTAGCCGCGGGCGGCCAGACGGTCGAGGAGGTAGGCACAGCGCATTGCGACGACCCCGATCAGGTCCGTGGAGACGCTGAGGGGGCGGCGGGATCCATGCTCGATCAGCCTGCGATCGGTTTCGCGGAAGCTGAGGTGAAAGCGGTAGACGTCCTGGTCCTCGCCTGCTCCTGGCCAGCCCGCCCGATTGTGATGTGCGGAGACCGCCTCGACGAATTCATCCGGCCAGCCGAAGGGAGCATCTATGCCGACCTTGTCGGCGCCGTCGATCGCGTCGAGGAGCGCCGCATCATCGAGGCCGGAGGCCAGGTCCGAGACCACGGGCCTGCCGGGTCCCCAGTCGATTGCGCAGGCGCTCGTGTTGGCCGGCTGGGCCGCGAGGTCGATCCCGAGCGTCCGCACCACGCGATCGTATGAATACAGTCGTTGCCATGCCGAGAGTCGATGGGCCGGTCGCGCACGAGCCGTAGTCTGCAGCCGTGGTGCGCGACGATCTCGACCTGGGAGACGGCAAGCCGGACATCGCCGCTGCCGGCGGGGTGGTGGTGCGGCGCGACGAAGAGGGGCGGACCAGGGTCGCCGCCATCCACCGACCCAAGTACGGGGACTGGTCGCTGCCGAAGGGCAAGCTGGAGGAGAACGAGGGATGGCTCGAGGCCGCGCTCCGAGAGGTGGAGGAAGAGACCGGCTACCGGTGTGAGGCGACTGTCGAGCTGCCTCACGTCTCGTACCTGGACCGGAAGTCCCGGCGAAAGCTCGTCCGCTACTGGCTGATGGAGCCGATCGAGGGCGAGTTCACGGCCCACGAGGAGGTCGACGAGCTGCACTGGGTGACGCAATCGGAGGCCGATGAGCTGCTCACCTATGCGCACGACAAGGAGCTGGTCCGCAAGGCGCTGCGGCGCTACCGATGGCGGAAGCTGATGCGAGCTCTCACCCCCTGGTCCCGCCAGCCGATGCCGGGAATGTGAGTTCGCCCGGGCCGTAACGCAGCGCGCCTACGATGGACAGTGCAGTACGGCCAAGTTCAACCTCGACGAAAGGAGCGGCGCCGTGACGAACGACACCGAGACCGCGATCCTCGCTGGAGGGTGTTTCTGGGGCGTCCAGGAGCTGCTTCGCAAGCGCGACGGGATCATCTCGACCCGCGTCGGCTACACCGGCGGGGAGAACGCGAACCCCACCTACGGGAACCATCCCGGCCACGCTGAGGCCGTGGAGATCGTCTTCGACCCGGAGCGGATCTCCTACCGGGACATTCTCGAGTTCTTCTTCCAGATCCATGACCCGACGACCAAGGACCGCCAGGGGAACGACATCGGCAGTAGCTATCGCTCGGAGATCTTCTATACGACCGATGAGCAGCGCACCGTGGCGGAGGAGACGATCGCCGACGTCGACGCCTCAGGCCTGTGGCCGGGCAAGGTCGTGACCGAGGTGAGCGAGGCAGGACCGTTCTGGGAGGCCGAGCCGGAGCACCAGGACTACCTGCAGCGCTACCCGAATGGGTACACCTGCCATTTCCTCCGCCCCGACTGGAAGCTGCCGCACCGCCAGACCGCCGCGTAACGAGATAGGGATGGGCGATGTCGGAGGAGAACGTCGAAGTGGTGCGGGCGATCTACCACAGCTGGATCCGAGGCGACTATGACGCGGTGTTCGCGCTTCTTGACACCGATATTGAATGGTTCGGGCCGCCGGACATCTCCGCCTCGGGGGAGCCTGGCTCGGGCCTCTCGCGGGGACACGACGGCGTCCGCAGGTCGCTGGCCAGATGGGTCGGTGAATGGGACGACTTCAGCTTCGAGCTGCGCCAGCTGATCGATTTTGGTGATGATGTCCTGGTCGAAGGCTGGCAGCGTGGTCGCGGCAAGACCAGCGGCGTCGAGGTTTCTGAAGAGATCTTCAGTGTCTGGACCATCCGAGCAGGACAGGCCGTCCGACAGCGGATGTTCCGCGACAGAGCGGAGGCCCTCGAAGCTGCCCGGCTGTCGGAGTAGCGGGCGAGTCTCCTTCGCGTGGAGATGGGAATGACGGCGGGGCCCCGAAGGGCCCCGCCTATCCCGCCCCTGGTCCTGAGCGCTGGTCAGGAGCCGGTCTCCTGCTGGTTGTCCACCGGGTTGGGTGCCCGCTGGATGACGACCTCGCAATGGCGCACTTGGTCCAGGTCGCCGAGATCGACGATCGCGATGTCCCGATCGCGGCCGCAGTCGACATTGTCGGACTCGCCGTCGTTGACGTGGATCACGTCATGACCGCGTCCTCCGAACACGGTGTCACCGCCCGGCAGGGCGGCGTCCGCCTGCGCCAGGGCGTAGATGACATCGTCATCCGGCCCGCCGAAGACGGTGTCGACGCCCACCCCGGCGAAGAGGTGGTCGCGCCCCTGTCCGCCGCGGACGATGTCGTCACCGCTGCGGCCGCGGAGCAGGTCGTTGCCCTGGCGGCCGAGCAGGACGTCGTTGCCGTCCTGACCGAACACCGTGTCCGCTCCACGTCCCGCATCCACCATGTCGTTGCCGGGGCCGGCGTCCACCAAATCGCTGCCGGGGTTCCCGAACACCGTGTCGTTGCCGTCACCGGCGTCGACGAAATCGTTCCCGGAAAGAGCGAACACGGAATCGTCCCCGCCCCTGGCCAGGATCTGATCGGCGGCGTGCGTCCCGAACAGCTGGTCGTTGTTGTCAGTGCCGATGATCGCCGCCGCCAGCGCTGCCGTGGCTCCCATCGCAGCCATGGCCGTCACGGCAGCGACGATCAGTCCCGTCGTCTTCCTTCGCATCCGAATCCCTCCCTGGGATCGTCTTGTGTCCCCTAAAACAATTCTGGGCAGCGTCGGTTGCGGTCGACACCGCTCGGGTGAGGCCGGGTCGGTAGCGTGCGGCGGAATGGCCGCCGTGACGGAGACGCGTGTCGATGACGATCTCGCCTTCGCGGGCGCGGCCCGGATTGCGGAGCTGGTCCGCGCCAAGCAGGTCTCGCCGAGCGAGCTCGTCGAGCTCTACCTGGAGCGGATCGCGCGCCTCGAGCCGGAGCTGAACGCCTACCGCGTGGTGCTCGCCGACGGCGCGCGCGCCGACGCGAAACGGGCCGAGGAGCGGCTCGCCAAGGGCGAGGAGGCTCCTCTGCTGGGAGTGCCCGTGGCGATCAAGGACAACGTCGACTACGCCGGCGAGGTGACCACCCACGGCACCGCCGCCTACGGCGAGCCGGCAGCCGAGGACGGTCTCATCGTGCGCAGGCTGCGCGAGGCGGGCGCGTCGATCCTCGGCAAGACCACGTTGCCCGAGCTGGCGATCTTCGGCTTCACGGAGAGCCCGGCCTGGGGCGACACCCGGAACCCGTGGGACCCCTCGCGGACTCCCGCTGGATCGAGCGGCGGCAGCGGCGCCGCGACGGCGGCTGGCATGTGCGCGATCGCCCACGCTACCGATGGGGCGGGGTCGATTCGCTACCCGGCAGCCAACTGCGGGCTCTTCGGGCTGAAGCCGCAGCGGAATCGGATCTCGCTCTGGCCGGACCACCAGCACTGGTACGGGCTCTCCGTCTCGGGCTGCGTCAGCCGGACCGTGATGGACACCGCCCTCTACCTCGACGCGATGAGCGGCCCTGAGAGGGGAGACTTCGACTCGCCGCCCCCTCTCGAGCGTCCGCTGGCCGAGGCCGCACGGAAGTCCCCGGGCAAGCTTCGCATCGCCTGCACGACCAAGACGATCCTCCCCGTCAGGAAGGCGCCCGAGGTCCTCGCGGCTTATGAGGAGACCGTGGAGTTGCTGCGCTCCCTTGGGCACGAGGTGACCGAGGCTTCCCCGAGCTACGGCCGGATGTACACCGACTTCTATCCCCTCTACTTCCGCGGGATCCGCGACGAGGCGCTGACGCTTCCACATCCGGAGCGGCTCTCGGACCAGACGAAGGGGTTCGTCAGGCTCGGGCGCCTGTTCAGCGACCGGCGCCTGGCGAAGGTTCGCGACCGGATGGCCGCGGGCGCGGCCCGGATTGGCGAGCTCTTCCGGGACTACGACGCGCTGATCACGCCCGCCACGGCGCAGCTCCCGGTCGAGATCGGGCGCTGGCGCGGCCAAGGCGCGCTGCGGACGATCAACGGGATGGCCAACGTCTATCCCTACGCGGCGACCTGGAACTACACCGGCCAGCCGGCAGCGACCATCCCGGCCGGGTTCAGCGAGGGTGGCCTGCCGCGCTCGGTGATGCTGGTCGCCCGTCCGAATGAAGAGGCGACGCTCGTCTCGCTCGCCGCCCAGCTCGAGGCCGAGCGGCCCTGGGCCGACCGGCGGCCCTGATGCCAGGGCGCGCCGCCAGGCGCGACCCGGTTTAGGTAGCCGCCGCGGCGCCGACCTCGGTCGGAGCGCCGATCTCGAGCTCCTGGGCCTCGGCAGCCATTTCCACCGCGCCGTCCGGTCCGCCGAGTTCGGACCAACGCTCCCGCGCCCGGTCGTGGAAGCGGTCGAGGAAGTCGTCGGAGTGGAGCGGGTCGTGATGGAACATCAGCAGCCGCTGCGCCTCGACTCGCCGCGCGAAGGTCAGTGTGTCGCTGAGGCGCGAATGGCCCCAGCCGACGTGCTCCGGGTACTCCTCGTCCGTGTACTGGCAGTCGTGGATCAGCAGGTCCGCGTCCCTGGCGAGGTCGTAGCCTGAGATCCACTCGGGCTCCAGGCTCTCGAGCGGCGCGCCCAGCCCGGGCTCGTGATCCGAGATGTAGGTGAGGGTGGTCGGGCCGTCGGTGATCCGGTAGCCGAGCGTCGGGCCGCGGTGGGTCACGGCCTCGGCGTGGATCCTGGCCGGACCGAGGTCCCACTCGGTGGCGGGGGTGTCGCGGAAGTTCACCTCGCAGGGGAGCTCGCGGACCTCGACGGGTGAAAGCGGAGCTGAGATGTAGCGCGAGATTCGCTCCTCGAGCGATGCCTCGGGGGACGACGGGCCCCAGATCGTGATCTCGGTCTCCGAGCGGAAGCAGGGAGCGAAGAACATCAGCCCCTGGATGTGGTCGAGGTGCAGGTGGGTGAGCAGGATGTTGATCTTCGGCAGCCGCTTGGCGATGCCGACGCCGAGGCTGCGAATGCCGGTGCCGGCGTCGATGATCAGCGTCGAGCCGTCCGAGAGCTCGAGCTCGACGCAGGAGGTGTTGCCGCCGTACCGGTTCATCTCTGGACCCGGCGCCGGGACCGATCCCCGCGCCCCCCAAACCTTGAGCTTCATTTGGTCCTCACCATCACCTCTCTCCTTCCCCAGCGTATAGCGCCTAACCGGCACCCTGTGTGTCATTCGTCCGTGGCCAGAAGAAGATCATCGCCCCCTCCTGGCCGCCCTCGGCGACGATCGGCAGGGCGGTCGACTCGATCTCGTAGCTCTCACCCTTCGCCGAGCGCACCGTGAACGTCCCGTGTCCGGGGCGGCCCCGGCGCAGAGCCTTGGTGGTCGGAAGGTCCTCGATCGGGATCGGGGCTCCGTCGCTCCCGAAGGGACCCACCGCGTGGCTCCACTCCTCGGCCGGCAAGCGCCCCTGTTCCTCGAAGGAGATGCCGAGCATCGCCCCGGCGGCCTCGTTGTAGAAGATCAGCGCGCCGCTCTCGTCGACCAGGAAGGCCGGGGTGGAGAGGCTCGTCAGGAGGTTGCGGGCCAGGATCAGCTCGAGCGGCTTCTGCGACATTCGCAACGAAGTCTCGCGTATGGCCGCCGCGGGGGCGGCACAGGGATTGCGCAGCGCGGCTTCGCCACCAGACCGCGGCGGCAAGCGGCCGCCCTACATAAGTCGCTCCGGGCTCCGCCCGTCGCTCCGAAGTGGAGCAGCCTGGCCGCCGCTAGCTCACTTGACCGTGATCTCGCCCTCCATGCCCATCTCCTTGTGATTGCCGATCGGGCAATAGAACTCGTACTTTCCGGGGGCCAGATTGGCCTTCAAGGTGCCGCTCTGGCCGGGGGAGACATCCCCCTCGAGCTCCAGGTCGCGACCGGGAGTGACGTCCTCGATCTCGAGCGAGTGCGTCACCTGTCCGTCGTTCTTCTCGTTGAAGGTGACATCGCCCGAGCTGACCTGCCCGAGAACGGCGATCCTCGGCCGGAAGAGACGCCGGCCGAGGTCGCGACACGCCTGCTTGCTGAGATCAGAGCACGCGTCCCGCCAACCCCGGCGGGCCGCCGAGCACGCATGGGCGGTCCCCCACGCGTACGGAGAGCCAGAGCTAGGAGAGCTTCCCGATCTTGAAGATCTTGGTCCCGCAGTCCGGGCACGTGCCCTGAATCGCCGGGCGACCGTTCTTCATCGTGACCTGCTGCGGATCCTTGATCTCGACCTTCTTGCGTTCCTTGACGCAGTAGCCCTCAGGCATCGAGGACCTCCTTTCGAGCCGATTCCGCGAATCAAGCTAGAGGAACCGCCGGACAGGCGTGGCGGGGCACGCGCAACTTAGTGGCGAATGCAACGAACCGTGCCCGGTCGGGGGCTAGGGCTTCTTGGGGGTGGTGGTCGTGGTCGCCCCAGGCGTGAGCGCGGCGCCGGGCGTCGTGCCCGCGGCCGCGCCCTTGCCGAAGGCGCCCGCTGTCGCCTGGCTCTGCAGGGTGGCGATGCTGGCCGCATTCTGCGACTGCTGCCTCTGCAGGGCGGAGATCGACGCCTGCAGCTGGGCGGCGGAGGCGTTGAGCGCGTTCTGAGTGTCCTTCGAGTTCTTCGTGGCCGCCGCCTGCAGGGCGTCGACCCTCTTGGTGAGGGCGTCGACGTCGCTCTTGGTGGCGCTGTCGTTCTTGGCGGCGAGGCCGATGTAGAGAGCCGCCCCGCCGGCCAGCAGCGCGATCACGATCCCGGCGATGCCGAAGTAGGTCAGGCGCCCCTGCTTGCGCTCGATCTGGGCCATCCGGCCCTGCAGGCCCTCCATGCGCTCCTGGAGGCTGGGCTCCGGTTCCTCGCCCTTCGTGGGCTGCTTGGAGGACTCCCTGGTCGCCTCGGTGGTCTTGGCGTCCGCCTCCTTCGTGCCGGTGGCGGGTTTCGTCTTGGCCTCCGCCGTGGGCTTGGTTGCAGCCGCCGTCTTGTCGCGGGGCCTGCCGGCGCTGTCCGAGCGTCCGGGCAGCGTCACCTTTGGCATGCGAATGCGCGGCATCAGATCCGCCATGGCCGGTGATCCTAGGCCACCCTCGCGAGCCACAGCCCCGTACCATTGCGCGTCCCGTCCATCGCTCGCCACAAGGAGAATCCGCAGATGCCCGAAGCAGTGATCGTCGACACCATCCGCACACCCATCGGCAGGGCCTTCAAGGGTTCCCTCGCCCAGCTGCGCCCCGATGAGCTGGGTGCCTTCGTGATCGACGAGCTGCTCGAGCGCAATCCGGAGGTGCAGCCGTCGGAGGTCGAGGACGTCTTCTGCGGCTGCGGCATGCCGCAGGGCCTGCAGGCGTTCAACATCGCGCGGATCATGGTCCTGCTCTCCAAGAAGCTGCCCGAGACCGTCAACGGCGTGACGATGTCGCGTTACTGCGCCTCCAGTCTCGACTCGATCAGGCACGCCGCCAACGCGGTGCGCGCCGGCCAGGGCAACACCTATATCGCCGCCGGCGTCGAGTGGGTGAGCCGCTACAACGAGCGGACCGAGCCCGCCGGGGCCGCGGACCAGAATGAGCGCCTCCAGGGGAAGGACGGGACCCCGAACGCGTACATCGACATGGGCATCACGGCGGTCAACGTCGCCAAGCGCTACGAGGTGAGCCGCGCGGACATGGACAAGTACGCGCAGCGCTCCCAGGAGCTGGCCGTCAAGTCCCAGGAGGACGGCTTCTTCGACCGTGAGATCGTTCCCGTCGAGCTCCCTGACGGCAACGAGGTGACGAAGGACGATGGCCCCCGCCCAAGCTCGACGCTCGAGAAGCTCTCCGAGCTGCCCGAGGCGTTCGAGGGCGGCGGTGGGGTCACCGCCGGCAACTCCTGCCCGCTCAACGACGGCGCCGCGGCGGTCCTGGTGATGTCCGAGGACCGCGCCAATCAGCTCGGCCTGAAGCCACGCGCGAGGATCGGCACCGCCGCCACCCACGGCAACGAGCCCGAGTACATGGGGGTCGCGCCCATCGGCGCGATCAAGAAGGTGCTCGACCGCGGCGGCATGAGCATGAAGGACGTCGACGCGGTCGAGCTCAACGAGGCCTTCGCTGCCCAGGTGATCCCGATCATGGCCGAATGCGACATCCCGCTGGAGAAGCTCAACACGCACGGCGGGGCAATCGCCCTCGGTCACCCCTTCGGCATGACCGGCGCCCGGATCATGGGCACCCTGCTCAACGCGATGGAGACCGACGACCACACGGTCGGCCTCGAGACGATGTGCGTCGCCGGCGGGCAGGGCGAGGCGATGCTGGTCGAGCGCCTGAACTGACCGCAGCGCAGCGGTAGCCTCCGCAATATGCGGACAGGGGAATCTGGCCGCTGCAGGTTGCTTGGCCTGGTCACTCTCTACATGCTGCTTCCCGTGGCTGTGGTGTCCGAGGCGACGGTGGCCATCGCCGTCGGAGGCAACGATGTGGCCGAGGTCGCCAAGGCCAAGGGGGAGAAGGTCATCGCATCGCCCCGGTTTGATGTCCCCGAACACATCCTTGCGCCCCCGCGGCCTGCGGGCTCGCCGACAGTCAGCTACACGATCACCGGAAAGCTGGTCATGCGTGGCTGCTTCACCTCGGCATCATCGAACGGCCGGAAGGTCAAGTGCTCGGGGGCGGTGCTGAAGGCGTGCGTCGAGAGTCGGACGATCGACGTCTACGCGCCCTACGCCCTGATCCGGAGGCAGTCAGTCAGCGCCGGGGTTGACGGGAGCTTCACCGCGACAGTTGAGTCCGGCGATGACTACCTCGAGGTGGACCTCTCAGTTGGAGCCAAGAGAGTGCACAGCAAGCGCCAGAGGATCAACTGCTACGCCGGATCGGAGTGGATAGACATCAGCGAGGCACGTCCTTAGGTCCGCAGCCCCTCGACCAGCTGCGTCAATGCCTCCTCGACCTCGGCGCGTGCCTTCCGAGGGTTGTCGGCGTGGGCGATCACGAAGGCCGCCTCGGAGAGCGCGGCCACGAACAGGTGGGCCATCGGGTCGACCGCAATCGGACGGAGGACCCCCGCCTCGACCGCTCCCTGGAGAGCTGCCCGGGTCAGGCCGAGGCCATGGCGGTTGTCGATCTCCCGCCACTCCTCCCAGCCGAGCACCGCGGGCGCGTCTATGAGGCTGATCTGCTTCACCGCCGGCTCCTCGCAGGCATCGAGGAAGGCCCGCATTCCGGCGACCATCAGGTTCCAGGCGTCGTCGACCCCCTCCATCGTCGATCCGATCCTCTCCATCAGGTCGCCCTCGACCCGCTCGAAGACGGCTCGGAACAGGTCGCGCTTGTCGGTGAAGTGGTGATAGAGCGCGCCCCGGGTGACCTTGGCGCGGGACACGATCTCCTCGGTGCCGACCCCCGCGTAGCCGCGCTCCGTGAAGAGCTCGAGAGCGGCCTGGATCAGAGCCTCGCGCGTGGCGTGGGCCTCCGCCTCGCGGCGCCCCGGAAGCTTCTGAGACGTCGGTCGGATCGACATACAACCTGTACGTTAACGCGCCCCAGGGGCGGTATCCCCGCTGCGCGCCGCAGCGCTGTTCCTGGCAGCTAGGCAAAAACAAAGCTAGGAAGGGAAGACGATGCGAAGGCTCATCACGGCGGCGGTGCTCGGCGCGCTGGCTTCATGCATTGCGGTCGCGCCGGCCGCGATCGGCAGCAACGGGCAGGGGCCGAAGGGGTCGAAGCAGCCGAAGTTGGCGCCCGGGTCGGTTTCGCTGTTGGCGAACCCGAGCACCGTGACGGGTTCCACGACGACGATCTCGGTCAGCGGCAACGTCATGGCGACCAGCGGGTGTCGCAAGAACAGGACGTTGGCGTTCTCCTACGTGAGTGCAGGCGGGACCACCTCATTGACTGTGACAGCGGTCAGTGGACCAAACGGCGATTTCGCGGCCTCGCTGCCGAAGCCCGCGGACGCAGCGCCCGCGACGGTGACCATGGAGGCGACGGCGGGCCAGGTCGATCGCAGGGTCGGAAGCGCCAAGAAGGGCAAGAAGCACAAGAAGGGCAGGAAGATCACCTGCCTCAGCGCCACGGGACAGGCGGCCCTGACGGTCGCCCCGTAGCGTCTTCACCGCTCAGGACGGCGAACGGCCCGCACAACGGGGCCGCTCGCCTGCGCTACGGTCGGCCCGTGGCCGGTGATCGCTTCGAGCGGCTGCTGGGCGAGGCCCGCGATGGAAGCGAGGCCGCCTGGGCCGAGATCTTCGGCGAGCTTTCGCCGGCCGTGTTCGGATATCTGCGCGCCAACGGGGCTCCTGATCCCGAAGACGTGCTCAGCGAGACCTTCCTTCAGGTCGCGAGGGACATCAGAACCTTCCACGGAGATGAATCGGGCCTGCGCGGCTGGGTCTTCACGATCGCCCATCACCGTCTGATCGACGCCCGTCGCCACGCCGCCCGCCGTCCTGTTGAGCTCACCAGCGAACCGCCTGAGCCCGTCGGTAGGGCCGATGATGCCGCCGACGAAGCGCTTGCCAGAATCGGCTTGGAGAAGGTCCAGAGCGTGCTCGGAACCCTCTCCGAGGACCAGCGCGGGGTTCTGCTGTTGCGGGTCGTGGGGGATCTCAGCATCGAGGAGGTCGCGAAGGCCATCGGCAAGCGGCCTGGCGCCGTGAAAGCCCTTCAGCGGCGCGGCCTGGCGGCGATCAGACGAGAGCTGGCGCGAAAGGGAGTAACTCTGTGAGCGACAACGGCGCTTATGAGAGTGAGATGAAGGATGTCGCCCTCTTCGAAAGCGCACTGCGCGCCGCGGTGCCGACCCGGCCCGATCCGAGCCTGGGCAGGACGCTGGTGCCGAGTCTCGCGGCGGCGGCGCGTGCCTCGACCGTCCCGACGGAAACACGGACCGTCGGGCGGCCTCGCTCACGCCGCGCCCTGGTGGCCAGGGCCGGGATCGCGGTGGCGCTGATCCCACTCGTGCTCGCCGGCCTCGCGGTGGCCGGCGTGACGGTGCCAAAGCCCGCACGCTCGGCCTTCGACGAGATCGGCATCTCGCTCCCAAACCAGGCCGCGGGGCACACGCACCAGAGCGCGGTACAGCAGGGCCCAGGCCAGTCCGCCGGCAACGTCGGCACCGAGACCGGCAGCTCCGCCACCCCGGCGAAGGGCAATTCCGCGCCTGCGCACCAGCACGCCCTGAAGCAGCGGCAGAAGGCGCGCGGAAAGGCGGTCGGCCACCAGCGCGGCAAGGCGATCGGGCTTACCGGCTCGACTCCGCCCGGACAAAGCGGCCAGACGGGCCCACCCTCGCACTCCAACGCCGGCGGCTCGTCGGGGAGCCACAGCCAGGGCCCGCCGTCGAGCCCCAAGCCGCACCCGACGCCCGTCCCGCAGGGGAACGCAAACCCGCAGGGGAACGCGAAGGGCCAGCAGAAGTAGCCAGGCAATAGGCTGGCCCCTCCAGGGATGGAGGAGAGGATGTCGATGAGGGGCCGCGTTCGCTTGGTAGGTGGGCTGGCAGCCATGGCCGTCGCACTGGCGGTCGCACCAGCCGCCGCGCGCGATCGCGTGATCACGGTGCCCACGCCGGCGGAGCCCGGGCCCGCCCAGTTCAACCAGGTCACAGTCCACCAGTTCGGGCCCGCATCCGCCAAGCACGTGCTGGTGCTGATGCCGGGGACTCAGGGCGGAGCCGGGGACTTCACCCTGGACGCCCGTTATCTCGTCAAACACGAGCCCGGCCTTCAGGTCTGGGCGATCGACCGGCGCACGCAGGCGCTGGAGGACACTTCGGCGTTCGCAGCCGCCCTTCGCGGCCAGATCCCGCTGCAGCAGGCCTTCGACTACTACCTCGGCGGTGGCGGCTTCCACTTCCGGGGCGCCAACGAAGACCCGTACGCCCGCGAGTGGGGGATGTCGGTGGCCCTCAACGACGCCCGCGCCGTGGTGCTCAAGGCTCGCGCCCACGGGCGCCGGCAGGTCGTCCTCGGCGGGCACTCCCTCGGCGCCTCGCTGACCGTTGCCTATGCCGCCTGGGACTTCAACGGCCGGCCGGGCTACAGGGACCTGAGCGGGTTGGTGCTGATCGACGGCGGCCTGCTCGGGAGCTTCGACGCCTACGACCTCGCCCAGGCGCAGAAGGCCGTCACCGACCTGCAGACGAGCAATCCGTTCCTCGACCTGCTCGGTGTGGGGCTGCCCGAGGCGGCCGGAATCTTCGCCGAGGTCGGCGGGCTCTTTGCCGAGAAGGCCCCGACCGCATCCGCGACCACCCTGCAGTCGTTCCCCCTGCTCCCGGCGGAGTTCAACCCTCCCTTCCCGGTCACCAATCGCGCCCTGTTCGGGTACGCGTTCGACCGTGACACATCGCCGGCCGACCTCGGCCTGCTCCACATCAACGGCGGCGGGTTGGCAGCCTCGGGCAACCCTCGCGATTGGGTCGATGGCGGCTTGACGCCGATCAGCCGCCTGGCCGCCACCTTCGGCCAGGAGCCGACCAACGCGGTCGAGTGGTACTTCCCGAAGCGGCTCACCATCGACACCAACGGCGCCGACCAGATGACGCAGAACGACGTCGCCAACTTCCTCGGGCTGCGGCTGATGCACACGCGCCAGGTGAACCTGCCGCTCTACGCGATCGCCACCGACCTCGCCGGCGCCCACGTCCTGAAAGGCGCCCGCAACTTCATCGGGCGGTCGAGGACGACGCGCAGAGAGTCGATGCTCGTCAACCGCAACCCGCTGATGAGCCATCTCGATCCGCTCACCGCCGCGCCGAAGACGAACGCCTTCCTGAAGACCGTCGTGCCGTTCCTGGACCGGAAGGTCTTCGGCAGACAGCTTCGCCATTAGATCGCGGGCCACACGCTAATCCTCGAAGAGCGCGTAGCCGTAGGAGCCGCGCTTGTAGGCGAGCTTGGCGATCGCCGTCATCCGCTCGTCGTCGTTCGACTCGATCTGATCGAAGCGGCCCTCGACGCGGGAAGCGGCCCGCTTGCAGAAGGTGTCGGCGATGTAGCGCTCCTGCCCCGACGGCTCGACGCCCTGGTCCTCGAACACCTGGCTGACCCGTGAGAGCACGGCGACCTGGCCGTAGATGTCGGCGATGCTGTCCGCGAGCCGCTTCTGCTGGAACTGGCGCTCGATGATCTCCTTCTTGTTGTCCCGCAGCAGTTTCTCGGTGACCCCGGCGAGTCGCTTCACCTGGTCGGAGACGCTGTCGGCGTGGTCGGAGAGCTCGTCGTGGGCCATGTTGAGCTTGTCCGGGCGGACCTCACGCTGGATCCGGTCGCTCGCATATTCGACCAGCACGCCGATCGAGCGGATCGGGTCGCTCAGCTCGATCTCCGAGAGGCCCTCCAGCTTCTCGCCCACCGGCTTGAATCCGCCGAGCGCGATGAAGGCACGGAGCACGTCGTTCGCCCCCTCGAAGATCGGATAGATGCGGGTATCCCGGAGGGCCTTCTCGTAGGGACGGTCATGCATGTAGCCCTCGCCGCCGGCGAGCTGGAGGACGCGATTGACCGCGTACCAGAGGAACTCCGTCCCCGAGACCTTGCAGATGGCGGATTCGAGCGAGTAGTCGGGCACCCCGTCGTCGACCAGGCCGCAGGTCAGGTAGCACATGGACTCGAGCCCGAACAGGTAGCTGACCATCCAGCCGATCTTGTCCTGGACCAGTTCGAAGTCGGCCAGTTGGCGGCCGAACTGGCGCCGCTCCTTGACGTGCTCGATCGCCAGGTCGAGCATCTTCTTGGCACCGCCGACGGAGCCGGTGCCGAGCCCGATGCGGCCGTTGTTGAGGATCTGCATCGCGACCCGAAACCCCTGGCCGGGGTCGCCGAGCACGTTCTCGGGTGGCACCCGGACGTCGTTGAAGCGGAGGCGCCGCAGGTCGTTGGCCTGCAGGCCCATGGTGTCGTAGCGCTCGCCGACCTCGAGGCCCTTCATCCCTTTTTCGACGAGGAGGGCGATGTGGCGGTCCTCGCCGCCGATCTCGGCGCGGGCGAACGTCGTGATCACGTCGGCGCGCGAGCCGTTGCCGATGTAGCGCTTCTCGCCGTTCAGGACCCAGGAGCCGTCGGCCTGCTCGACCGCCCGGGAGCGCAGGTGGTAGGCGTCCGAGCCGGCCTCCGGCTCGGTCAGCGCGAACGCCGCGAGCTTCCGACCGGTGGCGAGGTCCGGGAGGAAGCGCTCCTTCTGCTCGTCGGTGCCGAACAGCGAGATGCCCTTGAAGCCGATCGACTGGTGGACGCCGAGGACGATCGCGAGGGTGGCGTCGATCTGGCCGACCGTCTCGAAGACGCGGGCGTAGCCGGTCTGGGAGAGTCCCTGGCCGCCGTACTTCTC
Organism: uncultured Solirubrobacterales bacterium; assembly: GCA_963763955.1. Lineage (GTDB taxonomy): Bacteria > Actinomycetota > Thermoleophilia > Solirubrobacterales > 70-9 > DASUPK01. The sequence continues at coordinate 452,170 of CAVXQP010000016.1, read as the reverse complement.
GTCGACGTAGAGCCCCAGCGCCCCGATCTCTCCCAGGTCGCGGAGGACCTGGTCGGGGATCCAGCGCTCCTCCTCGGCCTTCCGCGCGTCGTAGTGCTCGGCGCAGTACTCGCGGATCCGCGCGTTCAACTCGCGGATGCGGTCCTGCTCGTCCCGATCGGTCTGTGGCCATGGGAAGACGAGCTCCTCGTGGATCTCGCCGAGGAAGAGCGACTTCGCGAACGAGCTGACGCCCTCCTGCGCCTCCTGCTTCCGCGGAATCGCCTCGCGGACACCCATCGCGTCTGAGACTACCTGGCTCACTACGCTCCGCCGGCAATGCGCAGGTGGGCCATGCTCCCGGCTCTCATCGCCGCAGTCGCGGTGCTCGCGGGCTGTGGAGGATCCGGCCATCCCAGGATGAACCCGGAGGCGATGCTCGATGCCGCCGCCTCGCAGCCGCTCTCGAGTGCGCAGGTGGAGGTGGACCTCAGCCTGCAGGTGAGCGGTGTCCCGCAGCTCTCGTCGCCGGTTCGGCTGAAGCTTCAGGGTCCCTACGTGAGCGGGGGAGGCACGCGGATCCCGAGCTTCGACTGGCGGCTCAACGCGACCGCGCTGGGCTTCCCGGTGGGTGGCCGCCTGGTCTCGACGGGCTCGAACGCCTACCTATCCATCTATGGCGACAACTACGAGGTGGGCACCGACGCGGTGGCGGCCGCCAACCAGCGGATCCGGGAGGTGGCGGCGTCGACGGGAGGCCCGCTCAGCCTTCATCCACGCACCTGGTTCGGTCCGGCCCGCATCGGCGGCAGCGGCAATGCGGGCGGGGTCGACTGCGAGCGAATCTCGGCGCCCCTGCGCGGCCGGGCGATGACGCACGATCTGGCGCCGCTCACCACCAGCGTTGGGCTTTCCGAGCCGCTCAGCATCGCCGGGAGGGTGAGGGCGTGCGTGGGCTACGACGATCGGGTCATGCACGAACTGGTCGTGGATGCGGTGGCCGGGGTACCGGAGGCCGACCGGGCCCGCCTCGCGGGGGCGAGCGCGATCAACTTCACGCTCGACCTGACGAGCAGCGACGTGGGGGAGCCGCAGCACATCTCGGCTCCGAGTGGCGGGGCCCGCCCGATCCGAGATCTCGCTCTGACGCTCAACGATCTCGGGGTTTCAATCCCCTGAGGGAGCAGGTGTTTTAGGCTGCGAGCATCGAGTCCAGTGGGAGAAGCCCAGAGGAGCGCCGAGCCGCGGCGGAAGCGCGTGCTCGTACGCGATCCGACGAGCCGCCGGAGACCGGCGACGAAGAGCTCATCGGCGGCGCGGGGCCCCGCGGCGCCGACGGGGAGATGAGCCGCCACTACGGCGGTCCCGACGTCTACATGCGGCGCAGGCTGATCGCCGGCGCCGCCGTGATCGTCCTCATCGTCCTGATCTTCCTGCTCGTCAGCAGCTGTTGATTCGACGGCGGTCTTTGTGGCCGCCGTTCATATCTCGTCGGCGATCAGCTTCGCCAACGCCAGCGACGAGGTTGCCGCCGGGGAGGGCGCGTTGCGGATGTGCAGCGCCCGCTCGGTCCGATGCACGACGAAGTCGTCGACGAGGCGACCGTCGCGATCGAGTGCCTGGGCTCGGATCCCGGACGGTCCCGGCAGCACGTCGCCGATGCCGAGCTCGGGGACGAAGCGGCGCACGTCAGAGACGAACGCGCGCTTGCTTGCCGCGTGCCGGATCTCGGTGAGGCCGGAGCGCCAGAAGCGGCCTGCCAGGCGCCAGGTGCCGGGCCAGGTGACGTTGGAGAGGAGATCCCGCCCGCGCAGCCGCGCGATCCGGTAGGCGTCGCGAGCCCCGACCATCAACGCCGAGGGGCCGAGCAGCACCTCGCCGTCGATCGTCCGCGTCAGGTGCCCACCGAGGAACGGGAGGTCCGGGTCCGGAACCGGATAGATGCTGGCGCGGACCAGCTCGCGACGCTCGGGGCGGAGACGCAGGTAGCCGCCGCGGAAGGGAACGATCCGCGGCTCGGCCGGCGCACCCGCCGTCACGGCCAACCGGTCCGACCAGGCGCCGGCGCAGCTCACCACGTAGCCGGCCTCGGTGATGCCACGCTCGTGCGCGACCGTGATGCTCGCGCCCCGCGGCTGCAGCCCATGCACCCCGGCGCCCGTGGCGATCATTCCTCCCGCCGCCTCGACGTCCTGCGCGTAGGCGGCCGCGACCCGGGCGAAGTCGACCACGCCCGTCTCGGGCGAATGGAGCGCAGCCACCCCGCGAGCGTGCGGCTCGATCTCGGCGATCTCGTTCGGCGCGACCCTCCTCAGGCCGGGAACCCGGTTGGCCTCGCCGCGCCGCTGGAGCTCATCCAGGCGGGAAAGCTCACCCTGATCGGCGGCGACGATCAGCTTGCCGTCCTTGCGCGCTTCGATCCCCCGCTCCTCGCAGTAGGCGTAGAGCAGGCGGGCGCCCTCGACGCAGAGCCGTGCCTTCAGGGACCCGGGCTCGTAGTAGATGCCGGCGTGGATGACGCCGCTCGAGTGGGAGGTCTGATGGGCGGCGAGCCGGTCCTCCCGCTCCAGGACGCAGAGGGTCGCATCGGGGCGGCGGTCGAGCAGCTCGCGCGCCACCGCGAGTCCGAGGATGCCGCCGCCGATGACGACCAGGTCGCAGTTGGCGGGAGGGTTGGCCACGTCGGTCAGACTAGATGGGGTCGGCACTAGGATCGGCCGATGGCCTTGCCGCTGAAGCCGCCGATCAAGCCACAGCTCGCCCTCTCCCGCAAGGAGCTGCCGGAGGGGGACGACTGGGCCTACGAGCCGAAGTACGACGGATTCCGTGCCCTCGCCTACGTCGACGGGGACGACGTCTACCTGCAGTCGCGTGGGGGCAAGCCGCTGCGACGCTACTTCCCGGAGGTGAAGTTCCCGGAGGGTCGCTACGTCCTCGACGGTGAGCTGGTGATCATCGACAGCGACGGCCGCGAGGAGTTCAACCGGCTCCAGATGCGACTCCACCCGGCGGAGTCCCGGGTGAACATGCTGGCCAAGGAGACGCCGGCGCTGTTTCGTGCCTTCGACCTGCTCGCCAAGGACCGGAGCAAGCTCACCGGGCAAGCCCTTCGCCGAGCGCCGCGCCGCGCTCGAGGAGCTGATCGCCGCCGCGCCGGGCCGCAAGAAGTCCACGTCGGGGTCGGTCGAGCTCACTCCGATCGTGAAGTCGGTCAAGGGCGCAGAGCCCTGGCTGCTCAGCGGAGAGGGGGTGATCGCCAAGCAGCTCGACGCGATCTACAAGCCGGGTCAGCGCAAGGGCATGGTGAAGATCAAGCGGGTCCGGACGATCGACTGCGTCGTCGTGGGATGGCGGCCGGGCAAGGAGAAGGGCACGGTCGGCTCGCTGATCCTCGGTCTCTACGCGGGCAAGGAGCTGCGGCCGATCGGCCACACCTCGGGCCTGAAGGCCAAGGAGAAGCGAGAGCTGGTGAAGACCCTGAAGCCGTACGAGACCGGAGAGAAGGGGTCAGGCGACCCGAGCCGCTGGGACGCGGACCGCGATCTCGAGTGGTTCGCGCTGCGCCCCGAGCTGGTGGTGGAGGTCACCTATGACCACACCAGCGGCGGGCGCATCCGCCACGGCTCGAAGATCGTCCGCTGGCGCGACGACAAGGCGCCCAAGGACTGCAAGATCGACCAGCTGGTCTAGGGCTGTCCCTCAGCTCTGGACCCGGTAGTGCATGTGGGTGACGCCGCCCTCCCCCTCGAGGACTCGGGTGCGCTCCAGCTCGATCTGCTCGGGAGCGAGGCCCTCGAACAGTCGGCGCCCTTGGCCGAAGAGCACCGGGACAACATGGAGCTCGAGCTCGTCGAGGACGCCGGCGGCAAGTGCCAGCTGCGCGACTGCGGCGCCGTGGACCAGAACGTCCTTGTCGCCCGCAGCCTCCTTGGCCCGAGTCATCGCAGTCGTGACGTCGTTCAGGTAGGTGACCAGCGGCCACTGCCCGATGTCGATTCCGGGCTCCTGGCGGCTGAGGATGAAGATCGGCACGCCATCGTGGTGGTCCCCACCCCAGCCGCCGGCCGGTTCGAAGGTCCCACGGCCAGCGACGGTCGCTCCGGTTGACATGAACTCGTCGACTATCTGGCCGTTGACGCCTCCCGAGCGGCGTGTGGCCGCGAGGTCGACGTCGCCGCCGCTCGTCATCGCCCATTCATGCAGGCGATGCCCGCCGTCGCCGAGGCCGTTGTCCGGCCCCTCGTTGGGCCCGGCGATGAACCCATCGAGCGACATGGACATGTAGAGAACGGTTGCGGACATCGTGTCTCCCTTCCTGGACTGTGCTCGCCTTACTTCTAAGACGGGGTGTCGGGGGAGAATTAATCGATGCGCGGGTGGAGGCTGCTAGCCACTCGGCGCGACGGCGGAGAGGATGTGCGGCCAGACGTAGACCTCCCAGGTCGCGGCCACCAGCAGCATCGGAATTGCGATCGCCACGGTGACCACCGTCGCCGCGAGGAGCTGGTCCCACTCGCCCTTGCGGCTGGCGATCGTCCAGGCCGCCAGGGGCAGGAACACGGCCGTCAACTCGAGCAGGGCGTGGGGGAGGGCGGTCAGCACCAGCACCGGGACCGCGACGCCGGCGTCCCAGGCGATCGTCGAGCCGACCAGGCCGAGCGCGATGGTCTGGGTGAAGAGCGAGAAGCAGGTCACCCCGATCACCCACGCGAAGGCGATCGGCCGCGCCTTCTCGTGGACCAGCCGCGACAGGCCGGTGCGGCGCTCGGTCGAAAGCGGCAGGGCCGCGCCGGCGATGAACCCCGCGACGCAGGCGGCTGCGTGGAGGGCGAGGACCAGGGAGTTGCGCCCGAGCACGCCGAGGACGCGCTCGGGGCTTGGGCCGCCGGGAACCATCGGGCCGTAGTGAAAGCCGTAGTCGGGCGTGATCAGGGACGCCGCGACCGTGACGGCCGCCAGCAGGCCGAGCGCGATCAGGACCGCGCCGAGCAGCCAGGTGCGGATGACGGGCCAGGGATCCTCCTCCCAGCTCGCGAGCACGGTTCGCGTCCGGCGCATGCCGTGCAAGAAGACGTATTGATTGGCGTCCATGCCTGGAACCATCGGCCCGGGTCGCACCCGGCATGAGGGCCTCCGGACGCTGGGGGAGACGGCCTTAGCCGAGCTCAATCGCCCGACTGTCCTATCCCGTGGTCGCAAAACGACCATCAGGCAGGACCGTCCGAGATTCGCCCCCGAGCCGACGAGCGTCTCCGGCTCAGCTCCCCTTCATCGCCGCTTTTGGTCCTTGCGCGCCCTGGAGGGCTGCACCCGCTTGGGCTCGCCGCGCTGCTTTGCGAAGTGGGGAGGCCAGGGGGCATCGCCGACGCCGCCCTCCTCGTCGCGGCGCGCCAGATCGAGAAGCTGGTCGAGCGAGCCGGCGTGCTCGTCGATGTCCCCCGCCGGGTCCGCCTTCTTCCCCAGCCGGTTTGGAACGGTGTCGAGCCGCAGCTCGGCCGGCTCCACGTCCGGGACCTCCTCCCACTCGAGCGGACAGCAGACCCGTGCGTCGGGCACCGGCCTGACCGAGTAGCCCGAGGCGATCGTGCGGTCGCGCGCGTTCTGGTTGTAGTCGACGAAGACCCCGTGTCGCTCCTCCTTCCACCATTTGCTGGTGGCGTTCTTCGGCAGGCGCCGCTCGACCTCGCGCGCCAGCGCAAGGGCCGCGCGGCGGACCTCGATGTAGTCCCAGCGCGGCTCCACCCGGACGTTGACGTGAATGCCACGAGAGCCCGAGGTCTTCGGATAGCCGACCAGTCCGTGCTCCTCGAGGACGTCCTTGACGCACATCGCCACCTTGCGGACCGTGTTCCAGCGCACCCCGGGCATCGGGTCAAGATCGACCCTGAGCTCGTCCGGATTGTCGAGGTCGGCCCGGCGCACCGGGTGAGGGTTGAAGTCGACGACGCCGAGGTTGACCGCCCAGACCAGATGCGCCGCGTCGTTGGCGACCAGCTCGGTCGCGGTTCGCCCGCTCGGGAAGGTGAAGGTCGCGGTCTGCAGCCAGTCCGGCGCACCCTTTGGCACCCGCTTCTGGAAGAAGAACTCGCCGTCGACGCCGTCGACGAAGCGCTTCATCGTCCCGGGCCGCTCGCGCAGCTGGTTCACCGCCGCCTCCTCCACGGCGATGTAGTACTCGGCAAGGTCGAGCTTGGTGAACCTCGGCTTCGGGAAGAAGAGCTTGTCCGGGTTGGACAGGCGCACCTCGTGGCCCGCGACCTCCACCGTCGTGTAGTTCCCCTTCTTTGCCACGGTGGACATCTTCGCCATAACGACCGCGAAACCTGAGCCGAGTCATCGGCGCTGATTGAATCCACGCATCGAGACACTCGAGACGCTCACCTACGAGGTGACCGGGCCGATCGCCCGCATCACCCTGAATCGCCCCGAGCGCGGCAACGGGATCACGCTGGAGATGCCCGGCGAGCTGGCGAACTGCGTCGAGCGGGCGAATCTCGACCCTGATGTCCATGTGATCGCGCTCGCCGGAAACGGCACCGGCTTCTGCGGCGGCTACGACCTGGTGGCCTCGGCCGAGGGCGACATGGAGGGCGTCGCCAGCTCCAAGGCTCCGCCCGGGTCCCCGTTGGACCCGATGGTCCAGGCGCGCAACCACGACCCGGATGGAACCTGGGACCCGGTCGTCGACTACCAGATGATGAGCCGCAACCTGCGCGGCTTCATGAGCCTCTTCCACTCCGAGAAGCCGACCGTCTGCAAGGTGCACGGCTACTGCATCGCCGGCGGCACGGACATGGCTCTCTGCTCCGACCTGATCGTCGCCGAGGACCGCGCCAAGATCGGCTACCCGCCGGCCCGGGTCTGGGGAGTTCCGACCAGCGCCCTCTGGGCGTTCCGGGTCGGCCCGGCGCGCGCCAAGCGCCTGTTGCTCACGGGGGACTCGATCGACGGCACCACTGCGGTCGAGTGGGGGCTCGCCTCGGAGGCGGCGCCGGCGGCCGATCTCGACGGGCGGTTCGAGGCGCTGCTCGAGCGGGTAGCCCGAGTACCCATCAACCAGCTCGTCATGCACAAGCTGCTCGTCAACCAGGCCCTCTACGCACAGGGGCTGCAGGCGACGCAGTCCCTCGGGGTCTTCTTCGACGGCATCGCGCGGCACACCCCCGAGGGCTTCGCCTTCCAGCGGCGGGCCGCGGAGGCCGGATTCAAGGAGGCGGTACGCGAGCGCGACGAGCCGTTCGGCGACTTCGGGCGCAATGGCTGAGCGCTATGACGCGATCGTGATCGGCGCCGGGGTCGCCGGTGAGGTCTGCGCCGAGGACCTCGTGGCGGGGGGGATGAAGGTCGCCATCTGCGAGCGCGAGCTGGTCGCCGGCGAATGCGGCTACTGGGCCTGCATTCCCTCGAAGACGATGCTGCGACCGGGTGAGGTCCTCTCCGAGGCGAGGCAGGCGCCCGGCGCCCGCGAGGCGATCTCCGGCCCGATCAACGTCAAGGAGGCGCTGGCCTGGCGGAACTTCCAGGTCTCCGACTGGGATGACTCCCACCCGGCGGGCAAGCTGACCGAGGCCGGCGTCGAGCTCCGCCGGGGCGACGCCCGTATCTCCGCGCGGGGTGAGGTCGAGATCGACGGGAAGCTGCTCGAAACGGAGCGGCTGATCATCGCCACCGGCTCGGACCCCGTGATCCCCCCGATCGACGGGCTTGACGAGCTCGACGACGTCTGGACCAACCGTGAGGCCACGTCGCTGACCGAGATCCCGCAGCGCCTGGTCGTCCTCGGCGGCGGCCCCGTCGGGGTGGAGCTCGGCCAGGCCCTCTCGCGGCTGGGCGCATCCGTGGCGATCGCCGAGGGCGAGGATCGCCTGCTGCCGGGCGAGGCGCCGGCCCTCGGCGAGGCGCTGCACGAGGCCCTGCCCGCGGAGGGAATCGAGCTGCGACTCGGGGTGAAGGCGAGCGCTGCGGAGCGGCGCGGGGAGGGCTACTCGCTCTCCTTCGAGGACGGCTCGGAGCTCCGCGGCGAGCAGCTGCTGGTGGCGACCGGGCGCCAGCCGCGGGTCCACGGCTTTGGCCTCGACGCGGCCGGGATCGATCCGGACGGCGCCGCCAAGGGGATCGAGGTCGATGAGCGGATGCGCGCCGGCGACGGCGTCTGGGCGATCGGCGACGTCACCGGGATCTGGCCGTTCACCCACGTCGGCAAGTACCAGGGCCGGGTCGCGGCAGCCGACATCCTCGGCCGCGACGTCACCGCGGACTACCGCGCCGTGCCGCGCGTGGTCTTCACCGATCCGCAGATCGCCGCGGTCGGCGAGCAGGACGGCTCCGCGTCAGGCACGGTCCAGCTCCAGTCGATCTCTCGGACCTCGACCTATTCGCGCGAGTACGACAAGCACCCTGGATTCCTCACCGTCGTCTCCGACGGCGAGAAGCTGATCGGGGCCCACGCCGTGGGACCGGAGGCGGGGGAGTGGCTCCAGCAGGCCACCCTGGCGATCAAGGCCGAGGTGCCGATCGAGGTGCTGCGCCAGACGATCCAGCCCTATCCGACCTTCTCCGAGGCGTTCTTCTACGCGCTCAAGGATCTTTAGGCCGCCGGTCGAGCACGGTTCGCGATACTGCCGCGTCCATGAATCCGGAGATCACCGCCGAGAACATCAAGCAGTGGCTGCCGGGGACCTTCCCCGGCGACATGGCGATCGAACCGGTCGAGATCACCGACGAGGTCGCGACGGGGCGGATGGTGGTGGACAAGCGCCATCTCCACCCGGGCGGCTTCGTTCACGGCGGCGTCTGGACCGCGTTCGGCGACTCGGTCGCCGCCTGGGCGACCTTCCGCGCCCTGCCGCCCAATCACGACTTCACGACGATCGAGCTGAAGCTGAACGTCTTCGCCGCCGGCGTCCTCGGCGACGAGATGATCTGCGAGGCGCGCCCGCTGCACGTCGGGCGGAGCACCGCGGTGATCGAAGCCAAGATCCGCAAGGGCCAGAAGCCCGTCGCCAACCTGATCGTCACGCAGTTCGTGCTGCCCGGCCGGGATCCGCGGGCGGAGCGCCCGGCGCCCGGCGACTATCCGCCAGGCGACTAGGAACTAGCCGGGCTGCTCGAGCATCTCCGGCCGCAATTTCCTCGCCTGCTCCGGGTTGAGACAGACGAACTGGCCGCTGGTCTCGATCACGATCAGTCCGACCTTGTGGAGATCCGCGAAGCCGTGCTCGAGTGCGATGTCGACGAGCTCAGCCATGCTGATGGCCTCCCTGTTCATGTTCTTTTTGACCGGCTCGCCGTTCCGGAGCAGGACACTCGGCGTTCCCTCCAGGATGCGGCGCGCCCGCATGCTCCGGAATGTGAGGCGGACGAACAGGTAGTTGGCCACGAACAGCGTCCCGGCGCCGATCACTCCACCGGTGACCGAGTTGTCGTTCCCGATCAGCGCGTTCTGCAGCGCGTTGGAGGCGAGCAACAGCACCGCCAGGTCGAGCACATTGATCTGGCTCAGCTCTCGCTTTCCTCCGAGCCGCAGCGCGATTGCGAGGAAGATGAAGACGAGCAGGGAGCGGAAGATCTTCTCGTCGATCCCGAGATGGAGGTCAAAGAGGCTGCCGCCGAGTGAGCTGAGCGGGAGGGCCATTCGCCCGGGGTTCGCCGGGGAAACGCCTGCTCCTGCCCCCTTGCGCCGATGACCTCGGAGGCGTTACGGTCGGTGTGGCTGGACGCCGCAGAGAGGAGATTCAAATGGGTGAGAACTCAGACGCCGTCAAGGCCCGTTGGGACGACTTCGCCAAGGGCGACCTGGACGGAGCAGTTTCGACCACGGACGAGAACGCCGAGGTCAGACTCCCCGACACGCTGCCCTGGGGCGGCACCTACAAGGGACCCGAGGGGTTCAAGGAGATGATCCAGAAGTTCCTGTCCAACTTCGAGTCGGTCGACCCGAAGCCCACCGCCTTCCTCGAAGCCGATGACGGCGAGACCGTCGTCGTGATCGTCGAGGGCGTGGGGAAGACCAAGTCCGGCAATGAGCTCAGCGGCCGCTCGGTCTGGCTCTACAAGGTGAGCAACGGCAAGTTGATGGACTCCGAGTTCTTCGGCGACACGGCCCAGGCGCGCGACGCGCTGAGCTGACCATCCGTGGCGCCCGCCAGGCGCTACGGAACCCGGTGAATCTCGAACAGGTTGGTGCCGACGCCCTGCGCCGGTAGCCCCGCCGTGATGGCGACCAGGTCGCCCGACTCGGCGATCCCCTGCTCGCGGGCGAGCGTCGCGCAGTCGTCGAGCAGCTTGCGGATCGAGGTCCAATCCTCGGCCTGGGTCGAGCTGATCCCGAAGAGCAGGTTCATCCGGCGGACAGTCTCGAGCCGCTGCGAGACGGCGAGGACCGGGACGCGCGGGCGGTGGGCCGAGATCAGCCGTGCGGTTCGCCCCGAGGACGTCGGACAGACGACCGCCTTCAGGCCCAGCCGGTAGCAGGCGGCCACCGCGACCTGGGCCACCGTCTCGGCGATGTCGTGCTCGTGCTCCTCGACTCGGGTGAAGACCAGCTCCCCATAGCGGAGGTGCGGCTCGGTCACGCGGGCGATCCGATCCATGACGCGTACGGCCTCCACCGGGTAATCGCCGATCGCAGTCTCCTCGGAGAGCATCACCGCGTCGGTGCCGTCGTAGATCGCGTTTGCCACGTCGGTCACCTCCGCCCGGGTCGGACGCGAGGCGCGCACCATCGTCGCCAGCATCTGGGTCGCGGTGATGGTCGGCTTGGAGGCCCGCCCGGCGAGCGTGATCAGCCGCTTCTGCGCGCCGGGAACCTCCTCGATGGGGAGCTCGACACCGAGGTCGCCGCGGGCGACCATGATCCCGCTGTCCGCCGCGTCGATGATCTCCTCGGCCCGCTCGGCGGCCTGGGGCTTCTCGATCTTCGCGATCAGCGGGATGTCCGCGCCGCGCTCCTTGATGCGCGTCTCGACCGTCGTCAGGTCGGATGGCCTGCGGACGAACGAGACGGCCAGCAGGTCGATGCCGTTCTCGCAGGCGAAGTCGATCCAGGGCTCGTCCGAGGCTCCGGTCTCGGGCAGGTCGTGGTCCGCGCCCGGCAGGTTCACCCCCTGGTGGGAGCTGACGGCCCCACCGGCCTCGACGTCGCAGGTCACCGCGCCGCCGTCGATCGATACGACCTTCAGCCGCACTCGCCCATCCGCCAGGAAGACCGGGTCGCCGAGCTTAACCGCTTTCGCGAAGTCGTCCCACTGAACGGTGAGGTGCTCGGGACTGCCCGGCGTCCCGTTGGTCTCGCCGCGCAACACCACCTGCGAGCCGGAGTGGAGAACCGCCACGTCGCCCTCGAGGTCGCCGAGGCGCAGCTTCGGGCCAGGCAGGTCGCCGAGGATCCCGACCTCACGTCCGACCTCCTCGCTGATCGCGCGGATCCGGCGGACGTTCTCCGCCTGCTCGTCCCGCGTGCCATGCGCGAAGTTGAGCCGGAAGACGTCGACGCCGGCGGCGAACAGGTCGCGCAGGACCTCCGGCGGGCTGCTGGCTGGCCCGACCGTGGCGACGATCTTGGTGCGACGTGCCGTGCCCTGGCCGGAGGAAGGGCTCACGATTGGCCCGAGGGCCGGGCTCGCGGGACCGGGGTCGGAGCAGGGGGAACGGAGAGCGGCTCGGTGACCGGCCCGGTCGGGCGCCTCGTCCGGAGGCGGGGGCCGGTCCTCGAGTTGCTCGATCGCCGGGATGCGCCAGACGACGCTCGCGAGGACCAGCCCCGCCGCGGCCGAGAGCAGCGCCAGGAAGAGCTGGCCGCCCCCCATCCGCGTGAGGTCGAAGAAGTCCCGGACCGGCTGGACCGTGAGGATCAGGGCGTAGAGGGCGCCGAGTGCCGCAACCAGCGCCAACATGTAGCTCTGGATGGCGATGTGCTCGCGTCCCGGCCCGCGCTCCAGCAGCAAGATGAGGCAGAGGCCGATTACGACCAAGGTTGTGGTCGCCGCCGTCCGCCCAGCCTCGAGCGAGCCGCCGAAGACCGTGTCGACGAGGAAGAAGCTCGCCAGCGACGCCCCGGCGCAGGCCAGCCCGGCGGGGACCGCGAAGGCGGCGAGGGACCGCAGCAGCCGCCCTCTGTACAGGGGCCCGTCGCTGGGCGCCAGGGCCAGCACGAACGACGGGACCCCGATCGTGATGAACGCCGCGACGGTCAGCTGCCGAGGCAGGAAGGGAAATGCCCAGCCCGGGACCGCCACGACCAGGATCAGCGCGGCGGCGTAGATCGTCTTGGTCACGTAGAGGCGGCCGAGGCGATGGATGTTCCGCGCTATCCGGCGGCCCTCCGCAACCGCGCGGGGCAGCCGCGAGAACTGGTCCTTGAGCAGCACGATGTCGGAAATCCCCTTGGTGATCTGGCTCCCGGAGCCCATGGCGACTGCCATCCTTGCTTGCTTCAGTGCAGGGACGTCGTTCACCCCGTCGCCGATCATCGCCACGAACCGGCCGCTCTCCGCCAGGGCCGAGACCAGCGCCTTCTTCTGCTCGGGCCGGATGCGGCAGAAGATCGTGTTCTCCTCCGCGACTCGAGCCAGCGAGGTCCGGTCGTCGGGAAGCTCATCACCGGTCACGACTCCGGCTCCCGCCGGGATACCGACGGCGGAGGCGACCGCGGTGACGGTCTGCTGCGCGTCCCCCGAGATCAGCTTCAGATCAATCTCCCGGTCGCGCATGTATCGAATGGTCTCGCGCGCATCGGGCCGCAGGGTCTCCTCGAGCACGATCAGTGCGATCGGAGTGACCGCCGGCGGCGGGTCGGAGTAGGGGTTGTCGGGCAGGCCGCCCGAGGCGCGCCCGAAGGCGACGACCCGGCGCCCGGCCTTCGTGTTCGCCTCGAGGCTCCGCTGCAGGGGCACCGGCAGCGACAGCGAGCCGCGGCTGATCAGCACGTCCGGGGCGCCGAGCACGTAGGTCTCGCCCCGCCCGAAGGTCAGTCCGCTCCACTTCCACTCGGAGGAGAAGGGAACCTCGGCCCGGACCCGCTCGCCGCTCGCCGGGTAGTTCTCGGCGACCGCCTCCAGCGTCCGATTGCGCTCCCCGGAGCTGGCCGCAAATCGAGCCAGGGCCCGCTGCGCCCCGCTTGCCTCCTTGGGATCGGTGACGTCCACCGAAACGAGCTCGAGCTCCCCGGTGGTCAGCGTCCCGGTCTTGTCGACACAGATCGTGTCGACCGCCGCCAGCGCCTCGGTCGCGCTCATCTGCTGCACGAGGGTGTCGAGACGGGCGAGCCGGACAGCGGCCACGGCGAGCGTGACGCTCATCAGCAGGACCAGCCCCTCGGGGATCAGGGTGATCAGCCCCGCGGTGGCGGTCTGCGCCGCTTCGTGGAGCGGGGTGCTGCGGGCCTGGAGCGCGAAGATCAGAATGACCGCGAGCGGGATCATCAGCCAGGTGCTCGCCTTCAGCACGAGGTTCACCTCGTCCTGGAGGGGAGAGGGCGGGTGCCGGAAGGTGCGCGCCTCGCCGGCGACCTTCTCCGCGTAGCTGTCCTCGCGAACCGCGTCGACCGTGTAATAGCCCGAGCCGGTGATGCAGAACGAGCCCGAGAGCGCCCGCTGGCCCACTCGCTTCCGGACGCCGTCCGCCTCGCCGGTGAGCATCGACTCGTCGAGCGTGAGTCCCCGGCTCTCGGTCACCTCGCCGTCGGCGACAAGCTGATCGCCCGGCTCGATCCGGATCCAGTCGCCGGGCACGATCTCCTCGGCCCGCAGCTCGACCAGCTCGCCGTCCCGGACCGCGTTGGCCTTTGGCGCGACCAGCAGCGCGAGGCTCTCCAGCGTCTCCTTCGCCTTGATCTCCTGCCTGATCCCGATGTAGCTGTTGATCACCGCGATGAACCCGAAGAGTGCGTCGGCGAACAGCCCGAGCGCCAGCATGACGACGAAGAAGACGCCGATGATCAGGTTGAAGAAGGTGAAGACGTTGCCGGCGACGATGCTCGCGATCGAGCGGCTGGTGCGGTCCTCGACGGGGCCGAGCTGGCCCAGGCGCTTGGCGGCCTCCTGGCTGGAGAGCCCACCGGGATGACGCTGGTAGCTCACCGTCGCATTGTTAGCGAAGCGGAGCTACCCAGAACCACTGCTCGAACATGCGGACCGCTCCGGGCCGCAGCTTGCGCCGCCCGATGTAGGCGAGCTCCTCCCCGGCGCCCGTCGCGCTGCGCGCCGCCACGCCCGGGAGCCCGGCCTCCCAGGCACGCTGGCCGATCGGCTGGCACCGCCGCCAGGGGACGGTACGGCGCCGGCTGTCGAGCGGGTAGGTGCGGGGCAGGCCGACATCGCGGCAGCCCGCGTCCGTGACCACGTTCAGGTAGCGGTCCTCCGGGACCGTGGTCCGCACCAGGACAGGACCGGTCCCGGGGCGCAGGTCCTCCGGCCCGTACGGCTGTCCCTCGAGCTTGCGGTAGACGTTCGCCCGGGCGACCGGAACCGAGCGGCAGAGGTAGACGACGGGGAACGACTCCGGCGGGTTCCAGCGGCCACCGCGCTCCCCGGCGTAGCGGCCGTCGAGCGGATCGTCCCAGTCCGGGTCGGCCACCCGCACGTAGGGCCCGCCCCGCCGGATCGTCCGCACTTCAGACCGTCGTCGCCCAGTCGAACGAGCGCCGCACCAGCGTGAGCAGCTCGTCCTCGCGGCCGCGCTCGATCATCTCGAGCATCGAGAGCCCCCCGTAGGCCTTCGCCGGCCGGCGGGCGACGCCCGGGATCCGCTCGCGCTTGAGACGATGGCCGAGCAGGTCGCAGACCGCGGCCACCGTGGTGACCCTGGTCATACGACTCGAGGGAACGCCTCGCTCGCGCCACTGCCCCACGGCCTGCCGGCTGACGCCGAAGAGCCGGCCAAGCTCAGTCTCGGAGAGCTCCAGGCTCTCCGCGATCGGGTCGAGCAGGGTGGGGGTGAGGACCGGGCTCATCGTGCCTCCATCCTAGCGCAAGCATTTCGCAAGCTCTGCATTTTTGTCCTCAATACTGGGGTCAGGACTTCTGTCCAGAGCGCCCGCGCAGGCTTGACTGCGTCGCCCGCAGGCCGAGTCAATGGGCGTGTCGGTGCTGATCAGGAGGATCACGCTTGCTGCACTCGTTGCGTCCCTCGCCGGCGGCACGCTGGCCATGCCGGCGAGCTCGAAGACCGGCCCGGTCGCCTCGGCGAGCAAGTGCAAGAAGGGGAAGAAGGGCAGCCACAAGAAGAAGAAGCGGAAGTGCGGCCGCCCGTCGGTGAGCAGCATCCCCGGCCAGGCGACGCATTCGACTCCCACTCAGCCGCCGCCCCCACCTCCTGGGGCCCAGGTGAGCGTCATCGGTGTCACGGATAACCCCGTCCTCGCGGGCGACTCCACCACCGGGCACGTGACGATCAACCGGACCGCGCCCGCCGGCGGGCAGACGGTCACCCTGCAGAGCGATCAGCCGGCGCGCGCGGCCGTGCCCGCCAACGTCGTGGTCGCCGCCGGCCAGACCAGCGCCACCTTCACGGTCGATACGACGGCGGGCGCCTCCGTCACCGCGACCCTGACGGCCTCGATCGGCGCGGGCAACGTCAACACCCAGCTCAGCGTCGTCAGCGATCCGAGCGTCAAGTCCGTCGCCCTCGAGAGGCAGTGCTTCACCGGGCCGAGCACCTTCAACTCGAATCGGGTGTCCCTCGATGTCCCGGCGCCCGCCGACACCCCGGTTGCCCTGCAGAGCAGCAACCCTCTGGTCCTGACCGTGCCGCCGACGGTCTCCGTTCCCTCCGGCTCGTCGAGCGCGCTCTTCGGAGTGGCCACGGTTGCTCCCTCTTCGTCGGTCACGGTCACCGCGACGCTCGGGTCCTCGCAGGCGACCGACTCTGCCTCTGTCAGCCCGACGAGCCCGAACCCGGCGGTCACCGGCCTGGCGCTTGCGCCCGACACCGTCACCGCCGGCAACTCCTCGGCCGGCACGGTCACCCTCGACTGCGAGGCGCCCGCGGGCGGCGCGGTGGTCGACCTCTCCTCGAGCCTCGCGGGCGTGACCGTTCCCCTCACCGTCACGGTCCCGCAGGATCAGCTCAGCGCCACGTTCCAGGTGACCACCGTCGGCACAACGAGCGGCGACGCGACGATCACCGCCAGCCGCGGCTCCAGCCAACAGACCGCCGTCCTGCACGTCAACGACCTCGGCACCTAGCGGCGGGGGATCCCCACGGCCAAGGGCCGCTGGACCGGCGTGCGGCTACGCCGCCTCGGAGGCCCGAGTGCGCCAGTAGATGACCGACGCCTCCTGCTCGAGACACAGCCGGCGAGCCTCCAGGGCGTCCTCGTAGAGGCCGCCCGCCTCGCGCTCGCGCTCCAGCTCCCGGTATCGCTCCAGGAGCCGCTCCGCCTGCTGCGCCCGATGGTTCATCTGCTCCGGTGTCATCTCTGCCAATGTCGGCTGCCCGGCGGCCGGCCTTCACCCCAGAAAAGGTGAAGAGTCACTAGGGTTGCCGAGACATGGGTTTGAAGCTTGGACTCAACCTCGGCTACTGGGGGATCGGCCCGCAGGGCGATGAGGCGACCGACATGGCGCTGGCCGCCGAGCGCGCCGGCTTCGACTCGGTCTGGGCGGCCGAGTCCTATGGATCCGATGCGGTGAGCGTGCTCGCCTATCTGGCGGCGAAGACCGAGACGATCCAGCTGGGCGCCGCGATCCTCCAGGTGCCCGCGCGTCAGCCCGCAGCAGCCGCGATGGCGGGCGTCACCATCGACGGGCTCTCCGGAGGCCGCTTCATCTTCGGTTTCGGTCCCTCCGGCCCGCAGGTCTCCGAAGGTTGGTACGGGGTTCCTTACGAGAAGCCCTGGGGCCGGACCCGGGAGTACGTCGAGATCGTCAAGCAGGTCGTCGCGCGCGACGGCCGCCTCGAATACGAAGGCAAGCACTACAAGCTGCCGCTCACCGAGGGCGAAGGAGTGACCGGCCAGGGCAAGGCTCTCAAGCTGAACATGCACCCGCTGCGTAGCGAGATCCCGATCTACCTGGGGGCGATCGGCCGCAAGTCGGTCGAGCTGGCCGCCGAGGTCGCCGACGGCTGGATCCCGATCTTCTTCTCCGTCGACAAGTGGGAGGACGTCTGGGGCGAGCACATCGAGGCCGGCCTGGCGAAGAGCGGCCGCACGCGCGAGGACTTCAAGGTCTCGCCCTCGGTACAGGTGGCGATCGACGGTGACCTCGACGCCGCCCGCGGCATGGTCAAGGCCGGGCTGCTGCTGTACATCGGCGGCATGGGCTCGAAGAAGACCAACTTCTACGCCGACCTGACCCGGCGCTTCGGCTTCGCCGAGGTTGCCGACGAGGTCCAATCGCTCTATCTCGACGGCAAGCGTGAGGAGGCGTACGCCGCGATCCCGGACGAGCTGGTCGACGCCACCGCGATGATCGGCACCGAGGACGAGGTTGCGGAGCGCGTCAAGCGCTTTGCGGATGCCGGCGTCGACCGGATGATCGTCTCGCCGATGCACGGGAACCACGAGGAGAACGTGCGCACCCTCGAGAAGCTCGCCGACATGGTCGGCGCGGGCTCGCCCGCCTAGACTCGCCGCGTGTCGAGGCCGACGTCGACGTCCTCCGGTGAGCAGTTCGCCGCGACCAACGAGCGCGACTTCGAGCGGGCCATGGGGCTCTACGCCGACGACGTCGTGCTGGTCGTGAGCGACGGCTGGGGCATCACGCCGGGGACCTATGAGGGGAGGAGCGCCGTCGGCGAGTGGTTCGGCGACTGGTTCCGGGCCGTTCGCGCCCGACTACCGCTTCGAGTCACCGAGACTCGCGATCTCGGTGGCGGAGTCGTCTTCCTGTGGCGAAGCATGGCGGCACAGGGGCGGGCGAGCGGCGCCGCGGTCGGTGGCGAGAGCGGCTACCTGTACCGCGTGGTGGACGGCAAGATCACTCGCCTGCAGCTCTTTGTCGCGCCCGTGGAGGCCCTCGAGGCCGCCGCGCTGCCGGAGTGGTCCGGAGGCAAAACCGACTAGATTGCCGCCGTCCTGATCCCGATTCGGCGGCGGTTTTTGTGGCCGCCGTTGATGACTGAATCGTCCGGATGAAGATCGGAGTCCCAAAGGAGACCGCAGAGGGAGAGCGCCGAGTGGCGCTCGTCCCGGACGTGGTCAAGGCGCTCACCGCGAAGGAGATCGAGGTCGCCGTCGAGGCCGGCGCGGGCGAGGGCGCCTCGCACCCGGACTCCGAGTACACCGACGCCGGGGCCAAGGTCGGAGACGACCCCTGGGGCGCGGACGTCGTCCTCAAGGTGACGCCGCCGGCGGACGAGGAGGTTGGACGCCTGAAGCAGGGCCAGGTCCTGATCGGCTTCCTCGAGCCCCTCACCAATCCCGCCCTGGCGAAGTCGCTGGCCGAAGCGGGGGTCACCAGCCTCGCGATGGAGGCGATCCCGCGGATCACGCGCGCACAGTCGATGGACGCGCTCTCCTCGCAGGCGAACCTTGGCGGCTACATGTCCGTGCTGATCGCCGCCCGCGAGTCCGGCAAGCTCTTCCCGATGATGACCACGGCGGCGGGGACGATCCCACCCGCCAAGGTCCTCGTGCTCGGCGCCGGCGTCGCGGGCCTGCAGGCGATCGCCACCGCCAAGCGCCTCGGCAGGCGTCGTCACCGGCTTCGACGTCCGCTCGGTGGTCAAGGAGCAGGTCCAGTCGCTCGGCGGGCGATTCCTCGAGGTGGAGGCGGTGAAGGACGCCGAGGGCGAGGGCGGCTACGCCCGGCCGCTCACCGACGAGGAGAACGAGAAGCTTCGCGGCGAGCTGGGCGAAGCAGCCAAGCGTCAGGACGTGATCATCACGACTGCCCAGATCCCGGGTCGGCCGGCCCCGCGCCTGATCACCGCCGAGGCCGTGAAGGGCATGGCGCCCGGCTCGGTCCTCATCGACCTGGCGGCCGAGACGGGCGGGAACGTCGAGGGGTCGAAGCCGGGGGAGACGGTCGAAGCGGATGGCGTCAAGATCATCGGCCCGGCGAACCTGCCGAGCCAGATGGCCGGCAACGCGTCCGCTCTCTACGCCAAGAACCTCCAGAACCTCGTCGAGCTGCTGATCGACGAGGAGGGCAACCTGAAGGTCGACACCGAGGACGAGATCATCGCCGGCGCCCTGCTCACCAAGGACGGCGCGATCGTCAATGAGAGAGCCAAGGAGGCCGCGTCATGAGCCTGATCACCGAGATCACGATCTTCGTCCTCGCCGCCTTCGTCGGCTTCGAGGTGATCTCGAAGGTGCCGACGACCCTGCACACACCGCTGATGTCGCAGACGAACGCGATCCACGGCATCGTCATGCTCGGCGGGCTGATCGTGATCGGCTCCGCCGATGACACGCTGGAGAAGGTGATCGGCGTGATCGCCATCGCCTTCGGCACGATCAACATCGTCGGCGGCTTCATGGTCACCGACCGGATGCTCGGCATGTTCAGCGGCAGGAAGCGGAAGCCAGAGAAGGAGCCCGAGCCAAGCACAAATCGGGTTGCTCCTGACGGAGCACCCTCGGATCAACCCGGGAAGTCCGGTCAGTGACCGAGGCCCCGCTGGCGGCGCTGTCGCCCAACAGCGACTTCGTCACCGCCTGCTACATCGTCGCCTTCTCCCTGTTCATCTTCGGGATCCAGCAGGGGACGCACCCGCGCACGGCCCGTCGCGGCAACCTGATCGCCGCGGCAGGGATGCTGGTCGCGATCGCGATCACCCTCTCGCTCGACGTGATCGGGAACGGCGTCCTGATCCTGATCGGCATCCTGATCGGGACCGCCGTGGGAGCGGTCGCCTCCCGCCGGGTCCAGATGACCCAGATGCCGCAGATGGTGGCGCTGTACAACGGCGTGGGCGGCGGCGCCGCGGCGCTGATCTCGTGGTCGGAGTTCCGCCACGCCGGCAGCGGGGGAGCCAGCATCGAGCTCCGGATCCTCGTCCCGGTCCTCTTCTCGACCGTGATCGGCTCGGTCTCCTTCTGGGGATCGAACATTGCGTTCGGCAAGCTGCAGGCGATCCTCCCGAGCCGCCCTATCCAGTTTCCCGGGCAGCACATCGTCAACGGGCTGCTGCTGGCGGCCATCCTGGCCGGCTGCATCGTGCTCGGCATAGATCACGACTCGCCCTCACAGGGTCTCTACATCGGCGTCCTGATCGCCGCGGCGGTGCTGGGCAACCTCTTCGTGCTGCCGATCGGCGGCGCGGACATGCCCGTGGTGATCTCGCTGCTCAACGCCTTCACCGGTCTCGCGGCGGCCGCGGCGGGATTCGCGCTGGACAACGTCGTCCTGATCGTCGCCGGCACGCTGGTCGGATCCTCGGGAACCATCCTCACCCTCGAGATGAGCCGCGCGATGAACCGCTCGATCTCCAACCTCCTGTTCTCGGGCTTCGGAGCCGTGAGCGCGTCAGCGGGGGAGAGGGAGGAGCGCCCTGTCCACTCGATCGGCCCCGAGGACGCCGCGATCAAGCTCGGCTACGCCGACTCCGTCGTCTTCGTCCCCGGCTACGGCATGGCGGTCGCGCAGGCACAGCACGCGGTCAAGGAGCTGGCCAACGAGCTCGAGAAGCGGGGGGTCAACGTCAGCTACGCGATCCATCCGGTTGCGGGCCGGATGCCCGGCCACATGAACGTCCTGCTCGCCGAGGCCGACGTCCCCTACGAGCAGCTCAAGGAGATGGACGAGATCAATCCCGAGATGCCGCAGATGGACGTCGCTGTGGTGATCGGGGCCAACGACGTCACCAACCCGGCCGCCAAGGACGACCCCAACTCGCCGATCGCGGGCATGCCGATCATCGAGGTCGATGAGGCCAAGGAGGTCATCGTCATCAAGCGCAGCCTCAGCCCCGGATTCGCCGGCATCGACAACGACCTCTTCTACGAGGACAAGACCTCGATGCTGTTCAGCGACGCCAAGGGCGCGGCATCCGACATCGCCGCCCAGATCGAGGAGCTCTAGCCCGACTCCAAGTCAGCGACCGCCTCCTCGCGCCGGCTGTAGCCAGATCTGGAGCTGCAGATCGTCCGAGATCTCGCGAACGCTCTGCAGCCAGTCCCTGATCCCCTCGCGGCCGCGATAGATGCCGGAACCGGGGATCTCAGGCACGTCGCGGAACTCGACCGCCTCGAGGCAGAGCGCGGCGAGACCCTCCGGGTCGCCGGCATTGGCGCGGTTGAAACGCAGCGCGAACGACATCGGCGGCCTCACCCAAAGTCGCGACCTCAGTCGTGCCGGCGGAACCTCGGCAGCGCCAACCCGATGATGAAGCCAAGCAACGCCGCGAGCAGCAGAGCGAAGATCAGCGGGATGTTGGTGGTCGAGAAGAAGAACTTCACGTCCACCTTCTGGGTGTTCTGCAGGATGAAGATCGCGGCGAGGACGATTGCGATGACCGTGATGTAGAACCGGGCGCCGCGCTGCTTCTTGGCGGTCGTCTGGAGTTCGTCGGCCACGGCGCGACCCTAGCACCAGTTTCGGCCCGCCCGGGCGAACGTCTCGTCACTCCGAGGCGCCTTCGGTGTCACCCCCGTGACTAGCTTCATCCGCGTGTGCTCGCCCCAGATCCGGCCAGGCCACGATCGAGTGGATTGCTCTGATCGCACTGGTGTCCCTCGCTATGGGAGCGCTCGCCTGGCTCGCCGGGCTGCGACTGCAGGGCATGGTGCTCGCCCATGAGATCGGCGAGCGGATCGTCTGCGCCGTCAAGCTGAGCTACGGCTGCCGCAGCGACCCGCAGCTCGCCGGTCCCTACGGCGAGCTGGCGGGCAAGGTCCGAGAGAACGCGCCGCGGATCGTCTACGAGCGGGGAATGACCGCGCTGCCGGTCGACTTCCGCAGCTGCGGCTCGCCGGCCTGCTCCGACGGGCCGGAGACCGGCCGGGTGACGCGGTCACGGGCCGGCCAGCCGGTCACCCTGTTCACCCACCTGATCGACTGCCGCGAGCCGGCGCGGGCGGCGTCGCGGGGCTACGACTGCTCCGGCGAGCGGGCTGGGTGCGTCTACATCCAGTACTGGGAGTACTACGCCGACTCCGCCACCTCGCGGGCACTGCTCGGCACCCGCGGATTCCACGCCGACGATTGGGAGGGCGTGCAGATCCGGATCAACCGGGACGGCAGCGTGGATGCCCGCGCCAGCTCGCACAACGGCTACAACGGCGCCGACGCGCCTGCCGTGGACTGGGCTTCGGACGCAGCAGGGGAGGTGCCGGGGGCGGCGCAGGTCCGGGACGTGACCGAGTCGCTGGGCCTGCGCGACGCCCGAGGCTGGACTCGCTCCCACGGGACCCTGTACGTGTCGGGCGGCAGCCACGCCGGTCATGCGACCGAGGCCTCGCTGCAGCGCGCGCTCGCCGCCCAGCTGGCGAACATGAAGCTGGCGTTGTCCACTCGCGCCTTGCGCGGACCGCTCGGCCCGGAGGAGGAGCGCCACCGCCAGGAGCTGCTGGCGAACCGGATCCGGGGCGAGCTCTTCGGGCCTGGCGCCAGGACTAGCCCCCGCGGGAGCATCAGGCTGGTCCCGATCGAGTCCCTCGCCGACCGGGACTCCTACTCGTTCGCGGTCACCCCGCCGTGGCGGAAGCGGGTCTACTGGGACCCCGAGTACGAAGGGACAGACTGAGCGGGCGGCACCGCCGTCGGCGAGCGCCGACTGCCTACCTGGGCGGCATCCTCAGCGCGCCGTCCAGCCGGATCGCCTCCCCGTTCAGCATCGTGTTGGAGACGATCTCGCAGGCGAGCTGCCCGTACTCCTCCGGCCGGCCGAGCCGCGAGGGGAAGGGGATCCCCGCCCCGAGGGCCTGGCGCTGATCCTCCGGCAGCGCCGCCAGCAGCGGGGTGTCGAAGAGGCCGGGGGCGATGGTGTTGACGCGGATACCGCGGCCCGCCATGTCCCGGGCCGCCGGCAGTGTGAGACCGACCACGCCGCCCTTCGAGGCCGAGTAGGCGACCTGGCCGATCTGCCCGTCCCAGGCGGCGATCGAGGCGGTGTTGATGCAGACGCCCCGCTCACCCTCGTCGTCGGGCTCGTTGTCCGACATGGCCGCGCAGGCGAGCCGGAGCACGTTGAAGGTCCCGACCAGGTTGACCTTGATGACGTTGTGGAAGATCTCCAGGTCGTGCGGTCCCTGCTTCGAGGCGGTGCGCTGAGCCCAGCCGATCCCCGCGCAGCAGACCGAGATGCGAAGGCCGCCCGGCGCATCCGCGGCTGCGTCCACCGCCTCCTGGACCGGCTCCGGCTCCATCACGTTCGCCTCCAGGAAGGCGGCGTTCTCGCCGAGTTCGGAGGCGAGCGCCTCTCCCTTCTCGGCGTTCATGTCGGCGATCACGACCGACGCGCCGCGCTCGTGCAGCGCCCGCGCCGTCGCCGCGCCGAGCCCGGAGGCGCCGCCGGCGACCAGCGCGCTTGCCCCGTCGATCTTCATCGGCGGCGCACCTTATTTGAACGGGCGCGAGTCGGCTGGCGCCGGTGGCGCCGGATCCCATCCGCGGTGAGATCCCTCGACCCGGGGTGGGATCCGGCGACAGGACCCGCGCGCCGAGCCGGCCGCCGCGTCCCGCTAGTCTTGACCCATCGCCGAGGTTGCTGCACCCACGACCGCCGGTGGACCTGGTCCCGCTTCCGACCGCAAGGCCGAACTGGCCCAGAGTCTGGATGAAGCCCGCCGCCACACCCTCAAGCTGATCGAGCCGCTCACCGAGGAGCAGCTCAATCGGGTCTACGACCCGATCCTCAGCCCGCTGATCTGGGACCTCGGCCACATCGGCAACTTCGAGGAGCTCTGGCTCGTTCAGCGGATCGGCGGCCGCGAACCTCTCCGCGGCGACCTCGGCGATCTCTACGACGCGATCGAGCAGCCCCGCAAGATCCGGGGCGAGCTGCCGATCCTGCGGGCCGACGAGGTCCGCCCATACATGGAGCAGGTCCGAGAGCGCACGCTGGAGGTCCTGAACGAGATCGAACTCGACCCCGACGACGAGCTGCTGGCGGACGGCTTCGCCTACGAGATGCTGCTCGCCCACGAGCACCAGCACAACGAGACGATGCTGCAGCTGCTGCAGATGGTCGAGGCCTACGAGCCCGTCGAGACCGACGGCGCCCCCGCTGCCGAGGCTGTCGCCGAGGGGCCGGAGATGGTCCGGGTCGAGGCTGGATCTCACGAGGTCGGGGCGCCGGCCGTTGGATTTGCGTACGACAACGAGCGGCCCCGCCACCGGGTCGAGCTCGAGCCCTTCCTGATCGACCGCACCCCTGTGAGCAACGCGGATTACATCGCCTACCTGGAGGAGACCGGCGCCGAGCCGCCCATGTACTGGGAGCGCGATGGGGAGGGGGGCTGGGTCCGGACAGCGATGGGGAGTACCGCGGAGGTCGATCCGCGCCTCCCGGTCATCCACGTCTCCTGGCACGAGGCCGATGCCTACGCCCGCTGGGCGGGAAAGCGGCTCCCCACGGAGGCCGAGTGGGAGGCGGCCGCAGCAGGCAGCAATCGCGAGCGCGCCAACCTCGATCAGCTCTCCTTCGGCTGCGCGCCGGCGGGGGCGTACGCCGACGCTGCCTCGGACTGCGGGGCGGTGCAGATGCTGGGCGATGTCTGGGAGTGGACCAGCTCCGACTTCACCGCCTACCCGGCTTCGCGGCCTTTCCCTACCCCGAGTACTCCGAGGTCTTCTTCGGCGATACGTACAAGGTCCTGCGGGGCGGGGCGTGGGCCACGCGTCGCCACGTGATCCGGACGAGCTTCCGGAACTGGGACCTCGCGGAGCGCCGGCAGATCTTCGCCGGCATTCGCTGTGCCCGCGATGAATCCGTCGGGTCGCCGAGGTCGTAGTAACGACTGATCCGAACCCGAGACGAGGACGCAACAAGCCCCCGAGAACGCCGCCATCGCTCCCGCCGACACAACCACGGACCGGATCACGATCCAGGTCAACCTTCCTCCGGGAGGGCCACTCTCCGGGATGGCGGCCGACGTCCGGGCGGGGCTGACCAGCCCCTTCAAGGAGCTCTCGCCGCGCTACTTCTACGACGAGAAGGGCTCGGAGCTCTTCGAGCAGATCACTGAGCTCGAGGAGTACTACCCGACCCGCTGCGAGCGCGAGATCCTCGAGGGCCGCTCGACTGAGATCTGCGAGGCTGCGAACCGCCCCGCGAGCCTGATCGAGTTGGGCTCCGGATCGGCCCGCAAGACGCGCGTCCTGCTCGACGCCATGCGGGAGGTCGGCTGTCTCGAGACCTACTGCCCGGTCGACATCTCGGAGGAGATCACCCGCGACACCGCCGAGCGAATCGCCGGCGAATACGAGGGGATCAACGTCCGTGGCCTGGTCTGCGACTTCGAGTTCGACCTGGAGCGCATCCCGGTTGGTGGCCCCCGGGTGATCGCGCTCCTCGGCGGAACGATCGGCAACTTCGCCCCGCATCAGCGCGCCGGCTTCCTGCGGCGCATCGCCAACCTGCTCGACCCCGAGGACCGCTTCCTGCTGGGCACCGACCTGGTCAAGGACCGCGCGACTCTGGAGGCCGCCTACAACGATTCCGCGGGCGTCACAGCGAAATTCAACAAGAACGTTCTCTCCGTCCTCAATCGCGAGCTGGGCGCCGACTTCGACGTCGACTCGTTCGAGCACGTCGCCCGCTGGGACCCGGAGAACCTCTGGGTCGACATCCGGCTGCGCTCCCAGGCGAACCAGGTGGTCAACGTCTCGGCGCTCGAGATGCTGGTGCCGTTCGGGGCGGGCGAGGAGATGCGCACCGAGATATCGACCAAGTTCCTGCGTCCCGGCCTCGAGGGCATCTACGCCGAAGCCGGCCTCGAGCTGACCGACTGGTGGACGGACCCCGAGGGCCTCTACGCCCTTTCCCTCGCGCGCGCTATGAACTAAACGGGTCGCTCCGACGGAGCATCCTCGCCCACGAACTGCCCGTGGAAGCCGTACGGGATGTGGTGCGGGGCCTCGGCACGGGCCAGCTCGGTCAGCTCCGCGGCATCCAGCACGAGCATGAACGACCGGCCCGAACGCGAGTCGAAGACCACCGACAGCAGCACGCCGTCGTCCTCCGCCTCCGCGTCGGGGGCGGCGACGAAGACGGGCTCGCCCGGACTACAGCTCTCCTCGCGCCATTCGATCGTGCGGCCCTCGGCGACATCGACCTTGACGATCCGGTCGAGCCAGCCGGTCTTCTGGTCGATTCCCCAGACGTAGCGGTAGGGACGTTCGTTGTGCCGGCCGTAATTGATTCGTGGCAGCTCCAGGCCCTCAGCCAGCTGCTCGGTGGCGACGCGGCCTGACGAGAGGTCAATTCGGAACCGCCTCAGCTCCGCTCGAGCGATGGGCTTGCCGTCACGGAGCCGGTCGAGATAGAGGTCCTCGATGATCCCTGCGTCCTCGAACGTGCAGGCGTCGACCACCACTGACCCGTTCTCCTCGTAGGTGTTCACGTGGTGGAAGCAGAAGAAAGCATCCGTCTCGAACGGACCCGTCGCCTCGCCGGTTCGGCGATCGATCAGGGTGAACTTCGTGCCACGTTCCGGCTTCCAGCGATAGTTCTCGATGTAGGGCCGGCCCGAGAGCGGGATGCTGATCGGGTTGACCACCAGCGGGAACTCCGCCAGCACCAGCCAGCGCTCGCTGAGGCCGAAGGAGTGCATGTAGGCGGGCTCCTTGACGGGCAACTCGGCGAGCACCTCCGGCTTCGCGGCGCCCGGGGACAGGTGGAAGAACCGGTAGCGATTCCGGGGCCCGAGCTTGGCCGAATAATTGAGCATGCCGCCGGACTCGCGATCGAGGTGTGGATGGGCGGTGGTCAGCATCCCCGGCGACTCGTAGGCGACGCCCACTGTTTCCAGCGTGTCGCCGTCGAACTCGACGGGGATCGGTGTCTCCGTCATCGAGATGTAGCGTTCGCCGAGCTTGACCAGGTTGACGTTCGCGTTGTCGGAGATCTTCGGCGAGAACATGGAGAAGACGCGAGCGAAGAGCGAGCGGCACGGATCGGTGGCGAACTCGGAGTAGACGATCTCGTCCCTCTGCTTCGCCGCGCGGTAGGCCTTGGTCTCGAGGAACCGGTTCGCATATGAGACCTCGCCATCGGCGATCCCGAAGCGGTGCAGCATCGCAAAGCCGTCGAACCAGTGGTTCATCGACCGCCCGCCGACTTCCCATTTCGCCGGGCCGGTCCGAACCAGCGATCCCTGGAGCCAGGCCGGCAGCTGCCCCTCCAGCGGCAGCGAATCGACTCGCATCTCCTGCTCGAGCGATTCGAGGCCCGAGGTCAAATTCGATGAGTGCGCTGGGGGCGTCTTCTGTGCGGTCTGGCTCATGATCTCTCCTGAATGGTTCAATCCGTACGGTACGGAGAGTATCGTATTCTCCTCGCCCTATGGCAGTGACAAGGCTCACACCCACCTCCTACGTCCTGCTCGGCCTGATCGAGCAGATGCAGCCCGCTTCCCCCTACGACCTGAAGCAGGCGGCCGCCCAAGGAGTCGGCCAGTTCTGGTCGCTCCCGCACACGCAGCTGTACTCGGAGTGCGGGCGCCTCGCCGAGGTCGGCCTGTTGTCGGAGCGCCGCGAGAAATCCGGCAGGCGCCGGCGCCTCTACCGCCTCACGAAGAGGGGTAAGGAGGAGCTCGATCGCTGGCGGGGGGAGCCGACCGGCGAGCTCTATGAGCTGCGGGACGCGGGGCTGCTCAAGCTCTTCTTTGGCGCCGATCCGAAGACGCTCGCCCCGCGGCAGCTGGAGACCCACGAGGCCAAGCTGCGCGAGTACGAGGAGCAGCTCGAGCTGTGCCGCAGGGTCGCCGCGCCCGAAGGGGTGATGCACGCGATCGAGGCCGGCATAGGCCACGAGCGAGAGTACGTCCGCTTTTGGAAGCGGCTAGCGGCCTAGCGCCTCGATCAGCTCGCCGAGCTTGTCCGGCGTGGTGATCGGGGTGATCACGGGCAGCGTGATGCCGCCCTCGACGAACGCCCCGAGCCTCTCCTTCATCTGCTCGGGCTCACCGAAGATGAACATCTCCTCGATCAGGTCCCAGGGCGCGGCCCCGGCGGCCTTCTGGCGGTCCTTCGCGTTCCAGGCCTCGACCATCTCGTCGATCTTCTCCCCATAGCCGAGCCAGCGGTAGAAGGCCTCGTAGACCGGAACGGTGATGTAGGACGAGAACATGAAACGGGCGAGCGGCTCCACCTGCTCGCGCTCGCCGGGGATGCAGAAGAAGCGGCAGAGCAGCTCGAAGCTCTGGGGTGCCCCTGCGAGCTCACCGGCGACCTTCGGCAGGCCCGCCAGGGGAAGGAAGTTCGTGAAGGCCCCGTCGCCCTTCTCCACCGCGAGTCGCAGCATCTTGCCGCGCAGCGCCGCGACGATGATCGGCACCCTCTCCTCGGGCGCCCGCTCCAGCTTGAAGCCGCCGGCGGCACGCTCCCCCGACAGCGCGGTCCTCAGGAAGTCGATGGTCTCCGACATCTTGCTGAGCGGCTTCTCGAAGGGCATCCCGTTCCAGCCCTCGATGATCCGGTCCGAGGAGGCGCCGATGCCGAGCGCGAAGCGACCGCCCGATGCATCGGCGGCTGCAGCCGCCTCCTGGGCAAGCAGGGCGCGGCCCCGCTGCATCACGCCGACCACGCCGGTGCCAAGGCGAACCTGATCGGTCCAGGCGGAGGCCAGGGTGAGCGGGGTGAAGCCGTCCGGCCCGTTGGTCTCACCGGACCAGAGGTCCGTGTAACCGGCCGCCTCGGCGCGCCGAACGAGGTCCTCGTTGTCCGGCAGGGACAACCCGGTGAGCGGAACGGTCAATCCCCAGCGCTGCGCCACAACCGCGACCCTATACATACGCGGCATACGCGAGGGTGCGCCGGCAGGCGCAACCGGATTGATGTCGGATAGGGTCGCCCCATGGACCTCTCCAAGCTGGATCGCTCGGAGATCATCGGGATGGTCGCGGCGACGGTCCTGGTGATCAGCCTGTTCCTCGAGTGGTTTTCGCTCTCGACCGACCCCAGCGTGGTGCAGAGAGGCAGCGATCCGGCCAACTGGGCGTGTGGGGTCGGCAACTCGAGCTGCAGCGCCTGGGACACCTTTCCGATCGCGCGCTGGCTGCTGCTCGCCGCCGCGGCCGCGCCCTTCATCCTGGCTTGGATCGTGGTCCGCGGCCACGCGCTGTCCTGGCCTCGCGGCGAGCTGACCGCGATCGTCGGCCTCACCGCCTTCGTGTTGATCGCGTTCAACGGGATCGTCAGCAAGCCGCAGAACGGCCTCGAGATCAGCCTCTCCTTCGGCTACTGGCTGGCCCTGCTCGCCTCGATCGGGATCTTCATCTCCGGCGGGTTCAGAGCCGCGGAGAGCGGCGGGGGCGCCCGGCGAAAACCGCCCGCCACCTTTTAGCGGCCGCGTGCGGCCGCTAAAAGTAGATCCGGCCGCGGTTTTTGTGGCGGCCGTAGATGGCGAAGCCGTCCACCTTTAGCCTCTAAGCGTGGCCGAAGCCGACCAACACGTGATCTCGCACGACGTCCGCGACCCGTCGCATCCGGACCGCAACCTGGCGCTCGAGCTCGTCCGCGTCACGGAGGCCGGCGCGTTGGCGGCCGGCCGCTGGGTCGGCCGTGGTGAGAAGGAGAGCGCCGACGGCGCCGCCGTCGACGCGATGCGCCTGATGCTCGACACCGTTCCCATGGACGGGATCGTCGTGATCGGCGAGGGCGAGAAGGACGAGGCACCCATGCTCTACAACGGCGAGGAGATCGGCGACGGCAGTCCGCCGGTCGTCGACATCGCCGTCGACCCGCTCGAGGGCACCACGCTGACCGCCCGCGGCCAGCCCTCCGCGCTCTCAGTGATCGCGCTCTCAGAGAGGGGCACGATGTTCGACCCGGGCCCGTGCGTGTACATGGAGAAGATCGCGACCGGCCCACGCGCCGCCGACCTGATCAGCCTCACCGACACGCTCGAGGACGTGGTCCGCAAGATCGCCCAGCGGAAGGGTGGGGAGACCGGCGACGTCACCGTCATCATGCTCGACCGGCCTCGTCACGAGCAGGCGGTGGAGGCGCTGCGCGAGGTCGGCGCCAGCATCCGCTTCATCTCCGACGGCGACGTGGCCGCCTCGCTGTTCGCCGTGATGCCGAACACGGGAATCGACCTGCTCTGGGGCGTCGGTGGCACGCCGGAGGGCGTGCTCTCGGCTTCGGCCATCAAGTGCCTCGGCGGGCGGATCCTCGGCCGTCTCTGGCCCAGGGACGACGATGAGCGCAAGGCGGCCGAGGATGCCGGCTACGACCTCGATCGCGTGCTCGACACCGACGATCTCGTCACCGGCGACGACGTCTTCTTCGCCGCGACGGGCGTCACGGACGGTGACCTGCTCGCCGGAGTCCGCTATCTCGACGACGGCCACGCGACCACCGAGTCGCTGGTGATGCGCTCGCGCTCGGGCACCGTGCGACGCGTGCAGGCGACGCACAACCGGCCGAAGCTGCGCGAGGTGGTGGGCGGTCGGTACGGCTAGCGGCCACCAGGCCGCTCCACTTCGGAGCGCAGGGCGAAGCCCGAAGCGACTTAGGTGGGGCGGCCGCCTGTGGCCGCGATCTGATGGCGAAGCCGTCAGCCATCCAGCGGGAGAGCGCCGGTGTCGTCCCGCTCGTGGCGCAGCGAGTTGATCACCGCGCCGGCCAGCAGTGTCAGGCTGATCGCGTAGAACCAGACCAGGGCGATGAGGATGAACCCGATCGTCCCGCCGATCCGGTGCAGGTCGGAGACGGTGGTCAAGTACAGGGGAAAGATGTAGTTGCCCGCCGAGGTGACCAGGGCGAAGGCGAGAGCCCCGGGCCAGACCGAGCGCCACGGCATGTGCCCCTTTGGGACCGCCCAGTAGATCGACGCGACGATCAGGAAGGTGGCCACCAGACCGCCGATCACGACGATCGTCGTCCTCGTGACGTCGAAGTTGGACAGCCCGAAGGGCAGGTTGTCCGCACTCGACAACACCGCGCTCTCGATGGTCGGGACGGTGACGCTGGCGAGGAGCAGCAGGACCAGCCCGAGCAGCATCACCAGCGACCAGCGTTTCTGCTGCACCCAGCCGCGGCACTCGACGTGGTAGATCCGGCAGAAGGCGGTGTCCATCGCGCCCCAGAAGGAGGCGCCGATCCAGATCCCGCCGACGATCGCCGCGATTCCGATCGTGGTGGAGCTGGCGCGGACGCGGTCGATCGCATCCTGCAGGGTGGCCTGCTCGATGTTCGGGAAGAGTCGCTGGATGTCGAGGATGACGCTGTGCTCGACGTTGGGGCTGTTCACGACCTGGCCGAAGACGAACAGGACGAGCAGGGCGAAGGGGAAGACGGCGAGCATCAGGTTGTAGGCGACCATCCCGGCGAGTCCGGTGATGTTCTCCTTGTAGGCGCGGTTCCAGAAGGCACGGGTCCAGGGGTGGCGCCAGAGCTGCCAGCGGGGATAGCTCGGCTCGGCTCCACTGAGCGGCCAGACACTCATGCGTAACGGACGCCCGGGCTGGGGTACCTCGATGGGCGTCCGGAACTTTCGCGCAGGCTGCGTGTCTTTGTGCGGAAGCAAGGCTTGCGACGCCTGTCGCACGCGTTGACTACAAAAAGTGAAGTGGCTACCATGAGGGCGGACGTTTGAGGAAGACTCGCGAGGCATATGCGAGGGCGCGCCGCGAGGCGCGACCCGTTTGATGGCGAAGGTGACGAAACGCGGAGGCGGCTTGCCCGCTCCGCGTTTTTGTGGCCTTTGAGGGGGTTTGAAGTAAAGGTTTGACGTCAGCGGCCGACATCATCTAAGGCCGACCAGAATTGGGTAAAGACCCGGATAGCCAGGAAATCGGAAGACACCCAGGAAGGAAGAGCGTAGGCGAATGCTCGTAGCGGAGATCCAAGAACTTGAAGAAGTGAAGACGCTGGTCACCAGGGGCCAGCAGCTCGGCGTGCTGACCTTCGGTGACGTCGCGACCGCCGTGTCGGAGGTGGAGCTCGACGAGTCCGACGTCGAGGACCTGTACGGCCATCTGGAGAAGGCCGGCATCGAGCTGGTCGAGGACCTCGACCCGGCTCAGAAGGCCGCCGCCGAGAACGAGCGCTCCGACGGCAAGCGAGGTCGCAGTCGCAAGAAGGCGCTCGACCTGAAGCCGGACATGACCACCGATTCCCTGCAGCTCTTCCTCAAGGACATCGGCAAGGTCAGGCTGCTCACCGCCGCCGAGGAGGTCGAGCTCGCCAAGCGCATCGAGCGCGGCGACCTCGACGCCAAGCAGAAGATGGTCGAGTCGAACCTTCGCCTGGTCGTCTCGATCGCCAAGAACTACCGCAACCAGGGCCTGCCCTTCCTCGACCTGATCCAGGAGGGCACGCTCGGCCTGGTTCGCGCGGCGGAGAAGTTCGACTACCGCAAGGGCTTCAAGTTCTCGACCTATGCGACCTGGTGGATCCGCCAGGCGATCGCCCGTGCGCTCGCCGACAAGGCGCGGACCATTCGCATCCCGGTCCACGTCGTCGAGAAGCTGAACAAGATCGGCCGCGCGGAGCGCAAGCTGGTCACCGAGCTGGGCCGCGAGCCGACGCCGGAGGAGATCGCCGAGGTCACCGGGATCGAGCCCGAGGAGGTCGACTCCATCAAGCGCTCGGCGCAGGCGCCGGTCTCACTCGAGAAGCCTGTCGGCGACGAGGAGGAGTCGGAGTTCGGGCAGTTCATCGCCGATGAGCGGGCCGAGTCCCCCTTCGAGCGTGCCGCCGAGCTGCTCACCAAGGAGGCGCTGAAGGAGGCCCTCGAGAACCTCTCCTACCGCGAGCGCCGCGTGCTCGAGCTCCGCTACGGGCTCGGCGGCGAGCATCCGCGGACACTGGACGAGGTCGGCCGGACCTTCAACGTCACCCGCGAGCGGATCCGGCAGATCGAGAACCAGAGCCTCAAGAAGCTTCAGTCGCTGGCTGAGGCACAGAAGCTCCGCGAAGTCGCCTAGCGGCCACCAGGACGCTCGCTTCAGGAGCGAAGGGCGAAGCCGTACTCTCCCGCACTACCAAGCGAGGAGAGGAGTAGGCATGCTGGTCTTCTTCAGCGGACGGCACCTGAAGCCGGGTCACTGGGAGCAATTTCGGGAGGCGTGGGCCCCTAGCGACGAGGACACTGCCGGATTCCCTGACGGCACGGTCATCTATCACGCACGGAGCATCAAGGACGAGGACGAGGTGATCTCGTTCGGCATCTTCGACGTCGACCGCGAGTCGAAAGACACGATCAGGGGCGACGCCGTATCCGAGGCGAAGCGCCGGGAGGAGATGGACAGGCACGTCAAGGACATCCCGCTCGAGGGGATCTACGAGGTGGTCGAGGAGATTCGCCCATAGTGCTCCCTCGACGGCGCACCCAATACTGCTGATGTAGCGATCGCCTCCCACGCCCGATATGGCGAGGGATGGGGTTCGATATCAACGAAGCGCTCGCCTACATGGTCGAGCGGGAGGGATCCGACCTCCATGTGAAGGTGGACTCGCCACCGGTGGCGAGGGTCCATGGCGATCTCTGGGCGCTCAAGGATGCCGGCTCCCTCACGCCGGACGACACCGAGCGAGCGCTGCGTACGATCGCGCAGGAGCATCAGTTCGCCGAGTTCGCGGAGAGCGGCGAGGTCGACTTCTCGTATGAGCTCGAGGGCGTTTCGCGCTTCCGTGTCAACGCCTTCCGCCAGCGGGGCGCCATCTCGATCGCGCTCCGCGCGATCCCCTTCCAGGTCAGGACAATCGATGACCTCGGGCTCCCCGAGGTGGTTCGGCGGCTCGCCGAGGAGCCCCGCGGAATCATCCTGCTGACCGGGACGACCGGCTCGGGCAAGTCGACCACGCTGGCGGCGATGATCGATCACATCAACTCGACCCGGGCCCGTCACGTTGTGACGATGGAGGACCCGATCGAGTACCTCCACCGCGACAAGCTCTCGATCATCAACCAGCGCGAGGTCGGGTCGGACACCGCCAGCTTCGCCAAGGCGATGCGGCGCGTCCTCCGGCAGGACCCGGACGTGATCCTGATCGGGGAGATGCGCGACGAGGAGACCGTCCGCACCGCGCTGTCAGCGGCGGAGACCGGCCATCTCGTGATGTCGACGCTCCACACCCTCGACGCCAGCGAGACGATCAACCGAATCATCGACTTCTTCCCGCCGCATCTGCAGCAGCAGGCGCGGGTGATGCTGGCCTCGACGCTGAAGGGCGCGATCTCGCAGCGGCTGGTGCCGCGGATCGATCGCGAGGGCCGGGTCGCCGTCTCCGAGGTGATGGTCGTGACGGGGCGGATCCAGGACCTGATCATGAATCCGGAGGAGACCGGGCGGATCACGGAGGTGATCTCCGAGGGCGACTTCTACGGCATGCAGACCTTCGACCAGGCGCTGCTCGGCTACGTGACCGACGGAATCGTCTCCGAGGAGGTCGCGATGGAGACCGCGTCGAGCCCGCACGACTTCAAGCTGATGCTCGCCGCGAAGGGCCAGCGAGCGAGCGGAATCGAGCAGGTGGTCGGATGAGGGAGGCCATCAACAACAACCCGATGGTGCAGCTGGCCGTAGTGGCCGTGCTGGTGCTGGTGGCCGGCGTGATGCTGGCGCCGCAGTTCCTGGGCCACAAGAAGAGCGACTCGAACACGAGCACCAGCAGCGCGCAGCTCACCACCCCGAGCGGCTCCGTCGATCTGACGGTCAAGTCGACGCCCGCCGCGCCCTCGACGGGCGCTGCGGCAGGGTCCACTGCTGCGCCGGCTCCCCAGACGGTGTCACCGGAGGCGCTGGTACCTGGCCGGGGTCTGCCGCGCCCGGTGATCACGGCCTGGAAGCGCGGCGACACGGTCGTCCTGCTGCTGGTCCGGCGCGGTGGGATCGACGACCGGCTGGTGCAGAGCTCCGTCCGCTCCCTCTCCGCAGACTCCCGCCTGGCCGTCTTCGTGGCGCGGGCGAACAAGATCGCCCGGTACTCGAGGATCACCCAGGGGGTCGGGGTCTCACAGGTCCCCGCCCTCGTCATCGTGCGACCCAAACGGGTGAGCGGCGCCGTGCCCGAGGCGCAGGTCTCCTACGGCTTCCGCGACTCGCAGGCCGTGGTCCAGTCGGTCCACGACGCTCTCTACTCCGGCAAGGACGACCTGCCGTACAGCCCGAGATGAGGCGCTCCCATGCGGGAGCTGCCTGACTACCTGCGACCGCTTCCCGGCCCCAACGACCCCGGGGCGAGCGCCGCGCAGGCCGCGGCCCCGGGCGACGAGGCGGAGTCAAGCGGCACCCCCGGCCTGATCCCGCCGATGCGCCGCGGGCACTCCGGCGGCTTCATCACCGACGCGATCGTCGACCTCGGCTACGCGACCCGCGAGCAGGTCGACCAGGCGATCACTCAGTCACGGGCCGCGGGCCGCCGGCCCGAGGAGCTGCTGACGGAGCAGGGGGCGATCGACTTCGAGCAGCTCTCCAGGGCGACGGCCGAGCGCTACGGGCTCGACTACGTCGACCTCGCGCTCTTCGACGTCGATATGGGCGCAGCCAACCTGGTTCCCGCCAAGTCGGCGCGTCGACACCAGGTGCTGCCGGTCTCGTTCATCGACGAGAACACCCTCCTGCTCGCAATGGCCGACCCGACCAACCTGTTGGCGCTGGACGACGTGCAGATGGCGACCGGACTCAACTGCGCCGTCGCCGTCGCGTCGGCGGGCGACATCGAGGGCGTGATCACGAAGCTCAGCACGATGCAGAGCACCGTCGCCGACGCGATCGCGGAGGATGACGAGGAGTCGCTCGAGGAGGGCCCCGCCGAGATCACCGACCTGCGCGCCTCGGCCCAGGATGGCCCCGTCATCAAGCTCGTGAACAGCATCCTCGGCCAGGCCGTCGCCGAGAAGGCCTCCGACATCCACTTCGAGCCCGCTGACGACGACATGCGGATCCGGTTCCGCGTCGACGGCGTCCTTCAGGAGACCGCCCGCGTCCCGAAGCGGATGGTCGCCGGGGTGATCTCGCGGATCAAGATCATGAGCGAGCTCGACATCGCGGAGAAGCGGGTGCCGCAGGACGGGCGCGTCGGGGTGATGGTCGAGGACCGGCGGATCGACCTGCGCGTGACGACCCTGCCCACCCAGACCGGGGAGGGGGCTTCGATCCGGATCCTCGATGAGGCCGACGCGCTTCGCACCCTCGATGACCTCGGCATGGATGCGGAGCCCCGCCAGCGCTTCGAGAACTCGTTCCGCAAGCCCTACGGCGCGGTGCTGGTCACCGGCCCAACGGGCGCCGGCAAGTCGACGACCCTCTACGCCGCCCTCCAGGACCTCAACAACGTGGACAAGCACATCGTCACGATCGAGGACCCCGTCGAGTACCGGCTGCCGGGCGTCAACCAGATCGGTGTGCACCGCAAGGCGGGCCTGACCTTCGCCACCGGGCTCCGCTCCGTCCTGCGCGCGGATCCGGACGTGATCATGGTCGGCGAGATCCGCGACAGCGAGACGGCCCGCATCGGCATCGAGGCTGCGCTCACCGGGCACATGGTGCTCACCACGCTGCACACGAACGATGCGCCGGGCGCCATCACACGCCTGCAGGAGATGGGGATCGAGTCCTTCCTCACGTCCTCGGCGATCGAGTGCGTGGTCGCGCAGCGCCTCGCACGAACGCTCTGCCCACAGTGCAAGCGCCGCGTGGTGGTCAGCCAAAGCGTTCTGGTGGAGGCAGGCTTCCGGGTCGGCACCGACCTGGAGGCCTACGAGCCGGTGGGCTGCCAGCGCTGCCACGGCTCCGGCTACCGGGGCCGGATGGGCATCTACTCGGTGATGGTGCTGAGCGAGGGGATCAAGGAGATGGTCGTCAACCTCACCTCCGAGGCCGAGATCGCGAAGCTGGCCATGGCGGAGGGGATGCTCACCCTGAAGCAGTCGGGACTGGAGAAGGTCCGCTCGGGGCTGACCAGCGTCCAGGAGGTCTCGCGCGTCGCCAGCTGACCCACTTTTGGGGGTCAAGGGCGGTCACGCAACGGACGATTGGTAAGGAGCATGGAAGCCGCTGCCGCAACACGCCAATTCGACTTTGCGGAGATCCTCACCAGGATGGCCGAGGAGCGCGCCTCCGACGTCCATCTCACGCCGGGGTACCCGCCTGCGATCCGTGTGCGCGGCAAGATCGTCGGGCTGGACGAATACGGGCCGCTCTCGTCCCAGCTCACCCGGGACACCGTCTACAGCCTCCTCAACGACGACCAACGCAAGCGCTTCGAGTCCCACAAGCAGCTCGACCTCGCCTATGCGGTGCCGGGGGTCGCCCGGTTCAGGGTCAACTGTTTCTTCCAGCGCGGGTCGATCAGCGCCGCCTTCCGCCGGATCCCACATCAGATCCCGCGGCTGGACGAGCTCGGGCTGCCGCGGGTCCTCGAGGAGATGACCCGCAAGCCCCGCGGCCTGGTGCTGGTCACCGGGCCGACGGGCTCCGGTAAGTCCACCTCTCTCGCCGCGATGCTCGACATCATCAACCAGGAGAGGGACGAGCACATCCTCACCATCGAGGACCCGATCGAATTCCTCCACACGCATAAGTCCTGCATCGTCAACCAGCGCGAGATCGGGGCCGACGCGGAGGACTTCGCCAGCGCCCTGAAGTCGGCACTGCGCGAGGACCCCGATGTGATCCTCGTCGGCGAGATGCGGGATTTGGAGACGATGTCCACGGCGCTGACCGCGGCCGAGACCGGGCACCTCGTCTTCGCCACGCTGCACACGCAGTCGACCGCCCAGACGGTCGACCGGATCATCGACATCTTCCCGGCTCAGCAGCAGGCCCAGGTCCGCATGCAGCTCTCGATCGGCCTGCAGGGAATCGTCACGCAGCAGCTGCTTCCCACCGTGGACGGGGCCGGCCGGGTGGTGGCCTGTGAGATCCTGGCCCCGACCCCGGCGGTCCGCAATCTGATCCGCGAGGGCAAGACGCACCAGATCTACTCCGCGATCCAGACCTCGGGATCGATCGGGATGCAGACGATGGACGCGCATCTCGCGCAGCTGGTCCGTCTGGGGCGGATCTCGCGCCAGCTCGCCGAGCAGCGGGCTTCGGTGCCCGAGGAGCTCAGGCGGCTGCTCGGGCCGAGCCAGAGCGCCGGCGACCCGGCAGCGGCCGCGATGAGCAACGGAGGCTGAAGTTGAGCACCTTCGCCTTCCGTGCGGTCGATGTGGCTGGTGTGCCCTCGCGGGGAGAGGTCGACGCCGAGTCGAAGGCGCAGGTCAGCGAGCAGCTGCGCGAGCGCGGCCTGATCGTCCTCGACGTCTCGGAGAAGAGCGAGGCATTGCGGCTCGAGTCGTTCCTCGATCGTTTCCGCGGGATCAAGACACGCGACCTGTCCGTCTTCGCGCGCCAGTTCTCGACGCTGGTCGCCTCGGGCATGCCGATGCTGCGCTCGCTCTACACGCTCGAGGACCAGACCGAGGACGAGCGGCTCAAGGACGCGATCGCCGGGGTCCGTAATGACGTCGAGGCCGGCAGTTCGCTCGCTGACGCGATGGAGCGCCGCCCCCAGATCTTCGACACGCTCTTCCGCGCCATGGTGCGCTCGGGGGAGAGCTCGGGCCGCCTGGACGATGCGCTGGAGCGCGTCGCGTTCCAGCTCGAGAAGATGGACGCCCTGAAGCGGCAGATCCGCTCGGCGATGATGTATCCGGCCTTCATCTTCACCGCGGCCATCCTGATCATGCTGGCGGTGGTCATCTTCATCGTTCCGGTCTTCGCCAATGCCTTCAAGGAGGCGGTTGCCGACCAGCCCGGCGAATCCGCAGACCTGCCCACGATGACCCAGATCACGATTGGGATCTCGAATTTCGTCAAGGACTTCTGGTTCATCTGGCTCCCGGGCACCATCGGCGGGTTCATTGCCTTCTTTCAATGGAAGAAGACAGACACGGGACGGGCCCAGTGGGACCGCCTCAAGCTCAAGCTGCCGTTCCACATCGGGGACATCGTCCGGAAGGTTGCCGTGGCGCGCTGGTCGCGAACCTTTGCGGGCGCCGTCGGCTCCGGAGTGCCGCTGCTGCAATCGATCAAGTTGGTGGGCCAGACTTCGGGCAATGCCGTGATCGAGCAGTCGATGGACGACGTCTACGCCTCCGTGAAGGCCGGTGGCACTCTCGCCCACCCAATCGAGGAGAACGAGGCATTCCCGCCCATGGTCGGGCACATGATGTCGGTGGGAGAGGAGACCGGACAGCTCGAGCAGATGCTCACCAAGGTCGCCGACTTCTACGAGACCGAGGTGGACTCCAAGGTGAAGGCCCTCACGTCGCTGCTCGAGCCGATCATGATCGTCGCCGTCGGCGGCATGGTCGGTTTCATCGTGATCTCGATGTACCTGCCGCTCTTCTCGCTGTACGACAAGATTCGCTAGCGGCGACCGGCTCATTCTCCTCTTTAGTGGACGCAAGTTCGACCCCATATCCCTCAGCACTTTTGAGGGACTTGCTAAAGGGGTTCAGCGCCCGGCCGATTCAAGGCGGCGTAAAGAAAAAGCCAGGGCCTCGGTGAGAAAGGCAAACCCACCGCGAGGTGGGGACGCAAAGCCAGCGGGGCTCTGAGAGAAATCTCAGAGCCAGCCGGGCTGCCACCGGGGTCAGCAGACTTCCGACGGCGACGGGGCTCTGGCAGCGATGTTTTGGACATAGGAGGTCCAGATGCTGCAGAAGCTCCGCGAGCGAATGGCCGGCGAGAAGGGGTTCACCCTGATCGAGCTGCTGGTCGTCATGCTCATCATCGGAATTCTGGCCGCGATCGCGATCCCGACGTTCTTCAACCAGAAGCAGAAGGCGCAGGACGCGAACG
The DNA here is from genome assembly GCA_963763955.1 of uncultured Solirubrobacterales bacterium. Taxonomy (GTDB): domain Bacteria; phylum Actinomycetota; class Thermoleophilia; order Solirubrobacterales; family 70-9; genus DASUPK01. Next base: position 412,341 of record CAVXQP010000016.1, on the reverse strand, counting down.
CGAAGGCCATGGCCCACACGGCGCAGACGGCGATCGAGACGTATGCGACCGACAACAACGGCGCCTACACCGGTGCCACGCCGGCTGCGCTGAACGCGATCGAGAGCACGGTCGACACGGTCAATGTGGCGACTCCGGTCGCAACTGCTACGGACTACACGATCGTGGTCACCAGCCCGAAGACGGGCAACACGTTCACGATCAAGCGCGTCGGTGGCACATTCACCTACCCCTGCACCACCGGGGGCAAGGGCGGTTGTCCGACCGGCGGGCTCTGGGGTTAGTCGGCAGTTGAGCTAGCCAAACAAGCGTGATGCTTTCTTGTCACGCAGAGCAGAGGGCGGGCCTCCGGGCCCGCCCTCTCTCGTTCTGGACGCCTATCACGGCGCCGGCAGCGACGTCCGTCGAACGATCGGCCAGGCCGCCCAAATCCTGGGTATCGGCGCATGCCCGCTGTCTGCCGATGGGGGGCTGAGGCCCTTCGAGGGGCTCGAGCCGATGGAACGCCTCAGCCTGACACGTCTGCGCCACGACGAAGGTGGATTCGCACTGATCGAGGTGCTGATCAGCGCGCTGCTGCTCGCCATCGTCGCCGCCGGCGTCTTCACCGCTTTCGATGCGACAACCCGGGCGACCGCCAGGGAGCGCTATCGGGCCCGGGCGAACGCGCTGGCCGAGCAGGACCTGGAACGGACCCGGTCGCTGCGGATCGGCGATCTCGCCACTCTCAACCAGACCCGGACGGTGGCCCTCGACGGCACCACCTTCACGATCGTCTCCCGGTCGCAGTTCCTCACTGAGACCGCCACCACAAGCACGTGTGCATCGGGCACGGGATCGCGCGACTACCTGCAGCTCACCTCGACGGTGAGCTGGCCGAACATGGCCCCCGATCCGCCGGTGACGGCGGCCACGGTCGTCTCACCGCCCAGCGGATCCCTGGTCCCGAACGCAGGCTCGCTGCTGGTCAGCACCGACGACTCGCAGGGCAATGGCATCTCCGGCGTGACACTCACCGGCAGTGGGGCGGGGTCATTCACCGGTACGACCGGTCCGACGGGCTGCGTGCTCTGGCGGAACTTGCCGGCAGGGACCTATTCGATGATCGCCGGGGGCGCGGCGTCAGGGATGGTCGACCCGAGCGGCAATCCGCCCACCTCCCAGACCGTCAGCGTCGTCGACCAGGGAACCAACACGGTCGACCTCGTCTACGACAGGCCGGGCTCGATCAACAACATCACCTTCCAGACCAGGGCCTACAACACGAACACCCTGGTCCCGTCGAGCTCGGACGCCGCGATCGTCTTCAACAGCGGCATGATCACCGGGCCCAGGTTGCTCGGCACAGGGGGCGGCCCTCAGCAGACGAGCTTCTCGACGAGCGGACTGTTCCCCTTCAGTTCGCCCTACTCCGTGTACGCGGGGACGTGTGACCAGAATGCGCCCCCCTCGGGCCCGGCGCTCGCCAGCGTCACGGTCCCGCCGGGCGGCAGCGTGTCCCCCTCGCAGCCGATCCAGCTCCCGGCGCTCCAGCTCACGGTTCACTCCGGGGACAATGCGGCCCTGCCGGGCTCTGCGGTCCCCGGGGCCAGGGTGACCGTCAAGGACCTCGGCTGCAGCAACCTGGTACGGACCTTCACGACGAACTCATCAGGTCAGCTGCCGAACCCAGGCCTCCCCTATGGGACGTACGAGGTGTGTGGGCAGGCCACCGTCGCATCCATACAGCGACGCAACTACGTCCTCACGGGAATCCTCCCGATCACCAAGGAGGCCGTTCCCGTGCAGAACACGACCGCGGGGACCGTCCGCGACATCTATCTGGGAACAGCCGCGACCCAGGTCACGACCGGATTGGGGGCGACATGTCCCTGAGAGACCAGCGCGGCTTCACGTTGATCGAGCTCTTGGTCAGCATGGCCGCCGGAGTGATCGTGACCAGCACCGTGGTGATGATCACCACGGTCGCCCTGCACAACCAGGACCGGATCGCGAGGAGGGTGGACGCGAATCAGCGCGGCAGGCCCGTGATGACCCGGATGATCCAGGAGCTGCACTCCGCCTGCGTCGCACCCCGGATCGTCCCGATCCTGGCCGGCAGCACGGGCACCTCGATCAGCTTCCTCTCCAAGCCCGGCTCGACGGTCAGCCCGACACCGGACAAGCACGTGATCACTCTCAGCGGAACGACCCTGAGCGAATCGGTCTTCACCGCGACCGGGGGGTCTGCGCCAGGCCCGTGGACCTTCTCTGGGACTGCTGCCCCCAACTCACCGGGCCCGCTGCTGACCAACGTGGCAGCGCCGTCCGGCGTGATGTTCCGCTACTTCCAGTTCGTCAACGGCGCACTCTCGACCACCCCGGCCACCACGCCGCTCAGCTCAACCGACGCGGCGAAAACCGCGGTGGTCAGCATCTCCTTCGCGAGCTCGCCGACCGGCGGGGCCTCGAGCTTCGATCCGAACTCGCCGATCAGCTTCACGGACTCGGCGGATCTGCGGCTCGAGGCCGCCGGCCAGTACCCGAACCAGGACAACCTGCCATGCGTCTGATGCGGCGTCGACTGAAGCGACTCCGCGAGGAGGACGGCTACACGATGGTCGCCGTGGTCGCGGCGATCGCCCTGATCACCTTGCTGACCGCCGCCGCCGTAGCGGCCACCAACGGCGACCAGCGCCTGATCATGCGGGACCTCGATCAGAAGCGCGCCTACCAGGCGGCGCAGGCCGGGATCGCCGACTACACCTACCACCTCAACAACGACAGCGGCTATTGGACGCGCTGCACCGGTGTGCCGACTCCCAACGCGGTCAACCAGCAGGGCTCGACCACCAACCGGCGGACGGTGCCCGGGGCGACCGACGGCTCCCAGTACGCCATCGAGCTGGTGCCGGCCACCGGCCACTCGTTCTGCGACTCGAGCAATCCCACCCAGTCGATGCTCGAGTCGACGGGGCCCAACATCGGCACCTTCCGCATCCGCTCGACGGGTTTCTCGGGGACCGAGAAACAGTCGATCGTCGCCACGTTCAAGCAGGCGACCTTCCTCGACTATGTCTACTTCACGCAGCTCGAGACCTCGGACCCGGTCACCTACGGCTTCGCGAATCCATCCGCCGCCCTGACGGGCGCCTACTCCCAGTGCACGAAGTTCCGGCGGGACGGCAGGGAGAGCAGCCCGATTCCGGGAACGAGCAACCAGTTCTGCGACAAGATCGTCTTCGTCGGCGGAGACCACATCGACGGCCCCGTCCACACCAATGACGACCTTGCGATATGTGGGAGCCCGACCTTCGGCCGGTCGTCCGCCGACGTCACCGAGGTGAGCGCGCCTCCGATCGGCTGGGTCAACGGCGGCTGCAGCGGGACTCCGAATCCAAACTTCGTCGGGCCTTTCGCAACCAATGCACCGGTGCTGACACCGCCGGCGACCAACACGGAGCTCCGCAACATCGCCGGGCCCAGCTACACCTACACGGGCCAGACACAGATCGTCCTCAGCGGAACGAACATGACCATCACCACCAACACCGGTCAGGTGATCGGGCCCACTGCGGTGCCGAGCGACGGCGTCGTCTACGTCGAGAACGGCGCCGGTTGCTCGTCGGCGTACTCGCCGTTCACCGCCACCTACCCGAGCACCTCGGGGTGCGGGAACGCCGTAGTGCACAGCAGCGGGAACTACTCGGGCCAGCTCACCATCGCCGCCGAGAACGACATCATCATCGACGGCAATCTCACCCGGGCGAGCAGCTCGGCCGACCTGCTTGGGCTGGTCGCCAACAACTTCATCCGCATCAAGCACCCGGTCTGCCCGTCGAACAACACCGGCTGCACCAGCGGGACCATCACAGCGGAGACTGGCAAGGGCCAGTGCAACGGCGGTGTCAACGGCACCGGCTCGCTCTCGAACCCGCAGATCGATGCGGCGCTCCTCGCGATTCAGCACTCGTTCATCGTCGATCACTACGACTGCGGCGGGAGCCTCGGGACCCTGCAGGTGAACGGGGCGATCTCCCAGAAGTTCCGCGGCGCCGTCGGTACGACCGGGGGGACCGGCTACATCAAGGACTACAACTACGACGACCGGCTGCGCTACCAGGAGCCGCCGCACTTCTTCGACCCGGTGCAGTCGGCCTGGCACGTCCAGCGGGAGACCCTCGGGTAGTCCGATGTTCCCGATCGCATCCCTGGCATTCGTGGGCGGTATCGTCACCGGGAGCTTCGTCGGGCTGGTCGCCCATCGATTGCCGCGGGGCCGGTCGATCGTCGGGCCGCGATCCGTCTGCGATTCCTGCGACGCGCAGATCGCGGCCTATGACAACGTCCCAGTGTTCTCGTGGCTGCTGCTGCGCGGGCGCTGCCACCACTGCGGCGCGCGCATCCCGCTGCGCTATCTAGTGGTCGAGCTGGCCGTCGGCGCGGCGTTCGCCCTGACCGCGCTGGTCCTGCACGGCGATCCCAGCCAGCTCGCCCTCGGACTGCTGTTCGTCACGATGCTCGCCGCGATCACCCTCACGGACCTCGAGCGCCGGGTGATTCCCAACAGGATCCTGCTGGCCGGCGCAATCGCCGCTCTGGTCGTCGCCGCAGTGGTCGACCCGTCGAGCTTGCCGGAACGCGCGGTCGCGGCGGCCGCGGCCGGGGGAGTGCTGCTGGTGATCGGGCTGGCCTACCCGCGGGGGATGGGCATGGGTGACGTCAAGCTGGCGGCCGTCATGGGCCTCTACCTGGGGAGCTCGGTGGCTCCCGCTCTTCTCGTCGGCGTCTTCAGCGGCGCGGTAGTGGGCCTGGGTGTCATGCTCGCCCGGGGCTCGGAGGCCCGCAAGCTGGCGCTGCCCTTCGGCCCTTTCCTGGCCCTGGGCGGGGTGGTCGGGCTTCTGATGGGGGACCAGATGATCGATTGGTACCTGAACGCGTTCGTCCGGTAGTCGTCTGTCATCAGTCTTGGGTATGGGGCAACCGAGCCCGGGAGCCGATGGGAGATGAGACGCCGGAGGCGTCCTCAAATGCTCTCTGTCAAGAAGAAGAACACATCCATAGTCGGCCTCGACATCGAGTCGGGCAGCATCGCGGCCACCGAGGTCCAGTCGCAGAACGGCCGTGCCGTGGGGCGGACCGCGATCGTGCCGCTCGACCCGGGGGTGATCCGCGAGGGGGACATCCAGGACGCTGACGCGCTCTCTGCCGCGCTCAGGGACCTCTTCGGCCGCAACAAGCTCGGCAAGCGGGTCCGGCTCGGAATCGCCAACCAGCGGGTCGTCGTCCGGACGCTCGAGCTGCCGCTGATCGAGGACTCGGACGAGCTCGATGCGGCGATCCGCTTTCGCGCCCAGGACGCCATCCCGATGCCGCTGGATGAGGCCATCCTCGATCACCGCGTGATCGGGATGCGCGACGGACCAGAGGGCAACCGGATGATGGACGTCCTCGCAGTGGCCGCGCGCCGCGACATGGTGCTCTCACTGCTTCAGGCCATGCGCAGCGCCGGCCTGCAGCCCGCGGGAATCGACCTGTCGGCGTTCGGAATGATCAGGGCGCTCGATCGCGCCGGCAATCTGGCCGCCGAGGTGGGCGACATGCCGCCGATCACGACCCTGTACTGCCACCTCGGCGACATCACCAACCTCGCCGTGGCGAGGGGCGGCGAGTGTGTCTTCACCCGAGTCAGCCCGTTCGGCATGGAGTCGATCGCCGTGCGGCTCGCCTCGCGGGAGGACATCTCCACCGACGAGGCGCGAGAGTCCCTGATGGAAGTTGGTCTCGAGGAAGAGCTCGACCTGTTCGACGAGGAGGCGGAGGTCGACGCCGCCAGGGAGGTCCTCGAGGAGGGCGCGACCAAGCTCGTCGAAGAGCTTCGCATGTCGATGGACTTCTACGGGGCGCAGGAGGGGGTCACCCCCGTCGACCGGGTGGCGATCTGCGGATCCGGCAGCACCATCCCCGGGCTGCCCGACCGAATCCAGCAGGGGCTCGGATTGGGCATCACGTTCGAGCTGCCGCCGGCCCTCTCGCATCTGGACGCGGAGGACGCCGCGCGGCTCACCGTCTCCTACGGATTGGCGCTCGAGGAGTGAGCTGAGTGCGTCCGGTCAATCTCATCCCAGTCGACCAGCGCCGCGGCGACCGCTCTCCGATGCGGACGGGGAAGTTCTCCTACGTCCTGATCGGGGGCCTCGCGCTCGCCCTGCTGGCGGTGATCGCCCTGGCCTTCACCAGCAAGCAGGTGTCCGACCGGAAGAACGAGGTGACGGACCTCAAGGTGCAGGAGCAGCAGGTCACGGCCAAGGCGCAGAGCCTGCAGAGTTTCGCCGACTTCCGCGCGATGCAGCAGAGCCGGTCCGACACCGTGACCAGCTTGGCGCAGAGCCGCTTCGACTGGCAGCGGGTGCTCGATGAGCTCGCGCGGGTGATCCCGTCCAACATCTGGCTCGTCCAGCTCGCCGGGACCGTGGACCCCACGGTGACTGTCGAGAACTCCCCGGACATTCCCACCCGCGCCGGCATCCCAGGGCCCGCGCTCGAGATCGTGGGCTGCGCGACCGGCCATGACGCGGTCGCCGGCCTGGTCTCGAACCTCGAGGAGATCGACGGCGTCACCCGGGTGGGCGTGGAGTCGTCCTTGAAGCCCAGCGCCTCCGATGCCAGCGGCGCATCCGGATCGACCCCAACCTCGGGTGCCGGGCAGACCTCGACCACCGAGTGCCGGACGAGGAACTTCATCGCGAAGTTCCAGATCGTGGTCGCCTTTGACGCGGTCCCGGCGCCGGCGACGGCGACCGCTTCGCCGTCCGTGCCGTCGAATCTGGCCGGCAGCGGGTCACAGCTCGCATCGCAAACGTCCTCGACCGCGTCCTCGGGAGGCTGAGATGAGGGCGAGCGAGCGAGCGATCGTCTTCGGAGTCGTCCTGGCCGCTCTGGCGATCGGCTTCTATGTCCTCGTGCTCGGTCCGCAGCGTGACAAGGCGAGCGAGCTCAGCAAGCAGGTCGATGACCTGCATGCCTCGATCTCGCGAGAGCAGCAGGTCGCCGATTTCGCCGAGCAGGCGCGGCGGGAGTTTCCGCGCTACTACGGGCGCCTGGTGGTACTCGGGAAGGCCGTGCCGGAACAGGCCGATACCGCCTCGATGCTCGTGCAGCTCAACTCGATTTCGAGTCGCTCCCAGGTGGCTTTCCAGGGGATCTCGTTGAGCCAGGGCTCGGACTCGGCCGGTACCGGCACGTCTTCGAGCTCCAGCGCGACCACGACCCCACCGACGAGCAGCAGCACCACACCCACGACTCCCGCTGCCCCGGCATCGACCGGGACCAGCGGCGCCGCGCCCAGCACGACGGCGAGCGGAACGTCCGGGTCGGCCGCACCGGTCTCCGCCACGCCCGCGCCGGCGACCGAGGCGTCCGCGGCGACCCTGCCGATCGGCGCTGTCGTCGGTCCTGGCGGGTTGCCCACGCTCCCGTACGACCTCACCTTCCGGGGCACGTTCTTCGACATCTCCAACTTCATCGGGGGGATCGACGGTCTCGTCACCCCGCAGGACGGCGGGACCCAGGTCTCCTCCGACGGGCGGCTGTTCACCGTCAACGGATTCGCCTTGAACGGCGGCGCGCCCGGCTCTTCGCCCAAGCTCGACGCGAACTTCCTGGTGACGACCTACGTGACGCCCGAGGAGCAGGGCCTGACCGCCGGCGCCACACCGAGCGGACCAGCCGCCCCGAGCGCCCCAGGCACCCCCCAGGCGCAGCCGGCAAGCGCGGTGGTGTCCAAGTGAAGCCCTGGAAGGTCCGGAAGTTCGCCGGCGACGTGATCTATGACCTGCGCAGTCGCAACCTGCTGCTCGTCGTGCTCATGCTGCTGATCGCGATCGTCGCGGTTCCGGTGCTCGTCTCGAAGTCGAGCTCGGGTAACGCGCCGAGCCCGGTGAGTCTCGGCGCGCAGACCTCCGCGGCATCCAGCCAAGAGAACGAGAGCGCGGTTGTCGCCTATCACCCGGGGGTTCGCAACTTCAAGAAGAGGCTCAACGACCTCTCTGCCAAGGACCCGTTCGTTCAACAGTTCACCACCTCGGCGGCCTCGGGCACGGCCATCGACCAGGTCAGCTCGACCGGGAGCGCCACAGCCGGCAACTCCACCTCGATCTCCGGCGGCGCCGGTGGTGGCGTTGGTGGCGGCGATGGCGGTCCTGGGAAGAAGACCACCCAGACTCTCTACACCTACTACGTCACGAACGTGGCGGTCGGAGAGTCGGGTGGGGCCCTGACACCCCTCAACGGGATCAGCCAGTTCCAGTTCCTGCCGAGCCAGGACAAGCCGGTGCTCGTCTACCTGGGCACCACCTCCGGCGGCACTCAGGCGCTCTTCCTGGTCTCCAAGGACGTCTCGAGCGTGGGCGGGAATGGCACCTGTTTCCCGACCGCCGACGACTGCCAGCTTCTGGGCCTGAACTCGGGGGCCGGGGCGGACATGATCTACAGCCCCGACGGCAAGACCTACCACCTGGACGTCACCAAGATCAAGCGCGTGACCAGCTCGAAGCCGCCCAGCTGAGCACCAGCCCCAGCACTTCACAAAGTAAAGCTTTGACGCTATTCTGGTCTGCGTGTTCGACCGCGAATGTCCTGTCTGCCGGACGGCCGAGGTCATCTCCGGCAAGTGGACTCTTCTGATCATCCGCGACCTGGCGGATTCCTCGCTCCGCTTCTGTGAATTGGAGCGCTCCCTGGAGGGGATCAGTCCACGGACGCTCTCGTTGCGCCTGAGAGCGCTCGAGGAGCACGGGATCGTCGAGCGCCGCACCTTCCCCGAGGTGCCGCCGCGCGTGACCTACCAGCTCACCGACAAGGGCGCGGCCCTCGTCCCGCTGATCGAGGACATGCGTCGATACGGCCGTCAGTGGCTGCCGGTCGACGAGCGCGAGCCCGTCAGCGCGGCTGTCTAGCTGCAAGTCCGCTGTCACGCGCAGGAACGCCCACGCCTCTGGGCGAATCCGGTTTGCGTGACGACACTTGAGAGCACCACCGAGCGACTGGAGGAGGCGCTGAGGCGTCTCGCCGTCGAGGCCGCCGACCTGTTCGAGGAGCTGCTCGCGAGCGGGGCGGAGATGCCCTTCGATCTCGAGCCCACCGACGACGGGCCACTGCCGATGTACTCCTACGCTCCGCTGACGGGGCAGTTCATCGAGCGGCACCTGGCCGAGCTGCGGCGCCTGGAGGCGTTCGTAGAGGTCCGCGAGATCTCCGGCGAGGAGTCCGCGATCGGCTTCATGGTCGGGCTCTGGGAGGGGAAGACCGAGTTCCACATCGCGGGCGACCGGCTGCAAGGCGCCGTCGACGCGGTCCTCTCGACGATCCACTCCGACTCCGACGAGACAACGCCGGCCGGGGAGGTGATCGTCCCGCTGGTTGGCTTCCACATGCCCAAGGACGAGATCGAGCTTGATGGGGTGCGGATCGTGCGCGCGGACCTGGTCGATGAGGCGCCCCTCGACGCAGTTGACGCGACCCGCCCGGGTGGCCGCGGGAAGCCGGGCTTCCTCGCCTGCCTCAGCTGCGGTCTCGCCGCCGTCGCACCGGCGGCAGCCGTGGCCGATGACCTGCGTCGCGCCCTGCGGACGCTGAGGCTGTTCCGTCCAGGCGCGGTCGGCCTCGCCGATCACGGCTGGGCGCGGCGGACCGGCGGCTGGGAGCGCTTCGGCACGGGCGTGAACCGCCCGCGCCAGGGCGGCTACAGGCTGACGGGGAACGAGGTCGGTGACCTCGAGGGCTTCTCGCGGGCACTCGCCGAGCGCGGTTCGCGCATCCCGTCCCTCGACTGGGCCGCGTCCCGCTTCGAGCTCGGTGCGGAGCGCGGATCGCTGATCGAGGCTCTGAGCGACTACCTGCTCGCCATGCGCGGGCTGCTCGAGGGCGGGGGACCCGCCAGGACCGCCATGTCGGCGCGCGTCGCCGCGCTCGCCTGCGAGCCGCACGAGCGAGAGCAGGGCCGCGTCACGGTTGAGCGCGCCCTGGCGATCGAACGAAAGCTGATGAGCGGAGGGCGCTACCGGCCGATGGCCGGCGCCTCGCCGCTGGACGTGATCGCCGAGCTCGAGGAGCTGCTCAGGCGGCTCCTCAAGGGCCTGGCCACCGGGGAGCTGGGAGGAGACCTGAGAGCCGCAGCCGACGACGCGCTGCTTTCCGACGGCCTGGCCGCCACTCACGTCGAGAAGCCGGGGATGGGGGAGACCGCCGAGTGGCGGCTCCCCGAGCCGGCTGCGGCCGACGAGGGGCTCGATCTCTCCGCGATCTCCGACGGGAACCTGGGCGAGCGCGAGATCGAGGTGCACAGGGCCTCGGACGACGATCCCGCCTCCGATGACGATGTCACGCTGCGCGAGGGCGAAACGCAGGAACTCTCGGAGACGAACCAATTGGACGATTTGTCCGTCCGCCCGGGCGAGGACGATCGGCAGGCCGAGACCGAGTCGACGAGGATCGTCGTCGATGACGTCGAACTACCCGAGATCATGGGCGCCGAAAGCGACCATCGCGCTTCGACTCCACCACCCGAGACCGGGGATCGCGCGGATTGGTTCTCGGCCGGCGACGGCGAGCCCGAATGGCCGGCGTTCGCCCGCCCGAGGCGGCAGGACCACGAAGGCCGCGAACCCTCGAAGGACCGCGTCCGCTACCTCTTCCCGGTTCCGGACGCCACCGACTGGAGCGTCGGCGAGCTCCGCTATGAGCGGCGGTCAGGCCGCTCTACTCAGGAGCGAAGGGCGTAAGCCCGTAGCGACTTGTGAAGCGCGGCCGCTACCGCCGCGTTTGATGGCGAAGCCGTCACGCAGTCCCCGAGGCTGCCAGCGCCTCCCGCTGCTCCTCGGTAGCGAACAGGTAGCGGTCGATCTTCAGCAGGGCCTCGAGGTCGTGGACGTCCTCGTCCAGGTAGGGGACGCGAATCACCGCACGCGGGTTGAGCTCGCGCCGGAGGTGCTCGACGTTCCTCGCGTCGCGTTCGGCCAGCGCCTGGTAGTCGGCGAAGTTCTGGGCGACCCGCTCGGCCAGCTCGTCGTCGAGGAGGTCGTGTAGGTCGGTCTCGGCCTCGCCCTCCGCCTCCTCGTCGGCCTCGTAGTGGACCTTGTTCACGATCACGCCGCCGACCGGCAGCTTCGCCTCGACCAGCTTGCGATGGAAGTAGACGGCCTCGTCGATCGGCTCGCCCTGCGGACCGCAGACCACGACGAAGGTGGTCGCGGGGTCGGCGAGCAGCTCGGAGACGCGCTTGGCGCGCTCGCGGAAGCCGTCGACCATGCCGCTGAAGGCCTGAAAGAACTCGCTCAGGTCGGAGATCAGGTCCAGGCCGGTGACGCGCTTCAGCACACTGAAGGCCATCGAGCTGCCCCGGCCGACCACCCTGGTGGCGAAGCCGGTCGGCTTCATGAACATCTGCATGCCCCGGCCCTCGATGAACTGCGTGAGCCGCTTGGGCGCGTCGAGGAAGTCGAGCGCGTTGCGGGAGGGAGGCGTGTCGAGGACGACGAAGTCGTAGCGCCCCTCCTGGTGGATCTCGAAGAGCTTCTCCATCGCCATGTACTCCTGGGACCCCGCCAGGGCGTTGGAGAGCTGGCGATAGATGCGGTTCTCGAGGATCCGGTCGCGGGTCTCGGCATCCGGTGCGTGTTTGCGCACGAGCTCGTCGAAGGTCGCCTTGGCGTCCAGTTGCATCGCCCAGAGCTCGCCGCGCATCTCGGAGCCGGCGCGCTCGAAGAGGGTCGGATCGACGCGCCTGGGGGTGTTCTCGAGCTCCTGAAGTCCCAGCGAGTCGGCCAATCGCTTGGCGGGGTCAATCGTCAGCACGCAGACCTTCTGCCCGCGCGCGGCGAGCCCGGCGGCGAGGGCGGCCGAGGTCGTGGTCTTGCCCACGCCTCCCGACCCCGCGCAGATGCAGATCCCGCGTCCCTCGACGATCTCCTCGATCGTGGGCATCAGACCAGAGCCCCGGCCAGGCGCTGCAGCGACGGCACGTCGAGCTGCGGCTTGAAGATGAAGGGCAGCGTCTTGACCGGCACCGACACGGCCTTCTTGAGGCGCTGCAGCTGGTCGCGCTGGGAGCGCGAGCGGCGGTACTCCGAGAGCGCCGCGCGCACCGCGGCCCGGGCGGGCCCCTGGGCGTCCTCGAGTGCCCTCTCGAGCTCGGAGGCCTCGCCCTTCGCGAATCGCTCGGGATAGAGCGCGTTCATGTAGACCCGGTCGACGGCCATCCCGATGTCACTGCGCAGCGACGCCTCCAGAGACGCCGACTCGTTGACGGGCATCTCCTCCGGCAGGGAGACGATCGCCACGCCCGTCGAGTCGTGGTCGGTGATGAAGCGGTCGAGCTCCTCGGCCTGCGAGTGGACCGGTCCCACACGCGCGATGCCGGCGAAGGTGCGGGGTGTCTGCAGGAATCCGATGCCCTGCCCGGTGGCCGGCGCGTCGACGATCACCAGGTCGTACTCCTGCGCCTTCTTGACGCGGCGGTCCGGCTGCGCCAGCTCCCAGATCTTCCCGATCGTGAGCAGCTCCTTCAGCCCGGGCGTGGCCGCCGCCAGGTAGTTGAAGATTCGAGAACGAACCAACATGTCCCGCATCGCGCGGACCTTGAGCTGGAGCAGCAGGTACTCGCGCAGCGAGTGGTCGGGGTCGATCGAGATCGCCCAGAGGTTGTCGGAGACCTCGACCTCGTGGAAGCCGATCTCGGCACGCCTGAACACGCGTGAGGCGGTCTCTTGGCCGCCGATCTCGCAGACGATCGTCCGCTTACCGCGGGCGGCGGCCGCAAGCCCGAGGGAGACCGAGATCGTCGACTTGCCGACACCGCCCTTGCCGGTCACGAAGACCAGTCGCTTGTCAAGCAATTCAGGCACGCGGGCGGATTCTTCCAACCACGGGAAGGAAAGCGTGCCTCGCCTGCGAAATAGGCCGCACAGATGCCTAGTTTCCGCCGAAAGCAGACCGCTCAAACAGCGGATGAGGCCGGGCGCATGAGGCCCGAGGACCTGGTCCAGCCGAAGCCCGAGAGGAAGGACGAGGGCAAGCCGGACAAGGACTCCAGCAACGGCGCCGACGACCCGAGGAAGGCGAAGCAGCCGGACGCGCCCAAGAACGAGGGCCCGGCGAAGGTGATCGCCTTCGCGAACCAGAAGGGCGGCGTCGCCAAGACGACCACCGCGCTCAACCTGGCCGTCGCCTTCAAGGAGTCCGGTCACCGCGTGCTGACCGTCGACATGGACCCGCAGGGCAACCTGACGATGAGCCAGGGCGTCGATCCGGACAAGGTCGAGAAGAGCATGTTCGACGTACTTGTCCACCGGATCCCGATCAGCGAGGTGATCGTCGAGCGCGAGGTCGACGTCGCGGTCGCCTCCATCGACCTCGCCGGCGCCGAGATCGCGATGAGCACCCAAATCGGCCGCGAGCGTGCCCTGCAGAAGTCCTTCGACGAGATCCGCGACGACTACGACTTCATCTGCATCGACACCCCGCCGAGCCTCGGGCTGCTGACCGTCAACGCCCTGACCGCCGCGGACAAGGTGATCGTGCCGGTCCAGTGCGAGTACCTCTCGATGCGCGGCCTGGTCCAGCTGCAGAACACGCTTCAGATGATCCGGGAGAACCTGAACCCCGGCGTCGAGATCGAGGGCATCCTGCCGACGATGCTGGATTCCCGCACGGTCCACGCCAAGGAGGCGGTGGAGATCCTTGAGGAGAACTTCGGCGAGCTTGTCTTCAAGTCGCGGATCCGCAAGGCGATCAAGTTCGCCGAGGCGCCGGTCCGCGGAAGCTCAGTCCTCAAGTACGACCCGAACGGCAAGGCTGCGGGCGCATACCGCGACCTCGCGAAGGAGGTTCTCACCCATGGCTCGTCGTAAGCGCGCCAGCATGCGCGAGGGCCCCCTCGCTGATCTCTTCCGCTCCACCGACGAGTCGGTGGCGCCCGAAGAGGTGAAGGTCACGGCCACGTCCAATGGCGCAGCTCCGGTCGAGGTCGCCGTCGAGGAGCCGGTTCAGGAGACTCCGGGCCCCGAGCCCGTTCCCGAGCCCACGCCCGAGCCGGTCCCGGAGCCGACGCCCGATCCCGTTCCGGATCCACTGCCCGGCCCCGAGCCGGTCCCGGATCCGATGCCGCCCGAGCCGGTCGCCGAGGCGACGATCGAGCAGGCCGAGGTCTACCACGAGGGCCTGGAGCGCCTCATGGGCGGTCCCGGCACCGACATCCGGCCGGCATACGGCCGGGACGAGCCCGATACGTCCTCTCCGACCCGCCAGCCGGTCGTCCCGCGCACGCATCAGGCAGTCCTGCGGGTGGTGGGCGTCGGCGGTGCCGGTGTGAACGCCGTCAATCGCATGGTCGAGGCGGAGCTCCCCGGCGTGGAGTTCCTCGCGATCAACACCGACCTTCAGTCGCTGCAGAATTCGAACGCGGATGTGACCCTCCACATCGGCGGCGAGATGACCCGGGGCCTCGGTGCCGGATCGGATCCGAGGGTCGGGTACAAGGCGGCGTTCGATGAGCAGGACAAGATCAAGGAACTGCTCAAGGGCTCCGACATGGTCTTCCTGGCCTCCGGGTCCGGTGGTGGCACCGGGACTGGCGCCGCCCCGGTCGTCGCCAAGCTCGCGCGCGACATCGGCGCGCTTACGGTCGCCGCGGTCACCAAGCCCTTCGCTTTCGAGGGCGCCCGGCGCGCCGCCCTGGCCGATGAGGGCATCGCCGCGCTCGGCAAGGAGGTCGACACGATGATCGTCGTGCCGAACGAGCGGCTGCTCACCATTCTCGAGCGGCGCACCTCGATCGTCGACGCCTTCAGGGTCGCCGACGACGTCCTGCGCCAGGCGGTTCAGGGCATCTCCGACCTGGTCATGCTCCCCGGCCTGATCAATCTCGACTTCGCGGACGTCCGCACGACCATGCTCGAAGCCGGCGACGCGATCCTCGGCATCGGCATGGGCTACGGAGAGCACCGGGCGACGCTCGCCGCCGAGAAGGCGGTCTCCTCGCCCCTGCTCGAGACCTCGGTCGAGGGCGCGCACTCGATGCTCCTCTCGATCACCGGCGGTCCGGACCTCTCCCTGATCGAGGCGAGCGAGGCCGCCGAGGTCGTCAGGGCAGCCGCCCATCCGGAGGCGGAGATCATCTTCGGCGCCAGCGTGGACGAGGACATGACCGAGGAAGTCTGGATCACGGTCATCGCCACCCGCTTCGACTCCGCCTTCTCCAATCGCTACCGACGCGATCGGCACGCTGAGCCGCGCGAGCCGCGCAGCCCTGACCGGGACGCGGCGCTGCGGCCGGAGCGCTACTCGGACCCGGCGGCGGACTGGCGCTTCATGAAGGGGCAGCCCCGCAGCGGCTCGGCGGACCAGCTCTACGGCGGCGGTGTCTCGGAACGCCGCGGCGTCGGGCGTCGCCCGGCCGAGCCGCGCCACCTCGAGGGCCGCGTGCTCGACGTGCCCGAGTTCAAGCCTGGCGACTAGCTCCACCAGGGCCGCGCGGCTTCGCCACAATCCGCACTATTGAGGTTGATCGGTCCGGCCCCCCTGCGCGAGGCTTCGCCCAATGCGCTTCCGCGCAAAGGGAGGGGGGCTCGCGATTGCCTTCGCGACCGTCGCCTCGGCGGTGACGCTACTCGTCCCAGCCCAGAGCTCAGCCGTGACCTTCGGCGCCAACCTCGCCCGGGCCCCTGACAACACGACGCGGGTGGGGCCGGTCACAGGGCCCATGCAGGTCGTGGTCGAGCAGGCGCTCCGCCAGGACAACCCGGGCGATGCGGGCCACCCGACCTACGCCTGCTGCCAGGCGATCAACGCCAGCCAGGTCTTCACCCCGGCAGCGAACGCGATCACGCAAATCGCCGTCAACCTGCCCATTCGCCAGGACATCGCCCCGGACCCCGGGAACGGGCTCTACACGGACCAGCACCTGGCGCTCTCGGTGCTCGCTCCCGTCCCGATCCCGGCGAACATCGACCAGAACGGCTTCTACGGCGGCTGGTTCCCGGCCTGGAGAGTGGGGGATGAGCGGGCGGGCGCGTACGGCGGCCAGGGCGCCGTGATCCTGCTGAGCGCCGACTGGTCCAGGTGCTCGAAGGCGAGCAAGGCCCAGTCATCCAAGAAGAAGAAGCGGGCCTGCGGCAAAAAGAAGAAGCAGCGAAAGTGAGGAGGAACCATGATGGAGACAGGGCTTAAGGAGCTATCCGCGCCGCGGTTGGTCCTCGTGGCGTTGGTCGCAGTGCTGGGTTTCGCCGTCTTGGGCGGATCGAATGCGATAGCAGGGGGAGACGAACAGGCGGTCGCGGCGAAGAAGAAGTGCAAGAAGGGCAAGAAGTCGGCCGTGACCGCGAAGAAGAAAAAGAAATGCAAGCGTGCGCAGCAGGTGCTTCTTCCAGCGCCCGCTCCCCTCGTTCGCGCGACGCTGTCCTGGAGCGCCTTCAACGAGGTCGATCTCCATGCGTATGACGCCAGTGGCAACCACGCTGGGTGGTCCCAGCCCAACTCGAGCGGCACGCTCGTACAGAACATCCCCAATGCGCATCACAGCGGGGACAGTGGCGGTCCCACTGGCGGAACGGAATCGTTCACGGACGACATCTACGTGCTGGGAGGACCGTCGAACCGCGAGTTCAGCTATATCGCCTGTCTGTATGAGTTCACGAGCGGAGCCAACTACACCGCCACCTTCACTGGCGTGAGCCAGAGCGGGACCGCGATCACCCGCCAGCTCCAAGGAACTCCAGGAGACGGCCGAGACGCCTACGTGATCACGCCTCCCGGGGGACCGCCGGTGCCGAGTGTGAGCAGCGTCTGCTAGGTCTCGTTCTGGGGGCGCTCCCGCTTACGCTGCGGGCATGAGCGACAGGGGAGTCGTCGCAGCCGGTCATCCGCTGACCGCCGAGGCGGGCGCACAGGTGTTGCGCGAGGGCGGAAACGCGGTCGACGCAGCCGTCTGCGCCGTCCTCACCTCGTTCGTCTGCGAGAGCTATTTGACCGGGTTCGGTGCGGGCGGGTTCATGATGGTCCACGAGGGAGGCGAGGACACGTTGATCGACTTCTTCGTGGGGGCGGGTGGCGCCGACGGCGTGGAGCGCACGGCCGAGCTCGTTCCGATCCCCGTCTACTTCGACGAGACGCCCCAGACTTTCAACTGCGGTGCGGCCTCGTGCGGTGTGCCCGGCAACCCTGCGGGGCTCGAGGACGTCTGGCGACGATGGGGGTCGATCCCGCTGGAGCGGCTGGCCGAGCCTGGAATCGAGCTCGGCCGCCAGGGCGTCCGCCTGACGAAGGGCGCGGAGTACTTCCACGAGATCCTCCACCCGATCCTGATCTCGACGCCTGAATGCGCGGCGCTGTACACGCCGGAGGGCAGGCAGCTGGTCGAAGGGGACGTCTTTCACTACCCGGAGATGGCGAACGCCCTCGAGCGGTTCGCCGCGGATGGGGCCGAGCCGTTCTACCGAGGGGACACGGCCCAGGCGGTCTGCGACTGGGTCCGTGAGGGCGGGGGGACGCTGGGCATGGAGGACATGGCCGCCTACGAGCCGGTCGAGCGCGAGCCGGTGAGTGCGCGCTTCCGGGGACATCTGGTCCTCACCAACCCGCCGCCTTCCTCGGGAGGGATCCTCATCGGCTACTCGCTCGGCCTGCTCGACCGCCTCGGGGATCGGAGTGGCGTGGAGGAGATCGTCGCCGCCACGGAGGCGGCGAATGCACGGCGCTCCAAGGACTTCCACGAGGGCCTGCACGACAGGGAATACGTGCGGCAATTCCTGGCGGCGGACCTTGACGCGGTCGCGGCGCGGATCCGCGACGGCGAGTGGGTGGGGGGCCACGGTGGGGCCGGCGGCCCGCAAGATCCGGACCAGCTCGGTTCGACCACCCACATTGCGGTGCTCGACGCCGACGGCAACTGCGCGTCGGTGACCTGCTCGAACGGGACCGGGTCCGGCGTGGTCGTGCCCGGCACCGGGGTGCACCTCAACAACATGCTCGGGGAGGAGGACCTCAACCCCGCCGGCTTCCACCAGATCCCGCCCGGTCGCAGGGTGAGCTCGATGATGTCCCCGACGCTCGCGCTGCGCGATGGGGAGATCGTCCTCGGGCTGGGGAGCGCCGGCTCCAACCGGATCCGGTCGGCGATCCTGCAGACCGCCGTCAGGGTGCTCGAGCAGGAGATGGATGCGGGCGACGCCGTCGTCGCGGGGCGGCTGCACTTCGAAGCGGGCACGGTCCAGGCCGAGCCGGGCGTCGATCCTGGCGGTCTCGACGACCTCGAACGACGCGGCGTGCCCGTGGTCCGCTGGAAGCGCCAGAACCTCTACTTCGGTGGCGTGCAAGCCGTCGCCCAGGATCCGGCCGCCGGCGAGCTGAGCGGCGGCGGCGACCCGCGTCGCGGCGGTGCGGTCGCCTTCGGCTAGGCGTCAGGGCGAAGAAACCTCAATTTTGAGTAGAAGCGCGGGGACGCGGCGGCCGACATGTTGTCCATGTCATCCGGGACTCTGCGTAGCCGTCTGGTCGTCCTCATCGCGCTCGCCGTCGTCGCCGTACTCGCGCCGGTGGCGTCCGCCTCCGGGAAGGCGAAGCACCGCAAGGTGACCCTCGGCCCCGTCGTCGTCCGCAGCGCAACGGTCGCCGCGCCCGGCCACACCGTGACCAGCGCCGATGCGCGCTGCCCCAAGGGCTCCGCGGTGACCGGCGGTGGGTTCGAGACCAGCGTGCCGAGTGACAACGGCCCCTTCGTCTTCGAGTCCTACCGGCCGGACAACCGCACCTGGCGGGCGAGCGTGGGCTCGGGCCCCAACGCGAAGGACGCCTCTGTGACCGCCTACGCCGTCTGCCGCCGGGGAGCCCCGAACCTCGTGCCGATCTATGCGGCGGGCCGGGTCCCGCTATTCAATCCGCCCGTGATCGGCGCGGTGGACATCGGCGCGGCCTGCCCGCCCGGCTGGCGCGCGGTGGCCGGCGGCTTCCGGGGCGAGGTCGACATCAACAGCGGCGCCTCGCTGCCGCAATCGTCCCAGAGGACCGACAAGCGCACTTGGACGAACACGGCCTTCGCGATCGGCGATGAGGACGGCCCGCAGCTTCGCGGCTTCAGCTCGATCTCCTACTGCGCTCGCAAGGGCCGCGTGCCGGTCAGCACCACCACGCCGATCGAGGCGCTCGACCCGAACCGTGACCCGAACGCCGAGCCGACGCCGGTGCTCGGACAGGCCGTCGCGCCCGACTGCAACCGTGGCGCGCTCTCCGGCGGCTTCGCCGCCTCCCCGATCGTCAACTCGATCGTTGCGGTCGTGGGGTCCAAGCCGGTGAACCACGGCTGGCAGTCGACCGGCGCGATGCTGGGCGGCGACGCTCCCGGCTCGATCACCGCCACCGGCTACTGCGTCCGCTGAGGGTCGTCAAACGGGTTCCCCCTTGCTTCGCTGCGGAGGACCCTCGTCAAACGGGTTCCTCCTCGCTTCGCTGCGGAGGACCCTCGTCAAACGGGTTCCTCCTCGCTTCGCTGCGGAGGACCCTCGCCTCTACTCCGGCAGTCCCGGGAAGTGGACCTTGCCGTTGCCGCTGGCCCGCTCGGCGGCTTCCTCGGCGCGTTCCAGCGCCTTGCCGACCGCGCCGAGAGCGTTGGCAAGCAGTGCCATCCGGTCGTCCTCATCCCGCATCTCGAGCAGCTGCTGCTTGGTTTCCGCCGGCAACTCGATCCGCGCGGCGATCGCGTAGGCGCTCGCGCCGTCGAGCTCCTCGGGCTCAGGCCGCTCGCCCGTGGCCCGCTCGGCGAGCTCCGCGAACGCCTCACGCGCGGCGGCGGCCGAGGCCTCGTCGATCGGCGGGATGTCCTGGTCGGGGATCAGCTCGACCTCCCCGGCCGGGTAGTCGGGCGACTCGAAGCGGTCGATCACCTTGAACGGCTCCTCGCCGCTGACCACGATGTTCATCCGCCCGTCGTCGAAGCGCTCGAGCACGTCATCGATGCGTGCGGTGCAGCCGACGGAGCGTGCGCCGTCGTCATCGCGCAGGACGATGCCGAACGGCTCGCCCTGCTCGAGCGCGGTTCCGACCATCCGCTTGTAGCGATCCTCGAAGATGTGCAGCGGAACCTGCTCGCCCGGAAGCAGCACGAGGGGCAGCTCGAAGATCGGGAGCTCGAGACCCGCCATCCCGCCCCATCTTAGGATGATGCGAGGGTGCGCCGACAGGAGCAACCCGTTTAATGAAGCCCGGCATCGACTTCGAGGCCGAAGGCCTGCTCGACGGCCTCTCCGGGAAGGCGCGCGAGGCGCGGCTCGGGCTGCTGGAGGACCTGGCGGAGGACGGCGTCCCGCTCGAGGAGCTGAAGCGCGCGGTCGAGGAGGACCGCCTGGTCCTTCTCCCGGTTGAGCGCGTCTTCGAGGAGGGGACCGAGCGCTACACCGCGCAGGAGATCGCAGCCTGCGCCGGCCTCGAGGACGACTTCCTGGTCCGGCTCATGCGCGCGCTCGGGGCGCCGATCCCGGCCGGCGAGGAGCGCGTCTACGGCGAGGCGGATCTGGAGGCCGCCAAGCGGGCGAAGCTCTTCCTGGACGCGGGGCTGCCCGAGGAGGGCGTGCTCGACACCTCGCGGATCATCGGGATCTCGATGGCCAACCTGGCGGATGCCAACCGCGATCTTGTCGGGGAGGTGTTCACGGAGCCCGGCGTGGACGAGCGGGAGCTGGCGCAGCGCTATGCGGCGGCCGCCCAGACCATGTCGCCGCTGCTCGGCGAGACGCTGCTGCACGCATACCGGATCCACCTCCGCGAGGCGATTCGGCAGGCGGTCATCTCAGAGGCCGAGCTGGCCGAGGGAAGGCTGTCCGGGTCCGACGAGGTGACGATCGCGTTTGCGGACCTCGTGGGCTTCACCCGCCTCGGGGAATCTCTCGAGATCGAGCAGATCGGCGAGCTCACCGGCCGGCTGTTCACGCTTGCCTCCGAGGCTGCGCGTCCTCCGGTCCGCCTGGTGAAGATGATCGGCGACGCGGCGATGTTCTCATCGCGAGAGACCGTGCCGCTGCTGGACTCGGTCGTCGGTCTCGTCGATGCTGCGGGCAACGAGGAGCTCCCCTCCCTGCGTGCCGGCGTCGCTCACGGCCAGGCGCTGAGCCGCGGGGGAGACTGGTACGGGCGCCCCGTCAACCTCGCCGCCCGGATCACCGGCTTTGCACGACCGGACACCGTCGTCGTCGCGCAGGACGTGATGGACGCCGTGGAGTCGGCGGACGAGAACGACTTCAGGTTCTCGTTCGCGGGCAGGCGTCGCTTCAAGGGGATCGAGGGCGAGGTGCCGGTGCACCGCGTCCGGCGAGCCGAGGGACTCTGAGCGCGGCGTTAATCCGCGCGTAACCGCCGGGCGTAACGCTTTCGAGATCTCCGAGTCTGGACTCCGATGGCACTGCTGATGCTGTTCGCACTCGTGGCCGGGGCGGGCACCGCCCTCTCGCCGTGCGTTCTCCCGATCCTGCCCGCGATCCTCTCGGCCGGTGTCACGGGCGGGAGGAGGCGGCCGGTGGGCGTGGTCACCGGGCTTGCCCTCTCGTTCACCTTCGCCACGGTCGCCCTGGTCTACGTGATCAATGCCCTCGGACTGCCGAACGGCTTCGCCCGGGACCTGGCGATCGTCGTCCTCTTCGCCTTCGGCATCACCCTGCTGATCCCGCCGATCGGCGACCGCGTTGAGGCCTTCGCGAGCCGGCTCGCGCCCGGGCCGGCCCGGTTCCGGGGAGACGGCTTCGGCTCCGGCTTCATCGTCGGGGCCAGCCTCGGCCTGGTCTACGCCCCGTGCGCCGGGCCGATTCTGGCGGGAGTGATCGTCGTCTCAGCGGCGCAGGACTTCACCGCGGGCCGCCTCGCCGTCGCCCTCTCATACGCGGTCGGGTCCGCGGTCGTCCTGTACCTGCTGCTGATCGGGGGGAGGAGCCTGACCAGTCGGCTCAACCCGGTGCGCGGCCGCGTCCAGATGGCGCTGGGCGCGGTGATGCTGCTGGTCGCGTTCGCGATGACCGCCAACCTCGACACACGCTTCCAGACCGCGATCGCGAGCGATCTGCCCGGCTTCCTCGTCAATCCGACGAAGGGGCTGGAGGAGAGCACGGCGATCTCCACCGCGATAGCGAAGGTGAGCCAGCGGGGCGCCCCGGTCGTCCCGGCCGACCAGCTCAACCAGCCCGTCAGCCTGCACACCTATGGACGGGCGCCCGACTTCACCGGGACGCAGGACTGGTTCAACACGCCGGGCGGCGAGTCGCTCTCGATGAGCGACCTGCGCGGCAAGGTGGTCCTGGTCGACTTCTGGACGTACACCTGCATCAACTGCATCCGCACTCTTCCCTACCTGGAGGCGTGGCAGCAGCGCTACGGCCCTCAGGGCTTCACGGTCGTCGGCGTCCACTCGCCGGAGTTCCCCTTCGAGAAGGACGCGAGCAACGTCCAGGCCGCAATCCGCCAGAACCACCTCACCTACCCGGTCGTCCAGGACAACGACCTCGCCACCTGGGACGCCTGGGGGAACCAGTACTGGCCGGCGGACTATCTCGTCGACGCGCAGGGCAACGTCCGCGACGCTCACTTCGGTGAGGGGGACTACGCGCAGACCGAGCGCGCCATCCGGACACTGTTGGCAGAGGCGGGCCACACCAATCTCGGCTCCGGAGCCCGCGCGGCGGCGCAGGCGCCCTCGGCCGGCGAGACCACCCCGGAGACCTATCTGGGGGCCGCCCGGGCCCAGGGGTGGGTCACCCCGGTCCAGGCCGGCGACCGGGACTTCGGTGCGGCGCCGAGCGCGCTCGACGTCAACAACTTCGCCTACGCGGGCCACTGGGGGATCACCGACGAGGACGCGACCTCCGGCGCGGGAGCCGAGATCGACATGGAGTTCAATGCGCGCCGCGTCTTCCTCGTCCTCGGCTCGCCCGATCAGGCGCGCCACGTCCAGGTCCTCCTGGACGGCAAGCCGATCCCGGTGAAACTCGCCGGCCCCGATGTCCGCCACGGCGTCGCCACGATCCAGGCCCAGCGTCTCTACCGGCTGGTCGACCTGCCGGATGTCTCACAACACCGCCTCACCCTGCGCTTCGACCCCGGGATCTCGGGTTACGCGTTCACGTTCGGTTAGCCGCGTCCCGGCGCCGGGGCGGCAGCAACCCGGCGCAGAGCGAGCCGAGCGCGAACAGGGCGACCGCGATCCAGGTTGCTCCCCTGGTGAGCTGCGGCGCCAGGTGCGGTGAGAGCGGGTCGTTGACCGCGATTGAATCGGAGACCGCGCCGGCGAGCAGCAGGCTGACGGCCGCGAGCGCGGTCAGGACGGCGGTCCGTGCAAGGCCGCCGAACCGGGTCAGCGAAAAGAACGCCAGTCCGGCCACGAATCCGGCGGGAATCCAGGCGATCGCCATGTGGGAGAACGGCTGGGAGTCCTGCCCTGCGAGCTGCTCCAGCGGCAGGGCATTGTGGATCTTCGCTCCGAAGCCGAGGCCACCATGTCGGATCAGGTAGAGAATCCCGACGCCCGCGAAGAGCGCGGCAAAGGCGAGCAGGAAGGCGCCCACCGCGCCGGCCGAGGTGACGAGCCACCTCGGGAGGGTCCTCTCCGTCCGGTGAGCTCTCTGCGTGGCGGCGATGGCTTCCATCGCAGAGATGATCATCCCGTCCCCGAAACAGCTTCTAAAGGCGCTTTAGCAACCGGATAACCGGTCTTTATGCCCAGGCCAGATCCGGGGCGGAGCATGCGCAGAACCCATGGATCGATTCGGGGGATGTGCGCGGTTGACGGGCCTCGGTTCATTCGGGCTCCTGCTCGCCCTGCTGGTGCTGGTCGGCTGCGGGGGGGCGAGCTCGGCGAGCAACGACCCTCCGAAGAAGTCATCGGCGCCCATGGCGACCGCCCCGGTACGGCGAAACGTATCCCTGCCCGGCACCGACGTCAGCAAGCCCCGCGACGGGGGGGGCGACCTGCGTCGCGTCCACTTCCACTCGCGCGCGCTCGGCCGGACCGACTCCTACCTGATCTACCTGCCTCCGGGCTACGCGAACCAGGCCAAGGCTGGCAGGACATTTCCGGTCCTCTATCTCCTGCACGGGGACGGCCGCCACCAGCGCCACGGCGCCGGCCATCTCTTCCAGCGGGGCCGCGTCGGCCAGGCGGCCACCACCCTGGTTCACGCGGGCGCGAGCCGGCCGATGTTGATCGTCATGCCGGAGTCGACTGATACCTCGGTCGTGGGCGATACCGAGTGGGCGAACACGTCGCGGGGACAGTTCGGCTCGAGCGTGATCGACCTGGTCCACGCGGTCGACTCGACCTGGCCCACCGTGCAGTCCCGCTCGGGGCGGGCCATCGCCGGCCTGTCGATGGGCGGCTACGGAGCGGTCAACATCGCCCTGCGTCACCTGAGCATGTTCTCGGTGATCGAGAGCTGGTCCGGGTACTTCACACAGACACCCACCGGGCCGTTTGTGGGAGCCTCCCCAGCCAAGCTCCGGGCGAACAGCCCTGCCGCGTACGTCAATACCCTCTGGGCCCAACTCGCGGCCGACCCGATCCACGTGCTGCTCTACATCAGCCGCACCGACCCGCTGCGCGTTCAGCAGGGGCCCTTCGCCGCCGCACTCGGCTCCCTGGGCGTGCAGGTAGAAGCCAACGAGTTCGGAGGCCCTCACAACTTCGGGCTCTGGTCCGTTCACATGCCGCAGGCGCTGAGCTTCGCCAGCCACTGGCTCTCGAACTCCGGGGGCGCGTGACGATGCCGGCAATCGCGATCGGCTTGGGCCTGGCTCTGGCGGCGTCACTCTCCCAGAGCGGCGGGTATCTCTTTCAGCACGTGAGCGCCGCCGTGCGGCCTCCGGTCAGCATCCGGCGCCCGATCCGGACCTTGGAGGCGATGCTGACGGCGCCCTGGTGGCGGGTCGGGCTGATGCTCGCGATCGCCGGCTTCCTGCTCCACCTGGCCGCTCTCGCGCTAGCCCCGATCTCCCTCGTGCAGGCATTCGTCGCCGGCGGGCTGGCGATGGCGGTGCCGCTGGCTGCGCGGGTGTTCGGGCACCACCTGACCAGATCGGAGACTCGCGCCGTGTTCCTGATGGCGGCTTCCCTGGCTGCCCTCTCCTTCGGAATCACCGAGTCGAGCCGCCCTCTCCACTTCGACGGTAGGGAGCTCGGGCTCTACCTCTGCGGTCTGTCCCTGCTCGCGGCGCTCCTTGCGACTGCCGTTAACGGGCGCCTCCGTCACCCGGCCCTCGGTCTGGCGGCGGGCCTGTTCTACGGCGTCCTGGACAGCTCCACGAAGGCGATGACCGACTTGGTCCGCGCAGGAGGCCTGCCCGAGATGCTCCGCTCGCCGTTCCTGCTGGCCGCGATCCTCTCCGGAACGGCGGCCTTCTTCTGCTTCCAGCGGGCGCTGCAGACGAACCGGCCACTGACCGCGATCGCCGTCATGGAGGCCGGGGCGGTCGCCGGCGGCGTGCTCGCCGGCTTCATTGCGTTCGGCGACTCCCTGGGCGCGAGCCCGGCGATGGCCGCGGTCCACGCCTGTGCCTTTATCGGGGTCGGTGTCGCCGCGTGGAGCCTCGCACCGGCTCAGGCCAGGCTGGCCGGCTCACGACCGGGAGACGGCGAGGATTCAGCGGTGACGAGCGGTCTGGACGTAAAGCCAGTTCCCCGCAATGCGAAGGGCGGCCGGCATCTCGGTGCGCCACAGCCGCCAGTCGTGTACTCCGGGCGGCTCGGCGGTCCGGACCGTCGCGCCTAAGCGCCGTAGCTCCTTGGCGAACCCGGGCTGAAGATGCGTCAGGTGGTCCTGCGCGCCCGAGTAGAGAAAGACGCGCAGCGGCAGACGCTGGAGTGCCGGCCGGATCGTCTTCGCGTAGGCGGCGGGGCTGTTGAAGCTGAGCTGGGCGGCGGTCGCATTCGCGAAGACGCCGGTGCGTGTCTGCTTGTAGTAGCCGGACCAGCTCTCGATCGTGCCGAAGGTGTCCAGATGGTGCAGCCCGATGTTGAGCGCCCCGTATCCGCCCATCGAGAGACCCGCGATCGCACGGGCCGAGCGCTTCGCGATGGTCGGCCAGTGCTGATCGACGTGCTGGACGGCGTTCATTATGGCGCTCTCATAGGAGCCGTGCGAGGTGTTCGCCCACTCGGTGTCGTCGATGAAGGTCCCGTCACTTGATTCGGGCATGACTATGAGGAATGGCCGGATTCGGCCGGCGGCGAGGAGCTCATCGAGGTTGACCCCGACACGCCCGACGTTGATGTAGTGCAGGGCGTTGCTCACCGTGCCGTGCAGCAGGTAGAGCACGGGAAACCGGTAGCCGC
This sequence comes from uncultured Solirubrobacterales bacterium, assembly GCA_963763955.1. Taxonomy (GTDB): domain Bacteria; phylum Actinomycetota; class Thermoleophilia; order Solirubrobacterales; family 70-9; genus DASUPK01. Next base: position 386,009 of record CAVXQP010000016.1, on the reverse strand, counting down.
GCGCCGCCAGCTGTTGGAAGCCAGGTGGCTCGTAGACCATGTAGCGGTCCTGGTGGCCTAGGGCCTGTGACTGGAAATTGACCTCGACGTACCTGCCCGCCGGGACGCCGTGTGGGTCGGAGGGAGGCGGGAAGCCGCGGTAGACCGAGTAGTTGTGGACGTATGCGTAGGCCCCGTAGATCCCCGTCGCGAGGAAGGCGAGGGCGAGCGCCAATGCGAGCCGCCACCTCACGACGGCCGCGCTCCGCGGTCCGGCCTGGGCGATTCGACGCGGTCGAGTTGGGAGCGGAACCGCTTTGGTCCGAGGACGTCGGCCGAGATCGCGGCGCGGCCGGAGCCACGTGGAATGCTCATGTCGCCGAGGTGGAGCGGATCCATGCGAATGACCCGTCCGGGGCGGCGGCGCCCGATCCTGAGGATGACGCGCCGGTCCTTGGGCAGGTACAGGGCGGCCTCCCGGGTGCGATCCCCCGGTCCGCCGTAGACGAACGACCAGTCGGAGTGGTGCGCCTCGGCGTGGATCCGCAGGGGACGGGCGGTGGCGTGGTTCCCCCCCACCAGCAGCATCGACGTCGTCAGACCAACGCAGATCGCGGCGGCGGCGGTTGCCCCGCGGAGCCATCCGGGAGCCCCGCCAAAGGGCTTCCGTCGCCGATCCGGGTCAGGAGCGGGAAGGTACGCCTCCGCTTGCAGCACACGAAGTGCCGAGAGGGGCAGGTAGGTGAGCCCGTCATACACGAGGTAGCGGGGCTGCCAGCGTGGAAAGAACTTCGCGTTGAAGCGGACCAGGCGCTCGAGTTGGAACCGGCCGTGGCAGAGACGGAGGCAGAGCCGGAGCAGCCGCTGGCTGCGGCTGAGCGCCGCGTCGGCGGCCATCACGTGGGCGAAGCCGGCGAAGTTGAGGCTCACCGCGCTAAGCCCCAGCTCGCGGGCGTGCTCGATCGCCGCCACGACTAGGGCCTCGGTGAGCCCGTTGGGCTCGTCACCCGCCCGCCGCATCAAGTCGAGGGAGAGCCCGTCGCGGTACGAGGCGAAGCGCAGGAACGAGCGCAGCCGACCGTCCGCGTCGCGGCCCAGTACGTAGACGCCACCGTCGCGATCATCGGTGCCCGCCAGTCGCCCGAGCGTCATCGCGAAACCGATCAGGCGCCACTGGCGCGAGCGCCAGTCGGCCTCCACCTCGGCAAGCTCCCGCCCGAGCTCGGCTGAGACAACGCCATCGTCGACCACCTCAACCCGCCAGCCGTGACGCTTGACGCGGGCGATCGACTGGCGCACCTTCCGGATCGGTCGGCCCTCGAGGCTGAATGTCCGGGGGTCGACCACGGCCTCGTCGCCGATCCGCAGGACGCGCAGTCCGAGCTGCTTGCAGGCCGAGAGGTGGCGATCCGAGGCGGCGGTGATCGCGACATTCCACCCCTTTGCCTCCGCGAACCGGACGAAGCTCTCAAGGATGGCCGGCGCGCTGCCGGGCGGACCGACCGGATCACCGGAGACGACGGCGGTCTCGCGCAGCACCCGGTAGGCGACGAAGCCGCCCGCGGCGAAGTGGAAGGCCTTGTCCTCCCGGATGGCGAACGGGGCGAGCGAGTCGGAGCCGTGCTCCCGCGCGATCGTCCGGGCGCGAATCCCCTCGGCGGGCTCATGGCCGTCCTCGGCGGCGGCCGGTCGCAGCAGACCGCGCAGGAGCGCCCAGCCGCCGACCAGGACCAGCGCGATGGTGGCGTTGATCGCCAGGCCCGGATGCGAGGCCGTGCCGGCCAGGATCGGTCCGGCCGGCAGGTGATGGCCCGCTGATGCGACTGCGCGGTCGAGTTCCGTGCCCTCGCTGGCGCCGAGGGCGGCGACCACGTAGACGGCGTAGATGCCTGCCCCGGCGGCGAGCCCGACCGTGTCGGTGAGCTTCCGGGACCTCCAGCCGCCCGCCCCGCGCGGGAACGCGCCGAGGTTGAGCAGGATGATGACGGCGGGGACGAGGTCGATGGCGGCGTCCAGCACGAAAAGGCCGAAGGCGAGCCTGGCCAGGCCGATCAGGCATAGGGCCGCGGCGGCAACCAGCGCGGCTCGGCGCTTGCCGTTCCAGAGGCCGACCGCAAGCAGCAGAAGCCCGAGCCCGCCCGCGATCCCGAGCGCGTGGAGAGGTAGATCGGAGAATCCGGCGCTGGCGTGTCGACCGGTGAGGGCGATGCCGGATAGCTGGCCGGCCACGGTCGTCGCGCCCGCGACCGCGGTCGTCGCCGCGGTTACACCGCGTCGCCAGCTTCCGAATCGGCGGTTCATCTCGCGTCCGCTCTCATTCCGCAGGCCTCGACCACGGTCGTCCCCAGATCCGGCCCCGAACCTACGCCCGCCCGCTAAAGGGGATCGTTGCGTCTCCCTAAAGCCAGCTAAACGCGGGGGCCCGCCCTGCCAATAGGATCCGAGCCGTGGATGCGGACCACGCCCGCAAGCGGCTCGCCGAGGAGAGGGCCAGGGTCGAGCAGGAGCTCGAGAGGATCGGCCGGCCGGAGGCCTCCGATGAGCCGCGGGACAGCGGCGATCAGGCTGACGACCTCCAGCAGGAGGGGACCGACGACGCACTGCGAGAGGACCTCAAGCAGACGCTCGAGGCGATCGAGCGCGCCGAGGCGCGGCTCGAGGAGGGGACCTATGGAGTCTCGGTGGTGAGCGGAGATCCGATTCCGGACGAGCGCCTCGAGGCGGTCCCCTGGGCCGACCGCAAGGTCGATGAAGAGCCCGGCGGGCGCGGCTAGGGCTGCGGCCTCCGCGCGCTGACCAGCAGGTTGTAGAAGAGCTGGGGCGGCAGGCGCGGCTCCAGGACCTGGTTGTCCACCCGCTGCAGAGCCAGGTAGCTGCGGAACGCGAACTGCCTCCATCCCCGTGGCACCTCCTCGGGCACCGCGCTCCCCTCGAGGGTCCGGACGGTCCAGCCGTGGATCGAGGCGAGCAGCTCCTCGCCGCGGACCCTGACCCGGGTGAGCCCCGCGGCCGTGGCGAAGCGGCGCAGGTCGCCGGGGGAGAACGCGTGGACATCGACCTCGGGCTCGAGGTCGTGGCCGTTCCCATCGGCCTCGTAGTCGCGGGCGGAGGCGCCCACCAAACGCCGCCAGAGCGGCGCGGTCAACAGCGCGGTCCGCTTCGGGATCGCGGCCAGGAGATCGCCATAGCGCGAGGGCTCTCCGCAGAAGGCCAGCGTCCCGCCGGGCCGCAGGACCCGGCCGAATTCCGAGAACGCCTGGGCGAGATCGGGGATGTGATGGAGGACGGCGTGACCGAAGACCAGGTCGAAGCTCTGGTCGCCGAAGGGCAGCGTCTCGGCCTCGGCCGCCGCCGTCCGCACCCCCAGCCCGAGCCGGGCGGCGTTCTCCTGGAGCGTCGCGAGCATCCCGGGTGAGATGTCGGTGGCTGTGGCACGCTCGATCGCGCCCGCCTGCAAGAGGTTGAGGGAGAAGTAGCCGGTTCCGGCTCCGATCTCCAACGCCTCTCCGAAGGGCCGATCGGGCCAGCCGCCGAGCGCCTTGCGCAGCTTGGCGGCGACCTGTTCCTGCCCGATCTCGCCGAAGTCGATCCCCCACTTGGAGTCGTACGAGGCCGCCGCCACGTCGTGGTAGCGCTCGTTCACCTCCTTGATCCGCTCAGGGCTGGGCACGGAGCGGGATCGTAGCTGCGGCTTCGCCGTCAGATCAGCGGTCGTAGTTCCTGATCGCCCGCAGCGAGAGGCCGATCAGGACGACTCCCATCGCCAGGGTCACGCCGAGGCAGACGAGAATCTTGTCGATGACCCAGCCGTCGATGATCAGCGAGCGCAGGCCAACGATCACGTAGCTCACCGGGTTGATGCGGGCGAGCGTCTCCATCACCGGCGAGAGCCGGTCGAACGGCACGAAGTTCGGCGTCAGGAAGAGGAGTGGGAAGAAGAGCAGGAAGCTGGTGTTGGTCGCCTGCACGTTGCGGGTGGTCAGCGCCACCAGGATCCCGAAGCCGGCGTAGGCCACCCCGAAGAGGGAAGCGAGCAGGACGCATGACGACGGCGCCCGGCCGGGCCCCGACTCGATGTGGGCGCCGAAAGCGAGTCCCGCCAGCAGGACGACGGTGGATGCGGCGATGCCACGAACGAGGTCGGCGCCGAGCCTGCCGACGATCAGCGAGGTCCGGCGGATGGGCGCGACGAGCAGCTTGTCGAAGTAGCCGCCGTCGATCTCTGTGACCAGCGCCAGGCCGGTCGTCGCCGTGGCCACCGCGAACATCAGCGAGACGGGCATCTGAAAGGCGACATAGCCCTGGCCGTGCAGGAAGGGCGTGGTGCTGGGGAACGTCTTGGAGACCTGGCCGATGTTGACCGCCAGGAAGAAGAGAGGGATGAACAGGGTCGGGATGGTCGCCTCCGGATAACGGACGACCTCCCTCACCGCGCGCCGGCCGAGGAGCAGGACCTCGGTCATGGGGCCACCGCCCTGGCCGCGGCGTCATCCTCCCGCTCGGCCTCGTCCGGGTGATCGGTTCCGGCACCCTCGAGGCGCCGCCCGGTCGCCTCCAGGAAGACGTCGTCCAGCGAGGGCCGCGAAACCGAGATCGCGCCGACCTCGACGTCGGCGGCGTCCAGCCGGCGCACGATCTCCGCGATGGAGGCCGCGCCGTTCTCGACGAGAAGCGCGAGGGCGTCCTGCTCGGCGATCACGCGATCCAGGCCGGGAAGCTCGCCGATCACCTGCTGGGTGCGCTCGGCGTCGGCACCGTGGAGCTCGACCGAGACCACGTCCTTGCCGATCTCGGCCTTCAGGGCCTCGGGCGTCCCCTGGGCGACGATCTCGCCGGCATCGATGATCGCGAGTCGCTCGCAGAGCTCGTCCGCCTCCTCCAGGTACTGGGTGGTGAGGAAGATGGTCGTGCCGCTGGCGTTGATGCTGCGCACCTCCTCCCAGACGGTCAGCCGGGAGGCGGGGTCGAGGCCGGTCGTCGGCTCGTCGAGGAAGAGCACCCTGGGCTGGTGGACGAGGGCGCTCGCCAGGTCGAGCCGCCTCTTCATCCCTCCCGAGTAGGTCTTGGTGCGCCGCTCTGCGGCGTCGGTCAGCCCGACCAGCTCGAGCAGCTCGGCAGCGCGCTCACGACCGGCGGAGCCGGTGATCCCGTAGAGGCCGCACTGGAGCTCGAGGAGCTCCCGACCGGTCTGGACCGGATCCAGGCCTATCTCCTGCAGGGCCACACCGATGCTTCGGCGGACCTCGTCGCCCTCATCGACGATGTCGTGGCCGGCGACCTTCGCGGTTCCATCGGTCGGCGGTAGCAGCGTGCAAAGCATGCGCACCATGGTCGACTTGCCGGCTCCGTTCGGCCCAAGAAAGCCGAAGACCTCGCCCTCGGAGACGTCCAGGTCGACGCTGCGCACGGCCTCGATACCTCCCTTGAAGGTGCGGCTCAGGCGACGGGCCTGGATCGCGGGCGTGCCTTGTCCGTTCTCGTTCAATTGGTTCTTCCGTCCATGAGTTTCCCTGTCTCAGACCGGGGGACGCATCGAAAATCATCGGTCGATGGCTACCTTCCCCGCGATGAGCGAAGCCGAGCAGGCCTATATACAGGACAACCAGCCCGAGGGAGTGCCGCCGCTCGAGCTGACCGGCGAGCGGACCCTCCCCGACGTGCCCGAGGAGAACTACTGGTACCGGCGCCACGTCGCCGTCTACGAGTGGATCGCGGAGCGCTGCGCCGGCCTGCGGGTGGTCGACCTCGCTTGCGGCGAGGGCTACGGCTCTGACCTGCTCGCTCGGCGCGCGGCTGAGGTGATCGGAGTGGACGCGAACCCCGAGGCTCACGAGCACGCCCGAGCCCGCTACCGCCGCGTAAACCTGAGATTCCAGCGGGGGCTGGTCGAGGACTTCGACGAGCAGGTCGACGCTGCGGTGTTCCTGCAGACGATCGAGCACATTCACGACCCCGATCGGCTCCTGGAGCGGATCGCCCGCAGCGCGCGGGTCGCCTACATCTCGACCCCCAACCGCCTCACGCTCGCCCCCCCGGGCGCCGAGAAGTCGGACAACCCCTGGCACCTGCGCGAGTACGACCAGCATCAATTCCGCGAGCTGCTCGAGCCGCACTTCGAGCAGGTCGAGCTCCTCGGGGTCTTCCACGCCCGCAAGCTGCGGGCCCACGAGCTCGCCATCCGGTTCGGCTGGGACCGCGTCCACCCGGCGCTCCACCTGACCAAGCCGTTCTACGACCGCTTCATCCCCGCGATCAGCGCCGGGGACTTCCGTCTGCGGCCCGGCGACCTGGATCGGTCGCTGGACTTCGTCGCGGTCTGTGATGCCTGAGCCGACCGCCGGCGATCTCGCGATCGTCCTCCACTCCCACATGCCGTACGTCGAGGGGTTCGGGACCTACCCGTTCGGAGAGGAGTGGCTCTTCGACGCGTTCGCCCGCTCGCACCTCCCTGTGCTGGACGTCGCCGAGCGGCTGACGATGACGATCACGCCGGTGCTCGCCGACCAGCTCGAGGCCGAGGGCGTGGGGGGGAGGATGCTCGCCTTCCTCGGTGAGCACCGCGTCGAGGCGGCCGCCCGTGACGCCACGGAGAGCGAGGCCGAGCTGCACCCAGCGGCCGAAGCCGCGGTCACGCTCTACGCGAATGCCGTCGAGCGGCTCGAGCGCCTGGACGAGCAACCCCTGCGCGCCTTCCAGGACATTGCCGACGCGGGCCATGTGGTCCTGATCCCCTCCACCGCGACCCATGCGGTGCTGCCGAAGCTGGCGACCCAAGCGGCGCGGCGGCTCCAGGTCGACGCCGGGCTGCGCTCGCATGAGCGGCGCTTCGGTGCGGCCGCGGAGGGTTTCTGGCTTCCCGAGTGCGCGTACGCCCCGGGTCTCGAGGCCGTTCTGGCAGAGCGCGGGCTCGCCTACACGTGCCTCGACCAGAGCGCGTTTGAGGGTGGGACGTCGGCGTTGGTCCCTGTGAGGCTGCCGGGTGGTCCGGTGGCCTTCACGATCGACTGGCCGACCATCCAGCTCGTCTGGAGCGAGGGCGGCTACCCCTCCGATCCGAGCTACCTCGAATATCACCGCCTCTCGCCGAACGGGATGCGCCTCTGGTCGATCTCGGGCGATCCCTATGACCCGGACGCCGCGGCGGTGCGCGCTAGCGAGCACGCCTCCAGCTTCCTCGCCGCCGTCCGCGACCGCCTCGAGCGACATCGCGCCGAACAACGCGGCCGGGGACTGTGTGTGTTCTCGATCGACACTGAGCTGCTCGGCGACTGGTGGGCGGAGGGGCCGAACTGGCTGGGCGAGGTAGTCCGCGGTGCGGCCGGGGAGAGGGTCCGACTGCTGACACTGCCCGAAGCGCTCCGCGAGCATGAGCCCGAGGGGCGGCCCGTCGCCGAGTCGAGCTGGGGTGAGGGAAAGAGCCTCGAGACTTGGGATTCCCCGGCTGTGGCGGACCTCGCCTGGGCCACCCGGCGCTCCGAGCTGCGCCTGCTGAGGGCAATCGGCCAAGGACGGCTTACCCGGGATTCCGCCCTGCGCGCGGCGCGGGAGCTGCTCGCGCTGCAGTCGAGCGACTGGGCCTTCATGGACCACCGCGGGCAGGCTGGCGACTACCCGTACGCCCGTGCCACCGCGCACGCTCAAGGCCTGCTCGAGGCCATAGACTCCGCCGAGGCAGTCGACGCACGCGTCCGCAACCTCGCCCCCGACCTCAGTCTCGCGCCGCTGCTCGAGCCCTAGTCAATGAATCGCGTCCTGATCCTCTCCTGGGAGTACCCCCCACTGATCGAGGGTGGCCTGGCCCGCCACGTGCGCAAGCTCTCCGAGGCCCTCGTGGAGGGCGACACGGAGGTCCATGTCCTCACCCGCGGCGGAGAGGAGTCCCCGTCCGAGGAGCTGATGGGCGGGGTCCACGTCCACCGGGTGATGGAGCCGACCCGCCCGGCAGAGCTCAACGAGTTCGTCGCCTGGGTCGAGCGGATGAACTCGGACATGCTGGCGGCGGGGGTGGAGATCGGCGACCGCCACGACTTCGACCTGGTCCACGGGCACGACTGGCTGGTCGCCAACGCCTGTGACCACCTCGCCCGGCGCTTCGGCTCTCCGCTCGTCACCACGATCCACGCGACCGAGCACGGCCGCCACCAGGGCTGGGTCGAGACGCACCCGCAGTCCTACATCCATGGCGTGGAGCGCTGGATCACCAACCGCTCCGACCGCGTGATCGCCTGCTCGACCTTCATGCGCGAACAGATCGTCGACGTCTTCGGCGTACCCGAGCCCTCGATCGAGGTGATTCCGAACGGCATCGATCCCGAGGACCTGCAGCCCCAGAACGACGGCGAGCTCCGGCGCCTGCGCGCAGAGTTCGCCGAGCCCGATGAGTCACTGGTCCTGCTCGTCGGCAGGCTGGTCTACGAGAAGGGCTTCCAGGTCGCCCTCGAGGCGCTGCCGGCCATCATCGACCGCCTGCCCGGCACGCGCTTCGTCGTGGCCGGCTCCGGGACCCACGAGCAGGAGCTGCGCAGCCAGGCGGAGGAGCTCGGCCTGATGGAGCACGGCACCTTCGTCGGCTGGATCGGCGACGACGTCCTGCACTCGCTCTACCGGATTGCGGACGTCTGCGTCGTCCCCTCGATCTACGAGCCGTTCGGCCTGGTCGCGCTCGAGGCGATGGCCTCGAGCTGTCCGTGCATCGTGGCCGACACCGGCGGGCTGCGTGAGGTCGTCCCACACGACGAGGTCGGGCTCCGCTTTCGTGCGCGCGATCCGGAGTCTCTGGCCGAGATGACCGTGCGGGTCCTGGACGACGCGAAGCTCTGCCGGCGGCTCACCGCCGAGGCATTCGAGCATCTGCGGCGTTTCGACTGGGGAGACGTCGCGGAGCGGACCGCCTCCGTCTACGCGGAGGTGGTTGAGAGCCGCGCCGCCGCCGTGGACGAGGGCTGAGCGGAGCCGGATGGCACGGCTGCCAGACGGCCGACGGGAGGTCTATCCCTCGCGGGAGTCGAGGCCGAAGCGCAGAGCGCCCGACTTCGGGCCCGGCCTCAATGTCAGCGTGCCGATCTCCTTCGGACTGCCCCTCGTGGTCGTCGGGATCGCGCTGATCGCGGCGGCCGTGAGCACGGGCAAGCTGGTCTTCTGGATCACCGGCTCCGTCGCCGCAGCGGCGGGGGTGCTCCTCTTCGCGTCAGGAAAGAGGCTCTAGGCGCCCGCTGCTAGCGGTGCTTCTTCCGTTGCTTCTTCTTGCAGGAGCGCTTCTTCTGCTTCTTGGACTCGGCGGCACGGTGCTTGTGCTTCTTCTTGGCCTTCTTGCACTTGGCGGCGTTGCTGCCGCCACCGCAGCCCTGGACACTCGCCGGTGAGTCCACGGAGGTAGTGGCACCGTTGTAGCCCGTGAAGTCAGCGTGGAAGACGGGCGGGGGCCCCACGCAGAGGTCGCGATTCGCGATCAGCAGGCCCGGGGGATTGGTGAAGGCGAGCTGGAAGTGCGAGATCGGGATGTCGGGCAGGCCAGGCGGCAGGTCGCCGAAGGTCACCGACTTGTCCACGTTCAGACTTCCCTGGAGCAACAGGTGGAGCTGGCCGCGCAGGTCCAGCCCGATGTTCGGAAGAAGGCCGCCGTTGTCGACCAGGAGCACCTGCCCCGCAAGCCCCTGGCTGAGCAGCGGCGAGGTGGCGATGGCGTTGCCCACCACAGTGTTCCCAAGACAGGTCCCGGCCTGGAAATCCGCAGGGGGGCACCTGTGGCTGAGCAGGCCCGTGAGGGTGTTGGGGGCGAGATCGGGGGGGACGAAGACGTGTGCGTTGATCAACCCGGCCTCATCGTTGTCCTGGTCGATTGACGTGATCGCGGTCGTCTGGCCGCCCTGAGCGGTCCCGCCGGGTCCGCCGACGATTGCGGTGAAGGCTGGTGAGAAGTCGAGCGCTCCGCAGTTGGTCGGGGTGAAGCTTGCGCTACCGCTGTCGGTGGGTCCGGAGTAGGGGATCGCCGTGAACGTGGTCGTGTGCTGATCGCACGAGGTCGGATTCCGCATGAACGGCTTGCCGGTCACCGGAGCGATCCCGAAGAGGGTGATGTCCTGCGAGTTGATCGTCGTCGGCAGCCCCTGGGTGGAGTTGGGAATGTCGTTGATGATCGTGTTCAGCCCGAAGTCCGGCCTCAGTTGAACAGCCGATTGGAGGATGATCGGCGGGAGGGGAAGCGTGACGGAACCGCCCAGGTTGCCGGGCTGGAGCACGATCCCGAACCGGGCGGGCTCCCCAGGGTGTGGCGTCACGTTGTAGAGCTTCCCCGAGACGTTGAGGGTGACGGGCAGGACGGCGACTGTGATGGTCGCGTTGGCGACGACCGTGCCCACCTGGGTGTTGGCTGAGCAGCCGTCGTTCCCAGCCGTGGCGGAGTTGAGCTGGGCCTCCGTGCACTGCGGGGTCGCGTTCGGGTCCCCGACCTGCCCCGGCGGCAGCCCCACGGTCAGGTCCTTCACCTGACCGTTGCCGAAGTCCATGTGGAGATGAAAGTCGCTGTGCGCTCCGGCCTGGCTACTGGCTGGCTGCGCCACGAGACCACTCAGGGTGATCGCCTGGGCCGAGGCCGGCACCGCAGCGAGCAGCGCGACAGCGGCGATCCAGGTTCCGATCAGACTCCTTGAAGTCCTCCTCATGCCTCTCCGATCTGTCCCCCGTAGCCTCATTGCCGACTTCCTGCCCCTGGGCCCCATGCCCAGAACTGAATTTATGCAGATCATCCGTCGGAAGGCGCCGGTTCCACCGGGTCCCGCCACCTCAAGGACTTGGGTGCCTCCCGCATGCGGATGATCTTCGCCGGGACCCCGCCGACCACGGCGTTGGCGGGCACGTTCCGGGTGACCACCGAGTTCGTGCCGACGACCGAGTTGTCGCCGACCCTCACTCCCCGTAGGAAGCAGGCCCCGTAGCCGATCCAGACGTTGGAGCCGATCACGCACTCACGCATGTAGATGCCCTGCTGTCGGATCGGCCGCTCGACGTCGACCACGCCGTGGTCGAAGTCGATGAACATCGCCCGGTCGGCGATCACGCACTGCTCGCCGATCCGGACCCGCCGGTAGGCGGAGATCGTGCATTCCTGGCCGAAGACGGTCTTGGCGCCGATCTCGACGAGCCCCTCGTGGCAACGGATCTTGGTCCCGTCGCCGATCCAGCAGAAGCGGCCGAAGCGGATCTCGGCTCCCTTCGCGATCTGGAGCTGCAGGTGCTTGCCGAAGAAGACGGGGCCGTCGGTCTGCCAGCGCCAGCCGGCGGGGGTCAAGAACCGGCGCCAGAGGTAGCGCCAGAGGAGGCGGCCATAGCGCCGGTTGAGCATGTCGTTACGGCGATAGAAGCGGAGCGCGCGGAACACGGGCGGCGATTCTAGGTTCCGCCCCCGTACCTAGACTGGGGCGGATGCCGCAGAAGACGGAGCAGAGCCTCGCCGAGCGCCTGGTCGCGGGTGACAAGCGAGCCCTGGCACGCGGGATCACCCTGATCGAGAACGACGACCCCGCCGGCTGGGAGCTCGTCCGCGAGGTCTTCCCGCGCACCGGTCGGGCCCGCATCGTCGGCCTCACCGGCCCTCCGGGCGTCGGCAAGAGCACCCTGATCGGCGTGCTCACCGCCGAGATGCGAAAGGACGACCGCCAGGTCGCGGTGCTCTCGATCGACCCCTCGAGCCCCTTCACCCGCGGCGCGCTGCTTGGGGACCGCATCCGCCTCTCGGATCACTTCCTCGACTCCGGGGTCTTCATCCGCTCGATGGCGAGCCGCGGCGCGCTCGGCGGGCTTTCCGAGGCGACCCTGCAGGCCGCGCTGCTGATGGACGCCTCGGGCAAGGACGACGTCTTCATCGAGACCGTCGGCGTGGGGCAGGCGGAGATCGACATCGTCGACCACGGCGACACCATCGTCCTGGTGCTGATGCCGGGATCGGGCGACTCCATCCAGGCACTGAAGGCCGGCGTGATGGAGATCCCCGACGTGATCGTGGTCAACAAGGCCGATCACCCGATGACCGACACGATGATCCGCGAGATCCGCGGCGTGCTCTCGCTCGGGCCGGCCACCTCCTGGCGGGTGCCGATCGTCCGCACCGAGGCCGCAAAGGGCGAGGGGGTTGTGGAACTGGCTGAGAAGATCGCCGAGCACCGGGAGCACATCGAGGCGGAGGGCACCCTGGAGGAACGAAGGGCCAGGAATCTGCGCAACGAGGTGCTCGAGCTCGCAGCATCCCGGATGCGGCGGCGCCTGGAGGCGGCTGTCGCGGACGACTCATCCATCCGCGAGCTGCTGGACCGCGTTGTCAAGCGGGAGCTCGATCCCGCCAGCGCGGCCAAGGACCTACTCGAGCGTGAGGATGGCTGATCCCAAGATCAAACCGGACGCGAAGGGCAAGCCATCACTCCCGAGCCTCGACGAGGCGGTCGGCTGGGACGGCAAGCCGATCGACGGCTTGGAGAGCAAGACCTTGGGCCGCGTCGCCGGCATCCACGTCGACGCCGAGGACGGCGAGCCGCGCTGGGTGCTGATCCGCCTGGGACCGCTCGCCGGATGCACGGCGATCCCCTTCGAGCATGTCGCCGAGGGTGCCGGCCGCCTCTGGGCGGCCTACGAGCGCGATTGGGTCCGCGAGGCCCCGCGCTTCCGCCCGACGGAGGCCCTGACCGCCCTACAGGAGCTGGAGCTCTGCGCCCACTGGGCCATCGGCGAGGGCCAGGGTAGGGCGGCCCAGGTCGCCGAGCAGGATGCCGACGAGATCACCGCGGTCCCGGCGCGAGACTAGGACGGCTTCGTCATCAGGTCGCGGGCACGAGCGGCCGCCCCTCACAAGTCGGGACGGCTGCGCCGTCCCTCCTGATGGTGCGGGCTGGTGGCCGTTAGATCCCCAGCTGTCGCGCGATCACCATCTGCTGCACCTCGTCCGTGCCCTCGCCGATGGTGAGGATCTTCGCGTCGCGGTAGAAGCGGCAGACCGGGTACTCCTCGATGTAGCCATAGCCGCCGTGGATCTGGACGGCCTCCTCGGTCGCGCGGACGGCGAGCCGTCCGGTGATCAACTTTGCCTGGGCGGCGGTGAGCGTGAACGGCTCGCCGCGCTCCTTGAGCTGCGCGGCGCGGTAGACCAGCAGCCGCGCCGCCTCGATCTGGGCCGAGAGGTCGGCGATCTTCGCCTGGATCGCCTGGAACTTGCCGATCGGCCGCCCAAAGGCCCGACGCTCTTTGGAGTAGGAGATCGCCTCGTCGAGCGCCCCCTGCGCCAGCCCGACGCCCATCGCCGCCACGCCGATGCGGCCGCCGTCGAGGATCTGAAGGAACTGCTTGAAGCCGTCGCCTCGGCGGCCGAGGAGGTTGGCCTCCGGGACGCGGCAGTCGTCGAAGGCGAGCGGCCTCGTGTCCGAGGCGTTCCAGCCCATCTTCCGGTACGGCTCGCCGGGCTCGTAGCCGGGAGTCCCGTTGGGGACGATGATGTTGGAGATCTCCCTGTTGCCGTTCTCCTGGCCGGTGACCGCCGTGATCGTCACGCAGCCGGAGATGTCGGTGCCCGAGTTGGTGATGAACTGCTTGGCGCCGTTGACCACCCACTCGCCACCATCGAGGGCGGCGCGGGTGTGGGTGTTGCCGGCGTCGGAACCGGCCTCCGGCTCGGTCAGGCCGAAGGCGGCGAGCTTTTCCCCGCCGCACAGCTGCGGCAGCCAGTCGTCCTTCTGCTCGTCCGTCCCCCAGAGGTAGATGGGCATCGTGCCGAGCGAGGTGTGGGCTGCCATCGTGATCGCCACCGAGGAGTCGACCCTGGTCATCTCCTCGACCGCCAGCGCGTAGGCGAGCGTGTCGGCACCGCCACCGCCGTACTGCTCGGGGAAGGGGATCCCCATCAGCCCGAGCTTGCCCATCTTCTCGACGAGCTCGTAGGGGAACGCCTTGGTGCGGTCGAGCTCCTCGGCGACCGGCGCCACCTCCTGGCGGGCGAAGTCGCGAACGGTGTCGCGCAGCAGCCGCTGCTCGTCGCTCAGCTCGAAGTCCATCGGCGGGGGAGTCTAGGAAGCCGGGCTACGCCGCCGCTTTGAGCGAGTCGAGCGCCGCCTTGATCCCCGGGCCATCGATGGCGCGCGCCTCGCGAACGTTGAGCTGCTTGCCGCACTTCGTGCAGATCCGGCGGTCGTCGATCTCGCCACCACACTCGCCCTTGTGGACGATGATCATCGGGCGGCCCTCGGGGACCGGCTCGTGCTTGTCCCCCCAATGCATCAGGGAGATCATCAGCGGCCAAAGGTCGAGGCCCTTCTCCGTGAGGAAGTACTCGTAGCGCTCGGGTCGCTCGCTGTAGGGCCGGCGTTCGAGGATCCCCTCGTCGACCAGTCGCTGGAGGCGGGCGGTGAGCACGTTCCGGGCGACGCCTAGGGAGCGCTGCATCTCCGAGAAGCGGCGGTTGCCATTGAAGACCTCGCGGATCACCAGCAGCGTCCAGCGCTCACCCACCAGCTCGAGGCTGCGAGCGATGGAGCAGATCTGTCCCTCGTATTCATTGCCCAGCACGACTGTGATGTTCGCACACTCGGTTGCGTCATGCAACCTACGCTGCTAGGGTCGGCCATCTTGGAGTTGCATGAAGCAACCAACGAGACCAGAGGAATCGTCATGAGATCACTCCGATTCGAATTCCACCCCGAACAGGTGAGGATCAGCTCCGAGGAGATCCTCGCGGACCTTCGCTACCCGGCTCCGCGGAGCCGCGACAACGGCGGGCGCAAGCGCGCCCGTCGCCGCCGGGGGCGGGCTTGAGCATCGATGCGAGGGTGCTCCGAGGCGACGGCCGAGGAGCAACCCGTTTGACGGCGAAGCCGGGTACCCGTAGCCGCACCATCACCTGGCAGGACCCAGTGGCCAGCGCCGCGGTCGGCGCCGAGCTGGCCGGTCTCGACTACGTCAGAGCCATCCAGTCGGGCGAGATCCCGCCGCCGCCGATGGCGGTGGTCATGAACTTCTCGATCGCCGAGCTGGACGAAGGGAGGGCCGTGTTCATCGGCGAGCCCGGCGAGGAGCACTACAACCCCATCGGAGTCGTGCACGGCGGCTACGCCTCGACGATCCTCGACTCGGCGCTCGGCTGTGCGGTGCACACCACCTGTCCGGCAGGTGTGGGCTACACCAGCCAGACCCTCGAGGTGAAGTACCTGCGCCCCATCACTCGCGACACCGGCGCCGTCGGCGCCGAGGCCGAGGTCATCCATCGTGGCCGCAAGACTGCCGTCGCCGAGGCGAAGCTGACTGCGGTCGACACCGGCAAGTTGCTCGCCAGCGGCACCAGCACCTGCCTCGTCTTCGAGCAGTAACCGCTTCATCAGCTCGCGCCACGAGCGGGGGGACTAGCGCGAGTTGCTCGCGATCTAGCTCGCCAGCGAGCGGGCGAGGTCGATCAGCAGCCGCACCCCGAAGCCGCTCGGCCCCTTGCCCACGTACTCGCGGCCCACGTCCCATGCCGTGCCGGCGATGTCGAGGTGGACCCAGGGTTTGTCGTCCACGAACTCCTCGAGGAACGACCCCGCGTAGATGGTGGAGGCCTTGCGCTTGGACGAGGCGTTGGTGAGGTCGGCGGCGGTGCCCTTGGTGAGCTCCTTGTACTCAGGGTGGAGCGGCAGCCGCCAGGCGAGCTCGCCCGTCCGGGCTGCGGCGCCCTCGACCTCGGCGGCGAAGCCGTCGTCGTTCGAGATCAGCCCGGCGTAGGTGGACCCGAGCGCGACGATCACGGCCCCGGTCAGTGTGGCCAGGTCGACCATCCGGTCGGCGCCCAGCTCGACCGAGTAGGCGAGTGCATCGGCGAGAATCAGCCGGCCCTCGGCGTCGGTGTTGTTCACCTCGACCGTCTTGCCGTTGAGCTGGGTGATGATGTCGCCGGGCTTGACTGCGGTGCCGCTGGGCATGTTCTCGGTGGAGGGGATGACCGCGAGGATGTTGATCGGCACCTCCAGCTTTGCGATCGCGGAGACGGCCTCGAGGACCGCGGCTGCCCCGGACATGTCCATCTTCATCTCCTGCATTCCGGTGGACGGCTTGATCGAGATGCCGCCGGAGTCGAAGGTGACGCCCTTGCCGACCAGTCCGAGGGTCTCGCCGTCACCTCCCGCCTGGTAGCGGAGGACGATCAGCTGGGGCTCCTCGGCGCTCCCCTGCGAGACCGCGACGAGCCCGCCCATGCCCTTCTCGGCGATCTGCTTGCGGCCCATCACCTCGCAGGTCACCGTGGAGTGCTCCTCCGCGATCGCCTGGGCGCGGCCCGCCAGGTAGGAGGGAGTGACCACGTTGGAGGGCAGGTCCTGGAGCTCGCGGGCGAAGTTCTCGGCCTCCGCGCCGACGCGGGCGAACTCGATCGCCTCGGCGAGGCCGCCGTCCGCGATGACAGTGAGGTCCTCGAGGTGTTTGGGCGAATCGCCGTCGTCGCCCTTCTTCGACTTGAAGCGGTCGAAGCGGTAGGAGGCGAGGATCGCGCCCTCCGCCATCGCGGTGGCCAGGGCCTTCGGATCGCTGGAGTCCGGCCCGGCCAGCGCCAGCGATGTCCCGTCCACCGAGGCGGCGGTGCGGGCCGCGATCGCGCCGGCGACGCGAGCACGCTCGGGCTCGAATTCCTCGCGATCCCCCAGCCCGATCACGAGCGCCCGGCGCGGGCTCCCCGGGTGGACCAGGGTCGCCTTCTTGTAGCCGCCCTTGACGTCCTCCGAGCCCGGCGCGCCGGCCAGCGGCTCCGGCAGCTCGTCCCCGTCGAACAGCAGCACCGCGAGAAGGTCCGAATCGACCTCGGCGAGGGGCTTGTCGGTGACCTCAACGCGCAAGGGGCCGCCAGATTACAGACGGCCACTAGCATTGAGCTGGAACTTGGGAATAGCCGGCGACCACGCTCGGCCCTGACGAAAGGCGCAGATGTCGAAGACGGTCATCCTCTCCACCGCCAGGACCCCTTTCGGGAAGATGGGCGGCGGACTCTCCTCCCTCGATGCCACCGACCTGGGAGGCACCGCGATCTCGGAGGCGCTCGACCGCGCCGAGGTGAATGCCGACGAGGTCCAGGGCGTCGTCTACGGCCAGGTGCTCCAGGCCGGGCAGGGCCAGATCCCCTCCCGCCAGGCGCAGATCAAGGCCGGCGTCCCGCGCGAGGTGCCCTCGGAGACCGTCAACAAGGTCTGCGCATCCGGCATGCGCGCGATCGGGATCGCCGACCAGGCGATCCGGGCCGGCGATCTCGACGTCGGCGTCACCGGCGGCATGGAGTCGATGAGCCAGGCGCCCTACCTCCTGCCGGGAGCCCGGTTCGGCTTCCGCATGGGTGACGTCACTGCGATCGACGCGATGACCCACGACGGACTCACCAACCCCTTCACCGAGAAGCAGATGATCAACGAGGCCAGCGACGTCTCCAACGAGCTCGAGATCACCCGGGCGGACATGGACCGCTTCGCCGAGCGCTCCCATCAGCTCGCCCACAAGGCGACTGAGGACGGCAAGCTCGCGGAGGAGATCGTCACCGTCACCGTCAAGTCGAGGAAGGGCGAAAACGAGGTCGCGGCCGATGAGGCGATCCGGCCCGACACGACCCTCGAGGCTCTCTCCAAGCTGAAGGCGGTCGGCGGCGACGACGCGACCCACACGGCGGGTAACTCGCCTGGGGTCAACGACGGCGCCGGTGCCGTGGTCGTCGCCTCGGATGAATGGGCGAAGCAGAACGGGAAGAGCGCGATCGCGACGGTGCTTGCCTACGGACAGGTCGCAGACGATTTCCCGTACCTCGCCAAGACCCCCGCCAAGGCCGCCATGCAGGCGCTGGACAAGATCGGCAAGAAGCCCGGCGACGTCGACCTCTGGGAGATCAACGAGGCCTTCGCCTCGGTGGCGATCAACTCCGTGCGGATGCTCGAGATCGACGAGGACAGGGTGAACGTGAACGGCGGGGCGATCGCCCTCGGTCACCCGATCGGCGCCTCCGGAGCCCGGATCGTCGGAGCGCTGGTGCACGAGCTGCGCCGCCGCGGCGGCGGACTCGGCTGCGCCGCGATCTGCTCCGGCGGCGGCCAGGGCGACGCGATCCTCGTGGAGGTCAACGGACGCTAGTCGCCGGCGCGCAAGGCGCCGGGCAGAAGCGACGCGGGGACGTCGTCGTGGTCAGCGCCGGTTTCGCCGGGCTGACCAAGATCTGAGCCTGGCTAGTCTCCGCCACGATGACGGACGACGGATCACAGCGAAACGGCGCAGCCTTCTTCGACCTCGACAAGACCCTGATGGCGGGGTCGAGCGGGATGGTGTTCGCGCGGGTCGCCAACCAGCGCGGCTTCGTCCCGCGGAGGCAGCTCGCCAGGTGGGGCTGGGATCACCTCCGTTATCGGTTGCGGGGGTCCTCCGACGAGCAGACCAACGCGGTGGTGGAGGTCGCGAAGCGCGTCTTCGCCGAGATCCCGGAGCGGGACGTCGAGCGGATGGCGCCGGCGGTGCTCGCCGGGATCCTGCCGAGGATCTACCCGCAGATGCTCGACGAGGTCCACCGCCATCAGGACGAGGGGCGCGCCACGTTCATCGTCAGCGCCGCAGGCAACGACCTGGTCAAGGCGCTCGCCGCTGTCCTCGGCATGGAGGGTGGGATCGGGACCCGCTGGGCCATCGGTGCCGACGGCAAGTACACCGGCGAGATGGACGGCCCATTCGTCTACGGCGAAGGCAAGGTGGAGGCGATGCGCCGGTTCGCCGAGAGGCACGAGATCGATATGGAGGCCTCATACGCCTATTCGGATTCGGTCAGCGACCTGCCGATGCTGCGGTCGGTCGGGAACGCGGTGGTTGTGAATCCCGATGCAGAGCTCCTGGAGATCGCGCGGCGTGAGGGTTGGCAGGTGATGCGCTTCGAGAAGCTGGGGAGGAAGCTCGCGATCGCGGGGGCGACGGTGCTAGCAGCGGCGGGCGGTGCGGGAGCCCTGGCATCCAAGCGGCGAAACAGTGGGCGCACCCTGGCGGGCCGCAGGCCCCTTCGGCGCTGAGGATCGCCATTGCTTGTCCGATCCGGCAAACACTCTGGAAACCACTCAATTTTCTGATTGACTGTCGCCGCTCGGGTCGGAGAGCCTAGCCAGGACCCGGGGGCGTTTAGGGGGCGACCCCCGGGGATCGTGAAGCGGAGTCCACACAGTGGTGAGAGATACAGCGTCTGAGGGTGAAGCGGCGACCACCCGCAGCGTGAGCGACGCGGAGATGCTCACCCGCAAGGGCGGCAGGCGCGACCAGGAAGCAACCCGCCGCGACCTCGCCGGCGCCGCGCGCGACCGGGCAGCCGAAGAACGAGACCGCGAGCTGACCAGGCTCGAGGGCTCGCTGCGGGGCCCGGCCGAGTTCGAGCGCCTGCTGGCCGAGACCAAGAGGATGCGCGCCCTGGCCGCCGCGGACCGCGCCTCGGCCGCCGACGACCGCCGGCTGGCGGCGCGGGACCGCGAATGGGCAGCTCGCGAGCGCGCGAAGGCCCAGGAGGCCCTACGGTGCGCTCACTTGGACGATCTCACCGGCGCTCAGCGGCGAGGTTTCGGAGAGGAGATCCTGCGGGGCGAGATCGACAGGGCGCGCCGCTCGGATGGGCAGCTCGCCCTCGCGTTCGTGGACGTCGACGGGCTCAAGGAGGTCAACGACAGCAGCGGCCACGTCGCCGGGGATCGCCTGCTCTGTGACGTCGTCGAGGCGATCAAAGCCAACATCCGCTCCTATGAGCCGGTGATACGGCTGGGCGGCGACGAGTTCGCCTTCGCGATGTCGGGCGCCGGCGGTGAGGGGATGCGGGAGCGCTGCGCGGTGATCAAGGCGGACCTGGCCCGGCGGCCGAGTCGTGCCGGGATCACGATCGGCATCGCCGAGCTGCACCCGGGGGACGAGGCGGCGGATCTGTTCCGGCGCGCGGATGCGGCGCTGGTCGACGCCCGCGCGAAGGCGGGCGCCCAGGACGCGCTGGGCGAGCAGCCGGCCGCCGATCGGATCTAGCCCCGTCCCTAGACTTTCCAAGCATGGCCGTCGAGCCCGAAGCGCGCCGCCGCGCCCACGAGTGGCTGGCCGAGGTCTACTCCAAGCTGGAGGAGCGCGAGGCGCTCTTCGAGACCATCTCGGGCCATGAGGTGAAGCCGCTCTACGCCGAGGAGGATCGCGTCGGCGCCGACTCGGAGCGCGACCTGGGCTACCCGGGCGAATACCCATACACGCGAGGGGTCTATCCCTCGATGTACCGCGGGCAGCTCTGGACGATGCGCCAGTTCGCGGGCTTCGGCACCGCCGAGGAGACCAACGAGCGGTTCCACTACCTGCTCGACCACGGCCAGACCGGGCTCTCGACAGCGTTCGACATGCCGACCCTGATGGGGCTCGACTCCGATGCCGATCGCTCACTCGGCGAGGTTGGGGTGGAGGGCGTGGCTATCGACACCCTCGACGACATGGAGACTCTCTTCGCGGGAATCGACCTGGGAAGCGTGACGACCTCGATGACGATCAATGCCCCGGCGGCGATCCTGCTCGCCTTCTACGTCGCCACCGCGGAGGAGCAGGGCGTCCCGCCGGAGCGGCTCGGCGGCACGATCCAGACGGACATCCTCAAGGAGTACATCGCCCAGAAGGAGTGGTGTTTCCCGATTGAGCCGGCAATCAGGCTGGTGGAGGACATGATCGAGTGGTGCACCGAGCACATGCCGCGCTGGCACCCGATCTCGATCTCGGGGTACCACATCCGGGAGGCCGGCTCGACCGCCCAGCAGGAGCTCGCCTTCACCCTCAAGGACGGCCTCACCTACGTGCAGGGGGCGATCGAGCGTGGCCTGGACGTCGACGACTTCGCCCCGCGGCTGTCCTTCTTCTTCAACGCGCACATCGACTTCTTCGAGGAGATCGCCAAGTACCGGGCGGCGCGCCGGATCTGGGCCCGGGAGATGCGAGAGACCTTCGGCGCCAAGCGAGAGGAGTCCTGGCGGATGCGCTTCCATACCCAGACCGCCGGCGTCTCGCTGACCGCCCAGCAGCCGCAGAACAACATCATCCGCACCGCGATCGAGGCGCTCGCCGGCGTCCTCGGCGGCACCCAGTCGCTCCACACCAACTCCTACGACGAGGCGCTGGCCCTGCCGACGGAGGAGGCGGTGCGGATCGCGCTCCGCACCCAGCAGGTGATCGCCCACGAGACCGGCGTCACCAACACGATCGACCCACTCGGAGGCTCCTACTTCGTCGAGACCCTCACCGACGAGATGGAGCGCGCCGCCTACGAGTACTTCGCCCGCATCGACGAGCTCGGCGGCATGGTCGAGGCGATCAAGCAGAACTTCCCACAGCGCGAGATCGCCGACGCCTCCTTCCGCTACCAGCAGGAGGTCGATTCGAAGCAGCGGATCGTCGTCGGCGTGAACGACCACATGCTCGCGGGTGACGAGGAGATCCCGATCCTCCGGATCGACCCGGAGCTGGAGAAAAAGCAGAAGGAGAGGGTGGAGGCGACCAAGGCGCGCCGCGACTCGGCTGAGGTCGAGCGCACGCTAGGTGAGCTGAAGGCGGCGGCCGCAACGGACGCCAACCTGATGCCGCCGATCCTGGAGTGCGCTCGCGCCCGGGTGTCGGAGGGCGAGATGGTCGAGGCGCTCCAGCAGGTCTTCGGCTCGTACACCGAGCTGCCCGTCTTCTAGCGGCCGCTTGTTGCCGCGACCTGATGGCGAAGCCGTCCATCAGCCCTCATATGAATCGGCGCGGTGGTATGACTCAGCGCAGTGAGGAGCGGGAAGCACGGAAGGCTCGCAGGACTTGGCGTGTTGGCGGCGCTGTTCGGCGCCGGTGTCGCGTACGCAGCCTCTCAGGGCTCCGTCGGAGTGATCGGGCCTGCCACCGGGATCCAGCCGTCCGGCCGCCACCTCGAGCCCGAGGGCAGGCTCACCCCGCTCGGCAACCTGCCGACCGGCGGGGCCCTCACAACTAACGGCCGTTTCCTCTGGGCCCTCTCCACGGGCCGTGGTCGCAACGACGTCCGGATCGTCCAGGTGGCCAAGATCCCCTGCAAGAAGAAGGGCAAGAAGGGGTCGGCGGCCGAGGCGAAGCAAACCGGCTCGAAGAAGTGCAACCGCCGCGCCGGCAAGCAGGTCGGCCGGGTCGTGCAGACGATCCCGTTCCCGGGCCTCAGCGGAGGGATCGCAATGTCAGGGGACGGCCGCACGGCGTACGTCTCCGGGGTGGCCGACTCGTCGCACACCGGTGAGAAGGCGGATCCGAGCACACCCGGCCTGCAGGGCGACGTGATCCACGTCCTTCGATACGACCCGAAGACCGGAGTCGCGACCCGGACGGGGGTGATCCCGGTGCCGCCGCCCAGCGACGCCCCGGCGCTCCAGGATTTCCCGCCGAGCGCCTCGGAACACCTCTCGTGGCCGCGCGACATCGCGGTCAGCCCCAACGGGCGGACGCTCCTGGTGGCGCTCAACCTCGCCGATGCGGCCGCGATCATCGACACGACGACCGGCAACGTGCGCTACGTCAGCACCGGCCACTACCCGTACGGCGCCGGGATCACGACGGACGGCAGATTCGGGCTGGTCACCAGCGAGACACAGGGCACCGTCTCGGTGATCGACCTCCCAGCGGCCAAGGTGGTGAAGAGCCTGCAGGTGGCGCCGCCGCTCTCCCACCCGGAGAGCATCGCCGTCGATCCGAAGGCGCCGCTCGCCTTCGTCGGGAACGCGAACCAGGACACGATCACGGTGATCGACACGAAGTCGATGTCGGTGGCCAGGACCCTCTCGGTGGAGCGTCCGCAGGGCGTCGGGAGCTCACCGACCTACGTGAGCGTCACGCCGGACGGCTGCGACCTGCTCTCCGCCGACTCCGGCGAGGATGCCGTGGCGGTCTTCGCTCTCTCGAAGGGCAAGCGCTGCGGTGAGGGCGGCAAGCCGCCGGGCAAGAAGAAGGGCAAGAAGGGGAGCGCATCGACGGCCCAGTTCGCCGCCAAGCAGAAGGGGAAGGGCAAGAAGAAGTCGGGCGCCCGCAAGGCCAAGAAATTCCAGCTTGTCGGCCGGATCCCGACCGGCTCCTATCCGACGGTCGCCGCCGCGACGCCGAAACGCCGCCAGCTCGCTTGGGTCTCGGCCCGAGGGCTGGGCGTCGGCCCCAACCCGAACGGGCCGAACCCGAACACCGGCGACGACACCTACCTTGACCAGTACCTGCCCTCGATCGTCGACGGGACCTCTGGCGTACTGGACTATCCGAGCGACCGCAAGATCCGCAAGCTGACGCCGGTCAGCGACCGGCAGGTGATTCCCGCCGACGCCCGCACGGCCCCGCCGGATACCCCGATCCGTGCCGGCGGGCCGATCAAGCACGTCTTCTACATAGTTCGCGAGAACCGGACGTACGACCAGGTCCTCGGCGATGACTCGCGGGGAGACGGCGACCCTGCGCTGGAGCTGTTCGGCAACTCGATCACGCCGAATCTGCACGCCCTCGTCCAGCGGTTCCCGCTGCTCGACCATGTCTACGCGAACTCCGAGGCTTCGATCGACGGTCACTACTGGACCGCCGCGGGTGCCGTCTCCGATTACGTGACCAAGAACTGGCACCAGAACTATGCCGGGCGCAAACGCCCCTACGACTTCGGCGCCTACGAAGTCAGCGCCCCGCCCAAGGGCTACATCTTCCAGCGCATGCTCAAGTCAGGTGTCTCGTTCTACAACTACGGCGAGGCGCTTGCGGGCATCTCACCTTTCCCGGACAAGGACCGGACCCCCGAGCAGACGGCCGAGAACGCCCAGGTCCTCGACCCGACCAGGACGGATGTTCAGGTCGTTGGCGGTTGCTACGACAGTGACATCTCGATCTTCGATACCCCGGCGATCGGCCCGAAGGTGGGGAACGTCTACGACTCGAGCCTGCCGCCGGGATCCAAGCCGGGTGATGCCTCCAGGTTCACCTGCTTCAACAACAGGTTCCAGGCTCAGCTGGCGACCAACTCGGTCCCAACGTTCAACTACCTCTCGTTGCCGCTGGACCACACCGAGGGCCTGGCTCCCGGCAAGCGGACCCCGGACGCCGACATCGCCAACAATGACTGGGCCCTCGGCCAGATCGTCCAAGCGATTTCGCACTCCTCGATCTGGAACAGCTCCCTGATTCTGGTGGTCGAGGATGATTCCCAGAACGGCGCGGACCACGTCGACGCCCATCGCATCCCCGCCCTCGCGATCAGCCCCTACACCCAGCAGGGCGCGGTCGTGCACGACCGCTATGACCAGCTCTCGTTCCTGCGGACGCTCGAGATCATCTCGGGCCTGCCGTCGGTGAATCTCAGCGAGGCGCTGGCCGTGCCCCTGTACGACGCCGTCACTCCCAGCCCGGGCAACTCGGCCCCTTACGACGCGATCACGCCGAGCGTCAACATGACCGGCACGAACCCGGCGACCGCGGAGAACATCGCCGCTGCGAAGGACCAGCCGCTCGATGCGACCGATCAGGTGCCGCAGCAGGTCCTCGACGCGATGCTCTGGCACTATCGCCACGGCTTCGGCTCCCAGCCACCGCCTCCTGGCCCGAATGCCTCCCCTGAGGACAGCAAGAGGGTGGACGACGAGTCCATTGACGTCAACAGCCTCGTGCGCGAGCTCCGCCGGCTGTCGAGCGCGCCCTACCGCAGATAGAAACGGCTAAGCGGCTCGCTGCCGCGAGTCCACGATCACGATGACCTCGCCGACGGGGCCCAGCTCGGACCCGGCGAGGAACATGCGGCCGATGCCCCGCCGCTCGGACTCGGTCCTGGCGACCGCACAGGCGTCATCGTGATCGACCCCGCTTGCCAGCACCTTCTGCTCGTGTCTGCGGTCTAGAAAGAGAACGTCGTACACCGCATTGCCTCCTCTTGGGATTCCCCTTTTCAAACCCATTCTCGTCTCGAAATACCTCTCTGAAAACCGTAGAAACTTCCTGTTCAACTACGGTTAAGTCGCTACCGCAGCGCCTATCCCCCGCAATTGTGCCGACCGAACCAGCCAGAAAAATCAGGATCGTCGTCGCCAAGCCCGGCCTCGACGGTCACGACCGCGGGGCGAAGATCATCGCCCGGGCGCTGCGCGATGCAGGCATGGAGGTGATCTACACCGGGCTCCACCAGACGCCGGAGCAGATCGCCGAGACTGCGATCCAGGAGGACGCCGACGCGGTGGGGCTCTCGATCCTCTCCGGGGCGCACATGACCCTGGTCCCGCGGGTGGTGCAGCTGCTCGCCGATCAGGGCGCCGAGGACGTGGTCGTCACCGTGGGCGGGACGATCCCCGCCGACGACATTCCCGAGCTGAAGAAGCTCGGCGTCGCCGAGGTCTTCACGCCCGGTGCGCCAACCGACGAGATCGTGGAGTTCGTCGAGAGGGCTGTCGCCGGGCGGCAGGGAGCGTCGGCCTAGCGCACCTAAGCGTCGGCTCTCGGCTCAGTACCCGTAGCCGCCGCCGCTCGAGCCGCCGCTGGAGCTGGTGCTCCCGCCGGCCGCCGTGCCGCCGGTCGTGGCGGACGATCCAGCGGCCATGCCGCTCGACGCCGATCCGCCCGCGGCGGGAGCGCTCGAGCTGCTCGAGTTGTCGCTGTTGCCGCCACAGGCGGCCAGTCCGATCGCGAGCGCAAGAGCGCAGGCGCCGGCGAGCAGCAAACGATGTATGCGTCGCACGGATGCTCCTTTAACTTGGGAGGGTGTGTGTCCGATCCCCCCTGCGACGTACTACGAGCACGGCGGCGCCGCGGATTGACTAAATCTCTGAGGGCTGTTTGGACGTAGAAATGGGTGTGGACCCATCCGATGAGGCACTGCTGGCCGGCTACGCGACCGGCGACCCGCGCACAGCGGCAGCCTTCGTGCGCCGTTTTCAGGGGCGGGTCTACGGCCTTGCGCTGACGATCGTGCGACAGCCTGCGCTCGCGGAGGAGGTCGCCCAGGAGACCTTCACCCGGGTCTACCGCCACGCCGGCAACTATGACGCGCGCAAGGGGCGCGTCTCGACCTGGCTGTTGTCCATCGCCCGCAACCTCGCGATCGACGTGACCAGGCTGAAGAGGCTCGACCCGGTCGACCCTGAGGTGATCGAGGCCGAGGTCACGATCGACTTCCAGGCGCCCGGCGCCGACGAGGGCGGCCTGCAGCCCGACGAGCGCGACCAGCTGCGGTCGGCGATCGGCGATCTGCCGGACGACCAGCGCAGGGCGATCGTCCTGGCGGCGTATCTGGGGCGCACCGCGCGCGAGATCAGCGATCTCGACGACGTGCCCCTGGGGACGGTCAAGACGCGCATCCGGACCGCGATGCTGAAGCTTCGCTCGGAATTGGAGGTGCAGGGCTGATGGATCCGCGCTGCGAGGAGACCAGGGAGCTGGCGGCGGAACTCGCCCTCGGGATCGTCGAGGGCGAGGAGCGCGGCCGCGCTCTCCATCATCTCGCCGACTGCCCGGACTGCCGCCTGCGGGTCGAGGAGCTCTCCGAAGTGGCGGACGAGCTGCTGCTACTCGCCCCCCGCCGAGAGCCCCCGGTGGGCTTCGAGTCCCGGGTGCTGGCCCAGGTCTTGCCCAAGCCGGAGCCGAAGCGCCGCCGCCGGCTTCGCCTGGTGCTCGCGCCGGCGGCGGCCGCTGTGGCGGCGGCCGCCATAACCCTCGCGATCGTCTCGCCGGACCTGCGGCTCGCGTCGCATTACAGGCAGACCCTGGACCAGGCGAACGGCAAGGAATTCGAGTCCTACGCTCTGCGCGGGGCGGGGGATGCGCATGTCGGCACCGTGTTCAGCTACGAGGGCTCACCGTCGTGGGTGCACATCGACGTCGACCCGGGCCAACGCAACGGGCTGACCGCCGCCGAGCTGGTCACCGACGAGGGAAGCCGGGTGCCGCTGCGCCGGTTCCACCTCGACCAGCAGGGCGGCTGGGGGGGCTCGATCCCGGTTGATCCGAAGCAGGTCTCCGTCCTGCGGCTGTCGGGCGCTCCGGGCACTCGGACCTTGATCGCCAAGTTCAACTAGCCCCTGCGGACGAGGAAGAGTGGGTTGGAATCACGACCCCTCGGGTATGCGTGCGTCCGCGTCAACCGATTGACTGGTCAGTCAGCCAGTCCGGCCACGCGCTAATATCCCGCGCCGCCCGTTGTGAGAGGGGCTCCGCAGGGAGCACCCGATTCATAGAGAGGACCCGAACTTGAAGATCTGCGTGCTCGTCAAAGAGGTCCCGGACGCCGCCGTAGACAAGCGGATCGACCCGGAGACCAAGCGCTTGGACCGCTCAGGCGAGAAGAACCTCAATCCCTTCGACACTCACGCCCTGGAGGCCGCGATGCAGGTCAAGGAGGGCGGCGCCGACGTCGAGGAGATCGTCGCCGTCACGATGGGCCCGGAGAGCGCCGTGCGCGCCCTCCACAAGGCCGTCGCTCTCGGCGCCGACCGCTCCGTTCACCTCACCGATGAGGCCCTCACCGGCTCGGACGTCTGCGCGACCGGCTACGCCCTCGCGAAGGTGCTCGAGGCCGAGAGCCCGGACCTGGTCCTGCTCGGCCAGCAGTCCGATGACGGCGAGTGCTACACGATCGGCGCCGTGGTCGCCGACCACCTGAAGATGCCGTCGCTCACCCAGGTGATCAAGATGGACGTGGCCGACGGCAAGCTCACCTGCGAGCGTCAGGCCGAGTACGGATACGACACCGTCGAGGTCGAGATGCCGGCCGTGATCAGCGTCGGAGACGCGATCAACGAGCCCCGCTACCCGAGCCTGAAGGCGATCATGGGCGCGAAGAAGAAGCCGCTCGACACCAAGGCCATCGGCGATGCCGGCATCGAGCCCGACCGGGTCGGCGAGAGCGGCTCGCGCACCGCCGTGCTCGAGCTGAAGCCGCCTCCCCAGAAGGAGTCCGGCGAGATCATCGAGGACGAGGACACGAACGAGACGGTCGAGAAGATCGTCGCCTGGCTCGAGGAAAGGAAGCTGATCTAGATGGGAGGCATCCTGGTCTACGCCCTCCACGACGACGAGGGCAACTTCAACAAGAACTCCCTCGGCGCTCTCTCGGAGGCGGCAAAGCTCGCCGGCGAGCTCGGCACCGAGGCCGCGGCAGTGGTGGTCGGCGACGTCGCCGATGACGCCGTCGCCGGACTGGGCGCCTATGGCGTGAAGAAGGTCTACCGCGCCAAGGAGGCCCCCGAGGGCCTGGCGCAGCCGATCGTCGACGTGATGGCGAAGGTCATGCAGGACAACGACTTCTCCTACGCGCTCTTCGGCGGAGGCCTGCTCGGATTTGAGATCGGCGCCGGGCTGACCGCGCGTCTGAGTGCCGGCGTGACCATGGAGGTGACCCAGGTGAACGTCCAGGACGGCAAGCTCGTCGCCGAGCGGCCGATCCTCCAGGACTCGCAGATCGCCGACGTCGGCTACGTCGAGGAACCCGGGATCATCATCGGGCGCCTCAACGCCTTCGACGAGAATGAGACCGGCGGCACCGCGGAGGTCGAGGACGTCCAGGTGGAGCTCTCCGACTGGTCGACCAAGGCCAAGATGGTGAAGCGCGGCGAGCAGCGGGGCGCCGACGTCAACATCGAGGACGCCAACATCCTGGTGGGTGGCGGACGCGGGCTCGGCAAGAAAGAGAACTTCGAGCTCGCCGAGCAGCTGGCCGACTCGATGGGGGGTGCGGTGGCCGCAACGCGTGCCGTGGTCGATGCGGGCTGGTACCCGTACGCCGCCCAGATCGGGCAGACCGGCAAGACGGTTGCCCCGAACCTCTACCTGGCGCTCGGCATCTCCGGCGCGATCCAGCACAAGGTCGGCATGCAGAACTCGGAGAACATCCTGGCCATCAACAAGGACCAGAACGCCCCGATCTTCGAGTTCTCGGACCTCGGCGTGGTTGGCGACCTGCACAAGATCGTTCCCAAGCTGACCGAGGCGATCAAGGCCAAGAAGGGCGGCTGATGCCCGTCGAGCCCGCTGAGTTCCCGCCGCCCGTGAAGCCGGCGGAGGAGTTCATCGCACCGATCACCGATCCCGAGGAGGAACGGATCGAGGTCGGCGTGGCGATCGTGGGCGGAGGCCCCGCTGGGCTCGCCTGCGCGATCAAGCTGATGCAGCTGCTCGAGGAGGAGCCGGAGCTGACCGAGAAGCTCGGCGAGGTCCCCGTGGCGGTGGTGGAGAAGGGCAAGACGCCAGGAGCCCACCTGCTCTCGGGAGCCAACATGCGCCCCTCGGCGATGAGGGAGCTCTTCCCGGACCTCGATCCGAAGGACTGGCCCGTCTATCAGGAGGTCACCAAGGACGCGGTGTACCTGCTCACCAAGCGGATGGCGCTGCCTCTGGTGCCGATGCCTCCCAACTTCCGCAACCACGGGAACTACGTGACTTCGGTCGCCAAGCTGGGCCGGTTCCTCGCCGAGCAGGCCGAGGAGGCGGGCGTCTACATTCTCAGCGAGACCGCAGCGGACAAGCTGCTGGTCGAGGACCGCATCGTTCGCGGGGTGCGCTCGGGCGACAAGGGCCGCGGCAAGGACGGTGAGGAGCTCTCGAACTTCGAGCCCGGCTCCGACGTCGTCGCCAAGGCGACCGTGCTCGCCGAGGGCACGCTCGGGCATCTCACCGACGCCGCGCTCGCCTACTTCGATCTGCGCGGACCGAACCCGCAGCGCTGGGAGATCGGGGTGAAGGAGGTCTGGGAGGTCGAGAAACCCCTGGACCGCGTTATCCACACGATGGGCTGGCCGCTGCGCAAGCGCGCCAAGTGGAACGAGTTCGGCGGCAGCTTCATCTACCCGATGGGCGAGGACAAGGTGGCGATTGGACTGGTTGTCGGCCTTGACACCACCGACGCCACGTTCTCCTGTCACGACGCGCTCCAGGAGCTCAAGACACACCCCTTCGTCAAGAAGATCCTCGACGGCGGGAAGCGGGTCGGCTGGGGGGCCAAGACGATCCCCTCGGGCGGCTACTGGTCGATGCCCAAGCGGCTCTCGAGTCCCGGCATGATGATCTGCGGCGACGCCGCCGGCATGGTCAACGTGCCGACCCTGAAGGGCATCCACTATGCGATGCACTCCGGCATGTACGCCGCAGAGGCGATCGTCGAGTCGCTCAAGGAGGACTCGGTCAACTTCGAGAACTACGAGCGCAAGGTGAAGCACTCCGTCATCGAGGACGACCTGTATGAGTCGCGCAACATGCGACAGGTCTTCTCAAAGGGGTTCTTCGTCGGCGGCGCGCTGGCGAGCGCGATGACGATCACCAAGGGCCATTTCCCGGGCGGCCACTGGAAGGCCGAGCCCGACGCGGAGATCCCCGTGGAGATCGACGGCGGCGCCAAGAACTACCCGAAGCCGGACAACAAGTACCTGTTCGACAAGCTCAACTCGGTGTTCCTGTCGGGGAACGCGACCCGCGACGACGCGCCCAACCACATCCGGATCCAGGAGCAGGTACCGAAGGAGATCGCCCAGACCTGGGTGTCGATGTGCCCTGCTCAGGTCTACGAGATTCCCGAGGAGGAGCTCGAGAGCGGCGCCGAGACCGTCGACGTGCACGTGACGCCGTCGAACTGCGTGCAGTGCGGCGCGATCACCGCCAAGGGCGGCAGGCTGACCCTCCCTGAGGGCGGCGACGGTCCGCTGTACCAGGAGGTCTGAGCCCTACGGGGTGGAGCTCCCGGAGGCGTTGGCGCCGACGAAGGAGGCGACCTCCCGTGCGTCCTTTCCGGTGACCAGATTGCGGGGCATGTTGCCTGTCCTGCCGCCGGCGCCGTGGCTGTGGCTGCCGCCCCCGGTCCTGATCGCGTGCAGGACGTCCGCCTCGTTGACCGCGATGTCGTCGAGGTTCGGCCCGATCTGACCGACGGTCCCGGCGGCGTCGAACGTGTGGCATGAGCCACAATGCTGCACGAAGAGCTCGCGTCCGTGCTGCTGGCTGGGGCTCAGCGGCTGCTCGGTCCCACCTGGCTCGGGCGCGCCGCTCTGCGAGGTTCTCTGGTTGACCGTCTCCGAGTCGCTCCCTCCGCTGCAGCCGAGAACCACCACGGCGCAGATGGCGGCCGCCGCGAGAGCGGCGAGCACCGACGGGATCCGGTTCGACATGCCCAACGGCTACCCGCTGGACCCTCAACTATGCTCGCGGCGTGGCGGACCACACGAGCGAAACGCTCGAGCGCGAGTTCTTGGAATTCGCCCCGGACGCGGTCATCGGCGTCGACGAGAAAGGGGAGATCAAGCTCGCGAACTCCCGTACCCAGGCGGTCTTCGGCTACACGCGTGAAGAGCTGATCGGGGAATTTGTGGAGAAGCTCGTGCCCGTAGCGGTGAGGCCCAGCCATGTCGGGCATCGCGATCGCTACTTCGAGGCCCCACGCACGCGGCCGATGGGCGCCGGCGTCGACCTCTATGCCCGGCGCAAGGACGGCAGCGAGTTTCCCTGCGAGATCTCGCTCTCGACGGTGGCCACCGACCAGGGGATGATGGCCCTGGCCGCGATCCGCGACATCACCGACCGCCGGCGCGACCGGGACGAGCTTCGCCGGGCCGTCCGCAGGCTGCAGGCAGCGACCGACGTCGCGATCGCCGTCGGCGGCGAGACCGACCTGGACCGCGTGCTGGAGGCGATCGTCGAGCGAGGGCGGGCGCTGGTCGAGGCCCGGGCGCTGATCATCATGCTGAAGGAGGGCGACGAGCTCGTGGTTGGGGCCACCGCCGCGATCGCAGGCGGGCTCGACCCCAACGTCTCCGAGCTCAAAATTCCGGCATCCCAGGCCTCGGAGCGCTTCCTGCTGGGGAGGTTCACGGGGCCGGCACTCGCTGCCGCGGAGAGCGGACGGGCGCTTCTCGCGCCCCTTCTCTTCCGCGGCGACCCGCTCGGCGTGGTCGTGGCCCTCGACCGGATCGGCCAGCCGGGGCGCTTCGACGACGAGGACCAGCGGTTGCTCGAGGCCTTCGCGGCGAGCGCGGCGACGGGCGTGGCGACCGCCCGGTCGATGGCCGAGGAGCGACTGCAGAACACAATCGACGCGGCGGAGCAGGAACGGAGCCGCTGGGCCCGCGAGCTGCACGACGAGACCCTGCAGGCGCTGGCGGTGCTCCGCATGCGGCTCTCGTCCGCGCTGCGGGAGGAGGCCGACGAGGAGCTGCACGCCACCAGCCGGGCGGCCGTCGAGCAGATCGATGACGAGATCGTGAAGCTCCGGCGCCTGATCACCGAGCTCCGGCCGGCCTCGCTGGACACGATCGGCCTCGAGGCGGCGCTGCAGGCACTGGCGGAGCAGCATCAGCAGGGGACGAACCTGGAGGTCGACTGCGACTTCGAGCTGCCGCGCGAGGAGAACGCCCGCCCGACGCCGATCCTCGAGACGGCCGTCTACCGGTTGGCCCAGGAGGCGCTCAACAACGTCGCCAAGCACTCGCTGGCGCGGCGGGCGGATCTCATGGTGCGCTCATCGCGGAACGCGATCGAGATCGAGGTCAAGGACAACGGGGTCGGCTTCGAGCCGTCGCTCGTCCGCGAGGGATTCGGCCTGGTCGGCATGCGCGAGCGCACTGCGCTGCTCGGCGGCACCCTGGATGTTCGCTCGACCAGAGGCTCAGGG
This sequence comes from uncultured Solirubrobacterales bacterium, assembly GCA_963763955.1. Taxonomy (GTDB): domain Bacteria; phylum Actinomycetota; class Thermoleophilia; order Solirubrobacterales; family 70-9; genus DASUPK01. Next base: position 353,416 of record CAVXQP010000016.1, on the reverse strand, counting down.
ACGCGCGTGCGCGCGGAGATCCCGCTGACCACGCGCGCTGAGGGGAGCTAAACGTCGATCAGGCCGCGCTCGATCGCATAGCGGACGAGCTCGGAGCGGGTGGTCATCGCCAGCTTCTGCTGGATGTGGGCGCGGTGAGACTCGACGGTCCGCACGCTCAGATAGAGTTGCTCGGCGATCTCGTTGTTGGTATGACCGAGCGCGATCAGCCGCAGGACCTCGAGCTCGCGCTCTGAGAGGTCATCCGGCGTCGTCGCGTCGGGTTCAGCCGCCAGCCGGGCGCCGAGCTCGGGCTGGAGGTAGGTCCTGCCCTCCGCCGCCATCCGCACGGCCTTGACCAGCTCCTCGCTGGCCGCCTCCTTGAGTATGTAACCGAGAACCCCTGCCTGGAGGGCCTCGCGGGCAAAGGCGGTCTCGTCCTGCATCGTGAGCACGACGATCTCGGTGTCCGGCGACTGCTCCCTGATCGACGGGATCGCCGCCAGTCCGGAACCGCCGGGCATGTTGATGTCGAGGATCAGCACCTTGGGGTGATGCCCGTTGACGTAGCGGCCGGCGGAATCCGCGTCACCGGCCTCGGCGACGACCTCGATGTCGGGCTCCCGATCCAGCATCAGACGGAGAGCGCTGCGAACGACGGCGTGGTCATCCGCGAGAACTACGGAGATCCTCTCTGGCGTCACCTCCCCTGAACTCGCCACGACTCGTAATGTAACTCCGCCCGCGAACATAGGAGTCACTCGTAGAAGACCGCAACTCGACGCCCGGCGACCGGTTTATGTCGGCGTGGGGAAGGGAGCTGACAGGAGAGCTTTCGGGGCCCTGCTGCTGACGGGGCTGCTTTGTGCGGCGGTGGGGCTGGTCCCAGCCGCGACCCAGGCGAAGAAACAGGGCCAGAAGAAGCAGAAGCGGCCCAACATCGTCCTGATCATGGACGATGACCAGTCGGTCAACCTGCAGCAATTCCTCACCAAGACGAACGCCGCCATCGCCGCCAAGGGCGTCACCTTCGACAACTCGTTCGTCAATTACTCGCTCTGCTGCCCCTCGCGCTCGACGATGCTGACGGGTCAGTACGCGCACAACCACGGGGTGCGCGGCAACCAGCTCCCATCGGGCGGCTACAGCAAGCTTGCGCCGACCCTCGGCAACACGCTGCCGGTCTGGCTGCAGCGCGCCGGCTACTACACGGCGCACATCGGCAAGTTCCTGAACGGCTATGGCGCGACCTCTCCGGACAGCCAGGAGCCGCCCGGCTGGAACGAGTGGTACGGCTCGCTGGACAACCCCGACGGGTTCACGGGCGGGACCTACACCGCCTACGGCTACACGCTCAACGAGAACGGGAAGATCGTTCACTACGGGACGACCCCGGACGCCGTCGACCCCGGCACCTACCAGACCGACGTCTACTCCCAGAAGGCGGCCGACTTCATCAGGCGGCGGGCGCCGAGCAACAAGCCGTTCTACCTCTCCGTGGCGCCCCGCGACCCGCATGCGGAGGCGGCCTCGTGCAACTGCGCCGGCGACAACCCGCGCGCCGCCCCGCGCTACGAGGGACACTTCGCCGGACTCGACGCGCCTCGGAACCCCGACTTCAACGAGGCCGACGTCTCGGACAAGCCCTCCAACATCAAGAACCTGCCACTGCTGAATCAGGCCGGCATCAACGGGGTCGACGCTCGCTACCGCGCCCGCGCGGAGGCGGTACTGGGCGTCGACGATCTCGTCCAGAACGTCGTCAGCACGCTCAAACAGCAGGGCGAGCTGAAAAACACGGTTCTCATGTTCACCTCCGACAACGGTTTCTTCCACGGCGAGCACCGGGTGCCGCAGGGGAAGGTGCGCCTCTATGAGCCCTCGATCCGGGTGCCGCTCCTGATCAGAGGTCCCGGAGTGCCGAAGGGCGTGCACCGGCGCCAGCCCGTCGGGAACGTCGACCTGACCGAGACGATCCTCGACTTCGCCCACGCGAAGGCCGGTCGCAAGGAGGACGGGATGTCGCTGATGCCGATCATGCGCGACAAGCGCTACTGGCCCGGGCGTGCCCTCGACCTGGAGACGTACTTCACCCCGGACACCACGGAGGATCCGGAGGACCCGCCGCTCAACTATCAGGGCGTGCGCACGGACCGCTACCTCTACGCCAACTACGGCACCGGCGAGCAGGAGCTCTACGACCTGCGCAACGACCCGTTCGAGCTTCAGAACGCGGTCAACAATCCCGCGTATGCACGGGTCAAGAGCTCGCTGCAGCAGCTGCTCGGCGGATTGGCCAACTGCGCCGGGAAGCGCTGCAGGGCTAGGCCCGCCTTGAAGCTGAAGGCCAAGGACTGCTCGGTGGCCCAGGTGGCGGGCAGTGGAGATCCGCAGGAGGCGACCTTCTACCTGCGAGGGAAGAAGATCGGCCGCGACGAAAAACCGCCGATCCGCATGAAGCTCCACCACACCTCCTCCGGCGATCGCCTGGAGGCCGTGGCGAGCTCGCTGGACGGCAGGACGGTCAGTCTGAGGCGCAAGCTGCGCGGCTGCTGATCTTCTGAAGAGGTTGCCTTAATCCCGGCGTAAGCACGACCGATCATGGTCGCGGCATGCCTGTCGGCCGCAGAGCGTTGGGGGGGCTGCTCGCGGCGCTGCTCTGTGGGGGCCTGGCCGGAGCGTTCCTCCTGCGAGGGAGTGGGGAATCCAGCGGGCGCGTCCCCGACTCCCGCCCCAACATCGTGATGATCATCGACGACGATGAGGCGGCCGAGCAGCAGCGCTTCCTCCCCAGGACGAACGCCGAGATCGGAGGGCACGGCGTCACCTTCGACAACTCGTTCGTCAGCTTCTCGCTCTGCTGCCCGTCGCGGTCGACTCTGCTCACCGGCCAGTACGCCCACAACCACGGCGTCCTGGGAGACGAGCCACCGGCCGGGGGGTACGCCAAGCTGGCGCCGACGCTCGACAACACGCTTCCCGTCTGGCTGCAGAGGTCGGGCTACTACACGGGGCTGATCGGCAAGTTCCTCAACCACTACGGGTCCGGCAGCTCCTACCGCGCGGTCCCGCCAGGGTGGAACCAGTGGTACGGGACGATCGACAACCGCAGTCTGGGCGGCAACTACTCCGTCTACGGCTACTCGCTCAACGAGAACGGACGCCTCGTCCACTACGGCTCGAACCCGAGCGTCGCCGATCCGCGCAACTACCAGACCGATTTCTTCTCACGGATCGCGGATGGCTTCATCCGCCGCCGCGCTCCGACCGGCCAGCCCTTCTTCCTCTACCTGGCCCCGCACGAACCGCACATCGAGCCGGGCTCGTGCAACTGCGAGGGGAACAACCCGCGGGCGCCGCCGCGCTACGAGGGGAGGTTCGCCGGCCTGCGGGCTACGCGACCGCCCGGCTTCAACGAGGCGGACGTCTCCGACAAGCCGGCGGATATCGGGAAGCTCCCGCTGCTGACCCCCCACCAGAAGGCAGAGGTCGACGCCCTTTACCGCGCTCAGGCTCGGTCACTGCTCGCTGTCGACGACCTGGTCCAGAACGTGGTCCGCACGCTGAAGCAGGAGGGCGTGCTCAACAACACGGTGATCCTGTTCACCTCCGACAACGGCTTCCTCCACGGCGAGCACCGCGTCCTTCAGGGGAAGGTGCTGCCGTACGAACCGTCGATCCGCGTGCCTCTGGAGATTCGGGCCCCAGGTGTGCCCCAGGGGGTGCACCGGCGCCAGCTCGTCGAGAACGTGGATCTGACGCCGACGATCCTCGACTTTGCCCATGCGAACCCCGGCCGGGTGCAGGACGGGCAGTCCCTCGTTCCGATCATGCTGCAGCCGCGGTACTCGCCGGGACGCGGACTGGAGCTCGAGGCCTGGGGCAACCCGTCGAGGCCGAGCCAGGCAAACGATCCGCCGCTCGTCTTCAAGGGCGTGCGCACGGACCGTTACATGTACGCGCGGTACGGCTCCGGCGAGCAGGAGCTGTATGACCTCCGGGAGGACCCGTTCGAGCTCCGCAACGCGGCGAACGATCCGGCCTACGCGCGGGTCCGAGCTTCGCTCCAGAGCCTCCTGGGGGTGCTTGGCGACTGCGCAGGCGAGACCTGCCGGGCCACACCCGACCTTCACCTGCAGGTGCCGAGCTGCTCGAGCGCGCTGGTCACGGGGAGCGGGGATCCGCAAGAGGCGACCTTCTATCTGGGCGGCAGGAGGATCGGCAGCGTCTCGAGGCCGCCGATCCGGATCAGCTTCCACGGCACGGACGGCGCCGAGCTCGAGGCGGTGGCGACCTCGCTCGACGGGCGCAAGGTCAGCCTCGTGCGGAGGCTGCGGGACTGCTGAGCTCAGCCTCACCGCCACGGCGTGAGCCGCGGGAGCCAGCCCGGGACGCCGGCGCGGTACTCGTCGTAGCTCGCGCCGAAGCGCGTGTGCAGCGTGAGCTCCTCGTGGAGGCGGACGAAGCAGAACACCACGGCGCCGCAGAGGACGGCATACGCGACAAGCCCCCACTGGCCGAGCAGCAGCGCCTGGCCGACGATCAAGGAGCCGACGGCCAGGCACATCGAGTTGCGCACGTGGCGATAGACACCGCCCACCACGAGTCGCTCCGTGGGTACGACCGGCGCCGGCGTTCCGAGGCCTTCCAGAACGAACCGGGCGAACGAGTGAAGCAGGAAGGCGGCTCCCCCGGCGATCAGCACGGCGCCGGCGACGCGGAGCGCGGCGGGGGAGGCATCCACGCGCCAATCCGTGATCGCCCAGGGGATCAGGCCAGCCACGACTCCCGGCGCTACGACGAGGAAGAGGGCGCTGCCGAGAGCCGCCGTTGCCCTACGCATTCGCCGGGGCCTTCTGCCGGGCGAACGCCTCGATCAGCTCGGCCAAGCGCTCGGGCTGGTCCTCCGAGACGAAGGTGTAGGAGTCGTCGATCCGCTCGAGCGTCGCGCCGCGGATCGTCTCGGCCAGCCGCTCCCCGTAGGAGAGCTTGAAGAAGCGGTCCTCCACGGCCCAGGCGAGCAGCGCCGGCCGCTCGAAGTGACGGAGCTTCTCGGCCGCCTCGACGGTGCAGCGAGGATCGATCCCCCGCAGGACCTTGACGGTGTCGCGGCGGACGCCCCGGTCCGCCAGGAACGGGTCGATCCATTCGCGGGTAGGGGCGGCGTCGAAGTCCCGCTTGATCAGCCAGCCGTAGGCGATTGGCAGTCGCCGGAGGGCCTTGAACCTCATGCCCTGGAGGGTGGCGTTGAGCATGCCGGGGACCTTTGCCGCCCACTGCAGCGGGCGGAACGCCGGCGGCAGGAAGTTCTCGAACGCGTCGCAGTTGGTGAGCACCAGCCGCCCGATCCGCTCCGGGTGGTTCGCTGCGGTGATCTGCGAGATCGCGCCGCCCGTGTCGTTGGCGACCAGAGTGACGTCCTGCAACTCGAGCGCCTGCATGAACCCCGCGAGCACCAGGGCCAGACCTGGGGGAGAGAGGTCGGCGTCGGGGTTCATCGGGGCCACGTGCGAGCCCAGCGGGAGGTCGGGGACGATGCAGCGGAAACGGTCGGAGAGCAGAGGGGTCACCTTGCGCCACAGCCGCCCGTCGACGAGCAGGCCGTGGACGAAGACGACCGGCGGGCCCTCGCCCGACTCGCGGTAGTGGATCGTTCCCTGCGGGAGCTTGACGTCATTCATGCGGGCCTCCTCAAGTTGTGGATTTGGCTGCGGATGAAGGTGGGCCAGGAGCGGGGGCTCGCCAGCACGGCTTTGACCAGTGGCGTTGCGTCGAGATAGGCGAGGCGCTCGACCGCCTTGCCGTCGCGGAGCTTGATCCGGTCGCAGGTGCGCATGGTGAACCGGCGCCGGCCCACCGTCCCTTCGAGGCGCAGCTCGATGTAGGCCACGTCACGGGTCGCTGACCAGCTTTCCACTGTGCCATGCAGGTCCGGTACGAGCTCGAACAGTGGTCGGGCGAATTCCTCGCGGAAGCCCCGCTTGCCCACCACGGGCCGGAGCGAGGGCTGGATCATCCGTACCTCGTCGTCGAGCCAGGGATCGAAATGGTCGCAGAAGCTGTCGGCGTCGACCGGGTGGGCCCAGCCCTCGGCGAACATCTCGACCCAGGCGGCCGCCGCGGTAGCGGCGGCCGTAGATTCGGCGGCGGTGTTTGTGGCCGCCGTTGATGGCGAAGCCGTGACTTCCTTGTCTGTGGCGGTAGCCATCACTCACCCCCGAGTTGGCGCTGCAGCTCCCTGGAGTCCAGGTAGGTCTGCTTGCTCGCGACCAGGCCGTCCCGGACCTCGATCACGTCGACGCAGTCGACCTCGACCCGGGCTCCGCGGTCGCCGAGCGACTCGCCCTCGACTTGGATCGCCCCCTCCACGGTGCCGGACATGCTCGACTCCAGCACCCAGAAGTCCAGGCCGATGTGGAGGGCGCGCTCCTCGAAGTTGATGTCAGGAAGCAGCGCGAGGTAGCCCGCGAAGGCCTCCCGGACCGCTTCCTTGCCTTCGGCCGGGAGGGAGCCGGCGGCGTGGGCGACGAAGACGCAGTTGTCGGCGTGCAGGTCCATGATCGCGTCGAGGTCCTGGCGGTTCCAGGCCTCGCCGTAGCGCTCCGCCAGCATGCGGATCGCCGTCGTCGTGGAGTCGGTCGCGGTCGGTGTCATCTGGAGGCCTCCTTCGTTGAACGGTTGCGCCTAGCCGGCGCACCCTCGCATCTCGCATACAGCCTGTATGTATAACTCACCTACAGGCTGTATGTCAACTCGCGCTTTGGGAGCGATCCTTCTCCCGCGGGTTGTGTTCTTGAGCCTGGCTAGACTTGAACACGATGAAGGCAGACATCCACCCCGAGTACGTCCTCTCGCACGTCCACTGCTCGTGCGGGAATGACTTCTATACGCGCTCCACGAAGCCCGAGCTGCACGTGGAGATCTGCTCGCAGTGCCATCCCTTCTACACGGGCAAGCAGAAGCTGGTTGACACCGGCGGCCGGGTCGAGCGATTCCGGCGTCGGGCAGCCAAGCGCGCCCGTTGAGCCCCGAGCCCGACCCGCGGTCCAATGGGGCGCGTCCCGCCAGCGCCCAGTCCGAGCGGATGCCGGACGGAAAGCCGGTCGCCATAGGCGACGCCCCGGTCGGCGGTCAGGCGGTGCTCGAGGGGGTGATGATGCGAGGGGTCTCGACCTGGTCGGTCGCCTGCCGGACCCCGGAGGAGCGCATCGAGGTCACCTCCGAGCCGATCGTCTCCTGGGCCAAGCGCAGCCGCATCCTGCGCCTGCCGGTGATCCGTGGCATCGTCGCCCTCGGCGAGTCCCTGAAGATCGGCTTCAAGGCTCTCGCGATCTCCGCCAACGCGCAGCTGGCCGACGGTGAGGAAGAGGAGGAGATCGGCGGCTTCACCTGGGGCGTGACGATCTTCTTCTCCCTGCTGCTCGCCGTCGGACTCTTCTTCGTCATTCCCGTGGGCGCCACCAGCCTGATCAAGGACTGGCTCGGCTCCGCGCTCCTCTTCTGGCTGGTCGAGGGTGTTCTGCGGACGGCGATCTTCATCGGCTACCTCGCCGCGATCAGCCGCCTGCCAGACCTGCGACGGGTCTTCCAGTACCACGGCGCCGAGCACAAGACGATCTCCTGCTTCGAGGCGGGGGACGAGCTAGTGCCGGCCCGCGCCAAGGAGTACTCGCGCCTGCATCCCCGCTGCGGCACCAGCTTCCTGCTGATCGTGATGGTGCTGGCGATCTTCGTCTTTGCGCCGATCGGCCTGCCCGCCTGGTATTGGCTGGTCGCTTCGCGGATCCTGGGCATCCCCCTGATCGCGGGCCTCTCCTACGAGGTGATCAAGTGGGCGGGCAAGCACCGCAACAAGAGCTGGGTGCGGGCGATCATGTGGCCGGGCCTGATGCTCCAGAACCTGACCACCCGGGAGCCCGATGAGGACCAGCTCGAGGTCGCGATCCGCGCGCTGCAGGCCGTGCTTGCCGTCGAGGACCCCTACGAGGCCAAGCGCGACCAGGCGATCGAGATCGTCGCGTAAGAGCCTTCTCACTCCACCCTTACGGGCCCTTCACCAGGGCGATGCAGCATGGCCGGGATGAAGATCAAGGTCCACATTGATCAAGACGCATGCCTGGCCTACGGTGACTGCGCCGAGCTGGCGCCGGAGGCTTTCGAGGTCGACGATGTGGCGCGGCTGGTCGGGTCGGCACCGGTTCGCAAGCTCGTCGAAGCGGCCCGGGCCTGCCCGTCCGAGGCCATCACGTTGATCGACGCCGAGACGGGCGAGCAGATCGCCCCCTAGCGGGGCTGAGACCGGGAATCGAGAAGCGGATCGTCGCCCCGTCACCCGGGTGCGACTCCGCGGCGATCGAGCCGCCGTGTGCCTCGACGATCGCGCGAGCGATCGCGAGTCCGAGCCCGCTGCCTCCCTCGGCTCGGCTTCGGCCCTCGTCCGTGCGATGGAAGCGGTCGAAGATGCGACCGAGCTGGTCGGGGTCGATCCCGGTGCCGTCGTCGGTGACCGCGAAGACCGTTGCGCCGTTCTCCGAGCGGATCGAGATGTCGATGTGGCCGTCCGCGGAGGTGTGCCGGACGGCGTTCGTGACGAGGTTTCGCAGGACCTGGGCGAGGCGATCGGGATCGGCTTCGAGGTCGCCATGGATGCTCGACTCGACGGTGTAGTGGCGGGGGCCGAGGAGGGGGAGGTCGCGGCGCAGGTCCTCGACGAAGTCGTCGATGGGCACGCGCCGGGGCTGCAGGAGGCCGCCGCGCTCCGCCTTGGCCAGGGTCAGCATGTCGTCGGTGAGACGCTCCATGCGCCTTACCTCGCGCATCAGCTCCTCGGCCTCCGCGCTGACGGCGGCACGGTCGCCGGGCTGCTCGGCGAGATGCTCGATCCGGCCCCTGAGAACGGTGAGCGGACTGCGCAGCTCGTGCGAAGCATCGGAGACGAACTCGCGCTGCCGCCGAAAGCCCTCCTCGAGGCGATCCATCATGTGGTTGAAGGACTCGGCGAGGATCCCCACCTCGTCCTCGCCGCTGTAGTCGATCCGGTGGGAGAGATCCCCGGAGTCGACGGCGGAGGCGACCGCCGCCATCCTGCGCAGCGGGCGCGAGATGAGGTTCGCGAGCCAGATCGCGATGATCACCGAGAGCAGCAGCGCACCGAGGCCGACCGCGATGAACCTGTTGCGCAGCGACGCCAGTGCCTGGTCAACCGAGGTCAGCGGGTCCGCCACACGAAACGTGCCGATTCTCGTTCCCTCGACGACCACCGGCTCCGTGAGGACCCGGAGCTTGCCGGTCTCGTCGGTCGAGATCGTGGTCAACCCAACGCCGGCCGAGACGATGCCGCCGGCGCCGGCCTCGCCGTTCTCGCTGTTGCCAGCGTGGGACTCGGCGAGCTCCTCGTTGACGATCCTGCTCTGGTTTGTGACGGGGGAGAGGCCATCAGGCGTGACCAGGTAGATCCGAGCCTCCGGGTGGTAGCGCTGACCGGCCACGAAGCTCTCGGTCGCCCTTTGCAGCGACGTGGCATCGCGTACGTTCCCATTGCCGAGAACCCGCCGCTGGAACTCCACGTACTGCTCGTTCAGCTCCCTGTCGATGCGGCTTCGAAGGTTGGCGGCGGTCGTCTCGTGGAGGGCGAAGAAGCTTGCCGCCACCGCCGCCACGCTCACGGCCGAGATCGCGAGGACCAGCCGAAGCCGGATACCCCGCGGGACCCATTTACGCATCCGCGCTCACCAGCCGGTACCCGGCCGAGCGCAGCGTCTCGATGGGGGCGTCGCCATCGGCCTCGGCCAGCTTCCTGCGCAGATAGCCGATGTAGACGTCGAGCACGTTGGTTCCGGGGTCGTAGTCGTAGCCCCAGACGGCGTTCAGGATTTGGGCGCGTGAGAGCACCTGGTCGGGATGCCGCATCAGGTAGGCGAGCAGCTCGAACTCGCGTGCCGTCAACTTCACGCCCTGACCGTTTCGAAGGACTTCGCGAGTCCGGAAGTCGAGGTTGATCCGCCCGACCTCGAGCGAGGTCGCGTTGACCTGGCCAGGTTGGCGCAGCCGCGCCCTGATCCGGGCCAGCAGCTCGGCGAATGCGAATGGCTTTGTCAGGTAGTCGCTGGCCCCCAGGTCCAGCCCCGTGACGACATCGTCGGTCTCAGCCAGGGCAGTAAGCATGATCACCGGGAGCGCGTCGTCCTCGTCCCGGATCCCCTTCACGACCTCCAGGCCGCTCAGCTTGGGGAGGAGGACGTCGAGCACGACCAGCGCATAGTCACCGCTCCGGGCGAGCGCCAGGCCGTGCTCGCCGTCGTGCGCGCAGGTCACTGAGTAGCCCTCCGCCTCGAGCCCTCGCTGCACGAACTCAGCGATGGGAGGCTCGTCCTCGATCACAAGGATGCGCATGCGGGCCATGCTAGGTGGGAGCCGCGACGCGGCCGAGATCTTCTAAGGGCTTTCTCATCTGGGGCTTACGGTGGGTTCATGGCCGCGGCCGACTATCCGCTCGTGATCTCGAGCGCCGACCAGCCCGACGTGGAGAGCGACCGCCGCTTCAAGCTCTTCGGGTCGCACGTTCGCGTACTGATCGGCGCGCCGTTGGTGCCGGGGCTTCCCTCTCCCGAGGCGATGGGCATTCAGATTGAGTTTTTTCTCAGGCTCCTGCACCGCAAGTTGACCCGCTTCGAGGACGGCAGCGAGCTTTGTGCCCTCAACGCGGAGCCGGGCGAATCCTGTTCCGTCAGTCCGACTTTGGCGGTCGCCGTCGACGCCGCCCTCTGGGCGGCCCGCCGCTCGGATGGGCTCGTTGACCCGACGCTCGTCGGAGAGCTCGAGGACGCGGGCTACGCGAGCTCGCGCGCCGACCTGCCGCCGGCGGGCATCGACGAGGCATTGGCCGTCGCCCCCGATCGGAGAGCCGCGGCCCCAAGGGCAGACGCACGCTGGCAGCGCGTCGTCGTCGACACCGTCGCAGGCGTCGTCAGCCGTCCCCGCGGCGTCCGGATCGACACCGGTGGCAGCGGCAAGGGCCTTGCGGCCGATCTGGCCGCTGATCGCCTCGGCGGCTACGCCGCGTTCGTCGTCGATGCGGGTGGAGACCTTCGCCTCGGCGGAGAGCGCCCGCTGAAGCGCCTGGTCCGCATCGACCATCCCTTCGCAGACGAGCCCGCGCACGAGTTCATGCTCGACCGTGGCGCCGTGGCCACCAGCGGCATCAAGACCCGCCTCTGGCGGATGGGCACGGGTTTCTCCCATCACCTGCTGAATCCGTCAACGGGCGAGCCCGCTTGGACCGGCGTGATCCAGGCGAGCTCGCTTGGCGGCACGGCCCTGGAGGCCGAGACGCTGGCGAAGATGGCGTTCTTGTCGGGCCCTGCGGGTGCGCGCGAGATCCTTGCCACTCAGGGTGGGCTGATCGTTCTGGACGACGGCAGCGTCGAGCTCTGCGGGCCTCTGGCCGAGCTGTACGCTGCCTCCACCGAGGCGGTATCGGCGTGAACTCCTACACCGATCCCGGACAGCACATTTTCTGGATCGCCAGCCGTGCCTTCGGCGTGACGGCTCTCATCCTGGTCGCCGTCTCCGTCGGCATGGGTCTCGCGATGGCGATGCGGTCGGCGAAGGGACCCGGCGCGATGGCCAAGCTCAAGCAGGCCCACGAGGCGACGGCGCTGACCGCGCTGATCCTGATCGCCGCGCACGGCCTCGCTCTGCTTGGCGACACCTACCTGCGCCCGGGGCTCACGGGCATCGCGATTCCGTTCGTGATGGCCCATCGCCCTGCTTGGACCGGCCTCGGAGTTGTCGGTGGCTGGCTTGCCGCGATCCTCGGCCTCACCTTCTACGCCCGGCGCTGGATCGGCCCCAAGCTCTGGCGCCAGATGCACCGCTGGACGCTTGCTGTCTACGTCCTCGCCGTGATCCATACGCTCGGGGCGGGCACCGACGCTCGCTCATTCTGGCTGATCGTGATCGTGATCGCCACCGCCGCCCCGCTCGTCGTCATGGCCGCCGTCCGCCTGGTTCCCAGCGACGAGCCCGACAAGCGCGGCCGGCCCCGTCGCCGGATCCCGCTGCCGTCGGAGCAGCTCTCTGGGCCCGGGTCCGCAAGCAATTACGACTATGAGGTGGCCCGATGAACCGCGACCCCCGCTATCCCGAGCGCGCATCCCGCCGTTACTCGCAGCGCCCCCGATCAGCGCGCCAGGCGCGCGCCTCCCAGGCCCGGCGCTACTCCCGCGGACCGGTGCAGTCCACAAAGGCCGTGACTGTGAAGCTCACTGTGCTGGCGGTGATCGGGACCCTGCTGATCGGCGGGCTGATTGCGGCCCAGATGGCGGCGGGTAACGATCCGGCCCTCGGGCCGAAGGCGGTGGCCCGGGAAAAGAAGGCGGCGACCAAGCCCTCGAGCAACGACTCAGCGACCTCTTCGAGCACGGGATCGGGGACCGACCCCTACTCCCAGAGTTACGGCAGCGACGGCTACTACTACGGGGACTCCAGCTCGGCCGGTTCGAGCGGCTCGACCGGCTATTCGTACTCCCCGCCGCCCGTCACCAGCTCCACTTCCTGATCAGCCCGCGCGGGGCCGGGCCGCGGACGGGAGGGGCTTGGCCGGGTCGGTGCGCCACAATCGGGCCATGATCGACGAGCTGGTCGACCAGATCGAGAGCCGCTTCGCCGAGCTGGAGCGCCAGATGGCGGACCCGGAGCTGCACTCCGACCGGGAGCGCGCCGCAGACGTCGGGCGCGAATACCGCGAGCTTCAGCCTGCCCATGAGCTCGCCCAGGAGTGGCTGAAGCTCAAGGACGACCTCGAGGGCGCGCAGGAGCTGCTCGCCGAGGACGGCGACGACCCGGAGCTGAAAAAGGTGATCGCCGAGGCCCCGTCACGGCTCGAGGACCTCGGCGAGGAGATCCGCCTGGCGATGGTCGAGCGGGACCCCAATGACGACAAGAACGTGATCGTCGAGATACGGGCTGGGACCGGGGGAGACGAGGCCGCCCTCTTCGCGGGGGACCTCTTCAAGATGCTGACCCGGTATGCGGAGCGGCGCGGCTACTCGGTGGAGACGCTATCCCAATCGCCGTCGGAGGTGGGCGGTTTCAAGGAGGTGACCTTCTCGATCAAGGGCGACGCCGCGTACTCCGTCTTCAAGTACGAGGGCGGGACTCACCGCGTGCAGCGGGTCCCCAAGACCGAGTCCCAGGGTCGCATCCACACGTCGACCGCAACGGTGGCGGTGCTGCCGGAGGCGGAGGAGGTCGACGTCCAGGTCGACCCCAACGATCTCCAGATCGACGTTTATCGCTCCTCCGGCCCGGGCGGCCAGTCCGTCAACACCACCGACTCGGCCGTCCGCATCACGCACAAGCCGACCGGCCTCGTCGTCGCGATGCAGGATGAGAAGTCGCAACATCAGAATCGCGAGAAGGCGATGCGAGTGCTGCGCGCCCGCCTGCTCGAGCGGGAGATCGAGGAGCGCCAGAAGGAGATCGCCTCGGAGCGCCGCGCCCAGGTCGGCTCCGGCGAGCGCTCCGAGAAGATCCGCACCTACAACTTCCCCCAGGACCGGGTCACCGACCACCGGGTCAAGCTGACCGTGAGCGGCGTGGACCGCGTGCTGGGTGGCGAACTCGACGAGTTCACGGACGCCCTGGCCTCCGAGGAGAAGCGACGGCGGCTCGAGGCTCAGACTGCGGAGACGACCTGAGCACCGAGACCTCGGCAGCTCGCGACGCGCTGCAGGGGGCGGCGGAGGCCCTCGATGCCGCCGGCTGCGAGACCGCCCGCCTGGACGCCGAGGTGCTGCTCGCCCACGCGACCGGCTGGGACCGGGCGCAGATCGGCGCGGAGCCGGAGATGCGGCTGCCGGTTGGGGCCTCCCGCAGGTTCGCCGAGATGGTCCGCCGTCGGCTGCGGCGGGAGCCGGTCGCCTACATCATCGGCCGCCGGGGATTCAGGCGGATCGAGCTGCTCGTCGACCGGAGGGTGTTGATCCCGAGGCCGGAGACGGAGCTGCTCGTCGACATGGCACTCGAGTTGGAGCCCCGTTCGGTCCTGGATGTCGGCACTGGGAGCGGCGCGATCGCCCTGGCCGTGGCCGACGAGCTTCCCGGAGCGCGCGTGATCGCGATCGACACCGCCTTCGACGCCGTCCGGGTCGCGCAGAGCAACACCGAGCGACTCGGCCTGGCTGATCGAGTGGACGTCGTCTTGCGTGGCGTCGATTCCCTGGCCGGAGCCGAACCGGACGAGCGCCCCTTCGATCTGCTGCTCGCCAACCTTCCCTATGTCAGGGAGGACGATTGGGACGGTTTGCAGCCCGAGATCCGCGAGTACGAGCCCCGAGAGGCACTGGTCGCCGGTGCGACGGGCCTCGAGGTGATCGTGACGCTTCTCGAGGAGCTGACGACCCTGGCGAAACGGCCGACCGCGGTCGCTCTCGAGGTCGGCGATGGACAGGCCGTCGAGGTCTCCGAGCTGGTCGGCGCAGCCGGCTACGAGAAGGTGGAGATCCGTCCCGATCTCGGCGGCATCGATCGTGTCGTCCTCGGTCGATGACGGCGCTCGTCTCGATCGAGGACGATGGGCCCGAAACCGCACGCGCCGCGCTGGAGCGTGTCGTGGGGGATGGGGGCGTCGCGGTCTTCCCGGCCGACACGCTCTACGGGCTGGCCTGCGACCCACTCGACCCTGAGGCGGTCGAGCGGATCCACTCGATCAAGGGGCGGGACGAGGGCAAGCCCTCGGCCGTCATGTACTTCTCGCCGCTCGCTATTCGGGAGCTTGTCTCCGAGCTGGGAGAGCGCTCAGGCCGGGCGATCTCGGAGTTGCTGCCGGGGCCGGTGACCCTCGTGATCGCCAACCCGGGGCGCCGCTATCCGCTCGCTTCGCGCGACGACCCCGGGCGCCTCGGGGTACGGCTGATCGAGGGCCCTCTGGCCGGGGCGATGACCCCGGTGTTCCAGACCAGCGCGAACCGCAGCGCGGAACCCGCGCCTCGGAGCTTCGATGAGATCGACGAGAGAGTCCTCGCCGCCACCGATCTGGCCATCGACGGCGGAGAGCTGATCGGCGCCCCCTCGACCGTGGTCGACCTGAGTGAGCTCGACTCGGCGGGCCGCTGGGAGGTGCTACGCGAGGGCGCCCTACCGCGGGGCGTGATCGATCGGATCCTGGGCGAGTCGGCGCCCCGCTAGCGGGTCGCTTCCTCGGCCGCGCGCGCGGCCTCCTCGTGGCTCATGTAGGCCCAGCCGCGCCGAAGCTTGTCGTCGCGCAGTTCCATCACCCAGGCGACCTCGCTGCTCACCGCGACGCCGCTGACGCGTCCCGTCGCGGTCATCTGGCCGAGGACCAACAGACGATCGCCGACCTGGCGGAACCGGCCGAGCTCCACGTGCATCTCCGAGAACATCTCGTCGACGTCCTCGAACCAGGCCCGCATTCCGTTGTGCCCGTGGTAGCCGGGATCCCCCTCCACCCGGGCGGTGAGGAACGGATGCCACTCGCAGTCGGGGCTCCAGACTGCCACCCAGGCATCCGGGTCCCGGCGGTTGTAGGCGTCGGCCGCCCGGTCCAGCAGCTCGCGGTAGGACTCCGCCATGGTTAGCTCGACGACCCCTCGGCGGCCACCAGCGCTTCATCGAGACTCTGGAAGAGGTCGAGCCTGCTCGCCATGCCGTCGCGGATCTCCCAGACCATCACGGCGTCCTGTCCGAAGTCCAGGCCGGTGGTCTTGCCGCGGGCGCGGAGGGTGAACTCCACGACCACGCGGTCGCCGACCTCGCGGAATCGATGCGGCTCCCAGCGGATCTCGTCCATCACCTCGTCGAAGGAGTCGAACCAGCGGCGGATGCCGTCGGGTCCGCGATAGGTGTCGGGCTCGGAGGCGAGACTCGGCGGCGTGGTCGCCTCGAAGTCGGAGTGGATCAAAGGGATGATCCCCGCGATCCCTCTCTCGTTGAATGCATCGAAGCCTCGCTTGACGATCTCGAGGTTCTCGCTCGCCACGGTCCCTCGCAGGCTACGGCCCGGCGGCTACCCGCGGGTGTGAGATGTGGCCGCCACCGCGCTGCGGACGAAGAGCTCGCGCGCCCGCCTCCACTCGGGAGTCGCGCCACGCTCGATCCGCTCGAGCGTCAAGCCCTGCATGCCGGCGATCACCATCACCGTCAGCACCCGCGCCCCAGCCGGCGGCAGGCCGTCACTGGCCTCGTTCAGCAACCGCATCAGGACGACGCGCCATTGCTCGTTCACCTCGGCGATCGTCCCGCGGATCTCGGGGTCCACGACCGAAACCGCAGCCAGGTCGAAGTAGAGACGGGCGACCCGCTCATCCCGGTCGAGCACGCGCTCGACGCCCGTGGCCACTCCCCTGATCACCGATCCCACCGTCTCAGCGCCGTCGACGGCGGCGAGCACCTCGTCCGTGATCATCTCCGCGATCGTTCGCCCGGCAGCCTGGACGAGGCCCTGCTTCGACCCGTAGTGGTAGGTGACCAGGGGCTTCGACTCGCCCGCGCGAGCCGCCACCTTGGCGATCGTCAGGCCGGCGTAGCCGTCGGCCTTCAGCACCTCGATCGCGGCCTCGAGGATCCGTTCGCGCGCTCCCGTGGACGGCCGGCCGCGGCGCGCCGGCGTCGCCGTCCCGGTGGCGTCGGTCATGCCGCGGCGAGCATCGACGGGTCGAGGCCCATGGCCGCCAGCTTCTTCGAGAGCGACTTGGCGGCGTACTCGTAGATCTCCCTCGAGTGGTAGAAGGGCGTCTGGAAGTCGTACGGGTCGTCGACCCACGGCGGTACAAAGACGAGGGGGGCGACGGGGAGGCATTCCTTCAGCGTGTCCTCCACGATCTTGGCGTTCGCGCGGTCGGCCTTGATCGCGTCAGCGAGGAACTTCACGCCGAAGCCAACGTGCCGCGACTCGTCCCGGTTGACGGCGGTGAATCCCGCGGTGAAGCCCGGGAACCAGCCGCGCTCGCGCATCGACTTGATCATGAAGCGGGCGGCGGTCAGGGCGAGCATCCCCTCGATCACGATCATGTAGACCGTGATCCCGCGGACCAGGGAGGGAAAGTCGCTCGGGTCCTTCCGCAGGTCCTCCGCGCATTCGTGGAGGATCCCGTCGAAGAGCGTCTCCCAGTCCTCGTTCACCACGTAGCGCTGCTTGTCGATCATCTCGCCGAGGCTCCCGGCCTCGATGCCGAAGACCTCACGGTAGAAGCCGTTCCAGAAGACGGTGTGCTTCGCCTCGTCGGAGATCTGCGTGGTGAGGAAGACCTTCGCCTCGTGGGTAGGCGCGGCGATCGCGAAGGGCAGCAGCTCGAGCGTCACCCGCTCCTCACCGAGGAAGAACTCGGAGAAGCCGAACTCGAGGAACCTGCGCTCGTCCTCGGTGAACATGTCCGGGTCGGCCCACTGCTTGGCGTCCTCGGTGAAGTCGAAGTCCTCGGTCGACCAGTGCTGGCGCTGCCAGCGCATGAAGAGCTTCTCGTAGGAGGGAGCGGCCTCGACGATCCTGTCGAGGCCCGACATGACCTTGTCGATGTCGCCATCGAGCAGGACTGAGAGCGCCTCGTCGTCGGTGTGGAGCTCCTTGCCATTGGTCGCGGTCGCGTCGGTCATCTGATTCCTCCTGTCGGTGCGTCGTCGCGAGGCCGCATTATTTACCAAGCGGTCAGTAAATGTCAAGGCGGGCGATGGCAGGCCATCCCGTCGGCGGAAGGGCATAACGTCTGCTTACCTTCAGACGGACACCCGAGGAGCCGAATTTGACGCCAGTGGACTTGCCCGACGACTTCCAGAACGCCCACCTCGCCGAGGTGGACCCCGAGATCCAGCGAGTGCTGGACGGCGAGCTCGGCCGCCAGCAGAACACGCTGGAGATGATCGCCTCCGAGAACTTCGTGCCGCAGGCGGTGCTCGATGCGGCGGGCTCGGTGCTGACCAACAAGTACGCCGAGGGGTATCCGGGCAAGCGCTACTACGGTGGTTGCGAGTGGGTCGACATCGCCGAGCAATTGGCCATCGACCGGGCCAAGGAGGTGTTCGGCGCGGAGCACGTGAACGTCCAGCCGCACGCCGGGGCCCAGGCCAACAACGCGGCCTACATGGCGCTGATCGACCCGGGCGACACGATCATGGGGATGGCCCTGGACCACGGCGGCCACCTCACGCACGGGATGAAGCTGAACGTCTCGGGGAAGCTCTACGACGTCGTCGCCTACCACGTGCGCCGCGAGGACAAGCTCGTGGACATGGACGAGGTCGCCGAGCTCGCGGAGGAGCACAAGCCGAAGGTGATCGTCGCCGGCTGGTCGGCGTATCCGCGGCAGCTCGACTTCGTCGCCTTCCGCGAGATCGCCGACTCGGTGGGCGCCAAGCTGATGGTCGACATGGCGCACTTCGCCGGGCTGGTCGCAGCCGGCGAGCACCCGAGCCCCGTTCCGCACGCGGACGTGGTCACGACCACGATCCACAAGACGATCGGCGGACCTCGCAGCGGGATGATCCTCTGCAAGGAGGAGCTCGCCGCCGACATCAACCGCTCGGTGTTCCCCGGTCAGCAGGGCGGCCCGCTGATGCACATCATCGCCGCCAAGGCGGTGGCCCTCCGGATCGCACAGACCGATCAGTTCAAGGAGCGCCAGCGCCAGACGATCGCCAACGCCCAGGCCTTCGCCGACGAGCTGATCGCCGGCGGGATCGACGTTCTCACCGGTGGCACGGACGTCCATCTCGTTCTCGTCGATCTCACAAACACGGGCCTCGACGGCAAGACCGCCGAGGACCGCCTCGAGGAGGTCGGGATCACGGTGAACCGCAACGCGATCCCCTTCGACGAGCGGCCGCCGATGAACCCGTCGGGGCTGCGCATCGGGACGCCGGCGCTGACGACGCGGGGCCTGGTCGAGGACGACCTGCGCGAGGTGGCGAAGGTGATCGTCGCGGCTCTGGGCGAGGACTTCGATTCCGAGAAGGACTCCCTGCTGGAGCGCTCGCGCGCGCTCATGGAGCGCTACCCGCTCTACCCAGAGCTCTCCGCGGCGACGGTCTGACCCAGACAGCGGTGAGGATCTGGGCCGACATGAGCGCGCCCGCGCACGTCCTGGTGCTGCGGCCGATCATCGAGCGGCTCAGGGCGCAGGGCCATGAGGTCCTGGTCACGTCCCGCGACTACGCGCAGACCCAGGAGCTGCTCGCGCTCCACCGGATGGAACACACCAAGATCGGCAAGCACGGCGGGGCCTCGCGGGCCAGCAAGCTGGTCAGGCTGATCCAGCGCACGGCCGGGATGCGCAGATTCGGGAAGGGAAGAGGATTCGGCCTGGCGATCGCGCACGGCTCCAACGACATCGCGATCGCCTCGCGCTTGCTCGGCATCCCCGAGGCGAACATGCACGACTACGAGTTCGCGGTCCTCCAGCATCACGTCGGGTGCAGGCTGGCGAAGCGGGTGATCTTTCCCGACTCCGTGCCGCCCGAGCGGCTGAAGAGATTCGGCGTCGGGCCGGAGAAGCTGTTCCGATATCCGGGTTTCAAGGAGGAGTACTATCTCGCCGACTTCGAGGTCGACCCCGACGCGCTCGAGCAGGTGGGCGTCGACACTGAGCGCGTGGTGGTCATCGTGCGCCCACCGCCTGATGTCTCGCTCTATCACCGCAAGTCGAATCCCCTGTTCCCTCAGGTCCTCGCGCGGGTCGGGTCGGACCCGGGTGTCCACGCCGTGGTTCTGCCTCGTACCGAGGAGCAGCGCGAGTACGTCAGGAGCCTCGCCCTGCCCTCGCTGATCGTCCCGGACCACGCCGTCGAGGCGCAGAGCCTCGTCGCTCTCGCCGATCTCGTCGTCTCGGCCGGGGGAACGATGAACCGCGAGGCGGTGGCCCTGGGCACTCCCGTCTACACCACCTACGGCGGCCGGCTCGGCGGCGTCGACGAGGCGCTCATCCGGGCCAATCGGCTCCGTCCCCTGACCGATCCGCGTGCCCTCGAGCTGGAGAAGAAGAGCGGCCAGGGAGAGCGCATCCGCCGGGACCCGGGCCTGCTGGTCGATGAGATGCTCGGGGCGGCCGAGCCGGATGGCCACCCAGGCTGAGCCCCGCCCTTCCTCGGTCGCTGAGCAGTCCTCCGACATCGCCGCGGAGGTCTACGCCCCTCGCCGCGTGGACGTCGCGCTCCGCGGCCTCGATCTGATCATCGCCGGCTCGGCGCTCGTCGTGCTCTCGCCCCTGCTCGGCCTGCTCGCGCTGGCGACGCTGCTCACCTCGGGTCGGCCGGTCCTCTACCGGGGACAGCGGGTCGGCCGCGCCGGACAGATCTTCACCATGTACAAGCTGCGGACGTTGCGGCCCGGGGCCGAGAGCCGGCTCGGGCCCTACTACGGCGAGGAGCTCAGCCGCCGTACCGAGCAGGAGGTGACGATGGTCGGGCGGGCGGCGCGCCTCACCCACATCGACGAGGTGCCGCAGCTCTTCAACGTGCTGCGGGGCGACATGAGCATGGTCGGACCCCGCCCGGTCCGGCCGGCCTTCTTCAACCGGCTCTGCGAGGAGATCCCCCAGTACTGGCAGCGCCTCGTCGTGCGCCCCGGCGTCACCGGTTTCGCCCAGACGCGGATCACCCGGGAGGACTCCTGGGAGGACAAGCTGATCCACGACCTCGAGTACATCGCGGACCGTTCGATCCGGCTCTACCTGCGCGTGCTCAGCGCGACGATCACACGGATCGCGAGCCTCACCCTGCGCGGCAGGGACCGTTAGCAAGAGTCGGGCGAGAGACAGATTTGACGAGATGTCTCAGCCGGGTATAAGCTGCCGGGGCGATGGAGGAGCGGAGCGGGACGCTGCGCAGGGCCGTTGTGGCGATCGGGCTCGCCCTCGCGCTCGGCTGCCTGCTGGCACCGTCCGCGCTCGCGGGTAAGAAGCCCAAGAAGCAGGTGAGGGACACGACCACCTGGCTCTGCAAGCCGGGACTCCCGGACAACCCCTGCGAGCCCGGCTTCTCCACGACCCTGATTTCGCCCACCGGCCAGATCACGGGCACGGAGGACGTGAAGCCAGATCGCAAGCGGAAGATCGACTGCTTCTACGTCTATCCCACCGTCAGCGACGACAAGAGCACCAACTCGGACCTCTCGATCGATCCGGAGGAGCGCTCGATCGCGCTCTACCAGGCGGCGCGCTACAGCCTCCACTGTCGCGTGTTCGCGCCCATGTACCGACAGGTCACCCTGCAGGGGATCCTCGGCAGCGGCGGCATCACGGAGGAAGCGCGGCAGATCGCCTATGGCGACGTGCTCGCCGCCTGGAGGACCTATCTGCGCAAGTACAACCGGGGCCGCGGCGTGGTCCTGATCGGGCACTCCCAAGGCACCTTCGTCCTGCGGGAGCTGATCCACCAGGTCATCGACCCGAAGAGGAAGGTGCGGAAGCGCCTGGTCTCGGCGATCCTGCTGGGCGGCAACGTGACCGTGGCGGCGGGTTCCAACGTCGGGGGTGACTTCCAGCACATCCCCGGCTGCGTCAAGCCGAATCAGAGCGGCTGCGTCATGGCCTTCTCGACCTTCAACGCCCCGGTGCCGAACAACTCGCTTTTCGGGCGACCCTCGGCCGTCGCGGGGCCCGGCCTGCCGACGACCGGCGAGGTGCTCTGCACCAACCCGGCGGCGCTCGGCGGGGGCTCGGCCCAGCTCACGTCCGTGTTCCCCTCGCAGCCGTTCGCGCCCGGCACGACGATAGGCCTGGCGACCGGCCTCGTCGGCGTGCCCTCAGCGTCCGGTGTGAGCACCACGTGGGTCCAGTCCCAGGCATACGCCGGCGCGTGCTCCGCGGACAACAACGCCCACGTGCTGCAGATCAGCCCGGTCGGCGGCGCACCAACCCTGCACCCGGTCCCCGATCAAACCTGGGGCCTGCACCTGGTCGACGCCAACATCGCGCTCGGCAATCTCACGGACGACGTCGCGCGCGAGGCCAAGGCCTGGCTGAAGAAGAACCGCTAGCCAGCCGCATCCCGGGCGCTCTCTAGACTCGCCGCCATGTGCGGGATATGCGGCCTCGTGAGCCTGGACGGGGCCACCGCCCCCGACCCAGCGGTGCTCGCCGCGATGAACGAGACGCTGCTCCACCGCGGCCCGGACTCGGACGGAAGCGTGATCGACGGGCCCTGCGGGCTCGCCATGCGGCGTCTATCGATCATCGACCTGGCAGGCGGCGACCAGCCGATCGCCAACGAGGACGGCCGCATCCAGGTGGTCCAGAACGGCGAGATCTACAACTACCGTGATCTCCGGGAGGAGCTGCGAGGGCGCGGTCACACCTTCAGCACGCACAGCGACACCGAGGTGCTGGTCCACCTGTATGAAGAGCGGGGGCCGGCGTTCGTCGAAGCGCTGCGCGGGATGTTCGCGATCGCCATCTGGGACTCCCGCAGAAAGCAGGCTGCTGCTCGCCCGGGACCGCTTCGGCATCAAGCCCCTCTACTACCGCGTCGCCGGGGGCACGGTCTCCTTCGGCTCAGAGCTCAAGGCGCTGCTCCGGCAGCCCGGCTTCTCGCGCGAGATCGACCCGCAGGCGCTCGAGTCGTTCCTCGCCTTCAACTCGATCCCCTCGCCGCTGACCATCTTCAAGGAGGCCCGCAAGCTGCCGGCCGGGCACACGCTGATCGCCGAGAGGGGGGAGGTGACGGTCGCGCGCTTCGCGCGCCCGGCGCCCGCGCCGGCCGATCAGGTGAGAAACGAGGGCGACGAGGCGCTCGCCGCGGAGCTGCGCGATCGCCTGCGGGATTCGGTCAGGGCCCACCTGGTCTCGGACGTCCCGGTCGGCGTGCTCCTTTCGGGCGGCATCGACTCGGCCGCCCTGACCGCGATGGCCGCGGGGGAGAGCGGCTACCGGGTCAGCACCTTCTCGATCGGCTTCGAGGAGAGCTCCTTCGACGAGCTCGGCCAGGCTCGCCTGGTCGCCGAGCGTTACGGCACTGATCATCACGAGCTGGTCCTGCGGCCCGACGCGGTCGACCTGCTGCCCCGCCTGGTCGAGGCCTTCGACGAGCCCTTCGGTGACTCCTCGGCCCTGCCCACATACCTGGTCTCGCAGCTCGCTTCGGGCACGGTCAAGGTGGTGCTCTCCGGCGAGGGCGGAGACGAGCTCTTCGGGGGCTACTACACATATGTCGCCGACCGCCTCGCGCCCCGCCTCGGCAGGGCCGCGCCGCTTCTGCGCCCGCTGGTCGATCTGCTGCCGAGCTCCTCCGAGAAGGCGAGCTTCGACTACAAGGCCAAGCGCTTCATGCGCGGCGCGCATCTGCCGCCGGTCGAGCGCCACCACGCCTGGAAGGAGATCTTCTCGCCCGAGGCCCAGGATGACCTGCTCGCCGGCGACCGCATCTCAGACCCGGTCGATGCCTATCGCGCCCGCTACGCGGAGACCGAGGGCGCCCCGGAGCTGGCGCGGCTGCAGGACCTGGATCTCGGCATCTACCTGGTGGACGACCTGCTTGTGAAGACCGACCGGTCGAGCATGG
Source organism: uncultured Solirubrobacterales bacterium (assembly GCA_963763955.1). Lineage (GTDB taxonomy): Bacteria > Actinomycetota > Thermoleophilia > Solirubrobacterales > 70-9 > DASUPK01. Next base: position 329,929 of record CAVXQP010000016.1, on the reverse strand, counting down.
CCCACTCGCTCGAGGCGCGGGTCCCGTTCCTCGACACCGAGGTCGCAGACCTCGCCCTGGCCCTCGAGACGCGGCAGAAGGTCCGCGGCCTCTCCAACAAGCGGTTGCTCCGCCGGGCGGTCGAGCCGCTCGTGCCGAAGGAGATCGTCCGCGGTCGCAAGCAGGGGTTTTCAATCCCGGTCGCGGCCTGGCTGCGCGGCGACCTCGAGCCCTTCGCGCGCGACGTTCTGTCCCCGGAGACAATCGAACGCCAGGGCTGCCTGCGCCCCGAGGCGGTCACGCGGGTCCTCGACGAGCACGTCTCGGGCAAGGAGGACCTGAGCCGGCAGATCTGGGGGCTGCTCTCCTTCACGCTCTGGTTCGACCGCTACGCGCGCGAGCCCGCCACGGCGGTCGCCGGATCCACGGGAGGCGCGGAGTAGATGCCCGACACGATCGACGCCCTGTTCGCCTTCATCTTCGCGGGCGCAGCCGTCTGGACGCTGGTGCCCGCCACCGAGTCGCTCGCCAGGCGGATCGGCGACCGGGCGATCGACTACCCGAACGAGCGCAGCCTCCACGAGTTCCCGACCCCCAAGCTCGGCGGGCTTGCCGTGCTGGTGGCGGTCCTGATCGGCGGCTCGATCTTCCTGCCGTGGGACCAGGAGACCCGCTCGATCCTCGCCGGTGCGATCGTGATCACCGCCGTCGGGGTGATCGACGACCTCGTCGACCTGCCGGCCGGCGTCAAGCTGCTCGGCCAGACGGCGGCGGCGATCATCCCGGTCGCCTCGGGAGTGACGGTCGACAGCTTCACCCTTCCCTTCCTCGGGCGGGTCGATCCCGGCTCGGTCGAGCTCTTCAACCCGCCGGGGATCGGCGCCATCGACCTCGGCCAGGTCCTCACGGTCGTCGGCATCGTCGCCGTCGCCAACGTGATCAACCTGATCGACGGGGTGGATGGCCTCGCGGCGGGCGTCTGCCTGATCTCGGCGGCCGCGCTCGCCGTGATCGCGCTGTCGCTGGACCGCAACGCCGCGGGAGTGCTGGCGGCGGTCACGGCGGGGGCGTCCCTGGGTTTCCTGCGGCACGGCTTCCCTCCGGCATCCAGCTTCATGGGGGACACCGGCAGCAACCTGCTCGGCTACCTGATGGCGGTGGTAACCGTCCAGGGGGCCCTGAAGACCAACGCGGTCGTCGCCCTCTTCTTCCCGCTCGCGGTGCTCGCCGTCCCCATCCTCGACACGGGCTTCGTGGTCGCCAAGCGGCTCAAGTACAACCGGCCGATCTACCGCGCCGACACCGAGCACTTCCACCACCGGATGGCGCGCATCGGCTTCAGCCAGCGGCGGACCATCGCCTACCTGTACAGCTGGACCCTTGTCCTCGCCGGCGTTGCGCTCGCCCTGCGCTTCGTCCCGTACAGCGACAACCATGGCCACTTCGACCCCGTCTGGACGACCTTCATGGCGCTCTGCCTGCTGGGTGCGCTGGCCGCGAGCATCTACGTGATCCACGTGCTGGAGATCCTCAAGCTGCGCCGCTTCCGGCTCCGGCAGCTGGTCGGGATCAGGGGGCCGGCGACCCCGCCGGTCGAGGCCGAGGTCGACGCGGCGGTCAAGGAGGAGCTCGACACGGGGACCTTCACGGCCGTCGACCCGACCACAGGGGAGACGGCGGCGATCGACCCGGACACGGGGGAGATCGAGGCCGTCAGTCCGAGCTCAGAGCCAGAGCCACCTGCTCCCGTCCCCGGTAGAGTCGGCTCATCACGGTCCCCTGGCGAACACCCAGGGCGCGAGCGGCCTCGGCGTAGCTGAGACCGGCGACGTCGACGGCGGTTACGGCTTCCCGATACTGGATCGGGAGCCGAGAGACCGCGTCCAGGACGGTCGAGGCTTCGAGTGAGGCCTCGGGGTCGCCGCGGGTGGTCCGCGACCCGAGATCGTCGGGCGCCGCGCCATTGGGCGCGGTTGCCGCCCGCCGGACGCGCTCGGTGCGCAGATGGCTGTACCAGGTGTTCCGCAAGGCCTTGATCAGGTAGCCGAGGTCGTCGTCCCTGCGAAGCAGTCGGGGACGCGACAGGACCTTGACATAGGTCTCCTGCACCAGATCCTCGGCGAGCTGGCGCGACCCGCACATCGCGCAGGCAGCACGGAAGAGCGCATCGATGTGATCGCCGGAGCGCTCCGCGTCGAGACGCCGCACCTCCCCCTGGACGAGCATGGAGGTCAGAACGGCACCGCCCCATCGCCCTTCCAGGCGGCCACCTCGCGCAGATCCTTTGCGCTGACGCCGTTTCCCGAGAGCACACACGTCCGCCCGCCCCGCAGCCAGGTGACGATCGTGCGGCCTCCCTCGGTCACGGTGCTGAGGCGAACCCCGTTCTGGACGCTGGGCCGCGCCCCGGCAGGAGGGCCGATCGGATCGCCGGCGAGGATCGTGTAGCCGATTCGCTGACCGTCGCGCCTGTAGTAGACGGTCCTCGTGCTGCGCCCGTCCAGCTCGTCCGAGCGCTCGCCAGCCTGCTTCCAGACGAAGTCGGCGTGCAGGTTCGGGAACGGGACCCCGTCGACCGCGGCGGCGAGCAGCTTTCGGTTCGCCCCGTCCACTGGCACGGACGCGCGCGTCGCCGGGAGATCCGCAAGCTGCGCGGCTTCGGTGACAGTCGGGGCGCCCCCGCCGGACATGACCAGCAACAGAGCGAGCGCGATTGCGGCCGCGGCGCCGGCCAGCGCGCCGCCGAAGGCCAGGCGTCGGCCGCGCAGGGCCGTCCGCGACCGCGACTGCGGGTGCTCCGCCTCGATGCGGCGCCTGAGGCCTTCCGGGGCCGGGATGACCAGGCTGCCCGTCGCGGCCACCGCCGAGCGCTGGCGCTCGAGTGCCTCCCGCAGCCGCGGCGAGGAGGCTAGGCGGGCTTCGAGCTCCGCCCGCTCGTGCCCCTGCAGTGTGCCGTCTGCGAGGGAGGCGAGCCCACGGCGGGTCCGCTCGTCGAGCTCGTTGTGTGCGCTATCTCCGCTCATGCGTGATCTATGCGTGAAAGACGCGCGAGCGGCGGATCTATTCCGGGGCCCGCGGAATAAATACGGGCCAGACCCGTCCTTGGGCTTGCAATCAACCCAAGGAGTTCGAAATGAGCAACACGCATCCCAAGTCCCGCCGCACGCGGCGCCTTCGGCCCACGCCGGCACTGGTCGTGGCGTTCGTCGCCCTCTTCGCGGCGATGGGCGGCTTCGGCTACGCGGCTGTGAAGGTGATGCCGAACAGCGTCCGGTCCAAGAGCATCAGGGCCGGAGCTGTGACCACCGACAAGATCGCGGACGGTGCCGTGACCACGCCCAAGCTGGCGCCCGACGCGGTCGCCCCGAACGCCGTGTACGCCATGAACGCGGCCAAGCTGGGCGGCGTGGCGCCGGGCGGCTGTCAGACGGGCTGGCTCAAGGCCTCACTCGTCGTCGACACCGACGTCGTCACGCCGGCACAGCCGACGGCCACCGTTCCGGGCTTCAACTGCGCCAACAAGGGCGCGGACGCGGTGCGGATCGAGAGAACCGATGTCGGGCGGTATGTCGTCAGCTTCGCCGGCAATGACGCGGCGAATGCGGTCGTGAGCAGCGCCGGAGACAACGCGGTCACCGCCGTGACGAAGACCGCTGACGGCTTCCTGGTCAAGGTCTGGAACAACAGCGATGCGGCGTTCGTCGACGGCAAGTCGTTCTCGCTGATCGCGTTCTGACAAGGCTCGGATGGAAGCGGCCGCCGTTTGGCGGCCGCTTCCTCATCCGCCCGATCTCAGCCCAGTCGCTAGGATTCGCCGCCCCTCCGGGCTGGCCCGAAGGGAGACCCGGCGGCGATTTTTGTGGCCGCCGTAGGCTCGGCGGCGGTGTTCGTGGCCGCAGTTGATGGTGGGGGCAAGGATTTCATGCGCTCGTTCAACGTCCACAAATCAGATGGGGATCACCGTTGTCCACGCTCGCTGTAGACGGATCCAGCGGCGTCCCCGGCTCGTCCCGCATGGCCAACGCGCTCCGCTACCTCGACCTGGTTCTCCTCGCGGCTGCCCTGCCCGTCTTCATCGCGGCTGACCTGCCCATGTCCGGGTATCTCGTCATCGCCGGCGTCTGGCTGGTGCTGTACGGGATCGAGATCGGGGCGAATCGCGCCATCGCCGGCGCCGTCGAGCGCCGCGACCGCAGGGCGGCGATGGGGTGGCTGGGAGCCACCGGGCTCGCCAGTGCCTGGGTCGTGGCACTGGCGGTCCTGATCGTCGGTCTGTCCGCCGGCAAGCCCGCCGGCCTCGCCGCAGCGCTTCTGGCGGCTGATCCTCTTCACGGTGCATCTCGGCACGCGGGTGCTGCTCCGGCTGCTCTCCCAGGACGACCGGGGGCGAGACCCGATGATGGCCTGGCTCGCCAAGCTCTCCACCAAGCGGAAGGTCCTGCTCGGCGCGGCCCTCTACCTCGGGACGACGATCCTGCTGCTGGGGGTCGCGGGGAGCCAGGGCAAGAACGACGACTTCAAGCCGCAGAACGAGTTCAAGCTCGACAACTGGATCCCGATCCACCTCGGCCCGCTCGATCTCTCCATCACCAAGGCCGTCCTCTACCTCTTCCTGGCGAGCGCCCTGACCATCTTCACGATGGTCTACGTCGCCCGACACATGCAGATGAAGCCGAACCGCACCCAGGCCGCCGTCGAGGCCGCCTACGGCCTGACCAAGAACCAAATCACCGGGAGCAATCTCCAGGGCTCCTACGCGACCAAGTGGTTCCCCTTCCTGGCCACGCTCTTCTTCTTCATCGCCTTCACCAACATCATCGGCTACCTGCCGCTGCCGACCAACACCGAGCACGAGGTCGCTCTCTTCGGCCTCTCGATCCCGTCGTTCGCGATCTATGCGGCGTCGGCCAACATCTCGTTCTCGCTCGCGCTCACCCTGGTCGTCTGGTTCTCCTACCACATCGAGGGAATCAGGGCGAAGGGCCTCTTCGGCTACCTGAAGAGCTTCCTGCCGGCGGGACTGGAGGACATGAACCCGGTCGGCAAGGCGCTGATCTTCGTGATCGAGCTGCTCTCCCAGTTCATGCGGCTGGTCTCGCTCTCCGTTCGACTGTTCGCCAACATCCTCGCCGGGCACCTGCTGCTCCTCTTCATGGGCGGCGGCCTCGCGGTGCTGCTCGGCGTCTCCGCGCTCGGTGTCCTTACCTTCCCCCTTGCCTTCGTGTTCTTCGTCCTGGAGGTGGGGCTGATCGCAACGCTTCAGGCGTTCATCTTCGCCACCCTCTCAGGCATCTACATCGGCGGCGCAGTCGCCGAGACTCACTAGAAAGGAGCAGTGTCAATGGACCTCATGACCCCGATCGCGCAAGCGGCGAGCGGCGTCACCGACACCGGCATCAAGGACGCCGGCAAGGCGATCGCGCTGGGCGTCGGCGCCGGGCTCGGATCGATCGGAGCCGGCATCGGGATCGGCTTCATCTTCGGCAAGGAGATCGAGTCGGTCGCACGCCAGCCGGAGATGAAGGACGACCTCCAGTCGATCCGCTGGCTGGGCTTCGCCCTCACCGAGGCCGTCGCCTTCTACACGTTCATCTTCGGCCTGATCGCCTTCTTCCTCTAGGCCTTGGATCCCGCAACGCACATAGTCGCCTCGAGCGGCAGTTTCCTGGTCAGCCCGGGCCTCGGGCTGATGATCTGGACGCTGATCGTCTTCGGGTTCACGATGTACGTGCTCAGCAAGGTCGCCTTCCCGCGGATCCAGGAGGCGCTCGACAAGCGCGCCAACGCGATCCGCGAGTCGATCGAGCAGGCGGATAAGACCCGCGAGGAGGCCGACGAGATCCTGCAGGAGTACCGAGAGCGGCTGAAAGAGGCCCGCGAGCAGGCCGACGACATCGTCGCCAGGGCCCGCAAGGCCGCGGAAGCGACGACGGCGCAGGCCGCAAACGAGGGCCGCGAGAAACGCGAGGAGCTTCTCGCCGCCGCTCGCCGCGACATCGAGGCGGAGACGCGCCGCTCGCTGGAGCGAATCCGCAAGGAGGTCGCCGATTTGACCGTGCTGACCACCGAGAAGGTCACCCGCAAGTCGCTCACGGGCGACGACCAGAAGCGGTTGATCGACGAGGCCCTGGCCGAGGTCGATTTCTCGAGCCTGAGCGGGAACGGCGGCATCGCCGAGGGGGTTGCTCCCTCGTAATGGAGGAGATCGCCCGCGTATATGCAGAGGCCCTCTTCGGGGCGGCGAAGGACAAGGGGAAGCTCGACGTGATTCGCGAGCAGCTCGGCCAGTTCGCCGACGCGCTGGCGGGCACCCGCGACCTGCAGCTCTTCTTCTTCAGCCCCTACTTCTCGTCGGCTGAGAAGGAGGAGGGCCTGAAGAAGTCGATAGCCGATGCCGAGCCCGAGCTCGTCAACTTCCTCGAGCTGCTGATCGAAAAACACCGGATGCCTGTGCTCTTCCGGATCCGACGGCAGTTCGACGCGCTCTGGGCGAAGGAGAACAAGCGGCTCGGCGTCACCGTGACCAGCGCGGTCGAGCTCGACCCGGAGATCGCCAAGCGGATCGGCTCGTCGATCGAGGAGCAGACCGGCGACACGGTCGAGCTGCAGAGCCGAGTCGACCCCGACATCCTCGGCGGGCTGGTCGTGCAGGTGGGCAACATGGTCTTGGACACGAGCATCCGAAACAGGCTCGAGAAACTGAGAAAGAGCGTCGCCCAAGCGGCGTAGGAAAGGAACGAAAGCCGCAATGGAAATCAAGCCAGACGAGATCGCCAGCATCCTTCGCGAGCGCATCGAGGGCCTGGACGTGGAGTCCGCCGACCTCTCGGAGGTCGGGACCGTGCTCGAGATCGGCGACGGGATCGCCCGGATCCACGGAGTGGACAACTGCATGTCCCTCGAGATGCTCGAGCTGCCTCACGACGTGGTCGGGCTGGCGCTCAACCTCGAGGAGGACAACGTCGGCGCGGTGCTCTTCGGCGATTGGGACAAGGTCTCGGAGGGCGACACCGTGAAGCGCACCGGCAAGCTGCTCGACATCCCGGTCGGCGAGGAGCTCCTCGGCCGCCTGGTCGACCCGCTCGGCCGTCCGCTGGACGACAAGGGCGAGATCAACACGACGGAGACTCGCTCCGCAGAGCACAAGGCGCCGGGCGTCGTCCACCGCCAGCCGGTGGTGGAGCCGATGCAGACCGGGCTGAAGGCGATCGACTCGATGATCCCGATCGGCCGCGGCCAGCGCGAGCTGATCATCGGCGATCGGCAGACGGGCAAGACGGCAATTGCGATCGACACGATCATCAACAACCGCGACTCCGATCTGGTCTGCATCTACGTCGCGATCGGCCAGCGGATGTCCACGGTCGTCCAGGTGATGGAGACACTGGAGGAGAACGGCGCGATGGAGAACACGATCATCGTCGCCGCGCCCGCCGACGAGGCCGCGCCGATCAAGTACATGGCGCCGTACGCGGGCTGCGCGATGGGCGAGCACTTCCTCTACCAGGGCAAGCACGCCCTCTGCATCTTTGACGACCTCTCCAAGCACGCGGCCGCCTACCGGCAGATGTCGCTGCTCCTGAGGCGCCCGCCGGGCCGCGAGGCCTACCCAGGCGATGTCTTCTACCTCCACTCCAGGCTGCTGGAGCGGGCGGTGAAGCTCTCCGACGAGCAGGGCGCCGGCTCGCTCACTGCGCTGCCCGTGATCGAGACGCAGGCCGGGGACATCTCGGCCTATATCCCGACCAACGTCATCTCGATCACCGACGGCCAGATCTTCCTGGAGACCGACCTGTTCTACTCGGGCGTCCGCCCGGCGATCAACGTCGGCACCTCGGTCTCCCGGGTGGGCGGCAACGCGCAGACCAAGGCGATGAAGAAGGTCGCCAGCCAGCTGCGACTGGACCTCTCCCAGTACCGCGAGCTCGAGGCGTTCGCGCAGTTCGGCTCGGAGCTCGATCCGGAGACCCAGAAGCAGCTCGCCCGCGGCGAGCGCATGGTCGAGGCGCTCAACCAGACCGAGCGCCAGCCGATGCCCGTCGCGGAGCAGGTGGCGTCGATCTACGCCGGCACCGGCGGCTATCTCGACCGGATCGAGACCGAGCGGGTCACCGAGTTCCTCGGCAACCTGATCTCCAGGCTCCATTCGGAGAACCAGGACCTGCTCGATCGGATCAACGAGAGCGGCGAGCTCTCCGATGAGGACGAGGAGACCCTGGGCAAGGCGATCGCGCAGGCGATCGACGACTTCGGGCCCGACTTCGACCGCGAGGGCAACCCGCTCGAGGAGGGCGAGTCCGAGCGATCCGCGAAGTGCAGCGCGAGACGCCGTCGACCAGAGACGGCGACGGCGCGGATGAGGCCGAGGCGTCGACGGAGGCCGAGCAGGAGGAGGCCGGCGCCACCGCGTAGCCGGCAGAGATGGCGACTCGCAAGGAAGTCAAGAACCGGATCTCCTCCGTGAAGAACGTGCAGAAGATCACCCGCGCCATGGAGATGGTCGCCGCGGCGCGTCTGCGTCGCGCCGAGCAGCGGATCGACGCTCTGCGCCCCTACGCCCGCGAGCTTCGCAAGATGACCCGCCAGGTCGCCGAGGCGGCCGGGGTCGAGGCGCGCAACCTGCCTGTCCTCCAGGAGCACGAGGAGGAGCGCAACGGTGGGCATCCTGCTGGTGACCGGCGACCGCGGCCTTGCCGGCTCGTTCAACTCGCAGATCATCCGCGCCGGTGTTCAGCTCCAGCGCGATCTGTCCCAGCAGGGCAAGCAGGTCCGCTTCTCGATCGTGGGACGGCGCGGTGCCTCGACCATGCGATTCCGGGGCGAGGACCTGCACGGCGAGTACGTCGGCTTCACGGACCGGCCAGCGTTCGCGAACGCACGGGAGATCGCCGAGGACCTGATCGCCTCCTATGTCGACAAGGACCTGAACCGCGTCGACCTGATCTACAACCGCTACGTCTCACCGCTAACCCAGTACGTCGCGCAGGCAGACGCTGCTCCCGGTCCAGCAGGCCGACGTGTTCGGGGAGGGAGTGGAGGAGCTGACTCCGCGATGACGATGCTGAGCTCGACGACGAGCTGGCCGAAGCCCACCGCAAGGCGCTCTGGGACTACGAGCCCGAGCCCGAGGCCCTGCTCGGCGAGCTGCATCCCGGAGTACGCGCAGCTCAACGTCTATCGGGCGCTGCTCGAGTCGACCGCGTCGGAGCACGGCGCGCGGATGACCGCGATGCGGAACGCCGCCGACAACGCGAAGGAGGTGATCTCGGATCTCACCCTGGAGATGAACCGGGTGCGTCAGGCCGAGATCACCCAGGAGATCCTCGAGGTCGTCGCCGGCGCCGAGGGCCTCAGCTAAGACTTGAAGGAGAGCAAGGAGACGAATGGCTGACAACGGCAGTACCAACGGCAACATCGGGACGGTCGAGCAGGTGACCGGCGTCGTCATCGACGTCGTCTTCCCCGACCACATCCCGGAGATCTTTCACGCGCTCACGATCGACGTCCCCCCCGAGGGCGGGCGCACCGAGGGTTCACTCACCCTCGAGGTCCAGCAACACCTGGGCGATGACCGCGTCCGCGCGATCGCGATGGATGCGACCGATGGGGTCAAGCGAGGCGACAAGGTGACCGACACGGGAGCGCCGATCACGGTGCCGGTCGGCAACGAGACGCTCGGCCGGATCTTCAACCTGCTCGGCGAGACGATCGACGAGGGTCCCGCCCTGGACTCCGGTGAGCGTTGGCCGATCCATCGCCCGGCGCCGGAGGTCGAGGACCTCGCGCCCTCCCAGGAGATGCTGGAGACCGGCATCAAGGTCGTTGACCTGCTCGCCCCCTACGCGAAGGGCGGCAAGGTCGGCCTGTTCGGCGGCGCCGGCGTCGGCAAGACCGTCCTGATCCAGGAGCTGATCCGCTCCATCGCCGAGGAGCATGAGGGCCTCTCCGCCTTCTGCGGGGTCGGCGAGCGTTCCCGGGAGGGCAACGACCTCTGGCTCGAGATGAAGGAGTCCGGCGTCATCGACAAGACGATGCTGGTCTTCGGCCAGATGAACGAGCCGCCGGGCGCCCGCCTGCGGGTTGCGCTCTCCGGGCTGACCATGGCGGAGTACTTCCGCCAGGGTGGGCAGGACGTGCTGCTCTTCATCGACAACATCTTCCGGTTCGTCCAGGCGGGCTCCGAGGTATCGGCGCTGCTCGGCCGGATGCCGTCCGCCGTCGGCTACCAGCCGACGCTGGAGACCGAGATGGGCGGCCTGCAAGAACGAATTACGTCCACGAGGGAAGGAAGCGTGACCTCGATCCAGGCCATCTACGTGCCGGCGGACGACCTCACGGACCCGGCGCCGGCGTCGGTGTTCGCCCACCTGAACGCGACGACCACCCTGACCCGGTCACTGGTGGAGCAGGGGATCTACCCGGCGGTCGACCCGCTCGACTCCACTTCGACGATCCTCAAGCCGGACATCCTCGGGGAGGAGCACTACAACACCGCGACCCGGGTCCAGGAGACGCTGCAGCGCTACCGCGAGCTCCAGGACATCATCGCGATCCTCGGGATCGACGAGCTCTCGGACGCCGACAAGCAGACCGTCTCGAGGGCGCGGAAGATCCAGCGCTTCCTCTCGCAGCCATTCTTCGTCGCCTCCCAATTCACGGGCCGCGACGGTGAGTACGTGCCGGTCGCCGAGACGGTTCGCGGCTTCAAGGAGATCGTCGACGGCGAGCACGACGACATCCCCGAGCGCGCCTTCTACATGCAGGGCCCGATCGACCAGGTACTCGAGACGGCCAAGGGAATGACGGCCGAGGAGCCCGCGGAGACAGCACAGGCCGAGGCTTCCGAGCAGGAGGCGAAGCAGGACGAGCAAGCCGAGGACCGGGAAGAGGGCGAGGAGGCCGCTTAGCCGATGGCCGAGCACACCCTCGAGGTCCGCGTCCTCACCCCCGAGGGTGAAGTTTTCACCGGCGAGGTCGAGCGGCTCTCGACCCGCACGGCCGTCGGCGAGATCGGGATCCTCGCGAACCACGTCCCGGTGCTGGCGCGGCTCCGCCCGACCGAGCTCCGCCTGCACATGCCTGACGGGGAGGACCGGCGCTGGGCCCAGGCCGAGGGCTGGCTGCAGGTGTTCGCGAACCGCGCCACGGTGCTCGTCGGCGAGGCCGTCCCACCCGAGAGCCTCGACGAGGGCGAGCTGCGCGGGCGGATCGAGGACGCGGACGCCAGGCTGAGCGAGTCCGAGGAGGGCTCCGGCGCTCACGCCCAGGCGCAGCGAGAGAAGGAGCGCGCCGAGGCGTTCCTGACCGTAGCGGGCGCGGATAACTAGCGCCGCGGGCGACCCGCTTCACCGCGCCTTAGTCCCGCTACCTACGATCCCCGCATGGACGAGCTCGCCCTAGCGCAGCGACTGATCGCCTTCGACACCTCCAATGCGGAGGGGTTGCGGCGCGCCGCCGAGTTCGTTGGCGGCTGGCTCGAGTCGAACGACATCAAGGCCGCCCAGACCGAGTCGCGCGGGCTGCCGGTGACGACGGCCGAGGTCGGGCCCACCGGCGCCCCGACGCTGGTCCTGCACGGCCACATGGACGTCGTGCCCGGGGGGCGCGACCAGTTCGAGCCCACGGTCGACGGCGACCAGCTGCTCGGCCGGGGCGCGTACGACATGAAGGGCGCGCTGGCCGTGATGCTGGTCGTGATGCACGACCTCCGCGACCAGGAGGAGGTGCGCCTCCGACTTGGGATCGTCTCGGACGAGGAATCCGAGGAGGAGGAGAACCGCGGCTCCGACGCACTCGTGCGGAGCGGCTTCGTCGGCGACTTCGCGATCACGGGCGAGCCCACCAATCTCCAGGTGGGCGTGCAGGCAAAGGGCGTTCTGGCGATGAGGGTGGAGGTGCAGGGGCGCTCGGCGCACGGCGCGACGCCGTGGCTTGGGGACAACGCCGTGGTCAAGGCGGTCGAGGTGTTCAGGGGTATCGAGTCGCTACCGTTTGCACGCCACAGCTCCGCCCTGTTCGACCGGCCCTCCATCAATCTCGGTCGGATCCTGGGCGGCGATGCCCTGAACAAAGTGCCCGATACCTGCGTCATAGACGTCGATATCCGCTTCCTGCCCGACCAGGATCCTGACGAGATCCTCGATCAGGTGAGCGGTCTGCCCGACACCCGCGTGCTCGCCACCTTCCGGCGCCCGCCGGCGGTCGTCGAGCCCGACTCCCCGTTCGTGCAGGGCCTCTGCGAAGCGGCCTCCCCGCACCATCCCGAGCGGGTCATGAGCGTCGGCCGCGACGGCGCCTCCGACGCCGTCTCCTTCCTTGCGGCAGGCGTTCCGGCGGTCGAGTTCGGCCCGATCGGCGACGGGCACCACGGCCCGCGTGAATGGGTCTCGATCAACTCGCTGCGGAGTTACCGGCAGGCGCTTGAAGGCTTCGTGAAGACTTTCCCCGGGATGGCGACGGAATGAGCCCCGACCAGAATCGCGGGGGCAAGGACGAGGGCGACGAGCAGGCCCGCGCCGACGAGACTCAGGAGCACGAGCTCGGCGACGACTTCACCGAGGACGACCACGGGGTCGATGAGGAGCTGGATGACGAGCACCTCGAGGGAGAGGAGGAAGCCCGACGATGAGGAGCCCGACGATGAGGAGCTCGAGGAGGGCGAAAAAGATGACCTCGACGAGGACGACGAGGAGCTCGAGCACGTCGTCTCGGCCGAGACGCAGGAGTGGGATGGCCTGGAGGCCGCCGAGGCCGAGGGGGAGGCGGAGAAGACCCTCGTGTCGTCGGCCGGGGACCGGGTCAAGCATGCCGGATCCTCAATCACCTCGAGCTTCGAGAGGGTCGGTCACGCGGCCGGCCCCAAGATCACCACGGGCTTCAAGGCCGTTCGCAGGCACGTCCGGTTTCCGATGTGGCTGCGCTTCCTGACCGCCTCCCTGGTGATCATCGCCTCGATCGCGGGCGCCACCTCGGCGAGCCTGATCCTCTACCTCTCGGACATCGCCAACGCGCTCAAGCACGGCAGCATCCTCAACGGGGTGCAGCCGTTCCTGAAGACGCCGGGCAGCGGCCCGCAGACGATCCTCATCCTCGGGTCGGACAAGCGGAACCAGCAGATCAGCGGAAAGTACGGGCTATCCGACACCACCATGCTGCTCCGACTCGATCCGGACCGGAACGCAATCGCCCTGCTCTCCCTGCCGCGAGACCTGAAGGTGGACATCCCGGGGGTCGGGACCGACAAGCTCAACGCGGCGTACTCGCTCGGCGGCCCGAAGCTGACGCTGCAGACGGTCAAGCAGATCACGGGCCTCGATATCAACCATCTGGTCAACGTCGACTTCACCGGCTTCGCCCGGGCCGTCAACGCGATCGGCTGCGTCTACGTCGACGTGGACCACCGCTACTACCACAAGAACTCTCCCTACGCCCCCGCTTCCGAGGACTACGCGGAGATCAACCTCCAACCCGGCTACCAGGCGCTCTGCGGGTTTGACGCCCTCGCCTTCGCGCGCTACCGCCACACCGACAACGACATCGTTCGCTCCGCCCGCCAGCAGGCGTTCCTGCGTGAGGCCCGGGCGAAGGTGCCTCCAGAGAAGCTCTTCGAGGACCGCAGCAAGCTGGTCAAGATCTTCACCCACTACACGTCCTCGGACATCAACTCCGCCGAGCAGATGCTGCAAGTGCTGCGGCTGTTCTTCGACCTGCGGGGCGCGCAGATCAAGGAGATCCACTTCAACGGCACCCTCGGCCCGTCTTACGTCACCGCCACCTCCGACGAGATACACACGGCCGTCAACCAGTTCCTCGGGATCGAGGGAACGCCCGGCCCGGCCGGATCGAGTGCGAAGCCGAGCAAGCAGGTCACGCCGGAGCAGGCGCCGGACGCGACGAAGCCGAAGCCGGCCTCCAGTAAGCAGTCGAGCTCAGCGACGTCAGCAACCCTGACGCACACGAGCTACGGCAAGCAGCTGGCCGTAGGCATCCGGCAGCGCAAGGAGAAGGTCCCGGTGTTCTACCCGACCTTGCTGGAGAATGGCAGCGACTACGCGCAGAAGCCCCGCGTCTACAAGATCAACGGGAAGGGGGACCAGTCGCCCCCGCACGACCAGCGCGCCGCCTACAAGTGGGTGTTCTCGCTGCCCACGATCGGCGATTACTACGGGTTCGAGGGGACCCGCTGGACGAACCCGCCGATCCTGGACAACCCGACCGACGAGAAGACGATCGGCGGCCGCGACTACAAGCTCTATTACGACGGTGACCGGCTGCGGATGGTCGCCTGGCAGACCGACCAGGGCTCGTTCTGGATCTCGAACTCCTTCATCGAGACGGTGCCGAACGAGGACATGCTCAAGATCGCCGAGGGCTTCCGCCAGCTCCCGGGGACCTGAGCCGGGCGGGAGAGCCGAAGATGAGCGAGAGGGAGCCGATTGGGGTAGTCGGAGCCGGGTGGGTCGGGTTGGTCACCGCCGCCTGCTTCGCCGAGCTGGGACACCGCGTGGTGGTCCGGGAGATCCTCCCTGAGAAAGCGGAGGCCCTCTCGCGGGGTGAGGTGCCGATCCACGAGCCCGAGCTCCCGGAGCTGATCGAGCGAAACCGCGAGCGGCTCACCTTCACCACCGAGATGGCGCAGCTGCTCGACGGCCCACGGCTGCTGTTCGTGTGCGTGCAGACCCCGCCCACCTACTCGGGCGACGCGGATCTCTCGGCGGTGCAGCGCGCGGTGGAGGAGATCGGCGAGCCGGACGGCAAGGCCCTGGTGATGAAGAGCACGGTCCCGGTCGGGACGGGCCGGACGATCCATCGCGGCGCTCCGGACCTGGCATACGTCTCATGCCCCGAGTTCCTGAAGGAGGGGACCGCCGTCAAGGACTTCCTCGAGCCCGATCGTGTCGTGGTCGGCTTCGACCGGGGCGATGAGTGGGCAGCCGACGCAGTCGCCGCCGCCTACGAGCCCCTCGGCTCCCCGATCGTCCGGACGGATCTTTCCAGCGCCGAGATGATCAAGCTGGCCTCGAACGCCTACCTCGCGACCAAGATCAGCTTCATCAACGAGATCGCGAACGTCTGCGACGAAGTCGGAGCAGACGTGACCGAGGTGGCGCGGGGGATGGGGATGGATCCTCGGATCGGCGATCGCTTCCTGAATGCAGGCCTGGGCTTCGGCGGAAGCTGTTTCCCCAAGGACACCCAGGCGCTGAAGATCCTCGCAGGCAACAGCGGCTACCACTTCCAGCTGCTCAACGCCGTGATCGAGGTGAACGAGCTGCAGAAGCGCCGGGTGATGGCGAAGCTCTCGAAGCACCTGGAATCGCTCGTCGGCAAGCGTGTCGCGCTGCTCGGACTGGCTTTCAAACCGGACACCGACGATATGCGCGAGGCGTCCAGCCTGGTGCTGGCGTCGCGTCTCGAGGGGGAGGGGGCATCGGTGGTCGCTTACGACCCCGTCGCCGAGCAGCAGGCCCGCGAGCTCCTACCCAGCGTGGAGATGGCCGGCTCGTCGATGGACGCGCTCGATGGGGCCGACGCCGCCGTGCTGGTCACCGAATGGCCCGAGTTCGCAGAGCTCGACTGGGGGGAGGTCGCGAAGCGCATGAGCAACCCGCTGCTGGTGGACGGGCGGAACTTCCTCGACCCCAAGGTCATCCGGGCGGCCGGGATCGCCTATGAGGCGATCGGGCGCCCCAGCGTCGGAGATCGCTCGGCGGTGAGCTGACGTGCAGGCGCTGATCCTGGCGGGAGGCGAGGGCACTCGCCTGCGGCCCCTCACCTACACGGTCCCGAAGCCGGTGCTGCCGCTGGCTGGCCGCCCCCACATCGCCTACGTGATCGATTGGCTTGTCGGCCACGGCATCAGCGACGTGATCATCTCCTGCGGCCACCTGGCCGAGGGGCTCCGGAGCGCGCTCGCGGCGCTCGAGCCCGACGTCCGGATCCGCTACGCGGAGGAGCCGGATCCGCGCGGCACCGCCGGTGCGATCCGCTTCGCGGAAGACATGCTGGCCGAGCGGTTCTTCGTCCTCAACGGCGACATCCTCTGCGACCTCGACCTGACCGCGCAGGTCGAGCAGCACGATCGCACCGGGGCGCGGGCGACACTCGCCCTCTATCCGGTCCCCGACCCGACCGGATATGGACTCATCCACCGGCAGGACGATGGCGAGATCACCGAGTTCCTCGAGAAGCCCGAGCCGCATCAGATCGACACCGACGAGATCAATGCGGGCGCCTACCTGCTGGAGCGCTCGGTCCTCGAGCAGATCCCGCCTGGGAGGGCGGTCTCGATCGAGCGCGAGGTCTTCCCGCACCTGGTCGGCGACGGCCTCTATGGGATCCGGCTCGAGGGCTACTGGATCGACATCGGGACGCCGGAGCGGTACCTGGAGGCGAACTGGGACATCGTGGAGGGCCGGGTCGAGACCGTGACCCGAGTCGATGATCCCGCGATGGTGGCGGCCGGGTGCGAGGTCTCAGCCTCCGCAGAGCTTCGGGCCCCGTGCGTGGTCGGCCCCAACAGCACGATCGGCGCAGGCGCTGTGATCGAGCGCTCGGTGCTCCTCGACGGCTGTGTCGTGGAGGACGACGCGAAGGTCGTCAACAGCATCCTCGGCGCCGGCGTGACGGTCGAGCATGGAGCTGAGCTGGACGGCGTGGTGGTCGGCGCGGACGAGCGTGTGGCAGCCGAGGTCGGTGCCACGGAATGAAGGTCGCCGGGGGCGACATGCAGGACGCGGTCCGCGCGATCCCGGACCACCTCAGGGACGCGCTCTGGAGGATCGAGAGTGCCCGTGCGGCCGCGATGGAGGCGCCGGCCGCCTTCGTCTGCGGGATGGGCGGGTCCGCGATCGGCGGTGACCTGGCGGTCGCGGCGCTCTCCGACCGCCTCACCAAGCCGATGCTCACCGCGCGTGGGTACGAGCTGCCCTCATGGGCGCCGGCTGGCTCAGCCGTCCTCTGCTCGAGCTATTCGGGCAACACCGAGGAGACCCTCGGCTGCTACGCCGCGGCGGAGGCGCTCGGAGCCCAACGGCTGGTGGCCACGACCGGCGGCGAGCTCGCCGAGCTGGCCCGCGCCGACGGCGTCCCCGTGATCGGTCTGCCGGCGGGGCTCCAGCCGCGGGCCGCGGTCGGCTACATGTTCTGCGTCGCGGCCGAGCTCGCGGCGCTCGCCCTCGCCGGGCCGCGAATCCACACGGAGATCGACGCCGCTGCCTCCCACCTCGGCCGAGCCTTCGAGGCGACCGAGGATCGTGCCCGCGAGCTGGCCGTAGAGATCGGCGACGCCACCCCCGTCATCTACGGCAGCCACCTGACCGCCCCGGTCGCGTATCGCTGGGGGACGCAGATCAACGAGAACGCCAAGATCCCCGCCTTCTCGGGGATCCTGCCGGAGGCCGACCACAATCAGCTCGAGGGTTGGTCGGGCGCGGAGGGCCGCTTCGCCGCGATTTTCCTCGGGGACCGCGACCAGCACCCGCGGGAGCGCAGGCGCCTCGAGCTCACCGCGAAGGCGATCAAGCCCTACGCCGCCTCCGTCACCGACGTCGAGACGGAGGGCGAGAGCCGCACCGAGCGTGTGCTCCACACAGTCATGCTCGGCGACCTGCTCGCGATCGAGCTGGCCAATGCCCGCGGCGTGGACCCGCTCACGGTCGGCGTGCTCGAGGGGTTCAAGAAGGAGATGGGCCGCCCCGACGGGAGCTAGCCCAGCCGCTCCTCGAGCTGCACGATCACCGCGTCGCCCTTCTCCTTGCCGATCGCCTTCCGCACGCCGGCCTTGACCGGCAACTTGTGCGTTCCGTCGCCCATCGCCATGAACGAGCTGCGGAAGTCGTGTCCATCGATCTTCCCGCGGATCTTGACCAATCCCCGAGTCCCGAAGAACTCGGCCGAGTCCGGCATCACCACGTAGGTCCAGCCGCCCTTCGCCGGGCTCGTCTGGAGCGTCGCCTCGAATTCTCTGCTCAGCTTCGTCATCACGGCCTCTCCGGTTCGATTGCTCGGCCGATGAGACCGTGATTCAGCTCGCAACTCATCGGCTGGTGGGTTGCTTGGCGACTTACCCCTCCAGATGACCGGAAAGTCGCCACGTGGGGCTCAGTCGTCGGTCGGCGGCCGGCGTTCGCGCTTGCGCTGGGAGGTTCGCCGCTTGTTCTCCAGCCGCTGTTCCTTCGCGGCTCGCGACGGCTTGGTCGAACGCCGCGGCTTGGGGCGCCTCAGCCCGCCGGCGATCTTCTCGCGAAGGCGCTCGAGCGCCAGCTCACGGTTGCGCGCCTGGCTGCGGGCGTCCTGGGCCACCGCCGTGACTCGATCGCCGAGCTTGCGCCTCAGCAGCTCTCGCTGCTCTTCCGTCAGCGCCTGCGACGCCTCCACGTCGAAGATCGCCTCGATGCGCGAGGCGGTCACGTTCGCGTGTTGGCCGCCCGGCCCCGAGGAGCGGCTGGCGCGGAACTGAATCTCCTCGAGCGGGATGATCGTATCCCCGCCGACCCGGATGCCCTCAATCATCGTTGAACGGGTTGCTCCTCGGCTTTGCCTGCGGAGCACCCTCGCATAAAACGCTATCCCCGTTAGCCTTGAGCATCCTCAAACCTCGACCCAGGAGATCGACCACCGCATGAGCACCGCCACGAGCGCCCCGACGTCCACAGGCCCCGATTTCCGCGTGGCCGACCTCTCGCTGGCTGAGTTCGGCCGCAAGGAGATCCGGCTCGCAGAGCACGAGATGCCCGGCCTGATGGCGACGCGCGAGGAGTTCTCCGAGTCCAAGCCGCTGACCGGCGCGCGGATCACCGGCTCGCTCCACATGACCGTGCAGACCGCGGTCCTGATCGAGACGCTGGTCGCGCTCGGCGCCGAGGTTCGCTGGGCGAGCTGCAACATCTTCTCGACCCAGGATCACGCCGCCGCGGCAGTCGCTGTCGGCCCCGACGGCACCCTCGAGGACCCGAAGGGGATCGCCGTCTTCGCCTGGAAGGGCGAGACGCTGGAGGAGTACTGGGACTGCGCGCTGAGGGCGCTCACCTGGCCCGAGCCGGGCCCCAACGGCGAGCCCGGGGCCAACATGCTTCTCGACGACGGCGGTGACGCCACCCTCCTCGTCCACAAGGGCGTTGAGTTCGAGGCCGCCGGCGCGGTCCCGGGAGCTGAGAGCGCCGGTTCCGAGGAGGAGAAGGTGATCCTCGAGCTGCTGCGGAAGAGCCTGGCCGACGAGCCCCAGCGCTTCACCAAGATGGCCGAGGGGATCCAGGGTGTGACCGAGGAGACGACCACAGGCGTGATCCGCCTTTATGAGCGCCAGGCGAACGGGACGCTGCTCTTCCCGGCGATCAACGTCAACGACTCGGTGACCAAGTCGAAGTTCGACAACATCTACGGCTGCCGCCACTCTCTGGTCGACGGGATCAACCGGGCGACCGACGTGATGATCGGCGGCAAGACCGCGGTGATCTGCGGCTTCGGCGACGTCGGCAAGGGCTGCTCCGAGTCGCTGCGAGGCCAGGGTGCCCGGGTGATCGTCACCGAGATCGACCCGATCTGCGCCCTCCAGGCCGCGATGCAGGGCTACGAGGTCCGCGCGCTGGAAAGCGTGATCACCGAGGGCGACATCTTCATCAGCGCGACCGGCAACCGCGACGTGATCACCGTCGATCACATGGCGGCGATGAAGCACCAGGCGATCGTCGGGAACATCGGGCACTTCGACGACGAGATCCAGATGGCCGCGCTCGAGAACTTCGAGGGCATCGAGCGGATCAACATCAAGCCGCAGGTCGACGAGTGGCGCTTCCCCGATGGCCACTCGATCATCGTGCTCTCGGAGGGACGCCTGCTCAACCTCGGCAACGCCACCGGCCACCCGAGCTTCGTGATGTCGAACTCGTTCACGAACCAGGTGATCGCCCAGATCGAGCTCTTCGGCAAGGCGGATGCCTACGGCAAGGAGGTCCATGTGCTGCCCAAGCACCTGGACGAGAAGGTCGCCCGCCTCCACCTCGACGCGCTCGGTGTGGAGCTCACCGAACTCGCGCCCGAGCAGGCCGCCTACATCGGCGTTCCTGTCGAGGGCCCCTACAAGGGCGACCATTACCGCTACTAATACCGGCGGATGAGAGCGCGGATCTGGATCGCCCTCGCGGCGGGATGCCTGGTGGGCCTCTTCTCGACGGCGCAGGGCGCCGGGGCGGCGACCCTGCAGCCGGTCGGGAGCTTCAACAACCCGATCTTCATGACCTCTCCGCCGGGCGACCCGCGGCTGTTCGTGGTGGAGCGCGGCGGCACCATCGAGGTCGTCCACGACGGGGTGCAGAGCCAGTTCCTCGACATCCACGACCTGACCACCGAGGAGGGCGAGCGCGGCCTGCTCTCGATGGCGTTCGACCCCAACTACGCCAAGAACGGCCTCTTCTACGTCTTCTACACGGGGACCGCGGCCGCCGATGGCCAGGCCGGGCTCGGCCACGTCGACGAGTTCCACGCCAGCTCGAATCCGAACGTCGCCGACGGCGCCAGCCGCCGGCCGTCCTGACGATCACCCGCCCGAGCGCGACGGCCGGCAACCACAACGGAGGCCAGCTCCAATTCGGCGGCGACGGCCTCCTCTACATCTCGGTCGGGGACGGCGGCACGGGCGGCTCGACCGCCCCGAACCTCGGCCTCCTGAACGGCAAGATCCTGCGGATCGACCCGCACGGCGCGACCCCGGGCGCCTACTCGATCCCGGCGGGCAACCCGTACGCGACCTCCGGCTCCGCCCGCCACGAGATCTGGGCCTCGGGGTTCCGCAACCCGTGGCGCTTCTCCTTCGACGCCGCCACCGGGGATCTGACCGTCGGCGACGTCGGCGAGGGCACCTGGGAGGAGATCGACCTGGCGCCGGCGCCCGCCATCGGGCGCGGCGCCAACTTCGGCTGGCCGGCCTGCGAGGGCTTCGCCGGGAGCTGCCCGGGGGCGACCCTTCCGGTCTTCGCCTACCCGCACCAAGACCCCGGCGGCGACGTCGCCCACGGCTGCGCGATCATGGGCGGCTACGTCTACCGCGGCACCCAGATCCCCGCCCTGGCGGGGCGCTACCTCTACGCCGATCTCTGCGCCGGCGAGCTGCGCTCGATCAAGCTCGGCATTCCGTTCGCCGGTGGCGACCGGGCCGAGAGTGCTCCCGGGGCCCTCAGCAGCCCCCAGTCCTTCGGCGAGGACGCGAGCTGCAACCTCTACGTCACCAACGGCAACCTGGTGGACAAGCTCGTCGGCCCGCCGTCCTCCGCGAAGCCGGCCTGCCCGGCGAATCCGACCAAGTGCAAGAAGAAGAAGCACAAGCGAAAGAAGCACCACGCGGCCGCGGCGAAGAAGGACAAGAAGCACAAGAAGCACAAGAAGAAGAACTGCCGCAAGAAGAAGCACAAGAAGAAAAAGAGGAAGTAGTCGCGTGATTTTCGGAGTGGTTGCGGGTCTCAGCACCGATGACCGAAAGAGCGACCAGACCCGCCTGACCACCGTCTCACCCGCCGCCAGACCCTCGACATCGCGGGCGCGGCCGGGACCGCCGTCGTGCTCGGCGGCAGAGCCGGCAAGCTCATCTCCCATCTCGCGGAGGATCCCGATGAGGTGACGGCGGCGAGCGCCGCCAAGTCCTGCAAGCTGACGCCGGAGGTCGCCGAGGGCCCCTTCTACGTCGCACTCGATCGGATCCGCAAGGACATCACCGAGGGCAGGCCCGGAGTGCCCCTGACACTCAAGATCCGTGTGATCGACGTGAAGAAGTGCGCGCCGATCCACAGCGCCGCCGTCGATGGTGCACATCGGGGGCAAGTCCCGCGGCGGCGCGCTGCGCGGCGGCCACGTCTCCCACACCGGGCAGCTCTTCTTCGGCGAGTCGGCCAACTCGAGTGTGTACTCCCTCTCTCCGTACAGCTCCGACACCGCGCGGCGAACGCTCAACGCTTCGGACAGCATCTACTCGCAAGCCGGTGCCCACAGGGCCGAGGTTGGGCTGAAGGGCACTGCCGGCTCCGGATTCGACGGGAAGATCATCGTCGGCGTGAACCCCAAGGCAAGCCCGGCCGCGGTCTGAGAACCTGTCGCCCCGATGAGGGCGATGATCCTGGCGGCTGGGCTGGGCACGCGGTTGCGCCCGCTCACCTACGTGATGCCGAAGCCGGTCGCGCCGGTGCTGAACCGGCCGATAGTCGCCTGGATCGCCGAGCTGCTCAAACGACACGACTTCGAGGACGTCGTCGCCAACCTCTCCTACCGGCCGGAGCAGATCCGCGAGGTTCTCGGGGACGGCTCCGGGTTCGGGCTGCGGATCACCTACAGCGAGGAACCCGAGCCGCTCGGCACGGCCGGCGGGGTCGGAAAGGTCCGCGACTTCCTGTCGGAGACCGATTCGTTCCTGATCATCTCCGGCGACGCGCTCACGGACATCGACCTGAGCGCGATGCGCAAGGCTCATGAGGCGAACGTGGAGCGCGGGGCGATTCTCACCATCGCCACGAAACGGGTCGAGGACACCACCCAGTTCGGAGTCGTGATCACCGACCAGGACCGGCGCATCCAGGGCTTCCAGGAGAAGCCCGAGCCGGCCGAGGCGCTCTCCGACCTCGCCAACTGCGGTATCTACATGTCGACGAGGGCGATCTTCGACCACTTTCCGCCGCCCGACTTCAAGAGCCCAGCCGGTGACGACGGCCAGCCGCCGGGCTTCGTCGATTGGGCCATGGATGTCTTCCCGGCGCTCCTCGACGGCGACATTCCCTTCTACTCGCACCAGATCGACGATTACTGGAACGACATCGGCTCGGTTGGCGAGTTCGTGCAGGGAAACCTCGACGCGCTGGCTGGGAAGGTGGGCATCGAGCCCCCCGCCCCAGAGGTTTCCTCGGGCATCTACGCCGGAGCCGGCTCTGACCTCGACGGCGTGAAGGTGAAGCCACCGGTCCTGATCGGCTCCGACTGCCAGGTGGGGAGGGGGGCCGACGTGCACGGGCCCGCGGTGGTCGGAGACGGCTGCCGGCTCGGCGCGGACGCCATGCTTCGGGACTGCGTGGTGCTCCCCGGCGCCGAGGTCCCGGCAGGGGGGCTCGTCGTCGGCGGCCTCTACGGGGTGGAGGCCGACCGCTCGCTGGGCTGAGTTCCCGCCTGACGGTTCCGAGAATCGCGAATCCTCCCCGACCCGCGGCCCGAACCACGCCGCGTGCGACCATTCCCATATCGCAGCAACGCAGGACATGCACGGCAGCGCGGTCGCCGGGGACCGTATTGAGGAAGTGCTCACCGATGCCGCCGAGTTCTTCAAGGCCTATCTCTGGGAGACGGAGAGCTGCGAAGTCGCCCGCGCCGCACTCGCCGAGCAGGGCCTCGACGAACAGGTGATCCGCTCCTTCGACGTCGGCTACGCGCCAGTCGGTCCCGACGCGCTGATGAGCCACCTCCGCGGACTCGGGTACTCGGACGAGGAGCTGGTGGCCGCGGGCCTTGCGACCCGCTCGGTGCGCGGGAAGGCCCATGCTCTGTTCCGCTCCAGGGTCATGTTCCCGGTCAGGGATGGAGAGGGCAGGGTTCTCGGGTTCGCCGGCCTCGGCACTCACCTCGGCCCCTCCTGGCCGCAATGGGTGACCTCTCCCGATGACGGCTACTACCGTCGTTCCGGCGCGGTCTTCGGGCTCGACCGCGCAGCAGGCGAGATCGCCGCTTCGGGCACCGCGTCACTTCGGCGCGATTGCATAGAGGTGCTCAAGGCGCACCAGGACGGGCATGCGAACGTCGTCACCGTGCACAGCAGCACGGTTACGCGCGAGCAGATGCTCGCCCTTGCCAGCGGGGTCGCCGGGGGCCTCGATGCACTTGAAGTCGACCTCCCGCCGGGGATGCGAGCGGAACCGAAGGGCGAGTCCGATTCGTTGGACGCGGCACCGAACGCGGCCCAGGGTGAGTCGAGAGCTCGATCCGGCTCCGCAGCCCTCCGACCCCGTCACCTCAATCTGAAGAAGGTCGTCCTGGTGACTGCGACCGCGCTCGTCGCGATCAACGCTTGGACGGGTGCGCCATTGCTCGCGGTATGGATCGGCTCTCAGGCGCAGTCCGGACAGGTGCTGAGCATGTGGGGCGTCCTCACCGTCTTGGCGGTTCTCGGGGTTTTCGAGTTCATCTTCGGCTGGGCGCTCACCTGGCTGAGCGCGCGGTACGACAGGCTGACCGGCCGCCCGCGGCTTGCCGGTCAGACGTCGCCGTGGCACCGCGCCAAGCGCGGCGACCGCGTGCAGGACATCAGAAGCCGATACGGAATAAGCGCGCCCGAGGCGATCGTCGCGCTGTCCGTGATCGTCTGCGTGCTCGCCCTCGAAGTCTGGTTCTTCTTCTTCGCCGGCTCATCGCTGGTGTAGCCCGACCGAAGCCGCGGAGCTGAGCTCTCAAAGCCCCATGTGTCACGGCCGACCCTACTCCTTGGCAGTGAGCGCGCCTCTCGTGACGAACAGGTGGACAGAGTGGGCGGATCGGATCACGCCTGATCGATCAGATCACCTCGCTGGCGGCGCCGCCGCTCTGTGCCGCATGCGGCTGCGCCCGGCCGCTGGAGGTGGTCCTCTGCGGCCGCTGTGAGGCGGACCTGGCCGCTGCTCCGCGGGTGATCGAGCCGGGCCCGCCGGGGGTGGACCTGGCGGTCGCCGCCTCTCCGTTCGACGGCGTGGCCCGGTCGGTCGTCCACGGGCTGAAGTACGCACGCAGGCTGGCACTGGCCGACGTCGCCGCCGACGCAATGCTCCGGGCGCTGCCGGATCACGAGCGCGCCGCGGTGGTGGTCCCGGTGCCCGCGGGGTCCTGGCGATGGCGCTGGCGCGGGTTCGACCCGGCCGAGGAGATCGCGATCGCAATCGCCGTCGCGACCGGAATGCCCATGAGCTCGTGCCTGCGCCGCGCCGGCGGCCGGCGCCAGGTCGGGCGGCCGCGCTCGGAGCGGCTCTCTGGCCCGCCCGCGGTCCGGGCCACGGCCGAGACGCCGCGCGAGGCGCTCCTCGTCGACGACGTCTGGACCACGGGAGCCACCCTGTCGGCCTGCGCGAGGGCGCTGCGCAAGGGCGGCTGCCGCCGCGTGGTCGCGCTCACGCTGGCCCGAACCGTCTGAGGGGAATAGGGTGGCCAGGTGGGACGCAGGCTGATCTTCGCGGCGTTGGTCGCGATCTTGGGGGCGCTCGCCCTCGGCGCCTCGCCGGCGAGGGCCAGCGGGCCGCGGCTGACCGTCCCCGAGGCCGACCTCGCGGCCGCCTTCAAGTGCCCGATCGACCCGACCAACGCGGCGACGACCCCGATCATGTTCGTCACCGGGACAGGCGCCAGCGGCGACGAGGGCTACCTGATCGGCAAGGACGCGTTCAAGGCCTACGGCCATCCCCTCTGCTACGTCAACTTCCCCGACTTCACCACCGCGGACATCCAGATCTCAGCGCAGTACCTCGTCTACGGCCTGCGCGCCGAGTTCGCCCTGGCACATCGAAAGGTCGCCGTGATCGGCATCAGCCAGGGGGGCCTTCTGCCCCGTTTCGCGCTGACCTACTGGCCGGACCTCCGACGCAAGGTGAGCGACGTGCTCGCCGCGGCCGGAACCCAGCACGGGACGATTATCGGCGGGGGCTGCTCCGCGATCTCCCCCTGTCCTCCCGCGGACTGGCAGCAGGGCGCGGGCTCACACCTTCTCCGGGCTCTCAACTCGCAGCCCGATGAGACGCCCGGCAACGTCTCCTACACGACCGTCAGGTCGCTCACCGACCAGACCGTTCAACCGGAGAGTGGGAAGCACCCGACCTCCGCCCTCGACGGGGCCAGCAACATCGTGATCCAGAACGTCTGTCCAGGGCGCACGACGAGTCACATCGGCACCGCCGTCGACTCCGTGACGTTCGCCGCCTTTGCGGACGCGATCGCCCACAAGGGCAAGGGAAAGCTGGGGGCGGCGCGGGTCTCGCGCTTCCCCTCGGATGTCTGCGGCCATCCCTACGCCCCTGGCCTGAATGAGGCTCAGACGACGCTGTTCCTCAACGGGTCCGGTGGACTGATCGGCGCTCAGGAGGCGCAGGTTCCGAAGGTGCCCGCAGAGCCTTCGGTGTGGAGGGTCTTCAAGAAGATCCCTCACAAACGGCGCTGATCTCGGTCCCTTGCCGACGCAGGGGAGCGGGCGTAGCATCAGGTCCCCAACCCAATGGAAGGAGGCCGGCCGATGAGGATCGAGGTCCGTGGCAAGAACGTTGAGGTGACCGAGGAGCTTCGAGAGGCGGTCAGCCAGCGATTCGCGAGGGTTGGGAACCAGGTCTCGGAGCTGGCGACGCTCGAGGTGGAGCTCCGCGAGGAGAAGAACCCCAGGATCGCCGACCGGATGGTCGCCGAGGCGACCCTCGCCCTCAAGGGCGTCACGCTGCGGGCGGAGGAGGCGTCCCCGGACATGCTCCATTCGATCCACGAGATGGCCGAGGACATGCGTCGCCAGGTCAAGAAGCATCGCGACAAGCGCCGCAAGCGTCAGGCGACGCGCAAGCTGATGGAGCGCCAGCGGAGTGGCCACGAGGCCGCTCCACTTTGGAGCGAAGGGCGAAGCCCTTGATCCGAGGGCGCGCGCGAGCGCGACCCGTTTAGTGATGTGTGGGGCGGCCCTCTCGTGGCTGCGATCTGATGGCGAAGTCGGGCCGCCGCTAACCTAATCCCGTGGCCAGAGGAATCATCGATCGCGCCCTGCGCATGGGCGAGGCGAAGCAATTCAAGGAGTACGAGGGGCGGGTGGATTCGATCAACCGGATCGAGCCCGAGATGGAGCTGCTCGAGGACGCGGAGCTCAAGACCGAGGCTGAGGAGCTCCGCAAGCGGGCCCGGGACGGCGATTCGCTGGACGACCTGCTTCCCGAGGCCTTCGCGCTGGTTCGCGAGGCGTCGCGCCGCACGATCGGTCAACGCCACTTCGACGTCCAGCTGATCGGCGGGATGGTGCTCCACTCAGGGGCCATCGCCGAGATGAAGACCGGCGAGGGCAAGACCCTCACGGCGACCCTGCCGGTCTTCCTCAACTCGCTCGCCGGCAACGCGGTGCACTTGGTCACCGTCAACGACTATCTGGCTCGCCGCGACGCCGAGTGGATGCGCCCGATCTACGATGCGCTCGGCGTGACGGTTGCCGCGATCCAGGAGGGCGACGACCCGCCCTCCAGGCGTGAGAAGTACGCCTGCGACGTGGTCTACGGCACCAACTCCGAGTTCGGATTCGACTACCTGCGCGACAACATGGCCGGCTCCCTCGAGGAGTGCGTCCAGCGCGGCCACGACTTCGCGATCGTCGACGAGGTCGACAACATCCTCATCGACGAGGCCCGGACGCCACTGATCATCTCCGGCCGGCCCGAGCAGGCTGCCGACCTTTACTACACGTTCGCCCGCCTCGCCAAGCAGATGAAGGGCGAGCAGTTCAAGGAGAAGCTCAAGTCGCTCGGCGAGTCGAAGGACACCCGCGACGCCGACTACGACTACGAGTACGACGAGAAGCACAAGACGGTGGCGCCGACGGAGCGGGGGATCGGGAAGGCGGAGGAGTTCCTGGGGGTCGAGAACCTCTATCTGGGTGAGCACGGGACCCTCGTCAACCACCTGATCCAGGCCCTCAAGGCCGAGTCCCTCTACAAGCGCGGCGTCGAGTACGAGATCGTCGAGGGCGACGTCATGATCATCGACGAGTTCACCGGCCGCATCCTCGAGGGCCGCCGCTGGTCTGAGGGGCTGCATCAGGCCATCGAGGCGAAGGAGGGTGTCCAGATCCGCGAGGAGAACCAGACGCTCGCCACGATCACCCTTCAGAACTACTTCCGTCTCTACGACAAGCTCTCCGGCATGACGGGCACCGCGCTGACCGAGGCCCAGGAGTTCATGAAGATCTACAAGGTCCCGACCGTGGAGATTCCCACCAACGTGCCGATGGTCCGGGCCGACCAGAACGATGCGATCTACAAGACCAAGGACGGCAAGTGGAAGGCGGTCGTCTCCGAGATCGAGCGGCGGCACGAGATCGGCCAGCCGATCCTCGTCGGAACGATCTCCGTCGAGACCTCGGAGATGCTCGCCGACGAGCTGAAGCGTCGCGGGATCGACCACGTCGTGCTCAACGCCAAACCGGAGCACGCCCAGCGTGAGGGCGAGACGATCGCGCAGGCCGGCCGCCGGGGTGCAGTGACCATCGCCACCAACATGGCGGGCCGCGGAGTGGACATCAAGCTGGCCGGGAGCCCCGAGGGCATGGCCCAGGCGGAGCTCCGAAAGCTCGGTCTCTCGCCGACCGACGAGAGCTACGAGGAGGAATTGAACGCCCTGGTTGAGCAGTTCGAGTCCCAGATCGAGGCGCAGGCGGACGAGGTGCGCGAGCTCGGCGGGCTCTTCATCGTCGGAACGGAGCGCCACGAGTCTCGTCGGATCGACAACCAGCTGCGCGGCCGCTCAGGCCGTCAGGGTGACCCGGGCGAGTCCCGCTTCTTCCTTTCCGCCGAGGACGACCTGATCCGTCTATTCGCCGGCGATCGGATCTACAAGATCCTCGACCGCCTCGGCCCGGTCAACGAGGAGGGCGAGGAGGAGGCGCTCGAGGCGAAGATGCTCACCCGGACGATCGAAAACGCGCAGAAGAAGGTCGAGGAGCAGAACTTCCTGATCCGTAAGCGCGTCCTCGAGTACGACGACGTCATGAACGAGCAGCGGCGGGTCGTCTACAAGTACCGCCGCGAGATCCTCGAGGGCAAGGACATGTCGGACGCCGCACGGGAGGGCGTGGGGGAGATCGTCAGCAGCCTGGTCGACGACTACACGCCCGGTGACGTGATCGAGGACTGGGACCTCGGCGAGCTTCAGACCCAGGTCCAGCAGCTCTGGCCCTCGACGGTCGACATCTCGACGATGGAGCCGGAGCAGACCGACCGCGAGGACCTGCGCGAGGCGCTGCTGGCCGATGCGCTGGCCGGCTATGACCACCGCGAGCAGGAGTTCGGCGACGAGATCATGCGCCAGCTCGAGCGCGCGATCCTGCTGCAGATCATCGACAACCGCTGGCGCGAGCACCTCTACGAAATGGACTACCTGCGCGAGGGGATCCACCTCCGGGGCTTCGCCCAGATCGATCCGCTGGTCGCCTACAAGAACGAGGGCTACTCGATGTTCGAGGCACTCATGCACTCGATCTGGGAGGAGTTCGCCCGCCTGATCTTCCACGTCGAGGTCGAGGTCGCCCCGCGTGCCCAGGAGCAGTTCGCGCCGCAGGTGCAGGCCGGTGGCTTCGACTACTCCGGCGGGACCGCCGAGCAGCCCTCGGCGTTGGGCCAGGCTGCACTAGCGACCGCCGCGGGTCCCGACGCCGCCGCCGAACAGGACATGGAGCGCAGCCCGCAGCCCGGCAACGGGGCGCCCGTCGAGCAGGAGACGGTCGTCAAGGACGACAAGGACAAGATCGGCCGGAACGACCCCTGCTGGTGCGGCTCGGGCAAGAAGTACAAGAAGTGCCACGGGGCCTGAGCTCTTAGATGCCCCAGGCGGGCTAGGAGATCGAGGGTTCGGACGGATGCGTCTCCGTTTCGTCCGGCTGGAGCCGGACGAGCTGGTGATCGAGGCCACCTATTCCGGTGATGCGGGATGCCGCCCCGTCACGTCCACCCGAGCCAGTCCGAGCGCTTCCAGGTGATCGAGGGGCCATGCGGGTGATCGTCGGCGATGAAGACCGGGTCTACCGGCCGGGCGAGACCTTCGAGGTCCCAGCCGGCGCTCCCCACCAGATGGGCACCGGAGAGCCGATGACGATGCGCTGGAAGGTCCGGCGCGCACTTCGCACCGCCGAGTTCTTCGAGCGCTCGGATCGTGAGTGATTTCCTGGCTCTGGGCCGGGGAATCGCTCGAGATTCCCGTCAACCGCCCTTCGCCACTTCCTTCGCGATCCTCAGCGCCCGGTTGAGCGCAGGCCTCTGCAGGAGCCGCGGCCGGTCGCAGGCCAGGTGGTGGCAGGGGAAGATTCCCTTCCAGACCTCGAGCACGGCTCCGGGCAGGCCGGCCAGCTCGAACTCGCGGTGGTCGGAGTTGCCGGTTCCGGAGTCGTCGGCCCAGCGGACAGTAACGCCGGCGCGGCGAGCCGCGGCGAGAATCTCGCCCTCAGCGGTCGCGCGGATCGCCGGCTGGGGTGAGCGGAGGTAGAAGCGGCGGCCCAGGCCGACCTCGTCCATCGAGAGAGCGACGCGCAGATCGCGGGCGCGTCCTTCGTCCTTGACCTGCTTGACGAGAGCGGCAGCTCCGGCGTGGTACGGCAGGCCAGTCACCTGGCGCTCCTCCGAGCCGGTTGCCACCAGCCAGACGTCGCAGTCCGGCTTGAGATGGGCGAGCTCGGGAGTCCTTCCGCCCGGGAACCCGGAACGGGTTGACGTTCACCTGGAGCCCGGCAGCCCGGAACTGATCCGCCACGTAGTCGTGGGCCCTCCGCTCGTTTCGGCTCCCCTCCGGCCGCGAGCCGATCTTCCCCGAGAGGTGTACGGCCGCCCGGTATGGATTGGTTGGCTCTGATTGGACCGGCGATGAGGTGCCGAGCAGCGCCGTGACGACGAGCGCTGCGATGGAGGTTCCGATCACGCCAAGATGTGTAACAGCGGGCGGATCTCGTACCATGGCCGCGTGGAGAAGGTCACCGTGCCCCGGTCGGGCGAGGTCGCTGCCGAGAACGAGGAGGCGACCGAGGCTTGGAGCGGGGTCTTGTTCGATCGCTTCGTCGAGTACCGCGACCTGATCGTCGAGGGCCTGAGGGCGCACGGCGACGCCGCGATGCTGCTCTATCCGCCGGAACCCGGGGACCGCGTGATCGACATAGGGTGCGGCTTCGGCGACACGACGCAGCAGCTCGCGGGCCTGGTTGGGCCGGACGGTCAGGCGGTCGGAGTCGACGTATCCGAGCCGTTCATCCGGGCCTCGATCGCGGAGGCAGCCGAGGCCGGCATGGAGAACGTCGAGTTCTTCGCGGCCGACGTCCAGGTCGGAGACCTGCAAGGCCCATACGACTACGCGTTCTCGCGGATGGGGTTGATGTTCTTCGCCAATCCGGTGCAGGCGCTGCGCAACATCCGCGGCTCGCTTCGCCCCGGGGGCCGGCTGGTCGGCGCCGTCTGGCGGCGCAAGCTCGACAACGAGTGGCTTCACCGGGCCGAGCAGGCGACCGAGCAGTACCTGGAGGAGCCTGAGGAGCCTGAGGACGTGCGCTGTGGTCCCGGCCCGTTCTCGATGGCGAACCCCGACACCGTCTCCGAGCAGCTGCAGATCGCCGGATTTGAGCGGCCGAGCTTCACGCGCTGCGATATCCCGATCAAGATCGGGAACGACCTCAATCACGCGGTCGCCTTCAACATGGCGTTGGGCCCCGCCGCCGAGCTGCTGCGGATCTGCCCGGCCGAGGAGGTCGACCGGCTGCGTCCGAAGGTCGAGCGGGATATCCGCGACGTCCTCGCGGACTACGTAAAGGACGACGGCTTGGTGCTTGGACCCGCCTCGACCTGGATCGTCACCGCGACCGTCCCCGAGTAGTCGACGGCACCCGCCGCGAGCCGAGTCCCGACTACGCTTATGGCATGGCCGAATTGATCCAGAAGGAGGGAATCTCCGCGCGCCTCGCCGAGATCCGCGAGCAGCTGAAGCTGCTCTCGGATTACCTTTGACCCGGACGCGCTGAGCCGCGAGATCGATCGGCTGGAAGGGGAGATGCAGAAGCCTGGGTTCTGGGATGACCAGGCGAAGGCGGCGGAGATCTCCGCGGAGCACGCCCGGGCGCACCGGCGGCTGGACGGATTCCGGTCCCTGAGCCGCGACGTCGACGACCTCGGCGAGTTGGCGGAGTTGGCGGCCGAGGACGACGAGATGGCCGCAGAGCTGGCCGGGCAGATCCAGTCGGTTGAGAGGCGCCTAGCCGAGCTGGAGGAGCAACGGCTCTTCTCCGGTCGCTTCGACGCTGGCGACGCCGTCGTCACTGTCAACGCCGGCGCAGGCGGCACGGATTCCCAAGACTGGGCCGAGATGCTCGTCCGCATGTACCTGCGCTGGGCCGAGCGGCGCGGCTTCAAGGTCGAGATGAAGGAGGCCTCGCCGGGGGAGGAGGCCGGGCTGAAGTCCGCGACGTTCGTGGCCCGGGGCGAGAACGCCTACGGGCTGTTCGCCGCCGAGCGCGGCGTCCACCGGCTGATCCGGATCTCGCCATTCGATTCCTCGGCGCGCCGCCACACCAGCTTTGCCCAGGTCGACGTCGCGCCCCTCGTCGAGGACGACGTCGAGGTGGAGATCGACGATGGAGACATCCGGGTCGACACCTATCGGGCCTCGGGGGCAGGGGGCCAGCACGTCAACAAGACCGACTCGGCCGTCCGCATCACCCACGTCCCGACTGGGATCGTCGCTCAGTCCCAGAACGAGCGCTCCCAGATCCAGAACCGCTCCACGGCGATGCAGATCCTGCGTTCCCGGCTGCTCGAGCGCAGGGAGCTCGAACGCGCCGAGGAGCTCGCCAGGGAGCGCGGCGAGCAGAAGTCGGCGGAATGGGGCTCCCAGATCCGCAGCTACTTCCTGCATCCCGACCAACGGGTCAAGGACCACCGCACCGGCTTCGAGGTCGGTGACACCCAGCGCGTGCTCGATGGCGACCTCGACGGGTTCGTTCGCGAGTACCTCAACTTCGCGGCGGCGAACTCCCCCAAGACCGAGGCCTCCGGCTAGCGTGGGCCCGGCGGAGACCTCGACGGTGCGGACCTCGGTCGGCGCGTCCGAGAGCTTCGACACGGTCGAGGCGGCCGCGGAAGCCGCCGACCGCGCCCGAGCCGGCCTCGAGCCGACCTGCGACCTGGCCGTCGTCTTCGCCTCCGGTCATCACCTCGCCATGGCGAAGTGGCTGCTCTCCGAGGTGCACGAGCGCCTCGAGCCGCGGGCAGTGATCGGCTGTGGCGCCGGCGGCACCGTCGCCGGCGGGCACGAGCTGGAGGAGACGCCCGGCATCGCAGTCTGGGCCGCCTCGCTGCCCGGGGCCGAGCTCGAGACCATGCACCTGACGGCCGAGCGCGACGCGCAGGGCTTCCGCCTGCTGGGGCTGCCCGTGTCGCTCTTGGAGCCGGCCAACGCCGATGAGGCCGGGGGCGACGAGTCCCTGATCGCGCTCTGCGACCCATTCAGCTTCCCCGCCGAGGAGCTGCTGGCCGCGGTGGACCGGTCTCGGCCTCACGTGCCGGTGCTCGGCGGGCTGGCGAGCGCCTCCTTCGCCGGGGGTGCCGTCCTGCTCCGCGACGGCGAGGTCCACTCCGATGGCGCGGTGGCCGTACGCCTGCGTGGGGTGCAGGTGCTGCCCTGCGTTTCGCAGGGCGCCGGCCCGGTGGGCCCGGAGATGACCATCACCAGCGCCGAGGCCAACGTGATCGGCCAGCTGGCCGGCAAGCCCGCGATGGAGCGGCTTGGGGAGGTGATCTCGGCCCTGCCCGACCACGAGCGCGAGCTGGCTGCCGCGGGGGTCCTCGTGGGGCTGGTGATCGACGAGAACCGGCCCGAATACGAGCGCGGGGATTTCCTGGTCCGGCCGATCATCGGGGCCGATCGGGAGTCGGGCGCGATTGCCATCGGCGAGCCCGTGCGGGTCGGCCAGACGGTGCGCCTTCAGGTGCGCGACGCGGCCTCCGCCGACGAGGACCTACGCGAGGCGCTGCGCGCCCAGTCCCAGGCGCTCGGCTCTCATGGCGCCGCCGGAGCACTGCTCTTCACCTGCAACGGCCGCGGCTCCCACATGTTCGAGGTGCCTGACCATGATGCGGCGGCGATCGAGGACTCGCTCGGTGTCCCGACCGCCGGCTTCTTCTGCGCCGGGGAGATCGGCCCCGTCGGCGGCCGCAACTTCCTGCACGGCTTCACGGCGACGATGGCGGTCTTCCCCGCGTGAGCGCGCCTCCGGGCGACTTCTGCGTCGGATTCTGTCCGAGGGGTGGACGGAAATCGAGACAGTTGGACTTGACGGCCTCTCTGAGACCGTCCTGCCTTTGGTCGCTACCGGCGACCCGGAGCAGGACACTCCCGCGCTAGATCGCGCCCTCGAGGTCGAGCAGCGCCCGCTTCATCTCCGGGCCGCCGCCATAGTTGCCGATCCCGCCGCCGGTCTGTACAACGCGGTGGCAAGGCACGATCAGCGGGATCGGGTTGCGGCCGCAGGCGGTCCCGGCCGCGCGGAAGGCGCGCGGGTTGCCGGCCTGCTGGGCGATCTCGCCGTAGGTCCGGGTCTCGCCGAAGGGGATCCGCGCGACCGCGTGCAGGGCGCGGTTGCGGAATCCGGGCGGGGTGAGCTTCCAGTCGACGGGCACGTCGAAGTGATCACGCTTGCCCTCGAAGTAGTCGTCGAGCTCGCGGCGCTCCTCGTCGAGCCGCGCGGGCGACTCGAGCACCCGGGGCGAGACGAACCTCGCCAGGTCCTCGAGCACCTCGTCCTCGGAGCGCTGATCGCTGCGATGCTTGGGCAGCGCCAGCCGGACGACGCCGCGCTCGGTTCGTGCGACCAGCAGCGTGCCGAAGGGGGAGTCGACCGTGGCATAGGCCACGTCGATCAGTCCGTCGCGCTCGGCGCGGGCGATCACGCCCTGGACCGCACGATCGAGGTCGCCGCCGGATGGCGCCTGGCGGAGCAGCTTCTCGAGCTTCTTCTCACTCATCGGGTTCACGCGAATTCACCTCTCAGCTTCTGGAGTCCTTCGTGGACGCTGCGGCGCGCGGCGTCCTCCGAGCAGTCGAGTGCGCGCGCGATGCCGGCGTAGGACATGTCGGTTGCGAAGCGCAGCACGACGGCGCTGCGCTGCTTGGGCGGGAGACCGCTGACCGCGGTCCACAGCTCGGGGTCGCCGCCGCCGACGATCGTGTCGGGACGGCTGTTGGAGCTCGGTTTCCCTCCCGCCACCTCCTCGGGGCTGCCGGCGGGGACGGCCCGGCGCCCGCGGGCGCGGTGGTGGTCGATCGCCTTGCGATGCGCGATCGTGAGCAGCCAGGAGCGCAGGTTGCGCGCGTGCTCCAGGCGCGGGTAGGCGCGCAGGGCGGCGATGAAGGTCTCCTGGAAGCAGTCCTCGGCATCGTGGGGGCCGACGGACGCCACCAGGAACCCGAGCACGTCGGAGCCGTGCTCATCCATCAGCGCCTGAAAAGGTGGAAGGGACTCATCTGACATTCGCCCACAAAACGTCTCACACCGGGCTTTCGTGAGATCGTGCGCGGCGTGGAAATCGACAGCGACACACGCGATCTGGTCGCCAGGGCGCTGCTCGAGGACCTCGGTTCGGGGGACGTGACCGCCGAAGCGGTCGTCCCGGAGGACGCCCTGGGGCGGGCCACGATCACCCAGAAGGCCCCCGGGGTGGTCTTCGGCCTGGATGTCGCCGGCGAGGTCTTTCGCCAGACGGGGGCGGGCGGGCTCGTGGCCCTCGCCGCGGAGGGCGAGTGGCGAGATGGCGTCCCCGCGGCGGTGGCGCGCGCGGAGGGTCCTGCCAGGGAGCTGCTCGCCGCAGAGCGGACCGCGCTCAACTTCCTTTGTCATCTCTCGGGAGTGGCAACGCTCACGGCGCGGTTCGTGAACGAGATCCAGGGCACGGGCGCCCGCGTCCTCGACACGCGCAAGACGACCCCGGGGCTGAGGGTGCTGGAGAAGGCGGCGGTGGCGGCCGGCGGTGGGACCAACCACCGGATGGGCCTCTATGACGCGATCCTGATCAAGGAGAACCATGCCGCGCTCGCCGGCGGGGTGGGGGAGGCGGTGCGCCGCGCGCGCGAGGCGCAGCCGGGCCTTCCGGTCGAGGTCGAATGCCGAAACCTCGATGAGGTCCGCCAGGGCGCCGACGCTGAAGCCAACAGGCTGCTGCTCGACAACATGAGCCCGGCCGAGCTGCGGGAGGCTATCGCGACGGCCCGAGCCGCGAACGGCGGCCCCGAGCTCGAGGCCTCGGGTGGGATCACGCTCGAGAACGTGGCCGAGGTGGCCGCCACGGGCGTCGACTTCGTCTCGGTCGGGGTGCTGACGCACTCTGCTCCGGCTCTGGACCTGAGCATGATCCTGCACATATAGTCGCCCGGATGGCCACCCTCGAGACCGCCGCCACCCGGCGGGAAGAGCTCGTCCGCAAGCACGTCGAGGCCGAGAACGCGGCTGACCACGAGGCGGCGCTGGCGACCTTCCAGCACCCCCGCTACGAGTACGTCGCCACCGACGAGGTCTACGACGGCGCCGAGGAGGTGCGGGCCCACTGGGAGGAGCTCAACCGCGCCTTCCCGGATCAGGAGATCGAGATCGTCGCGCTCCACAATGCGGACGACGCCGTCCTGATGGAGGCGATCGCACGGGGGACCCACGCCGGGCCGCTCCGCGGACTGCCGCCGACCGGCCGCCGCTTCGAGCAGCGGTTCCTGGCGATCTTCATCTTCGAGGGCGACGCGCTGGTCGGCGAGCGCGTCTACTACGACACCTCCACCGTTCTGCAGCAGCTCGGCATCGCCCGCGAGCCCGCCAGTCTCAGCGGCCGGCTCGAGACGGCCGCCAGCCACCCACTGACCATCTCCCGCGGCCTGGTCCGGCGCGTAATCGGGAGGTAACGGCGGTGGCGCGCAATCCCCCGCTCAGGCGCAAGCGCGAGGATCTGGTCCGCGAGCACATGGACTCGGAGAACCGGCACGAGTTCGACGCCACCCTCGACACCTTCGAGCACCCGCGCTACGAGCTGATCGCCACGGGGGATGTCTACGACGGAACCGAGGAGGTGGAGCGCTATTTCGAGGAAAGCCGCCGGGCCTTCCCGGACCAGCGCAATGAGCTGCTGGCGCTCCACCATGCCGACGACGCCGTGCTCGTCGAGGCGGTCATCCGCGGTACCCACGAGGGCCCGCTTCGCAACCTGCCGCCGACCGGCCGCGAGTACGAGCTGCCGATCCTCGCGATCTTCATCTTCGATGGCGACAAGCTCATCTGCGAGCGCGTCTACTTCGATCAGGCGACGGTGCTGCGCCAGCTGGGCATCGCCCGCGACCCGCTCAGCCTCACCGGCCGCCTGCAGACCCTGGTGGGCCACCCATGGACGATCGGGCGCGGCCTTGTGCGGCAGCTCACCGGCCTCTGAGCTCTCGATCGGTGGGACGATGGTGCAGCGATCGATGAGGAGGGTGAGATGGAACTGCATCCCGGGGTGTTCGTGTCCAACGTCGGGACCGAGGAGTGGCGAGCGGATCCGGAGATCGGCGGTGGCGCCGAGGAGCACGTGTTGTTCGAGGCCGACGCCCTGCGGGCCGGATTGAGCCGCTTCTCCGAGGATGCCGACACGACCCCGCCGGTCTGGACCTTGCCGGCGACGCAGGTGCTGCTGGTGCTCGAGGGAGAGGCGCGCATCGAGATCGAGGGAGGTCCCGAGCTGACCTTGAAGGAGGGCGACATGGCGTCACTCCCGAAGGGTGCCGTCACGACCTGGCACCTGACGCTGCCATTCAAGGAGCTGTGGGTACTGGCCGACTGAAAGCAATCCACTTCGCACTCGCGAAACGCTGCCGGCTTCGTCTCAGGGATTGTCCTCTGCGGGGTCCCTGAGCTGCTTCCTCCCGGCATGTGCAGGTCCGCTACGACCTCGACCTGTCTCGAGGTTGCCATGCGCTCCGCTACTTCAGCAGCTTCGAGAGGCGTCTGTCCTTCAACACCCGGCCGCCCGTCTGCTCCTTCGGGCAGTAGTTCATCTGGTGCTCGGCGAAGAAGACGGCCTCGATGGTGGTTCCGCAGCGCGGACAGGCCTCTCCCTCGCGGCGGTGGACCCGAAGGGGCATCGGCATCTTGTCGGGAATGCTCTCTCCGATCACGCCCTCGTAGTGCTTGACCACGTTGCCGAGGATCGGCAGAGCGTCATGGAGCGCCTTGACCTCCTCCTCGCAGAGCTCGGAGCCCTTTTTGAAGGGCGACAGCCTCGCCTCCCAGAGAATCTCGTCGACCCACGAACGGCCGATGCCCGCGATCACGCGCTGGTCCCGAAGCAGGGGGTGGAGGTGGCGCGGCTGGTCGATCAGCTCGGCAAATCGAGCGAGCGGCGGTGCGGGCCAGGCATCGGGCCCGAGCGTCGCGACCATCTCGTCCTCGGCGACCTGGTCGCGCGGAAGCAGCTTCGCCCAGGCCGATTGCTTGGTGCCGAATTCGCGCAGTCGCAGCTCACGCCCGTCGGCGATACGCACGAGGATGCGCGAGCGGCGATCGCGCAGCGACGCCCGCTTGTCGAACAGCTGTAGCCGCCCGGCCGACATCAGGTGGATCAGCAGGGTGAGCAGGCCCGCGCCGTTTGCAGGGGCGAAGTCGACCGCGAGCATCTTGCCGATCCGCCTCACGCCCTCGATCCGGGCGCCGGCCAGCGAGTCGAGGCTGGGCTCGAAGGTCTTCAGCGTGGCGACGCCGGCCGCCAGCGCCGATTCGACCTCGGCGCCCTCGAGTCCGCTGCTCAGCCTGCGCGCGGTGATTTCCACTTCCGGCAACTCGGGCATGAAGCAGAGGGTAGGGCCGCGCTAATCTCTGGATAGTTCATTCGCCAGCCTCGAATCCTCACAAGACGGGTTGCTCCTGGCGGAGCAGCATCGTGCCGATAGGACGCCGGGGCCGCGAACATCCAACGTCGAAGGAGCGGCTCGCCGTGCTTGAGCTTCCTACCGTCAACGAACTCCCTGCCAAGCTGAGCGAGGAGGAGGTCGCGACCCTGAGCGAGGAGGTCCGCGCCCTCGCGGCCGAGCGAGACGCCGTCATCCTCGCCCACAACTACCAGCTCCCCGAGCTGCAGGACGTCGCCGACTTCGTCGGCGACTCCCTCGGCCTCTCGCGGCAGGCGGCGAAGACCGACTCCGAGGTGATCGAGTTCTGCGGCGTCCACTTCATGGCCGAGACGGCCTCGGTCCTCTGTCCCGACAAGACCGTGCTGATCGCCGACCTCGGGGCCGGCTGCTCCCTGTCGGAGTCGATCAATGCCGACCAGCTCCGCGCCTGGAAGGCTGAGCATCCCGGCGCGGTGGTCGTGATGTACGTCAACACCTCCGCCGAGGTCAAGGCGGAGACCGACTACTGCTGCACCTCGGGCAACGCGGTCCAGGTCGTCGAGCACATCCTGCGCGAGCATGGACCCGACACCGAGATCCTCTTCGGGCCCGACATGTGGCTCGGCGCCTTCGTCGAGCGCGAGACCGGGATCAAGGAGGACCCCGCCCGCCGCGCCCGCTTCCACATCTGGGACGGGGAGTGCCACGTCCACGCGGGCATCCGCCCGGCGGACATCAAGACGGTCCGCGACGAGCACCCCAACGCCGAGTTCCTGATCCACCCCGAATGCGGCTGTGCGACCCAGGCGATGGAGTACGTCGCCTCGGGCGACATCGACCCGGACGGCGTCCAGATGCTCTCCACCGGGGGGATGCTCAACTACATGGAGAAGCACCCGGACGGCGAGTACATCGTCGCCACCGAGAACGGGATGCTCTACCCGCTCCAGCAGGCGGCGCCCCAGGCGAAGCTGATCGAGGCCAACCGGATGGCGTTCTGCAAGTACATGAAGATGATCACCCTGCCGAAGGTCCGCGACTCGCTGCGCGACTTCAGGCACGAGGTCAAGGTCCCGCCGGAGATCGCCGAGCGGGCCACCCTGCCGATCGAGCGCATGGTCGCGATCGGCTGAATCACAACGCGCTTTTCAGTCCCAGCCGATTCAATACCGGTATGCCGAGGGGGCCCCGACTCGTGCCGCTCGCCATGCTCGTGGCCGTTGCGGCGCTAGCGCCGGGGACGGCGATCGCGCAGAGCGGGGCTTCCGCGCAGCCCCGGATCGTCGGTGGCAACACCGCCTCGATCTCGACGTATCCGTGGCAGGTGGGCGTCGTGTACAGCTCGGCTCAGCTCCCGAGCAGGAACGCCCAGCAGCGCGAGATCTGTGGTGGCGAGCTGATCACCTCGCGGATCGTGATGACCGCGGGACATTGCGTCGCTGATTCCGATCCTGACTGTGGTCCGGAGGCTCTCCAGGGCAAGCCGCCGCTCTGCACGCCCATCTCCGATCCCGGCGGCGACGGCACCGCCATGATCGATTCCAACGACCTCGACGTGGTCCTCGGTCGCTCGACCCTCACGAACACGAGCGAGGGCGCGGAGGTCGGCGTGCAGGCTGTCAAGCTCGGCACCAGCTTCGACGGCGACTTCCAGGGCGATGGCGTTCCCCGCTTCGACGCCGCCTACCTCGTACTGCCGGCGCCCTCGGGCCAGACGCCCATCAAGATCGCCGGCACGGACGAGGGCGCCCTCTGGGATGCCGACAGCGTCGAGGAGATCAGCGGCTGGGGGAGCACCAGCGAGTCCGGGAGCCCGGTGGACACTCTCCGCGCCGCGACCGTGAACGTGGTCGCGGACTCCACCTGCAGCGGTGACTACGGCAGCGACTTCGACGCGAGCACCATGGTCTGCGCGGGATTTCAGACCGGCGGTGTGGACACCTGCTTCGGAGACAGCGGCGGACCCCTGGAGGCGCCGCTCCAGGGGGGCGGCTATCGGCTGGTCGGTATCACAGGTTGGGGCAAGGGCTGCGCAGAGGCCGGCTTCCCGGGCGTCTACACGCGGGTCGCGGGCCCGACGATGCGGTCGCTGATCTCCTCCGACCTCTCGAGCCTCGGCGTTTCCCCCGCCACGGTCTTCGGCAGCGGCGGCCAGCCCCGCGTGTCGAGCTCGACCCTGGGATCGAGGGCAAGCCACAGCGCCACGCGGCGCAAGAAGTGCAAGCGCATCCACAACCGCAAGAAGCGAAAGCGCTGCCGGAAGAAGGCCCGGTCCGCCTGATGTGAATTGTCCCCGCGTGCCCTGGTAGGTTGGGCACGGAGGGATCGTGGAGATCATTTTGCGGGTCGCGCTAGGGATCGTGCTCGCGGGCGCTGCGCTCGCGAAGCTGGCCTCGCCGCGCGCGAGCATCGCCTCGATGGCGAGCTTCGGCTTCGAGGGCGGCGCGCTGCGCCCGATCGCCTGGGCGGGGCTGATCGCCGTCGAGCTGGCCCTGGCGGTGGCCGTTGCGCTCGGCTCCGACGGCGCCGCCTATGCGGCAGCCGCGCTGATGCTGCTGTTCGCGGCGCTCACCGCCGGCGCCATCCTTCGCGGTCGAGCCGGCGCGCCCTGTGCCTGCTTCGGGCCTCGCTCCCGGGTCTCCTGGCTGGGCGTGCTGCGCAACCTTGTGCTGGCCGCCGGCTTCGCCCTGATCCCTCAGATCGACTCGATCTCGCTGAGTACCGACGCCTGGCTCGGCATCGCGGCGGGGGTGGCGCTCGCCGCCTGCGCCGGCCTCGCGATCGCGGTGCTCGCGCTCGCGCGCGAGGTCGGCATGCTCCGCCTGCAGCTCGGTACGCAGGGAGCCCTCGAGATCGCAGGCGAAGGTCCCGACATCGGGTCAATGGCCGAGTCGCTGGCCTCCCGCCTCTCGACACCGAAGGCAGGGCTCCACGATCGGCTGGGCCTCGCCGTCTTCAGCTCCGAGGGCTGCCATCTCTGCCAGACGCTTTCGCCGGCGATCGAGAACGTCGCCAACGACCCGCATGTCACGGTGGGTCTCTTCGACGAGGTCGCTGATGCCGCCCTCTGGCGCGAGCTCGAGATCCCCGGGAGCCCCTTCGCGGTCGCGCTCGACGATCGCGGTGCCGTCCTCGCCAAGGGGACGTTCAACAACCTCGCGCAGCTGGAGAGCGTGCTGGCGACCGCTGCGCGGCGGCGGGCGGAGGGAGTCCCGGAAGCAGGCACAGACCCGGCGGAGGGGACCCTGGGGAGGCTGCCGATCGGTGCCTGAACATCTGGACCGGTTCACTGACTCACTCGCCCGTGACACCTCCCGGCGGGGGTTCCTGGCGCGGGTGGGAGGCGCGCTGGTCGCCCTCACCGCGGCCCGGACAGTCGGGACCTTGATCGAGCCCGGCGATTCCGAGGCCTTCCACTTCTGCGGCCACACCTTCACGACCGGGTCGTGCCCGCATCCGACCGGGTTGCCTCGGATTGACTCACGCGGCTTCCCACTGCGCGCCAGCGACGGACAGCCGATCGACGACATCGGCCGGCCGGTGAACGGGGAGGGGCAGCCGATCGACGACCAGGGCCGCCTTTTGCGCGACGGCGAGGACAGGCCCCTGCCCCCGGCGCCCAGGACGCAGCTCTGTGCGAGGGCGGGGGAGATCTACGGCTTCAGCGCCCACATCGACGGCTCCTGGTACCGCTGCTGCGGCGGCAAGGTCCGGCAGCTGCGCGACTGCTGCGCCCACCGGAACACGCGGATCAACGGGGACGCCGCGCTGACCGGCTACTGCTACAGCGGCCGCAAGGTGTTCTGCGTCCAGTACTACGACACGAAGGTCCCTTGCTGATATGAGTGCGCTCGAGATCGCCCTGATGGTCGCGGCGCTGCTGATCGGCGCCACCGGGACCTTCTCGCCCTGCGGGCTCTCGGCGATCGAGACGATCGGCCCCACCGGCCACACGGGCGGCAGGCGGATCACCGCCGCCGCCTGCGCGACCTTCCTGCCCGGGGCCATCGCCGGAGGCGTGATCACCTTCGGCTCGCTCGCCCTGGTGGGCGGCCTGATCCATGGCGCCGGGGGCCGCGCCGCCTACGCAGTGGCGGCCGGGATCGCCCTGCTCGCAGCCGTGCTCGAGGTCCGTGGGACGCGGATCGTGCCCCAGATCCGACGTCAGCTGCCGGAGCACTGGCGCCGGGTGATGCCGATGCCGCTGGCCGCCGCCCTCTACGGCGTGCTTCTCGGTCTCGGCTTCACGACCTTCGTCCTCTCCTTCGGAGTCTGGGCCCTCGCTGGAGTCAGCCTCGCGGTTGGCGACCCCTCGATCGGCCTGCTGGTGGGGGTCGCCTTCGGAGTCGGGCGGGCGATCCCGATCGTGGTGCTCGCGCCGCTGGCCGGAAGCGCCACCGGCATCCGGGCGACCGAACTGATGTGCGAGCGCGACGGCGTCTACCTCGGCCTGCGCCGCGGTGACGCCGCGGCGCTGCTGACCGCCGCGGTCGCCCTGGTCGTCGCGCCCGGCAGCGCGGGTGCCGCCGGCGACACTGTCCAACACTCAACCGACCCCGCGGCCACTGCGGACGCCCTGCTCTTCCAGCGGCTGGGAGGACCAGCCGTGATCAGCCGAGGCGGGCCCGAGATCGGGCTGCCGGGACGGCACCCCACGATCGGCGGCCGCTTCGTCGCGACCGTGATCGGCGACAAGGTCCAGCTGCTGGATCGCAACACCCTCGCCCCGGTCGCGCAGGTGGACGCCCCGGGGGCGGACGCGATCGCCGTCTCGGATGCATGGCTCGCCTACCGCGCCCCGCTCGCCGGGGGCGATGGGATCTACGTCCGCTACATCGGCAATCCGGCGGCGCCGGCCGCGCCCCTCCTGCTCGCGAGCGAGGGGGGCGCGTCGCAGCTCAGCCCACCGGCCGTTGACGGCAGCACTCTCCTCTACGCGATCGCCACGCCGAGCGGCAGCCGGATCGTCCAGTGGGTCATGGGGACCCACAAGCATCGGACCCTGGTGCGCTCACCGCGGCTGCTCCTCTTCAACCCCGCCGTCGCAGGGAAGTCCTTCGCCTACGTCCGCAGCGACGCGCGGCGCAGTCGGCTGATGGTTCGCGGCCGCCGTGGTCACGGGTCGGGCCGGATCCTCTTCACCCTGAAGCGCTCGGGCGGCGAGCTCTTCTCCGGCGCGCTCACCGATTCCGTCGCCTTCGTGACGATCCTCGAGCCGAGCGCCTCGAACGCGGACGCCACCATCGTGCGTGTCAGTCGCCGGCGCCCGCGGAGACTGCAGGAGCGCGCGCCGCGCGGCGGCGGCAACCATCGGTACTAGCTACCAGCCCGGAGGAGGCGTGAACGCCCTCAGAGGCGGCTGCGCGTAGCCGACCGCGCGGTAAAAGGTCGCGCTCGGCTTGGCGAGCAGCCAGCTTCCGCCGACTCGCTCCACATAGATCACGTCGTCCTCGACGGAGACGTACTTGCGATCGGAGAAGTGGTGGGTGACCGTGGCGGTGACCCGCGCGCGGTCATCTCCCGAGGTCCTCCGGCTTCAGCTCGACGATCTCGGTGCGGCGCCAGGCCGGGCCGCCGTCGGCCGGCCGCATGCCGATCGAGGCGCGCAGAGAGGAGCGGCAGCCGCCGCGCCGCTGCGGCAGGTCGCTGAGAGCGAGTGCTCCCGGCTCGAATCGGGCGCAGAACGCCCGCCGTCTCCCAAAGCCTCCGGCTTCACCTCGACTATCTTGGTGCGGCGCTGTACAGAGCCGTGGCGACGCCGGTCAGCGCGGCTCCTGTCGCCGTCGGAGGGTCGCGCACTGGACTGGGGCGGCCACCCGCCCGCCGCGCTTCGGCAGGTCGGCTCCGAGCGGCGAGTGCTCCGCGGTGTCGCATCTGGCGCAAACCGCGCCAGGCGACCGTCGTGGTGATCGAGCGCGGCGATGTACCCCGTGACCACGTCGGTCACCGCGGTCCTCTCACCATCAGAGAGGTCCCCGGTGGACTGTGGCCCGGCGGCGGGGGACTCCGGGCTCGCCTCAGTCGCGGCGGGTCCCTCGGCGGCCTCCTCGGCAGTGTCCACCGGCCCGACCGCGCCCGGCGGCAGCTTGCCTTCGACCTTCGTGGTCCCGGTCGGCTCGCCCCGGGTGGAGACTGAGGTCGCGGCGCCGGTCTCCCGCGTCCGCAGCCTGCGAGGCTCAGCCCGACGGCCGCGAGTGCGATCCAGAAGAACTTCATGGACGCCAGGCTAAGGACCCGCGGTTCCGTCGGCCTTGGTTTCTAAGGTCCCGGCTGGTGCTGCCCGCTGCTACCCTCGCCGCCCGGTCTTGAGCAAGCCGCAGCCCAAGGCCATTCCGTACGACCAGGCGCAAGCTGAGCCGCCGATGGCGCACCTGAAGCCAGTCCCAGACCCCACGCCCG
Source organism: uncultured Solirubrobacterales bacterium (assembly GCA_963763955.1). Classification (GTDB taxonomy): domain Bacteria; phylum Actinomycetota; class Thermoleophilia; order Solirubrobacterales; family 70-9; genus DASUPK01. Next base: position 284,959 of record CAVXQP010000016.1, on the reverse strand, counting down.
AGCCGCCCAGCAAGGCGGGAGGCAAGCCCTCGATCGCCGAGCTCGAGCGCTATGCCACCGTCCTGCGGACCCACTGCGTCCGCATGCTCGCCGTCGCCAAGTCCGGGCACCTCGACAGCTCCCTGTCCGCCGCGGACATCGTCGCCGCCCTCTACTACCGGGTCCTTCGCCATGACCCCGCCAATCCGAGGTGGCCGGAGCGCGACCGGTTCGTCCTCTCCAAGGGCCACGCGGCCCCGATCCAATACGCGGCGCTCGCCGAGCATGGCTACTTCCCGGCCGAGGACCTGATGGGGCTCCGCCAGATCGGCTCTCACCTCCAGGGTCATCCCGACATGACTCGGACTCCCGGGATCGAGGTTTCCACCGGCTCCCTCGGCCAGGGCCTTTCGATGAGCGTCGGCATCTGCCTCGCGCTCCGGCTCGACGGTCTCGATGAGGACGGCCCAGGTCTTCACCTTGATGTCCGACGGCGACTGCCAGGAAGGCGAGAGCTGGGAGGGTGCCATGTCGGCGGCCCACTTCGACCTTCCCAACCTGACCGCGATCGTCGACTACAACCACCTGCAGACCGACGGCACCACCGAGGAGGTCATGGACACCGGTGACGTGCGGGCGAAGTTCGAGTCCTTCGGCTGGGATGCGGTCGAGATCGATGGCCACGACATGGGAGCGATCGTCGAGTCGCTGGAGCGCAGCCGCACACTCGGTCGGCCCGCCGCGATCATCTGCCAGACCAAGAAGGGTCGCGGGGTCTCCTTCATGGAGGACCGCTTCGGGTTCCACGGCAAGCCGCCGAGCCAGGAGCAGGCGGAGCAGGCGCTCGAGGAGCTCGAGGCGACCTACGAGCAGCAGACCAAGGCGCTCCGGGGCGGGTCCTGATGGCGAGCGAGCTGATCGACGCGGCCGAGCCGCAGACCGAGTCGATCCCCACCCGGCAGGCCTATGGCGATGCCCTCGTCGCGCTGGGCGAGAGTTACCCGGAAGTCGTCGCGCTCGACGCCGACCTGGCGGTCTCGACCCAGTCGATGAAGTTCGGCAAGCAGTTCCCCGAGCGCTTCTTCAACATTGGCGCCGCCGAGGCGAACATGATGTCGATCTCCTGCGGCCTCGCCGCGACCGGCAAGGTGCCCTACGCCTCGACCTTCGCGATCTTCGCCACCTCGCGCTCCTATGACCAGGTGCGACTCGGAATCGCCCACAACGGGCTCAAGGTCCGGATCGGCGCGTCGCACGGCGGCGTCTCGCTCGGCGAGGACGGCGCCTCGCACCAGATGATCGAGGACATCGCCCTGATGCGGGCGATGCCGAAGATGCAGGTGATCGTCCCCGCCGACTACAACCAGGCCTACACGGCGGTGATCGAGTCCTATGAGCGCTTCGATGGCCCCATGTACATGCGCTTCGGCCGTCCCAAGACGCCGATCGTCTACGACGAGATCCCTGAGACGTTGGGCACCGGCGTCGACGTGCTCCGCGAGGGCAAGGACATCTCGATCTTCACCTGCGGCCACATGGTCTGGCGCGGGCTCGAGGCCGCCGAGGCGCTCGAGCGGGAGGACGGGGTGGAGGCCGAGGTGGTCAACGTCTCGGTGATCAAGCCGATCGACTCGCAGAGCGTGCTGAGCTCGCTCGCCAAGACCGGCGTCGCGGTCACCGCCGAGGAGCACCGCGTGGTCGGCGGACTCGGCGATGCAATCCGCCAAGTCGCTGCCGAGCAGCATCCGGTGCCGGTCTTCGCGCTCGGCATGCAGGACGAGTTCGGGGTCTCAGGCACCGCCGAGGCCTGCATGGAGCACTTCGGACTCACCGCCAGCGGCATCGCCGACCTGGCCCGCGAGGCGCTCCTCAAGAAGCCGATCGTGCAGCACCCGCCGATCCACGGCGGGCCCTGGACCTAGGGCTAACTGACACCTAGTAGCGGAGCACGGCCGCGACGCCGCCGTACTCGCGAAGCGCCTCGGCCGCCTCGTCCTCGACCGGTGTGATCAGCGCGCTCGTACGGAGCGCCCGCTCCACGATCTCGTCCTCGAGCTCGGCCAATTCCGGGGCCTCGGTGTCGGCGTCGAAGAGCAGGTGCTCGACGCGACCCTCGTTCAGGCAGCGCTGGACGTCGATCAGGCCGAGCGCCCCGTGGCCGCCGGGCGTCCGCGCACCCTCCACTGCCCTCTCGATCAGGGCCAGCTCCCGGCGGCGATTGCCGTCGGCGACGGCGGCGTTCACCCGCTCGAGCAGCTTGCCGCGCTCCTCGGAGATCACGTCGACCGCCTCCGCCAGCTCGACCTCGGTGCCCTTCTCGGCTCCCTCGTTGAACTCCCGGAGGTGTTCGGGATCGCCGAAGCCGATCACCCTCCGCCAGCTGCGGCTCCGCGCCTCGTGGGCAGTCAGCCTGCCGGTCTCCTCGAGGAACCGGGCCCGGTTGTGCTCCAGCCGCTGGTCGTACTGGTCGCGGCCGGAGGAGGCCGCACCCTGGGTCCGGGCAAGGTTCGAGGGCTTCTCCGCCTTACGCTCCCGCCAGTCGAGCGTGTACATCTCGGCCTCCCAGTCGTGGATCAGCTCGAGCGCCCCCAGCTTCCATTCGAAGAGGTGAATGCGCTCGGCCGAGATCGCGAGCGCTCCGATCGCGGCGCCCTCGTCGAGGAGCTTGAGCAGCTGGGTCAGCCGCGAGCGATCGCCGTAAGTGGCGCTCGTGCGAAAGCCGTCCATCTGCGCGGCGGTCCAGATGTCGCGAGCCCTTTTTTCAGCCACCTCGCAGAAGCCGATCTGGCAGCGGCCCGACGGCAGCTCCTCCTCGTCGAAGCGGTTGAGCACCCGTTGAGCCGTGGCCTCTAGGGCCCGTCCGCGGTCATGGGCGTCGTCGCGGGACTCGACCGCCGAGGTCAGCACTTTGCGCAACTCGATCAGCCAGCCCTTGCTGCGGTCGGCAGGGTCGATCGCGACGAAGACGGTGATCACTCCGAAATCTGGCCGCCAGTCGAGGAGATCTTCGAGTGCAATCCCCGACGGCAACGTCGTAGCCGCCGTCTCCATGGCAGGCAACCTACCCGTCCTGAGCTCGCATAACCGCTAGCCGAGCGTGCTGTTGCTGCGTTCGCACCTGGATCACGTGTCCTGGTGGCCCGCGCTCGACCAGGAACTTCTGGTTCGGCCTAACCCCGCCGCTCCCCCCGGGTTGGAGGGGCGGAGCGGCCCCGCTAGACCGCTCCACCCGCTCGCCTCAACGCGCCATCCCCTTGTGATGCGCTGCTCCCATGGGGCAGGGAGTTTGCAAGCCCTTGAAAGTTTCTGGAGTGGAAGCCATTCACGTGCTCCTCCTCGGTTTCGCGTATCCGTGCTCTCCGAGGAAACCCGACGCTGCCCGTGCAGCGCCTGCCTCCAAGCTCCGTCAAGCAGTCGCCGGCCTTTGCGCCGTGGGCTCGCTCCTCCTGTGCGTCGGTTATTGTAGTTTGGCACGCGAAATTTGAAGAACCGGGAAGGCGCGAGGGCGAGCACTCGAACCGCACTTTCCCGCTAATTCCGCAGGAACAAGTCGCTTCGGGGCGATGCGGGCCGGCGAAATACGGACCGACTCGATGAATCCGCCCTACTCAGAACTTCCGTCCCCCCCGTCCAGCCGGCGCCTGGATCGCGTTCTGCAACGGCCTGCGGGTGATTCGAGGGGCGATGACGTATCTCCGGTGTCATCGGACGCCACCGGAGTGCGAGAGAACGGTGGTGAGCGGGGCCGAGAAGACGCCACTCGGCCCCGCCACCGCTACATCATCCACTGATCCGCGGCCCCGGCGCCGAAAACGGGTCCGCGCGACTCGCGACCGGGAGCGGTGTTGCAAGCCGAACGAGAACTTGCGATGGGCTTTAAGGCGTTCCCTACCCTGTGCACCGCAGTGAGGCGGCTCGGCGGGGAACCTCGCCCGAAGCGCCTCGCGGCTCCACGCTCGAAATGGCCAGGCGACAGACATCAGATCCCCCTCGGACGCGCGGCCCTCGGACACAGCGCCGGCCTGAGCACCTCACCGAGCAGCGGGCCCGTCCTCCGATCGTCGAGATGCGCCGGGTCACCAAGGTCTATCCGGGCGGCCACGTCGGTCTCGAGCACGTCAGCCTGCGCGTCGATCGCGGTGAGTTCGTCTTCCTCGTCGGGCCCACCGGCTGCGGCAAGACCACCCTGATCAAAACGCTGATTCGCGAGCTGCGGCCCACCGAGGGCGAGGTGCTGATTGCCGGCCGTGACATCTCCTCACTCGCCGACAAGAAGGTGCCCCAGCTGCGCCGCCGGATCGGCACCGTCTTCCAGGACTACAAGCTTCTCCCGACTCGCAACGTCTACGACAATGTCGCCTACGCCCTGCAGGTGATCGGCGCCTCGCGCTCGGAGATCCGCAAAAAGGTGCCGGACGCCCTGCGCCTGGTCGGGCTCGCCGACAAGGTCAAGAACTTCCCCGACCAGCTCTCTGGCGGCGAGCAGCAGCGCCTCTCCGTCGCCCGCGCCTTCGTCAACCACCCGCCGCTCCTGCTGGCGGACGAGCCGACCGGGAACCTCGACCCCAATACCTCCGTTGGGATCATGCAGGTGCTCTACCGGATCAACCGCACCGGCACAACTGTCGTGGTGGTCACCCACGACCGCGAGATGGTGGACAAGATGCGTCGCCGCGTGATCGCTCTCGACTCCGGTCGAGTCGTCCGCGACCAGGCAGCGGGCACCTATACCCCCGACGACGAGTCCACACGCGAGTTCGCTCTCCGGCTCCGCGAGGAGATGGGGCTCGAGGGCGAGGAGCCCCGCTACTAGGCGGCGTCGATGGGGCGAGTGTTCTTCTTCATCCGCGAGGGATTGAGGGCGCTGCGGCGCAGCGCCGCGCCGAGCCTGGCGGCGATCGTCACCGTCTGCATCACCGTGCTGCTGCTCGGGGTCCTGATCCCGGTGCTGCAGACGACCAACGGCAAGACCAACCAGGTCCGCGATCAGGTAGGACTGCGCGTCTTCCTCAATGACGTGAACGGCCAGCAGGCTCCGCAGGACCAGATCGGCGCGCTGCAGGCGAAGCTCCAGGCGATCCCGCACGTGAAGCAGGTGACGTTCGTCGACAAGAACCAGGCCCTCAGCATCCTCAGCGAGCGCCTCAAGCAGGACAACCGCACGGACATCACCGCGCAGCTGCCCGGCGCTCACAACCCGCTGCCGGCCTCCTTCAACGTGACGCCGGACGATCTCTCGAACCTGGGCAGCGTTCGGAGCGCGATCACCCCGCCTGGGACGAGCGGACAGCCGACGCCGATCAGCCCGCTGATCTCGGATATCGGCGACTCGCGCGACGATGCCAGCAAGATCTCCGGCGCCACTTCGGCGATCCGCTGGGTCCTCGGCGTGATCTCGGGACTGCTGCTGGTCGCCTCGTTGCTGCTGGTCGCCAACACCATCCGCCTCTCCATCTACGCCCGCCGCCGCGAGGTCGAGGTGATGCGCCTCGTCGGCGCGACCAACTGGTTCATCCGCTGGCCCTTCATGGTGGAGGGACTGGTCTGCGGGCTCGTCGGAGCCGGGATCGCAATAGGCTTCCTCTTCCTCGGAAAGCAGGTGATCGTGGATCCGCTCGCCAACAACTTCAACCTGATCTCCTCGGGGCACACGATCCCGTTCGCCAGCCTTGCTCTCGTCCTGTTGTGCGTGGCGATGGGCGTTTCAGCGATGGGCAGCGGCCTGACGCTGCGTCGCTTCCTGAAGATTTGAGCCGCAGGACACTTGCCATCGCGGCGGCGGTCGCGATCGCCTTCGTGGTGGGCATCGTCGCCGGTGGGCAAGTCGGCGCGATCCGCGACGCGGTCGACGACGTCTTCGGTAACCCGAGCCAGGACGCAACCGCTCAGGCGATCGATCTGATCCACGACGACTACTTCCACACGGTCGACGACAAGGACCTCGAGAACGCCTCAATCGGCTCCATCGTCGACCACATCAAGAAGCGATACGGCGACCGCTTCTCCCATTACTTCACCCCGACGGAGTACGACCGCTTCAAACAGGGATCGAGCCTCTCCGGGGTGGGCATCGCCGTCAACGAGGTCGCCCGGGGACTGCGCGTCGCGACCGTCTACAAAGACACGCCGGCCAGGGACGCCGGGATCCAGCCGGGCGAGGTGATCACCGCGGTCAACGGCAGCCCGATCGCGGGGAAGGATGTCGACACGGTCACCGGCCAGATCCGCGGGCCCGCGGGGACCAAGGTGACGCTGACCGTGGCGAGCCGTGACGGCACCAGCCGCAACGTGACTCTGACCCGGCGGGAGGTGAACATTCCCCAGGTCGTCGGGCACATCGCGACGGTCAATGGCGTGAAGCTGGGCTACGTGCGCCTCGCTGGGTTCTTCCCCGGCGCCCATGGTGAGCTTCGCAAGGAAGTCGAGAACCTCTACTCGCAGGGCGCCCAGGGCCTGGTGCTCGATCTGCGCGGCAACGGCGGCGGGCTTCTCACGGAGGCGGTCCTGGTCTCCAGCATCTTCGTGCCCAACGGTGAGATCGTCTCCACGCATGGCCGCACCCAGAGCACCAAGACCTTCGAGGCGTCGGGGAACGCGCTGCCGCGTCACCCGATGGTCGTACTGATCAACGGGGACACCGCCTCCGCCTCGGAGATCGTCACGGCGGCGCTGGAGCAGTCGGGGCTGGCGAAGGTGGTGGGGACCACCTCCTTCGGCAAGGGCACCTTCCAGGAGGTCATGCCGCTCAACAATGGCGGCGCGCTCGACCTGACGGTCGGGGAGTATCTGACCCGCAATGGGACTTCGATCAACGGCATCGGGATCACGCCCCAGGTGAAGGCGAAGGACAACCCCTCCACCAAGGCTGACGAGGGGCGCCAGCGGGCCCTCCAGGTGCTGGACAAGCAGCTCTGAGTTCCCCGCGCCCAGCTGAGAGGCGGGTGGTCCTCGTCTCCAAGAGGGGCCGGTTCCTCGTCGGGGAGCTCCTCTTCGAGCGCGGCGGCCAGATCGAACTCGGGGGCGGCCGGCGCGCGGCGACGCCGGGCCGCATGGCGCTGATCGAGCTCGGCCAGGGCCGCGGCCGGGCGCGCGTGGACCGCCAGCTCGGCGATCCCCGGCTCGCGGCGGACGTGCTCGACGCGATGCTCGAGGACAGACAGATCCCGGTCGGTTTCTCCCGGCGGATCGAAGAGGAGGCCGGCGAGGCCGCGGCCCAGGCCGCGGCCCTCGACGTCGACAGGCGGGACCTGCGCGATCTGCCGACCTTCACCGTTGACCCGGCAAGCGCCCACGACTTCGACGACGCCGTCTCCGCGTCGCGGACCGAGCGCGGCGTGCGCCTCTGGATCCACATCGCCGACGTGGCCGCCCACGTTCGCCCTCGGGCGCCGCTGGAGAAGGAGGCCTATCGGCGGGCGAACTCCACCTACGTCCCCGGCCGGGTTGCACCGATGCTCCCGCATGCGCTCTCCAGCGATGCCTGCAGCCTCGCTCCCGATCGGGATCGCCTGGCAGTCACCTCGGAGATCGAGCTCTCGGAGTCAGGTGAGCCGCTCTCGGCGAGCTTCTATCGCAGCCTGATCCGCTCGGACGTCCGCCTCGACTACGACGAGCTCGACGAGATCTTCGCGGGCCGCAGCCGGGCGCCGGGCGCGATCGCGGAGCCGCTCGGGCTGGCGCGTCAGGCGGCCTCGGCTCTCGCCGGGCGCCGGCCGCGCTCCTCGCTCGAGGTGGAGAGCTTCGAGCCGGAATTTCGCTTTGAGGACGGCCGGGTGACGGGCGCCCACTCGGTCCCGCAGACCGAGGCCCACCGGCTGATCGAACATCTGATGATCCTCGCCAACGAGCGTGTGGCGGAGCTGCTCGAGCGCCGCCGCGTCCCGACGATCTACCGCGTCCACGAGCAGCCGGACCCGGAGAGGATCCGCCGGATGATCGAGCAGCTCGCGGCCCTCGAGATCCCGACGCCGGCGCTGCCGGAGTCGATCACCCCCCAGCAGGCGGGCGAGCTCGCAGGGGAAGCGAGCCGGCTGGTCGCCAGGGAGGCCGAGCGTCGAGGCCACGGTCGCGAGGCGTATACATCGCTTGTGCTTCGCTCGCTGCAACAGGCGCACTACGCGGATCGCAACCTCGGCCATGCAGGCCTGGGCAGTCACGCGTACACGCACTTCACCTCCCCGATCCGCCGGTACCCGGACCTGATCGCTCACCGCTCCCTGCTTGCGGCGATTGGGGCGGGGGAGGAGGCCCCGCGGGCCGAGGGGCTCGCCGAGGTCGCCGCCCACTGCTCGGAGCGTGAGCGCGACGCAACCCGCACCGAGCGCGACGCCGACTCGGTCTGTGCCTCGTTCCTGCTCGAGCACGAGCTCTTCGAGCGGGGCCCCGACACCCGGTTCGAGGGGGAGGTCTCGGGCGTGGTGGGGGCCGGCGCCTTCGTCCGCTTCGGCGGCGCGCTCGCCGACGTCTACGAGGGTTTCCTTCCCGCTCGGCGGATCGGCGGCCGCGAGCGTTATGAGCTCGACGCCACCGAGACGATGCTGGTGGGCGCTCGTGGCGGGGGAGCGATTCGGATAGGCGACCCGGTCAAGGTCGCAGTCGACCGGGTGGAGGCACCCCGCGGCCGCGTGGACCTGCTACCTGCCGAGAGCTGATGGCGAAGAAGTCGAAGGGACCCAGGACGCCGGTGAGCGGGGACGTCGCCACCAACCGGAGGGCCCGGCACAAGTTCCAGATGCTGGAGAGGATGGAGGCCGGCATAGAGCTGCAGGGGAGCGAGGTGAAGTCGCTGCGCGAGGGAAAGGCGCAGATCAACGAGGCCTATGCGGTGATCGATCGCGGAGAGGTCTGGTTGCGCGGTGCCCACATCCCGCCATACCTCCCTGCCTCGGAGCAGAATCACGATCCCGATCGACCCCGCAAGCTGCTACTCCACCGGCGGGAGATAGAGCGTTTGATCGGCAAGACCGCCGAGCGCGGCCTCACGCTCGTCCCCACCCGGATCTACTTCAAGGGTCCCCGGGCGAAGGTCGAGCTGGCCCTGGCAAAGGGCAAGGAGGGCCGGGACCGGCGCCGGGAGATCGCCGACCGGGACACGCGCCGCGAGGTCGAGAGGGATTTCAAGCAGCGCCTGAGCTGAGCAAGCCTTCGCCTGATGGCAAGGCAAGGGCCTCTGCACGTGAACGCATTTCCCGTGCAAGGATGAGCACGACGATGCTTGCTGCAATCGAGACAGGGACGATCACCGACTTCGTCAAGGATCACCCCGCCGAGGCCTATGGCATCGCCGGCGCGGTGATCCTGCTTCTCATTCTTCTCCTGCTGATCAATCGCCGTCGGAAGAAGGAGCGTGACGGCGGCGAGGAAGTCTCTACCCGCGAGGCTCGTCAGGCCAAGAAGCAGGCGAAGGCCGATGCCAAGGGTGCGAAGGCCGAGGAAGCGAAGGTGGATGCCAAAGGTGCGAAGGCCGAGGAAGCGAAGGTGGATGCCAAAGGTGCGAAGGCCGAGGAAGCGAAGGCCGATGCCAAGGGTGCGAAGGCCGAGGAAGCGAAGGCCGATCCCTCGCACGACGAGGCCGAGACGAAGGCAGATCTCAGTCCGGCGACGGGGGCGAGGGCAAGCCGAGTCGAAAGAGCCGCCGCGAGGCTCGCAAGGAAAAGCGGAAGCAGGTAGCGGAGGAGAAACGCCAGGCCGAGGAACAGGACCGTCGCGCCTGGGAGGATGAGCGAAAGCGTCGTCGCGAGGAGCGTCGGCAGCGGAAGGAGGAGCGAGCCCTCCGCAAGGCCCAGCGCAAGGGCGTGGCCCCGCCCGAGCCAGCCAAGGACGAGGAGGTCAAGGCGGAGCGCACGGAGGACGGCGAGGTGAAGGCTGCCGAGCCGGCCGAGGCGGGGACGACCGACGGAGAGGAGAAATCCACAGTGCTCGCCGCAGCGCTCGGGCTGGGTGCGGCTGAGGCGGCGAAGAAGGCTGGAGGGGACGGAGAGGGGAAGAGCGAGGAGGAAGAGAAGGGCACGAAACCGCTCGAGGAGGTGCCGATCGGGACGGACGACGAGTCCGGCGAGGAGGCCTCGAAGGAAGATTCACCGACGCCGACCGCCACGGAGAAGGCAGCTGATGCGGAGCAGGAGGGTACCGACGCAGAGCAGGAGGGCGCCGAAGCCGAGGCGGAGGCACCGCGCGCTTCGCCCTGGGTTCCCCCTGGAGGCGGTACTTCCACTGAGGAATCGGCGCTGACGCCGGTCGCCTCCGAGCCGCCCAGCGCTCCCGGCGGCGTCCCGTCGACTCCATCGGACGAGCCCGACACTCTCCCGGCAGAACCCCGAACCTCTACTCCGGGGCCCGCCGGCGATACGGATGTGTCCGAGCCCGAGAGAAAGGTTCCCGAGCCACACCCCCCAGGCGCCGAGTTGGCGGCGTCGGCTGAGCCGAAACCAAAGCCGAGCGCTCCCGAGGGTGGTCAACGAGCGACCACTCCTGCGTCCCGCTGGGCCGGATCGCTTCAGGACGAGATCGACCGCCTCGCTGGCGAGAGCGAGGGCTCGGCCGAGGAGCCAACTGTCGTCAGTCCTCCGCTCGCTCCCGACGTCCCACAGAGCCGTCCCGACGATGCCCCGCCCAGTCGTCAGGCGACCCCGCCCGTGCCGCCAAGCGTTCCCCCCACTTCGGAGGTGCGGCCCGCCGCCGGCCTCGACGAGGAGGAGGAGGAGCGGGTGCGCCAGGCCGCCGATGAGCGCATGCGACGGGCGGGGGTGCTCGAGCGCGACGCCGAGCAGCGCGTCAGGCGGGCCGAGGAGGAGACCGAGCAGCTGATCAAGATGGCCGCCGACCAGGCGCGGCGTCAGGCCGAGGAGGAGGCTCGGCTGACGACTGAGGCGAAGCTTCGCGAGGAGGCCGAGAAAATGCGCCGGGAGAGCGAGCGGCGCGCGCAGGAGGAATCCGAGCGCGTCCGGCGCGAGGCCGAGGACCGCACCAAGCAGGCGATCGAGCAGGCCCGTCGCGACGCTGATGCCCGCGTCGCGCAGGCGGCCGACCAGGCCCGCAGAGAGGCCGAGGAGCGGGCTCGGGCGGAGGCGAATGAGCGCATGGGAGCGGAGGCGAGTCGCCTGCAGGAGGACGCCGAGAGCCGGGCGCGAGCCAAGATCGAGGAGGAGGAGCGAGGGCTGGTGGCTGAGCGCGAGCAGCGTGAGCGCGCGATGGAGGAGGCCTACAAGCGTCTCGAGGAGGTTGAGAGGAGGGCTACCGAAGCCGAGCAGCGGGCAGCGGAGGCCGAGAGGCTGGCGCAGCTCAAGGTCGAGGAGGCAGAGCGCGAGCGGAGGCTGCGCGAAGTTCTGGAGAGGGTCGCTGCCGCCGAGCAACGTGCCAACGAGGCCGAACGAAAGGCGCGCGCCGCGGAAACGGCCGCCGCGACGAGCGTCCGGATCGCGGGGGAGATGGGCGCAGCGCCCGTCTCGCCTCCCGCCCCGGCGCCGCCTCCCGCCGGCGAGCCGCCTCCCGCCCCGGCGCCCGAGCCGTTCTCACCGACACCGACCGAGCGACCCGAGGCCGAGGAGGCCCCGGAGGCAATCGCTGAAGAGGCGGAGGACTCCCAGGAACGCGACGAGTGGGTGGTGTCGAGCGGCGCGGGCGAGGCCGGCACCGCGACGGAGCCCACTGCCCCCGGGGCGGAAACCGAGGCCGAAGACGACGTGGACGCGCGGCAGAAGGGCGACGCGACGGAGGGCGAAGAGAAAGAGGAGGAGGGAGGAGGCGGAATACTCGGCCGCACCGTCGGCGCGATCCTGGGGGTCGGAGCCGCCCGCGAAGCGGGCGAGCATGGGGACCAGGGGCAGGAGCAGGAAAGGGAGGAGCACGCCGACGAGGAGCCCGAGGAACAGGAGATCGAGGCCGGAGAGGAAGAGGGGCCCGAGGCGGTCGGGGAGCCGGAGAAAGAGGAGGACGAAGCCGCCGACGAGCCGGTGGACACGCCCCCGGATGCGGACGCCGGCGATCGCCTCGACCTCAACCGCGCCACCTTCGAGGAGCTCCGCGACGTCGGCTTCTCCGTCACACAGGCGACGCGGGTGATCACCTACCGCGAGCGCCAGGATGGTTTCAGGTCACTCGATGACCTCGCCGAGGTCCCAGGCATGCCCGGGACCTTCCTCCAGGAGGTCCGGGGAAAGCTGACGGTCTAGAGGCTGCGCGGGAGGTGCGTCGCCGAAACTCCGGCGGCGAGCGCGGCGACGAGCAGCAGATAGGTGGCCGCGACCAGCACGCGGGTGCGAGTCGGCACGCGGTGATAGGCGCGACCCTCGGGGGTGTTGCGCGCGCGCCAGCGCCGCCAGCTTTCCATCCCCCCGAGCACCAGGATTAGCACCAGGATCGGGCTGGGGAAGACGAAGGCCATCGCCACCAGGCCGGCGAACCCGGCGAGCCAGACCCATGGGGAGAGGGCAGCCATCGCGCGGCCGCCGTCGAGCGGCAGCACCGGGACGAGGTTGAAGAGGTTGATGAAGAAGCCGATGAAGGCGAGGGCCTGCCAGAAGTGAGCGCCGGTCGCCACCCAGATACCGAGCGGTACCAGCGTGGCGATCGATCCGAGGATCGGCCCAGCCAGGCCGACGCGTGCCTCGGCGGCCGCGTCATCCCCCATCGACTTGGCCGAGATCACGGCCCCCAGGAAGGGGATGAACATGGGCGCCGAGGCCTTGACCCCCTCGCGACGGAGCTGGAAGACGTGCCCGAGCTCGTGCAGCAGGAGGAGGAGGACGAAGCCGATCGAGAAGAGCCATCCGAAGATCAGCTGATAGGCCGCGATCGAGACGAGCATCGAGGCAGAGGTCGTGAACAGCTTCAGCTTCGGCAGCGCGACGAGGAGGAGCTTCGCCTTGGCGCCGAGGTTTGCGATCAGGACGCCGAGGGCGGCGAGGGCGCTTCCGATCCGCTTCAGCAGCCCCTGACCGCGGCCTGAGCCGGGGTGGATGGGCTCGAGATCGGTGTGCTGATGCGCCTCCATCATGGTTCAAATCTAGCGTCACGCCTTCACCGGCCCTAAGCCCCCGCGGCTACCATTGATCCACATAGCACGGGGCCGAAATTGGATTCGACTTGGTCATCCGTGCGATCAGGTTGCAGGTCGAGGTTCCAGGAGGCCTCGTTAAACACCTGGACCAACCAATACGTGCGGACCATGAGTTCGCCCTCGCCGCTTAGCTAGAACCTAAGCGGTGAGTGTCGGCCCACCCGAGCCCGAGGGGTGGGGTCACCGGCATCAGAATCGGGCTCACCCGGTCGGCCCGTCCCGACTGTCCGGGGACATCGAAGGGACTCGGCCCTCCGGCATCTCCCGCCGGCAGCGGAGGTCAGAGGGCGAGAACAAAGCGCCGGCTATACCTGTAGAAGCCGATCGCTCGTGGCCGAGGACGCCGGTTCGAAACCGGCCGGCTCCATCTGCGAAGCGCTCAGATTTCGGTGGCCTCCCCGATGGGGAGCCACCGGAAGCTCTGCCGTATCTCCTCCGGCGCCGACGCGAGTTCACGTTCGATCTCCTCGCGGCCCTCCCGGAAATGCTTCCAGCCCTCATAGTGAATCGGGATGACTGAGCGCGGCCGGATCAGGCCGCAGAGTTCCACCGCTTGGCTCGCGGTCATCGTGTAGTGAAGAGGGCCGGTCACCGGGAACTGAACGCCACCGAGGTGGAGGAGGGCGGTGTCGACTTGGATTCGGTCAGCGACCTGCTTCACGCCGTCGTAGAGGACGGTGTCGCCCGAGATCCAGAGGGCGCCGTTCTCCTGGCCTTCCCAGCCCAGCGCGAAGCCGATTACCTGACCGACGATCGGGCGACTCAGCGGCGGCCCGTGGCGGCACGGCGTGGCGGTGATCTCGATGGACGGTCGGCCCGGGTGCTCGAGGCGCGTCGTCTCCCACGGCTCGAGCCCGCGCGCCCCGCCGCCGAGGCGCTCCGCGCCCGCACGGGTCGTGATGACTGTGCCGGCGGAGGGGAGCAGCGCTCGTCCGGCCGCGTCGAGGTTGTCAGCGTGGTGGTCGTGACTGAGCAGCACGGCGTCGATCCCTTCGAGCTGGTCCGCTGCGAGCGCCGGCGCCGACGTCTTGGTCGACCCCGTGCCCCAGCCGAATCGGTATGTGCCCCCGGCCGGGTCGAAGGTCGGGTCCGTCAGCAGCCGCCAGCCCTCGATCTCGAGCAGGACCGTCGGTCCACCGATGTGCGTGAGCCGGACGGCCATGGCATGCAGTCATACTCCACTGGACTGCATGGCGTAGATCACGGAGCGAGAGCAAGAGGAAGTCGACGCGGCGAACAAGTCGGACGGCACGCCGGTGGTCTTCACCCATGGGCTCTGGCTCCTGCCCAGCAGCTGGGACCGCTGGGGCGAGTTCTTCAAGAAGGCAGGCTATGCGCCGCTCGCCCCCGCTCTCGGCCGCCACGGTGGCGATCGATCCGGGTCCGTTCCGGGGCGTCCTGCCACTGCCCGTCTCGGCGCTCCGCTCCGCAGGCCCGGTGCTCAAGAACCCGCTCAACCGGGGCCGCGCGGTCACGCTGACCCTCGATCAGTTCAAGTACGGCTGGGCCACCGCCCTCGACGACGATGAGGCGAAGCAGCTCTACGACACGTACCACGTTGCGGCGTCCGGGGCGGCGCTGATGCAGATGGCAAACGCCAACGTCAACCCCTTCACCGAGGCCAAGCTCGACCCGAAGAACCCGGATCGGGGGCCGCTGCTGATCATCGACGGGGAGAAGGACCACACCGTCCCCTGGGCGATTGCAAACGCCTCGTACAAGCGGCAGAAGCGAAACCCGGCGGTGACCGAGATCAAGCAGATCCCGAACCGGGGTCACTCGCTGACGATCGACTCGGCCTGGCAGGAGGTCGCCCAGACCGCCCTCGACTTCGTCAAGCGGTTCACCTGAGGCTGCCGGCCTAGCTCCCGGCGCGCCAGAGATCGGTCAGCGCGCCTTCCGGACCATCAACCGGGTCCGCTCTCGGCAGGGGCACCGCGCGAATGTTGGCGACCGCCTCGTCGTGCTCCGCCGGATCTCCACGCCGGATGTCCCAGGGCATTCCGTCCGGGTAGGCGCCGATCACCAGCAGGTCGGAGCTCGAGCCCTCGTTTCGGTGCCCGGTGCCGGCAGGGAGGACCAGGACGTCGCCCCCGCCGATCTCGAATCTGCGCCCGCTCGGACCGCCGAGCTTCACGGTCGCGGTTCCGCCGACGATCCCGAGCACCTCGTGGGCGATCGAGTGGAAGTGGTGGAACGAGAAGATCCCATCGCGCCATTCGGGGACCCAGTCGTTCCCGTCGAATAGCTCCTCGCATCGATCAGCGTCACGGGCCGCCTCGACCTCGTGATAGACCAAAACCGGGAGGGGCGAATTCGGAATCCCGCCGTCGTCCTCGAAGCGGTGCGTCTCCGGCTCCACCGGCCTAGTGAACGTCGCCCCTGGGGTCGGGCCCCTCGAGGGTCCAGTGACGGGTCACCGAGCAGAACCAGCGACCCCTCCTCCTCGCCTTCGAGTGCAGCCTCGACGGCCGAGCGGTAAGGGTCCTCGTCGTTGCGGATGCCGGCCTGCCAGAAGCCGGTGTCCCAAGGCGGGATGTAGAGGTCGCGCATCTGCTGGCGAAACTCGTCGATCTCAGGACATTGCCGGCTCGGGAGGGTCCTCCGGGCGGGACTGAACCAGCAGCGGCGATCGTCGTGATGTCGGCCATCGCCCGCAGGCTAGCTGGACCGTCGCTCGTGGTGAGCAGCCGCCTTAAGAACAGTTCACGGGACGTTTACCTGTCGGCGCGAGCCTGGGCCGATGATGGAGGAGACGGGATAGGTACGACCATGCATGGACGACCGATCTGGGGTTTGAGCGTCTGGGGCGGCTTTGTCTGCGTCCTCCTCTCCCTCAGCTCGCTGATGCATGGCAGCGTGGACGCGAGCGCGGTGATGCTGCTCGGCGCGGTGGTCCTCGTCGGCTGGGCGGCCTGGCTCGCTCACCGCGAGCCCTGACGAACCTGAACGGTTCCTGACGCCTCCGTTCAGGAGCTTTTCAGCGATGCGGACTCATGCTGCGTTGCGCATGAAGGGAACACCCCGGAGCCATCACCGATTCGCGGGCATCCCGGCGATCTGCCTGACCGGTCTCGTGCTGGTCACCGGCTGCGGATCGGGCGGCAACAGCACCAGCACGACGGCCCAATCGACAACGTCGACAAGCGCGTCGGCTGCGGTTACGACTCCGGCCGCGAAAGCATCCTGCGGCTCCAGCGCCTCGTCGGCCGGCGCCTCCGAGGCTGCCTCGACCGCGGCGGGAGACATCCCCGACAACCAGCAGTTCCTCACCTTCAAGAACCGGAGCGGCGGCTATTCGACTTCCTACCCGGAGGGCTGGGCCCGCTCCGGCTCGGAGAACAACGTCCTCTTCCAGGACAAGGGCAACACGATCACGATCAAGGTGGCCCCCGGCCAGCAGCCGACACCGGCCTCGGTCACTTCGGAGCTCAAGCAGGAGGCCGCGAGCGATCCGTGCCTCTCTCCCGGCACGCCCCAAGTCGTCAGCGTTGGTCCCAACCAGGTGGTCAAGGTGACCTACACGACGCAGGGACAGAAGAGCCCGGTGACGGGGCGGCGCCCGAAGATCAGCGTCGATCGCTACGTCTACTTCAAGGGCGGCAAGGTCGCCACCGTCGACCTCGCGACGCCGGTCGGCGTCGACAACGTGGACGCCTACCGGATGATCAGCGAAAGCTTCCGCTGGAGCTGATCCAGATGGAGGCGAAACCGCGCCTCAGCAGCCTCTACGTCGAGCCCGAGCAGGCGTCCGAGGACGCCGAGCCCCCCGCGCTGGAGCTGATCGACGTCTTCAAGATCTTCCGCTCGGGGCCCGCCGAGGCGGTGGCCCTCCGCGGCCTCGACCTGCGCGTCGAGCCACGCGAGATGGTCGCCGTCGTTGGGCCATCCGGAAGCGGCAAGAGCACAATGCTCTCCATGGGCGCCGCGATAGGCGTCCCGTCGGCCGGTGACGTCAGGGTCGGCGGCCGCTCGCTCAGCCGGCTGTCGGAGTCGGAGCTCGCCGGACTTCGAGCCCGCGAGATCGGGGTCGTCTTCCAGTCCGGCAACCTATGGCCGACGCTGTCCGCCAGGGAGAACGTCGTCGCATCAGCCCGGATCGCGGGTGCGGGAGGCGACGCGGAGTCCGAGAGCCGCGAGGCGCTGGCCCGCTTCGGCCTCGAGGGCCGCGCAGATCACACACCGGATCGCCTCTCGGGTGGCGAGCAGCAGCGGGTCGCCATCGCCGCGGTCTCGGCGCGGCGACCGAGCATCGTCTTCGCCGACGAGCCCACGGGGGAGCTGGACGCCGCCAACGAGGCCACCGTGCTGGACGTGCTGGGCAAGCTGCGGGACGACTACGAGGCGGCTGTTGTCATCGTCACCCACTCCGGCAGCGTCGCGGAGACCTGCGACCGAGTCGTCGAGGTCTCGGACGGGAGGGTGGTGTGATGGCCGTCGCAACCGCGGTACGCCCGGCTCTGGTCCATTGCAGCGGCGTCACGGTCGTGCATGGTGCGGGAGGGGCCGCCGTCCCGGCCCTCGCCGGAGTCGACTTCGAGGTCCGAGAGAGCGAGCACGTCGGACTGCTCGGGCCATCTGGGTCCGGCAAGACGACGCTTCTTCACGTGATCGGCGGCCTCGTCCCGCCGAGCACCGGGATCGTGGCCTGGCGCGGAGCGGAGCTCGCCGGCCCGGACCAGGCGGCTAGACGGCACGGACCGGTCAACGGCATCGCCTACGTATTCCAGGGCTCCAACCTGCTCCCCAACCTCGACGTACGAGAGAACATCGCGTTCGCGATCCTGACCGCAGAGCGTCGCGGTCAGGCCTCGCCGAGGGGCGGACGAAACGGGACCGGAACACTCGAGGCGCCGGAGGACTATCTCGCCCTGGTCGGGCTCGAGGCCAAGGCTCGGTCGCTTCCCGCTGATCTCTCGGGTGGAGAGCAGCAGCGTGTTGCGATCGCCCGGGCACTCGCTCAGCAGCCCGAGTTGCTGCTCTGCGATGAGCCGACCGGCCACCTGGACTCGGACACCGGGGCGCGGGTGCTGGACCTGATCGACGCGGCGCGGGAGATGTTCGGTTTCGCGATGGTGCTCGCCACCCACGATCCGGGGGTGGGGGGCCGGGCGGGCCGGACCGTCGAATTGGCCGACGGCCTCGTGCGAGGGGAGGGCGGATCTTGAGCCCAGCCACCTTGCTCGCCCTGGCCGGTCTGCGCCGCCGCCCGGCTCGCACGACGCTTCGGATCGCGGTGGTCGCGATTGCGGTGGGGCTCCTCGCCGGCATGATCCTGTTCATCGGGAACTCCCTGCGGACCGCCTCGGGGACCGCCCTCCGCCAAGTCCCACTGGACCTGCAGGCGCCCGTCACGTCGTTCGCGAAGGACCAGCAGGTGGCCGCCGGGGTTTCCAAACAGCCCGGCGTCGCCTATGCGGCCGCGACCGCGACAGCGCCGTTCGCTTCGGCGGAGCGCAGCGCGGGTCAGCTGACGACCAAGACCTCACAAGGGGCGGTGCTGGCGCTTCCCCGGAACTACTCGTCCAGGATCCACACGTTCCGCTTGCTCCAGGGCGACCTCCGCTCGGGGGGAGTGGTCCTCGACCAGCAGATGGCGGCCACGTTGCAGGCGAGGATCGGCGACACGATCCGGCTGGTGCCTCGCCCCAACGCCCCGCCGCAGAGCTACCGGGTGACGGGCGTGGCGCTGATCACGGCGCCGGACCAGGTCTTCCAGCCGCTCAACCCGCTCCTCGGTCCGGCGCCCGCGCAGCCCCCGCAGAACGCGGCGATCATGCTGACCAGCACCTTCGCGCGGACGCTGGCGCCAGAGCTGCCCGCGATCGCCACCGGTGCATCGGGTGCGAGCGCGCAGCCCGGCTCTCAGATCGGCACTCAGTGGCAGGTCCAGGCCCAGCTCGATCGCGGCCCGCTGACGGCCGGCAGCCCGTCGAGCACGTTGAAGCGGGCCACCCAGACGGTCAACCGCCTGCAAAGTGCCCTCCCGGGACAGGTCCAGTTCGTCGACAACCTCTCCGACTCGCTCAACACCGCGGCGGGCGATGCGCTCTACGCCGAGACCCTGTTCCTGCAGCTGGCCGTGCCGGGCGCGCTGATCGCTCTGGGCGTCGCCTACCTGGCGGCGCTGGGCACGAGTGAGAGCGACCGGCGCGACCTGGCGCTGCTTCGAGCCCGCGGCGCTCGCGCGCGCGATCTGCTCACGGTCGCCGGCGTGGAAAGCGTGATCATCGGTCTGGTCGCCGGGGTGCTCGGCTCCGCCCTCGGGCTCGCGGCCGTTCAGATCCTGGTCAGCGGAGGAGCACAGCTCACCTTCTGGAGAGGAGCCGCCACCCTGCTCGCGGCGATCGGCCTGGGAATCGCGGGCTCCGCGGCGGCGCGGCTGGCGAGCACCCGCGAGGCGCTCTCCGCTGAGGTCACCGAGGGTCGCCGCTCGGTCACGCATGTGCGGGCGCCGGCCTGGCGCCGCTACCACCTGGACTTCCTGGCGCTGGCGCTGAGCGGGCTGATCTACTGGCTCACTATCCGCACAGGGTTCTCGGCCGTGATCAGCCCCGACTCGAACCCGACGCTCTCCCTGTCCGTCTACATGTTCTTCGGCCCGGCGCTGCTCTGGATCGGGGCGACCCTGCTGCTGGTCCGCCTGCGAGGCCGATTCATGAGGGTACTGGCCCGCCGTGTCGCGCGCAGGCCGGAAAGCCTCTCCTCCCTGGTCGTCTCGAGCCTCGGCCGGCGGGCGACGGCGGTCAACCGCGGCCTCGTGGTGATCGGCCTGCTGCTCGCCTTCGCAGTCAGCCTCGGCGTCTTCACGGCGACCTACAACCAGCAGGCGAAGGTCGACGCCCAGCTCACCCTGGGGGCGGACGTCACGGTCACCTCCCCGCCGGGCGTCGCCGCCTCGAGCAATCTGCCCGCCAAGGTCGCCTCCGTCCCCGGTGTCAGCGGGACCACGGCGGTCAACCATTCCTACGCCTACGTGGGCCCCGACCTCCAGGACACCTTCGGGATCGACGCCGCCAACTTCCGCAACGCGACCAGCCTGCGCGACTCCTACTTCCTCGGCGGGAGTGCCGACCAGCTGATGAGCCGGCTCGCCTCGACGCCCGACGGGATCCTCGTCTCGCTGGAGACGATCAACGACTACTCGCTGCATCCCGGCGACCTGCTCCGGCTGCGGGTGCTCGATCAGAGCACGGGCCGGTTCCGCGTCGCGCCCTTCCACGTCATCGGCACGGTCCAGGAGTTCCCGTCGGCGCCGAGGGACTCGTTCATGGTGGCGAACCTCGGCTACCTCGATCAGCTCACCCACTCGGGCCCCAACGTGGTCTTCGCGAAGACGAGCGGCAGCCCTCCGGCAGTCGCCTCTCGCGTTGCGGCTGCGACGGCACCGCTCGGCACCGAGGTGAAGAACATCGACCAGCAGACCGCTCAGACGGCCACCTCGATCACCACCGTGGATCTGACCGGCATCAGCCACCTGGAGGAGGCATTCGCGATTGTGCTGGTGGCGGCGGCGACGGCGATCTTCGTGCTCAGCGCCGTCGCCGAGCGCCGCCACGAGTTCGCCACGATGACTGCGATCGGCGGCTCGCTTCGGGAGGTTGGCGCCTTCGTCTGGAGCGAGGTCGGGATGGTCTTGATCTCGGGCGCGCTGCTCGCCGCCGGGCTCGGCTGGCTGCTCGCCCAGATGCTCGTCGCGATGCTGACTCACGTCTTCGATCCGCCCCCCGACCACCTGACCGTCCCGTGGGGCTTCCTCGGACTCCTCTACGCGGTCGCGCTGGCGGCGGGAATGGCGGGATCCGGCCTCGCCAATCGGGTGATCGGCCGGCTTCCGCTCGGACGCATCCTGCGCGAGCGATGACCGTCGTAGGCGACGCGATACTTGAATGATGCTGCCTCGAGTACTGGTAATAGAAGATGACGGCGACCTTCGGCGCCTCCTCCGCCGCGGCTTGGAGGAGGAGGGGTTCGACGTGGTCCAGGCGAGCCTCGGAAAGGACGCGGTCGTCCTGGCCGAGCAGGATCCACCTGACCTGCTCGTGGTCGACATCGGCCTGCCGGACGCAGACGGTCGCGACGTCACCCAGGCGATCCGCTCCCGGGGCATCGAGTCCCCCGTCCTCTTCCTGTCCGCACGCGACCAGATGGTGGATCGGCTTGCAGGTTTCAGTGCCGGTGGTGACGACTACCTCACCAAGCCGTTCGAGTTCGCGGAGCTGATCGCACGGCTGCGAGCGCTGCTGCGCCGCTCGGCTGGGAAGAGGCCGGCCGTGGTCGCGGGCGACCTCCGGCTGGACCCCGCGATCCACGCGATCGTCTCGGGCGAGACGACCGTCGCGCTGACGCCGACCGAGTTCAGGCTCCTCGGCGCGCTTGCCGGCCGCCACGGCGAGACGGTGCGGCGGCGTGAGCTGATCGCCACCGGCTGGCCCGACGGGGCGATCGTCCACGACAACACGCTCGACGTCTATCTCGGGAGGCTTCGGAAGAAGCTCGCCAAGCTGCCCACCGAGGCGAAGATTGGGACCGTGCACGGCGTCGGCTACAAGCTCGAATGAGCCGGTTCAGCCTCAGAACGCGGCTCACGATCCTGGTCACCGTCGCCGCGGCCATCACTCTCGCGGTGCTGACCGCCGGCTTCAATCTGTTGCTGCGCTCGAATCTGGATGGGGACGCGAATCGCGTGTTGCAGGCTCGGGCGTCGGCGGCGCTCGAGGGGATCAGCGTCAGGAACGGCTCCGTGCAGGTGAAGGAGAGCCCCGATCGTGCCGCTCCGGACACTCAGGTCTGGGTCTACAGCGGCGGCACCGCCGTCGAGCGCCCGGCCGGCCCGCCCCCGATCCAGCGGCTTGCGGACTCCCTGGCCGGCGGGCCCAAGGCCCATGGCGAAGACTCCAAGTCGGACATTCGGCTGTTCGCGGTGCCGATCGCGCAGGGGAGTAATCGCGTTGGAACGGTCGTCTCCGCCATCTCGCTGGAGCCGTATGAGCACTCCGCCTCAAAGGCCCTCGGCGCCTCGCTGCTCTATGCGGCCGCCGCGCTGCTGCTGGTCGTGGTGGCCACCCGGCTGGTGGTGACGCGCGCGCTTCGCCCGGTCGCCCAGATGACCGCCGAGGCCGCCGAATGGAGCGAGCACGACCTCGAGCATCGATTCAACGTCGGGGAGCCCTACGACGAGCTCACACAGCTCGCCGCGACCTTCGACAGCATGCTCGCTCGTCTTGCCTCGAGCCTGCGACACGAGCACCTCCTCTCCGCCGAGCTCTCGCACGAGCTCCGGACGCCTCTGGCCGCGATCGTGACCGAGGCCGAGCTGGCGCTTCGCCGCCACCGTGGCGACGACGAGTACCGAGAGGCCCTCCGGGAAATCGAGTCACGCGCCTCCCAGATGCAGAGCACCCTGGAGACGCTGATGGCGGCGGCGAGGGCCGAGTCCCTGGCGGACCTGGGGACTGCGCCTGCGTCCTCGGTCGGCGAGCGAGCGATCGCCGCCTGCGAGCGCGTCGCCCGAGATGCCGGGATCGACCTGAGGCTGACTGCGCCCTCCGACTCGGTCAGGGTCGACGTCGACGCGGACACCGCGGGGCGCATCCTGGTCCCACTGATCGAGAACGGCGTTCGCTACGGGCGCAGCCGCGTCGAGGTCCAGGTACAGCCCAACGGCGATTCCGTCGAGTTCCTCGTGGATGACGACGGGCCCGGCGTCGATGCCGCCGATCGGGAGCGCATCTTCGAGCCGGGAGTGCGCGGCGGCGCGGGGGTCTGGGGAGACCACCAGGGGGCGGGCCTCGGCCTCTCCCTGGCCCGTCGGCTCGCGCGAGCTGTTGGCGGCGACGTCGAGGCGCTCCAGAACGGCGACGGCGCCAGCTTCAGGGCCCGCATTCCTCAGGCCCACGGACGCTGAGCTAACGCATGTTGTCCGTGTGCCCCAGCGAATAACGTCCCGGGAGCGGGTAGAAGCAGACGCCGTGTGGGCCGCTGCCGACCGGGATACGCGCGAGCAGGTGACCGTTCGTCGTGCTGATCGCGTAGACGACGCCGTTGTAGCGGCCGGAGATCCAGAGCACCTTGCCGTCGGCGGACACGCCACCCATGTCCGGGCTGCCTCCACCCGGGATCCGCCACTTGTGCACCACCTTGTGGGTCGCAAACGAGATGACCGAGATCGACCCCTCGCCTCGGTTCGAGACGAAGAGGTAGCGGGAGTCGCGGCTCGGGTACAGGCCGTGCGCCGCGAGACCTGTGGGGATGAACCCGATCCGCCGAAAGGTCCGGGCGTCGACCATCCAAACTCCGTTCATGTGCAGATCCGCGACGTAGAAGGTCTGGCCGTCGGGAGAGATCCTCACGTCCTGCGGGCTCGCTCCCGGGCTGGAGCCGGAGCGTCCCGACCACCTTCTCGCGGCGAACGTCGACCTTGATCAGGTTTCCTCCGAATTCGCAGCTCGCCAGGAGATAGCGGCCATCGGCGGTGAAATCCATGTGGTTCACCCCCGCGCACGGGACGTGGAGAGTGTGGTGGAGCTGCATCGTCTGGGCGTCGCGAAAGGCGAGGGCCTGCATGCGCTCCTCCACGACGATCGCGTAATGGCCGTCGGGAGTGAAGTAGAGGTTGTAGGGGTCGGTCACCTGGACCGTTCGCCCTGGGCGGCCGGTTGCCGGGTTGATCTGAGTGAGGCTGTTTCCCATGTCATTGTTGACCCACAGAGTCTTCAGGTCGTATGAGGGGACGACGTGCTGTGGGTTGGCCCCGACCGGGAACTGGTCGATCACCCTGTAGGTGCTCGGGTTGATCACGCTGACCGTGTTGCTGTCGCTGTTCGGCACGTAGACTCTGCTCGGGAATTTCCGGACGGCTGGCGCGAGCCGCCCGGGGCGGTCTGCTGCGTAGACGTCGCGAGGGTCGAGCAGCGGCGGCACAGCGAATCGCCGGCCGGCGCTCGACGGATCGCGGGATGCCGGCGCACTGGACGAGGTCGGCTTGCCGGATCCACCGACGAGCGACAGAACCACGGCCGTGGCGATCCCGATTGCGGCGAGCAGAGCGACCAGCCGCATCAGCCCCCGGCGCCGCGTTCGAGAGATTGCCGCCCGGCGGCGCCGCTCGCGCCTGCGAGCGCTCCCCGGGGTCCCGGGTCTTTGAGGGGTCCGGTGTCACGCCATCTGGTTGCTTTGTGCGGGATTACTGCTCCCCTAACCTTCGCACCCGGAACATGAAAGAACATGAACCTGTCGGGCCACCGAGGTGCGGCGACGTGAATTTGGCGTGATAGTCAGGTCCTTGTCGGACGCACGATCAGATCGGTCGGCGTCGCCGACAAGCGCGCCCGCGACGGCGAATCAGCGGCGCCCGCCAGCGTGGGCTGCTTCGGCTCGGGGTTCTCCTCCTGGTCGTCTGCTGCTTTGTCGTGCTTGCGGCGAGGGGGCTTTTCACAGGCGGCTCGAATGGGCACTCCGCGTCGACGACCGCCTCCGGCGGTCGCGCTCGGGCCGTGGCCCCGAGGGCAACGCTCTCCACGTTGCGTCTGCCCGGTCCTCTCCATGGGGCGACCGCCGCCGTCAGCGGCGACCGCCTGCTGGTCATCGGCGGCGCGGACCGTGCAGATGTCTCCACGAACAGCGTGCTCGCCTTGGACCCGCGCACCGGGAGGGTCTCACCGGCGGGGACCCTGGTCCAGCCGCTCCACGATTCGGCCGCCGCCTCGCTCGGCGGCCGCACCCTGGTCTTCGGCGGCGGCGCAACCACCAGCTACGACACCGTTCAGGAGCTCTCCCCTGGCGGCTCGGCTCGCCTGGTGGGTCATCTTCCGACAGTGCTTTCCGACCTCTCCGCGGTCAGCATCGGCGGGACGACGTACGTGCT
Organism: uncultured Solirubrobacterales bacterium; assembly: GCA_963763955.1. GTDB lineage: Bacteria > Actinomycetota > Thermoleophilia > Solirubrobacterales > 70-9 > DASUPK01. The sequence continues at coordinate 260,057 of CAVXQP010000016.1, read as the reverse complement.
CGGCGGTTATGACGGCCAGCGCCCGTCCGCGTCGGTGTTTCGCACGACCGACGGGCGGAGCTTCACGACGGCCGCCAGGCTTCCGACGGCGGTTAGGTACACGGCGGCGGCGGCGCTCGGCAGCCGGATCTATGCCTTCGGCGGGGAGCTCTCCACCGGGGGGGACACGGACCGGATCCAGGCGTACGACACCGGAACCCGGAGAGCATCCGTCATCGGACACCTTCCGCAGGGGGTCGACCACGCCTCGGCGGTGGTGCTGAACGGCGTCATCTACCTGCTCGGTGGCCGCCGAAGCGGTGCGCCGAGTGACCGGATCCTTCGTTTTGACCCCTCGAGAGGGGCAACGCGACCCGCCGGGCGGCTGCCGATGCCCGTGTACGATGCCGCCGCCGGCAGCGTTGCGGGCGTCGGTTATCTGGCGGGCGGGATCGGCTCCCAGGGAACCAGCGTGGACTCAGTCGTGGCATTGTCAGAAAATCCTTAGGGACGGGGCGTAGCCTTTGAGGGGATGAAGTACCTCCGGCGCATCTCGACCAGCAGGCTCCTCGCGCTCTGCGCGGCGACAGTGGCGTTTGGCGTTGGCGCCGTGGCCCTGGCCATGGCCGCGACGGGCGGCGGTCCGAAGCCCCCGGCGGAGCCCCTGCCGGTCGCCGTCCACGGTGCTCTCACGGCACCGACCGTCCAGGGAGTCAGCGCCCGCATCCAGTTCACGAACCACCTGATCAACGGCTCCAGCGTGCAGGGCGCGGACCCGATCCTCAGCGGAGCGTCGGGGCGCCTCTGGGCATCCTCCGATGGGCACCTCCGGCTCGAGCTCCAGGCCGACTCCAATTCCGAGGGCGCCACCAGCGACAGCCAGGTGGTCTCTGACGGTCACCGAGCGTGGGTCTACGATTCCGGCTCCAACACGGTCTTCGAGGGGACCCTTCCCCAGGGCCACGACAAGGCCGACGGGGGCAACTCGGCGAACGGGCAGCCGCCTTCACTCGCCCAAATCAAGAAGGGCATCGCGAAGCTGGCCGACCGCGCCCTGGTGAGCGGAGCGCAGCCGACCGACGTCGCGGGCCAGCCTGCCTACACGGTCCGCGTTGAGCCCAAGCGCAACGGCGGTCTCCTTGGCGGGGCCGAGCTCGCCTGGGACGCGGTGCACGGGATCCCCCTGCGGGCCGCGGTCTACGCGCGTGGAGACAGCTCGCCGGTGCTGGAGCTGAAGGTCACCGACATCTCCTACGGCGCCGTTTCGTCGTCGGTCTTCGACATCAGTCCGCCTCCCAATGCGCAGGTCACGAACCTGAACCCGCCAGCCCACCAGGAGAACGGCCAGCGCGATGCCGCCCCCGTCACCGGCCTGCAGGCGGTTCAGCAGCAGACCTCCTTCCCGATTGCCGCCCCGCAGACGCTGGCGGGATTGCCGCAGAACGAGGTGCGCCTCATCCAGAGCGGCAAGGACGCTGGAGCCCTGGTCACCTACGGGCAGGGTCTCGGTGGAATCGCCGTGATCGAGCGGCCTGCCGATCCGGCGCAGAGCTCATCCGGGTCGAGCAGTGACCACGGCCAGCTGACGCTCCCTACGGTTTCCGTGAACGGTGCTCAGGGAGAGCAGCTCGAGACGGCCCTCGGGACCATGGTGAGGTTCCAGCGCAATGGCGTCGAGTACACGGTGCTCGCCTCGGCGCCTCCAGCAACGGTGCAGACGGCGGCGCGAGCCCTCTAGTCGATGGCGGAGTCTCCGCCGATTGAGGTCCGGGGGCTGGTCAAGCGCTACGGGGAGATCACCGCGGTCGACGATGTCGACCTGACGGTCAATCCCGGCGACGTCTTCGGATATCTGGGGCCGAACGGAGCTGGAAAGACCACGTCGCTGCGAATGATGCTGGGGCTGATCCGGCCGACCGCGGGGTCGGTGCGGCTTTTCGGCCGCGATCCCCAGATCAGCGTCGTCGCCCTGCAGGGGGTCGCGGGCTTCGTGGAGGCGCCGTCCTTCTACCCCTATCTGAGCGGCCTCGACAATCTCAAGCTCTGCGCCGCGCTCGACGGCCAGGGCTCCGCGTTAAGGATCGACGAGGTTCTGGAGATCGTCGAGCTTCGCGATCGCGCGAAGGACAAGGTCAAGGGCTACTCCCACGGAATGCGCCAGCGGCTCGGCATCGCGTCGGCGCTCCTGCGGAATCCACGCCTGCTCCTGCTGGACGAGCCGGCCACCGGGCTCGATCCCGCCGGGATGCGCGACATGCGGGTGCTGATCCGGGACCTCGGACAGCGCGGCATCACCGTTCTGCTCTCCAGCCATCAGATGATGGAGGTCGAGGAGCTCTGCAACCGCGTGGCAATCGTTCGCAGCGGACGGATCGCGTATGAGGGGTCCCTGGCGGAGCTGCGAGGCAGGGCCGGGGTCAGCTACCGGCTGCGGACCACCGACGACGCGCGGGCGCGGGAGGTCTGCTCGGCCCAGCCGGGCATCGAGGTGGTCGAAACATCCGAGACCGGGCTGGCGTTCAAGGCTTCGGACGAGAGCGCCGTCGCCGCTCTCTCCGTTGCCCTGGCGGAATCGGGCGCGCCGGTACTCGAGCTGACGCCGCATCAGGCGACGCTCGAGGACCTCTTCTTCCAGCTCACCGAGGGCGATGGCCTGCAGCGAGCGGCGAAGACCAAGCAGCTGATCGAGGAGATGGCGTGATGCCTGGAGTGATGACCGTCTACCGCTGGGAGCTCAGAAAGCTCCGCGCTCAGAAGCGCACCTACCTGGGCCTCGGAGCGGCTGCTGCGGTCCCGATCATCTTCGTGACCGCCCTGGTGACCGGAGGCGGACGCCCCAACGATGTCGCCTTCGGCCGCTACGTGCACGACACGGGGCTGGCGGTCCCCCTCGTCCTCTTGCTGTTCGGCTCGATCTGGCTGTTTCCGTTGATCACGGCCCTGGTCGCGGGCGACATCGTCGCCTCCGAGGACCGCAACGCGACTCTGAAGATGATCCTGACCCGCTCGGTCGAGCGCCACCAGGTGTTCGCCGGCAAGGCTCTGGCGGCCGCCACCTATGCGATCCTCGCGATCGCCATCGCCGGGGCGGTCGCCCTGGGCGCGGGAATACTCGCGTCGGGCTTCAACCCGGTGACGACCCTCTCGGGAACGGTCGTCTCGGCGCCCAAGGGCCTGGAATTGGTCGGTGCCAGCCTGCTCGTCTACCTGCTTCCCATCCTGGCGATCGCCTGCATCGGGCTGCTCCTCTCGACGGTCTTCCGCAACAGCGGCGCCGCGATCGTCGGGACGCTGATGTTCTCCCTCCTGGTTCAGCTGGTCGGCATCCTGCCCGGCCTCAGCGGGCTCCATCCCTATCTGCTCAGCACCCAGTTCAATGCCTGGCAGGGCCTGCTTCGCACTCCCGCGGACTGGGATCCGATCGTGCGCTCCCTCTGGGTCTGTGCCCTCTACGGGCTCCCGGCGCTGGCGGCCGCCGCGCTCGTCTTCCTGCGCCGCGACGTCGCCGAAAGCTAGCGCCGGCTCCGCTGTCATCTCGCGTTCATCTTCGCGGGACAATCTCGGTGGGCCGATATGCGTGTGCTGATCGTCGAGGACGAGGCCAAGATGGCCGGACTGCTCCGGAAGGGGCTGCGGCAGGAGGGGTTTGCCGCGGACCTCGCCCTCAAGGGCGAGGACGCCCTCTGGATGGCGGGTTCGACCGAGTACGACGCGATCGTGCTCGACCTGATGCTGCCTGGCATCGATGGCTTCGAGGTCTGCCGGCGTCTTCGGGACGATGGGGTCTGGTCCCCGATCCTGATGCTCACCGCCCGCGACAGCGTGCCCGACCGCGTAGCCGGCCTGGATGCGGGGGCCGACGACTACCTGGTCAAGCCCTTCTCCTACGCCGAGCTGCTGGCCCGCCTGCGCGCGCTGGCGAGACGAGGGAATGGCGAGCGATCGCCTCAGCTGCAGGTGGGCGACCTTCGCATGGATCCCGCCAAGCGCCAGGTGTGGAGGGGGGAGGAGGAGGTCGAGCTCTCGGCCAAGGAGTTCGCTGTGCTCGAGGTCTTCATGCGGCGGCCTGGCGAGGTGCTCACGCGGTTCCAGTTGCTCGAGCACGCCTGGGACTACGAGTACGAGAACCGCTCCAACATCGTTGACTCCTACGTTCGGCTGCTGCGCAAGAAGATCGACAAGCCGTTCGACGCCGAGTCGATCCAGACCGTGCGCGGCGCGGGCTACCGCCTGCGCGAGAACGGCGGCTCGACTTGACTCACGTCCCCATCCGGCTCCGGATGACCCTGGTCTTCACGATCGTGATGGCCCTTCTCCTTGCCGGACTCGGTTTCTACGTCTACTCACGCTTCAAATCGGACCTCAGCGAGCAGATCGACCAAAGCCTTCGCTCACACGGCGACGACATCGCGGCGCTCGTCGCGCGCAAGGATCTGAGCAGGTCCACCAGCCTGCTCGGCCGGGAGGAGAGCTTCGCCCAGGTCCTGACGCCGAGCGGCGGCATCTACGCCAGCACGGATCAGCTGGCCAATCATCCGCAGCTCACCCCCGCCGAAGCGGCCCGTGCCGGTCAGGCGTCGTTCATCCTCACCCGCCCTCACGTCCGCAGCATCGCCGGGCAGGCGCGGCTCCTGGCGAGGCCCGCGAATGCGCGCGGCCGTACGTTCGTCGTCGTGGTCGCCGCCTCGCTCGATGATCGCAACGAGTCCCTTCGGAACCTGCGGACCATCCTGCTGATCGGGGGGCCGGTCGCCCTGCTGCTCGCCTCGCTCGCGGGCTACGCGGTCTCCGGGACGGCGCTGCGGCCAGTCGAAGCGATGCGTCGGCGCGCCGCCGACATCTCGGCGGCCGAGCCGGACCAGCGCTTGCCGCTGCCCGACGCCAATGACGAGCTTCACCGCCTCGGCGAGACGCTCAACCAGATGCTCGGCCGTCTCGAGGCGGCGCTGGAGCGGGAGCGCACCTTCGTCGATGACGCGAGCCATGAGCTCCGCACGCCGCTCGCCATGCACAAGACCGAGCTCGAGCTGGCGCTGCGCTACGCGAAGACACCGGAGGAGATGCGCGCCGCGATCGCCTCGGCGATCGTCGAGGTCGACCGCCTCAGCGCGCTCGCCGAGGACCTGCTGGTCCTGGCGCGCTCCGAGCAGGGCAAGCTGGCGCTGCATCTGCGGAGAGTCCGCCTCGCCGACCTCCTCGGCGACGTGCGCGAGCGGTTCGCCTCCCGGATCGATGGGTCCGGACGCACCCTGGTGGTGGAGCCGACCAACGGGTTGACGATCGACGCCGACCCGGTTCGCCTCGAGCAGGCGCTCACCAATCTGGTCGAGAACGCCATCCAGCACGGCGGTGGAGAGATCACGGTGCGGGCCAGCGAGTCCGACCGCGATCTGCAGATCCATGTGGAGGACCGCGGCCCCGGTTTCCCGCCGGAGTTCCTCGACCGCGCCTTCGAGCGCTTCAGCCGCGCCGATCAGGCGCGTGGTGGCGACGGCACCGGATTGGGCCTGGCGATCGTGGAGGCGATCGCCCGCGCCCACAGGGGGACGGCCCACGCCGCCAACCGGAATGGGAGCGGCGCGGACGTCTGGATCGAGCTGCCGGCGCAGCCGCGCTGACCGCTTTCACTGCCGATTCATCGCGTCTCCGTAGAACGGGTCGGGCAATCGACGAAAGGAGTCAGCAAGATGCATTGGTCGAAGAAGTACGTGATCGTCGGCGGCGCGATAGCAGCGCTCGCCGCCGGCGGTGCGGGCACCGCGATCGCGACCAACGGGGGCGACGAGGGTGGGGCCACCGGTCCCGGCGCGGATCAGGCGAAGGCAGCCGCGCTCAAGATGTACCCGGGCTCTCACGCCAACTCAGTGGAGCGAGATTCGGAGAACGGGGCAACCTGGGAGGTCGAGGTCGCCAAGCCCGACGGCAGCACCGTTGACGTTCGCCTCGACCAGAACTACAAGCTGGTGGTCGCCGAGGCAGACAGCGAGGACCAGGGAGGTAACTGATGAACGCCCGGGCGGTCAAGGGCGCGGGAGCGGCGACGGCGAGCATCGCCGTCCTGCTCCCTGCGCTCGCCGGGTGTGGCGGTGGCTCGGAGGGCAACACGACCCATGCGGCCGCCCAATCCGGCACCAGCACACTGCCGCAGTCGAGCGAGCCGTCCAATCTCAGTCCGGCGGACTTCACGACACAGATCGACAATCCCTACTGGCCGATGCCGGTTGGCGCTCAGTGGCACGTCCGGGTCACCAACCCCGAGGGTGAGCATCTGACCGAGACGATCACGGTCGAGAACAAGACCAAGCAGATCGCCGACGGCGTCACCGCAAGGGTGGTCCACGACGTCGTCTACACCAACGGGAAGCCAACCGAGATCACAGACGACTGGTACGCCCAGGACAAGGACGGCAACATCTGGTACTTCGGCGAGAACACGGCCTCGATCCAGAATGGCAAGAAGGACACGAGCGGCTCCTTCGAGGCCGGGAAGAACGGCGCCGATGCCGGCATCGCGATGGCCGCCCATCCGGCGGCCGGCCTCACTTATCGCGAGGAGTACTACGCCGGACATGCCGAGGATCGCACCAAGGTGCTTGCCCTCGACCAGCAGGTCGAGGCGCCTGCCGGCCACTTCACGGGCGCGATCCTGACGGACGACACCAGCCCCATCGAGCCCACGGTCTCCGAGTACAAGCTCTACGCGAAGCGCGTCGGGCCCGTGGTCGCCGTGTCGGTCTCAGGCGAGTCCGAGCGCGAAGACCTGATCAAGTACACCCCCTAGCCGTTCGGCAGCGAGGAGCCGGCAAAGAAGAAGAACCAGAGCTCGAAGGCGAGCACGCCGGCGACGGCGCAGATCACGACGATCCGCTCGACCCAGCTGATCCCGTACTTCTCACGAACATCGTGCTCACGCTCGTCGCGCATGCTGCGCAGCCAGGGTGACGCTCAACCAGATGCTCGGCCGTCTCGAGGCGGCGCTGGAGCGGGAGCGCACCTTCGTCGATGACGCGAGCCATGAGCTCCGCACGCCGCTCGCCATGCACAAGACCGAGCTCGAGCTGGCGCTGCGCTACGCGAAGACACCGGAGGAGATGCGCGCCGCGATCGCCTCGGCGATCGTCGAGGTCGACCGCCTCAGCGCGCTCGCCGAGGACCTGCTGGTCCTGGCGCGCTCCGAGCAGGGCAAGCTGGCGCTGCATCTGCGGAGAGTGCGTCTCATCGACCTGCTCGGCGACGTGCGCGAGCGGTTCGCCTCCCGGATCGACGGGTCCGGACGCTCCCTGGTGGTGGAGCCGACGAACGGGTTGACGATCGACGCCGACCCGGTGCGCCTCGAGCAGGCGCTCACCAATCTGGTCGAGAACGCCATCCAGCACGGCGGTGGAGAGATCAAGGTTCGGGCCAGCGAGTCCGACGGCGATCTGGAGATCCACGTCGAGGACCGGGGCCCCGGCTTCCCGCCGGAGTTCCTCGACCGGGCCTTCGAGCGCTTCAGCCGCGCCGATCAGGCGCGTGGTGGCGACGGCACCGGGTTGGGCCTGGCGATCGTGGAGGCGATCGCCCGCGCCCACAAGGGGACGGCCCACGCCGCCAACCGGAATGGGAGCGGCGCGGACGTCTGGATCGAGCTGCCGACTCAGCCCCGCTGACCGCTTTCACTGCCGATTCATCGCGTCTCCGTAGAACGGGTCGGGCAATCGACGAAGGGAGTCAGCAAGATGCATTGGTCGAAGAAGTACGTGATCGTCGGCGGCGCGATAGCAGCGCTCGCCGCCGGCGGTGCGGGCACCGCGATCGCGACCAACGGGGGCGACGAGGGTGGGGCCACCGGTCCCGGCGCGGATCAGGCGAAGGCAGCCGCGCTCAAGATGTACCCGGGCTCTCACGCCAACTCAGTGGAGCGAGATTCGGAGAACGGGGCAACCTGGGAGGTCGAGGTCGCCAAGCCCGACGGCAGCACCGTTGACGTTCGCCTCGACCAGAACTACAAGCTGGTGGTCGCCGAGGCAGACAGCGAGGACCAGGGAGGTAACTGATGAACGCCCGGGCGGCCAAGGGCGCGGGAGCGGCGACGGCGAGCATCGCCGTCCTGCTCCCTGCGCTCGCCGGGTGTGGCGGTGGCTCGGAGGGCAACTCGACCCATGCGGCCGCCCAATCCGGCACCAGCACACTGCCGCAGTCGAGCGAGCCGTCCAATCTCAGTCCGGCGGACTTCACGACACAGATCGACAATCCCTACTGGCCGATGCCGGTTGGCGCTCAGTGGCACGTCCGGGTCACCAACCCCGAGGGTGAGCATCTGACCGAGACGATCACGGTCGAGAACAAGACCAAGCAGATCGCCGACGGCGTCACCGCAAGGGTGGTCCACGACGTCGTCTACACCAACGGGAAGCCAACCGAGATCACAGACGACTGGTACGCCCAGGACAAGGACGGCAACATCTGGTACTTCGGCGAGAACACGGCCTCGATCCAGAACGGCAAGAAGGACACGAGCGGCTCCTTCGAGGCCGGGAAGAACGGCGCCGATGCCGGCATCGCGATGGCCGCCCATCCGGCGGTCGGCCTCACTTATCGCGAGGAGTACTACGCCGGACATGCCGAGGATCGCACCAAGGTGCTTGCCCTCGACCAGCAGGTCGAGGCGCCTGCCGGCCACTTCACGGGCGCGATCCTGACGGACGACACCAGCCCCATCGAGCCCACGGTCTCCGAGTACAAGCTCTACGCGAAGGGCGTCGGGCCCGTGGTCGCCGTGTCGGTCTCAGGCGAGTCCGAGCGCGAAGACCTGATCAAGTACACCCCCTAGCCGTTCGGCAGCGAGGAGCCGGCAAAGAAGAAGAACCAGAGCTCGAAGGCGAGCACGCCGGCGACGGCGCAGATCACGACGATCCGCTCGACCCAGCTGATCCCGTACTTCTCACGAACATCGTGCTCACGCTCGTCGCGCATGCTGCGCAGCCAGGGCGAGGTCTGGCGAGCCGCCGCCGGCCGCCCGCTGAGACCGTCGTACTTGGCGTTCAGCCAGGTGAGGGCCATTGCCAGCAGGAAGACCATTCCGGCGAGCACGGCGATCACCGAGAAGACGGCAGTCATGCTCAGGTTGTTGAGATTGCCCTGAACCTTGGACCCCACCCAGACCGCAAACAACGGCGCGCCGGTCCAGATGTTGATGGAGCAGAGGGCAGACGCGGTGACAATCCCGATCTTCTTCAGCGCCATCTCGGGCTGAGCCTAGCTCCGCCGGAAGAGCCTGGCTAGCGGTCCCGGCGAGCGTGGCTCCACTTCCTCGCGCAGCGGCAGGCGCCCTGCTTCCGGGCCGCCATCACGCAGGCGGAGTGCGCGTGCCGGCGCCGGGAGGAATCGCCTTCGGGCGTCACCAGCATGTGCTCGCTGAGGGCGGGGAGGAGGCCACGGCAGAGCGGACAGCGGTAGGTCGCGGGCTTGCGGTTGGCGGCAGGCCGAATCGCGTACCAGCGCGCCCCGCGGAAGTCGTCCCGCGCTCACCCCGTGATCATGACGCGGACCTTTCCCGCGGCTGCCGGGCCAGAAAGGCAGCTTGAAGTCGTTGAAGTACCAGAGTGCGCTCGTGTACCAGAGCACCGCCACCGTGGCCACCAGCGTCCCGCCGAGGAGGGGCAGCGCCCAGCCGGGGACCCGCCAGCCAGGGGACTGGACGATCAGGACCTTCGCGACGAACGCGCCGTAGAGGAAGCAGCCCGCCACCGAGTGGACCGCGATCCGGGTGTCGATCTTGGTCTGGACTCCGTAGGCGAAGGCGCAGTGGTAGGCGATCGGGATCGTCAGCAGGATCGCGGCGGCCCCGATCGCGCGGTGGATCGGGCCGACCTGGGGCGGGGCGATGGATACGAAAGGCAGGCGCCCATACATCCAGAGCGCGAGGCCGAGCTGAATCGCCGCGAAGGCGAGCACGCCCGTGGCGAGCCATGACTTGAGGTCGAAGGTGTCCTGTCCCGTCTGCCCGAACAGCGAGGTCGAATAGTCCGGCGTGTGCTGCGTGCCGAAGACGTAGAGGCCCGCGGCAACTACCGCGGCCGCCAGCCCCGCCAGGGTGAGGGATCTGAGGGCAGGGCTGGCGACCACGTGTCGATAGTACGCCGGGTACCGCCGTCCGGATTGGGTTTGGAGGTTCGGCTCCAGCCCTGAGCGCGCGAGGGGTTGCCGGCGCTGCTCAGCCGGACTCGGGTCGCTCGCAGCGGCTCCAGCACCAGGTCGATCGGCGGTGATCCGCCCGTCCTTGACGGTGCAGCCCATCACGCCGATGCGCCTCTCCGGTGTCTCGACGATCAAGCCAGGGGCGCCGTTGACCGTCGCCGGGCGCGCGTAGGGCGCGAACCGGCGGCCTCCCGCCAGGGCCTGGCGGGCCACCTGCTCGGCACCGACTGCCGGCGGGCGCGCCCTCGGGTCGCCCTCGACCGTGTGGAGGCGGAAGACGATGTCGGGGTCGAGCACCTCGAGCAGTGCCTCGAAGTCGCCGGCGCGGGCGGCTGCAAGGAATGCGTCGATGACCCGTCGCTGCTCCTCGGCGTCGGCGTCGGCGGGGGGCGCCGACCCTCGGACGCGCCGCCGGGCGCGGCTGGCGAGCTGGCGCGCCGCGTCCGGGCTGCGCCCCGCGATCTCGCCGATCTCGCTGAAGGGGACGCCGAACATGTCGTGCAGCACGAAGGCCACGCGCTCGGCGGGGGTGAGGTTCTCCAGGACCACCAGCATCGCCAGCCCGATCGAGTCCGCCAGCTCGACCTCCTCGGCAGGATTCTCCTCGGTGACCTCGCTGACGATCGGCTCCAGATGATCGTCGGGCTGCTCGCGGCGGGCCTTGCGGGCGCGGAGCATGTCGAGGGAGACGCGACCGACCACCGTCGTCAGCCAGGCGCGCAGGTTGTCGACCGCGTCGGAGTCCGAGCGGCTCAGCCGCAGCCAGGCCTCCTGGACGGCGTCGTCGGCCTCGCCGGTCGAGCCAAGCATCCGGTAGGCGACCGAATGGAGGTAATCGCGATGGTCCTCGAAGCGCTTTGCCAACAGTTCCTGGTCGGTCATGTCACGTCCTCAGTTCGACATCCGTCATAGCAGTGACGAACGAAATGCGGCCGATGTGACGGCCGAAGGAGGCTGAAAATGGCTAGGAAATGGTGGACCCTGCTCGCCGTCTCGGTGGCGACGTTCATGCTGCTGCTCGACATCACGGTCGTCAACGTGGCGCTGCCCTCGATTCGCGAGAGCCTCGGCGCCAACTTCACCGACCTGCAATGGGTGGTCGATGCGTACGCGCTGACGCTCGCTGCCCTCGTCCTGACCGCCGGCTCGCTCGCCGACCGGATCGGCCGGCGGCGGCTGTTCGCGATCGGGCTCGGGATCTTCTCGTTCGCTTCGCTGCTCTGCGCGATCTCGCCCGACCCGACCTTCCTCAATCTCGCCCGGGCCCTGCAGGGAATCGGCGGCGCGGTGATGTTCGCCGTATCGCTGGCTCTGCTGGCGCAGGAGTTCCCCGCCGGCCGCGAACGTGCAACGGCGATGGGCATCTACGGCGCCTCGATCGGAGTGGCGGTGGCGATCGGCCCCCTCGTGGGAGGAGCCCTCACTGACGGGCTCGGATGGCGGTCGATCTTCTACCTGAACGTGCCGATCGGCTTGGCCGCGATCGGAATCACCTACGCCAAGCTGCGCGAGAGCCGCGACCCGAATGCGACCAGAGTCGACTGGCCGGGTGTCGCCACCTTCAGCACGGCGCTCTTCATGCTGGTACTGGCGCTCGTCCGCGGGAACGACGAGGGCTGGGGGAGCACGCTGATCATCTCGCTGTTCGCGGGCTCAGCCGTGCTGATGGCCGCCTTCACGGCGATCGAGAGCCGTGTGAGGGAGCCGATGCTGCCGCTCGCGCTCTTCAGGCGACCGGCGTTCACCGGGGTGCAGTTCGCGGCGTTCGCGATTTCGGCCTCGGCGTTTGCGCTCTTCCTCTACATCGGGCTCTACCTGCAGAACTATCTGGGCTACACGCCGCTGCAGGCCGGGCTGCGCTACCTGCCGATCACGCTGGCGGCCTTCTTCATGTCGCCGGTCGCGGCCGCGCTCCTGTCCCGGGTTCCGGCCCGGGCCCTGATGAGCGCCGGCCTGGCGCTCTCCGGGGCGGGTCTGCTGCTGATGTCCGGGATCGACGCCGGCTCCGAGTGGACCACGCTGCTCGGCGGCTTCCTGGTCCTGGGTGGCGGTGTCGGCCTGCTCAACCCGGTGATCGGGGATGTCGCGCTCAGCGTGGTGCCCAAGGAGCGGAGTGGAATGGCCGCGGGGATCAACGACACGTTCCGGCAGGTCGGTGTCGCGGTCGGCGTCGCGGTCTGGGGCGCGATCTTCGTGTCCCAGGGTGCCTCCAAGGTCAGTGACCTGACGGCCGGCACAGCCACGGCGAGTGGGGGCCATCCGCGTCAGCTCGTCGAGGCCGCCTCCTCGGGCAGCCTCCACCAGGCCCTGGCTTCGGTGCCGCAGCAGGCCCAGCCGGCGGTCGAACACGCGGCGCGCGAGGGATTCCTCGCCGGGTTCAACGACGTGCTGACCCTGGGAGGCGTGGTCTGCTTCGCGGGCGCCGTCCTGGCCCTCTGGCTGGTTCGCGAGCGCGACATCGAGCGCGAGCCGGTGGAGCCGGAGTCCCAGCGCGAGTCCGAGGCGATGCCGCAGGCCGCCGCCGCCTAGGTCCAGCCTCCTCCACGCAAACGAAGCGGCCCCCCTGCGGGGGCCGCTTCTTCGCGCCGGGAGGGAATATCCGTCAGCCGACCCTGGTGTAGACGAGGTCGAAGTCGGTCTCCCAGCTGCTCCCTCGTCGAACTCCCAGCGTCCATCGATCCGGTTGCCGTCGTCCGAGATCGTTGCGGTGAAGCGCTGCGCGAAGGGCTCGCCCTCGCGCCACAGCTTCCACTCGCCGTTGCCGATGCTCATCTCGTAGACCCGGCAGACCCCGCGGTCGTCCGCTGTAGAGCTGGTAATAGGTCCCGTTGGCGGCGTCGCAGCCGATCACGCAGATGCCGTCGGGCGCCTCCGGCATCTCCACCGTGGAGCGCTCGAGCACCAACTGGTTGCCCTCCAACCACTCGAAGGTGGCACGCGCCTCGCCGGGCCAGGGCTCGCCCGCGGGCGGGATCGCCTCCATCGTCCACTCCCCGATCAGGACCTCGAGCTCCTTCAACGCCTGTTCCGCGGTTGGCTGATCGATCATCGCTTGACCTCCTCTAACTCATTGCAGCATCTGTGGGTCGTGCGAGCAGAGGAGACTCACGTCGCCGCCGTGGACGCGCTGGAGCTCCCGCAGCCGCTCCTGGTTGCGGTGGCGCGCCTTCCCGTCGTGCTGGTTGAGCGTCTGGAAGAAGCGCAGGCCCGGCGGGCAGCGCCGTGGAGTCTCGATCTCACCCGCGAAGAAGAACGCGTCGCCGCAGTGGAGGAGCCAGCCGTCTGGCGTGTTGATCGCGACGCCGCAGTGGCCGGCCGTGTGGCCGGGGAGGGGGATCATCGCGATCTCCGCGTCCAGGCCGGGAAGCAGGCGGATGCTCTCGAAGCCGAACCAGCTGTCGCCCCCGACCCCGTGCTCGACCCAGATCGGGTGCTCGCCCCACTGGGCGCTGACGTAGCGGCTGCGCTCCAGGAGCGGCGGCGACTTGGCCGCCGCCAGCTCGGCGGCGAAGACGTGGATCTGGGCGTCCGGGAAGTCCCCGATGCCGCCGGCGTGGTCGGGATCGAGGTGGGTGGCGACGATGTGCCGGACGTCCGCGGGATCATGACCGAGTGCCGCGATCTGGCGGATCGCCGACTCGCCCTCATCGCAGATCGGCCTGACCAGAGCACGGAAGGGCTGGCCCAGCCGCCTTGGATCCGAGCAGTCGCCCAGTCCGAATCCGGTGTCGACGAGGACGAGTTCCCCGTCGGACTCGATCAGCAGGCAGTGGGCGACGATCTTCGTCGGCTCCACGAGGCCGCCGTGGCCGGAAAGCAGACGCGCTCCCCTCGGGCACATCGTGCCGCAGTTGAGGTGCCTGACCTCGATGGCGATCGAGCCTATCGCCGAGAATGGGGATACTGCGCGCCATGAACGACGAAAACGGCTTCGCCGCAACCGCCAGGGAGATCGTCGACGAGCGCCTCTACATGGTGCTCGCGACCGCCGACCGCACCGGCCAGCCCTGGGTTTCGCCGGTCTACTTCGCCCATCGCGACTACCGGGATTTCTTCTGGATGTCGGAGCCCGACGCCACGCACTCGATCAACCTGCGGGACCGGCGGGAGGTCGGCATCGTGATCTTCGACACTTCTGTGCCGATCAATACCGGCCAGGGCGTCTATGTGCTCGGCGTCGCCCGGGAGCTGCCCGCTCACGAGACCGTCGAGGGGATCGAGATCTTCTCCCAGCGCTCGGTGGGCCACGGTGGCGACGAGGTGACCGTCGAGGACGTCAGCCCGCCGGCCCGCCATCGCCTCTACCAGGCGACCGCCGAGGCCACCTTCGCTCTCGACGAGCACGATCACCGCGTCGAGGTGAGCCTCTGAGGGCGGTGGTGATGCGCGAGCCCGGCGGCCCGGAGGTGCTCGAGCTGCGAGAGGTCGACCGCCCCGAGCCGGTCCAGACCGAGGTGCTGGTCCGGGTCGCCGCAGCGGGCATCAACCCGGTCGATTGGAAGACGCGCCTCTACGGCGGCAACCCGAAGGTGGTGGGTGAGCCGCCGATCATCCTCGGCTGGGACGTCGCGGGGGTGGTCGAGGAGATCTCCCGATCGTTGACCCGCTTCGCCCCCGGTGACCGGGTCTTCGGCATGCCCTGGTTTCCCCGGCTCGCCCGCGCCTACGCCGAGTTCGTCACCGCGCCCGCCCGCCAGCTCGCCCGCACCCCGGACGTGCTCACGGACGAGCAGGCGGCCGGCCTGCCCCTGGCCGGCCTCACCGCCTGGCAGTCGCTCGTCGACATCGCCGGCGTGGGGGAGGGCGACCGGGTCCTGATCCATGCCGCGGCGGGCGGAGTCGGGCACCTGGCGGTGCAGATCGCCAAGGCCCACGGCGCTCATGTGATCGGCACCGCACGGGCCCCCAAGCACGACTACCTGCGCGAGCTCGGGGTGGACGAGCCCGTCGACTACACCACCACGCCCTGGGAGCAGGTCGTCTCCGACGTCGACCTCGTCATGGACCTGATCGGCACGGACGACTACGGGCTGCGCTCCCTCGAGACCCTCCGCGAAGGGGGCCTGCTGATCGTCCTGCCGGGCGGCGTCTCCGACACCGTCGCAGCTGCCGCGCAGGACCAGGGCAAGCGGGCCAGCGGAATCCAGGTCGAGCCCGACTATTGCGCGCTCGAGTCGCTCGCGCGCCTCGCAGACGAGGGAAAACTCAGAGTCGAGATCGATGAGTCTTTTCCCCTCGCCCAGGCCTCAGAAGCGCATCAGCGCCTCGAGGACGGCCGGGCGAGAGGCAAGCTCGTCCTCATTCCCTGATGCCGGGTCAGTCGGCCTGCTCGTAGGTCTGCAGCCGGATTCCGTCAGGGCCGAGCGGCCTGTCGTCGGTCAGCTTCAGCTTCTTGCGATCGATCGCCTCCGGGAAGAGCCTCTTGCCCAGGCCGAGGACGGTGGGGAAGACCATCAGCCGCCACTCGTCGACCAGGTCGTTCTCGATCAGCGTGGCGATCAGCTTGGCGCTGCCGGCGATCAGGATGTCGCCCTCGGTACTGATCCTTCAGCTTCGCGACCTCCTCGGGGACGTTGTCGGAGATCACCTTCGTGTTCTCCCACTCAGGATCCTTGATCGTGGTCGAGACCACGTACTTGGGCATGCCGTTCATCCTGTCCGCGAAGCCGGCGTCGTCCTCCATCGTCGGCCAAGCCTTGGCGAAGCCCTCGTAGGTGATTCGTCCGAGCAGCTGGGCGTCGGCGGCCTTGAGCTCGTCGAGCTTGAACTTGTCGCCCTCCTCGCCGCGGTCGTACTCGAAGCTCCAGCCGCCGCGGTCGTACTCGCCGCTGCCGCCAGGGTCCTGGATGACCCCGTCGATGGTCATGAACTCGGTCACAACGACCTTCCCACTCATTCATTTCCTCCTGTTTGATTTGAAAGTCGCTCGGCGATCCGCTCGAAGAATCCGGACCAGCCCTGCGCCGCACGCCGGTACGCCTCGGCGGACATGTGGCCGCCGCTCTGCTGGAACAGCATCTCGGTGCGATCGCCGTCGAGGTCGGTGAGGACGACCGTGCACAGGTCATAGACGTCCTCGTCGGGTTGGTCGGACACCGTGAAGACCAGCCTTTCGGGCTCCTTGACTTCGATGTACTCGCCATCCCAGTGGATCTCGCGCGGGCCGGCGATCATCACGAGGTTCCACTTACCTCCCTCGCGAACGTCCATCGCGACCGTGTCGAGTGGGATCGGGAAGTCCGGCCCGCCGTACCAGTCGGCGAAGCGTTCGGGCTCGGTCCACTCGCGCCAGACCTCCTCGCGGGGCGCCTCGAAGGTCCAGCTCATCTCGATGTCCGGGTTGTCAGCCACCAAGTCGATCCTCCATCCGCTCGAAGCCGCGCTCCCAGAAGCGCCGATAGTCGCCGATCCAGGCCGCGGCCTCCTTCAGCGGCGTCCCCTTCAGCCGCGCCGGCCTGAGCTGCGCGGTCCTGCCCCTGGTGATCAGCCCGGCGTGCTCCAGCACCTTGAGGTGCTTGGAGACCGCCTGGATGCTGACCGGGAAGGGCTCCGCGAGCTCGCTCACGGTGGCTTCGCCCGAAGACAGGCGCTTCAGGATCGCCCGCCGGGTCGGGTCGGCGAGTGCGGCGAAGGTTCGGTCGAGCTGCGCACCGGTCATTGAGCCGCCATTAAACCAGATGGTTGAATACCTGCCTGTTATCGGTTGTAGTTGCGTCACATTCCAGACGTCGATCTCGTCAAACGAATACAAGTCAATCTCCTCAAGGGGGTACACGGATGTCTCAGCAGCCACAGACCAAGGATCTGCCCATCGACGGTCTCCGCGCCGATCTCGAAGGGACCCTGATTACGCCGGACGATCAGCCGTACGACGACGCCCGCCAGGTCTTCTTCAAGGGATACGACCGCCGGCCGGTGGCGATCGCCAAGGTCTCCGGCGCCGAGGACGTCTCCCGTGTCGTCTCTCTCGCCCGCGACGCCGGCCTCGAGCTCGCCGTCCGCAGCGGCGGCCATAGCCGCGCGGGTTACGGGACCACCGACGGTGGTCTCGTCATCGACCTCTCGGGGATGAAGGGCCTCGAGATCGACGCCGCTGCCAAGACCGCCTCGGTCGAGGCCGGGATCACCGCCGGCGAGTACACCGTGGCCACTGGCGAGCACGGGCTCGTCACGGGCCTCGGCGACACGGGCTCCGTCGGCATCGGGGGCATCACGCTGGCCGGCGGCGTCGGCTTCCTCGTCCGCAAGAACGGGGTGACGATCGACGACCTGCTCGCCGCCGAGGTGGTGACTGCCGACGGCGAGGTGGTCCAGGCGAGCGAGGACATCGAGCCCGACCTCTTCTGGGCGATCCGAGGCGGCGAGGGCAACTTCGGCGTCGCCACGCGCCTCCAGTTCCGCCTGCACGAGATCTCCGAGATCGTCGGGGGGATGCTCATCCTGCCGGCGACGCCCGAGACGATCACCGGCTTCCTCGACGCGGCCAAGGAGGCACCCGAGGAGCTCTCGACCATCGCCAACGTGATGCTCGCGCCGCCGATGCCGTTCATCCCCGAGGAGGCGCACGGCAAGCCGATCTTGATTGGCCTGATGGCCTACGTCGGCCCGGTCGATCAGGGTGACGACGTGATCGCGCCCTTCCGCGCTCTCGCCGAGCCTTACGCCGACATGGTGCGTCCGATGCGCTACCCGGAGCTCTATGAGGGCCCGGAGCAGGAGGCGCGCTTCGCGTCGGGGACGAATTTCTTCGGAGACTCGCTCGAGCCGGCGGCGGCGGAAGTGATCCTCGAGCAGCTCCCTCAGTCGACGGCGATGATGAAGTCCGTCCAGCTGCGCGTGCTCGGCGGCGGGCTCGGCCGTGTGCCGAACGACGCCACCGCCTTCGCCCATCGCGATCGCGGGCTGTTCGTCAACGTCGCGGCGATGTACGCGGACGAGGGGGAGAAGGAGACCCACGACACCTGGGTGAATGGGCTGGCGGAGTCCCTCGGAAGGGATGGTGCCGGTGGCTACGTCGGCTTCATGGGCGACGAGGACGAGGCGACGATCCGCGCGGCCTACCCGGGTGCGACCTGGGACCGGCTCCGAGAGGTGAAGGGCCGCTACGACCGGGACAACCTCTTCCGGCTCAACCACAACATCCCGCCGGCCTGACCGGGCAAGTCAGC
This sequence comes from uncultured Solirubrobacterales bacterium, assembly GCA_963763955.1. Taxonomy (GTDB): domain Bacteria; phylum Actinomycetota; class Thermoleophilia; order Solirubrobacterales; family 70-9; genus DASUPK01. Next base: position 241,731 of record CAVXQP010000016.1, on the reverse strand, counting down.
CGCCGGGGCCGGCGTGCCAGCCGCCGATGGTGCTCACCAGCGACAGGGCGAGCGCCACGCCGGTGCCCAGCGACGCCGCGATGAGCATCCCGCGCGGGCCGGTCCCGGGAACAGCCCGGCGCCGAGCCGAGCCCCAGTCGCTGCCCACCGAGCGGAGCACGCGCGGAGCGTAGACCAGGAAATGGACTCCGAAGACGACGCCCCAGACGATGAAGAAGACCTTGTGCAGCAGCAGCATCTGGTCGGATTTGTGGCCGAGCAGCAGCAGCCAGACGCCGGTGGCAAAGACTCCGACGGTGGTGATCACCAGGACCGGCGCGAGCAACCGCATCGGCAGCGCCGGCGGCCCCTTCCGGCGGTAGGGCCGCGCGCCGCTGTAGTAGCGGATGAATCGGTAGCCGGTGCTCGCCAGCTTGAGCAGGATCGGCGGGATGAGCACCAGCCCGACGAACATGTGGACACTGACCAGGCCACCCATCCGGATGATCGTGATCCCCTCGGCGAGCAACAGGATGGTGAGGATCGCGCCGATGGCGGCGGTGAGGATCTCGTTGCCCTCGGTGCCGCCGAAGCGGTCGCGATGCGTGCGGGCGACCGATCGCCCGGTGCCGGCATACGTCTCCATCATCGAGATGATCCCGCGCCGCGCTCAGGCCGTTCTAAGCGCCGGATGAGAGGGCTCTTAGCTGATCGCCGGCGCTGGGTCGTAGGGCAGCGGCTTGAATCGGAGCAGCCGCTCGACGATCTCCGAGAGCTCGGGCTCGTGCGATCGGATCAGCTGCTCGGCTAACCCGGGGAGCGTCTCGGTCAGGGTCCGCCGGCTGGCGTCGTCCAGCGGGACCGATTTGGCGAGCGGCACCTGCAGGCGGAAGTAGCGCGGGCCGTGGCCGAGGTCGGCTTGCTGGATGTGAGGATCGCCGGGATGGTTGAGGAGCGTGTGGGCCCAGTGATCGGCCCCGTCCGCGGCACCGCCGAGCGTCGCGCCCAGGATTGGCGGCTCGCCCTTCTGGGGCAGGACCCAGCCCAGCCTGCCCCAGCGGCGGACCTTCTCCTGCGGATAGCCGTCCTCGTGCAGGCCGGTGCCGATCGAGACCACCAGCAGGTCGTCCTGGTCGAGGTGGTGGGGGTCGTCGCCGAAACGCTTCAGGGCTTCGACGATGGCGACGATCACCGGGTTCGCGGCGAATACGCCGCCGTCGACGAGCGCGAGCCCGTCGAGCTCGTGTGAAGGGAAGTAGGTGGGGGCGGCCGACGTGGCGAGGCCGGCGTCGGCGATGGGCCGATTGCGGTCACCTTCGGGATCCTCCCGGGCGCGCCAGCGCTTGAAGAAATAGGGCTGGCGGTTGGTCATGTCGTAGGAAGTGACGACCAGCTCCCGGAGCGCGTGCTGGATGTGGGTCGTCCCGAGGCGGTTCTCGATAGCGCTCTCGAGCGGGCCGTGCGTGTACTTCGGGCCGAGCCAGCCCCAGAGCGTGATCAGCTTCTGCCACACGCTGCGGTGGAAGATCTTCGGCCCGTCCTCGGTGTAGAAGCGCGCCAGCAGATCGGCGCTGACCGCCGGCCGCCCGGGTTTGTCCGGGTCCGGCGCCGTCAGGCTGAGGGCGACCAGCCCACCGGTCGAGGTCCCGGCGAACATGTGGAAGTAGTCCGAGATGCGGGCTTGCGGGGTTGTCCTGGCCTGGATCCGGCGCTCGAGCTCGGCGATTACCAGCGCCGGGATCAGGCCGCGGATGCCGCCGCCGTCGACGCAGAGGATGCGGAACTTGTCGGTCGGCTGGATTCGATTCGAGGCCATGCTCGGCGTAGTCTGCACGGAGAGGCCGATGTCATGAAGTTCGAGACCAGCGTGGGCTTAGTCAGAGGCCGAGGTCGCGCACCCCGGCCTCGTTCCAGCCGAGGTGGTGGGCGAGCTCGTGCTGCACCACCCGCTCGACCTGCGCTCGCAGCAGCGCCGGATCGTGCCCGAAGTCGCGCTCCAGGGTGTCCTGGTAGATGATGATTCGGTCGGGATAGATGTCGCGGGCGACCGTGCCGCCCATGTACATGCCGTAGGCCCGGTGTTCGTCGCCGAGATTGGAGATCACGACCGGCGTGTCCGCCAGCAGCCGCTGAAACTGGGGTGGCAGGTTGTCGATCGCCTCCATCACCAGCAGGTCGAACTCGCCTGGCGGGTAATCCGGCGGCGGCAGGGTTGCGAGCGCCTCGCTGCGGTCGACGAGACGCCGGAACTCGGGCTCGGGCATCTCCTCGCCGATCATCGCCACGGTGAGCCAGGCGGTGAGCAGGACGATCGCGAGAGCCCCCACGCCGATCGTCACCAGCCCGCCCACGTGGGCGAACGACGGCGGGTTGAAGAACAGCAGGAGCAGCCCGGCGATGAAGGCGGCCACGGCGGCGGCCCGCAGCGGTGGGACGAGGATCTCCTTCACCTCACCGAGGTTAGGGTGTGAACGAGCCCGGCCGAAATTCGGTGCCGAGGCGATGAGTTCGCTAGGTTCACGCGGTCTTTCTCCACGTGAAAGAGCTGCAGAAATCCCTGAAGGGGGACGTTCTCGAGCCGGGCGACCGCGAGTACGAGGGGGCGCGCACCTGCTTCAACCTGCTGATCGACCGCCACCCTGCTGCGATCGCGCGCTGTGTCGACGCGGAGGATGTGGCGGCGGCACTCGCCTTCGCCCAGGCCAACGATCTCGAGGTGGCGGTCCGGGGCGGCGGCCACAACCCCGCCGGGCATTGCGCGGTCGACGACGGGCTGGTGATCGACCTCACCCGGATGCGGGCGGTCGAGGTCGATCCGGAGGCGCGGCTTGCGATCTCCGGCGGCGGCGCCACCTGGTCCGACTTCGACGCCGCGACCCAGGCCCATGGGCTGGTCACGCCGGGCGGCGTGGTCGGCTCGACCGGGGTCACAGGCCTCGCCCTCGGCGGCGGCATCGGGCACCTCACCGCCCAGCACGCGCTCACCTGCGACAACCTGATCGCCGCCGAGCTGGTTACCCCCGCGGGCGAGGTGGTCCGTGCCAATGGCGACGACGAGGCCGAGCTCCTCTGGGGGCTGCGCGGCGGCGGTGGCAACTTTGGCGTGGTGACCCGGGCCAAGTTCCGGCTCCATCCGCTGGAGACGGTCGTCGGCGGGGGCTTCGAGTACGAGGGCGACGGAGTCCGCGATGCGCTGCGCGCGTTCCGGGACGTAGACGCCGCCGCAGACGACGAGATCAGCATCCAGGCGCAGCTCGGCTCCACGGAGGACCTTGCGCCGGAGCTGGTCGTCGTCCCCTGTTACACCGGCCCGGAGGAGGAGACCGAGGAGCTACGGGCGCTTCGCTCCGCGCCGGGGCTGGTCAACGACACGGTGCGCCGACAGGGGTTCCTCGACCAGCAGCTCGTCTTCAACCCCGGCTACGGCGTCGACCGCAACTACTGGAAGGGCCACTTCGTCACCGAGCTCCCGGACGAGCTGATCGACGAGCTCCTCGATCGCATCCTCGCCCTCGGCCGCCCCCCCGGCGGCATCTTGATCGAGTCGCTGCGCGGCGCTCCCAAGGACGTCGACCCGGCGAGCGCGGCGCTCGGCTACCGCGACGCGGCCTTCAACATCAGCGTGATGGCGTCCTGGCTCGACGCCGTCCCAGGACGACGAGACGATCGCCTGGGCCCGCGAGACGGCCGCGGCGATTGAGCCCTGGGCGGTCAGCGGCGGCTACGCCAACTACATGCAGGCCGACGAGCCGCTCGAGCGCGTCCGGGCCGCCTACGGCGCCGAGTCCTTCGACCGCCTCCGGGCCCTGAAGTCCCGCTACGACCCGGGCAACGTCCTCCACCGGAACCAGAACATCCCGCCGCTCTAGATCGCCGGCCGGCTGAGCCGCGAGCTGGCGCCGGAGTACCCTGAGTGCTTGCCCGACTCGCCCGCCGAAAGCCCGGCCAAGCCGGCCACCCCGCCGCCGCCGACCCCGTCCCCGGAGCAGCATCCCGCGGGCTGGCGCGTGCAGCCGGCGCCGGACGGGCGCGGCGCACCGCCGAAGCCCAAGCCGCCGATGATCCCGCGGAGCAGGACGTTCATCGCGTTCCTGCTCGGCCTGCTGGCCGTGAACCTCCTCATCTCCTTCCTCACGGGCGGCGCCCCTGACCGCCCGCGCATCCCCTACCAGCCCTTCTTCGTCAGCCAGGTGCAGAACCAGAACGTCAGTGAGATCAGCTCGAAGGGGGACTCGATCGAGGGGACGCTCAAGAACGAGACCACCTACGACCCGCCGGGCGACGCCAAGCCGGTCAAGGTGAAGAACTTCAAGACCGAGGTCCCATCGTTCATCGACCACGGCCAGCTCACGACGCTCCTGACCCAGGCGGGCGTGACCATCAATGCGGAGTCGCCGGACAGCGGGCGTTCGCTGATCGGCACGCTGCTGATCGGCTTCCTCCCGTGGCTGCTCATCATCGGATTCTTCATCTGGATCGCGCGCCGCCAGACGGGGGCGGGAGGGGGCGGCATCCTGGGCGGCTTCGGCCGCGCCACCGCGAGGCGCGTCAAGCCAGGCGAGACCGAACGCATCACCTTCAACGACGTCGCCGGGATCGACGAGGCCGAGGACGAGCTGGAAGAGATCGTCGACTTCCTGAAGAACCCGCAGCGCTACACCAAGCTCGGCGCCCGGATCCCGCACGGCGTCCTGCTCTACGGTCCACCCGGGACCGGCAAGACGCTGCTGGCCCGCGCGGTGGCGGGCGAGGCGCACGCCGCGTTCTTCCACCTGTCGGCCTCGGAGTTCGTCGAGGCGATCGTGGGGGTGGGGGCCTCGCGCGTGCGCGACCTCTTCAAGCAGGCGAAGGAAGCGGCGCCTTCGATCGTCTTCATCGACGAGCTGGACGCAATCGGGCGCTCGCGCTCGGGCAACTACGGCGGCATCAGCGGCGGCAACGACGAGCGCGAGCAGACGCTCAACCAGATCCTCACCGAGATGGACGGCTTCGAGCCGGGCACGAACGTGATCGTCCTCGGTGCGACCAACCGTCCCGAGATCCTCGACCCCGCGCTGCTGCGCCCGGGCCGCTTCGACCGCCGCATCGCGGTCAACCCGCCCGACCAGCCGGGCCGCGTCGCGATCCTCAAGATCCACACCCGGAGCGTGCCGCTCGCGGACGACGTCGACCTGGAGCGCATCGCCTCCTCGATTCCCGGCTCCACCGGCGCCGACATCGCGCTGCTCGTCAACGAGTCTGCCCTCGCCGCCGCCCGCCACAACCACGCCAAGGTCGAGCAGAGCGACATCACGGAGTCGATCGAGAAGATCCTCCTGGGCGCCGAGCGCCAGATCGTGATGACCGACGACGACCGGAAGCGCACCGCGTACCACGAGTCCGGCCACGCGCTGGTCGGCATGCTCACCCCGGGCGCGGATCCGGTCCGGAAGATCTCGATTATCCCCCGCGGCCAGGCACTCGGCGTCACCCTCTCGACCCCGGAGACCGACCGCTACAACCTCCGCCTCGAGGAGGTCCTGGCCCAGATCAAGGTCGCTCTCGGCGGCCGAGCCGCTGAGAAGGTCATCTTCGACGACCTGAGCACGGGCGCCGAGTCGGACATCCAGAACCTCACCCAGGTCGCACGCGGCATGGTCGGCCGCTGGGGCATGAGCGACGCAATCGGCCCGATCGCCGTCACCGACGGCCGCCAGGACGGCGGGGTGCTGCTGCCCGGCACTACACCAGCATCCGAGCCGACGCAGGAGCTTGTTGACCAGGAGGTCCGCCGAATCGTCGACGACGCCGAGCGAGACGTGATCCAGCTTCTCGAGCAAGAGCGCGACCGCCTAGAGGCGCTCGCCACGGCGCTGTTGGAGCGCGAGACGCTCGACCAGCCGGAGGCCTATGAAGTTGCCCGTGTGCCGCTGCCGGCGGCCGAGCCGCAGCAGCAGGCCAAAGCCGCGGCGGCGCCCTAGCTCAGGGGGACCTCAACGGCTGCTTGAGATCGCCTCCCCTCAGGACGGTGCCTCGATCGCCTCAAGCACGTCGGAACATGCCTGCTCGCAGCGTCTGCACTCCTCGCCGCAGAGCCGGCAGTGCTCGTGGTGATCCGCATGGCGCTCGCACTCCCGGGCGCAGATCGCACAGAGCTCCCAGCACGACGCCACCTGTGCTCGGGCGGTCTCGGCGACGTAGTCCGTCTGGCGGCTGAGGAGGCGGGCGGTCGCGTCGCAGGCGTCGGCGCAGTCCAGGCAAAGCCGGATGCATCTGCGCATCTCGGCGACGTCGTCCTCGGCCAGGTCTGCATCGGCGCAGGCTGTGCAGCTCTGCAGGCAGGCGAGGCACTCGTCGATGCAGCGGGCCAGCAGATCGCGATCGACCTGGGCGGGCGCCGGGTGCGCCTCCAGCATCTCCTTCGACAGCGTCGTGGCGGCCATGGCTTCTCCTTTCGGCGTTGGCAATCCAGGCTATGGCTTCAGCTTCCGCCCGCTTGTGAACAGCCACTGGCTCCACGCCAGCAGCGCCAGGCACATGCCGGCGACCACCGCGAAGGCGATCCAGGGGCTGACGTCGGAGACGCCCAGGAAGCCGTAGCGGATCGTCTCCACGACGTAGAAGAGCGGGTTGACGTGGGAGAGCTGCTCCCAGGGTGAGCCGAGGCGGCTGACCGAGTAGAAAACGCCGCCGAGGAAGGTGAGGGGGAGGATGACGATGTTGTTGATGAAGCTGGTGTGGTCGAAGGTCTCGGCGTAGATGCCGACGATCGTGCCGAGGGCGCCAAAGCCGACGACCAGCATGAGGACCGCAAAGAGGAGCAGGGCGGGGTGATTGATCGGCGCGCCGGTGATCGGGATCGCGCAGGCGGCGAGGCCGACGCCGATGATCAGCGCCCGGAAGGCGCCGCCGACCAGGTAGCCGACGTTGACCTGCCAGTTGTGGATCGGGGCGGCTAGGACGTCGTCGATGTAGCGGTCGGAGCGGCCCTGGAAGATCGTCGAGGCGTTGTTGGAGTAGGCGGCCTGGGCCATCGCCATCGCGATCAGGCCGGGGACGATGAACTGGTCGTAGTCGAAGCCGTCGACCTGCTTGATCCGCCCGCCGAGGCTGAGCCCGAAGACGACGATGAAGAGCAGGGAGGAGACGACCGGCGCCAGCGTCGTCTGGGTCCAGAGGCGAAGGACGCGATGGCACTCCCGCCGCGAGAGCCAGAGGAACCCCTGCCAGGGGTTGGCTTGGGCATGGGCGCTCATCGCAGGACACGTTAGCTGCGGCCCATCGCTGGTTAGGATCGACCCATGCTTCGGGAAGACGTCGATCGCTGGCTCAAGGACTACGTCGCGGCCTGGAAGAGCTACGACCGCGGCCAGATCGAGGCGCTCTTCGCGGAGGACATCAGCTACCGCTACCACCCGGAGGACGACGCGATCGAGGGTCGTGCCGCGGTGGTCGAGTCATGGCTGGGGGAGGGCGATCATGCCGACGCCTCCACCCGCGACGAGCCGGGCACATACGATGCCGCCTACCGGGCCGTCGCGGTGGATGGGCAGGTGGCGGTCGCCACCGGGATGAGCTCGTACAGAGAGTCGCCGGACGGCCCGGTCGCCCGGGTCTACGACAACTGCTTCGTGATGCAGTTCGACTCGGAGGGCCGCTGCCGCGAGTTCACCGAGTGGTTCATACAGCGGAAGAAGAGCCCTTAGCTGAGGCTAGGCCGGGGACTCCTCGACCTCGACATCCCGCCGGCCGGCGGCGACGGTCTTCATGTAGACGTCCTCGAGGGTTGCGGCGTCGAAGCGCTCCTTCAGCCCGGCGGCCGTATCCCGGGCCATGATTCGGCCGCGGCCGATCAGCGCGATCTCCTCGCAGAGCGCCTCGGCCTCCTCGAGGTAGTGGGTGGTGAGCAGGATCGTCGTGCCGCGCTCGTGCAGGCGGCGGATGTAGCGCCAGAGCTCGTGGCGGAGCTCGAGGTCGACGCCCGCGGTCGGCTCGTCGAGGATCACCAGGCGCGGCTCGTGCAGCAGCGCACGGGCGAGGAGCAGGCGACGGCGCATCCCGCCGGAGAGCTTGGGCGCCCGCGTGTCGCGTTTGGCGCCCAGGTCGAAGACGTCGATCATCTCGTCGGCGCGCTCGGCGGCGGCCGCCCCGCTCATCCCGTAGTAGCCGCCGTGGTAGAGCAGGGTCTCGTGGACCGTGAGGAAGCGGTCGAGGTTGGGCTCCTGCTCGGCGATGCCGATCAGCCGCCGCGCCTCCATCGAGCCGCCCGGCTCGCCGAACACCGAGATCTCACCGTCGGTCAGCCTGATCAGGTTGCAGACGGCGCTGATCAGCGTGGTCTTGCCGGCGCCGTTCGGGCCGAGCAGGCCGAAGAAGCTGCCCGACGGGACCTCGAGGTCGAGAGCGTCCAGCGCGAGGGTGCCGTCGTCGTAGCGCTTGGTGAGGGAGTGGAGCTCGAGTGCGTTGGGCATCCTGTCTATTGATAGCGACTGCCACCCAGCGCCAGGAGGAGACATGATCGAAAGGATGGACGACCTGCCCACCGGCGTCATCGGCTTGCGCGCCTCGGGGAAGCTCACGCGGGACGACTACCGGGACGTCATGGAGCCGGCTCTGAAGGAGGCGATCGACTCGGGGGAGGCCCGGGTCCTATTCGTCCTGCCAGACTTCGACGGGCTGGAGCCAAAGGCCTGGATCGAGGACGTGAAGACCGGACTCGGCGTCGAGCTCAGGAACCGCTCGGCCTGGAAGCGGCTGGCCGTCGTCACCGGCGTCGGCTGGGTGGCCGATGCGATGCGCCTGTTCGCCTGGGCGATGCCCGGCGAGCTCAAGGTCTTCGAGATGGATGAGTTGGACGAGGCCAGGAGCTGGGTTGGTGCTTGAGGACGCCGGGGCCACCGAGCCGTCCCTCACCCGCTAGGGATGGACGGAACCCCGCACAGAGTGGTGGTGATCGGCGGCGGCTTCGGCGGCCTGCAGGCCGTCCAGAAGCTCGCCCGCATGCCGGTCGAGGTGACGCTGGTCGACCGGCGCAACTTCCACCTGTTTCAGCCGCTGACGTACCAGGTGGCCACCGGGGCGCTCTCCGCCGAGGAGGTCGCCTATCCGCTGCGGGCCATCTTCAAGCGGCGCCGCAATGTGCGGGTGCTTCTGGGGGAGGTGCGCAATGTCGACCTCGAGGGCCGGACGGTGCAGGTCGAGCCCGGGGCGGGGGAAGGCGGCCCGCTCACGATCCCGTACGACACGCTGATCGCTGCCGGCGGCTCCCGCTACTCCTACTTCGGCCATGACGAGTGGGAGACCTACGCGCACGAGGTCAAGTCCTTGGAGAGCGCGCTCAACGTGCGAGCGCAGATCCTGAGCGCCTTCGAGGCCGCGGAGCTGGAGACCGACGAGGAGCGGAAGCGGGCCTGGCTGACGTTCGTCGTGGTCGGCGCCGGCCCGACTGGAGTGGAGATGGCGGGCCAGATCGGCGAGCTCGCTCGCGACACGCTCCGGCGGGACTTCCGGGTGATGGACCCCAGGGAGGGGCGGGTGCTCCTCGTGGAGTTGGCCGATCGCGTGCTCACCACCTTCCCGCCGTCGCTCTCCGAGAAGGCGTCGCGCGCGCTCGAGCATCTCGGCGTCACGCCGCTGCTCGGCCACACCGTCGTCGATATCGACGACGAGAGCGTCACGGTCGAGGGGCACGGCGGCGCCAGCGAGCACATCCCTGCCCGAACGGTGATCTGGGCGGCCGGCGTCACGGCCGCCTCACTCGCCAGGCGCCTCGGACAGGCGACCGGCGCCGAGGTCGATCGCGCCGGAAGGGTCTCGGTGGGGCCCGACCTGTCGCTCCCGGGTCATCCGGAGGTGCTCGGGCTCGGTGACATGGTGCGGGTACACGACGAGGACGGCGCCCTGCAGGACCTTCCCGGTGTCGCGCCGGTGGCGATGCAACAGGGCCGCTACGCCGCCAAGCTGGTCAAGGCCCGCCTGCAAGGCAAGGATCAGGGGCCGTTCCGCTACCGCGACAAGGGGAACCTCGCGACGATCGGCCGGGCGCGGGCCGTCGCGGACCTCCACGCCGCGCGCCTCAGTGGGTTCCCGGCCTGGGTCACCTGGCTCGTGGTCCATCTCTGGTACCTGATCGGATTTCAGAACCGACTCCTCGTCCTGATCCGCTGGTCGTTCAGCTTCTTCACGCGCGGCCGGGGCGGACGCGTCATCGAGCAGTTCGAGGCGCAGGGAGTCGCCCGGCCACCCTCATAGGCTGGGCCCAATGTCGGTGATCCTCGCCTTCGGATCGGCGGCGGTTTTCGCTCTGGGGACCGTGTTGCAGCAGCGTGTCGTGATGAATGCGCCCGAGGCGAAGGAGGCAAGCGCCGGAATCCTCTTCCGCCTGGTCCAGCATCCGGTCTGGCTCGGCGGGATCGTCGCGTACGGGATCGCCTTCGGCCTGCAGGCCGCCGCGCTCGGCGATGGCCGGCTGGTGGTGGTGCAGCCGATCCTCGCGACCACGATCGTCTTCGCGCTGCCGCTCGGCGTCTGGCTCTCCGCACAGCGAATCACCCGGCGGGACGTGATCGCCGCGATCGTCGTCACCGCGGGCCTCGCCCTGTTCCTGTTGCTCGCAGATCCGTCCGGCGGCAAGGACGACGCGCCGATCGGCCAGTGGATCCTGGCCAACATCGCGAGCAGCGCGAGTACGGCGCCGATCCGTCCCCAGGGGCCCTCGCCCTCGGGCGGCGCGAGTAGCCTGAGGGCCGATGACCGACCGAAAGCAGATCACCCGGGAGCTCTACCGAGCCTTTTCCGCGGGAGACCGCGACTTCTTCGAGAAGCATCTCGCGCCCGAGCTGACCTTCTCGAGCCCGCCCGACCCGAAGCTCGACCGGGAGGGGTTCTTCGAGAGGTGCTGGCCGGGTGCCGGACAGGGGCAGGGGATCGACATCGTCCGCCTGGTCGAGTCGGGGAACGAGGTGGTCCTCACCTACGAGCTGAAGCGGCCCGACGGCAGCGGGGGCCGGAACACCGAGGTCCTCACCTTCGAGGGAGGTCAGGTCAGGCGGATCGAGGTCTACTTCGGCTGGGACACCTAGGAGCCAGGAGACGCAGGCGTTGATCTATCGAAGCCCAGAGCCCGATATCGAGATCCCGGACGTAACGCTCTACGAGCACGTCATCAGCGGTGCGGCCGAGCGCGGGGGTCATCCGGCGTTCGTCGAGGGAACCGGCGGCGAGGTGACCACCTACGCGCAGCTCGCCGAGAGGGTGGATGCGGCCGCCGCCCTGCTTCAGTCGAAGGGAATCGGGAAGGGCGACGTCGTCGGGCTGGTTGGCCCGAACACCCCCGGTTGGGGCATCGCATACCACGCGATCCTGCGCGCCGGCGCCGTCGTGACGCCGATGTTCGCGCTGCTCACGCCGGACGAAATCGAGCGGCAGATAGCCAACGCAAAGGCCAAGCTCCTGATCGTCGATCCCCCGGCGTTCGTCGCGGAGGCCGAACCGGGAGCAACACCAGAAGAGGTGGAGGTGGACCCCGAGGACCTCGCCGTCCTCCCGTACTCGAGCGGCACCACGGGACTGATGAAGGGCGTGATGCTCACCCATCGCAACCTGGTGGCGAACATCGAGCAGGCTTGGAATTCCATGCCACTGACCGACGAGGACGTCCTGGTCGGCCTGATGCCGTTCTTCCACATCTACGGCCAGACGGTCGTGCTGAACATGGGTCTCGCCAAGGGATCGACGATCGTGACGATGCCTCGCTTCGATCTCGACGAGCTGCTCGAGATCGTTGAGAGGCACGGCGTCACCTGGCTCCACATCGCTCCCCCGATCGTGCTCGCGTTCGCCACCGCGCCGGGAGTCGAGGAGCGCGACACCTCGCGCCTGAAGATGGTGATCTCGGGCGCCGCACCACTCGACGCCGATCTTGCCGGACGCGCCGAGTCGCGAATCGGCGCACCGATCCGGCAGGGCTACGGGATGACCGAGCTCAGCCCGGTCAGCCACAAGAGCCGGTTCGCCAGGATCGAGGAGACCCCGCCGGGCAGCATCGGCGCGCTGATTCCGAACACCGAGGCGCGGCTGGTCAATCCGGAGACCGGCGAGGACGTCGCCGAGGGCGAGGAGGGCGAGCTCTGGGTGCGCGGCCCGCAGGTGATGACGGGCTATCTCAACAATCCGGAGGCGACCCGGGAGACGCTCGTCCAGGACGGCTGGCTGCGCACCGGCGACATCGCCCGCATCGATCCGGAGGGCTTCACCTACATCGTCGATCGGCTCAAGGAGCTGATCAAGTACAAGGGCCACCAGGTGCCGCCGGCAGAGCTCGAGGCCGTGCTGGTCTCGCATCCGAAGGTGAAGGAGGCTGGCGTGGTCGGCATGCCGATGGAAGACGGCGGTGAGGCGCCCAAGGCTTTCGTGGTCTCCGATGACGGCGTCGATCCCGACGAGTTGATGGCCTACGTCGCCGAGCGGGTCGCGCCGTACAAGCGGATCCGCGAGGTCGAGTTCGTCGACGAGATCCCGAAGTCCGCGTCGGGGAAGATCCTGCGGCGCGTCCTGCGGGAGCGCCAGCCTGATCCGAAGATCACCCGCTGACCCGCTCGACCCGACCGGGGTGAGCAAGCGCCCAGGGGACGAGGCTGAGTCGGAGGCGCTCCCTGCGGCGACCCTACAGAATTGAGGCGTGAACGATCTGCAGATCCTGCTCGCGGCCCTCTTCGTCTCGGCAGCCGGGCTGAACGCGATCGCCAACTGGCTGAAGGTGCCATATCCCATCCCGCTGGTGCTCGGGGGCCTGCTCCTGGGCCTGATCCCCGGGATGCCGAGCATCTCGCTCAACCCGGATCTGGTCCTGCTGATCTTCCTGCCGCCGCTGCTCTACTCCTCGTCCTTCTTCTACGACCTGCGCAGCCTACGGGTGGACGCGCGCGTGATCTCGCTCAACGCGATCGGCCTGACCATCTTCACGGCCGGCGCCGTGGGAGTCATCGCGCACGAGGTGATCGACCTGCCCTGGGCGATCTCCTTCGCGCTCGGCGCGATCGTCTCGCCGACCGACCCGGCGGCCGCCACGGCGATCATGCGCCGGGTCGGAGCTCCGCGCCGGATGATCAACGTGCTCGAGGGGGAGAGCCTGATCAACGATGCGACCGCCCTGGTCATGTACAAGGTCGCGGTCGCCGCGGCGATCGGCGAGACCGTCTCCGCCGGGCATACCCTTCTGACCTTCTGCGGCGACGTCGCCGGAGGCATCGCGATTGGCCTGGTTGTCGGCTACGTGATCGCCGAGATCCGTAAGCGAGTCACCGACGTCAACACCGAGCTGACGATCTCGCTCTTCAGCGCGTATGGAGCCTTCATCCCCGCGGACCAGCTCGGGGTCTCCGGGGTCCTGGCGGTCGTCACCTGCGGCCTGTATCTGGGCTGGCGCGCGCCCGAGATCGCCTCGATGGAGAGCCGGATGCAGGGCGACGCGATGTGGTCGATCCTGACGTTCCTCCTCAACGCGGCGCTGTTCATCCTGATCGGGCTCCAGCTGCCGACGATCGTCGACGGTCTCGCTGGCAGGACGGCATCGGAGGTGGTCGGCTATGCCGCGCTCATCTGCGCTGCAGTGATCCTGCTCCGCTACGTCTGGCAGTTCGACGATCACGGTGGTCATCCGGACGGTCGACCGGCGTCCGTCCCAGGTCGCCCGGCGAGCGAGCTGGCGGTTGCGGGTGGTGGGCGGCTGGTCGGGCATGCGAGGGGCGGTCTCGCTCGCCGCAGCGCTGGCGCTTCCCCTGCACACGGACGCCGGTGCGCCCTTGCCCGGGCGCGACCTGATCCAGTTCATCACCTTCTCGCTGATCCTGGTGACGGTGGTCGGCGAGGGGCTGACCCTGCCCTGGCTGATCCGCAAGCTCGGCGTGCTGGATGACGGCACCGACGAGGAGAGCGAGGAGGTCAAGGCAAGGCTGGTGATCGCCCGAGCGGCGCTCGATCGCGTCGAGGAGCTCGAGGACGAAGAATGGACCCAGGACGAGACGACTCGAGCGGGTCCGAGCTCTCTATCGATTCCGGAAGCGGCGTTTCGCCGCCCAGGCTGGGGCGATCGACGGCTCCGACGGCATCGAGGAGCGCTCCCTCGCCTACCAGCGGCTCATGCACGAGATCTACGCGTCCCAGCGTGCGGCCCTGGTCGAGCTGCGCAACAACCGGCGGATCAGCGTGGAGGTGATGCGCCGCGTCGAGCGAGAGCTCGATCTCGAGGAGTCCCGCCTCGAGGTCTAGCTAGTAGCCGGGCGGCTTCACGGGCGGCCCGAGATAAATGCGCGCCAGCCGGGTGGCAAGCGATTTGCGGGCCGCCGGGCCGGACGAGCCCGACGATCGCATCTTGATGGTGATCAGCCGCACGCCGTCGGTGGTCAGAAGCCGGCGCTGCAGCGGGAACCAGTAGCCGCCCAGTCCCAGGCTGGTGATCGGGTAAGGGGAGGCACGAGCCGCCGCGTGAGACCACTCCACGTTCTGCCAGAACTCGACCTGCTCACGCTCCATCCGGACGTAGGGCTGCGGCGCGCTGTCGAGCTCCACGACGACGCCCGGACCGCCGCCGGAGGACTCGAAGCGGCAGCTCTCGGCCCCGCTCGATGCGATGAAGGGCGAGGCATGGACCGAGCCGTAGCCTGCCAGAACCCGGCGTGCGCGTGAGGAGCAGGCCGAGGTGAGGTGGGACCGCCTGCCGGTGGTCGCGGCGGCGCTCGTGGTCGCGGGAGGACTGGTGATCGCAGCCTGAGTTGGACCGGTCGCCGTCCCAGCGCCGCCCGATGAGGAGCCGCAGCCCGCGAGGGCGGCGGCAAGAAAACAGGCCAGGATGAAAACTCTCACTACGTCGAAATTACGTGTCCGACTCCTGGGTCGGATTTACCATCAAGCAGCTCGCGGTAAACGCGCTCGACGTCGTCCTCCCCGGAGCCGTGCTCTACTCGCAGCCAGCCGCGGGTCCACTCGACGTAGGGGCTCCAGGCCTCGCCGATGTGCTCGTTGAGGCCTTCGGGACCCCAGTCCGCCGTGCGCTTGCGGAGCCGGTCCGGGGCGAAGAAGAAGACCGGCTCCGGGCCCTCCAGACCGGAGCCGCCGCCGAGATCCTCGCGGTGGGTGATGCCGACGGCCGAGCTGTGCTTGAGCTCGTCCCCGAAGTGGCCGTGGACCGAGCTGCGCACCTTGGCGTCGCCCGACATGTCGACGTAGACGGCCGGCTTCCGATGGATCGAGGGTGAGCTCCTCGTACGGGACGACCCGGTCGTAGACGCCGAGCGATTCCGTGAACTCGACGTTCCCGGGCGAGGTCAGGCCGATCACTTCGATTCCATCGCGCCGGGAGAGCAGATAGGCGAGCGCCGAGGAGGTGCGGCTCGAGGCGCTGGACAGCACTGCGGTCTGCGTTCCGAACATCGACTCGTCGTCGAGGAAGTCATCGATCAGGAACGAGGTGAAGTAGAGGGGCCAGAGCAGCATCTGCTGGTCCTCGTTCTCCTCCTCGTACAGGGGCATGCCGGCGACGCGGATGTAGCGGTTGTACGCGGCGGGGAGGTTGGCGCGATGCGGGCTCTGATCGACGAAATCCAGCGGGTCGGAGCGGTCCGGCTGGACGACCAGGTTGGAGGCGGGGGGGAGGTAGCCGAAGATCCGGGTCCCCTCCGGCACGCCCTCGGCCTCGCTGGCGACGACGTCGGCGAAGCCCCAGACCGGCATGCGCGCCCACGGTTCCTCGGCCGGGAAGAAGCTCCAGTAGTTCATCGCCTCGCCCATCACGGCATAGGTGATGTTGTTGGTGGTGAGCCCGAAGCTGTCCACTCCGAGTAACGCCTGGCCCGACTCGAGCTTCGGCGCATCGGCTTCCCGGAAGCGCGTCTCGTGCAGATCGTCTTTGCGGACCTGGAAGTCGATGCGTGGAGCTTATTTGGCCGCCGAGGCCCTGAGCCGGTCCTTCGCGGCCAGCAGCGCCCTGTCGGCAGCCTCGTGCAGGCTGAGGGCGTCCCCGGTGGTCGCCGCGATGCCGTAGGAAGCGGTGACGTCCCCGCCGCCGAGGTGAGCCTCGGCCAGCGCGTCGATCAGCCTCTCCGCGGCGATCTTCGCTCCCTCGAGACGGGTCTCCGGCATCAGGACCGCGAACTCGTCGCCCCCGATCCGGAAGGCGTCGTCGGTGAGGCGAGAGGAGCCGATCACCTTCGCCACGCCCTGGAGCACCTCATCGCCCGCCGGGTGGCCGAGGCGGTCGTTGACTCCCTTGAAGCCGTCCAGGTCGAACAGGCAGAGGCCGAGCGAGTGGCCATAGCGCGCGCTCCTGGCGGCCTCGATCACGCGCCGCTCCTCGTACGCCCTGCGGTTCAGCAGGCCGGTGAGCGCGTCCGTCCTGCTCTCCTTGGCCTTGAGCTCGTAGAGCTCGGCATGGGCCATCTGGGCGGAGATGGCCTCGCTGAGCAGGTTCAGGGTCTCGATGTCCGCGGGCCCGAAGTGGCGTGGCTCGGGCGAGTACACCTTGAGCACGCCCACCGAGCGGTCGCTGTGGTTGAGCGGCACGCAGATCATCGAGCGGGCGTTCACTCCCCGTGACGCCCGGCGGTCGATGCGGGGGTCGATCTCGGTGTCCTCGCAGTAGAGGACCTTGCCCTGGTCCAGCGACAGACCGGAGAGACTGGTCTGCCGGTTCAGCCGGATGCCGAGATACGGGGTCGCCTCACCCGAGGTGACCGCGTAGATCATCTCCTGCCCATCGGGAATCTCGATCACTGCGGACGTGGCGCCGGTGATGTCCTGGGCCCGCTTCGCCACCAGGTGCATCACCTGGTTGGTGTCGAGATCAGATGCGGCGATCTCGCTCTGTGCCTTGATGATCGCCATGAGGCGATCGCGGTTCGCATCCATGCACCCCAGTTATCGGCATTCCCGCGTACTGACTATTAGCGCGTTGGACGAAAGGTCCACCTAGATCTCAATAAGACACCAACTAGTGGGTAGATGGGCCTCCGGTTAAGCCGGCTCGAGGACGACGACCGGGATCTCGCGCTCGGTGCTCTCCTGATAGTCGTCGTACGCGGGCCACTCAGCGGTCATCGTCCGCCAGAGCTGTGGCTTCTCCTCTGGGGTGGCGTCACGGGCGTGGGCCGCGAAGCGCTTGTCCTTGACCTGCACCTGGACGCCAGGGTCAGCTTGCAGGTTCCGGTACCAGGACGGCGGCGTGTCCGAGCCGCCCTTCGAGGCGACCACCAGATAGTCGTCCCCGTGGCGCCCGTAGATCAGCGGGGTCGTCTGCGCCTCACCGGAGCGCCGGCCGGTGGTGGTCAGGAGGAGGGTGTGGGTGCCCTGCCAGTCGTGGCCCTCCTCGCCACCAGTCGCCCGGTAGCGCTCGACGTGCTTCGGTCCGTAAAGTGGCATACGCGCTCGGGTTTACCCATCCTCGCCGGCCGCTCAAACAGCTACAGGTCGAGCCAGAGCTCCTGGGCCATCGTTCCCTCGGGGAACACGGGGTGGGGCTCCTCCTTGGTCTGCACAAATCCGGCCGCGTCGTAGATCCTGCGCGCGCTCGCGAGCGAGCTGTTCGTCCACAGCACCATCCGCTCGTAGCCGCGCTCGCGCGCGAAGGCGACGCACTGCTCGACGAGGATGCTCCCTGCACCGTGGCCGCGTGCGCTGGACTCGACGAAGAGGAGGCGGAGCTGGGCGACGTTCTCCGAATTGCGGACGCAATAGACCGCCCCGACGCGCTTACCGTCCAGCTCGGCGATCCAGGCGGCCTCCCGTTGGGGGTCGTGTTGCTCGAGGTACTCGGCGATCACACGGGCGACCAGCGCGAGGAACGCCTCGCCCCAGCCCTCCTCGTCCTCGTAGAGGTGGGCGTGGCGCTCGAGCACCCAGCCGTGGTCGCCGAGCCCTGCCTCGCGAATCTCGACGGGCTTGCCGATCGCCGATGTCCTACCGGATGAAGAGCATCTCGGCGTACTTCGGCAGCGGCCAGAGATCGTCGGGGACGATCTTCTCCAGCTTGTCCGCCGCCTCGCGCACCCGGGCCATCCCGGCGACCTGCTTGTCGCGGGCGTGGACGGCCAGGTCCATGCCCTCGAGGCCGTCCGGGTACTGGTTGGCGTCATCGAGTTCCTTGATCGCCGAGACGAGCTCGTCGACCAGCGGGGTCGCCTCCTCGGTGACCGCGCCGATCCCGGCATCGTCGCCGAGCGCGAGGTAGCGAAGGGCGGCGGGCAGGATCATCGTGCGGGCCATCGTGTCGGCGGTTTCCGCCTCGATGTTCGCGCGGATGATGTACTGCTCCAGCCAGACCTCGTAACGCGACTCGAGCTCGCGCTTGTTGAGCACCTTGTACTTGCCCATCATCGAGACCGTGGGCTCGGCGAGCACCTCGGGCAGAGCGTCCGGGGTGGTGCGCAGGTTCTTCAGGCCGCGCTCCTCGGCCTCCTCGTGCCAGGCCTCGTCGTAGTTGTCGCCGTCGAAAATGATCTGCTTGTTGGCGTCGTAGGCCTCCTTGACCACCTCGGTCACGGCGGGCGCCAGATCAGCCGTGCCCTTGGCCTCGAGCTTGTCGGAGAGGTCGTCGATCGCCTCAGTGACGATGGTGTTGAGGACCGTGTTCGGGAAGGCCAGCGATTGGCTCGACCCGACGGCCCGGAACTCGAACTTGTTACCGGTGAAGGCGAACGGCGAGGTCCGGTTGCGGTCGCCACCGTGCATCGGCAGCGGCGGCAGGACCTCCGCGCCCAGCTCCAGGAACGAGCCCGGGGTGTGCGGGTCGCCGCTCCCGGAGGAGATCGCCTCAAAGACCTTCGTCAGCTCGGCGCCGAGGAAGATCGAGATGATCGCCGGCGGCGCCTCGTTGGCGCCGAGGCGGTGATCCTGCCCGATCCCGGCCACCGAGGCTCGCAGCAGGCCCTGATGCTTGTTGACGGCCTGGATCACGGCCGCGCAGAAGAACAGGAAATTGATGTTGTCCGCCGGGGTCTCGCCCGGGTCGAGCAGGTTGGTGCCCGTGTCCGTGCCCATCGACCAGTTGTTGTGCTTGCCCGAGCCGTTGACGCCGGCAAAGGGCTTCTCGTGCAGCAGGCAGACGAGGCCGTACTTGCGGGCGACCCGCTGCATCACCTGCATGGTCAGCTGCTGGTGGTCCGAGCCGACGTTCGAATTCTCGAAGATCGGCGCGATCTCGTGCTGGGCCGGGGCGACCTCGTTGTGGCGGGTCTTGATCGGCACGCCGAGCTTCGCCAGCTCGTTCTCGAAGTCGAGGATGCAGGCGAGGACACGCTCGGGGATCACGCCGAAGTAGTGATCGTCCAGCTCGTGGCCCTTGGCGGGCTTCGCGCCGAACATGGTCCGGCCGGTGATCACCAGGTCCGTGCGGGAGTAGAAGTAGTTCTCGTCGATCAGGAAGTACTCCTGTTCGGGCCCGACCGTCGTGAACACTCGCTGCGCGTCCGTGTCTCCGAGGATCTTGAGGGCGCGGATCGCCGACCTCGAGAGGGCGTCCATCGAGCGGAGCAGCGGCGTCTTGGCGTCGAGGGCCTCGCCGGTCCAGGAGACGAACGCCGTCGGGATGCAGAGCAGGGCTCCGTTCGGATTCTCGAGGATGAAGGCCGGGCTGGTGGGGTCCCAGGCGGTGTAGCCGCGGGCCTCGAAGGTCTCGCGGACGCCCCCGGTCGGGAAGGATGAGGCGTCGGGCTCGCCCTGGATCAGCTCCTTGCCGGAGAACTTGGCCATCCACTTGCCCTCGCGGTTCGGCTCGAAGAAGGAATCATGCTTTTCCGCTGTCAGGCCTGTCAGGGGCTGGAAGACGTGGGTGAAGTGCGTCGCCCCCCGCTCGAGCGCCCACTCCTTCATCGCCTCCGCGACCGCGTCGGCCAGCGAGATGTCGAGCGCCTCGCCGTGCTCGAGCGTGGCCTGGAGCTTCTCGTAGACGTCCTTCGGCAGCACGTCCTTCTGGACCGCCGGTGAGAAGACGTTGACGCCGAACGGGTTGTTGTCGGCCTTGGTCAGGTCGACGGTGCCCAGGGCCTCGCCGTTGGGGCTCCAGGTGGCGGATGTGACGTTCTGGGAGCGGGTCTTGAGCATCGTCGGGGCAGCCTCCTCGCACGTTCGGCGCGCCTGCGGGCGCGCCGAGGTTGTTTCACACGGAAACGACGCGCGGAGATTAGACGCCCGGGCGGGGCCGGAGCATTGTCCGCGCGTATAAAAATCGCAATACGCGGTTCGACACGCGGTCGGGACGGGAATAGGCTGGGCTGAATGGCCGAGCTGCCGGCGCCGAGCGAGGGTTTCGTGCTGACGCACTTCATCGTCAGCGCGGACGTGCCGCGCTCGGCCGCCTTCTACTCGGACGTCCTCGGCGGTGAGGTCGTGCTCCAGGGCGAGCCGACCATCGTCGCCCTCGCCAACAGCTGGGTGATCATCAACGTCGGAGGTGGGCCGACCGAGGACAAGCCCGACGTCATGCTCGAACCTCCGCAGGAACCGAACCGCGTCATCGCGTTCCTCAACATCCGGGTCGCGGACATCCAGGCCTGCTACGAGGAGTGGAGCTCGAAGGGCGCCGAGTTCCTCACTCCGCCCCAGCAGCGTCAGACGGAGATCCGCTGCTACATGCGGGATCCGGATGGCCATCTGATCGAGGTCGGCCAGCGGATCTGAGTCCGGGTCAGTCCCCGGTCCTCAGCAGCACCCGGTTGCCCGAGGGGTCCGTGACACGGACAGTGCCGTCCTCACGGACGGGCTCGAAGCCCGCCTCGCGGAGGCGGTCCTCCTCGTCGGCGAGCTGACCGGGGCCGGGCAGAACGATCTCGAACCGACGGAGGCCGCGGCTGCCATCGGGGGCGGGGGGAGCGCCCTCGCCCGCCCAGGTGTTCAGGCCCAGGTGGTGGTGGTATCCACCCGCCGAGACGAACAGCGCGCCCGGGTAGCCGCGAACCATCACGTCGAAGCCGAGCGCGCCGGAGTAGAAGGCCTCGGCGGCGGTCAGGTCACCGACGTTGAGGTGGACGTGGCCGATGCGGGTCCCTGTCGGCATGCCGGCCTGTGCGTCCTCGCGGCTCAGCTCGCCGAGCACGCCGTCGAGATCGAGGGGGAGGGTGTCCATCTGCAGGACGCCTTCGCGGACCGGCCAGTCCTCCCGCGGCCGGTCGCGATAGAGCTCGATCCCATTGCCCTCCGGATCGCTCAGATAGAGCGCCTCGCTGACCAAGTGATCGGAGGCGCCGCTCAGCCGCCAGCCGGCCTCGGCGACGCGCTGCAGCGCCCGAGCCAGGTCCGCGCGGGTCGGGACCAGGATGGCGAGGTGAAAGAGCCCGCTGGTGCCCCGTGGCCTCGGCGGCGCGTCCGGGTCACCGACGAGCTCGACGATGGATTGCGAATCCGCCCCCAGCCGGACCACATCGGCTTCGCCGGCAAGCTCCGTAAGTCCGATCGCATCGCGGTAGAAGTCCCGCATTCCCTCGAGGTCGACGACGGTGAGGCGCACGGCGCCCATCGAGGTGGCGCGATCGATGGAGCCGTTCTCGCTCATCGGCTCAGGGTATCCCGGCGGATTCGGTCAACTGATCGTCGGCGCCTAACCGAGCAGCAGCTCGTCTGCCCCCTCGGGCTTCCAGCGCCCGGCGATTGCGGCGAGCGGAATGCCGAGGAACCAGCAGCAGACGGCCAGCGGCGTCGAGACGAACGCGACCGGGATCGAGAGGATGAAGAAGATGACCGGGGCGAGCGACATCGCGGCGCCGTAGCGGTAGACGTCGCGGGGCAGCTTCTTCTCCAGCAGGCCGTGGTTCTGCGCTCGGCTGAAGAGGACGACCTCCATGCCGCTCACGATCGCCACGGTGACTGCATAGATCACGACCGACAAGGGGTTCGAGAAGTACTCCCCGAGCAGTGCGGTCGGGAAGGGCAGGAAGGCGATGAATGCCAGGTAGAGCAGGTTGAGCGCGATCAGCGGCCGGTCCATGCGCGCCAGCTGTGAGAAGAAGGTGTGGTGAGCGATCCAGTAGCGGCCGATCACGGCGAAGCTGATGAAAAAGCTGATGAATTTCTCCTTTTCATCGTTGAGGCGGTCGGCCAGCTCGTGGATGCTGCTTTCGTGGTGAAGCACCGGGACCGCCAGGTCCACCACCAGCAGGGTCATGGCGATCGCGAAGAGGCCGTCGGTGAAGGTGAGCGTGCGAGCGAACTCGACGCTGTCGCGGCCGTAGGTCCGTCGCGGGGCGAGGTTCTCCTGCACGACGCGGCCGGCTAAAGGCCGAGATCGCGCAGGAAGCCGGGCTTGAGCGCGCTCAGGTTGACGAACGCGGGGAGGGGCATGTCGTCAGGATTGCCGCGCACGCCGATCCGGCTGCCCTCAGGGGCCTCCTGCTCGAGCCGCTCCCCGAGCTCGACCGCCGCGTCCTCGCTTGACGCGCCGACGAGCAGCGTCCGGAAATGCCGCTTGACGGGAAGGCCCTCGCCGCGCAGCTGCTTGGCGAGCGCCTGGCCGTCACGCAAATGCGGGGGGTCGATGACGACCTCCCAGGGGTACTCGCCGTAACGGTGGGCCTCCTCGGATCCCTCGTGCTCGGCCTCGTGCATCTCCTGGAGGCGCGCCGCCTCGTCATCCGGGAGCGGCTCCTCGGCGTCCTTCCACTCCTCCGCCACCGGATGCCAGCGCATCAGCCGCACCTGTCCGATGAGCTCCTCGTCCTGCATCAGGTTCTTGACGACGTGCTCGGCCTCCTGGGCGCTCTCCTCGTGCCAGGCATAAATGAAGATGAAGCGGCCGTCACGCGTGACGATCACGCTGCCGCCGAGCAGCTTGCGCGCCTCGTTGTCGAGCTGGAGCTCGTTGAGCCCGTCGCTGAGCGAGTCGGCGTGCTGCTCCTTGTCGAGCGCGACCTCGACGCGCCACTCATCGCGACCGCGCGCTGGATCGTCTACGTCGTTCACAGGGGCAACTCTATTGCGGTCCCGGCCGGGCCGAGGTTGATCACCCGCGTCGGGCCGATCTCGTCCTGGGCGCCCCAGGACTCATGGATGTGGCCGCAGACCGCGAGCTGGGGCCGCTTGGCCTCGATCGTCTCGAAGATCGCCGTGCTGCCCAGGTGGTCGCCCGCGCTCGACTGGTCGCAGTGACCCTTGGGCGGGGAGTGCACGACCAGGACCGCGCCGTCCGGGCAACCGGCGAGCTGCTCGGCCGCCTGCTGCTCGTCGAGGTCGAAGCTCCAGTCCCACGGCGTGATCGGGATCCCCGCGCCGAGACCGTAGAACTGCGTGCCGTCGACCTCGGTGCCCTCGCCGTGCAGGACGGTTGCGGGCTCCCAGCCCTCACACGCGGCGCGCAGGGCGTCCTCGGTCTCGTTGTTGCCCGGGACGAGGATCGTCGGTGCGGAGATCCCCTCTAGCGCGTCGATGGTTTCCTGGAGGCCCTCGTGGACCGAGGCGAAATCTCCGGCCGCGATCACGACGTCGACATCGGAGGCGCGCTCGACCAGCTGTGCCGCCTGCCCGAGGTCGCGATGGAGGTCGCTGAAGGCGAGCAGCTTCACGCCCGGCAGTCTGCCATCGCCCGCACGGGGGGGTTAGGCGACCCGCCGGGTGGGGATGTCGCCCGGGCGCAGGTAGCCGAGCTCATCGAGCTTGTCGGCGAGGATTTCGTGCATCGCGAGGATCTCCTCCTGCGACATGTGGTTCGCCCAGCCTCCGGGCTCGGCGCGCCGGATCTCCCGCCCGTCGCCCTTGCGCGACTCCGGGACCCGCGAGAACTCGTTCGCCTTGGCTATCGCCTCGAGCTGCTCCCCGCTCGCCTCGATGCCGAGCAACTCGCAGATCTTCTCGAGCGCGGCGCTTGGGTCGTCGCGCATCTCCTCGTAGCGGATCAGCACCCGGCGATCCGGGTCGGTGCGCGCATAGGTCTCCTGCACGACCTCGGTGCGATGCAGCCAGACGCTCGCCTGCCAGCGGATCAGGGCGGGGCGGCCCGCATCGTCGAGGCCGTAGGCGCCCTCGTCGGTCGCCCAGCTTCCGTCCCGGTAGGCGTCGAGCCAGGAGTCGACGACGTCACGGCCGTCACGCAGGAGGAAGATCAGCGCCGAGTCCGGGAAGAGGTCCATGATCGTGTCGGCCGCATGTGAGCCGGGCTCCTTGACGACGACCACCGGGTCGTCGATGCCGCGGGCCTCCTCGATGTCCTGGGCGGCCTGAGCCTCGAAGCGGGCGCTGATCAGGTCGCGGAGCTGTGGGATCCAGATGTCCCGGTAGCGGTCCGAGAAGAGGTAGTCACGCTTCTGGCGCTTGTAGTCGGCGAGGGTCCCGAGCTTGGGCGGCTCTTTCGCGGTGGCCCAGGCAAGTGGGATCGGGCGCCAGATGCCGAGGTGGTGACCGATGTGGGGGTCGTCGATCGGGACGACCCGCTCGAGCTCGGAGAGCATCCGCAGCAGCCAGGTGCTGCCGCTCCGCGACGAGCCGAAGATCCAGGCCAGCCGCCCCGGTGCCCTCACGGAGATTTCGGGTCTCGCTCCCTCTGGCACATTGCCCCTTTTCGGACGGGAATACTTACACGCCGTGGGTCGTCCTGTCGGCGAAGCTTCGTGCTCCCTTCAGACGGAAGCGCCCGCCGTCAGACGGACGTGCGCAACCTGGGCCAGATGAGGAGGACGAGACCGATCAGGATGCAGGCGATGCCGAGCCCGTAGTTGACGAGGACGGCAAGCACGATCCCGATCACGATGAGTAGTAGCGATAGCTGCATGTCGCCTATCGATACCCCGCCTGATATCGCCGAAACCGTTGCCGGCACGGCCGATCCGGGTAGAGGCCCGTGAATGCCCACGATCGCCATCCTCGACGTCGACGGCACCCTCGTCGACACCAACTACCACCATGCGATCGCCTGGTTCCGGGCGTTCCGACGGCACGACCTGACCCTGCAGGTCTGGCGCATCCACCGTCACATCGGCATGGGGGGCGACCAGCTGGTCGCCGCGCTCGCCGGGGACGAGGTCGAGGAGAAGCTCGGCGACGACATCCGGGAGGCGGAGTCCGAGGAGTACAAGAAGCTGATCGACGAGGTGCAGACGATGGAGGGCTCCCGCGAGCTGATCGGGGACCTGCGCGAGAGGGGCGACGTGGTGGTGCTGGCCAGCTCGGCGAAGGAGTGGGAGGTCGAGCACTACATCGAGCTGCTCGATGCCAAGGAGATCGTCGACGGGTGGACGACCTCCGCCGATGTCGAGCAGACCAAGCCCGAGCCGGACCTCGTGCACGCGGCGCTCGACAAGGTCGACGGCCGGCCGCAGGATGCGTTGATGATCGGAGACACCGTCTGGGACGTGGAAGCGGCGCATCGAGCGGGAGTCGAGACCCTCGCCGTGCGGACCGGCGGTTTCTCGGAGCAGGAGCTTCGCGACGCCGGCGCGCGCGACGTCTTCACCTCGGTCGAGGAGCTTCGCCAGCGCCTCTTGCAGACGAGCCCCGGCTAGCTGCGCTCGGAGTCGCTGTCGGGGGCAGTCAGCCGGCCGCCGTCGCGCCGCACGAGGCCCCGGCGCTGGGCGAGCCACAGAGCATCGGCGAATCGGCCTGGTCCCCAGTACTTCGACTCAACGGCCCGGCGCAGGTCCCGCCGGCTCATCGGGCCGTCCTTTTTCAGCGCATCCACGAGTTCGCTGACCTCGCGCTCCACGTCTCGATCCTCACCCAGCTCGGAGGAGACGGTCGCGGGCGCCCAGCCGTAGCGCCGGCCGCGGGGCTTCGCCTCCGGGTCGGGGGGCCGCCGCCGTGAGAAACGCGGGCTCATGTGCTTTCCACCGATTCGGCCGACAACGGCTCTGCGATTTCCTCGAGATGCTTTTGCTCGGCCGGCAGCCCGAACATCCATTCGACGGCTGCCGCGATGCACATCAGAGCGGCCGTGATCGCAAAGGCGACGAAGACGGCGTCCGGGTTGCCGCCGTCGACGACCTTGCCGTAGTACAGAGGCCCGATCGCGCCGCCGATCCCGGTCGCCATCGCGTAGAAGAGCGCGATCGCCATCGCTCTCGTCTCCAACGGGAAGATCTCGCTGACGGTGAGATAGGCGGAGGAGGCGGCCGCGGAGGCGAAGAAGAACGTCAGACAGATGACGCCGACGAAGACCCCGACAGAAGCGCCGGTGTTGGCGATGAGATAACCGTCGACCAGCATGCCGATGCCGCCGATGAAGTACGTGGCGGTGATCATCGGGCGACGCCCGAAGGTGTCGAAGAGCCGGCCGAGCATCAGGGCGCCGAGGAAGTTCGCGATGCCGAACGGGACCAGGTAGAGGCCGGCGACGCTGTCGCCGACCCCGAAGAAGCCGGTGAGCAGGCCTGAGAAGTTGAAGAGCACGGCGTTGTAGAGGAACGCCTGGGTGCCCATCAGTGCCAGGCCCAGGAAGAAGCGCCGCGGGTACTTCTTGAACAGGGTCCGGCCGATGTCAATGAACCCGGTGCTCTCACGCTGGTGGATCTCGATCTCCTGGTCAGGCTCCCGCAGCTCCCGGCGCCCCGTTTGCTCCTTGACCGTCTTCTCTATCTCGGAAACCAGGGCTTCGGCCTCATCGGCCTTGCCGTGGACCATCAGCCAGCGCGGGCTCTCGGGCAGGTAGCGCCGGATCAACATGATCCCGATAGCGAGCAGAGCGCCGAGACCGAACCCGAGGCGCCAGCCGAGGTCCGTCCTGAAGATTGAGGTATCGAGCAGAATGCCCGTCAAGGCGGCGCCGAAGGCAGCGCCGATCCAGAAGCTTCCGTTGACCGCCAGATCGACCCAGCCGCGGACTCTGGCGGGAATCAGCTCGTCGATCGCGGAGTTGATCGCCGCGTACTCACCGCCAATGCCGAGCCCGGTGAGGAACCGGAACGCGGCGAACGAGGCGAAGCTGCCGGCGAACGCTGTCCCGACGGTGGCGAGGAGATAGACGACCAAGGTCACCATGAAGAGCCGCTTGCGGCCCAGGCGGTCGGTCAGGTAGCCGAAGAAAAGCGCGCCACAGCAGGCGCCCAGGACGTAGGCGGTTCCCGCCTGGCCGAGCTGAGAGGCCGAGAGCCCAAGCGCCCCTCCCTCCTGCAGCCGGGCGCCGATCGCGCCGACGATGGTGACCTCGAGGCCGTCGAGGATCCAAACGGTCCCAAGTCCAATCAGAACGAGCCAATGCCACCTCGCCCACGGCAGCCGGTCCAGGCGGGCCGGGACCCTCGTCCTGATCGTGTCCCCACTCCCTGTGGCGGTTGCCGTGGCTGCTCCATCAGCCATTGCGCAGTTATCCCCCCAAGATCACCTCCTCCAAACCCCGCCGCGCCTCTGCAACGGTCTGCTCGTCGATTTCCCAGTCGACCAGCTCGTAGCTCTTCGCGAGCTCCACGATGACCGCCTTCTCGAGCTCGCCGGGGTCGACCTCGCGGCCGAGCTCCTCGGACACGCTCCCCGAGGTCGCAGGGTCCCAGTCGAGCCCGAGGGCCTCGTAGACGGGCACCAGCACGCGCGCTATGTCCCGGCCGCCGAAGGCGACCACGACGCCTCCCATGTGGGCGCCGCCGCGGATCATCCGCTGCCCGATCCCAGCCAGCTTCGTGGCGCCGCGGGCGTTGACGCTGTAAGCGCCTGGGCAGTACTCCCCGGTCACCTCACCGACCCGGGCGTCCACGCCGAGGCCGCGGAGCGCGGCGGCGATCAGGTCCGCCATCTCCTCGAAGCGGGCGTAGGTGCGTTTCGGCGGCTGGGGGTCGCCGTACGCCCGAGCGATTGCGAGCGTGCCCTCGTGGAAGACGGCCGCGCGGCCGCCCGCCAGGCGCTCGACCGCGGCGAAGCCCGCAGCTCGGGCAGCCTGGGCGGCCGTTTCGTATCCCGGGCTCGCCCGGTCCTGGCGGCCGAAGGCGACCTCTCTGCCGGGGCGATGGATCCGGATGGTGGGCGGCAGCTCGCCAGCGGCCACACGGCGCAGAATGGTCCGCGAGATCGCCGTGCTGAGCTCGGGCTGGTCCGGAAAGGAGTGGCGGATCAGGCGCAGCGGCTCCATCACGCTGCATCATCTGGCGAGTCGCTGAGCAGGGCCTCGCGGAGCAGCCGTTCCTCCTCGTCGAAGAGGTGGCCGATGGTGCGGTCGCGATCGAGGACGATGCGCCGCTTGGTCTCCGCGATCGCCTGGCGAGGGCCGGCGGCGATTCGCCCGGCGAGCTCGATCGCGCGCGGCATCAGCTCGTCCCCCGGATAGACGGCGCCGACGATCCCCATCCCCAGGGCGTGCTCGGCATCGAGGAGGCGACCGGTCAGCGTGAGCTCGGCGGCCAGCGGCCGGGGCAGCGCGGCGCGCGCGGCCGCATAGCTGGGAGGGATGCCGCGCGGCAGCTCGGGAAAGCCGAAGCTCGCTGACTCGGCCGCCAGCCGAAGATCGCAGAGAAGGGCCAAAGCGAAGCCGCCGGCTAGGGCGGCCCCGTTGACCGCGGCGACCACCGGCCGGGCGCAGTTCGCGACGGCCCGAAAGCAGCTGATGCTCGTCTCGACCAGGCGCTCCCTGTGTTCGCGGTCGCCTCCGAATTGGCTGGTGTCCATGCCCGAGCAGAACGCCGGCGGCGCTCCGGTCAGCACCACCGCGCCGACGTCGGGGTCATCGCCGAGGGCCCCGAAGGCCTCGGTCAGCTCCACCCGCAGGTCGATCGAGAGAGCGTTGCGCTTTTCGGGGCGCTGCAGCGTGACCACCGCGACGTCCTCTCGGCGCTCCAGTGAGAGCAGGCCCGCCATGGAGGGCATCATCTCCCAAACTCACAAGGAGGACAGGTGAAGGCGCACACGGAGTACATGACGTTCAACACCGAGGGCCGGCGGGAGTTCATCCGGATCACCGAGAACGTGCAGGGGGCGGTCGACGCCGCGGGCGTGGCTGAGGGGATGGTCCTGGTCTCCGCGATGCACATCACCGCGGCGGTCTGGGTGAACGACGACGAGCCGGGGCTGCAAGAGGACACGCTCGAGTGGCTCGACAAGTTGGCGCCGCCCAGTTGGAAGGATCCGGCCAACGAGGTCGCCCGGGAGCTGCTGCCGGATCCCGGCGACTACCGCCACCATCGCGGCGGGGAGGACAACGGCGATGCCCACCTGAAGAACCTGCTCGTCCACCATCAGGTGATCCTGCCGATCACTGAGGGGCGCCTCGACCTGGGCCCCTGGCAGGCGGTCTTCTACTGTGAGTTCGACGGGCGGCGCTCGAAGCGCCTGGTGATCAAGGTGATCGGCGATTAGCTCACCGGCCGCCACGGAGCGCCGGCGCGCTGCGGTCGCTCCGGCGATGGTGATCGGGGCCGTCGTCTCGGTCCAGTGCGGGTCGGCCGCCGCGACGACGCTCTTCGACCGGGTCGGGCCGGCGGGCGCGGTGCTCTACCGGCTGCTGTCCGCCGCGATCCTGCTGCTGGCGATCTGGCGCCCGCGCCCGCTCGAGGCGAGCCGCGACGGGCTGCTGCTCGCCGGGGCGTTCGGCGTCGCCCTGGCGGGGATGAACCTCTGCTTCTACGAGGCCCTGGATCGGATCCCTCTGGGGATCGCCGTCACCTTCGAGTTCGTCGGCCCGTTGCTGGTCGGCCTGTTCGGCTCGCGGCGGCCGCTCGACCTGGTCTGGGTCGCCTGTGCGGCGATCGGCGTCCTGCTCCTGACGAGGCCCTCGGGATCGGCGAGCGCGGCTGGCATCGGGTTCGCCCTGCTGGCGGGCGCCTTCTGGGCCGCCTACATCCTGCTCAGCGCGCGGATCGGCCGGGTGTTTTCGGGCGGCCGGGGACTTGCCCTGGCGATGGGTGTCGCGGCCGTGCTGATGGTGGTTCCCGGCACGCTGGCGGCCGGCGGCGACCTGATCGACCCGGGGGCGGCAGCCGTCGGCGCGGCGACCGGTGTCCTCAGCTCCGTGATCCCCTACTCGCTCGAGCTCGAGGCGTTGCGGCGGATCGCGGTCGGGACCTTCGGCGTGCTGATGAGCATGGAGCCGGCGGTCGCCGCGCTGATCGGGCTGATCGCGCTCGGTCAGGGACTCGCCACTTTCGACGTGATCGGAATCGCCCTGGTCGTCGTGGCCAGCGCCGGCGTGCTCGGATCGTCCGTGGTCGAGGCGCCGACGGAGGCCTAGGCGGCTCTGCGGAGGCGCCGGAGCCGGGCGAATCTCAGGCGAGGCAAGCGCACGACCGCCGGCATCTCCACGGTGGGGGGAGTGTTGGCCGGGTCGGCGTTCAGCAACGACGGCTGGTGGCGCTCGATCTGGGCCTGGAGGCAGCGCCGACACGAGCACTCAGGAACGGATATGCCTGTGTTCGAACAGACTGTCATCCGAGTTCCTTAAGCCGAAGCGGGGTCACGGTAACCGCATCGGCGGTCGGAATTCCCGCAAATAGCCCAAAACCGCGTAGTCGAGATCCGGTCAAGAAAACCCCTGAGTTGCCCCCTGACAAGATCAAGCCGATGGAAGCACAGGGGCCCGACGTGCGCGCAGGTTCGATCGCGGAGGCGGTCGCCAGGGCCCAGGTGCACGCGCCCACGCGTGGCAATCGCAGGCTCGAGCGCTTTCTGGATGCAGTCAACGCGGACGAGCGGGTGCGTGCCTGGTGGTACATGGCACAGATCACCTCGGAGCGGCTGGGGATGTCCGACCACTCCTGGGTGCACGTGCAGGTGGTGCTCAACATCGCCCTGCGCCTCCTTCGCCTGCTGGTGAAGGCCGGGATCGAGCCGGCGATGGTGACCGACCACGGCATGCGCGACCGCGATGCGGAGGTGGTCGTGGCGGGCGGGGCCCTTCTCCACGACGTCGGCATGTCGATTCACCGCGCGGACCACGAGGCCTACAGCCTGTTCATGGTCGAGGAGCGGCTTCAGTCCCTGCTCGCCGAGAGTTACGGCCAGCCCGAGCGGACGGTGGTGATCGCGGAGATCCTGCACGCGATCATCGGCCACCGCCGCCGCGGCGAGCCCTACACGCTCGAGGCCGGCGTCGTGCGTGTCGCCGACGCCCTCGACATGGCCGAGGGGCGGTCGCGCCTGCCGGTCGAGGGCGGCCAATACGGGATCCACGCCCTCTCGGCGGCGGCGATCGACGAGGTCAGGATCGAGGCGGGGGAGGAGCGGCCGGTGAAGATCGAGATCGAGATGAACAACTCCGCCGGCGTCTTCCAGGTCGACGACCTGCTCGCCACCAAGCTCCGCGGCACCCCGCTCGAGGGCCACGTCGAGGTCATCGCCCAGGTCCGCGGCGAGACCGAGAAGCGCCTGCTGCCCAGCTTTCGCCTGTAGCGATGCGCGAACACTGGCTTTCAATAGCCAGTGGCCGCGCACGTCGACCCTGATGGGGGGCGAATTCAGAGATCAGTCGCCTTTTCCGTGAATGGGCCGGGAAAGTCCACGAAACCGTGTGGTCTGGAAGCTCGCCGCGCAGCAACACGGAGTGATCAGCCGCCGACAGTTGCTTGCAGCCGGTCTGAGCTCGGACCAAATCGATTCGAGGATTGCGCGGGGCCGCCTACACCGAACCTGGCGTGGCGTCTATGCAGTTGGACGCCCACACCTCACTCCGCGCGGTTGGTGGATGGCCGCTGTTTTGGTGTGTGGGGCGGACTCCTGCCTCAGCCATGACAGCGCCGCGGAGTTGTGGAGGATTCGGACAACGAAGGAAGATCTGAGAGGCGAGCATGGGCGGCCCGAGGAGATCCATCTTTCATTGCCCGGGCCGGCGACCCGCTCTCGGGTAGGGATACGAATCCATCGACGAAGGCGACTGCCAGAAGCCGACCGAGACCGACGGACCGGTATTCCTGTCACTGCGCCCGCCCGAACTCTGATCGACCTTGGAACGCGATTGACCAAGAAGCAGCTCGAGGTCGCGGTGAATGAGGCCGACAAGCTTGGCTTGATTGACCCGGAGACACTCCGCGCCTCAGTCGAGGATCACAGTGGAGTCGATGGCGTTGCAGCTTTGCGGGCGGTCCTGGATCGGCGCACCTTCACGCTCACGGACTCTGAGCTGGAGCGACGCTTCATTCGGCTGGTCGACCGCGCTGGCATTCCTCGCCCCCTGACACAGCAACACGTGAACGGATTCCGCGTGGACTTCTACTGGCCCGAGCTTGACCTGATCGTCGAAACCGACGGGCTGCGTTATCACCGGACCGCGAGTCAGCAATCAAGAGACCGGACCCGCGACCAAGCGCACGCGGCCGCCGGCCTCGTGGCCATCCGGTTCTCCCATGCCCAGATCAGGGACGACGCGGCGCGAGTGGCAGACACACTTCGCTCGATCGCTGAGCGGTGTCGTCTGAGAATTGTCGGATCACCCGGCTGACGGCCGGGTAGTCCGACGAACGCCGCAGGGCGCCGGCGTTGCAGGCCGCCCTTCATTGCAGATGCCTGGTTCCTAGACCCCGGCGCCCTCTCCGCCGCGGCCCTCTCCGGCGGCGAAGCGGGCCGCGCCCTTGACGCCGACGCCGCTGACCGCGCCGCCGATCTCGGCCTCCCGGATGAGCCCCTCCTCGAGGGAGAGGCCGAAGCCCTCCAGGGCCGAGCGGCGGTCGGCGAGCATGGTCTCCTGAGGGAACTGCGCCAGGCCCTCGGCCATCTCGAGTGCGCGCTCCAGATGCTCGCCCGGCGCGACCATCTCGGTGAGCAGACCCATCGCCAGCGCCTCAGCGGCCTCGACGATCCGGCCGGTGAGGATCATGTCGAGGGCACGGCCCATCCCGACAATGCGCGGCAGCCGCTGGGTGCCGCCGTCGATCAGCGGGACGCCCCAGCGCCGCTCGGGGAAGCCGAGCTTCGCGGTCTCGGTGCCGATGCGGAGATCGCACCAAAGCGCCAGCTCGAGGCCGCCGGCCAGCGCATAGCCCGAGATCGCCGCGATCGTCGGCTTCGGCGAGGTGATCCGCGTGAAGCCGAGCGGCCCATGCGGCCGCGGCTTCAGCCACTGCTGCGCGATCCCCTCGTCGTCCATCGCCGCGGCGACCGACTTGAGGTCGGCGCCGGCGCAGAACGCAGTCTCTCCGGCCCCGGTGAGGATCAGGACCCTCGCATCGTCGTCGCCCTCGAACTCTCGATAGGCCTCGAGCAGCTGGTCGGCGGTTTCGGGGTCGACCGCGTTCCGTCGTTCGGGGCGATCGATGGTGAGCATCCCGGCGGCGCCGCGCCGCTCGTAGGTGACCTCGGGCATGGCGCGATCCTATTCGCCGCTCGCCGGCAGTCGGGCTCAGCCCGCCGTCGGCTGCGGCCAGTGCCGCAGGTAAGGCAGTGGATCGACCGCCTTGGTCTCGACGCCGAGCGACGCCTTGCCGATTCGCAGCTCGAAGTGGAGATGCGGGCCCTCGCAGCTGCCGGTGCAGCCGAGCTGCCCGACCACCTGGCCGGCGTGGACGTGGTCGCCGACCTGCACCGGCGACGGCTTCAGCATGTGCATGTAGACGAAGCTGTGGTCGTTGGCGGAGCTGTAGATGGCGAGGAAGTTGCCCCGTCCGCCCGAGTCCGGGTCCGAATTCTTGCCGCGATCGACGACAAGTCCGTCGTGCACCGCGACCTCGGGCGTCCCCGTCTTTCCGAAGATGTCCTGGCCCTCGTGGACGTGGCCGTAGCGGCTGGCGCCGAAGTGGGCCTCCGCCTCACCGAAGTTGTGCGGGCCCTCGAGCGGGAACACGTATCCAGCGGTGAGCCCCTGCGGGGTGCCTTGGTCGACGCCGAACAGGGACGCGCTGTTGACCAGTGACCCGTGTCCGGCGCCGGCGTCGAGTCCCGGTAGCGGCAGGCCCAGCGCCGAGCCGAGTGCCGCGCTCAGCCCGAGTACGACCGTGACCGCGACACCCGCCTTTGCCGTCGGCCAGGCCAAACCACGTCGTCGCGTCGCCGCCCGGCGGCGGTTCTCCGCGGCCCGCGCCCGCTTGCGGACCGGGCCCTGGACGCCGGGTCGCAGGCGCGCGGCGGTCGCGGCGGGAGCGACCTTTGGAGTTGCCGGCCGTCGTAGCGGCGCGGTCGCCGGCTTGGGCGGCCGGGGCCTGCGCGCCGGACGGCGCAGCGCCTGCCTCTCCAGCCGCAGCCTCTCGGCGCGCTCGCGGCGCCGGCGCTCGAGCCTTTCCCGGTGGGCCGCCTCGCGCTCGGCTCGCTCTCGTTCTATCCGCGCCCGCCGCTCGAGCTCCTCACGTTCCCGCTCGACGCGCAGCCGCTCGAGCCGCTCGGCCATCGACTCGCGCCGCCGCAGGGAGGGGATCCCCTCCGCCGGCGATGAAGCGTCCGGGTGAGTTCGTGAATCGACGACCTGATCGTCCCCTGCGGATCCCATGCCGTGGGGGGCTTAGCGGCTGCCGAGGCGCTCGAGGTCCTCCTTGCGCCTCTCCTTGCGGTTGTCGAGGCGAATCTGAATCAGGGAGGCGACGGTCACGAAGATGGCGAAGAAGGCGATCAGGCCGAAGGCGAAGAAGGTGACCGCCTTGTCGGTCGTGCGGCCGTAGATGCCGACGCCGTCGGCCGCCATGGCGGCCGGCGCGGTCACGAGCAGCCCGACCAGCGCGAACAGCGGGGGCAGCAGGCGACGAAGGTGTGCGAGGGCGCGCTCCGGCGCGACCCGTTTCGCTCTGACACGCATCCCGGGCAATCTAACGCACGCTCCAGCGCCTAAGAGCCGTCTTAAGCGGAATTGGGCCGGCGTGACCTAGGATGCGCGCGGCTCTCGGCCCGCCGCCGAGACCTCCCCCGCATGGACCCGATCTCCTATTTCCAGGCAATCGTCCTCGGCCTGCTCCAGGGCGTCAGCGAGCTCTTCCCGATCTCGAGCCTCGGGCACAGCGTCGTGCTCCCGCGCGTCTTCGGCTGGAACATCCATCAGAACGACGACTACTTCCTGAGCTTCCTCGTCGCCACCCATTGCGCTACGGCGATCGTCCTCTTCTTCTTCTTCCTCAAGGACTGGGTTCGCATCCTCAAGGGTCTCGGGCGCTCCCTCCGGGACCGCTACATCGACCCCGGCGATCCGTATGCGAAGCTCGGCTGGCTGCTAGTCGTCGGCACCATTCCCGCGGGCCTGCTCGGCCTGCTGCTCGAGCATCCGCTGCGCACCCTGTTCGCGTCCACCGAGACGGCCGCAATCTTCCTCTTCGTCAACGGCCTGATGCTGTTCGGCGCGGAGGCCCTGCGCCGGCGCGCTCCGGTTCGATCCGAGCAGGGGATGCGCTCCGACGAGGTGATCTCGCGCACGCTGACCTTCCGCTCCGCTCTCGGAATCGGCGCAGCGCAGGCCCTCGCGCTGATCCCGGGCCTTTCGCGTTCCGGCGCGAGCATGGGCGGCGGGCTCGTCGCCGGGCTCTCCAATGAGGAGGCGGCCCGCTTCGCCTTCCTGCTTGCCACGCCGATCATCGGCGCCGCCGGAGTGCTCAAGCTGCCCGAGCTGCTTGGACACCAGGGCGACCACGTCCGGGGACAGGCACTCGTGGGTGCGATCGCCGCGGCGGTCACGGCCTACTTCTCGGTCAAGTTCCTGCTGCGCTTCTTCGAGACCAACCGACTCACCCCGTTCGCGATCTATTGCTGCGCGGTCGGCGCCATTCTCTCCATCGCCTTCGCACTGAGCTGAGGAGGTCCCATGACCAAGCGTCCCCAATTGATCATCCCCGCCGTGATCCTCGGCGTCGTCTTCCTGGCGATCGCCATCGTCTACTGGACCACGGATGCCGGCTCCCTGCCCTCCTTCTTTCCCGGGCATGAGGCCGGATCGAGCCACATCCATTTCAAGCACGGACTCGCCGCCGCGGTGGTCGCGGCCGCCTGTTTCATCTTCGCCTGGTTCCAGACCGGGGGAGACCGCCCCCGGCGCACAGTGCCCCCAACGTCGGATCGCGAGGACGCCGATCGCTAGTGAGGGCTGATTTGCAGTAGCTCGTCCCCGGGCTCGTGCTCGACCTGGAGGGTGGAGTGCTCGACCCCGAAGCGGTCCGCCAGCAACCGCGCGGCATGCCAGCGCGCCTGGTGGCAGTCGGCGTCGCTGCCCACGATGATGTGGGCCGAGATCGCCGGCATCCCCGAGGTGACCTCCCAGACGTGCAGGTCGTGCACCTCGACGACGCCCTCGGCGGCGGCCAGCGTCCGTCCGATCTGCTGCGGATCGAGGCCAGGCGGGGCGGCCTCCATGAAGACCCGGCCGGAGTCCCGCAGCAGGCCGTAGGCGGACCAGAGCATCAGGGCCGCGATCAGCAGAGAGGCGATCCCGTCCGCGCGGTCGAACCCCGAGATCAGGATCACCGCGCCGGCGATCGCCGTGGCGATGAACGCGAAGAGGTCGGTGACGACGTGCCTGAAGGCGCCCTCGACGTTGAGGCTGCGCCTCTCGGCGGCGGCGATCATGCGGGCCGCGACGAGGTTCACCGCGATGCCGAGGATCGCGACGATGAGGACGAGCGCTCCCTCGACGCCCGGCGGCTCGATCAGCCGCCGGATGCCCTCGTAGACGATCCAGATGCCGAGCAGCAGGAGGGTCAGACCATTGACCTGCGCCGAGAGGATCTCCGCCCGCCGCAGGCCGTAGGTGAAGCTGCCAGCCGGCGGCCGATCCGCCAGCCGCAGCGCGACGAGCGCCAGGCCCAGCGCGATGGCGTCGGTGAGCATGTGCCCCGCGTCGGAGAGCAGCGCCAGGGAGGAGCCGACGATGCCGGCGACCACCTCGGCCGCCATGAAGGCGACGATCAACGCGAAAGCGGCGCCCAAGCGGCGGGCGTCGGCGTCGGTTGCCGGCAGGTGACCGTGATCGTGGCTCATGGAGCGATTATCGCCTGCAGGCTCAGGGTGGCCGGGCAAAAAAAAGCGCGCGACCCGGGGCAGGGAAGGGGCCGCGCGCGCTGACGAGAGAGGAATCTCGAAAGTGAGCGAGAGTCTGTCCCCGACGACCCTCTCCGGTGTGAAGATCCGGATACGGGCAAGAGATCCATTTATGCGCCATTTGCTTGTGAAAAACCGGTGAACCGGATTCGCGAGGAAGCCGCCGCGCCGACCCCGCCCGTATCATCCGGCTCGTCCCGTCACAAAACGGTTGCTCCTATGGGGCACCTTCGCCTCTACAGGGGTAGGGCGAGTCCGAGAGAGGCCTTCGATGACCAATCAAGCAGGCATACGGCTGGCGGTCATAGACACCGACAGCGCTTTTCTCACGGTCCTGGGAAAGCGCCTCGACGGCGTCGGCTGGGAGCACCGCGTCCTCGCCGGCAGCGTGCCCATCGAGGAGCTCGTCGCGATGAAGCTCAACGCCCTGCTCGTCGACCTCTCAGTGCTGGGCCCCCAGGGCTGGGAGTTCCTCGAAAAGGTCTGCGGGACGATCCCCGGGCTCGGGGTGCTGGTCTGCACCTCTCGGTCAACCGTCGCCCAGCGCGTCCGAGGGCTGCGGCTCGGCGCCGACGATTGGATCGGCAAGCCCTCGCATCCAGAGGAGGTGATGGCGCGCATCGAAGCCGTCGTTCGCCGGCGCAAGCGAGCGGCGGCGCGCGAGGACGTCGGCCCGTTGGTCTCGGGCGAGCTCGAGATTCGTCCGGACCAGTACCAGGCGTTCGTCAGCGGCCAGAGCATCGGCCTCACGCGGCGCGAGTTCGAGCTCCTCCAGCTCCTCGCCGAGGCCCACGGCCAGGTGATCGAGCGCGAGGAGATCTACCAGAAGGTCTGGGGCTACGCGATGGCCCACGGCGACCGCTCGGTGGACGTCTTCGTCAGGAAGCTGCGCCAGAAGCTCCAGAGCCACTCGGCCAACTGGCACTACATCCACACCCACTTCGGCATCGGCTACCGGTTCGATCCGGAGCCGGTCGGCACCGTCTCTGAGCCCCCGGTCGATCTGTCGATGGAGGCCGAGGAGCCGGCCGAGCAGGCTGACACCGTGAGAGCCGAGCTGGCCCGCGAGCGCGGGTAGGGACCGCCGCCAGAGCCCGGCGAGCATTCTGTTCACATCCCCTTTACCGGAAGTTCACGCGACCGTAACTACTCGCTCGAGGTGAGCGGCAAAGCTCCGACGCCATGGACGGCGAGAACGGCGGCCCCGCGCCTCGATCTGCGATTCCTCTGGTCGCGGGCGACCAGACCCCCGTCTACGCAGGCCGGTTGGAGATCAGGCCGGCGGATCACGCGGCGCTCGTGGACGGCCGCCCGCTTGTCCTGACGGTGCGGGAGCTCCAGCTCCTCACCGAGCTCGCCCACAACGCGGAACGCGTGATGACCCGGGAGGAGCTCTACGAGGCGGTCTGGAGACGCTCGCACAAGAAGAGCGACCGGTCCGTCGACGTCTACGTCGGACGCCTGCGTTCGAAGCTCAACCGAGCGCTGCCGGGTCGCCGCTTCATCCACACCCACACCGGCATCGGCTACCGGTTCTCACCCCAAGCCTGAGCCCAGGCCAAACCCCGATTCCGGAACGGGGCCGGATTTACATCCTTTTTACAAGTGCGCCACACGAAGGTAACAAGCTGGGGCCGGCCCGTTGACAGGGTCCCGCACCTCTACAGGATCCAAGGGAGGCGAGCCGGTGAGCCGCCGTCCCTTTTCGAAAAGCGAAAAAGGAGCGACTCAATGAATAGGAAGTGGTGGCTCGTTTCAGCCGCCTCGGCCGTGTTGGCGCTGACCGCCGCTGCCTGCGGCTCGAGCAACAGCAGCTCGTCGGGGCTCTCCGGCACCATCGCAGGCGCCGGCTCGAGCGCGCAGCAGGCGGCCCAGGAGGCCTGGACCGCCAAGTTCGAGGACCAGAACTCCGGCGCGACCGTCTCGTACGACGCGATCGGGTCCGGCGGTGGCCGCGATCAGTTCATCGCGGGCGGCAAGACGGCTTTTGCCGGCAGCGATGCAGCTTTCGACACCACCGAGCTGCCCAAGGCCACTCAGCGGTGCTCGAGCGAGGGTGGCCAGCTGGTCGAGATCCCGAACTACCTTTCGCCGCTCGCCGTCGTCTACAACCTATCGGGCATCAGCAACCTGCAACTCGATCCCGACACGATCGCGAAGATCTTCAAGGGTGAGATCACGACCTGGGATGACCCCGCCATCAAGGCGACGAACCCCGGCGTGAACCTGCCCAGCACGAAGATAACTCCGGTGCATCGATCCGATGACTCGGGGACCACGGCCAATTTCACGGACTACCTCCATTCGGCCGCGCCCAGCGTCTGGACGTACGCCCCGGATGGCACCTGGCCGCTGAAGACCGGCGAGTCCGGCGCCCAGACCTCGGGTCTGATCCAGGCGGTCAAGGCCGGCGACGGCACGATCGGATACGCCGATGACAGCCAGGCCGGCGGCCTCGGCGTCGCGAAGATCAAGGTCGGCAACACGTACGTGGCTCCGAGCGCTCAGGGAGCGGCCAGCGACTTCGACAAGTCGCAGAAGGACGCGCAGCTCAGCCAGGGCAAGTACGTGACCGCATACACGGTCGACCGCACGCCGACCAGTGCGAGTGACTATCCGCTGCTGCTCGTCTCGTACCTGATGGGGTGCACGAAGTACAGCTCCGACACGACCACGAAGCTCGTGAAGGCGTACTTCAACTACATCATCAGCTCGGACGGCCAGCAGGTCGCGGCGCAGAATGCCGGCTCCGCACCCCTGCCCGCGGGCGTGACGAGTTCGGACCAGTCCGCGGTCAACGCGATCACCGGCTGATCCAGAGGTAACTGCGGAGAGGGGGCCCCGGCCCGAAAGGCGCGGGGCCCCCCGAACCGTCTCCACACAAGACTGATGGAAGCCCACCCCGACACCACAACCCAGGCGGGCCAGATCCTGGCCTCCGCGAGCGGTGGCAAGCGCAGGCCCGGAGACCGGATCTTCTCGAGCGCCGCGGTGATCGCTTCGGTCACCGTCCTTGCGCTGCTCGCCGGCGTCGCGATCTTCCTGATCGCCGACTCGGTGCCGGCGATCACCGCCAACACCGCCGACCTGCCCGACGGCAAGACCCTGGTCGACTACATCGCGCCCCTCGCCTTCGGCACGATCCTCGCGGCGGCGGTCGCCGTCGTCCTCGCGGTCCCGCTCGCCATCGCGGTCGCACTCTTCATCAGCCACATCGCTCCGCGGCGGATCGCCAACCCACTCGCCTACATCGTCGACCTGCTCGCGGCGATCCCCAGCATCGTCTACGGACTCTGGGGCATCTTCGTCCTC
Source organism: uncultured Solirubrobacterales bacterium (assembly GCA_963763955.1). Classification (GTDB taxonomy): domain Bacteria; phylum Actinomycetota; class Thermoleophilia; order Solirubrobacterales; family 70-9; genus DASUPK01. Next base: position 201,642 of record CAVXQP010000016.1, on the reverse strand, counting down.
GGCCCCGCAATGGTCCCGATCCTGGACTGGTTGGTCGCCCATCTGAGCTGGATCCCGTTCTTTGCGGGGCCGGCGTCGGTCACCGGCCGGGTCATGCTCACCGCCGGGCTCGTGCTCGCCGTGATGATCCTGCCGATCGTCTCGGCGGTCGCCCGCGAGGTCTTCTCGCAGACGCCGCGGCGACTCGAGGAGGGAGCCCTCGCACTCGGCGCCACCCGCTGGGAGATGATCCGCATGGCCGTCCTGCCCTTCGGCAAATCCGCGGTGATCAGTGGCTCGATGCTCGGACTGGGTCGCGCGCTGGGGGAGACGATGGCCGTGACCATCATCCTCTCGGTATCCGGGATCGTCACCTTCAACCTGGTCAGCCAGGAGAACCCGACCCCGATCGCGGCGAACATCGCCCTCAAGTTTCCCGAGTCCTCGGGGGTCGACGTCAACGCCCTGATCGCCTCGGGGCTCGTCCTCTTCGGCATCACCCTCGTGGTCAACATGCTCGCCCGGCTGGTCATCTCCCGCTCAAACGTCCAATGAGGAAGCTGGATGGCTGAACAGCCCCCCAGGGAAGATCCGGCCGCGGCCTTCGACCCGGCGAACCAGGTCGCAACCCTCGGGGGGCCCTCCGTCAGCGGCGGCACGTTGCCGTCCTGGTTCATGTGGGCGGTGGGCGCGGGTTCGGCCCTGATCGCGGCGGCCATCCTGCTCGCGACCGGAAGCTTCACCGTCGTCGTTCTCCTCATCCTGACCGCCGTCTTCGCGCTGCCCACGGCCTACATCTGGTCGCGGATCGCCGAGAACAGGCGGCAGGCTATGGACCGCCTGGTGACGCTCGGCATCGTCACCGGCTTCGGGCTCGCCGTCACGCCGCTCTTCTCACTGCTCTACGAGGTGATCAAGAGAGGGACGGCCCGGTTCGACGGCTCGTTCTTCACCGAATCGTCCCGTGGCGTGATCGGGGCCGGTGGCGGTGCGCAGCACGCGATCGTCGGCACCCTGGTGATCACCGGCGTCGCCGCCCTGATCTCGGTGCCGATCGGGATCATGGCTGCGGTCTACCTCAACGAGTACGGGAAGGGGCGACTGCGGAAGGCCCTCACCTTCTTCGTCGACGTGATGACAGGAATCCCCTCGATCGTGGCGGGCCTCTTCGCCTACGCTCTCTTCGCCGCGTTCCTGGGACCGGGCATCCGTCTCGGCATCATCGGGTCGGTCGCCCTCTCGGTGCTGATGATCCCGATCGTGATTCGCTCGGCGGAGGAGATCCTGAAGATCGTTCCCGATCACCTTCGCGAGGCTGCCTATGCGCTGGGGACGCCGAAGTGGAAGGTGGTGACGCGAATCGTGCTGCCCACCGCACTGGCCGGGTTGGTCACGGGCGTCATGCTCGCCATCGCGAGGGTGATCGGCGAAACGGCGCCACTGCTGGTCACCACCGGCGTGATCGACTCCGTCAATACCAATCCGCTCAGCGGCCGGATGCAGAACCTCGCCGTCTACGCCTACAGTGAGTACAAGGACCCGGGGGTCGACGTCCAGGCCTCGTACGACAAGGCCTGGGCCGCGGCGCTCACCCTGATCGTGATCGTGATGATCCTCAGCCTGCTCGCGCGTTGGATCTATCGCCGCTTCGGAACCGAGCTCCGCTAGCCAAGATTGAGACTTCCAATGCCCAGGGACAGGAGGAAGATGCCCGAGACAGCCGACAAGACCACGAATCCGCGAAGCGCGGCGGTGGCGACCGACCTCGCGAGGACCGCCAAGACGGCCAAGGGACGGGGTGCCGATAAGGTCGATCGCGTGGCGAAGCGCTTCGCGGTCAAGGACGTGAACCTCTATTACGGGGACCTCCACGCCGTCAAGGACGTCACGATGCCGATCGAGGCGAACCAGGTGACCGCCCTGATCGGCTCCTCCGGCTGCGGGAAGACCACGATGCTTCGCTCGCTCAACCGCATGCACGAGCTCACCCCCGGTGCCCGGGTCGACGGCGAGGTCGTCCTGGACGACCAGGACATCTACGCGCCGAACGTCGACCCGGTTGAGGTGCGCCGGCTGGTCGGGATGGTCTTTCAGGCCCCCAACCCGTTCCCCACGATGTCGGTCTACGAGAACGTCGCTGCCGGTCTGACGCTGAATCGCAAGGGCGTCTCGAAGTCCGAGAAGGACGACATCGTGGAGCGCTCCCTACGCGGTGCCCACCTCTGGGATGAGGTCAAGGACCGCCTCAACGGCCAGGGGTCTGGGCTCTCGGGCGGGCAGCAGCAGCGCCTCTGCATCTCCCGCGCGATCGCGATCGAGCCGGAGGTGCTGCTGATGGACGAGCCCTGCTCGGCGCTCGATCCGGTCGCGACCCTCGCGGTCGAGGACCTGATCGCGGATCTGAAGACGCGCTACACGATCGTGATCGTCACCCACAACATGCAACAGGCGGCCCGGGTGAGTGACACGACGGCATTCTTCAACCTCGAAGGAGCGGGGAAGCCAGGGCACCTCGTCGAGATGGACGCCACCGACAAGATCTTCACCACGCCTTCGAAGAAGGAGACGGAGGACTACGTCAGCGGGAGATTCGGCTGATGGCGGAGGCACGCCTGCATTACCAGGATCATCTCGCCCAGCTCGAGCGGAACTGCCTGGGCGGGCTGGACCTGGTGATCGCGTCGCTGGACCGGACCATGGAGGCGGTCCAGCACCAGGACATGGAGCTGGCCGAGTTGGTGATCGCCGACGACGACTCCATCGACGGCCGCTATCTCGAGGTGCACCAGGAGATCCTCACCCTGCTGGCGACCCAGGCACCGGTCGCAACCGACCTGCGGCTGATCTCCGCGCTGCTGCACGTCATGCACTCGATCGAGCGGATGGGGGACCAGTGCGTGAACATCTCCAAGGTCATTCCGCTCACCGGACACGACGCCCCCGTCCACGACGAGATGGTCGACCGCATCGTGCTGATGGGCAAGCAGGGCCGCACGATGCTCTCCCAGGCCAAGAAGGCGTTCGAGGGCCGGGACGTCGAACTGGCCCGCGACCTCGTCCGGCAGGACGACCTGATCGACAACCTGAACAAGGAGTGCTTCCAGATCGCGGTCCAGGTCGGAGACGACAAGGACACCCGCGAGTGGGCGATGACGATGATGCTCGTGGCCCGCGCGCTCGAGCGGATCGGCGACAACGCCGTCGACATCGGCGAGCAGGTCGCCTTCGTCGTCACGGGTCTCTTCCGGGAGTTCGAGGACGCTTCGCACCCCGGCCAGGCGCCGCTGCCCTCCAGCTAGAGCCGCACCGGCGCCGGGGCACCGACGCGGACGCGCCAGGCCCAGCACAGCCCGGCGTAGATCAGGACAGCCAGCACCGTTGCCGCGCTGACCACCATGCCCGCCGCCGTGGCGACGGCTACGCTGCTGGTCCCCAGCGCGGCGACCGTCGCCGTCGGGCCGGTGCCGATTCCGATCGGCAGCAGGCCCACCACACCCATCGTGAATAGGACGAGGCAGACGTGCGCGGGATTCGAGGGCAGGTCGAAAGCGCTCAGCACGATCCAGGTGCGCACGATGGCCATCCCGGTGAATGCCGCCACCACGACGGCGAGCCGCGTACGCAGGTCGGGGCGAGCGAGGACGCTCAGCCCCGCGACGAAGCTGCGATTGCGGAAGCGATCGTGGGCGACCCGGAGGATCGTGAGGACGGCGACGCCGCCACCGAGCATCGCCCAGGGCGCCCAACCCGGTATCCCGCCTACCGCGGTCGACGCCACGGCTGCGAGCAGCGCCGAGGCACAAACCTCGAACATGACGATCGGGGCATCCGCGAGCGCGATCTGCGAGACGCCGGGCGAGCGATCGCCGCCGAACCGCCGCAGCAGCGCGATCCGCGTCGGCATCGCCGCTTGCCCCTGGACGGTTCCGGCGAGGAAGGCGCCGGCGTTCGCGGTGTGCAGCGCGCGAAGATCGATGCCCTCGGAGCCGGCGGCACGCAGCACGGTGCGCCAGGCCTCCGTCCGCAGACCCAGCGTGAGCAGGTGGGCCATCGTCGCCCCGACGATCGCCCAGGGCGGCACGGAGGAGATCGCGTCGGATACGGAAGCACCCCGCGTGACCAGCAGGAAGCCGATCAGCAGGACGGCCGCCGCCGGCCCAAGCGCCGAGGCGGCCTTGCGCGCGCGCCGCCAACCGGGGTGAGCCGTCGTGCTCTGCCACATGGCCGCAGCTTGGTGCGCCCACCTAACGCCAGCATGAGAGCCCTGCGATCCCCGCCGAGCTGAAGGCCCCGCGGCTGCTCCGCGTGCGCGTCTCCGCTGGGGGGCGTGCATTCCGCTCCCGGATTTTGCGGCCGGGCCTTCACGTCGGCGTTACCGGCAGGTGACCAGCCTGCGAAGGAAACCGTAACCGCGCCGGTCGCCTATTTTCACCGCGTTTACATCGCGTACACGGGATCGCAACATCCGGGGGCTCCCGCCCGGAAAGACTGCCGCCCGTCCGTCCGCCTGTGGCGGGCCAAACGATCGTAAGGAGCCACTCAAGTGATCAACACATCTCGATCCGAGCGCGGCTGGCGGGGCAGGCGGCGGATCGCTGTTCTCGTCTCGATTGTCGGCGTCCTGGGCATCGCCGCCCTCGGGTCGGCCTCCACCGCCTCAGCGTCCAACGTAGGCAACTGCAAGGCCAAGCTGGTCCCGAAGGGCAGCGCCAAGGGGACGTCGGCGACGCTGAAGTGGAGTTGCGATGCCACGACGCGCGCCTACACCATCGGCGCGAACAAGAAGATCAAGGGATTCAGTGCACCAAGGGCCGGGGCGGCGACCTCGTTCCTGACCTGCAGCGGCTCGGGGGTCGGCTTCGGCTGCGGAGTCCCCGATCGCGCAGCTCCCGGCACGCAGCCGCCGGGCACGACCGGCTGGACCTCCCCCGTCCCGCCGTACCCGGGCGCGACGGCCACCCCGCTCACCTGCGGGGGGTTCACGCGCATCTCGAGCACGCCTGTCAACCGAAATGGCATCGTTGGTGCGCCGTGCACCGAGGTGATCGCCGGAGGCACCCTGGTCACCCAGAAGATCAAGCTGGCCGCGAGTCCCTGCAGTTCAGGCAAGGACCCGCTCCAGCTCAACCTGTTCGTGGGCGGCGAGCCGCCCGTCACCTCGTTCACGACGGGTGGCGACTCGACCACCGTCGGGGAGTTCGTCTCCGAGCCGATCCCGGTCAGCCTGAAGGCCTACAAGGGCAAGAGCTGTGGGGGCGGCGGAGCGCAGAAGAGCAGCAGCGTGGCGCAGGCTGCCGGAGTCAACAATTTCCCGGTCTCCTGCTCCGGCTCGATCAGACCGGCAACGACCCCGGGCGATCAGAAGCTGTCGTTCAGCTGCAACCAGACGATCAAGGGTTGGGCCCTGTACAGCAACAAGACCATCGATCTGCCCGGTGATGAGCCCATCGTCTCCGGGACCGCCGGCGGCGGCGCCAACGAGGGCGCCCTCGAGCAGTGCTCGGGGACCTTCCCCGGTGCCGGCTTCGGCTGCGGCCAGGTCGACCGCCAGACCCAGACGGCTCTGCTGCCGAACGGCAACGCGCTGAGCGGTGGCAACACGGCCGAGCAGACCATCGGATTCGACTCGACCCCATGTCAGCGCAAGGGTCAGCCGAAGACGAAGGCCTGGCTTGTCGCCATTGGCGAGCCGGTGATCGGCAACTCCGCCGGCGAGTACACCTCCGCTCCACAGTCGATCGGTCTTTCTGGCTTCGGCAAGTGCAAGGGCGGCAAGAAGAAGTAGCAGTCAATGCAGCAAGGCTCGAAAGCAGCCTCTCCTTTCCAGACGACGGCCGCGCGAGAGCGCGGCCGTCGTCGTTCCGGGGCCGGGGCTCCGGGCAGGTTTGGCCATCGCCAAAGTCGAGTAAGGAAGTTGACTTTTCCCCTGCACTGACTCGTATTTACATCGCTGTTACAGGTTGGTCACGGTCTAGTCACACAACCCCTCTGTGTCGCGGAGAGACTCCCGCGGTCCTCGTTTGAGAGACCGAAAGGAGCACTTGTGTCACGAAGAGGAATTCGCCTGCTGGCGGTCATCGCCGCATTGTCGCTTGTCGCGGCGGTGCCGGCTGCGGCGCAGGCGAAGAAGATCATCACGATCAGCGGATCGACCTCGGTCTTCCCGCTGGAGACCCAGCTCGCCAGGTCCTGGATCAAGACCAAGAAGGGCAAGAAGTACGGCTTCCGGATCCTGCAGGGCGGTTCGAACGTCGGCATCTCCGACGTCTCGAAGGGCCGCGTCTCGATCGGCGCGTCCTCTCGCGACCCGGCCGCCGGCGACCCGGGCGGACTCGTGTTCACGAAGATTGCGCGCGACGCGATCTGCATGATCACCAACAACTCCAACCCGCTGGGCAACATCACCGCGGCCACGATCAAGAACATCTTCGTCGGCCCGACATTCACGAACTGGAGCCAGGTGCCAGGGGCTCCGATCAGCGGCAGCATCGACCCCATCGGGCGGGCTCCGACATCGGGAACGCACGATGCGTTCAGGAATATCTTCCTGGGCGGCACCAACCAGGGATCGTTCGTGGCCGCCAAGGCCTCCAACGGACTGGTTCAGCAGGGCGTCCAAAGTGACAACCAGGGAATCGGATACGTATCCCTGGCCTTCACGAACGGCGTGCACACGGTCAACTACAACGGTGTCGCGTGCACGCTGCGAAATGCAGCATCGTTCCAGTACGGGGGTGTGCGTAGCTTCTACTTCGTCACCCGCGGCGCGCCGGTTGGTGGCGTGAAGAAGTTCGTCAGCTGGACGCTGCACAACAAGAAGGCGAACAAGATCATCGGATCGGACTGGGTACCGCTCCACTGATGAGACGCCGTTTCGGTCTCCAAAAGGCGGGACCGAGGAACCGCAGTGACCAGCGCGCCGAGCTCATGCTCGGCGCGCTGGCATGCGTCGTGCTGGCGCTGATCGCCGGGATGATCGTCTTCGTCTTCGCGAAGGCCTGGCCATCCTTCTCACACAACGGCCTCGACTGGTTCAACCCATTCGCGGGCGGCAACGTCGACGACGAGCTCACTTCGATCTTCGAGTCTCCGGGGAACCCGAGCCAATACGTCTACACGATGCACGCGTGGCCGCTGATCTACGCGACGGCATTGATCACCCTTGGCGCGGTCATCATCGGGACCGCTTTCGCGCTGCTCTCCGCGATGTTCATCGTCGAGTTCGCCCCGGAGGCCCTGCGGCGCGTCCTCGAGCCCGTGGTGCGCCTACTCGCGGCCGTGCCGTCCGTCATCTACGGGTTGATCGGGATCCTGGTGGTCGTTCCCTTCGTCGGCAACCACCTGATCAGCTCGGGAGCCAAGGACTCGGTGGCGGGGGTGGTCAGCTTGAACGGCTTCAACTGGGGGGTCGGCGTCCTGATCCTCACGATAATGATCACCCCGATCATGATCGCGATCGTCGTCGATGCCCTCCGGGCCGTGCCGATCGGCTGGCGTGAGGGCTCCGTCTCGCTCGGCGTGAACCGCTGGCGCGCCCTCTGGACGGTCAGCGTCCGCGCCGCCCGCCCGGCGATCGTGGCCGCGGCTGTGCTGGCGACCGCCCGGGCTCTCGGCGAGGCGATCATGCTCTCGATGGTCACCGGCTCGGTCGCGTTCGCGCCGAATCCGCTCGATGGGGTCATCTTCTTCGTCGAGCCGACGCGGCCGCTGGCAGCGACCATCGTCGACAACGCCGAAGGGCTCTCGGTCGTTCCATTCGAGCAGACCCTCTACGCCTTCGCGTCCGTTCTGCTGATTTCGGCGGCGTTCCTGTCCTTCGGCGGCTGGTACATCAGGCGCCGGCTCCGGCGCTACACGCTCTCGCCGATATGAGCACACCCGCGACAGAGGGGAGGCGACAGGGTTTACGGGCGCCGAAGCTGCCGCGCCCCAGGCTTCCACGCCGCGATCGCGGCCTGCTGAAGGACGAGGAGGTCGTGCCCTGGAGCATCGGCGATCGCATCGGTCTGGCCGCCGCCTGGTTCAGCGGTCTGCTGCTCTGCGCGATCGCGGCGTCGATCGTCATCTACATGCTGGTGCGCGGTCTCCAGTACGTCAATCTCAGCGCAATCGGCCAGCACCCGATCGTGCAGTCGACGACGACCATCACCGGAACCAGCGGCGGCTATCTCGATCCGATCGAGGGAACCCTGATCCTGACCACGCTGGGCATCCTGATCGCTCTTCCGATCGGCGTCGCCACCGCCGTCTGGTTGAGCGAGTACGGGCGACCGGCCTGGCTCGCGCGAGCCGTTGAGTCCGGGGTCGAGATCGTCGCCGGGACTCCGACGATCGTTCTGGCGATCTTCGGGCTGCTGATCTTCAGCAAGGGCTTCTTCGGGTTCCTCTCGTTCACCGCTCAGGGGGGCGCGGTCTTCGGTCGTTCCTTCTTCATCGCGGGGATCATGATGTCCCTGATCGCGCTGCCGCTCGTGGTCGGCTCAACCCGAGAGGCGCTGCAGTCGATTCCGGCCCACGTTCGCGAAGCGTCGTATGCGCTCGGCAAGGACAAGATCTCCACGATTCGCCGCGTCCTGCTGCCGGCATCGCGCAAGGGCATCGCCACGGGGGCGACGCTGGGCATGGGACGGATCGCGGGTGACACGGCGATCGTCGTCATCCTGCTGGGTGCGTCGCTCACCCTGCAGCCCTACGGAAACGCACCCCTGGTGGGTACGCTCCGGGGCACGGGGAGCACCCTGACGAGCTTCGTCTACGCGAACTCCCCAGCCGGTGAAGGCAACTCCCCGACGAAGGCCTATGCCGCCGCGTTCGTCCTGTTGATGATCGTCATCCTGATGAATTTCGTGGTCGATCTGTTCTCACGCCAAAGGAGTGATCCATGGGCCCGCTGAAGAAGCCGCCTCCCGTTCGCCGCATCGTGGTGGACGACGAGCCGACGATCGTCGAGCCGCCGAAGGGGCGAAACGGAGCTGGCCAGACGGTCAAGGAGGGCGCATCCGGCCTGCTCAGCGCTCCACGCAAGCGCGAGGGCAAGCGGGGCACGGTCAAGGAGCGCATGCGCACCGACGAGCTAGGAGTCGCCTATGCGGGCAAGCCGGCCGTCAAGGCGGTCAGCTTGCCCGTGAACCAGGGCGAGGTTCTCGGCCTGATCGGCCCCTCCGGGTGTGGAAAGACCACCCTGCTGCGCTCGCTCAACAGGCTTGTGGACCAGACGCCGACCGCGACTCGCAGCGGCACCATCTATCTGGACGACGAAGACGTCGACCGCCGGGATGTCACTGAGCTCAGGCGCCAGGTCGGAATGGTCTTCCAACAGCCCAACCCGTTCCCGATGAGCGTCTTCGACAACGTGGCCTACGGCCTGCGCGAGCGGGGCTCACGGCGGCCCTCCCGCGCCGCCCTGCGGCCGTCCGTTGAGGAGGCGCTCGACCGTGCCGGCGTGCTCGAGGAGGTCAAGGACAACCTCACCCATCCGGCGCTTCGGCTGTCCGGCGGTCAGCAGCAGCGGCTCTGCATCGCGAGATCGCTGGCGGTCAATCCCGAGGTGCTGCTGCTGGACGAGCCCTGTTCGGCGCTTGATCCGCGCTCCACCACGATCATCGAGGAGCTCGTCATGAAACTGCGAGCCGACATCGCGATCGTGATCGTCACCCACAACCTTCAGCAGGCCTATCGGGTGGCGGACAGGGTGGGCTTCATGTACCTGGGCGACCTGGTGGAGTACGGCGAAGCCGATCAGGTCTTTGGTGCGCCCAAGGCGAAGCGCACCCGCGAGTACGTCAGCGGAGGGTTCGGTTGAGCCGATGGCGAATCATCGTTCTGGCATTGGCGGTTGCGGCGGGGGTCATGCTCACCGCTTGCCAGTCGAGCCAGGACAAGGCCAAGATCATCCAGGCCCGAGCGCAGGCGGCCGCGCCCAAGCCGCTGGTCATCAACCACCCGAGCAAGGACGTGAAGGTCGTCAACACCGCTCTTCTTCACGATCAGAATGGTGATGCGATCGTGGTGGAACTGAAGAACGAGTCGAACCGGACGCTCGTCAACTTGCCCATCCTTGTCGACATCAAGGACGCCAAGCGAGCCTCCGTTTACGAAAACAACACAGCCGGGCTTGATTTCGCGCTAAACCACGTCGCAGTGATCAAGCCGGACGAGACCTTCTACTGGGTCAACGACCAGGTCACGGGCCAGGGTACGACCGCCAAGGTGACGGTCGGCCAGCCCGAGGGCAAGGTGCCCTCGGGTGGGCTGCCGGAGCTGTCGGTCAGCCCGCCAAAGGCGGGGCATGACTTCTCAGGGCCCAAGGTGTCCGGAACGGTGACCGACAAGTCGAAGATCGACCAGGAGCACCTGATTCTGTTTGCGGTGGCCCGCCAAGGCGGACGGATCGTGGCGGCCGGCAGAGGCCAGATCAAGGCCCTCAAGGTCGGCGCGAAGCCTGCCAGCTACACCATCTACTTCATCGGCAACCCGGTGGGCGCTGATGTGACCATTCAGGCGCCCCCGACTACCCTGCAATAGCAAGCTCAGGAGGCACGATTCAGATGGCATCGACGACGGGCGAGAGTTCTACCGAGACCCTCGGCCTGCCCGTGGTGGGTCAAGAAGGAGAGACCTGTGAGCAGTGTGGCTCCGTGCTGGCGACGGATCAGCGGTACTGCCTCAACTGCGGTCGGCGCCGTGGCGAGTCCCGGGTCGACTACGAGAGCCGTCTGAACCGTGGCGTGCAGCCCGCCGATGGCGCGGTGGCTGCGTCGAGCGGGGCTGGGAACCCGCAGTGGACCCCCGTATTCGCGATCCTCGCCATTGCACTCCTTGGTGTGATGTTGCTGCTCGGGGTGCTGATCGGCAAGAAGGGCAACAACGGCACCCAGACGGTTGCGGCCCAGGCAGCACCGACCACGACCGCCGCCGCGGCGGCGCCCACCGACACGACAGCCACCACGGCGAGCAACACCAAGGCCAAGGCCGCGAAGGGTGGCGGCACCGCTCCCGGGGCGGGTAACGTCGTCCAGGGCGGCAGCGGATCGACGCAGGGGATCCAGGCGGCGAACACGGGCGCATCGACCCAGCAGAATGCGAAGAACGGGCCGGATGTCGTGGCGACGCAGGGTAAGCCCGCACCGCTCGATCCGAACGGACAGGCGGGCGGGGGCAGCTCCGCGACCTGCATCGGGTGCTGAGCATGGCGCAGCCACGAAAGCCAGCCGCGAAGAGGCCGGGGTTCATGGAGACGCTTCGCCAGTCGGGAAGGCCGCCTCGAGCGATCGTCAAGCCCTCCGGTGTCAGCCCTCCGGGGAAGGGCGGTAGCCGAAAGGCAGTGACGAAGGCCGCCGGCAACGGCGCCTCCGCGGTCGGGACGCCTGTGGGGCAGCCTGAGCTGCTCAAGCAGCGTGAGGAGCTCTCGCGCAAGTTCGCCGAGCTCCAATGGGATCTCGGTGGCATCGCCTACGAGATGGCCAGCCGCGATCACTATCGGCTCGACGTGCTCAACAAGCAGTCCGCCAAGCTTCAGGAGGTAGACGCGGAGCTCGGTCAGATCGAGCGCCTCCTGAAGCTGGGCAACGCAGGCGCCGCCGGCAGCTGCCCGGCCTGTGGAGCGCTGCAGGCCCGCGGCGCCGTCTTCTGCTGGCAGTGTGGCAACGAGCTCAGGCCCGCCGCCAAGTCCGAACAGGAGCCGAAGGCGAAGCCGACGGGCTCCTAGGGCGTGGCCGGGGAGGGCATGAACGTCCGCGGTCCGTGTTCGAGTTGCGGTGCGCAGCTCGCCACCGACCAGCGCTATTGCGTCGAGTGCGGCCAGCGCGTTGGGCCGCCGCTCGCCCTCCCGTATGCCCTCCCGGCGCCCGTCTCCGAGCTCCCAGCCGCCGGCCGCTGGACCTTCGCGCTTCCGATTCCAATTCAGATGGCGAGCACCTTCGCGGCGATCGCCCTCGGCTTCGGGGTCGTCGTGGGGACGGCGATCAGCCCGAACGTCGGGGGAATTCTCGCCGCCACGCCGGCTCCCACCGTGGTGGCCCAGGCTCCGCCGCCCGCCACCTCGACGGCTCCCGCGGGCGGCGGCGGTGGCGGTGGGGCGAGCGCCCCGGCACCATCCTCCGCGCCTTTCTCCACCTTCGCCTCGACCGGTTCCGGTGGTGGAGGCGGTGGCGGTGGCGGAGGCACGAAAAAGAAGAAGAAGCAGAAGGAGCAGCCGATCACCTTCGCCGGGACCGTGGTTCGCACCAATCCGGTCGCCCAGAGCTACACGATCGCCTCGAACGGCGGCTTGATCTCCATCCACGCCGCAGCGCTGCCGAACGTCGGCGATCAGGTCGAGAGCCCGGTGCGGAAGCTGAAGAACGGCACCTACGCCGAACAGGGCAACCGGAAGGCGACGGGCACCGCCGACAGCGCGAGCTTCCTGGGCACCGTCACCTACTGCGCGGACCTGGAGCATCGGTCGACCCCGTGCAGCAGTGCGCCGTCCGGCCCTGATCACTTCGTTTACGCGGTCTCGTCGCTAGGCGCCTCGGTCCTGGTCAGCTCACCGTCCGGGGCGCCGCTCCCCGCGGTCGGGTCCCAGGTCCAGGTTGGAGTCCATGTCGGCGCGCCCTTCGTCCCGGTCGATCCGATCCCGGTTTCGGACTTCACGCTCTACCCGGCGCCGTGCAACCCGTCCGGCAGCGAGCAGAACGGGGTACCGGCGCAGGACCCGAAGACGCTGGAGCTCACCCAGACCTCACTGAGCGTCAACGCCCAGCAGACCAACGCTCTCTTCGAGGCGGTGGTCCAGCAGACTGGCTGCTCGGCGGGCCTGGTGCTCTCGGCCGACGACATCCGCGAGGCGGGACGCGATCTGCCATTTCTCAGCGTCCCGCCTGCAATCGATCAGTCCAAGCTGAGCCCCGGGGAGGCGGTTCAGGTCGCGGTGGACATCGACGGCAGCGGGAACCTGACGCTGCGCGGCGTCACGAGCGACCAGGGGGCGAACGGCGCTGACGACCCGAGCCAGGGTCAGGGAACGCTGACCGGCAGCTAGGCGACGGCGGGGACGACGGGCGGCGGAGCGAGTGCTTCGACCGCCGCCTCGAAGAGATGTGCCGCGGAGGGGCGCGGGGGATGGACCTCGAGCATCAGGGGAGCGGCGGGCTTGCGGGCGAAGAGCGGGGCGAGCCTCTCCCAGGGCACGTTCCCGCGCCCGGGCGGCAGGTGGAGGTCCAGGCGCAGCGGATCGATCTCCGGGGAGCCCGGGTCGCCGCGGCGGGCGCCGAGGTTGTCGTGCAGATGGAAGAGGACCGCGCGGTCCAGCGCGGGCTCGATCAGCTCCAGCGGGTCAGTGCCGCGCAGGCGGGCGACTATGTTGGCGTGCCCGACGTCGAGGCAGAGCCCGACCGCCGGCGAGGAAATGCGCTTCGCCATCGTCCGCAGGATCAGTGGGGTGAAGGAGAGGGCGTCAGGGGCCGGGTAAACCGGCGCGAGGTTCTCGAGGGCGATGATCACGCCGAGACGCTCGGCGCGGCTCGCGAGCCCGGCCAGCGACCGGGTCTCCGCGAGCCGGGGATCCTCGCTGGCGGGTTCGTCCGGCAGGTTGGCGGCGTGGTAGACGACGCGCGAGGCGCCCACCTCGGCGGCGTAGGAGATCAGGCCCTCGAGGGCCAGGTCGCCGTCGCGCGTGCCCGCCCGGACCGATCCCGGCCCGTGCAGGACCGGCTCGAGGCCAGCGGTCCCCAGCGCCTCCGAAAGGGCAGCGGCGTGGCGCGTCGCATCCCTCGGGCTGACCAGCACCGAGGGCGGGGGAGAGGGCACCTGCACGTACCGGAAGCCGGCGGCCTCGATCTCCTTGACGATCGGCGCGGAGGGCCACCAGTCGTAGGGGATGCTGAGTCCCAGGCGCTCGCTGGGGTCGCTCGGAGGCATCGATCCGAAGGTACGACGAGCCCCTGCGAATCCCGTGAAGAGGCTGTGAAAGCGCGGCCGGGGCTCAGGGGCGCGAAACCGCCGGCTGCTCGTCGTGCGGCTGCAGCGCCTCGGCCGCCTCATCCGGCGTCAGGTCCGGATACAGCACCCGGATCACACCGATCGCAACGACCCCACCAACCAGCTGCGCGATGACGAAGGACGGGACCGAGGCGGGTGCGATCCCGGCGAAGGTGTCGGAGAACATCCGGCCGACTGTGATCGCCGGATTGGCGAAGCTGGTCGAGCTGGTGAAGAAGTAGGCGGCGCCGATGTACGCGCCCACCGCGGCGGGCGCAATCGAGCCTCGCCGCGTCCGGGCGAGGGAAAAGATCACCAGCAACAGGCCGAGGGTCGCGACCACCTCGGCGAGCAGATGGGCCTCGGAGGCACGGTGCTTGGTCGAGATGCTGATCGCCGCCAGCGCGAACATGCCGTTGGCGGTGATCGCCCCAGCGACGCAGCCGCTCACTTGCGCGGGGATGTACGCAGCTGCATCCCGCCAGCGAAGCCCACCGAAGCTGGCATCCACCAACGAGACCACCGGGTTGAAGTGCCCGCCCGACACGGGTCCGAACATGAGGATGATCGTGAATAGGCCCGCCGCGGTCGCTGCAGCATTTTCGAAGAGCTGGAGACCGACGTCGCCAGGGGAAAGGTTCGCCGCGGCGATCCCGGAGCCGATGACGACCGCGGTGAGGAAAGCCGATCCGAGGAACTCGGCGAACAGGCGTCGGGGCAGGGGCGCGTTCAAGCCGCGATCAGCAGCTTCTCGGCGTATTCACCGGGGAGACCCGAATCGGAGACCTGGCTCGCGGCGTATTCGGCGTCATAGGCGAAACGCTCAATTCGGGCCGACACGCCATCGCCTTCGTTCTCTAGGACGGCAAAGCCTCCGCGCGGATCGCCGTCCTTTGGTTTGCCGACCGAGCCGCAGTTGACGAACAGGGTCTCGCCGTAGGTGTGGATCCAGGGCTTGTGCGTATGTCCGAAGACCAGCACGTCGCAGTCGGCGCCGGCGGCGATTCGCTCGAAGGTTTTGGCGGGCTTGTCCTCGAAGAGGTACTCGTTCACCTTCCTGGGGGATCCGTGCACTAGGAGTACGCGTTTGCGGGCGAGCTCGAACCGGAGGTCGAAGGGCAGCGCGCGCATGAAGTCCTTGGAGGGCTGGCTGGTGTGCTCGAGGGTCCAGTTGACCGAGAGTTGCCCGAGGTCGCGATCGTGCTGGTTCGGGTAGGCGCACATGCAGTCTTCGTCATCGCGCCCGATCGCGTAGTCATAGTTGCCGTAGATCGTCGGGATGGACCGCTCCTGGATCAGATCGCAGACCTCATTGGGCCAGGGGCCGTAGCCCACCAGGTCGCCTCCGCAGTAGATCTGCTCGATGCCGAGCTCCTCGATTCGGGCAAGTGCCCCTTCCAGCGCAGGCAGGTTGCCGTGGATGTCGGTGATAACAGCAACACTCGGTCTGTCCATTGGACTTCTGCCTCCTGTTGGAATCGGCTCAGCTCGCGCTGCCAGGGACCGTCAAAGTCGCGATCAGGTTTTCCACCCGGCGCTGGATCTCGTCGCGGATCGTACGGACACCCTCCATCGACTGTCCGGCTGGATCCTCGATCTCCCAATCCTCGTAGTGCTTGCCCGGATAGACGGGGCAGGCATCGCCGCAGCCCATGGTCACGACCACGTCGGCAGCGCGGACGACCTCGTCGGTGAGTGGCTTCGGGAACTCCTTGCCGATGTCGACCCCGATCTCATTCATCGCCTCGATCACGTTCGGATCGATGTTCTCTGATGGGGCTGAGCCCGCGGAGCGGACCGAAATCGCTCCGGCAGAGAGCTCATCGGTGAGCGCGGCGGCGACCTGCGACCGTCCGGCATTCTGGACGCAGACGAACAGCACCTCCGGCTTCTCCTTCTCGATCTCGCCCTCTGCCTGCGCTAAGGCCTCGAGGCGCTCACGCGCAAAGGCCGGGGCTCTGAGCGGCATGAAGTTGAGGCCTCCAGGCCCCGACCGCGCCAATGCCTCCTCAGATTCCTCGAGGAATCGCTCGATCGTCTCCCGGGACCAGACGCCCTCGAACTCAGCGGCCAATTCGTCGATCGTCCTCTGACGACGGCGGTCGAGCACATCGTCCAGCTGGTCTGCCATGTCGCACCTCCTATCGCGCGATGGGCCCAAATCGTATCCATTGACAAACATCAGTTCAATCGATATATGTACATCGATGACTGTCGATCTCGAACTGGTCCCGAAGCAGAAGCGACCCGCCGGCGAGCCGTGTTGCGAGCCGGTCGTCTATCCGGACATCGAGCGGGCCCAGGCCGAGCGAATGGGCGCGATCGCCAAGGCGCTCGGCGACCCGATCCGGATGCAGCTGGTCGACGTGCTTCGAAAGCATGCAGGGAAGGTCTGCGTCTGCGAGCTGGTCCCGCTCTTCGACCTCTCCCAGCCGACCGTCTCCCACCACCTCAAGGTCCTGCGCGAGGCCGGAATCGTCGGCTCGGAGCGCCAGGGTCTTTGGGCCTACTACTACGTCAACCCCGACTCATTGGAGGAACTGAGCGGATGGCTGAGCTGACCGGCAAGGACGAGATCCGAGAGGCGGTGCGCGAGCGCTACGCCGCCGCGGCGAGCTCGGTGGGAGAGGGGCGCGCCGCCTGTTGCGGACCCTCGACGGCCTCACACTCGAGCCCGGGCTCGTGCGGCTGCGGTGTCGACGTCCCGGATGCATGTGGGGGAAAGGAGTTCGGTGCCGGCGTCTATCTGAAGGCCGACCGAGACGCGCTCCCCGACGAGGCGAAGCTCGCTTCGCTCGGCTGCGGCAATCCGACGGCGGTTGCCGAGCTTCACGAGGGAGAGACCGTCCTCGACCTGGGCTCGGGCGGCGGCATCGACGTGTTGCTCTCGGCCAAGCGGGTCGGGCCGAGCGGCAAGGCGTATGGCGTCGACATGACCGACGAGATGCTTGAGGTGGCCCGCCGAAACCAGCGGGAGGCGGGTGCACGGAATGTCGAGTTCCTGAAGGGGACGGTCGAAGCGGTGCCGCTGCCCGACGACTCGGTCGACGTCGTGATCTCCAACTGCGTGATCAACCTCTCCGCTGACAAGCCGGCGGTCTTTCGCGAAGCGGCGCGGGTGCTCCGGCCAGGAGGCCGCTTCGCGGTCACCGACATCGTCGCCGACGCCGGGATGGATGAAGCCACCCGGCACGACATGGCGCAGTGGACCGGCTGCATCGCCGGTGCCCTGACGGAGGGGGAGTTCCGGCGCGAGCTCGAGCAGGCGGGATTCTCGGACGTCGAGCTGCGGGAGACCCATCGCGTCCACGATCAGGCGGGCTCGGCGATCATCCGCGCCAAAATCCCCGCATGAGCCCGGCCGACGCTCTCGCCCTCAAGGATCCCGAAGCCCTTTACCTCGACTGGGAGCACGCCCACTGGGCCTCCCAGGACGTCGACCTGAGCCGCGATCCCGCCGACTGGGCGGGGCTGGAGGACGGCGTGCGGGACCTCCTCTACTTCGCGCTCAGCTCGCTGATGGTCGCCGAGGAGCGGATCTCGACCCAGTTCTGCGGCCTGGTATTGGCCCAGGACGACGAGGAGGAGGGGAGCTTCCTCTCCACGCAGCTGGTCGACGAGGTCCGCCACATGCAGTTCTACGCGCGCTTCCAGAACGAGGTGATCGCCGACCCCGGTGCGATCGCGGCCCACGTCGCCCGCGCCCGCGCGGTCCTCGGAGACGCCTTCGAGCGCGTCTTCGACCAGGCGCTCGTCGAGGCCCATGACCGGCTCAGGCTCGATCCGGCGGATCGCGAGGCCAAGGTCTGCTTCGTGACGATCTACCACATGGTCATCGAGGGGACCCTCGGCCTGACCGCCTCGCATTTCATCCTCGACTTCCTGCGCGAGCGGGACCTGCTGCCCGGCTTCACTGACGGATACGGCCTGATCGCCTCCGATGAGCAGCGCCACATCGCGTATGGGACCTGGTTCCTGCGTGAGGCGGTCGCAGCCGACCCGGCGATGGCGGAGGTGATTCGCGACCAGATCAGGGAGCTGCTGCCCGCCGTGGCGGAGTCGATCTCGCCGCCGAGCGAGGGCGCCTGGGACGTACTGGGCCTCGAGGACGGCGCGCTGGGCGAGTTCGCCCTCGGCGCGCTCGGTCGTCGCCTGGCGCTGATCGGCGCTCCCCTGAACGGATAGCGCCGCAACCAGCGGATTCATCCAGGGGCTTGATCCGACTCCCCTGAGAGAATCCGGGCGAATGCTCTGCGGGGCGATCGACATCGGCTCGAACACGACCCGACTGCTCGTGGCGGAGCCGTCCGAGGGACAGCTCCGCAAGGTGATGGAACAGCGCGCCTACACCCGGATCGGCAAGGACGCCTCGAAGGACGGAAAGATCACCGCCGAGAAGGTCGCGGAGGTGGCGGAGGTGGTCACCACCCAGGTGCGGCTCGCCCACGAGATGGGCGCGAAGGAGGTCAAGACCGTCGCCACGGCCGCCATCCGCGAGGCCAAGAACCGCGACAAGGTGGTCAGGGAGATCGAGGAGGTCGCGGGGGTCGAGGTCGACGTCCTGGACGAGGAGGAGGAAGGGCGCTTCGCCTTCATCGGCGCGACGAAGTCGCTCAGTCATCCGGCCGAGGGCATGGTCGCCGTCGTGGACGTCGGCGGCGGCTCTTCCGAGGTGATCTACGGAACGGTCCCCGATGGCGTCAATGAGGTGAAGTCCTTCAAGATCGGCTCGGGGTCGCTCACCGAGGACCACCTGGAGTCCGATCCGCCGTCGGCCGCCGAGATCCGCGGACTCCGCGACCACATCTCCGACTTCTTCGAGGACGTCGAGCTGGAGCACCCCGACCAGGCGGTGGCGGTGGGAGGCAGCGCGACGTCGCTGCGCACGCTGGTCGGTGCCGTCCTCGAGTACGAGACGCTGGAGCGGGCGGTGCGCGTCCTGTCCAGCGACGAGATCTACGAGGTCGCCAAGCGCTTCGAGCTCGACTCCCGCCGGGTCAAGCTGCTGCCGGCGGGGGTGCTGCTGCTGGAGCGGTTCTCGCAGATGCTCGGTCAGCCGCTGCAGATCGGCAAGGGCGGCCTCCGCGAGGGGATCATCCTCACCCTGCTGAACGGGAACGAGAACGGCTCGGAGCAGATGCTCGCGGCGTAGGCGTTAGCGTTACCGGCCGCGATGGCCAAAGCGAAGCCAATCCCCGATCTCACGTCCGACGATGCATACGCGGAGGCGGCCGCGAAGGTCGTGTCGGTGCGCGGCGCGGAGCTGGCCGCGCATGCCCAGGGCGTGCTGGACACGGGCGACATCGAGCGGGTCCACGACATGCGGGTGGCCACGCGCCGCCTGCGGGCGACGCTCGAGATTTTCGAGCCTTGCTTCCCCGCCAAGGCATATGGCCAGGCGCTGACGGAGGTCAAGCGGCTCGCGGACGCCCTCGGGGAGCGGCGCGACCGCGACGTGGCGATCGCGGCGCTCCACAACTTCAACGATCAGATGGCGGCGCCCGATCGCCGCGGTGTCGCCTCCCTGATCGAGCAGCTCCGCGGCGAGCAGCAGCGGGCCAACGAGGACCTGGCGCCGCTTGTCTCCGAGGACAATCTCAAGGCGCTTCGGGAGAGCATGGACGAGCTCGTGCGCGGTGCCGCGGCGGCAGCCGCGTGAAGGCCAGGCCGATCAAGAAGCTCGACCCCACGCACCCACTCGGCGAGAACGCCGCCCGCATCATCCAGGTGAGGCTCGACGAGCTCCTCGCCCTCGCGCCGCGGGCGCTCGACGGCAAGACGAAGGCTCAGCACGACATGCGCATCGCCGCGAAACGCCTTCGCTACGTGCTCGAGGTGACAGGCTTCGCCTTCGGCCGTTCCGCCGACACCGCGCGCCGCCGGGCGCGCGACCTCCAGGACATCCTCGGCGAGATCCACGACTGCGACGTGATGCTGCCTCGGGTGCGCGGGCATCTCCAGGAGCTGCAGCAAGCAGACGCCAAAGGGGTCAGGGAGAAGGCCGGCCACGCGCCCGATTTGGATCCGAGGCTCGCGGCGCAGGCACGGCACCGCACCGCCTACCGCGGGCTCGACGTCCTGGCGGTCTATCTCGAGGCGCGCCGCGATCTGCTCAGCGATCGCTTCGCGGCCTTCTGGCGCCGCCAGGAGGAGACCGGGACCTGGCCACGGCTGCAGCGGGCCGTGGACGGCCATCTGCGCCGCGCCCGGGAGGCCCGCCGCACCGCCAAGGCCGCGGAGCGCGCCCGCAGGGAGGCGGAGGCGGCCGATCGCGCCGCCCGTCAGGCGGAGGCGCAGGCTGAGCAGGCGCGACTCGATCGCGAGCGCGCGAACCAGCAGGCGGAACGCCACGAGGAGCGCCACGAGCAGGTGCAGCGACGCACCGGCGCGGCACCGCGCCGCCCGAGCTAGTCCGTCGACTCCGCTCGGGCCGCGGTGCTGTAGGCGAGGTACACGAACCCGCTGCCGAAGCGCCGTTCGTCCCTCAGCTGTAGCTCGAGATGGAGGTCGTCGGGAAGCCACCGGTGGCCGCCGCCCACGATCACCGGTGCCAGGAACAGGCGGCACTCATCGACCAGCGCCGCCCGGAGGGCGTGGGCCGCGAGCTCAGGGCCTCCCACCGTGAGGTCGCTCTCGGCCGAGGCCTTCATCCGCCTGACGTCCTCGGGGTCGAAGTCCCGTTCGATCCGGGTCTGCGCGGTGGCCGGCTCCTCCAGCGTCCGCGAATACACGATCTTCTCGGCGGCCTGCCAGATCTCGGCGTAGTCCCGCAAGAGCTCCGACCTGGCGGCGAGGCTCGGGTTGGTCTCCCAGACGGCCATGGTCTCGTACATCAGGCGCCCATAGAGGTAGGTGCCAACGGTCCGCTCGAGGTCGTTGACGAAGGCGTGAACCTCCTCGTCCGGCTCCGCCCAGTCGAACTTGCCCTGCTCGTCCGATACGTAGCCGTCCAGGGAGGCGATCGCCGAATAGATGAGCCTGGCCATGGTGCTCGCGGGGCAGGCTACGGCTTCGGGGGATCGACGAAACGCACGACCCGGTCCGGCGAGACCGACCACTCGCCCCGCCGCCAGGCGACGCGCGTGCCGTCGGCGAGCCTGGCGCCGACGTGGCCGAGGGGAGGCTTCCCCCAGAGCGCCGCCTCGAGTGGGCGGGTCGGGTCCTCCTCGCCGAGGCCTCCGGCGATTTCGCCGGCCGGATAGGTGATCAGCAGAGAGCCGGCACGCACCCAGAGGGGGATCCGCTCGAGTGGCGCCTCGGCGTCGATCCACCGGCCCCCGGTGAGCGGCTCTCCTGTCCACCAGTCGATCCACTCACCGCGGGGGAGGTAAGCGCGGCGCTCGGTTGCTCCCTCCTCGAGGACCGGCGCGACCCAGAGCGAGGGGCCGAGCAGGTAGGAGTCGGCGATAGCCCAACCCTCCGGGTCCTCGGGATCGACCAGACAGAGGGGCCGCATGATCGGCAGGCCGCTGCGGGACGCCGTCGCCGCGGCCGCCCTGATGTACGGAACGAGGCGCTCGTGCAGGAGTACGGCCTCGCGGTAGAGGTCGAGGATGCGTCCGTCATAGGTCCAGGCCTCCTGCTCGAAGCGTCCATGTGCCTGCATCAGCGGGCTGAGCGCACCGAGCTGTGCCCAGCGGATGAGCAGCTCGGGCTCGCAGCGTTCAGCCAGCCGGCGGCCGAGATACCCGCCGACGTCATGGGAGAGGTTCGAGAAGCCGGTCGCTGCGCAGGTGAGCAGCGAGGTCAGCAATGCCCGAAGCGACCAGAAGTCGGATGCCTGGTCACCGCCCCAGAGCATCCCGATCGCCTGCTGGCCGGTCCAGCCGGAGCGGCCGAAGACCACGCCACAGCCGTCGCCGTGCACCGCGTCGAGTGCCTCCTGCGTGCTCTCGCGATAGAGCCGCCCGTACTCCCAGGCCGCCTCCGCGCCGACGCGCCCGTCCGCCAGCCGCGCGTCGGGCGGCAAGTAGTAGCCCTCTCCGTCATCCGCCTTGACGCCCTCTACCCCGAGCTCGAAGACATTGCGGGAGAGCTCCCGCCACCAATTCCTCGCTGCCGCTGAGGTGAAGTCGACGATCGATCCCGTGCCCATCCACCAGCGCCCGATGTGCGGTCGACCATCGGGCGCCCCCACGTAGTGGCCGGCCTCGGCGCCCCCGGCGTAGTTCTCCGCGGGCTCGGAGTGGAGCCGCTCGGACTCGGCGTCCGGTGGGCGTTGCCCGTCGATCGACTCGAGGTTGACCCAGGGCGTCACCCAGACGACCGTCCGGACTCCGTCGTCGCGCATCCCCCTCACGAGTCCCGGTGCGTCCGGGAACTGGTGGGGGTTGAAGCGCCAGGTGTTGTACTGCGTCTCCCAGGGCGAGTCGATCACGATCGCGTCGAGCGGGATCTCATGGTGCCGGTAGCCGCGCCAGTCGTCCTCGACGGCGTCCTGGTGCTCGTAGACGTCGCGGCTCTTCCAGTGGCCGTAGGCCCACTCCGGCATCAGCGCGGGCATGCCCGTCTCGTGGAGGAAGGCGCGTAGCCGCGCCGCCGGCGTCGGCCCGACGAAGAGGTGGAGGCGGAGCGGCCCTGAGCCGGACCGCACCGAGAGCGAGACCTGGTCGCTCGTCAGGTCCACCTCGACCCCGGGGCCCGAGGTATCGATCCACGCGGCCCAGCCGGCGGAGGAGAGCAGCCAGGGGACGGGTGCGTAGTCGCCCTGCGCGATGCCGCCCTGCTCGAGGAACTCCGGCGGACAGTCCGGCCCGGTGTAGCGTCGGTCCGCGCCAAGGCGGATGCAACGGCCGCGCTGGTCGAAGTCGAGGCCGTGTCGAGCGCCCAGCCCCGTGATCCGCTCCCCGTCGAGCAGCGGCCAGCCGGCGCCGAGCCGCAGCCACGCCGCGTCTGAGGGATCGATCTCGATCAGCAGCCGGTCTGCGGCGGGCCAGGAGACATCCACTTCCTCGTCATCGAGCGTCACCGGCGCCTCCCGCTCCTCGTGGACGAGGACACCCTCCGTCAGCCTGATCAGCTGGTCGCGGGCGACGCCACGGCAGGCCCAGGGGCGGAGCCCGGCGAGCAGCCTCGCGGCCACCTCGTCTCCGGCCCAAAGAGATCCCTCGGGGACCCCCCTCTCGAATGAGACGCCCACCGGCCAAGTTTGCCAGCGGCTTCGTTCACGACCTCTTTACGTGGCGGACACCACCTCGTAACGGGATTTCCCTGCAAACGGCCACCCTTCGAGATGAAAGTGAACGACGAGAAAGGGTCAACGATGAACCCGATCGCCACCACCCGGGTGGACCTGCACTGTCACTCGACCGCCTCCGAGATCTCCAAGCTCGGTATCCAGAGAAGTCTTGGCCTTCCCGAATGCGCGACTCCGCCCGAGGAGGTCTACGAGCTCGCCAAGCGGAGGGGCATGGAGTTCGTGACGATCACCGATCACGACACGATCGACGGCTGCCTCGAGATCGCCGATCGCCACGATGTCTTCATCTCCGAGGAGCTCACCGTCTGGTTCCGCGGCGAGCCGCAGGCCGTCCACCTGCTCTGCTTCGGGATCAGCCCCGACGATCACGGCTGGCTGCAGGAGCACAATCGCGACCTCGAGGTCTGCGCGGAGTACCTGCACTCCAACGAGATCTCCTGCTCCCTTGCTCATCCCTTCTACGCGGTCGAGGCGCCCCTCTCTCCGGCGCACAGGCGACGGCTCGCGCAGCTGTTCCCGGTTTGGGAGACCCGCAACGGCTCCCGCGCGCGCGAGCTCAACATGCCGGCCGCGATCTACATCGAGACGCACGGTGGTACCGGCACCGGCGGCTCGGATGACCATGCCGGCGTGGACATCGGGCGGACGTTCACCGAGACGCCACCCGCGGCCACGCCGGAAGAGTTTCTGCTCCACCTACGCGAGGGCCGCGCCGACGCCCGCGGCGAGCAGGGCAGCGCCGCGAAGTGGGCGCATTCGGCGATGGCGCTCGGGACGCGGGCACTGCTGATGAAGGACCGAACCCCGTCCCTTGCTGATGCCTCTCGCATGCCCCGTGCGGGCTCCGCCCGCACCACCGCTCCGCTGAGCGAAGCTGAGGACATGCGGGCTGATGCAGTCCTCAGGATCGCCGAGCGGGTGATGACCGAGGGAGACAGGCGCCGGGGAGAGACCGGGGGAGACCTCGGACCCGAGGACGCCCGGGCGTTGCTCAACGCGTTCGTCGCCGCGGTCGGCGTTGAGCCCGGCCGAGCGTTGATCGACTACATGCAGGCCGAGGAGTTCAGCCACGCCGAGCTTGCCCGCCATGCGCGCCGAATCCACGAGGCCCGCCTGCGCGAGGTCGTGGAACGGACCCTCGAGGATCTGGACAGCCGGGGAGAGCCGAGCGAGCTCGCCACCCGGGCGGTGGAGGTCGGCCGCAGCCTCCTTCGGGCAGCGATCCCGGCGATCCCCTACGCACCGGCCGCCGCCTTCCTCGGCAAGGAGAAGGCGAAGCTCACCCCGGCCGAGGGCCCGAAGCGCGTCGCCCTGATCGCCGACGCGATCGGCGGAGTCCACGGCGTCACGCACACGATCGAGCGGATCCGCGAGCTCGGCGTACCCGGACACGAGGTCGAGGTGATCGGGACGGACCGCAACGTCGATCGCCGGCTCTCCGCGGTCGCCGAGGTCGAAGTCCCCCTCTACGCCGGCCTCGAGATCGGCGTGCCGAGCCTGCCCGCGATGGTCGAGGTGCTGGCGGAGGGTCGATTCGACGCCGTCCACCTGACCGCGCCCGGCCCCGCCGGAGTGACGGCGGCTCTGATCGCACGGATCATGGAGCTGCCCGTGCTGGGCAGCTGGCACACCGAGCTGGGCACCTATGCGGGGCTTCGCTCCTCCTCGCCCGATCTGCAGAGGGGCGCGGACATGGCGCTCTCGATCTTCTACCGCCAGTGCGGGCACGTCCTCTCGCCGAGCCCGGCGAGCGACGAATCCCTGCTGCGCATCGGCGTCGAGCGCGCCGCCATCGGCCGCTGGGGGCGCGGGGTCGACACCACCCGCTTCGACCCAGCCCTGCGTGAAGCCGGTTCCTACCCCGGCGATATCAAGGTTATGTATGTAGGGAGGCTGACGAGGGAGAAGGGCGTCGACCTGCTGGCCGAATCCTTCCTCCGCGCCTACGAGGCGGATCCGAGGCTGCATCTGCTGCTCGCGGGCGGCGGCCCGGAAGAGGACGAGCTCCGCGAGCGGCTGGGCGACCGCGCCACGCTGCTCGGCTGGCTGAGCGGTGACGACCTCGCACGGGCTTACGCGAGCGCTGACATCTTCCTGTTCTGCAGCCGGACCGACACCTTCGGCCAGGTCCTGGTCGAGGCCGGGGCGAGCGGACTCCCCTGCGTGGCGGTCGACGAGGGAGGGCCCTCATCGATCGTCGTCGACGGCGAGACCGGACGGCTCTGCGAACCCGACGCCGGCATGCTGGCGGCCGCGATCCGCCAGCTCGCCGATTCCCCGGCGTGGCGGGCAAAGCTCGGCCGCCAGGGTCTCGCCGCCGCCCGCGCGCGCACCTGGGAGGCCGCGATGAGGGAGCTGGCGGACGGATACGACCGGGTCACCGAGCCCGAAGACCGGCCTCGCATCAAGCTCGTCAGAGCGGCTTGAGAGACCGTCTAAGGTCTCTGGGGTGACCGACGAGCTCGCCCAGCGCACCAGCGAATCCAGCGGGCCGGCCGCGGACGGCGGCGCGACGGTCGCCCCCGAGGCGATGCGCACCAGCGCCTCCGCGTCTGACCTCACCGACCCCTCGCTCTACTTCAACCGCGAGCTCTCCTGGCTCGACTTCAACGACCGCGTGCTCCAGCTGGCCGAGGACCCACGGATTCCTCTGCTCGAGCGAGTCAACTTCGCCTCCATCTACGAGGACAACCTGGACGAGTTCTTCATGGTGCGAGTTGCCGGCCTCCAGAACCAGGTCGAGTCGAAGATCGACAAGCGGGGTGCCGATGCGATGGCCGCCGCTGACATCATCGACCTGATCCGGCAGCGGACGATCGAGCTGCGCTCGCGCCTCTGCCGCTGCTTCGCTGACGAGATCCGCCCCGCCCTGGCCGAGCACGGGATCCGGGTCCTCTCCCTGGATGCCGCCAACGCAGGCGAGCGCGAGGAGGTGGAGCACCTTTTCACCAGCCAGGTGTTCCCGGCCCTGACGCCGCTGGTGATCGGGCGCGGCCGGCCCTTCCCCTACATCTCGAACATGTCCCTGAACTGGGGCGTCCTGCTCCGAAACCCGGAGAAGAACGAGGAGGTCGCCGCCCGCGTCAAGGTGCCGAAGGAGCTGCTGCGACGGTTCCTCTCGATCGGGGACGGCCTCACCTTCGTCCCGCTCGAGGATGTCGTTGCGGCAAACCTCGACGACCTCTTCCCGGGCATGGAGATCGTCCACCAGTCCCTCTTCCGGGTGACCCGGGACACCGACTACGACGTCTCCGACGAGGCGGACGACCTCCTGCTCGCGGTCGAGGAGGAGGTGCGCCGCCGGCGGTTCGGAGAGGTCGTGCGCCTCGAGGTCACGCCGGACATGGATCCCGGGCTTCGGGATCAGCTCGTCGAGGGGATGAAGATCGAGCCCGAGGCGGTCTACGAGACGCCGGGACTGCTCGGCCTCGACGACCTCGCCGACATCTACTCGGTGCGGGGATTCCGGGAGCTGCGCTATCCGCCGTTCCAGGGAGTGACGCCGGCGGCGCTGCAGCAAGGAAGCCGCACACAGCGCGAGGTCGACGTCTTCGCCGCGATCCGGAAGGGCGACATCCTGGTCCACCATCCCTACGACTCCTTCGCCGGATCGGTTGAGCGCTTCGTCCGCCAGGCGGTCGAGGACCCGAACGTCCTCGCGATCAAGCAGACCGTCTACCGGACGAGCGCGGACTCGCCGCTGGTCCCGGCGCTGATCGAGGCCTCGGAGCGCGGCAAGCAGGCGGTCTGCCTGGTCGAGCTCAAGGCTCGGTTCGACGAGAGCGCGAACATCCGCTGGGCGAGGGCGCTGGAGGAGGCCGGCGTGCACGTCGTCTACGGCATCCCCGGTCTGAAGACCCACGTCAAGTGCATCCTGGTGGCGAGGCGCGAGGGGGACGGGGTCCGCAACTACGTCCACATCGGGACCGGCAATTACAACCCGAAGACCGCCCGGATCTACACCGACTTCGGGCTCTTCACCACGAATTCCGAGATCGGTGAGGACATCGCCGAGATGTTCAACTACCTGACCGGCTATGCGCGTCCGAGCGGATACCGGGAGGTCTGGGTCGCCCCCTTCAATCTCAAGGAGGGGATCCTCGACGAGATCGAACGCACCATCGAGGCGCACTCTCCGGAGCACCCGGCCCGGATCCGGATGAAGATGAACTCGCTGCTCGACCCGCCCTGCATACAGGCCCTCTATCAGGCCTCGCAGGCCGGCGTCCAGGTCGATCTCAACGTTCGGGGCATCTGCGCGCTGCGCCCCGGCGTCGAGGGGATCTCCGAGAACATCCGGGTGGTCTCGGTCGTGGGCCGCTTCCTCGAGCACTCCAGGATCTACTCCTTCGAGCGGCCCGATGAGACCGGCATCTACATCGGCTCCGCCGACCTGATGCCCCGCAACCTCTACAACCGCGTCGAGCTGGTCACGCCGGTCCACGACGAGGCGAACCGCGACCAGCTGACGGACGCGCTCGACCGGGCGTTCGCCGACAACACCAACGCCTGGGAGCTCGGCGCCGACGGAGTCTGGTCGCGGCGGACCCTGAACGGCGACCAGCCGCGGAACATGCAGTCGGAGCTGATCGAGCGCCACCTGAGGCGAGCCGAGGAGGCCGCCGTAGTTCGTGGCTAGCGGTCGCGCGCCCGCGCGTCGTCGCTCGGGGGGACCTCTGGTAGCTTGGCCGTCGGTGCCCCTCCGCGGCGCGACAAGCAGGGACACGGCCTATTTCGACGCTCTCGCCGAGGCCGGGGCGAACATCCTGCGAGGGGCGAAGCTGCTCGAGCACATGTTCGACACCTGGCCGGAGGACAGCGGGGTGGCCCGGGACATCCTCAAGGCTGAGCAGGAGGGCGACCGGATCACCCAGGACATCGTCCGTCGCCTGAACATCGAGCCGCCGAAGGGGCTCGACAGCGCCGAGGTATATGCGCTCGCCACCCAGCTCGACGACATCATCGACGACATCGAGGAGGCCGCGGACTTCATGGGACTGTTCGCCATCGAGGCCCCGATGGAGCAGGCCCACGTCCTCTCCAACGTCCTGGCGCAGTCCTGCGAGCAGGTGGCGGGCCTCCTCAACGACCTGCGCGGCTTCAAGGACCTCGAGCGCTATTGGGTCGAGATCCACCGCCTGGAGAACGAGGGCGACCGCGTCTGGCGCGAGGCGCTGGCGTCGCTGTTCTCCAACGGCATCGATCCGATGGTGGTGATCCGCTGGAAGGACATCTTCGGCCTGCTCGAGCGCGCCATCGACTCCACAGAGACCGCGGCGCACAAGATCGAGGCGATCGCCGTCAAGCACACCTAGATGCGAGGGTATTCCGCAGTTTGATGGCGGAGCCGAGCGACAGCGGTCGCCGGGAGACCGAGGACGAGAGGGCGGACCGCAATCTCTCGGACCTGCTCCAGGAGCTCCGCGTGGCCCTGCCCGGGGTCCAAGTCCTGTTCGCCTTCCTGCTGACGGTCCCGTTCAGCCAGCGCTTCAGCGAGCTCAGCAAGTTCCAGCAGTGGCTCTATTTCGGCGTCATGATCACCGTGGCGCTCGCGACGGTCATGCTGGTCGCCCCCACCGCCGGCCACCGCATCCTCTTCCGGCGCCAGCAGAAGGAGTTCATCGTGACGCTCTCCAACACGCTCGCGCTGGCGGGCCTCCTGCTGCTGGCGATCGCCATGACCGGCGCGATCGCTCTGATCAGCGACTTCATCTTCGGCACGACGACGGCGGTGATCAGCACGGTCGTGATGGCGGCGGCCTTCCTCGGCTTCTGGTTCTTCGGGCCCATCAGGCGAAGGCAGCAGCTGCCCCCGCGCTGAGCGGGTCGCAGCGGGGGGTCGGCAGATGAAGGTCCTGATCTTCAGCGCGTCCATCGGCGAGGGCCACGACCTGCCCGCCCGGGTCCTCGCGGATGGGATCGAGGCGGAGGCGCCGGGGACCGAAGTCGAGATCGTCGACTCCCTGGCGCTGGTCAACCCGCTCGTGCGGCGGCTCGTCCTGGACAGCTCCCGCTTTCACTCGAAGTGGGGAAACCGGATATTCGACCTCTCCTACAAGCTGATCACCGACGTGCAGCCGACACGCTGGTTCGCGGCGAGGCTGACCCAGTGGCTCGCCGCCCGGCCGATCAGGCGAGCGGTCCTCGAACGGGCGCCCGACGTCGTGGTCTCCACCTATCCGGGGAGCACGGAGGTGCTCGGCGACCTCCGGGCCAAGGGAAGGATCGACGTGCCGGTCGTCTCGGCGATCACCGACCTCGCCGCGCTGCGTTTCTGGGCCCACCCCGGCGTCGACCTGCACCTGATCACCCACCCCGAGTCGGCCGAGGAGGTTCACCGGATCGCCCCCGGCACGGGCGTCGTTTGCGTTCGCGGTCTCACCGACGAGCGCTTCTACGTCGCGCGCGATCAGGGGGAGGCGCGGCGCGACCTCGGTCTGCCGGCGGAGGGGCCGGTCGTGATCGTCTCGGGGGGAGGCTGGGCTGTCGGCGATCTCGAGGGGGCCGCCGAGGAGGCCCTCGAGGTCCCCGGCGCAACCGTGGTCTGCCTCTGCGGGCGCAAGGACGACCTGCGTGAGCGCCTCGCCGAGCGCTTCGCAGGCGAGCCCCAGGTGCGGCTCGAGGGATTCACCGACCGGATACCCGACTGGTTCGCCGCCGCCGACGTGCTCGTGCACTCGACCGCAGGTTTGACCGTGCTGGAGGCGATCATGCGGGGCTGCGGGGTCGTCTCCTACGGGTGGGGCAGGGGCCACGTCCGAGCCAACAACGCAGCGTTCAGTCGTTTCGGCCTGGCAGAGGTAGCGAGCTCGCGCGATGAGCTTCCGGCCGCGCTCGAGCGGGCAATGGCAGCGAGGCCGGCGCCAGGCGATTTCTTCGCGAAGCTGCCGTCCGCCGCCTCAGCGGTCCTCGGCCTCGCCGACGGCGAGCTGGGCGACGGCCGGGGAGCTCGCCAGCAGGCCGGCGCCCGCGGCGACCGCCACTAGCGCCACCGCCAGCACCGCGCCGCCCAGCGGCGTCCCGCTCCAGCTCTCTCCGCCGACCAGTGGCGCCAGCACCACGGGGATGACGATCTGCATCACCAGAACGGTGGGTGCGACCCGCGTCGCCGCGAAGCGCTGCAGCGCGGTCGACTCGCTGACCACGCCGACGATCACCACCGAGGCAACCAGGGCCGCCCACGCGACGACGGCGAGCAACGCCCCCTCGGAGGCGTCTTGGGCGACGATCTTGGCGACGAACGCCGCCATCCCGTCGGCGGCGCCGGCGCTCGCCACCAGCAGCAACATCGGGTACTGACGATGGCCGAGCAGTCCGATGGCGTACGGCAGGACGGTCACCACCGCCAGGATCGCCAGGGCGATGACGAGGCCGGCGCTGCGCTCCACCTCACCCGGCTCGCGCGGCGCCGCCCAGGCGAAGACGCCTACCGAGGCGATGATCAGCACCACGGCGGCGATCTCCCTGGGACCGACGTGCTCGCCGAGGATGCGGACGCCGAGGACCAGCAGTAGCAGCAGTCCCAGCGCCAGCACCGGCTGAACCAGCGTGAGGGGCGCGTGCGCCAGGGCGATGATCTGGAGCGGCCAGCCGAGCAGTGAGAGGGCGGTGGCGCCGACCCAGAGCGGCCGTCGGACGAGGTAGGTCATCAACGAGGGCCGCAGGGCCTTCTCGGTCGGTGCGCGCCGCGCCTCGATCGCCTGCAGCGCGTAGCCGGTCTCGTAGCAACAGGCGGCGGCGAGCGCCAGGGCGAAGCCGAGACCGATCTCCCCGCTCATGAGTGGCACCATCCTGCCATCCGCAAGGCACTCTTCATCGGCTCGGCGGCCGCAGCGGCCGCCTGGTGGACCCCGGCGCTCGCGCCCATCGTTCCGGCGGTCGCCGGCGTCCTCGGGCTACCGCGGCGCATCGACGATCCGGTCGGCGCGGCGCTCACCTTCGATGACGGCCCCCATCCGCAGGGCACGCCGGCGGTGCTCGAGGCTCTTCAGCGGGCGAACGCTCACGCCACCTTCTTTCTCTGCGGCGAGCAGGTCGAGCGGGAGTCGGCGCTGGTTCGGGAGATCGTGGCGGCCGGCCATACGCCGGCCGTGCACGGCTACCGCCACCGGAACATGCTGCGCCTCGCGCCGCGGACGTTCGTGGACGACCTGGAGCGGGGGATCGCCGCTATCGAGGACGCTGTCGGGCAACGGCCCGCCCTCTACCGCCCGCCTTACGGGATCTTCAGCTACCCGGGGATGGTCGAGGTGAGCGCCCGGGGCCTGCGGTCGCTGCTCTGGTCGCACTGGGGACATGACTGGCGGGCGGGCAGGTCGCCGGCGAGCATCGCCGCCGAGGTGACCGACGAGCTGGAGGGCGGCGACGTCCTCCTGCTTCACGACGCAGACCACTACAGCGAGCCCGGCTGCTGGCGGGGGACGGTGGCGGCGCTGCCCGCGGTGGTCGAGAGGATCAGGGCGCGCGGCCTGCGGCCGGTGGCGGTCTAGCGGGACGGCTTCGCCATAAGGACGCGGCCACAAGCGGCCGCCCCGCATAAGTCGCTCCGGCCTTCGGCCTCCGCTCCAAAGTGGAGCGGCCTGGTGGGCCGCTAGCTGACCGTGTCGGCGGCGGTCTCCTCGTCGCCGCGCCAGCGGGTCGCCGCCGTGGCCACCACCAGTGCGATCGCCAGGCCCATCACGCTCAGCAGAAGGGTGCCTCGGTGCGGCATCCCGAGATTGAAGATGTTGCGCGTCCAGGGAAGCGTCTCGAGCACGACGTAGCCGGCGATCAGCCAACCCGCAATCACCCCGCCCCGGGCGGGCCTGCTGCCTCCGGGTCCCAGCGGCACGAGCGACAGGGTCGCGAGGATGGCGATCAGGCAGGTGATTGCCACGTAGCCGGCCTGACCGCTGCCGAAGTCGTCGGACTTGATGGCGAGCGCGGATGGGATCAGCGTTCCCGCCACGCAGGCGAGGGCCACGATCCAGGCGCTGGGCCAGGATGAGGCCGAGGTGCTGGGCCAGCCCGAGAGGTTGGTGACCGAAGCGACGGCGGCGACCGGCGCCGGGGCGGGCTCGGCCGCTGCGACCGGCTCCGGCTCGGCGGCCTGGGCGCGCCAGGGCTCGAGCCAGGCGAGGTAACGGCTGACGCCCTCGCGGAGCGGGGTGGAGGCGCGCCAGCCCAGCTCCTCGCCGGCGCGCTCGTTGGAGATCACCGCTCCGCCGAAGTCGCCGTTGCGGCCCGGCGTGTGGACGATCTCGGTGTCGTCGATCAACTCGGAGACGATGCCGGCGAGGTCGCGAATCGTCACGGTTTCGTCGCCCGCCAGGTTGAACACGCGGTTCCCGCCTCCGTGCCGGACACCAGCCACCACGCCCTCGGCCAGGTCCTCGACGTAGACGAAGCGGCGCGTCTGCAGGCCGTCGCCGGCGATGGTCAGGGGCTCGCCCTTGAGCGCCTTGGAGACGAAGATCGGGATCACGGCCGCCGGTCTGGCGCGAGGCCCGTACGGGATCCCGAAGCGCAGGATCGTGCACGGCACGTCATAGAGCTCGGCGTAGGAGCTGCAGTACATCTCGCCGGCCAGCTTGCTCGCCGTGTAGAGGTGGTCCGGAAGGCCCAGCGGGGACTCCTCGTCGATCAGGCCGTCGCCCGAGGCGCCATAGACCCAGATCGTGCTGCCGTAGACCACGCGCGTCCCGGTGGCGCGGGCTGCCTCGAGCACCGCCAGGGTTCCCCGCGCGTTGCACCGCTCGGCGTCCGCAGGCTGATCGGCGACGATGCCGACGTCCGCATAGGCGGCGAGGTGGACGACGGCATCGCAGTCCTCCATCGCAGCCCGCAGGGTCTCGGGGTCGAACAGGTCGCCGATGACCGTGTCGACCGAGCCGGGCTCATGGTGCGGCGACGGCTGCAGGTCGTAGATCCGCGGCTCGAAGCCGGCGTCGGCGAGCTTGTCGACGACGTGCGAGCCGATGAACCCCGAGCCGCCGGTGACCAGGACGCGAGTCATGCGGTTTCCTCGACAGACACATCACGGTTTGCCCCTCGCTTCGCTCGCGGCACCCTCGCACTATCCGACTCAAGCGCGGGCGCGTAGTAGAGCGGCACGCACCAATGGTTCTGGGCGACCCAGTCAGTGTTGGGCATCTCCTCGAAGGTTCCCATGATCCGGTGGCAGGGGTCCTCGTAGACCTTGCCCGTCGAGCGCTCTATCGGCTCGAAGACGATGTACTTGTAGAGCCCGGAGGTCATTCCCTCAGGGAGCTCGAGGCGCGAGCTGTACGCGGGGTCCAGCTGCTCTCGGGCGATCGCGTTCTTGCGGGCGACGATCTCCTCCAGGCGCGCGGTCTGCACCAGTCCGATTGCAGCGGTGAACTCGCTCATCCGCAGGTTGAGGCCTTCGACCCTGTGGTCGGGCTTACCGTAATTGCGAAAGAGGCGGGCGTGCTCCAGGAGGTCGTCGTCGTTCGAGACGAGCATCCCGCCCTCGCCGGTGGACACCGTCTTGGTCGCGTAGAAGGAGTAGGCGCCGGCGTCGCCCCACGATCCGGGGCGCCGACCGTGCCAGCTGGCGCCGTGTGCATGCGCGCAGTCCTCCAGCAGGAAGATGTCGTTGGCGCGGCAATACTCGGCGATCCGCTCGACTTCGAAAGCGACGTGGCCGCCGATGTGGACCAGCACCGCGGCGCGGGGTTTGTGCTCCTCCGCCTTGCGCTCGAAGTCCTCGAACGACATGCAGAGGTCCTCGCGGTTGCAGTCGACGAATATCGGCTCGGCGCCCGAGCGGATGATCGCCAGTGGCGTTGCCATGAATGTGTTGGAGGGGCAGAGGACCTTTTGGCCCTGGACGCCGGAGAAGTCCAATGCGGCGAGGGCCGCGCCGCTCCAGCCGCCGGTCGCGACCGAGCCGAGGCCGTGCAGGTCCGCCCAGGCGGACTCGAAGCGCGAGGTCATCTCGCCCTCGGACCATTGCTCGGAGAGCACGATCTCGTCCCAGAGCTCGTGGAGCCTGGGGAGGTCGCGACGGTCGAAGCCGATCGCGAATTGGCTGTGGTCAGCGGGGGTCAGAGGAGTCGCTGGGCGTCGGACGCCAGGGGCCGCCTACTGCGCAGCGAGGGCAGGATAGTCCGTCCGGCGGCGTGATGAATCCGGAGAAACCCGAATCTGAAGCCGGATGTGAAGGGGGGTGTTATCGGGGCCGGGTCTCGGCCTTGAGCGCCGCCAGCTCCGACTCGATCTCGCCAAGGAACGGGGTCTGGGGGTCGAGGTCATGGAGCTCCTCGACGTCTTCCGTCCAGAGCTCCAGGCGCTCGTCGAGGGTCGTGCCGAGCCGCTCGCCGCAGGCCGGGCGGTCCTCGGGTGCGATCTTGTGCCAGTCGCGCATGTTGGCGACGCGGTCCGCGGCGTAGATGATCACCGGGTCGCCGCCTGACTCCAGGATCCCCTTGCGGAGCGTCCGCTTGCGGGCGGCGTAGCCGTCGATGTCCGGATCCTCGCTGAGGCGGTCGACCAGGTCGGCGATGGCTGGGCCCGAAGCGCTCGCGGATCTCGTCCAGCTCGACGTCGGTGTTCTCGACGACGTCATGCAGGTAAGCCGCCGCGATCAGCGGGCCGTCGTAGCCCGACTCCTCCAGCAGGTGGCGACCGCGATCGGGTGCTCGACGAACTGCTCCCCCGTCTGCTTGCGGTATTGCCCAAGATGGACGCGGCGGGCAAAGCGCAGCGCGGAGGCGGCCAGGTCCGAGTCGTCCTGAGTCGGGGGCCGTGTCGAGACTTCGCTCATTGCATTGAAACGCTAACGATGCGACCTCGGGTTCTCAATTTGGCCAGGCCGGATATCCGCAAATTCCTAGAAAACCGCTTGACAGTTCTTTCACAATCGCGAGTCGTTTGCAAGTTCAACCTTCGCTGCGGTTGCTGACCTAGAATCGCCGAGATGCTGCAGACGGCGCGCAACATCGCGATCATCCTGGCCCTGGCGGCGGGCGTCGACTTCCTGCCGGGGGGCGGGGCGGCCGCAGCGACGGTGCTCTCCGCCCTGATGTTGATCTTCCTGGCGGCGATCGCCTGGCTGCTCTACCGGGTCTACCGCGAGCAGCAGCTCACCCTGGCCACCCTGACGGACGCCCGCAAGGCCGGCCTCTTCGGCGCGGTCGGGGCGATGGCGCTGCTCGTGGTCGCCTACGACGACTTCCGCTCCTGGACCGGCGGGTTCGTCCTCTGGATCGCCCTGATGGCTGGATGCGTCGGGATCATCTTCCTGATCTGGCGAGCGGCGACGACCTACTAGCGCGGTCGTTCCAAACTCAGCGCCGTTCGGTCACCGATTCGAGGCGGGCGATGTGCGCTTCATGACGGACGCGGACCTAGCGTCGGCACATGTGGCTGAGACGCCGGTTGGATTCCTCGTTCGGGAGCGCCCAGGCCTCGGTGGAGTTGGTCGCGGTGCTCCCGGCCCTGGCGGTCTGCCTGGTGATCGCCGCCCAGACCGTGGTGGCGGGCTGGGTCGTGTGGTCCGCCGGGAATGCCGCGCGCGCCGGCGCGCGGGCCGAGAAGGTCGGCTCAGACGCCGAGTCCGCGGCCCGGCGGGCGCTCCCGGCATCCTTGCGTGGAGATGCGGTGATCCGCGATGGGGACGGCGTCCGCGTGAAGGTGCGGGTCCCGGCCCTGATCCCCGGGACCTCCCTGCCCTCGGTGTCCGCCGCCTCGACGCTGGGCGGAGATGCGGCTCGGTAGAGGCGGGCCGGCCCAGGCATCGATCGAGCTGCTCGCCGCGCTGCCGGCGCTGGCCCTCGCGACCGCCCTTGCGCTGCAGCTGCTGCTGGTCGGGTACTCGCTGACCATCGCCGACGGCGCGGCCGAGGCTGGGGCGCTGGCGGGCGCTTCGGGCCATGACGAGCAGCGCGCTGCCCGCGAGGCGCTGCCCGGCTGGGCGCGCGGCCGCTCTCAGGTGACCGCCGAGGGCGGCAGGGTGAGGGTTGAGCTGCGTCCGCCCGCTCCGCTGGCCGCGGTCGCGGACGCCCTTACGGTCAGCTCGGATGCCTGGTCTCGCTCGCCGATCGGGAGTCGCCCGTGATCCCCGTGATCCTGGCGAGCGGTACCGACCCGGGGACGAGCCTGGGACTGGCCGCCGCGGTCGCCGTCGAGGCGGCCGCGCTCACCGGCGCCGGGACATTGCTCATCGAGGTCGGCGAGGGCGCCCGGCGCCGAGGGCCGACGCTGCTCGCCACCCCGGCCGCCCGCGACATCGAGCGTGCGCTGCGGGCGGCTGGGCGCCGCGCGTCCGCCCGCGGTCACCTCTGCCACCTGCCGGTCGCGGGTGAGGCCGAGCCGATCGAGGAGGTCGCGGGCGCGCTCGCCACATCGGACGCCGAGCTCGCGGTCCTCCACGTGCCGGGCACGCTCTGGGTGCCCGCGATCCAAGCGCAGGATCTGGCCGTGAACGGCGGCTGCCTGTTGGTCTCGCTGCCCGCCGAGCGGTCGCTGGCGGCGCTTGCGGTCGACGAGCTGGCCCGGCGGCGGATCCCCACTCGCATCGCCACCCGGCCGCCGCCGGCGTTCGCGGCCCGGCGGGCGCTGGCCGGGGTCCGTCCGGGCGGCCGGATCTCGGACGTCGCCGGCCGCATCGCGCGGCGTCTGCTCGGTCTGGGCCGTTCGCGCGGTGACAGCGGCCAGGCGCTCCCGGCGCTGCTCGGCGCGGGTTTGATCCTGATCCTGGCGGCCCTCGCACTGGCGGCGATCGGTGGGGCCGCGACGGGCAGGGGAAGGGTGCAGCGCGCGGCGGATCTGGCGGCCCTCTCGGCGGCGCGCAGCATGCGGGACGACGTCCCGCGGCTATTGGCTCCGCCACGGCTCCCGGACGGGCGTCCGAACCCTCGTCACCTCTCCAAGGCCGACTATCTCTCCCGCGCGCGGCTCGCGGCGATCGACGCCGCGCGGCGCAACCGCGTCGACCCGGGTCGCCTGCAGCTCTCCTTCCCGGACGCGGCCGCCGACCCTCCGCTGCGGGCGCGGGTCACCGTGACGGGCGAGATCGATCCCCACCAGCTCACCGGCGGCGAGCGCGCCGGCGTCCACCGGCCCATTCGGGTCGTCGCCTCGGCCGTCGCCGAAGCATCGGCCCCGGTCTCCTCCTGGACCGGGATGCCGGCGCAGGCGGAGGGCGGCGGCTACTCCGGGCCGCTCGTCTATCGCGACGGGGAGGGGATGCGCCCCGACGTGGCGGCCGCCTTCGATCGGATGGCGGCGGCGGCGCGGCGGGCGGAACTCGACCTGGTCGTGGTCTCCGGATACCGCTCCGATGCGGAGCAGGCCGAGCTCTTCGCGCGCCATCCCGATCCGCGTTGGGTGGCACCGCCGGGCCACTCGCTGCACCGCTGCGCGACGGAACTCGACCTCGGGCCATCCTCGGCGTACGGTTGGCTGGCCGCGAACGCGGGCCGCTTCGGCTTCGTCCGCAGGTACTCATGGGAGGCCTGGCACTTCGGCTACTCGGCTGACCCGCCGCCCTGCTCGCAGGCGGGCAACGCGGTGCTGGCCGGGGAGCCGCTCGGTGAGGAGGAGGGACTGGGCCGCAGCTCCGGCTTGCCGGATTTCGTCCCGGCCCCCTACGGGGCGCCGCTGCTGCGCTCGGCGTCGCGCTGGAACGTCTCGCCCGGACTGCTCGCCGCACAGCTCGAGGCGGAATCGGGCTTCAACCCGAGGGCCGTCTCACCTGCGGGCGCGCTCGGCATGGCTCAGTTCATGCCGGCGACCGCGCGCTCCTACGGCCTGCGCGATCCCTTCGACCCGGTCGCCTCGATCGACGCGCAAGCACATCTGATGTCGGACCTGCTGCGACGCTTCCACTCCGTCCCGCTCGCGCTCGCGGCATATAACGCCGGCTCAGGCGCGGTCGCCGCCTGCGGGTGCGTGCCGTCCTACCCGGAGACCCGGGCGTACGTGGCGCGCATCCTCGCCCTCGCGAACGGCGCCGGCGTGCTGCTCTCGCCGCCATTGGAGGTGCGATTGGTTGCGTGATGCGGCTTCGCCGTCAGATCGGGCCGCCAGCTACGGCGTTACCGGGTTCGGCTTCGAGACCGAGACCTCGCCGACGGCCTCGAGGTCCGGGGTGTACTGGTAGACGTCGAAGACGCCGGCGGTGGGGTTGCCGTGCACGTCCATGTCGATCGGGCCGGAGGCCCCCGTGTAGTTGATGTCCTTGCCATCCTCGAGGGCGTTGATCGCGTCGGGGAGCTGCTGCCAGCTGAACTCGTCCCCGCCTGGGGCGGTGATGTCGATCAGCTCGTCCGCCATCTGCTGGCCGTCGGTGGAGCCAGCCGCGACCGCCGAGAGATAGCAGAGCACGGTGGCGTCGAACTCCTGGGCGGCGAACGGGGCCAGCTTCACGTTGTCTGGCTGGGCCTGCTTGAAGGCCTGCAAGAAGGCGGATGTTGCGTCCTCGCCGCGCGGCGCGCCCGCGGCCAGAGCACGCATCCCGTTGACGGTCTGCGAGCCGACCAGGCCGGGCAGACCGGGGTTGACCAGCTGGTCGCTGCCCCAGGCGGTGCCGGGATTCCAGGAGAAGCTCGAGCTCAGCGCGGGCGCGAGCTGGGAGAAGCCGCTGAGATCGTCGATCAGCAGCACGGCGTCGGGGCTGCCCGCGGTGATCTGGGACGCCTGCGTGCTCAGCTGCAGCGGCGCCAGCGCGACCTGCCCGCCGATCGTCCCGTCCTGCCCCTGCCAGGCATCGATGAAGTCCTGCCTGATCGTGTCGCCATGAGTGTCGTTGCTGGCGGCGACGTTGACCGTGTGACCCTGCTCGCCGCCCAACTCTCGTCCGATCGCCTGGGAGAGGGCGGATCCCTCCAGGGACTCGGGCAGGGCCGTGCTGTCGATCAGGTCGTGGTCGCTGAGATCGGCGACGTCGCCCCCGACCGAGACCGGCGAGATCTCGAGCGTCTTGGCGGGGATGGCGACGTCCTTGGCGACCTGCATGACGGCGTCGGGCGACCACGGGCCGGTCAGGCAAGTCGCGCCGTCACTGTTGACGAGCCTCTTGGCGGAGTCGACCGCCGCGTTCGAGTCCGCCCCCTGGTTCTCGTTGACGATGCGGATGGTGTGGTCGGCTTTGGCCTGGCCGACTGCCCGCTTGATCTGGTCCACCGCCAGCTGGGAGGCCTTCTCGCCCGCCGCCCCGAGGTCCTTGGAGGTGCCGCTCAGGGGCAGCGCGTTGCCGATCACCAGGTGGAGCGGCTTGGAGCCGGGGCCGTTGCCGCCCCCGCTCCCGCCGCCACAGGCGGCCAGGCCGAGCGCGAGGGCCGAACACGCGGCCGCCGCGACCGCGAGACGGGTGTTGGTCCAGCCTCTCAGAGAGGTATTCATAGCCGGTGCGCTAGTAGGGTGCCGGACATGGCGCCGGTTCAGGTCGAGGGAATCGAGGGCCTAAAGGCCCTGCAAGGCCAGACGATCGGTCCCAGCGACTGGCGGGAGGTCACCCAGCGGGACATCGACACCTTCGCGGACCTGACCGGCGACCACCAGTGGATCCACACTGACGTCGAGCGGGCCAAAAAGGAGAGCCCGTTCGGGACGACGGTGGCCCATGGCAACCTGACCCTGTCGCTGATCGACGGCCTGCGGATCGAGCTGCTCCGCTCGACCGGCTTCAAGCTCGGCGTCAACTACGGCTGGAACAAGGTCCGCTTCCCGGCACCGGTGCCGTCAGGAGCCAGGATCCGCGCCACCGCCGAGGTGGTCGAGATCGACGACGTCGGCGGCGGCTGGTGGCAGATCGTCACCCGCTTCACGGTCGAAGTCGAAGGCAACGACAAGCCCGCCTGCGTCGCCGACTCCGTAGGCCGCGCCTTTCCTGAGTAGCTGTACCGGCGAGCAACGCCGGTGCAAGGCCATGTGCCGGTTGGGGTTATCGGGCGGGTGGCGCCGAATTTCAGCCTCGACGCGCGCTCCTGCGCGTGTCGATGAAATTCGGCGACAGGACCCGCCCGCCGAACCGCTATTTGACGGTGAGCGTCCCTTGCATCCCGGCCTCGCGGTGTCCCGGGACCGTGCAGTAGAAGGTGTACGTGCCGGGCGTCAGGTTCACGGTCGCGTTCGCCGTGCCCGAAGAGACCAGGTCGGTCTGACCGAGCACCTTCCCCGACGAGTCAGCCACGGCCACGTCGTGCTGGAGCGGCTGCTTGTTGTCGAAGTCGACGGTCACGCTGCCGGCCTTGGCGCTGACGCTCTTCTGGTCGAAGGCCAGGTCGCTGCCGGACGGGGTGGAGATGTCGACCGTCGATCCGCCCCCGGCCGCTCCGCCGCCACCGGCGGGCGTCGTCGAGGCGGGCGTCGAAGCCACGCTCGTCGAGTTGTCGTTGCTGCTGCCGCCGCAGGCCGCCAGGCCGACAACGGCCAGCGCCGCCACGATCAGCACTGCTGAAGCTCGTCTCATCCGGTCACCTTTCTCTTGACGCCAGGTAGCCCACTCTATTACGGGTCGAAGGCTCCGACGGGATTGCTCAGTCGCCCTCGAAGGTGGGCTGCTCGCCCGCGAAGAAGGCCGTGAC
This sequence comes from uncultured Solirubrobacterales bacterium, assembly GCA_963763955.1. Classification (GTDB taxonomy): domain Bacteria; phylum Actinomycetota; class Thermoleophilia; order Solirubrobacterales; family 70-9; genus DASUPK01. Next base: position 160,974 of record CAVXQP010000016.1, on the reverse strand, counting down.
TCCCCGCCTCAGGTCGTTCGTTCCCATGCTGTCCGCGATTCCGTGGCGCTCGAGCTGCAGGTGGTCGTTGATCGAGTGTTCGATGCTTTCGTGGAGGAGCCGTTTGGTCATGCGAACGTAGTACGGGGCCTTGGCGGCGAGCTTCTCGGCCTTCTCCCTGGCGCGGTCGAGCAGCTGGTCGGCTGGGACCACCTCGGTCACCAGCCCGGCTTCCAGCGCGGAATTGGCGTCCAGATTGGGATCGTTGAGCGCCAGCTCGAGCGCCTTGGCGGGCCCGACGACCCTGGGCAGGAAGTAGGTCATGCCGCCGTCCGGTGCCGCCCCGATTCGCCCGTAGGCGATCGCGAGGAAGGCCTCCTCGGAGGCGATACGGATGTCTGCGGAAAGCGCCAGAGACATGCCCGCACCGGCAGCGGGCCCGTTGATCGCGGCGATCACCGGGTAGGGGATGCGGCGGATGTCGACGATCGCGTTGTGAAGGGCCTCGGCGCCGCGGCGCACCTCCGAGGGCAGGTCGACCGACTCGTCGGTGACGCCCCGCTTGAACCAGTTGACGTCCCCGCCGGAGCAGAATGCCCGCCCGGCGCCGGTCACGATCAGCGCGCGGATGGGCGCGCGGTCGGCCAGCCAGGCGGCGGCCGTCGTCAGCTCACCGATCAGCTCCGGGCTCATGGCGTTGAGGGCGTCGGGTCGGTTCAGCGTCAGCGTCCCGACCTGGCCGTCCACCTCCAGCTCGAGCGTCTCCAGCTCAGGCGGGTCTGCGCCCAGCGGTTTGATCTCTATTGCTGCGGAATCCGTCATCGCTTCTCCTGGTGAAGGGTCTTGGCCGGCGAGCCAGGAGCCTACCCTTGTTCTGATGGCCAGGACCACACGGACAGAGAGGGCGAAGGACCTCGAGGAGCAGCGCAGGGAGCTACCGAACGCTCCCGGCGTCTACGTGTTCCGAGACCGCGCCGGCGGCGCGCTCTACGTCGGCAAGGCCAACTCGATCCGCAAGCGCGTCGCCTCCCACTTCGCGGGGAAGGGTGGCGGCCGCGGATCCGGCATGGGAGGCACCGCCGAGCTGATCGACCGAACGGACTCGATCGAGTTCCTGGTGACGGAGAACGAGCCGGAGGCCCTGCTGGCTGAGCAGAGCTTCATCAAGCGGTACCGCCCGAGGTTCAACATCCGGCTGCGGGACGACAAGTCCTATCCCTACGTCGGGGTCAGTCTCGATGAGGAGTTTCCTCGCGTCTATTTCACGCGCGAGAGGCACCGGCCGAACCGCGCCTACTTCGGGCCGTTCTCGAGCGCCAAGCGCGTCCGGGAGACGCTCGACCTGCTCGGCAAGCTCTTCCAGTACCGGACCTGCGAGGGCCCGGAGCCCGGCCGCCGCTCGGGCGTTCCCTGCCTCGACTACTACATCAAGCGCTGCCAGGCGCCCTGCGTGGGCTACATCGACAGGGAGGAGTACCGCCGGAACATCGACCGGATCGTCGGCTTCCTCTCCGGCCGCTACAAGGAGATCGCCAACGACCTCGAGGACAAGATGCAGGAGGCTTCCGAGGCGCAGGACTTCGAGCGAGCGGCGCTCTTCCGGGATCGACTGAACGCCGTCCGCTCGATGATGGAACGGCAGCAGGTCGCCGGCGGCTCGCTCGGCAGCGCGGACATCATCGGGGTTGCGGTTGAGGCAGGCGATGCCAACGCCCAGGTATTCCAGGTCCGCGACGGTGTGCTCGCGGAGCGCCAGGGCTTCTACCTCGCGGGAGAGGATGGCGAGAGCGCCGAGGGCGATCGCGATCCGAGCGAAGTGGCCGAGACCTTCCTGCTCCAGTACTACGGCGCGGCGCCTGCGGTCCCCGGTCGCGTGATCGTGGGGCCGGAGCTGAAGGGCCGGACGGGGGTGCTCGCCGAGGCGCTCTCGAGCCAGCGAGACTCGCAGGTCGAGGTCAGGATCGCCTCCCGCGGCGACCTGCGCCGGCTGCGCGAGCTAGCCGAGAAGAATGCCAAGCTCGCGCTCGCCCAGGACAAGCTGCGCCGGGAGCACCGCCGCCAGCAGCGGGTCGAGACCCTCTCCTCGCTGCAGGAGGCCCTGGGCCTGGAGCGGGTCCCGGTCCGGATCGAGGGCTTCGACATCTCCAACCTGGGTGAGACCCACACCGTCGCCTCGATGGTGGTCTTCGAGGGCGGCGCCCCCAAGAAGTCCGACTACCGCAAGTTCGGCATCCGCGGCGAGTTCGGGGAGAACGGCGGTGGCCCGGACGACTTCGCGGCGATGCAGGAGGTCTTGAGCAGACGCCTGAGCCGCTACGTCCAGCAGGCGGACCTCTCGCCGCACGACGCGGAGCGCGACGCCAGCTTCGCAGCGCTGCCCGACCTGATCGTGATCGACGGCGGCAAGGGACAGCTCACGGCGGGAATGAAGGCGCTGGAGCCGTTCACCGAGCGCGGGGTAGCCGTGGTCAGCCTCGCGAAGCGGATCGAGGAGGTGTTCATCCCGGGCCGCTCCGAGCCGATTCGGCTCGAGAAGGGCTCGGACGCTCTGCGGATCCTGCAGCGCGTGCGTGATGAGGCGCACCGGTTCGCGATCACCTTCCATCGTGGCCGCCGCGACAAGGCGATGACAGCGTCGGTTCTCGACGGTGTCCGTGGCGTCGGGCCGGCGCGGAAACGCGCGCTTCTGCGGCACTTCGGGTCACCCGACCGCCTGCTCACCGCGAGCCGCGAGGAGCTCGAGGCGGTGCCCGGAGTCCCCGGTAAGCTCGCCCGCGAGATCCACCGGCAACTGCACAGAGCGGGCTGATGGCCGCGCGCGCCACAACCGACGGGGACGGCGCCGGTCCGACCGAAAAGCGGGTCGAGCTCGTGGTGATCACCGGGTACTCGGGGGCCGGCAAGTCTGAGGCGATCGCCGCGTTCGAGGACGGCGGCTACTTCTGCGTCGACAACCTGCCTCCGCGGATGATCGGTGGCCTGGGCGAGCTCTTCAGGCACGAGGGCAGCGGGGTGCAGAAGGCGGCGGTCGTGACCGATGTCCGCGGCGGCGAGTACTTCGACGACCTGCAGGCGGTGCTCGACGAGCTCGCGGCGAGCGGGCTGGACCTCAAGGTGGTCTTCCTGGAGGCGGATGAGGAGGCGCTGCTCCGCCGCTATACGGAGACCCGTCGCCGGCATCCGCTGGCGCGCAGCGGGCGCATCGTCGACGGCATCCGCGAGGAGCGGGAGCTGCTCGCACCATTGCGGGAGCTCGCGGACGTCGTCATCGACACCACCGCGCTCACCGGCGGTGCGCTGCGCCGACGTATTGCGACCGAGCTGATCGGCCGGGATGCGCAGGAGAACCAGCTCGCGCTGACCATCCTCACCTTCGGCTTCAAGAACGGGCCGCCGTCCGACGCCGATCTGACCCTTGACGTGCGGTTCCTGCCCAATCCGCATTACGTGGACGAGCTGCGCCCGCTGACCGGGCTCGACGAGCCGGTCCGTGAATACGTCGAGTCCGGCACCCAGGCCGGCGAGTTCTATGGCCGGCTGATGCCGCTGCTCGAGTTCCTGCTGCCGGCCTATGTCGCCGAGGGCAAGCAGCATTTGACGATCGCCGTCGGCTGCACCGGCGGCCGCCACCGCTCCGTCACCGTCGCCGATCGGATCTCCCGCGAGCTCGGCAAGCGAGACGACGTCAAGCTGCGCCTGGTCCACCGGGACGTCGAGCTCGAGCCCAGGCCGGCGGCGCGCTAGCCGAGCCCGAGGGCCTCGAGCGCCTGCTCACGCGAGTCGTACATGCGCCATTCGGTGACGGTTCGTCCCTCCAGAGTGAAGGAATGATTGAAGGACTCGTCGAGGGTGATTCCGGTGCGCTTCAGGTGCCCGCGCTCGGCCATCTCGACGAGCACCTTGCTCTCGCCCGCTTCCTGGAACGACACCGGCTCGGTCTCATAGTCGTCCCATTGGCCGAGCCAATTGCCCAGGTACTCGAGCAGACCGTCATGTCCCGTGTAGACCTCCTTCGCCCCGGGCTCCTCCGATCTCGGATATACGCGGACTTCCGGGTCGAGTATGCCGAGCGCGGTCGGGAAGTCTCCCTGCTGGTACGCGAGGAGCAGCCGCTTGACCAGCTCAATGTTCGAGTCCGGCATTGACCCAGTATCCGCCATCGGAGAGGCCGTCCATAACATCCGTTCGATGCCCGACCCGGTGATCAGCGTCAACGGCCTGCACAAGTCCTATGGGGACCTGGAGGCCATCAAGGGCATCGACCTCGAAGTCGGTACCGGCGAGATCTTCGCCTTCCTGGGACCGAACGGCGCGGGCAAGACCACGACCGTCGAGATCCTGGAGGGCTATAGGGACCGGAGCGGTGGAGAGGTCAGCGTCCTGGGGACGGACCCGCAGCACGCGGACCGCGAGTGGCACCAGCACGTCGGCTTCGTGCTGCAGGAGAGCCGGCTGGTCGGGGAGCTGACGCCACGCGAGACCGTCGAGCAGTACGCCGGGTACTACGCGTCGCCGCGGGACGTCGACGAGACGATCGAGCTGGTTGGACTGGCCGACAAGGCGAATGCCCGAACCTCGACGCTCTCGGGCGGTCAGCAGCGCCGGCTGGACGTCGCCCTGGCTCTGATCGGCGACCCGGAGCTGCTCTTCCTCGACGAGCCGACGACGGGGTTCGACCCCTCGGCGCGCCGCCAGGCCTGGGACGTAATCGGCGGCCTGCGCAACCTCGGCAAGACGGTCTTCCTTACCACGCACTACATGGACGAGGCGCAGGCGCTCGCCGACCGGGTCGCGATCATCGCGGCCGGCAGGATCGTGGCAACGGGCTCGCCGGAGGATCTCGGCGGCGACCGCGAGGCGCGTACCGAGATCAGCTTTAGGCTGCCGGCCGGTGTGGCGGCACTCGATCTGCCGGACAGCGTCCGCGCCGACGCTCGGATCGACGCCGAGGCCGTCTCGCTGAGCGCGCAGGACCCGGTCCCGGTCCTGCGCGAGCTGACCAACTGGGCCGCTGAGCGCGGCGTCGGCCTCCCGGGACTGCTGGTGCGCCGGCCGAGCCTCGAGGACGTCTACCTGGAGCTCACCGATGGGGCCGGTCGTACCGGGGGGGAGCCGGAGTGAGCGGTGTGGCGATCGTGCTCCACCAGTTTCGCTTCGACCAGAAGGTGTTCTGGCGCAATCCGGCGGCGGTCTTCTTCACCGCAGCGCTGCCCCTGATCTTCCTGTTCATCCTTGCCAGCGTCTTCAAGAACGCCCAGATCTCGGGGTTGGACGTCAAGGGCGCCACCTACTACGTGCCGGCGATTCTCACGCTCGCGGTGATCTCGGCGACGACGGTCAAGCTCGCAACCAACCTGCCCGCGGAGCGAGAGGCCGGACAGCTCAAACGGGTGCGCGGGACACCCCTGCCGCCCGCTGCCTTCGTGGCGGGGCGGGTGGGCAACTCGCTGGTGATCACCTTGATCATGGTCGCCCTGGTCAGCGTGATCGGTGCGCTCGTCTACGGGGTGACGATTCCCACCGAGACGATGCCGGCGATGTTGGTCACTCTCGCGGTCGGGGCTTTCTCGTTCTCCTGTCTGGGCTTCGCGCTCGCCGCGGTGATTCCGACGGAGGACGCAGCCCCGGCCGTGACCAACGCCACGGTCCTCCCGCTGTACTTCCTTTCAGGTGTCTTCATTCCCCAGGACGAGCTGCCGAACGGCGTTCTCAACTTCGCCGACGTCTTCCCCATTCGTCATTTCTTCGAGGCGATGTTCACGGCCTGGGACCCGAACACGACGGGCGCCGGGTTCGAGTGGGGGCATCTGGCGGTCGTCGCCGCCTGGGGCCTCGCGGGTCTCCTCATCGCAGTCCGCTTCTTCCGCTGGGAGCCGCGACGCTGACGTCCGTCGGGGCCTCCGGTGTAAGGTGAGTCGGCAGGGACCGTCTCGTCTCGCCGTCGCACTCTGATGCTCAATTACGCAGCCGTCAAAGTCTCAGATCTCGAGCGCAGTGGCGCGTTCTACGACTCGATCCTGGCGCCGCTCGGCTGGCGCCGTCAGGAGGCCCCCGCTGACTCTGTGAGCTGGGGCCTGATCAAGGCCGAGTTCTTCATCGAGCTCTCGGACACCCAGCGACCCGGCTACGGCCAGATCTCGTTCCCCGCGAAGAGCATCCCCGCCGTCAAGGCCTCGTTCGAGTCGGGCTCGCAGAACGGCGGCGAGCCGGTCGCCGACCCGGGGAGTGCTCCGGCGTTCGGCCCGGGGAACTACTCCTGCCGGCTCCACGACCCCGACGGCTACCTGGTCGAGGTCTCCGTGGCCCACGACCGCTGAGGCGATCTCCGTGCTCCTCACGGGGACGGGGCGGCTCCCGGGGCGCTAATTTGGTACGCAGAGCAACCTCTAGGAGGACTTCACATGGCAGTCAAGGTGGGCATCAACGGCTTCGGGCGAATCGGCCGGAACCTGTTCCGCGCGGCCTATGAGGCCGGCTCGGACCTCGAGTTCGTCGCGGTCAACGACCTGATCGACGCCGAGATGATCGCCCACCTGCTCAAGTACGACTCCGTGCTGGGTCGCTTCCCGGGGGAGATCGAGGTCTCCGGCGATGGCATCACCGTCGACGGCAACCAGCTCAGGATCCTCAACGAGAAGGACCCGGCAGCCCTTCCCTGGGCCGACCTCGGGGTGGAGGTCGTAGTCGAGTCGACCGGCCTGTTCACGGGCCGTAAGGATGCCGCCAAGCACCTCGAGGCAGGCGCCAAGAAGGTGATCATCTCGGCCCCGGCCAAAGAGCCGGACATCACCGTCGTCCTCGGGGTCAACTTCGAATCGGACTACGACCCCGAAAAGCACAACATCATCTCCAACGCCTCATGCACCACCAACTGCCTGGCGCCGGTGGCGAAGGTGCTCAACGACACGGTGGGAATCCAGCGGGGTCTGATGACCACGATCCACGCCTACACGGCCGACCAGCGGCTTCAGGACATGCCCCACAAGGATTACCGCCGGGCGCGCGCAGCGGCGATGAACCTGATCCCGACCAGCACCGGGGCGGCCAAGGCCGTCGGCCTCGTCCTGCCGGATCTGGAGGGCAAGCTCAGCGGCATCTCCGTCCGCGCGCCCGTGATCACCGGATCGCTGGTCGATCTGACCTGCGACGTCTCGAAGGCGACCAGCGATGAGGAGATCAATACGGCGATGAAGGAGGCCGCGTCGGGCCCATTCTCGGGGATCCTCAAGTACACCGAGGACCCGATCGTCTCCACGGACATCGTCACCGATCCTCACTCGTCGGTCTTCGACGCCGAGCAGACCAAGGTAGTCGACGGGACCTTCGTCAAGCTCCTCGCCTGGTACGACAACGAGTGGGGTTACGCCAATCGCTGCGTCGATCTGGCGGAGAAGGTGCTTCAGCCGGCCGCGGTACGTGCCTGACGATCCGGGGTCACGCTCGATCGGCAAGGCGAGCGTCAGGGAAGCGGATGTCGAAGGCAAGCGTGTGCTGCTGCGCGCGGATCTGAACGTCCCGCTGGAGAACGGCGAGGTCGCCGATGACAACCGGATCCGCGCCTCCCTGCCGACCATCGAGCTGCTCCGCGATCGGGGCGCGAGCATCGTCCTCGTCTCCCACCTGGGGCGGCCCAAGGGCCACGACCCCAGCCTCTCGATGGCCCCGGTCGCCAAGCGGCTCAGCGAGCTGCTCGGCGCGCCTGTCGAGCAGGCGCCCGCGGTTGTCGGTGCGGACGTGAAGGCGATGGCCGAGAAACTCGGGCAGGGCGAGGTGCTGATGCTCGAGAACAGCCGCTTCGAGGAGGGCGAGACGAAGAACGACCCGGCGCTCGCGGAGGCGCTCGCCGAGCTGGCCGACGTCTACGTCAACGACGCTTTCGGCACCGCGCACCGGGCCCACGCGACGACGGAGGGCGTCGCGCACCACCTGCCCGGCTACGCCGGCCTGCTGCTCGAGCAGGAGGTCGTGCAGCTGAACGCCCTCCGCGAGGATCCCCAGCGGCCGCTGATCATCGTCCTGGGCGGCGCGAAGGTGACCGACAAGCTCGGGGTGATCGACCGCTTCCTGGACTTCGCTGAGGAGGTCCTGATCGGCGGGGCGATGTGCTTCAGCTTCTTCAAGGCCGAGGGCCGCGACACCGGCAACTCCCTGGTCGAGGACGAGGGCGTCGAGGCGGCGAAGCGGGTGCTGGCCGAGGCTGAGAAGAGCGACACGATCCTCGAGCTGCCGGAGGACTTCGTTCTCGGCAAGGAGCTCGACGCCGACACCGAGACGCGGGAGCTGAACGGCGTGGACGTGCCCGAGGGCTGGATGGGCCTCGATGTCGGGTCGAACACGACCGCGAACTTCGCCAAGCGGATCGGCCGGGCCGGGACCGTCTTCTGGAACGGCCCGATGGGCGCGTTCGAGGTGTCCCCGTTCGACGCCGGCACCCGCGCCGTCGCCGAGGCGGTCGCGGAGGCGCCGGCCCACACCGTGGTCGGCGGCGGCGACTCCGTCGCCGCCCTGCACAAGTTCGGCCTCGCCGATTCCGTCGACTGGATCTCGACCGGCGGCGGCGCCTCGCTGGAGCTGATGGAGGGGCGCGAACTGCCAGGAATGGAGGCTCTTCAAGATGGCTGACCGTGGTACCCGTTCAATGCTGCTGGCCGCCAACTGGAAAATGCACAAGACGATCGAGGAGACCGAGCGCTTCCTCGCCGATTTTCTGCTGCGGGTTCCCGAGTCGGGTTCTGAGGTGGTGATCTGCCCGCCGTTCCTCTCCCTGAAAGCGGCCGTCGAGCGATGCGCCGAGAGCCGGGCCCGAGTTGCCGCCCAGAACATGCACGAGGAGGCGGAGGGCGCGTTCACCGGGGAGGTTTCGGCCCCCATGCTGCTCGAGATCGGCGTGGACGGTGTGGTCCTCGGGCACTCCGAGCGGCGCCAGCACTTCGGCGAGAGCGACGAGGCCCTGGCCCGCAAGGTACCGGCGGCTCTTCACGCCGGCCTCGAGCCGATCCTCTGCGTCGGCGAGAACGAGGCCCAGCGCGACTCGGATGAGACCGAGGGCGTCCTCACCCGCCAGATCGAGGCCGACCTCTCCGACGTCCCAGATGACCGGCTCGGCGAAGTCGTGATCGCCTACGAGCCGATCTGGGCGATCGGGACCGGCCGCACGGCGACGCCCGAGCAGGCGCAGGAGGCGTGTGCGCTGATCCGCGGCCTGATCGAGGCACGCTCGAGCGAGACGGCTGCAGCGATCCGGATCCTCTACGGCGGCTCGGTGAAGCCGGGAAACGCCGCCGAGCTGGTGGCCCTCCCCGACGTCGACGGCGCGCTAGTGGGCGGGGCGAGCCTCGATCCCGACGACTTCGCCGCGATTGTGGAAGCGGCCGTCTGATGCCCCTTCCGCCCGGGCCGGCGAGCGTGCCGGTGCCGACACTCGCGCTGGTGGTCCTCGACGGCTTCGGCCTGGCGCCGGCCGGCCCAGGGAACGCGATATCCCAGGCCGACACTCCGATCTTCGACGAGCTCTGGGCCGGCTATCCCCATACGACGCTGTCCACGTCCGGCCGCGACGTCGGGCTGCCGGACGGGCAGATGGGCAATTCCGAGGTCGGCCACCTCAACCTGGGAGCGGGGGCGGTCATCAAGCAGGACCTCGCTCGGATCGACGACGCGATCGCGGACGGAAGCTTCTTCGAGAACCGCGCGCTGCGTGCGGCCTGCGGTTCCGCCCGCGAGTCCCGCCGCGGGCGCCTACACGCGATCGGCCTGATCTCCGACGGAGGTGTCCATTCCGGCTGGGAGCACATCGAGGCGGTCATCGAGCTCGCCGGCGAGGAAGGCGTCTCCGACCTGGTGCTCCATGCCTTCACCGACGGCCGGGACACGCTGCCGCACAACGGCGCCGGCTACGTCGAGGAGGTCGAGCGCTGGCTCCGCCACACCGGGCGGATCGGCACGGTCGGCGGCCGCTACTGGGGGATGGACCGGGACCGGCGCTGGGACCGGACCAAGAGAGCCTATGACGCGATCGTCCACGCCAAGGCCCCGAAGGCGGAATCCGCCGTCGGGGCGATCCGCGACTCCTACGAGCGGGACGTCACCGACGAGTTCATCGAGCCGGTCGTCATCGGCGGCTACGACGGCGCCGAGCCCGACGAGCCCTTCGTCTTCATCAATTTCCGGCCGGACCGGGCCCGGCAGCTGACCAGAGCGCTGGGCGAGCCCGACTTCGACGAGTTCGACCGCGGAGGCGCCGCCGCCTTCGAGGTGACGACGATGACCGAGTACCAGCACGGCTGGCCCTATCCGGCCGCCTTCCCGCCGCGCGAGCCGAAGACGACTATCGCCCAGGTGATCGCGGAGCGCGGCGATCGTCAGCTGCACGTCGCCGAGACCGAGAAGTACGCGCACGTCACATACTTCTTCAACGGCGGCCGGGAGAAGGAGTGGAGCGGGGAGGAGCGTTACCTCGCCGATTCCCCGAGGGACGTTCCGACCTATGACCACAAGCCGCAGATGAGCGCCGCCGCCGCCGCCCACCTGTTCACCGAGCACTGGAGCTCCGACGGCTACCGCTTCGGGATCATCAACTTCGCGAACCCCGACATGGTCGGCCACACGGGCGTCATCCCCGCCGCCGTGGCCGCGGTCGAGGAGGTGGACGCACGGCTGGGCGAGGTCGTCTCCGCGGTCCACGCCAAGGGCGGCGCGCTGATCATCACGGCCGACCACGGCAACTGCGAACAGATGCTGGAGCCCGACGGCTCGCCCAACACCGCGCACTCGACCAATCCGGTGCCGCTGATCGTCACCGATGCGGCCATCGAGCTGCGCGACGGGGGCATCCTCGCCGACGTCGCTCCGACCGCCCTCGACCTGCTCGATATCCCGCAGCCGGAGGCGATGACGGGGGAGAGCCTGCGCGCCTGACCATAGGCTTGGCCGGTGAGAGAGGACCCGGCCAGGCTTCGATTTGACATCCAGGCCCGCGACGGCGATGCCCGCGCGGGCCTGATCCATCTCGGGCACGGGCCAGTCGCGACACCCGCCTTCATACCGCTCGCTACCAAAGGCAGTGTCCGTGGGCTATCGGCGGCCGAGGTCGCCGGGCTCGGCTACGAGATGGTGCTCGGGAACACCTTCCACCTCCATCTCGCGCCGGGCGAGGAACTGATCGCCGCACGGGGTGGCCTGCGCCGCTTCATGGGATGGGAGCGAGCGATCATCACCGATTCCGGCGGCTTCCAGGTCTTCTCGCTCGCCCATGGCGGGGTTGCCGATGAGATCAAGGGCCGGCGGGGAAACGTGGCAGGAGGGGCGAAGGTGGAGATCTCCGAGGACGGGGTCGCCTTCCGCTCCCTCCTCGACGGGTCCAATCGCTTCCTCGGGCCGGAGGACTCGATGCGGATCCAGGCGGCGCTCGGTTCCGACATCGCCCTGACCTTCGACGAGTGCACGCCTGTCCACGCCGACCGCGACTACACCGCGCGCTCCACCGAGCGCACCCAGCGCTGGCTCGGCCGCTGTCTCGACTGGCACGAGCGGGAGGGGCCGCCCGCCCAGGCCGTCTTCGGCATCGTCCAGGGCGGGATCCACGAGGAGCTCCGCCGCCAGTCGGCCGAGGGGACCGCCGCGGCGGCGATCGACGGCATCGCGATCGGCGGGACCCTGGGCCGGGAGAAGGAGGAGATGCACGGTGTCCTCGCGTTCACGATGCCCCTGCTTCCCGTCGAGGCGCCCCGGCACCTGCTCGGGATCGGCGAGATCGACGACCTGCTCTTTGGGATCGGGATCGGCATCGACCTGTTCGACTGCGCAATCCCCACTCGGCTGGCGCGGCATGGCACCGCGCTGGCCCCCGACCCGGACGGCCGCTTTCGGATCGACCTGACCAAGGCGGGCTACGCGGAGGACGACTCGCCGGTCGTCGAAGGTTGCCCCTGCGAGGCCTGTCGCCGCCACACCCGCGCCTACCTCCACTACCTGGCTCGGAACAAGGACCTGACCGGCACGCGGCTCCTCACCCTGCACAACCTGACCTATATGCGCGAGCTCGTCGACGGCGCCCGCCGAGCGATCGAGCGAGGTGGCTACGCGGACTATTCGGACGCGATGATGCGGGGCTCGACGCCGTGGGCAGCGTCTCGAGCCCCCGATTGACCGATCGTCGGGGGCCTCGACCCTGGAGCGACCTAGACTCGAACATCGTGAAGGGCGTCGTCAAGCAGAGACCGGCCTGCCGCCACTGCGGCGCAACACTCGAGCACTCGTACTCGAGGTGCCCGAAGTGCGGCCGGCGCTCGCTCCTCTCGTTGCTCCTGCCGCGAGGCCGGCGGGTCTGAGCCCTACTTGGTGTTGTCGTCGACGACCTGCTTGAGGGCGTCGATCTGGTCGCTGACGTTGTGCTTGACGACCTGATCCAGGTTGATCTTGGCGCTGTTGCTCCCTGAGGCGAGCACGACGATCGCCGCGATGACGGCGGCGAGCAGCAGGATCGCGATCAGTGCGAGCAGGTTGCGTGCGACGGTCGGGGCGCGGCGTCGCTTGGGAGGCGGCGCGGGCTGGCGTTGGCGCGGCGGGGCGGGCCGCCGCTGGGGCCGCCGCTGTGTCCGGGTTCGCGGCATGTGGCGGGTGGCGGCGGTCGGTGTGTCGCCCCCCAGCACCCGCGTCTGTGCGGTGCCCGCCGGCGACTCACCCATCAAGCCGCGGCGCAGGGCGTCGGCGAGCTCGCCGGCAGCCGCAAAGCGGCGGGAGGGATCGGACTCGAGCGCGACGAGGACCGCGTCGCCCACCGCCTGGGGGACGTCGTCGTTGTAAGAGCTGGGGTGCAGGGGCTGCTCGGACTGCTGGCGCACGGCGAGCTCGGCGAGCGAGGCGCCCTCGTACGGAAGCCGCCCCGTCAGGAACTGGTAGAGCACCACGCCAAGCGAGTAGACGTCGGAGGAGGGGTTCGCCTCCTCGCCGCGCGCTTGCTCCGGAGCGAGGTAGGCCGCCGTCCCGACGACGGACCCCACCTGGGTGATCCGGGTCTGCTCGCTGGCGCGGGCGATGCCGAAGTCGGCAAGCTTCACGGTCATCTCGCCGCCACCCGCGGGCCCGCCGATGATCATCAGGTTCCCGGGCTTGACGTCGCGGTGGATGATCCCGTGGCGATGCGCGTAGTCGAGGCCGGCGCAGGCCTGCACGCCGATCTCGACGGCGGTCTCAGGGTCGAGCTTGCCCTCGGCCTGGAGCAGCTGCGCGCCCGAGCGGCCGCGCACGTACTCCATGACGATGTAGTACCGGCCGCCGTCGTTGCCCGTGTCGTAGACCTGGACGATGTTGGGGTGAACGAGCTTCGCGACGGCGAGCGCCTCGCGGCGGAAGCGGGCGACGAAGCGGTCGTCATCCGAGAGGTGCTCCGCGAGGATCTTCACCGCGACCGTGCGCTCGAGGATCGTGTCCGTCGCGCGGAAGACGCTCGACATCCCGCCTGATCCGAGGCGGTCCTCGATGCGGTACCGGTCGGAGATCAGCTCGCCCTTGGGGCTGCGCGCGCTCATAGACCGCCCGGTCCGATCCCGCCGGACCCGCCGGTGGTAGGCGGCGGCGTCGTCTGCGTCTGGGTGGTCGTCGTCTCCTGGGTCTGGGTGCGGGTGGTGGTGGTCGGTCTCGTGTTTGTGGTGGTCGTCGGCTCGGTGGTCGTCGTGGGCGCGCTGGTGGTCGTCTCTGACGTCGTGGCCCGGCCCTGGCACTGGTCCGGGTTCTCCAGCAGGCCCTTCAGGTTGTTCGCGCCGCTGACCAGGGCGTTCCTGACGCTCTGGTTGACGCTGCTGGGCAGATTGTTGATGTCGGCGAGCAGGTCGTCGGTCTTGGACGCTGCGACCAGGCAGCTGCCGACCTGGACGTTCGCCTGGATCTCGTCGATCTTGGAGGTCAGAACCGCGGCGTCCTGGGCGGGGATCGACGGGTCGGGACCGCTGCTCCCTCCGCAGCCCAGGACGCCCCCGGCGGCGGCCAGGAAGAGGGCAAGCACTATCGGCCGCAGTTTGTTCGGCATCGCGGCGATACTAGCCATGCCGCTCGAGACGCCACCTCTGATGGAATCGGCCGACATCACTGGCCCACGTAGAGCCGGTCGGCGAGCAGTTCGGGCAGTCCTGTCCCCCGAATCGCCTCCGCCGCCCCGTCAATGTCGTAGGTCACGCGGTGGTAGGTCGCCTGCCACCCGGCGGTGTCGAGCTCGAGCCAGGCGGCCCGCGGATCCCCGTCGCGCGGCTGGCCGACGCTCCCGGGATTGAGCAGCCAGCGGTGCTCGGAGAGGTCCATCTCCCTGCCGTCCTCCGCCTGACCGCCGCCGTCCGCGCCGGGCGGGCCATCGTCGTCGGAGAACCAGAGCGCGACGTGCGAGTGGCCGATGAAGCTCACGCGCGAGGCCTGCTCCTCGATGCACTCGCGGGCCTGATCGACCGCCAGGACGTACTCCCAGACCGGGTCCCGCGGTGAGGCGTGGTAGAGCGCGACCTCGTGCTCGGCGTTCTCGGGCTTCAGCGTCTTCAGGAACTCGATCGTCTTCGGATCCGAGTTGGCGCGGGTCCACTCGACGGCGGCAGCGGCAGAGGCCGAGAACACCTCGGTGCTGATCTCTCCCGTGACGGCCAGGTCATGGTTGCCGACCAGGCTCAGCTCGCAGCTCTCCGAGACCAGCTTGGCGCACTCGTCCGGCTGCGCCCCGTAGCCGACGATGTCCCCCAGGCACCAGCGCCGCTCGATCCCCGCCTCGTCGATCGCAGCGAGAGCGGCCTCGAGCGCCGGCAGGTTGCTGTGGATGTCTGTGAGGATCGCGACTTTCACGGGAGAGGAGCGGAGGAGACCGGGTTGGGGGCCCGCGACGGCGGCTAATCGTAGGGCGAAAACGCCGACCGGCCGCCCGTAGGCGGCCGGTCCGAAATCAGTGGTCTTCGGCTGGGTTCAGCCGTACTTCTTGTGGCACTTCTTCTTTGCCTTCTTCCGGGCCTGAGCGCTGCTCTTCTTCTTTGCCTGGTTGAGGCACTTCTTCACGGGCGGATCCGGCTGGTATGGCCCGGTCGGGTCGCCCGGATTTGAGCCAGGCCCGCCGAAGCCGCGCCCAAAGCCAATGTGCCAGCGACCGCGAGGCCCGCGATCCGTCGAACAAATGCCTGCTTCCGCATCGATCCTCCTGTCATCGAAGCGCCGACAACCTGGGGCTAAGCTCCGGCGATGCTACTGGTTAGGGGCGCCACCTTCGGGTGGCGCAGCAGGGTCGCCCTGGATGGGCGCGGGCTCGCTACCGGGCTTGCGGACCCGATGTCGTCCTCCACCGACGCCGCGACGCGGGAGGAGCGATGAGCCACCGGCTCTGGATTCGCCTGGGCGTCACCGCCGCCGCCGCGGTGGTCGTCGCCGAGGCTGCGGCGTGGCTGCTCCGGCCCCGGGACATCGAGCAGCCTGTCCACGCTGACGAGAACGCGTACTTCTCGCACGCGGAGCTCACCAAGGCGCAGCACTACGCCTCCGGCCAGCGCCTGATCCTGGTTTGCAGCCTGGTCGCGGAGGGGGTGGTTCTGATCCTGCTGGCCACGGGGAGGCCGGCGGTCACCCGCAGGGCCCTGGAGCGACTCGGGGCGCGACCTGTACTCGGCGGCGCCGCAGCCGCGGCGGGCCTGTCGGTGGTCGTGGCTGGGACCACTCTGCCCTTCGGTATCTGGGCGCACGAGCGCTCGGTGGACGTCGGGCTCTCGACCCAGTCCCTGGGCGGCTTCCTGAGCGACTGGGGCAAGGCCACCGCCATCGGTTCCGTCCTGGCCGGATTGGTCGGCACCCTCGCGCTCTGGCTGATGCGCCGCTTCGGATCGCGCTGGTGGATCCCCGGGAGCGTCGCGGTCGTCATCGGTTCCGCGCTGATCACCTGGATCGCGCCAGTCGTGATCGCACCGCTGTTCAACAAGTTCGACGAGCTCCCGCCCGGCCAGGCGCGCAGCGACGTCCTGGAGCTCGCCCGGAAGGCCGGGGTGGACGTCGGCCACGTCTACGAGGTCGATGCGAGCAAGAGGACGACAGCGATCAACGCGTATGTCAACGGCCTCGGCTCCTCGAAGCAGGTGGTCCTCTACGACACCCTCATCCACGACCTGAACCAGGGTGAGCGTCGGGCGGTGGTCGCTCATGAGCTCGGGCACGTGCATGGCAACGACATCCAGCGCGGCCTGCTCTTCGTCGCGATCGTGGCGCCGCTCGCCCTGATCTTCGCCTCCGGGATCTCACGGGCGATCGCCCGGGGAGATGGAGCCCGGCCGGGCAGCCCCGGCTACCTGCCCGCGTTCGCATTGGCGATCTTCGCCACCTCGTTCGTGATCGGCGTCGCCGGCAACCAGCTCTCGCGCGCCGTCGAAGCCCGCGCAGACACCTTCTCCTTGCAGCTCACCGATGACCCCCGGGGAATGATCGAGCTGCAGCAGCAGCTCGCGGACCGCAACCTGGCGGACCCCGACCCGCCCGGGGTCTTCACGTTCCTGTTCGGCACCCACCCGCCGGCGATCGACCGGATCGGGGCCGCGCTGGCCTGGGAGCAGGGCGAGCGCCCGTGAAGGTCACGGTTGTCGTCGTGGGCAAGATCAAGGCGCCCTTTGCGGAAGCCGACGGCCACTACCGCAAGATGCTCCAGCGCCATCAGCCCGTCGACGTCGTCGAGGTGCGCGACGAGGTCAACGTCGAAGGACGGATCCCGACCCGCTCGCACGTAATCGCCCTCGATCGCGGCGGACGCGCCCTGAGCTCGAGGGGCTGGGCGAGCTGGCTCTCCGAGCGGCGGATCGACGCGCAGGACATCTGCTTCCTGATCGGCGGGCGGGAGGGGCTCTCCGCACGGACCATGGCCCTCGCCGACGAGCGGATCTCGCTCGGGCCCCAGACCATGGCCCACCAGCTCGCCCGCGTCGTCCTGCTGGAGCAGCTCTTCCGGGCGACCAAGATCCTCGCCGGCGAGCCGTACCACCTCTAGCCCGATCCGTAGGCTCTGAATCCATGGGCGATCCGGTCGCAGAGCTCCGCTCCGCCGTCGAGGCCGCGGCCTCGACGCTGCGCGACGGCGCCGAGGCGGGCCGCTCCGCGCCGACCCTCGAGCGTCCGGCGAAGCCTGAGTTCGGCGACTACTCGACCAACGCCGCCATGCTGCTGGCGCCGGCGTTGGGCGAGCAGCCGCGGGGCACGGCGGAGAAGCTGGCGGAGGAGCTTGGGCGCAGCCTCGAGGGCAGCCTCGAGAAGGTCGAGGTCGCGGGCCCCGGTTTCCTCAACCTCTTCCTCTCTGACGCCTGGTATCAGGGCGGCCGCCGGGGAACTCGCCGCCCAGGACGAGCGGCTCGGGCGGCCGGCCGGCTCCGACGAGGTCACCGAGCGGATCAACGTCGAGTTCGTCTCGGCAAATCCCACCGGGCCCGTGACCGCGGCGGGCGGCCGGGGGGCGGCCCTCGGGGA
This sequence comes from uncultured Solirubrobacterales bacterium, assembly GCA_963763955.1. Lineage (GTDB taxonomy): Bacteria > Actinomycetota > Thermoleophilia > Solirubrobacterales > 70-9 > DASUPK01. The sequence continues at coordinate 143,535 of CAVXQP010000016.1, read as the reverse complement.
CTCGATCGCCCGGGTCCTCGAGTTCGCGGGCCATCCGGTGACCCGCGAGTACTACATCAATGACCGCGGCGGTCAGATCGAGCGCTTCGCGGCCTCGATCGCTGCACGGATGAAGGGCGAGCCGTTGCCGGAGGCCGGGTACGAGGGCGACTACGTCGCGGACTTGGGCCGCAGCCTCGAGCAGGAGGGGCTCGACCCGGACGACCTCGACGCCGTCGGGCGTCGCGGGATCGCACTGATGGTGGCGGCGGCCGAGGAGACGCTGCGGCGCTACAGCGTCACCTTCGACGTCTGGTCCTCGGAGCGCGCACTGCACGAGTCCGGCGCTGTCGAGCGGGCCCTCGCTCAGGCGCGGGAGGCAGGCCACGTCTACGAGAGCGAGGGCGCCACCTGGCTGCGGACCACCACCTTCGGCGACGACAAGGACCGTGTCCTGATCCGCTCGGACGGCGAGTCCACCTACTTCCTCTCCGACATCGCTTATCACCGCGACAAGCTCGACCGGGGCTCCGACAAGCTGATCGACGTGCTCGGAGCCGACCACCACGGTTACGTCGAGCGCCTCCGGGCCGGGCTGGCCGCGCTGGGCTACGAGCCGGACGCGCTCGAGGTGGCGATCATGCAGCTGGTCCACGTGGTCGAGGGCGGAGAGCGGGCGCAGATGTCGAAGCGCAGCGGCGACTTCGTCACGCTCGACGAGCTGATCGACGACATCGGGGCCGACGCTGCACGCTTCTTCATGCTCCAGCGAAGCCACGACACAACGGTCGACCTGGACCTCGAGCTCGCCCGCAAGACGTCGAACGAGAACCCCGTCTACTACGTCCAGTACGCGCACGCGCGGATCGCGAGCATTTTGCGGAAGGCCGAGGAGGAGGCGGGGCAGCCGGTCGAGCAGACGGGCGACTTCGCGGCGCTGCCGGTGGAGCCAACGGAGCGCGCCCTGATCAAGCGCCTCTGCGAGCTGCCCGACGAGGTCACCGAGACGGCGGCGCGGCGCGCGCCCCACCGACTCTGCGCCTATGGGACGGAGGTCGCGCGCGACTTCCATGCCTTCTACCGCGACTGTCAGGTCGTCGGGGCGTCGGGCGAGGGCGTGCAGCAGGCGCGGCTCGGTCTCTGTCTGCTCACCAAGCAGACGATCGCGAGGACACTCGGGCTGCTTGGGATCTCCGCCCCGGAGCGGATGTAGCCGTTAGACGCCCTTCCTGCGGACCACGTGCAGGAAGGTCAGGCCGACCATCTTCAGGTCGAGCCACATCGACCAGTTGGTCAGGTACGCGTTGTCCATCTCCACCATCTGGGAGAGCGGGATGCGCCAGGAACCCGCGACTTGCCAGGGGCCGGTGAGCCCCGGGCGTGCCTCGTTTCGCAGGCCCGGCGAGGCGATCAACGCGTCCTCCTCGGGAGGGAGAGGCCGTGGGCCGACCAGGCTCATGTTCCCCGAGAGAACCTGGAAGAGCTGAGGGAGCTCGTCGAGCGAGGTCGCCCGGATGTAACGGCCGAAACGAGTCAGGCGGGGGTCATTCTGGATCTTGAAGAGCCCGTCGGGAGCCTCACTGAGATGCCGAAGGTCATCCCGTTGGCTCTCCGCGTCCAGGATCATCGTCCTGAACTTGAGCATCATGAAGGGCTCGCGATTCCGACCGATCCGTCGGGAGGTGAAGAGGACAGGCCCGGGAGTGTCGAGCTTGACGAGGATCGCAATCAACAGCATCACCGGCGCCAGCAGGATGATCGCGAGCAGCGAGACGACTATGTCGACGGTGCGCTTCAAGAAACCGGAAAAGCCAACCGCGGAGGCGACCCGCGTCGTCTCGACTGATTTGAGGGGCGCCTCGGCACGCCGGTGCGACACCCCTACCCCGTTCGCACGGGCGGACCCCGCCTCCTCAGCCGTGCGTCTGACGTCACGTTTCAGGCTGGCCGCACTCAACGCTCCCTCGTATGCGTCCTCGCTAGACGTTCCAGAATCAGCAGCCGCAATCTATCGGATCTGGTCGCGACGCGGCCTTGCAGCAAGGCGGCTACAGGGAGGCGCGGCGTGGCCGTCTCCGAAGTGGCCGTCTCCGCAGGAGCACGTACACGAGAAGCCCTGCCAGGAAGATCGCAATCACAATGAAGACGAACGTCGTGAGCGGGAAGTCGGTGCCCGGGGCGTTCCCACCGCCGCTCGAGCCGCCTCCCCCCGGGTCCGAGAAGCTCGACAACCCGGCGACCCCGGCTGCGCCCGCCTTCTTCTGAGCGTTGCCACTGCCGCCGTTGCCACCGCTGCTGCTGCTGCTGCCGGCGCTGCCGGCGGGCGACGTCGTAGTCGAGCCGGAAGCGGAACCCGAGCTGCCGGCGCCGCCACCACTCCCGGAGCCGGCGTGATGGTGGCCGGTGGGGTTGATGTCGGGGATGTACTGCTCGACTGCGGCCTGCCCGAAGGAACTGGACGCTGCGATTAGCATCCCGACAGTGGCCAGGACCAGTGCGGGCAAGATCGCCCTTGGCAGGACTCTCGATGCTCCCGTGAACATCGCGATCATATTAGCCACATTGCTCGGTCCTGAGGAATCGGGTTAGGTGCTCGCCGTCCGAGCCGCATCGCCGCCGAGGGAGGCCTCCACCTCGGCACCGGGGGGGAAGCCGGAGCCGGGGGTGGCCCGCGCCCTCCTGCTTCACCGCCTCGTCGGCTTCGCGCTCGCTTTCGGGCTGACCGTCTTCCTGGCGCTTGACGGCGGGGGTTTCGACGTGGTGGTTCGTGACCAGGTCGGGATTGTGGTCTGGGCCGCGATCGCCTTCGGCTTCGTCACGGGCATCTTCCCCCGCGGTCGTCTCAGCACGGGGGCCTGGGTCGCGCTGGGCGGCCTGGGCGTGCTCACCGCGCTGACCGCGGTGGCGCATTCCTGGACGGAGAGCGACGAAGCGACCTCACTCGAGTTGACAAGAGTCGTCCAATACCTAGGCATCGTCACGCTGGCCTACCTTGCCTTCGACCGACACACCTGGCAGGGCGCGGCGATTGGGTTTGCAAGCGCGGCGCTGGTCATCCCCTTCTTCGCGCTTGGCGCCAGGTTCTTCCCCCACGTGTTCGTGGACGATGTCGCCCGGGCTTTCCATTCCGACCGTCTCAGCTATCCGCTCGACTACTGGAACGCCGTGTCGTGCTGGGGCGCCATGGCGATAGCCATCGGTCTCTGCGTCAGCGCTCACGGTCCCCGGAGGTTTCGAGCCGCGGCCCTGGCGACGATTCCGGTTGCGAGCCTGTCGATCTACCTGACGTTCTCGCGTTTCGGCGCGGTGGCGGCCGCCACGGCGTTTTTGGCCGCCTTGGCGGTGAGCCGCAACCGGTGGACGGTGGCGGTCAACGCCCTGGTCGCGGCGGGAATGTCGGCCGCCGCGATCCTGATCGCCAGCCAGCAGAGCGAGATCCAGCACGCGACCGGCAACGCCGGGGCCGGAGACGTCATCGTCATCCTCTTGCTCGGGGGCGCCGCCTGTGCGGTGGTGGCGTCCCTCTCCGGCGAAGCCGACGGCCTTCGGTTGTCACGACGTGGGGCCCGCAGGGTCGTTGGCGCCGCCGCGCTGGTGACGGTGCTCAGCGCCGCGGCGCTGCACGCGCCGATCTCGCGCGGATGGCATCAGTTCACGCACAGCGGGAACCCAAGTGGCTCGACCGCTCGTTTCACCTCGCTCGGCGGCGACCGGTACGCCTATTGGCGGGCGGCGTACCACGCGTTCGAATCCAACCCCGGGCGCGGTATCGGGCCTGGCAGCTTCGAGTTCTACTTGAGCCGCAACGCAACGTCGGACCAGCTCATTCGCAATCCGCACTCGCTCTATCTCCAGAAGCTCGCCGAGCTCGGGCTGGCCGGCTTCGTCGCGATCGTGGTCGCGCTCGCGGGGCTGCTCTGGGGAGCGATCGAGGCCCGACGCCGCTGGATCACGGAAACCGACCTGGCTGCGGGAGGCGGCTTGCTCGCCGCCTTCGTCGTCTTCGTGGTGTACGCGGGCGTGGATTGGATGTGGGAAATGGGGGCGATCGGAACGTTGGCCATGGGCGGCGCCGCTGTCGTCGGTGCCTCACGGTTCGGCCGGGCTGCACCGCTCGGAGGCTGGGCGCGTGTCGGCCTCACGTCGCTGGCGCTCGTCGCGGCGGCTTCCCAGGTCCCCACCCTTGTCTCAACCGAGAGAACGCGGGCCAGCGGAACGGCCCTGGCTCAACGCGACCCAGCGCGGGCGGTCCAGCTCGCCGACGACGCAATCAGGGCCGAGCCCTGGGCCGCATCTCCATATGCCCAGAAGGCGCTTGCGCTGCTGGCGGAGGGCAGGCTGACGGAGGCGCGCGACGAGATCAACCGGGCGATCGATCGCGAGAAGACAAACTGGAGGTGGTTGCTGATTCGCGCCCAGATCGACTCACGCGCCGGCGACACGAACGCGGTTAATGCCGACCTGGTCTTCGCGAAGACGCTCGCTCCCCGTTCCCCCTACCTGCTACCGAACTCGTCCTTCATCCGGAGCGTCCTCGGTGCTCAACCGGGCGCGCAATCCCAGCTCGGTCGTTGATCCCGGTGGGTGACCCGCTGGTATTCTCCGACCGCCCGGGGCCAGGGTGACATGGAGCAATCTCCCGAGACCAGAAGCCTGAGGGACTACCTGCGGGCAATCAAGGCTCGCCGCTGGCTGGTGATCGGTACGACGCTGGCGGCGATCGCTGCCTCCATTCTCTTCTCCGTCGCCCGGACGCCGGTCTACGAGGCGACCGCCACCATCAGCGTGCGATCGGACTTCAACGTGACGCCGGGCGCGCCCTCGTTCCAGACGTCTACGCAGGGCGCCGCCGGCAAAGAGGCGGCGCAGGTGGTGACCGAACCGGCTGTTCTCGCCGCCGCGAGCCGTGCGCTCGGCGGCGATCGAACGCCGCAGCAGCTCCAAACGGATTTGACCGCGACCGCCGAAAAGGACATCAATTCCGTCAGCGTCGAGGCGAAGGCGGCTACGGCCGATGGCGCCGCGCGGATTGCCAACGCGGTGGCGGCGGCCATGGTCCGGGTGAGCTTCGATCAGCAGTTTCGTCTTTTGCAAGGCACGGTGCTCAGGAACCTCAGTCCGGCAGAGCTCCGGTCCCTGCGGAGTCGGGCTGGCACGGGACCCATGCAAATCACGAGCCGGGCGGTCCCCCCGGGCAGTCCGACCTCGCCCAGGCCGCTGCGTGATGCGGGCTTCGCGGGCCTGCTTGGCCTGCTGCTGGGCGTGGGCATCGCGCTGGTCAGAGACGCTCTCGACCGGACCGTCACCGACCCGGACGATCTGGAGTCGACCCTCGGTTTCCCATTGCTCGGCTACGTGCGGTCGGACATCCTCGGCACAGCCCCCGTCTCGCGGAACGGGACGATCGATGTGGCCGAGAATCTCGATTCCTTCAGGATCCTGCGGGCGAACTCGCAGTTCCTCGGCGGGGATCGTCCCGTGGCGACCCTCGCCGTCACGAGCCCTCTGCCCGACGAGGGCAAGTCAACGGTTTCCGCCTGGTACGCATATGCGCACGCCCTCGCCGGCAAGCGGACGATCCTGGTCGAGTGCGACCTACACCGACCCGTGGCCGCCGCCGGCTTCGACCTGGATCCCTCGCCGGGTCTGAGCGACCACCTCACCGGAAAAGCGGAGGCGTCCGACGTGCGCCGCTCCATCGTGGTGGAGGGCGCGACCGCGCAGCCCTTGTCGGTCGTCGCGGCCGGGGCGCCGGTGCCGCAGCCGGCCGAGCTGCTCGCTTCCCCCCGCTTCGAGAAGTTCGTGGAAGAGGTCTCCCGGGAATACGAGCTGGTCGTCTTCGACTGCCCTCCGCTCCTGCCGGTGGGTGACACGCTCTCGATCGTGCCCAGGGTGGAGGGAGTGATTCTCTGCATCCGGCTCAGGCAGACCACTCGCGACCAGGCGATCGCGGCGAAGGACGCCCTGCGGCGCCTCCCGGAGCGGCCAGTGGGGCTCGTGTTGACGGACTCCGAGCCGGGGAGTGACTACGACTACTCGGGCTACCCCGCACCCAGTGGGGAGAAGGCTGAAGCCCCGAGCTAGTAGTCCCTTGCCGAGCGTTCGGCGACCTCACTGAGAACCCGGTCGAAGTTCGAGCCGAAGAGGTCCGGGGAGAAGTGCTCGACCGCATAGCGGTGGCCGGCCACGCCACGCGCACTCATCTCGTCGGGACGATCGAGGGCATCGGCAATCGCCTTGGGGAGGAGCTCTGGGCGGGAGCTGTCGACAACCCAGCCGGCGCCCGCCTCGCGCACGAGCGTGGCCGCCTCGCTGGCGGGGTTGACGGCCGCGATCACGGGCAGTCCCTGTCCCATGTAGTTCATGAGCTTGGACGGGAGGTTGAACTCGGTTCCCTCGTAGCTCTGGGTGACGAGCCCGAGATCGCAGCGCCCGAGCTCCTCTGCAAGCGCGTCGTGGTTCAGGAGCCCGGGCATCTGCGTCCTCTCCGAGCGGATTTCCGCCCTGACTGCGTCCGCAGCAACGCCGGCGCCCCTGATCACGAGGCGGACGCCGCGCCGCTTCATCTCCTCGGAGGCTTCGAATGCCCTCACCAGTTCGGCGAGTCCCTGGCTGAGACCGATGTTTCCCATGCAGATCACCGTGGGCGGATCGCCGAGGCCCCTTGCCGGAGGCTCCTCCGGGATCGGCATGGTGGCCGGGTAATAGATCAGATCGACCTTTTCGGCCGGCACACGCTTCGCCAGCAGGTTCTCCTCGAAGGAGCGGGAGAGGACAACGATTCGCTCGGCCGTGCGATACGCGGCACGCTCCAGTCGGCGCGAAGCCCGCACGGCGGCACTGTCCTCACCGAGGATTCCCGTGGCTGCGGCGCCCTCCGGCAGCAGGTCGTGCAGCCAGAGGACCATTGGGATCCGACGGCCCCGGGCGTTGACGATCGCCGGCGCCAGGGCGGGAAAGCTCGGTGACCCGACGAGCATCAGGTCGGGCCGCGGCATCAGCGGGCGGCCCAGGAACGGTGTCGCCGCCGCCAGGGATGCGGTGAAGCTGAGCTCCTGGCGCAGGCGCGCCGCCCTGGTATCGCGGCCCGGCAGAAGGGGCAGTCGGGTAACGCCGATCCCGTCGATGGTCTCCCTCGAGGGGAGCAGCCGCCGGCCCCAGACGGGCTCAGGGTAATGCGGCTGGGCCGCGATCACCTCGATCTGCCACCCGCGCGCCGAGAGCTGTCGAGCAAGGAGAGTGGTCGCCGGGGCGATCCCGGTCAGCTCTGGGTGGAAGTAGATGGACCAGAGCTGCAGGCGGCGCCCACAGCCGTGTTCGCGCGGACCGCTCACCCGGGCCAGCGTACCGAGGCGGCCTTTGTCACCATGCGTCGATGGAACGGGTCGCTTCCAGCGCCGACCCAATCTCCCTGCCGGAGCCAGTTCGCGCGGCGCTGCGCTGCCCGGCCTGCGGTGGCCTGCTCGCCGAACGGGAAGGCTTCGAGTGCTCGCAGTGCTGGCGCACCTATGCGGTGGAGGACGATATTCCCGTGCTGATTCCCGCCGCGGTCGGTACAAGGTCGACCGACATGGCGCACAAGCTCGGGCAGGCCACATTCTTCGATCACGAGGCCTCGCCGGAGTGGGAGATCACACGGCCGCACGCGGCTCCCGCCTGGCACCGGTGGCAGCTCGAGGAGAAGCACCGGCGTGCGATCAATGGACTAGGACCGATCGCGGGGATGAGCACGCTGACCGTCTGCGGCGGCTCAGGGATGGACGCCGAGTTTCTCTATAGGCAGGGCGCGAGACCGGTCGTGAGCACCGACCTCTCTCTTGGGGCGGCGAGGCGCGTGGCCGAGCGCGCCCGACGCTTCGACGTCTCCTTGATCCCGTTGGTGGCGGATGTGGAGCGGCTCCCCTTCGCAGACCGCAGCTTCGATCTCGTCTTCGTCCACGACGGGCTTCACCATCTCGAGGACCCCATGGTGGGGCTGCGCGAGATCGCGCGGGTGGCCGGCCGGGCGGTCTCGGTGAATGAGCCGGCTCGGGCAAGTGCGACGAGGATGGCGGTGAGGCTGGGGTTGTCGATCGAGCGTGAGGAGGCGGGCAACCGGGTGGCGAGGATGTCGATACCGCAGATCGAGGAGGGTCTGCGGGGCGCGGGCTTCGAGATTGCCAGGGCCGAGCGCTACGCGATGCTCTACCGGCACGAACCCGGTGGGCCAACCAGGTTCCTCTCGCGCCGGGGCGTGAGCGCGCTCGCGCGCGGTGGCTGGCGCGTGGGCAATGCCGCGATCGGCCGGTTCGGCAACAAGCTCACCGTGCGGGCAGTCCGCCCGCAGGACTGATTGGCTCGGTCCCCGCCCGAGCCGATTCGAGGCCCATGGCCGCCCGAAACGCGCGATCGTAGATCGAGGCGGTCGTCTCAACTGAGTGCTGCTCAGCGACTAGGCGCCGGCCGGCTTCACCGAGGCGGCGGATAAGGGCTGGGTCGGCCGCCAGCCGGAGGGTCGCGCCCGCCAGCGCCTTCGGTGAGTCGGGCGGAACCACCATCCCGGTCATCCCGTCTTGCACCACCTCGCGAATCGCCCCGACGTCGGTGGCGACGACGGGCACCTCACAGGCGAGGGACTCGAGCACGGTGGTGGTCGTGCCCTCGGACCGTGGGCGGGAGGTCACCAGGGTGACGTCTAGCGCGGCGTACTGCTCGTCGGGCGGTCCGTCGATCCAGATGAACCGCTCCGCCGGCACGCCGGAAGCCTCGATCTCTCGGTGAAGCCCGGCGGTGTAGGCGCGATGCGTCTCGTAGGTCGAGCCGTTGATCAGGAACCACGAATCGGGGTTCTCCCTGAACACCCTCGAGGCGGCGCGGATGAAGAACTCGATGCCCTTCATCGGGTTCAGGTTCGCGACGCTGCCGACGAACAGGGCATCCTCTGGAACCCCGAGGCGCCGCCTGGTCCTGACCCGGAGCTCCGGATCCGGGCTGAAGCGGCTCGTGTTGACGCCGCCGGAGAACTGAAAGGCCGGGAGCGGCAGTGGCCGCCGGCCGACGTGCAACTCCTCGACCGCACGGCCCGTGAACATCACAGAGTCAGCCCATCGCCGCACGAGGGTCATCGCGGCGGCTCGCGGAATCGGCGGGGTCCGGGTGTCGAGAACCTGCCAGACGACGGGGACGCCCGCGCGTCGCCCCGCGATTGCACCGTGAGGGTTCATCAGACCGGTGACGACCACGACGTCGCAGCCCCGAGATCTGATCAGCTGCTCGAGCGCACGCACCTCGCGGCGAAAGGCGGCCGCCGTCCGCAGATTGTCGCGTGGGTCCCTGCTTGCGCGGAGCCGGTGCAACGGCATGGTCACCGTCTCCAGGCCTCCCTCGGTGAGCCGCCCCTTGGCGTTCCCCGGCTCGTCCGTGAGCGCCGCGACCGTTTCCCAGCCGAGGTCGGCCAGGGGCTCGCGGACCTCGACCGCGGCGTTGTGCGGCCCGCCGAAGACGGGGAAGTGGAAGACCCAGAGGGCTCTCATCACGCCCTTTGGGCTGCCCTCGCCGGCTGGCTCAGCGCGGGAGACGATCTCGCCTCCAGGGGCCGTGGTGGCGCACGGCTCTCGTCGCGGTCGAGCACAGCGAGCTTGAAGAGGATGCCGGTGAAGAGCCAGAAGTACAGGTTGAGGGGATCGAAGTCGAGGTACTGTGCCTTGACCGTGTAGACCCCTGCCCAGACCATGAGGCCGAGGATCGCACTCGCCATCGCGACCAGGCCGGGATCGCGAAGGCGACGCCTGATGCGAAGCCCGCGGACGAAGATACTGCCGAACGAGATCGCGGCCAGAGTCAGGCCGGCGATGCCGAGCTCCAGCAGCACTTTTGCCAGGTAGCTCTCCTGCCACTTTCCGACCGCCGAGAAGTCGGCTCGTGACACGTAGCGTGCCGCACCCGTGTCGGATCCCGTACCGGTGCCGAGCAGCAGGTGGTGTGATGCCTCCCGAAGACCGCTGATGAAGACCGTATTGAACTGGGTGCGGGCGTTCTCGAAGAGGGAGGAGACCGCGCCCGTCGGGCTGGCGCCGGCGAGGACGATCATCAAGGCCAACCCCGCTGCGAGCGCTGCGATAACCCCGAGCGAGGAGACGCCGAGTCGCCCCTCAATCACCAGGATGGCGATCAGCAGCAGGGGAACGAAGGCGAGCGCTCCGCGCTCCCCAGAGGTCATCACCGCAGCCAGGAACAGGGTCCAAACCAGGAAGCGCCAGCGGCGGGTCGCCGATTGGCGCGGGGCGTTGCGCCACCAGGCGTAGCCGATGGCGACCATCGAGGTCATGAAGATGTAGTACTGGGCGATGAACGAGAAGGTGCTGGGCACTCGCTGGAAATCGGCGCCCCCCACGCTGATCGCGGCGAATCCCTGGGTGACGGTAGACGCCGCCGGGCCGTACAGCGAGTGGACGAAGTGGGTATGGCCCGTGTAGTAGAGGATCGCCTCGGCGATTCCGACGACGGCGGGAAGGATCGCCGTCAGGCACATCAGGTTGAGCAGGTAGTCCAGATCGCGGCGGCTCCTGATCAGGTGGTAGCCGATGAACGCCATGGGGATGTAGATGAGCCAGACCTTGGCCCCGACGAGTCCCACCAGCAGTGAGCGGAGAAGGGGGTTGAAGACCTCGACGACGACGAGTCCCGCAAGGAGCAACAGCGGCAGAAGCGGGAAGCCCGGAAAGACGATGTTCCGCCTTGACTTCATGGACCAATAGAAGAAGCCGATGTAGGCCGGGATCACGAAGAGGAAGTCCTTCGCGAGCGCCGCCGGAGCGGTGTGGGGATAGATGACGACCCAGAGGATGCCCTCCACGGGCAGGTAGGCGAGCGCCAGGTAGACCGAGAGCCGCCACGACTGGAGACCGATCAGCGTCGTCACTCCGAGGATCAGGAGGGCGGCGGCGGGCAGCACCAATCCGAGCGCGATGAGCAGGCCCAGGATCGCCCCGCCGACCACGGCCGCACCTATCCCAGCCCGATCAACGCGGCCGACTGCGACCGGTGGGGGAGCGGCGGCGTGTTCGATTGCCTGACTCATCGGGACATTGTCAACCAATCGCGGCCCGGAGTGCTTCGGCGATCCGGAGCCCGTACGAATCCCCGGAGAGCTCCTCCGCCTTGCGCCTGGCCTCCGCGCCCATCGCATCTCGCCGATCTGGATGGTCATGGAGCTCCCGCAGCCGCTCGGCGATGGCATCTGGGTCGCGTATCGGGACGACATAGCCCTGGGTACCGTCCTCGACTATCTCCGGCCCGCCCATGTTCTCGGAGATGATCACGGGGAGGCCACAGGCCATCGCCTCCAGCAGGGTCTGTCCAAAGCCCTCGGCGAGCGATGGGAGCAGGAAGACGTCGCTTCGCTGGTAGTAAGTCGGCAACTCGCTATAGGGGACGTGGCCCACCTGGCGAACTCCCGGCACTTGCCGCCAGGGCCGGGCGGACCCGGTGACGCGCCCGACCAGAACGAGCTCGGCGCCGGGAATCGCCGCTCTCCGGAATCCCTCGAGGGCGTAGGAGAGTCCCTTGCCCTGACTGAGCCGTCCGGCGAAGAGCACGCGAAAGGGCGGGTGGCCATCCCGTGCCACGGGGTGAAAGGCGTCGGTGTCGATCCCGAGCGGAATCAAGAGGAGCTTCGACTCGTCGACGCCGGACTCGATCAGGGTCTGTCGCTGGACACTCGTCAGGACGAGAACGCGGTCCGCCTGCCTGATCTCGTTCTCCATCCGCCGGCGGGCCCTCTGTGGGAGATCGCGGAACTCGAGCGTGTCCGCGAGTTCCGGGTGGAGCTCTGCCTCTTCCGACAGCAAGTGCTCGACCCAGGCATGATGAGCGGTCGGATAGTCGAGCAGACCCGGGACGCCCAGCTCCGAGGCGGCCCGTAGGGTCGCCAGCGCGGCATTGCTGGTCGCGATTACGGCCAGGTCACCCTTCCGAAGCAGGCGGGCCACGCGCCGGTCGAACGCGACCGAGCGCATCTGCCATGCCTTGCGGGTGAGGCCGCCGGGTAGTGGTGACCGCTGAATGGCCACGTGGAGCAACTCCGGGATCGCGGCCGCCGTGATCATCTGACTCGGAGCTACATCTGGCGGAAGATCCCGCAGCGAGAGCTCCCGGTTCAACCGCGAGGAAATTGGATGCGGCAGTCGATCGACCCGCCGCAGCGTCCCCGGGGCCATCCCCACGGGGGTGACGTAGGCGCGCAGGAGCCTCTCCCTGGCAAGCCCGGTCGCCATCCAGCGCATCGGGCGCACGCCGCCGGGATTGGCGACGATCGCACCCCGCTCGAGTGTCTTGTCGTCGGTCAAGGAGATGGATGGGTCGCCTGCTAGACCCCGGAAGGCTTCCGCCTTCCGGGGCCGAGCAGCTCGGCGCCGGTAGTCCCGAGGGCGCGGTTGGCGAGGTGCAGGGCGATCAAGGCCGTGACCGAATACGCGGCGAGGGAGGTGATCGCGGCGCCCGTCAGCCCCAGGGTCGGCAAGAGGGCGGCCAGGCCCACCGCGGTGACGATCAGACCGGCGCCCTCGGCGAGCCCGGCGTGCAGCGGTCGATTGACGCCCTTCAGGACTGCCTCCAGCACCCGGGCGGTTCCGAGCGCGATGCTGGCGACCAGCAGCAACCGCGTCACGCCGGTGGCCTGGACGAAGTCGCTGCCGAAGACGATGCGAAGGATCTCCGGCGCGAGCAGGAGGACCGGAACGGTGACCGCTGCGGTCGTAGCGAAGGTGAGGAAGACGTACTGGTGTGCCCTCGCCCGGCGATCCTCAGCCGACTCCGCCTGTGCCACCCTGGGGAGCGCCGCGAATGAGACCGAGTAGCCGATCATGCTGGACAGCGACGTCATGGTCCAAGCGACGACGTAGAGCCCGAGACTGGCGGGTGCGAACACGATCGAGATGACCAGCTGATCCACTCGCTCGTTGAGCAGGTTGGAGATCGTGCTGAGCTGGCTCCGCCAGCCGTAGGCCAGCATCTCTCGCGCGAGCGGCCTCTCAGGATGGCTGGGCGGCCCGGTCGAGGGCAGGACCAGGATCGTGGCGATCAGCACCGTCAGGACCTGTGAAGCCATATAGGCGAGCATCGCCGAGGTCACCGTGAGCTCCGAGGCGATCGCAAGCGCCACCAGCCCGGCGGCGTTGCCGACGAAGACCGTGGCCCTGACCACGTTGAAGGCGATGAACCGATGCGTCCCGTTGAGGACCGAGGCCAGGTACAGGGTCACGAGACTGGTGGGGATCGAGGCCAGGAAGATCAGGCAGTCCCTCACCACGGACGCCTCCTGCCTGGCCAGCACGAGCGGCACCAGCACCAGGCCGATCGCGACGAGGACGGCGGACTGGACGAGGGCGAGCGCCAGGCTCGTCGAGACGATCGACCTCTGCGGTGCAGTGCTTCGCGCGCTGTGGAAGGTGACCGAATCGACGACGCCGAGGTTCCCCACGGTCCAGAGCATCGTGGGCCAGAGGACGACGGCAGCGAGCTCTCCCCGGCCGGACGGCCCGAGTGTGCGGGCGAGGAGGACCCCTGTCACCACGTTCAGGAACTGAATGAGTGCAGTGGCGACGAGGCTCGAAGTTGCCGCGCCGCCAGCCTGAGCTCGGAGGCGATCGGCGAAGCCCGGGGCGGGCGCCGCGGTGGGCGAGCTCACGGGTCCGTGCGAAGCATGTTCGCGGCAGCGTAGCCGACGCGACGCCGGCCCAACTCGGCTTCAGCCCCGCGCCAGCCGTCGATATGCGTAGTAGGAGGGCTTGGCTGAGCCGTTCGCCCGTAACAAGCCCATCTGGTAGATCCAGACGCTGTTGCTATCACTGGAGTCACGCCAGTCATGCCAGAAGACACGCTGAAGCCGCAGCCGGCGCCGCGCTCTGATCAGTGCGTCGAAGCTGTGGGTCAGGTACTGCGCCTGTCGGCGCTCCGTGGTGCGGTAGGCCGTAGTCGCCCAGCCATTGCCGCTTGTGCTCCAGCCGAGCTCGGTGATCCACAACGGAGTGCGGCGGCTGCGGTGCCGGTCGAGGAGCTTGCGGAACATCCTGCACGCTGGGACCACGTCGGCGGGCGTATACGAGTAGGGGTGCACCGAGAGCACGTCGAACGACGTCCGGGCGCCGGGGTGGGCGTAGAAAGCCTTGAGGAAAGTGGCGGCCTTGACGCCGAAATCGGGGCTGGGGAAGGGGAAGAGCCCGCCGAAGACGATCCGGGCGGCGGGGTCAACCCCTTCGATGGCGTGCTTGCTCACCAGAAGAAGCCTCAGGTAGTCGCCGGCGTTTGGGGGACCGCCCCAGGTGAAGTAGAGGTTCGGCTCGTTCCAGATCTCCCAGCTCCTCACCGGCTCATATGGGAGGTTCGGATGCTCCGCCCAGAAGCTGCCGCCGCGAGCGTACCGTCGAGCGAAAGCGGACAAGAAGTTGGTCCAGGCTGCAACCTGGCTATCGCTGTAGATCGGTGGACGTTGGGCATTGTCCGAGATCCAGCTCGGTGAGGTCGCGAACTGCGCCGCCGGGCTGAGTCTGGCGGAGGCGATGTTCTGGATCACCGAGTCGTAGTGGCTCCAGTCGTAGACCCCGGGGGACGGCTCGGCAATCCCCCAGTAGATCTGCAGCCGAACGCTCTCAACCCCCGCAGCCGACATCGCCTGCGCATCGCTCGCGCTCGGATCGAGGAGGGGCACGGTCCCGAAGAAGTCGGGTGGGACCTTTGTGTGGTTGGCTTGCTTGGCTGCCGCCGGGGCAGCCGTCGACCCCGTCATCGCGAGCACCAGCCCAAAGAGGATGCCGACCGCGGCCACTGTTCTCATTGGCGAACCTGAGCTCGTCTTAGCGCCGAGCTTCGGCTTGATACGCGGAGTAGGCCGGCTTCGGAGAGCCGTCCGACCGCAGCAGCCCCATCTTGACGAACCAGGAGCCATCCGGATCCGGATTGTCCTTCCACTCGAACCAGAAGATTCGCTGCAGCCGCAGCTCGCCGCGAGCCCTGATCAGCTTGTTGAAGCTCTGGGTCAGGTACTGCGCCTGCTGAGCCTCGGTGGCTTTGAAGGGCGAGATGGCCCAGTCGTGGCCGCTCGTGGCCCAGCCGAGCTCGGTTATCCAGATCGGCTTCTTCCCGGCGCCATGCTTGTTGAGGTTCTTACGGAACAGCCTGAGCGTCGGGACCAGATACTTGGGGGTGAACGAATACGGGTGCAGCGATAGCGCATCGAACCACTTCTTAGCGCCCTTCTGGCGGAAGAACGAGTTGAGGAACTTCAATGCCTTGACCCCGTACTGGGGCCTGGGGAAGGGGTAGAGCCCGCCGAAGATGACCGCGGCGCTCGGGTCGGCCTCCTTGATGACGGGTGTGCTGGCCTTGAGAAGCCTCAGATAGTCGGCGGCGTTCGGGGTGCCCCCCCACATCAACTTCAGGTTGGGTTCGTTCCAGATCTCATAGCTGGTCACCGGGTGGTAGGGCAGGTTCGGATGCGCCGCCCAGAAGCTGCCGTGGGCGCCGTACCTGTGCACGAAGTTGGCCAGGAACTGCTGCCAGGCGGCGATCTGTGCGCTGCTGTAGATCGGAGGACTTTCCGATGTCGGCGAGATCCAGCTCGGCGAGTTGCCGAACTGGATCGCCGGGGTGAGCCCGGCGGACGCTAGGTTCTGAATCACGGCATCGGCGAGGCTCCAGTTGTACTGCCCGGGCTGCGGCTCGAGGAGCTCCCAGAAGGTGAACAGCCTCACGCTCTTCACCCCGGCCTGCGCCATTTGCTGCGCTTCGCTGGCGGTCGGCGCGAAGTAACGGCACCATGCCGAAGAAGTCCGAAGGCAGCGGCCCGTTCTTGACCTTCTTGTGCTTCGCCTGCTTCTTGGCGATCGCCGGGGCGGAACTCGCGCCGCTCACGGTGATAGCGAGGGCCAGCGCCAGGAGCATCCCGATCACAGCCGTTGTCTTGACGCGTGGTCTCATGCTCAGCTCCTCACAACTCAAAAGCGATGGCGAAGTTGCGGTCCCGCCTCATTCGCCCCGGCCACCGGATCGAGGCCCTGTATAGCACTTTCAGCTCGAGGCCCGCGACGGTGGGGTCAGGGATCGTGCCGACTCATGTCGGCGTCGAGCCGAGCGGCGTCGGCCGCATCCAGGGGAGGAGAGGGAGCCGCGCGCGGACGCCGCGACAGCCGGTAGGCGCCGACACCCAGCCCGGCCAACACGAGCCCGATCACGAGGCCCGGGACGATCCAGGCCGTCAGGTCGAACCCGTGGCCGCTCGGGGTGGCCAGGACGTTCGGCCCGTATTGGGCGACGAGTGTGTCCTTGATCTCGTCCTTGGTCCGGCACTGGGCGATCAGGTTGCGGATCAGGACTCGCTCGCCCTCCGCCTGGGGCGAATCGGACTCGGCCAGAAGGGTTCCGCAGATCGTGCACATCACCTCGTCCTCCACATCGGGGAGGTTGGTCTGCGGAGTGCACGCCGCCGCTGAGCTCGCGAGGACGCTCGTGGCGACCAACGCCGCGAGCCCGGCGAGCAGGGCGTTGCGGAGCCGAACACTCACGATTGCGCGCGGATCAGCGGCTCGACGGCCTGTTGAGGTAGCTCTCGTCGACGGGGCCGCGCCTGATCAGGGCGATGTGCCCCTGCGGATCGACCAGGAAGTTCTCCGGGAAGCCGGTCATCCCGTAGGCCTCCTTGCGATCGTCGCCGCCGGACTCGTGGAGCTGGGGGTAGGTGAGTCCGTAGCGGTGGACGAAGGCGGTCGCGTGGTCGGTCGAGTCGTAGAGGTTGATGCCGAGCACGGTGAAGCCGTCCGCCTGGTTCGCCTGCTGGAAGCGCTCCAGGGCCGGCGCCTCCGACTTGCAGGGCCCGCACCAGGAGGCCCAGAAGTTGACCAGCACCCACTTCCCGCGGTAGTCGGCGATCTGCCCGGTCCCCGGTGCGCCGAGCACCGAGAGCTGCTTGTCCGGCGCGGTCTCGCCGACTGACAACGAGGCCTCACCCTTGCTCAGCAGTCCGAACCCGAGCAGGCCGATGACGGCCAGCACGCCGATCACGACCGCGAAGGACTTGGAGCTCACCCGGGAAAGGCTAGTGACGGAGCGCAGCCGACCTAGAATGTCGCCACAACGCGGATGTAGCTCACCTGGTAGAGCGCCAGCTTCCCAAGCTGGAGGTAGCGGGTTCAAGTCCCGTCATCCGCTTAGCCATTGATCGATGGGGGTACTCGCTGCCGATGGGATTGATCACCGGCATCACCAGCAGAGTCGCGCGGCGCAGCCGCTGGCTTGCCGAACGCCTCTGGCTCATCGCCGTCGCCGAGGTGGCCTGGACCTCGTGGGGGCACTGGAGACGACTCGAGCCCGAGGAGCGCGATCGCCTGATCGACCTGGCGCGGAAGTCGAAGGGGCGCCCGGCAAAGCACCTGAGTCCGCGGGAGCGGCGGGAGGCCGAGGATCTCCTCGACAAGCTCGGGCACATCGAGCTCGCGGGGAGCATCGCCCGAACGCTCCTGCCGTTCAGGCCGCTGAGCAGCAGCGCGACCTGGGCGCTCGAGCATCGGCACCGGAGACGGCGCAAGGCGCTCGAGGCTCAGTCGGACTAGCGCTCCTGCGGTCCGCCTCGCCCCTCAGACGGAGGCGACGGGCCTGATCTCTGGATGCTCGCGGTACCAGTCGAGGGTCCGGCCGAGGCCCTCGCGCAGCTCCACGCTGGGCTCCCAGCCGATTTCGGCGCGGATCTTGGCCGAGTCGAGGTACTGGCGCTCGATCTCCCCGCTCGGGTTCCCGGCGCCGCGATAGTCGGCCTCGATCTCCCCGGGTCCGAGCTCGCAGATCAGATCCACCACTTCGCGAATCGGATGCGGCCTGCCCCAGCCCGCGTTGAACGCCTCGCCGCTACCGCGGCCGCCGGCGAGCGCCTCGGCGATCGCCAGATAAGCCGAGGCAGCGTCCTCGACGTAGAGGAAGTCACGCTCAGGCGAGCCATCGGAGCGAATCACCGGTCGGCGCCCGTCGAGCACGGCGCTCACCGTCTCGGGGATCAGGCGGGAGAAATTGCGATCGCCGCCGCCGTAGATGTTGGCCAGCCGGGTGACCGCGACCGGCAGGCCGTGCGTATGCCAGTAGCTGCGGGCGATCAGGTCGGTCGCGGCTTTCGAGACGTCATAGGGGTAGATGGGCTGGAGCGCCGAGTCCTCGGTGTAGGGCAGCTCGTCGTGTGGCCCGTAGGCCTTGTCCGAGGAGGCGACCACTGTGACCTCGACGCCCGCCTCGCGGCAGTTCTCCAGGAGCACCCAGGTCCCTTGGATGTTGGTCTCGAAGGTCGGGATGGGGGAGGCGTTCGCGTCCCCGACGATCGGCTGCGCGGCAAGGTGGAAGACCGCCTCGATCGATTTCTTGCGCAAGAGGGAGAGGACGAAATCACCGTCGCGCAGATCACCGGTGACGTCATCGACGTCGCCCTCGATCCCAAGCAGCTCGAGGCCGCTGGGGGTGTCGCGCGCGTGATCGAGCGACGTGACCTCGGCCCCGGACAGGAGAAGAGCCCGAGCGACCCAGGACCCGGCGAATCCCCGAGCGCCGGTGACCAGCGCCTTCATCGAGCGGGTTCTCCGCTCCACACCCTCCAGGGCGGCTCGCCGGCGTCCCACAGGTCGTTGAGCAGGACGGCGTCCTTGTAGGTGTCCATGCAGTCCCAGAACCCCTCGTGCCGGAACGCTCTGAGCTGCCTGTCGGCAGCGAGCCGCTCGAGAGGCTCACGCTCGAGGACGCTGTCCTCGGCGAGGTAGTCGAAGACGCCGGGTTCGAAGCAGAAGAAGCCGCCGTTGATCCAGCTCTCGACCTGGGGTTTCTCGTGGAAGCCGCGCACCAGTCCGTGGTCGTCCAGATCGGCGACGCCGAATTGGAGCTCTGGGCGGACCACCGTCATCGTCGCCAGGCGCCCGGCCTCGCGGTGCACGCCGGCGAGGGCCGCCAGGTCGATGTCCGCGACCCCATCCGCATAGGTGGTGGAGAAGGCCCCCTCCCCGATGTGGTCCTCGGCGGCCTTGAGTCGGCCGCCGGTTGGGGTGTCGAGGCCGGTGTCGATGCAGCTCACCTCGACTCGCTCGGGCCACGGGGTCGCCTCGACCCAGCTCCCGATCTGCTCGCCCTTGTACCCGGTGAGCAGCAGGAAGCGCGTGAAGCCCTGCGCGATATAGATCGAGATCACGTGCCAGAGGATCGGGCGGCCGCCGATCTCGACGAGCGCCTTTGGAATCGATTCGGTGCGTTCGCTCAGGCGGGTGCCCCGCCCCCCGCAGAGGATCACGACTGGGTCAAGCATCGCCAAGGCCGCCGGAGCCTAGCGACGCCCCGGACTCCGAGGGTGATCCATTTAGGAATCCATTGCGATAATCCACGCTGGCCGTGGATCCCTCCCGCAAGCGCAAGATCCGTCTAGTCGTGGCCCTCTCGGCGGCCGTGCTGCTGGCCGCGGGGCTCGTCTACACCTCCTTCAACGCCTCGAGCGAGGCGAAGGAGCCCTCGCAGCTCGTCAACGCGAGTCCGAACCAGACCTATGAGCTGACCGGCGACGTCGTCCCCGGCTCGATCCATCACGCCGGCGACCAACTCGATTTCCAGATCTCGGATCGCGATGGCAGCCATCCGATCCCGGTCACCTACAGCGGGACGGTGCCCGACCCGTTCCGCGACGGCCGCGAGGTGATCGTCACCGGCAGGCTCCAGGGTGGGACCTTCGTGGGTGAGCAGGACAGCCTGATCACGAAGTGTCCGTCGAAGTTCACGACCACCACGGCGGGGCAGTCCAGCTGACGATCTTCGGCTCCGCATTGCTGGCGGCGGCCCTGCTGGGCGCGCTCTACGCGGCGGGGGCCGCCGTCCACGGCGGCCGGACCGGCGACCGCCGCTGGGTTGACTCCTCACGCCGGGGCGTTTACGCGGTGGCCGGCCTGCTCACCACAGCAGTGGTACTGCTCGAGATCGCCTTCCTCCGCAACGACTTCCACTTCGCGCTGGTCGCGGATCACTCTTCGACGACCACGCCGACCTTCTACAAGCTGACCGCGATGTGGTCGAGCCAGGAGGGCTCCCTGCTGCTCTGGGCCTGGGTGCTGTCGCTCGCCTCGAGCGGCGTCCTCTACATAACGCGTCGCCGCCACCGGGAGATCGTGCCCTGGGCGACCGCGATCCTCGCCGCGCTGGGCTCGTTCTTCATCGGACTGATGATCTTCAAGGCGCAGCCCTTCGCCCATCTCGACCCGGCGCCGGCGGAGGGTGCAGGCCTGACGCCGCTGCTGCGGAACCCGTACATGGCGGTGCACCCGCCGATGCTCTACTCGGGTTACGTGCTCTGGTCGATCCCCTTCGCGTTCTGCATGGGGGCCCTGATCAGCCGCAAGCTCGACGCGAGCTGGATTCGGACGACCCGCAACTTCGCGCTGGTCGCATGGACGTTCCTCGGGATCGGGCTGCTGCTCGGCTCGCGCTGGTCGTACGAGGAGCTCGGCTGGGGCGGCTACTGGGGCTGGGATCCGGTTGAGAACGCCGCGCTGATGCCCTGGCTGGTCGGGACCGGCTTCCTGCACTCGGTGATGGTGCAGGAGAAGCGGGGCATGCTGAAGGTCTGGAACGTCAGCCTGATCTCGGCGACGTTCTGTCTCTGCCTGCTGGGCACGTTCCTGGTGCGGTCGGGCGTCCTGCAGTCGATCCATGCCTTCGGCGCCTCGACGGTCGGCGGCCCCCTACTCGTCCTGATCGCCTTGACGGCGATCGGCGCAACGGTGCTGATCGTCACCCGCCTCGATGACCTCAAGCCCGAGCGGCGGATCGACTCGCTGCTCTCCCGAGAATCGATCTTCCTCGTCAACAACGTGCTGCTGGTCGGTCTGGCGCTGGTGATCTTCTGGGGCACCTTCTTCCCGCTGATCTCGGAGTTCTTCACCGGGGATCGCCACTCGCTGGCCGCCCCGTGGTTCGACCGTTACGTCACCCCGATCGGGGTTCTCCTGGTCCTGTTCACGGGGATCGGGCCGCTCTTCGCCTGGGGGCGGTTGAGTGGCGGCGCCGCGCGGCGTCTGCTCCTCTGGCCGGGGATCGCGACGGGCGCGACGATCGTCGTGCTGCTCGCGGTGAGCGACGCCGGACACCACCTCTGGGCGCTGTTCGTCTTCGCCTTCGCCGCCTTCACGCTGGTCGCCCTGGCCGGCGAGTTTTGGCGGGCCGGGTCGACTCGCCACGCCCTCACCGGCGAGCCCTACCCGCGCGCCCTCGCCACCGCATTGGGGCGCAACCGTCGCCGCTACGGCGGCTACGTCGTCCACGCTGGGATCGCGCTGACGCTGATCGGGATCGCCGCCTCGTCGAGCTTTCAGACCAAGAGCGATCTGCGGCTCCAGGTCGGGCAGTCCGGCAAGGTCGGCGACTACACGGTCCACTATCAGCGGCTGACGACCGATCCCAGCAACGAGCGGATCGCGTTCGCCGCCCGGCTCGACGTCACCCGCGACGGCAAGCACTTCGCCACGCTCGACCCGGCGCGGAACTACTACCCGACCCAGGACCCGACCGCCGGGGCGATCGGGCGCTACTTCATGGGCGACTCGACCAGCGAGGTCGGCCTGAAGACCGGGGCCGGGGGGGACCTCTGGACCGCATTCCAGCCGGACCTCTCCTCGCTCAACCCGGCGATCGTCCGCGGCAACAAGGAGCTCGCGGGCTTGCCGCCGAACGCGCAGGGGATCGCGATCCTGGCGCTCGCCAATCACTATGTCCAGGATCCGCCGCCGGCCACCTTCCGGGTGATCGTCAACCCGCTGGTGGGCTGGATCTGGATCGGGGCCCTGATAGCCGTCGCCGGGGCCGTGATGGCGGGGTGGCCGGCGCTCGAGTCGCGTCGACGTCTGGAGGCCGCCTACCGGGCCCGGCTGGGCCGGGAGCTGGGGACGGCCACACCGCCCAGCTAGGGCGCCACGCCTAGCCTCACCCCATGCTGGAGTTCCTGCTCGCCGTCGCAATCGTCGTGCTGGTCGCCTGGTTCGTGACAGCGCCGCTCCGCAATCGCCCCGCTTCGCGTGAGGAGGAGGAGGACCCGGCGGTGGCCGAGCTCGCGGATCTCGAGGCCCGCAAGGAGGCGAAGTACCGTCAGATCCGCGACGCCGAGGCCGACCGGGCGGCAGGCAAGCTCACAGAGGAGGACTTCAGGCGGCTCGACCGTGAGCTGCGCGGCGAGGCGGTCGACATCCTGAAGAGGATCGACCGCCTGCGGCCGCCGCAGGCGAGCTGATCTCTACACTCCCGCGCATGGCAACCGTGCTCAGCGTGGTCGAGGTGATCATGTCGGTGATCCTGATCTTCCTGGTGCTTTTGCACTCCGGCAAGGACGCCGGCCTCTCAGGTGCGTTCGGCATCGGCGGGGGCGGCAGCGCCTTCGGAGGCGGCTCGCTGGTGGAGCGGAACCTGACCCGATGGACCATCTTCTTCGGGATCCTCTGGGCGCTGAACGCGATCGTCATCCTGAAGCTGTAGGCGACTGATCTTGCGGCTGCGCGCCGCCACCCTCGCCGTGCTCCCGCTGCTGGGCCTCGCCGGCTGCGGAGGCGGAGGCGGTGCGACACAGGCTCGCAACGACGGGTTGCCGCCGGCCGGTGGAGGGGGGAACCTTGGGTACGCACTGCCCTCGCTGCCCGCGACCCTCGATCCGCTGGCAGCGCAGACCCGCGTCGCCCAGACCGTGACCCGCCAGGTCTATGAGCCCCTGACCGAGAGGCTCGCCGGCCCCTACGTGCAGGAAGCGGCGCAGCCGGGCCCGGCGCTGAGCGCCCGGCCGTCGCCGGCCCGGACCACCTGGACCATCACCCTGCGCACGGACGTCCGCTTTCAGGACGGCATGCCGTTCAACGCGGCGGCGGTCGTGGCCAACTCGCGGCGCTGGCAGAGCAGCGCCGCGGGACGCAAGTTGCTGCCCCACCTGTTCGCGGTCGACGCGCCGCGACCCGACGAGGTCCGCTTCCTGCTCGACCAGCCGGTCCCGGACCTGGTCAGCCGACTGTCGTCTCCCCGGCTCGGGATCGTCTCTCCGCTGGCGCTCGACCCGCAGAGCGGGCGGGGCGCCCGGTTCCTCCCGGACGCGACCGGCTCCGGGAGTGGCCCCTTCCAGCTCGGCCCGCGGGGCCCCGGACGGCTCAGCCTCACTCGCTTCGCCGGCTGGTGGGGAAGTCCGCTCGGGCTGGGGCCGTCGCTGGACGGCGTCTCCTTCGTGCTAGCGCCCCAGCCGGATCAGCGGCTGCGGCTTCTCAAGGATGGAGCGGTCCAGGTCGCCGATCCGCTCGGAGCGGTCGGGCTGCGCGCCGCGGACGCCGATCCCCTGCTCGACAGCGTCGGCGGACCGCTCACCGGTATCGGCCTCGAGGGCTCAGTCCGCGGGATCGACTCCGCGACCACCATCCCCGTCCTCTCCGGCGTCTGGCTCACCCGGCTCACCGGATAAGCCGGATACTTCGGCGCTAGCTGAGGCCGCTCCTGCGCGCATAGGCTCGGCCCATGAAGGTCGGTATCCATTTACCGCTGATGGAGTTCCGCGGCGAGGGGCAGTCAGTCTCTCGTGTGATGGGGGCGGTCGATGCGGCGCGGGAGTGCGGCCTGGACGCGATCTCGGCGAACGACCACCTCGTGTTCTCGACGCCTTGGCTCGACGGCCTCACGGCGCTCGCGCGGCGATCGAGCGCTCGGGCGAGATGACGCTGGCGACCACGGTCTCGCTGTCCGTGGTGCGCGGGCCAGTGCCGCTGGCGAAGGCGCTCACCGCCCTGGATGTCCTCAGCGAAGGACGGCTGATCGCCGGGGTCGGGCCAGGGTCCTCGAGTCGCGACTATGAGGTTGTCGGCCTTCCATACGACGAGCGCTGGAGCCGCTTCGATGAGTCCGTGGCGATTCTGCGCGCCCTGCTGCGCGGAGAGGAGGCCCCGCCCGCGCGGTACTACGCGCTCCCCGACGTGGAGCTCGCCCCGCGATCGCACCGGGAGGGCGGGATACCGATCTGGATCGGGAGCTGGGGCTCCGAGGCCGGTCTGCGTCGCGTCGCGAGGCTCGCGGATGGCTGGCTCGCCTCCGCCTACAACACCAGCCCCGAGGTATTCGGGCGGCGAGAGCGTCGCTTGCCGAGAAGCTGCGCGAGCGGAACCGCGATCCGGACGGGTTCCCGAACGCGCTGGTCACTATGTGGAGCTGGGTGAGCGAGGACGCGGACGAGACCGATCGCACACTCGACGAGGTCCTGGCTCCGCTGCTCCGGCGGGAGCCCGACGAGCTCCGCGACCGGCTCTGCATCGGCTCGGCCGAGCATTGCGCCCGGTGCTCTCCGACTATGCGCGAGCGGGATGCGAGTGGGTGCAGCTCTGGCCACTGGGCGACGAGCGGCGGCAGATCGAGTTGTTCGCCGAGCGCGTGATCCCGCAGATCACGGTCTAGACGCGGCAGTCGCCCTTCGCCAGACCCGCGGCCCAGAGGATGCCGCCGAGCAGGTGGTGGCGGAAGGCGGGCTCGGAGTAGGACTCGCTCGTGTGGCCGCCGGCTGTGTACCAGGCGCGCCCGCCCTGCGAAGTGATGGCACCAGGCGATCGGGTGGTCGGCGCCCATGGTGCCGCCGGAGTAGGTCGATTCGTCGAGCGTTGCCAGGACGTGAACGGCGCCTCGGGGATTCGAGCGGAAGTTGTACCACTCGTCCGTCCGCCGCCAGTGCGGCGGAACCCGCCTGGTGGAGGGGTGCGAGCGATCGACAACGTCGACCGTCGCCGGCTGGATCGCGGGGTGCGACTTGAAGTAGGCGCCGAGCAGCCGGCCGTAGAAGGGCCACTCGTACTCGGTGTCGGCGGCCGAGTGGATCCCGACCCAGCCGCCGCCGTGTCGCATGTAGGAGCGGAAGGCCCGCTGCTGCCGCGGCGAGAGCACGTCGCCGCTGGTGCTCAGGAAAACCACGGCGTCGATAGCGGCCAAGGCTCTTCCGCGCTGAAGACCCTGGCGTCCTCGGTGGCGCTGACCGAGAAGCCGTTTGCCCGGCCGAGGCTCGTGATCGCGGCGATCCCAGCGGGGATCGAGTCGTGCCGAAATCCCGCAGTCTTGGAGAAGACGAGCACCTGCGCGCGGGGCTTAGGCTTGGCGTCGGGGTCGCTCGAGCATGCAATCAGGCCGGCCGCGGCGAGCCCGAGGGTCGCGACGGCGACGGCGCCGGCGGCTCTGGCTGAGATCCGCATGCCCCGATTGTGGCGGGCGTGACAGCGCGGCGGGAAGAGGCAGACCGGACCAATGATCGAGGGATTCGAATACATGGACATCCAGGTCGGGGCAACCGGCTACCGACCGGGCATGGCCGGCGCCGGGCCGCCCGTCCTCCTCCTCCACGGGTTCCCGCAGACGCACTACTGCTGGCATCTCGTCGGCCCGGCGCTCACCGAGGAGAACACCGTCGTCGTCTGCGACCTGAAGGGCTACGGGGAGAGTCGCTCGGCGCCCGGCGGTGAGCTGGGGGAGGGCTACAGCAACCGGGAGCGGGCGGCCGAGCTGGTCGAGCTGATGAGCCGCCTCGGGCATCAGCGTTCTCGGTCGTCGGGCACGATCGCGGCGGCCGCGTCGCCTACCGGATGGCGCTGGATCACCCGGATGCGGTCGAGCGGCTCGCCGTCCTCAACATCGTCCCGACCGTGGATCAATTCGAGCGTATGGCGCAGGGCGCGGCGCTCGAGTACTGGCCCTGGTTCTTCCTCGCCCAGCCGCCGCCCTTCGCCGAGCGGGTCATCGCTGCGAGCTCCGAGTACGTCGTGCGCGACATCCTGGGCTCCTGGACCGCGCGGCCCGATGCCATCTCTCCCGAGGCTGCCGACCTCTATGTCGAGGCCTTCACGGCCGAGACGATCCCCGGGATGTGCGCCGACTACCGCGCTTCCTTCCACATCGATCGCGAGATGGACGGCGAGGACCGCGATGCGGGACGCCGAATCGCCTGCCCGGTGCTCGTCCACTGGGGCGCCGAGGAGGGCGCGATGTCCGACTCGCTCGAGGTCTGGCGGCGCTGGGCCGAGCAGGTGGAGGGCGGTCCCTTGCCCTCGGGCCACTTCATCCCGGAGGAGGCCCCGGCGAGCTCGTCGGCTCGCTTGCCGGCTTCCTGAACGGCTGAGCCGACCCCGGAGGCCGCATAGGATCAGTCGCAACCGACGGGAGGTTCCAGGTGCTGCTGGTCATCGGCCGGGTCAGTTGCGAGCCGGAGAGGCGTGAAGAGCTGATCGGCCTGCTCCGCCGGATGCAGGAGGACTCGCGCCGGGAGGAGGGCTGTCTGCGCTACGGCTTCTTCGCTGCGGTCGAGGACGAGAACAGCTACATCGCCGTCGAGGAGTGGACGGACCGCGAGGCCCTCGACCGCCATTTCGCCGAGCCGCACCTCCACGAGTTCTCGGCCAGGCTGCTGGAGCTCGTCTCCCAGCGCCCCGAGGTGGCCATCCACGAGGTCGCGGGCACCAGTCCTTTCCCGGGCCAAGGCCTGAGGGGCCGTCCTCAGCGGGCCGGAGCCCCGAGGCTTCGGGACTTCCAGCGCCGCGATGCATGCTCATCTGAGTCCCTCCTCGGTCGTTGAGTGCGTCCGAGAGCCTAAAGCGACAGCGGACGCTGCAGAGGGGGCGGCCCGGATGGCGCCCAAGGCGGATCCGCCAGGAGAGTCGCCTACTTCTTCTTCGTCTTCTTCGCCTTGCACTTCTGGAATCCGAGGTCGGCTTCTGCTCGTGCCGGGCATAGGCTCCGTACCCCGCGTTGTCACTTCTTCTCTTGCACCTCGCCATCACTAGTCGGTCGGCTTGCCTTCTTCTTGCCGGCTTGACCTTGCCGATCGAGACCCGTAATGGTCAACGGTCGGTGGGCGGGCTCGGGCTGGTTCGGCTGTTCGTCCCTTGGGGTCACGGGTGCCGATCCCAGTCCCGCTGAACGAATAGGTGCCGTTCGCGCGGAACTGGTCGATCGCGGAACCCGATCGCGGCTCGCAGCCGCATCTCGCCGTTTACGCGCTCACCTTCCCGCTAGCATCTCCTTGCCACGCGCTCCCGTCAGTTCTCGCAGCAGAATCTCTTCGCCGTGGCTATCCGGCACGGGCTGATCGAGGTCAGGTTGCATTAGGGCAACGTCCGGCCGTGAACTTGATGTCCTTCTGAATGGTCGACGGTCGTCGTCGGCGTGGGGGTGAACCCGCCGGTGTAGGTCGTGTCGAGAGTGCTGCTGATCGCCGCCGGGCCGAAGGTCTTGGCCGATTGCTTCTGCGGCGAGATGGTGGCCGCGTAGGTGAAGCCGGTGACGGCCGCCGCGGCGGTGCCGCTCACCAGCAGGGAGCCGATCACCCCCAGGGCGCCTGCGATGGCTGAGCGTTTCCCGAGCTTCCGGCTCCGCGAGTGCATCCTCATTGAATCCCTCCTCTGTCAGTGGAACTGCGTCCGAGAGCCTAAATCTGAGGCGGATTTACTGCAACCGTCGTCGCGCGACCGCGCCATTCAGAATGCCCACCCGTCGCTCCAGCCAGCCGTCGGAGAGGAGTAACGAGACCCTGGTCACGACTTCGATCGCGCTCGCGGAAAGCGGAGACCAGATCGCGCTGACGAACGGGACGAGAAACCCCGGCCCGGGTTTCAAGGTGCGGCTGAGAGGAGTCGAACCTCCACGGCCCGTTAGGGCCACAAGGCCCTCAACCTTGCGCGTCTACCAATTCCGCCACAGCCGCGAGGTCGCGGATGATAATGGCCGCGCCCGCGAGGTCGCGGCCGCCGTGGCGAGGTTCGTCTCAGAACGCTGCTTGCAACCGTCCGCAGGTGGCGCTACTCTCCGAACATGTGTTCGCCCACCCCAAAGCAGCGCCGCCCGTCCAGCGCAGCTGAACGAGGAGGATTAAGTGGACCTCGTCAAGGACCTGACGAAGCGCCAGAAGGAGATCTTCGACTTCATCGGCACCTACCTCAGCAAGCATGGCTACCCGCCGACGGTCCGCGAGATCGGCAAGGCGGTCGGGCTGCATTCCTCTTCGACGGTGCACGCGCACCTCTCCAAGCTCGAGAGCCTCGGCGTGCTCAAGCGGGATCCCTCCAAGCCGCGCGCGCTCGAGGTCATGGTCCAGCGGGCCAAGAAGGCCGTCCGCCCGACTGGGTTGCCGCTGGTCGGCCAGGTCGCCGCCGGCTCGCCGATCCTCGCCGAGGAGAACATCGAGGACTACCTCGAGGTGCCTGACGTGGTCGGCGGGGAAGACGGCGACTACATCCTCCGCGTGCGCGGCGAGAGCATGAAGGACGCCGGCATCCTGGAGGGGGATTTCGTCGTGGTGCGCCCCACGGAGCGTGCCAGCGACAGCGAGATCGTAGTCGCCCTCGTCGGAGACGAGGAGGCGACCGTCAAGCGCTTCTTCCGTGAGAAGGATCAGGTCCGGCTCCAGCCGGAGAACAAGAGCATGAAGCCGATTCGAACTCGCGACGTGCGCGTGCTCGGGCGCGTCGTGGGAGTTTTCCGGAGGGTTTCGTGACCACCTCGCGGTTGAAGAAGAGACGCGCCTGTTTGAGCCGTCCGAGGTGACGCTTGAAGATCAGATCCTCGGCGCCTGGGAGGCCCTGACGGCTCGCGGCCGGGCCCAGTGCCCGGTGTGTCATGGAGAGCTGGAGACCTCAGGTTGCAAAACCTGCGGGTCCCAGCTCGCCTGACGCCCGGCGGCCGCCGCAAACTGGTCGAATCGGCTCCTCCGAGCCGCGATGCAGGGGTACCCTGGTGGTGCGAGCTAGGCAGTCGCGGAGACAACCGAAAGGAGTCTTCGAGGAAAGTCCGGACACCACAGGGCAAGGGCGGTGGGTAACGCCCACCCGGGGAAACCCGCGGGAAAGTGCCGCAGAGAACAGACCGCCGATGGCGCGGCCACACGTGAGTCGCGCACAGGCAAGGGTGAAACGGTGCGGTAAGAGCGCACCGGCGCCGCGGTGACGTAGGCGCGCATGGCAAACCCCGCCCGGTGCAAGGCCAAGCAGGACCGTCGACCCAGCCCGGCGAGGTCCAGGTGGGCCGCACAGATGGATGGCTGCCCAAGACAGAATCCGGCTTACCGGCTCGCTGAGGAGGAGGCCCCGCAAGGGGCCTCCTCTATTTGCCCCGAGGGCGGCGGAAGACGGCCGGTCTCGCAGGCCTCGGGCCAGCCGTCCTTGACGCCCACGAACTTCCGGAAGTGCCAGCCGTCCAGCAGTCGAAGGCCTCGGCGTACCCGGGGCGATCCGAGTCGTCAAGCAGCAGATACGCGCCGGCCTTCACCTTCTTCATCGCCGGTTTCAAGACGTCGATCCGCGTCATCGCTGGCGCCTCCAGAAAGTCCATGACGACAAGGTCGAAGGATGCTCCGGCATCGCGTCGACCTCCACCGCGAACGCCTCAACCGCCAGCTGCCGCAGCTCGACGTTTCCAGGCCCAGCTCTCGCAGCCGCTCCCCGGTTTGGCCGGCCCAGAACTCGTTGTCCTCGAAGCTGATCACCCGTCCCGCCCGCCGCGCGAACCACGCCGTCGAGCGCCCCGCCCCGAGCTCGAGGATCGACCAATCCGAACGGATCCTCCGCCGCAGCCAGCCGACCGCGGCCGGCACGATCCAGGGTCGCTCGGGCGTTCGGCCGGATCTCGCACGGAACCAGGCCGCCGGGTAGTGGATCCAGCCGGAGAGCCCCATCGGCCCTCGCACCGTGTGGAATCGCCCGGCCCGTGGTCCCGGGCTCGCGCGGTCCTCTCAGGGGGACGTCGGAGGCCATTTGCCCGCCTCGACCTTCTTCTTGAAGGCCCGTTGGCGTCGGAGCGCGTCACGCATCAGGAGCGGCGTCAGCCGAAGGGAGAGCCGCGGGTGCCGGTCGAAGAACCGCGCGAATCGCCCGCGCCATCGCGGGATCGTGAGGACCGGCTTCGGCCTGTCCAGCAGGCCCTCGACGTGCTCGGCGACCTGCTCGGGCATCAGCATCACGCCCGAGAAGGAGAGGGCGTCGTTGGGGTCGTCGAGCCTGTCGGCGATCATCGGCGTCCAGACCCCGTCGGGGCAGACGCAGGAGATGTGAATCCCGCCGAGTCCGGCCCGCCGCAGGTCGGCGGCTGTGCCGAGGCTGAAGGCGATTGCCGCGTGCTTGCTCGCCGAGTACCCGACGATCCCGGTGGCGGCCGCCAGCCCGGCGAGCGAGATCAGGTTGATGATCTGACCGCGCCCGGCCGGCCGCATCCGCTCGATCGCCGCCAGGGTCCCGTTCATGGTCCCGACCGCGTTCACTTCGAGCATCCGCCGGTGCACGTCCATGTCCTGCTCGAAGGCGAGGCCGGTGAAGAGGATCCCGGCGTTGTTGACCCAGACGTCCAGGGACCCCGATCGCTCGACCACCTGCGAGGCAGCCGACCGGCATGCCTCGGAGTCGGTGACGTCGAGGGCGAGGGGCCAGGAGCGCTCGCCGAGCTGCTCGGCCGCGGCGGCCGTGGTCGGCTCATCGACGTCGGTGACCGCCACCTCGTAGCCGCGGCCGACGAGGCGGCGGGCGATCTCCAGTCCCATCCCGCGACCTGCTCCGGTGACCAGCGCCGATGGCATCGGCCGGAGGATATGGAGAAGTGGGCGAATTTTCGGCCGCCGCAAAGGTTCGAGGCTGAACGGTCGACTCGTCAGTGTGGCGGGTATCCACGACACCTTTGCTAGGCTGCGCCGCGCACTTCCGCTGAGTCTCCATCCACAGGAAAAGTTGGAGAGCGGGGGACCCATCAGTTGGGGCGAGTCGCGGCCACCGAGCCGTGTAGCGCGATCTTTCAGCGCGAGCCCGTCAGCTAACCCCGTAAGCAACGAAAGAGGAAGGTTGACGAGCAAGCGAACAATTCGTGCGATTGCGGGACTCGCATGCGGCGCCGCCCTCTTGGTCGCCGCCCCGGTAGCGAGCGCTCAGACCGGCGGCGTACCGGGTGGCACCGAGCCCACCCCACCGACGGCTCAGCCCAGCTCTGCCCCCGGCAGCTGGACCACCTTCAAGGCGGCCACTTGGTACGGCCCGGGCTTCTGGGGCCGCTCGACGGCCTGCGGGACCACCCTCACGCCGACGACGCTGGGAGTCGCCCACCGGAAGCTCCCCTGTGGCACCCAGGTGACCTTCAGCTACGCAGACGCGCAGCGTGACGGCGACCGTCATCGACCGCGGGCCCTTCCACAAGGGCTACGCCTGGGACATGACCAAGAAGGTCGCCAAGCGCCTGGGCTTCCTGGCCGTCGGCGCGGGCCCCGTCGAGGCGATGGTCGCGCCCGCCTCGGGCTAGCCGCGACCCGGCCTCGCCATCAGATCGCGGCCGTGAAGCGGCCGCTACGCAGCCGCTTCACGGAGAACTGCCGGATCGCCCTCCTGCGGCAGAGCCGCGACGGAGGCGAACAGGCTCTCGAACTCGGCCAAAGCCGTCTCGGCGACGGCGTCGAGGATCTCCTCGTCGGACCAGCCGGCCTCGCGAGCCTCCTCCACCAGGTGGTGGGGTGGCCGCTGGGACGGATCGAGCGTCGCGCGGATCAGCGTGAGCAGCGCGGCCTCCTTCTCATCCGAGGAGGTGAAGTTCCGCGCCCTGGCGACCTCGTCGAGGCCGAGCCCGGCGACTCGCGCAGTGCGGGCGTACTGGGTCAGGGTGTAGGGGTCGTGGCGCCACTCGGCCACAGCCAAGCCGATCCGCTCACGGGTCGGCCGCGGCAGCCTGCTCTGACGAAGCTCGGTGCGCAGGCGCGTATAGCCGCGCAGGGCGGCGGGCGACTCGGCGAGCACGCCGATGAACTTCGAGACCGTTCCGCCGGCCGTCTGGATGCTCTTGATGAGGGGAGCACTGGCGTCCGGCGCGGTCAGCTCGTCATGGATATGGAAGCGACTTACGTCTGTCTTGACTGTCATTTCTCTGGAATACCGCCGTTTCACAAGGGCTTTACTTTACTTTTAGCCGGTTACTTACGCCTCGTAAGTGTACAGGCAGCTTGCGCTTTCTGTCTGCTCCTACGACGTTCGGGGCGCCGCGGATGTGAGACGGCGGTAAGTTTCCGCGTCATGGCCGAGGGCACGACCACGGCGAAGGAGGCGCTGTCGTTCTGCGAGCAGAACGATGTCCGGTTCGTGCGGCTCTGGTTCACGGATCTGCTCGGTCAGCTGAAGAGCTTCTCGATCAACGCGGCGGAGCTCGAGGATGCCTTCGAGGGCGGCATGGGCTTCGACGGCTCGTCGATCAGCGGGTTCAACCCGATCGAGGAGTCGGACATGATTGCGATGCCGGATCCGTCCAGCATTCAATTGATCCCCTGGCGCGAGGAGGAGACGAACCGGACCGCGCGGATGTTCTGTGACATCCAGGTCCCCGGCGGTGATCCCTATGAGGGCGATCCGCGCTGGATCATGCGCCGCGCCATCGATCGGGCCAAGAAGCTGGGCTTCGACGACTACAACGTCGGCCCGGAGCTCGAGTACTTCTACTTCCGCTCCGAGAAGCCCGAGTCGGGCATCCCCGAGATTCTCGACGAGGGCGGCTACTTCGACCTGACGACGCTCGACGCGGGCTCGGACCTGCGCCGCGAGACGATTCTCGCGCTCGAGCAGCTGGGCATCCACGTCGAGTACGCCCACCATGAGGTCGGTCCCTCCCAGCACGAGGTCGACATGCGCTACAAGGATGCGCTCGCGATGGCCGATGACTGCATGACCTACCGGATCACGGTCAAGGAGTACGCGATGAAGTACGGCTGGTATGCGACCTTCATGCCGAAGCCGCTGCAGGGCGAGAACGGGTCGGGCATGCACGTCCACCAGTCGCTTTCGAAGGACGGCAAGAACGCGTTCTTCAATCCCGATGACCAGTACTTCCTCTCGGATGTCGCCAAGGCGTTCATCGCCGGCCAGCTCAAGCACGCCCGCGAGATCTCCCCGCTCTTCGCCCAGTGGGTGAACTCCTACAAGCGCCTGGTGCCCGGCTACGAGGCGCCCGTCTATCTCTCCTGGTCTCGCCGAAACCGCTCAGCGCTGATCCGGGTGCCGCTCTATCACCCCGGCAAGGAGCAGGCGACCCGCGCGGAGCTGCGCTGCCCCGACCCCGCCTGCAACCCGTATCTCTGTTTCGCGGGAATGCTGCACGCCGGGCTCGAGGGCATCGAGCACGGCTATGAGCTGCCCGAGCCGATGGAGCAGAACCTCTACCACCTCACTCCGGAGGAGCGCCATCGCCGCGGCATTGAGGAGCTGCCCGAGACTCTGGGCGAGGCGATCGAGGTCGCCGCGGAGTCGGAGCTGGTCCTGCGGATCCTGGGCGAGCACGCGTTCAACCGCTTCGTCGAGATCAAGCGGGCCGAGTGGGAGGACTACCGGGTGCAGGTCACGCCGTTCGAGATCGAGCAGTTCCTGCCGATTCTCTGACGCTCCGCCGGGCGGGTCCTGTCGCCGAATTTCATCGACACGCGCAAGAGCGCGTGTCGAGGGTGAAATTCGGCGCCACCCGCCGAGAGCGTCAGAGAGCGCGGCCAGCTCGTCAGCTGAGTCACCGGCGCCTTGCAGGCGAAGTGCTCGCAGACGTAAGCGGCCGGCCGGCCCTCGACAGCGCCACGCTCTCGCAGCAGCTCCGGACGCTCGAGCCCTCCGGGCCGCCGGCAAGGACGACGTGCGGGCGATAGGAGGAGCGGACGACGGCCGCCAGCTCGCCCAGGCTCGCCGAGCCGCCGGAGCCGTTGCCGGGTGCGACCAGGGCGACCTCTCGAACAGTGGAGAGGTGGAAGTCGACCGCCTGCAGCAGGTGACCGAAGGCGTCGGGATGCTGCGCCGCCGCCGGCAGGAACAGGCGGATTGCCCCGATGGCACGGTCCTCGTAGGCGCGCTCGCCGGTCAGGGCCGCGAGCCGCAGCAGGCCGTAGGCGGCGGAGGAGTTCCCGGACGGGATCGGGATGGTCCCCGACGTCCTTGCGCCGGGCGATCAGCTCCTCGTGGTCGCTGGAGGTGGTGAAGAAGCCGCCGTTCTCTTCGTCGGCGAAGCGCTCGATCATCGAGTCGGCCGTCTCGCGGGCCGCGTCGAACCAGCGCACCTCGCAGCGTCGCCTCGTAGAGGCGGAGCAGCGCCTCCACCAGGTACGCGTGATCCTCGAGGTAGGCGTTCAGCCGTGCCTCGCCGGCCTTCCAGGTGCGGAGCAGGCGCCCCTCGGAGTCCCGCATCGACTCCCAGATGAACCGAGCGCATGCCGAGGCGGCATCGAGGTAGTCCTGGCGTCCGAGCGCGGCCCCGGCGTCGGCGAGCGCGGCGATCATCAGGGCGTTCCAGGAGCAGATCCGCTTGTCGTCGAGGCCGGGACGGACGCGGCCGTCGCGCCAGGCGTAGAGGGCGGTCCGGGCATCGGCGAGCTCGGGCGGCTGCCTTGCGCTCGCGCCGCAGCGGAACGTGCAGGATGTTCTTGCCCTCGAAGTTGCCCGCCGCGCTCACCCCCCAGTAGCCGAGCACCCGCTCGACGGCGTCGGCGGCGATCCCCGCCTCGCCGAGGGCCTCGCGCATCTCGTCCTCGTCCCAGACGTAGAAGCGGCCCTCCTCGCCCTCGGAGTCGGCGTCGAGGGCGGAGTAGAAGCCGCCCTCGGGGCCGCGCATCTCGCGCAGCGCCCAGTCGAGGGTCTCGCGCGCAGACCCGCAGCCAGCGCTCGCTCGCCGATCGCCTGCCAGCCGTGCAGGTAGACGCGGGCCAGCAGCGCGTTGTCGTAGAGCATCTTCTCGAAGTGCGGCACGAGCCAGCTCGCGTCGGCCGAGTAGCGGGCGAAGCCGCCGCCGAGCTGGTCGTAGATCCCGCCGTGCGGCCATCTCGTCGAGGGTGTGCGCACGCTCGAGCGCGCGTCGCCGTGCTCGCCGCGCAGCGAGCAGGAACTCGAGCGCCGTGGCGCGGCGGGAACTTGGGCGCGCCCCCGAAGCCGCCGTTCGTCGTGTCGAAGCCTGCGCCAGCAGGCGCTCGACGGCGCGCGTCGAGCAGCGCTCGGTCGATCGCCGGCTCCGTCGGGCGGCTCGACCGGCCGATCGCGCCGAGCGGCTCGCGGATCGCGCTCGGCGGCCTGCGCGATCTCGCTCGCGCTGCGTCGCGCCAGGCGCCGGCGACCGCCTCCAGCACCTGCGCGGAAGCTCGGCAGGCCGTGGCGCGGCTCGGGCGGGAAGTAGGTGCCGCCGTAGAACGGCTCGCCGTCGGGGTCGAGGAAGACGGTCAGCGGCCAGCCGCCGCTGGCCGGTCATGCGCCTGCACCGCCTCCATGTAGATCGTCGTCGACGTCCGGGCGCTCCTCGCGGTCGACCTTGATGCAGACGAAGTGCTCGTTCATGTAGCGCGGCGATCTCCTCGTCCTCGAACGACTCGCGCTCCATCACGTGGCACCAGTGGCAGGCGGAGTAGCCGATCGAGAGCAGGATCGGCTTGTCCTCGCCGCGGCCTGCTCGAGCGCCTCGGCGCCCCAGGGCTACCAGTCGACCGGGTTGTCCGCGTGCTGCAGCAGGTACGGGCTGGTCTCCTGGGCGAGGCGGTTGGCCATGACGATCTCAGGCTACCCAGCGCACGACCGCGTTTGACATCGCCCTCGCCGAGCTAAACGATGAGCCGCGATGAAGGACCTGACCGTGATCATGGACGACCAGCCGGGGAAGCTGGCTGACCTGGGCGAGGCGACCGGCAGGGCCGGGGTGAACATCGCCGGCCTCTGCGCGATGGTGGGGGACGGGAAGGGCTTCATCCACTTGCTGGTCGATGACGGCGGGCGCGGCGCGCAAGGCGCTGTCCGACGCAGGCATCGATGTCGCCGACGAGCGGGAGGCCGTGGTCGTCGACCTGCACGACAAGCCAGGCGCGATGGGGGGGTCGCGCGGGACCTCGCCGAGGCAGGCGTCAACATCGACGTCGCCTACACGATCTTCAGCGGGGTCCGGCTGGTGATCCTCACCGAGGACGTCGCTGCCGCGCGTGAGGCGCTGGACGGCAACGGCGCCGCCGGCTGACGACTACGAGCCGCTGAGGTCCGAGGCGAACGCCTCGAATGCCGCCACGTAGCGGTCGATGTGCTCGTCGGTGTGGGCGATCGAGAGCGTCCATTCCTCCTCGACGCCGGGAGTCATGAAGATGCCGTGGTTCATGTGGTAGAGCCAGGCGAGGGTGGAGAGGTCGCCGTCGACCTTGGTGAGATAGTCGCGGTACTCGTAGATCGGCTCGGGGGAGAAGATCACGCAGCCCTTGGCGCCCAGACCCTGGGTGTAGGCGGGCAGGTCGTAGCGATCGATGACCTCCTGGCAGCGCGCCTTCAGTGACTCGTTGGTCGCCTCGAGCTTCTCGTAGGCGTCCGGGGTGAGGACCTTGGTCAGCGTTGCCTCGGCCGCCGCCATCACCAGCGGGTTGCCGTTGAAGGTGCCGATCTGGTGCACCTTGTCCGAGGCGATGACCTCGCCGAGCTCGGCGGTCATGCCGATTGCTCCACCCGGATAACCGCCGCAGATCGCCTTGGCGAGGCAGATCATGTCCGGCTCGACGCCGAAGCGGCCGGTGGCGCCGCCGTAGGAGATGGTGGCGCCGGTCTTCACCTCGTCGAAGATCAGCTTGACGCCGTGCTCGGTGCAGAGCTCGCGAACTCGCGCGAGGTAGCCTTCCTTCGGCGGGATGATGTTGATGTTCATCATCGCCGGCTCCATGATCAGCCCGGCGACCTTGCCCTCGTGCTTCTTGAGCAATGACTCGAGTACGTCGGCGTCGTTGAAGGGAACCGGCCGGGTGAGCTCGACGACGGCCTGCGGATAGCCGCGCCCGAAGGGGACCGGAGTGGGCTCCTCACGGGGTCCGAGCTCATCGAGCTCCGGGTAGCAGGAGACCATCACCGCGTCGTGGTGCCCGTCGTAGGAGCCTTCGATCTTGATGATCAGGTCCCGCTCGGTCGCGCCACGGGCGAGATGGATCGCCGACATCGTGGACTCGGTGCCGGAGTTCGAGAACCGCCATTGGGGAAGGCCGAAGCGCTCGACCAGGTTCCCGGCGGACGACGATCGAGCCGTTGGTCGGGGCGGCGAAGTGCGTTCCCTCGTCGACCCGGGCCTTGACCGCCTCCCCGATCACCGGATTCGCGTGCCCGACGCACATCACGCCGAAGCCGTTGTGGAAGTCGACGTACTCGGAGCCGTCGACGTCCCAGACCAGCGCGCCCTTGCCGCGGTCGATGTAGACCGGCCACGGATCGTTGAGCTGGAAGGAGGACGGGACGCCACCCGGCATCACCTTCCGTGCCCGGTCGAAGTACTCGGCGGACGCGGGCGTGTGCTCCCGGAAGCGAGCCATCTGCTCCTCGGTGAGCTTGTTGATCAGCTTCCGGTCGATCTCGGCCGCGGCAGCGGTCTCCCTCCTGGCCATCGGCTCAGACTATCTCGGGAATCGGTTCGACCTCCGCCTCCCGGGACATGGAGAGTGAGAAGGCGGCGCAGGCGAGTGCCGCCGCCGCGGCGACGTAGAAGGCGGCGCTGTAGCCGGCGATCGCCGCCGCCGCCCCAACGATCGGTGAGCCGACCAGCATGCCGAGGTCGAAGCTGGCGGTGAACGTGCCCATCGCCACGCCGCGTCGGTCGGGGCCGACCCGGTTGATGGCGACCAGGGAGAGCGACGGGAAGAGCAGGGAGAAGGCTGCCCCCATGCCGATCGCGCCGAAGATGACGACGGTGAGATCCTGGGCGGCGCCGAGCAGAATCAATCCTGCGGTTTCGATCAGCGCCGCGCCCACGGCGCAGCGGGCCGCACCGACGCGGTCGGGGAGACCCCCGGCGATGAGCCGCGTCGCGACCACGGTCGCGGCGAAGACACTGAACACCGCCGGGCCATGACCGATCCCCCGATCGTCGAGGCTGAGAACGATGAAGGCGGAGACGGCCGCGAATCCGACGACGCTGAGGGCGAAGGTCACTCCAGGGCCGAGTGCCTCGCGGGAGATGAACGGGCCGCGGTCGACATCCTCTTCGGCGCTGTAGCGCTCCGGCAGCTGGGAGGCGATCGCCGCGCCGAGCAGGGGAGCCCCGGCCGCGAAGGCCCAGACGAGGTGAAAGCCTCCCGCGTGTTGGAGCAGCACACCGATGGGCGGTCCGAGGGTGAGGCCGGTCCAGATCGCCAGGCCGTAGAGCCCGATCATGCGTCCGCGGTGCTCTGACGGCGCCATGTCGACGTTCCAGGCGGAGCCGGCGGTGAACACCGTTCCCTCGCCGGCACCGAGGAAGAGGCGCGCCACGATCAGCCCCGGGATGCCCGCAGGCAGGAAGTAGAGCCCGCCCGCGATCGCTGCGAGGAGCGCTCCGGCGATCACGGTCGGCTTGCGGCCGCGGCGATCGGCCAGGTTCCCGGCGATCGGCCGGCAGACGATCCCGGTCAAGGCGAAGGCGCCGCTCACGATTCCGACCTCGAGGTCGGAGCCGTCCAGGTGGTCCTTGACGTAGTGGGGGAGGACCGCGAGCGTCGCGCCCACCGCGAGGAGTCCGAGGTTGGTGACGATGAAGATCCCGGCGAAGCTCGCCCACTCCCGCCTCATCGAAGCTCGGCGCGCCGAATCTTGCCGCTCGGCGTCTTCGGCAGCTCCTCCGCGAACTCGACGATCCGCGGGTACTTGTAGGGCGCCGTGACCTGCTTGACATGCTCTTGGAGCTCGGCTGCAAGCGCGTCCGAGGGCTCGCCGTCGGCGAGCACCACGACGGCCCGGATCACGGAGCCGCGCTCGTCGTCGGGAGCGGGCACCGCGGCGGCCTCCGCCACGGCCGGATGCGAGACGAGGGCGGACTCGACCTCGAAGGGCCCGACCCGGTAGCCCGCGGTGATGATGATGTCGTCGTCGCGCCCCTCAAACCAGATGTAGCCGTCCTCGTCTTCACGGACCTGGTCCCCGGTTGCCCACCACTCGCCGTCGAACGGCTGCTCACCCAGATAGTGACTGAAGAAGGTCGGAACCGTCTCCGGTTTCACCTGAAGCTCCCCCTCGACGACGCGCGTCTCGATTCCCGGAAGTGGACGCCCCATCGAGCCGTCGCGGCTCGGATCGTCTTCGCCCGGGCGCATGCCTGTCACGGGACCTGTCTCGGTCTGACCGTAGCCGTCCGCGATGCCCATGCCCAGCGCTTCCCGGAAGAGCCGGATCACCTCGGGGTTGAGCGGCTCGCCGGCGGAGATCAGGCGGCGCAGCGACGGGATGTGCCGCAGGTGCGCGCGCTTCGCGAGGATCCGGTACTCGGTCGGCGCCTGGCAGAGGACGTTGACGCCCTCCCGCTCGATCACCTCCAGCCGCTCAGCGGGGTCGAAGCGGGCGTCATGGAGAAGCGCGGCCGCCCCCGCGAGCCATGGAGCGATGAATGCGTTTCGGGTCGATTTCGACCATCCCGGAGCCGCGGTGCACCAGGCGAGGTCGCCATCACGGGCCCCGACCCAGTGCTCGGCTTGGAGACGCTGGCCGAGCAGGTAGCGCTGCGGATAGACGACGCCGCTCGGTTCGCCGGTCGTGCCCGAGGTGAAGATGATCGCGGCGGGGTCGTCAGGGTCCAGGTCGACGGCGCCCGTCGGGGTCTCCTGCGGCTCGTCCTCATCGAGCACCCCGGCGAGCTCGGCGAGATCCATCGCCGGGACACTGTCCGGCAGCTCGCCGAGCAGCTCCTTCTCCCCGATGCAGAGCTTCGGGTTCGCGGCACCGACGCGAACCTCGAGGTCCTTGTGGCGGAGCTGTGGATTGCACGGCATGACCACGGCGCCCATTCGGAAGCAGGCGAGCATCGTCAATACCCACTCGATCCGGCTCCCCACAAGCGTCATCACGGCGTCTCCCCGCTCGACGCCGCGGGCCGCCATCGCCCCGGAAAGGCCGGCGCTGCGGGCGATCAGTTCACCGAAGTGCCACTCGCGCCGGAACCCCTCGGCATCGATGGCGACGATTCCCAGGCGCGAGGCCTTCGATCGCTCCATGACGTCCTCGATGAAGTTCACTCCGGCAAGTCTGCCGGAGCGCCGGAGAGGAGTGCCTAGCGCCGCAGTTCACTGCCGCGTGAATTGTTCGGCCCGATCCCGGTGGTGGCCTGATGCGCTGCGCCCACTGCGGCACATCGCTGGCCGGGAGACGCAGGGACGCCCGCTACTGCACCGATCGGTGCAGGTACGAGTCCTGGGCGGGGCGGCATCCCCAACGGCTTCCAACGGCTTCTACAGCGCCTGGGACTGCCTCCAGCACCGGCTCGGGAGCCGCTAGCCGCCGGCCTTCTCGGGACGGACGCGGAGTGCGCCCATACATCCTGCCTTCGGACTCCAACACGGAGATCCTGGCCAAAGTCCGGGCCGCCCGTGGGAGGCGCGGATGACCGAGCGGCAGCCGAAACCAGAGCATCCCTGCGCCGGCCCCTCTACCTGAGAATCTCATCCGCCGGCCCCTTCGGCTCTCCCCGATGCGCCGGGTGAAGGTCGACCGCTGCTCCTGCCGCAAGCCCGTCGCCTACCACCGCGCCGATGGCCGAGTCACCTGCTCCCGGTGCAAGGGCGAGATCGAGGAGGCACCCGACGAATAGAGGCGGATGCCCGGCAGCCCGGTAGAAGCGCGT
The DNA here is from genome assembly GCA_963763955.1 of uncultured Solirubrobacterales bacterium. Taxonomy (GTDB): domain Bacteria; phylum Actinomycetota; class Thermoleophilia; order Solirubrobacterales; family 70-9; genus DASUPK01. The sequence goes on along the minus strand of CAVXQP010000016.1, from coordinate 102,960 downwards.
GGCCCGCGCAGCCTCGGAGTTGGACTCCGGATCTCGCCAAGCAGGACCCGAGCACCGGGTTGACGGAGCGGTAAATGGACCGCGCCGCGGCGGGCCCCGTAAGTCCCTTTGGGCAGGCGCACCGCGGACCAGTTCCCCCGTTCCATCGATCCCACGATGTTTTTGCTCGAGGTCCTACCGCGGCGCCGTCACCCGATGAGTAGATTTGGCGAGGAGCCCGCAGCCCAGCATGACGATCTGGAGCGAGTAGCCGACTCGATGGTTCGGTGAACCGCGCAGCGGATCTGACTGGACTGCACCCCGTAACCCCCTATACGCGACATACCCGTTGCGAGAGACAGGGGGGGTTCCCACCAGGAGCCCTCCCCTTGCCCTGCCACAACACCACCCATTACGAGTCAAGAAAACCTCACAAGGAAGAGGAACCAGAGAAAGGACGAAAGGTGAACGAGACTAAGAGACAACGCCAACTGAGAATCAAGCGCTCGAGGAGAAAGAATCGAGCTCAGCAACGCACCACAGACAAACAGCGCACCGAATGGAAGAAGGCGCCGGCCACCGACGAGCAGCTCCACATCCTGAGAGCGATCGCTACTGAGAGCGGGCGGACGTTCTCGGTGGGCGTCACCCAGGGCGATGCGTGGCGGCGAATCCAACGGGCCACCCAGCTGGTTGCCGAGCACAGACGCGAAGACTGCTCTCCACCTTGGCATGACCGGAAGGCGGCGTAACCCTCACGACGTCGTGAGGTTTCCCGAGCGAGAGATTTACGCAACGTCGGGTAAATTCGACCGCCCTCACGCTTACCTTCGGTAAGTGCTCATGACCTCCGTAGGTCCCGGCAACAACGAGTCGGAGTACAGGTGCGGCACCCCGCTCGAGACGGGTGGTAGGTGTAACGAACCCGTTGCCGCGGGGAAACCGTGCCGCATCCACCGGAGCGCCTGCTGGGACCTCCATCCGATCGAGGCTCCGAGTTGCCGCTGCGAGAACGCCGTGGGCCAGGACGGCCAATGTGTCCTGTGTGGCCGAGAGGTCCGAGAGGCGGTGGCAGCGTGAGCCAGCTGACTCTCCTCCCCGCCTACCGCATTGCGCCGCCCTGCCGGTGTAGACGCCCGATCCGCTGGATCGACCTCAACGGTCTCCGCCCTCAGGTGCTCCGGGACCATCCCAGAGCCGGCCCCGGCCTACCATCCTTTCCTCGCTGTCCTCGACGCCGGGGGTCACCCCGAGACGATCTGCTGCGTGCCGTCCTTCTCGACCGGGCGGCGGTCGCCGCGGCGCCGCTGAGCTAGCTGTCGGATTCTTCATGGCGCTTACGCAGGCTCTCCATTGTCAGGAGCCGGTCGGCGTCACGCGGACTCATTCGGATCTCGCTCACATCGGGGAAGCCGTCCTGATCCCGGAATCCGGCGAATGCATCGGCGCGAACGGCTCGCGGACGGCGATCAGCGAGCTTCCATGACTGCTGTGGCCACCGGTATTTGTCGAGGTAGTCGATCGATTCCTGGAGAGACCGACCACCATTGCCGTGAGGGACGCACAGTGGCCGGCGAGGGCTTGCACCGTCTCCTGGGCTGGCTCGAAAAGCCAGAGTTCGTCGTACTTGATGCCCATCAGGACGGTCTCGGCGTCGCTCAGGTCCGGCAGACGCCGCATGTGTGGGAACTGGCGCAGCACTCGCGCCGGGTCCGTCTGTGTCACAACTGCGAGCCAGCGCTTAGGGAGTTTCGACGGCACCTGCCGCCAGATCGACATGGAGGCCGCGCGATGGACGAGCGCGTTCCGCGACTCAAGCGTCCAGTCGAGCCACCCGGACGGTGCCGCCGCCTGCGCGCTCACGGTCTTCCGGAGGGTCTCGATTGCGGTGGCCTGATCGGGATGTGGGTCGCTAGGTGCCGGCTCAACATCGATGAGTTGGGTGCCGGTCGCTCGCGTTGGATCGAGCGTGAGCCCGAGGAAGAGGACGGAGAGACCGCCGAGAACGTCGAGCAGGATCTCGGCCGCCCGCAGGGCGTCCGTTATCTCGACTCGTATTCGCTCGTGGTTCCGGACCTCCTCAGCGTTGTTCTTGTCGGGCATGGTCCGGCCGTTCGGCCCGACCAGATCACGGACCTCATCGGCAGCGAATCCTGAGAGCGTCGATGTTTGCGGAGGCGGCATCTAACAGCCCGATTGCCTGGTTCGATCGAACCGCTCGAACCTCCTCATCCTCGATGCTGCGGTACCAGGGAAACCCGAAGCCGGACGGGTCGAACGCTTCGGTGAGGGCGGCGTCGAGAGCCTCGATCGAGTCGGCGCCTGCCATGAGCTGATCCTCGCAGCCCATCCCGACGCACTCGGACGTGCACGACAGGCGAACAACTGGCGAACAGATCGTCGGCCTGGCGGGCGCTGACCGCTGCTTTGCATGGAAAGCAGCGGCTGCTGAAAACCCCCGCGAGCGCGAGATACCGAGACCGATGCGCCACCATGCTGATGTGGAGACGTCGGAGCATTGGCAGCGGATCTACCGAGGGCAGCGGCCAGATCGGGTCAGCTGGTTCGAGGCCATTCCAGCCGTATCCCTCGAGCTGGTCGAGGAGGCGGCGGTCGATCCCAGGGCGGCCGTGATCGACGTCGGCGGAGGCGTATCTCGCTTAGCGGGTCAACTGCTTGGCCGCGGCTATTCGGATGTCACGGTCACCGATATCTCAGGGGAGTCACTGGCTCTCGCGCAGCATGAACTGGGAGACGATGCCGACCGAATCGAGTGGATTGAGGCCGATGTCCTGGAGCACGACTTCGACCATCGCTTCGCCCTCTGGCATGACCGGGCCGTCTTCCACTTCATGGTCGACCCCGGAACCCGGAACGCGTATCTCGGCGCGATGCGCCGAAGCCTGGCGCCTGACGGGCAGCTGGTGATCGCCACCTTCGGGCCCGAAGGCCCGACGAGCTGCAGCGGGCTGCCGGTCCAGCGCTATGCGGCCCGCGATCTGGCCGCTCTTGCCGGATTTCGAGCTTGCCTCCTCGAGGGCTGCAGCAGCATCCCGACGCCCGGCGGGAAAGAGCAGCAGTTCCAGTACGCGCGCTTCGTCCGCGTCGACTAGCTGCTCGGCCTATGGGAACGGCGCTCGGCTGCCTCTCGCGCCTCTCCGCGAGCGGGAAACACCTCAAGCTGGGTCACCTTCCCGTCGCTAACCGTCCAGAGATGGCCGATTCGGATCTCGAGCTCGACCCCGCTCGATCCTCCCCGTGCTTTTTGGCGGATCGGCAACCCGCGACGCGATGGCCAACCTCGTAGAACTCCTCGGGCTCAATCGCAAATTCATCCCAGACCTCTAGCTGGGTCTCGATCGCCTGGCGTACCTCTTCGAAAGCCGCGATGGTTGCCGCCAAGTAGCGTTTCCTCGTGGCTCACACCACTCGAAGTCCTTGTCGAGCAGGGCGAACCCGGCCTCGTAGTCGCGTGAGTTGATCGCCTCGTAAAGAGTCCGGACGAGGTCTGCCGGAGACCGCGTGGTGCTCACGCTGCTGGCGCCGCGATCGCGCAGCCGAGCACCGCGGTGACGAACTCGGCGAAGACCTCATCCGGGAGCCCGTTCGGGTCGGCGGCGCGCTCGAATGCCAGGCCGTTGAGCGAGGCGGCGATCGCCGTCGCGAGGACCGGGGCCGGGAAGCGCAACTTGAAGCCGTGGCTGCTTGGCAACCCGCTCCAGGGTCTCCGCGAGAGCGTCGCGGATCGCATCGCGGCGTTTGGCCAGCTCGCCCTGGAGCTCGGGGTTGCGGACGCTCAGCGACCAGAACTCATAGAAGAGCAAGCGGCCAGTCGGGGTCAGCCTCCAGGAAGGTGCGGAGCTGGGTCGCGGCTTCGGCGCTGGCGTCGCCATCGGCCTCGGCCGCAGCGCCGCGATCGCTTTGAGTTCGTCGACCCGCTGTTCGACCTGGCGGTCGGCAAGGGCTAGGAAGACGTCCTCCTTGCCGGCGAAGTTCGAGTAGAGCGCGCCGATCGTGAAGCCGGCCTCCGAAGCGATCTCGTCGACCGTGGCCCGGTGATAGCCCCGCCGGGCGAAGACCTTTGCCGCGGCGGCGAGCAGCCGCTCCCGCGTGCGCTGCTGAGTTTCTTTGCGGCGTCAGGACCTCTGGCACATTGCTTCAAATAATATACGCTATCCAGATTGCAGAATCGCCATCTAGGAGAGCATAGATGCCGACCGCCACCGCCAGCGACCACACCGAGACCGCCCGCCACGCCCTGGAGGAGGTCTGCTCGGGGCGGAACCTCGGACGGGATCGCTCGCGACTATCACTCGGAATTCGTCGACCACGTCAATCGGCTTCACCTACCACGGACATGACGGCGCTCGGCGCTCGGTCGCGCTCTACCTGGAGCTCTTCCCGGACCTGAGCTTCGAAGTTGAGGATCAGGTCAGCGAGGACGAGAAGGTCGCCTCGCGGTGGACGCTCCGCGGGACGCACAAGGGGCGGAAGGTCGAGTTGCGCGGGATTGTGATCAGCCGCTTCGCGGACGGGCGAATCATCGAAGACTGGGCCGCTAGCGACACGATGGAGCTGGTCCGCCAGCTCGGGCTACGGCGAACGCTGACAGCTCGCGGTCGAGGCACCGCCAGCTGATCTTTGATCCGGAGGGGTCGGCGGCCGCCGGCCCGGAGCTATCGCGCCGTACGGCGTCGATCGGATCGCCTGTCGCTTCCGCAAGCGACTGCGCCGATCCGTCCCAGCGAGACCGAGCGCATCCGCACGGATCTTCGACAAGCAGGCGCCGAAGTACGACAAGAGCATGTCCCGCTTCGAGGGGCTGCTATTTGCCGGCAACCGGGAGTGGGTGTGTGAGCGAGCCGAGGGCGAGGTTCTCGAGCTGGCCGCCGGCACAGCCCGCAACCTGCCCTTCTACGCGAGACGACGTCACGGTCACCGGCGATCGAGCTCAGCCCCGAGATGGCGGAACTGGGGCGAGGACGCGCCGAAGACCTCGGCCGCGAGATCAATATCCAGCTCGGTGACGCCAGGCCGATTTGCCCTACCCCGATGAGTCGTTCGACACGGTGGTCTGCACCTACGGCCTCTGCACCATCCCCGACGACGCTGCGGCAGTCCGGGAGGCGAAGCGAGTCCTGCGGCCCGGCGGACGAATTCTGCTCGCCGAGCACGTCCGCAGCCCGAACCCGCTCGTCCGGACGATCCAGCGGGTGCTTGATCCTCTGGCCCATCGCTTCGGTGGCGATCACCTCCTGCGTGAGCCGCTCGATCACCTAGAGACTGAGGGTTTCCAGGTCGATCAAGTCAGGCGTCAGAAGGCCGGCTGGGTCGAGCTCGCCGCCGCACGCAAGCCCGCCTAGTTCAGCGACCAGGGGCGGGGCCCTCGACGGGCAGACCTGCGTCGCGCCAAGCATGGAAGCCGCCGATCACATCTGTCGCCTCGACGCCGAAGCGACGGATCGTCGCGGCGGCGAGATTCGACTGGTAGCCCTCGTTGCAGAGCAGGATCAGCTGTTGGTCATCTCGCGCGAGGTCCGGGTCGCGGTGCTCGCAGCGGGGGATCGAGGCGCCACTCGAGGACATTCCGGGAAACGAATACGGCGAAGGGGTAGGTCCGGCTGTCGGCTGCTCGTTGACTGTCCGATCTGATGTCGACGAGGATCGCTCCCTGCTCCGTCGCCTTGAGCGCCTTGGATGGTGGGAGTCTGTTCAGCTGACGACGGGCTTCGGCCAGGAGGTCGTCAACGCCTTCTCGTCGCTCAGGCAATCCAGCGTCGAGTCTATGCCTCAACGACCCGCCGCCGGTCTCCATGCAAAGCGCCCCTCCCCGTCTAGGTCTGGAGCCTGTGCACCGAGCGGCCCCTAACGCGTGACGGTCACCCGCAGGAACGTCGCCGGGATCGACGTGCGCGTTGCTGTCGGCGCTGTGTTCTGCGCGTTGAACAGCGCTTCGAGCTCCCGCTGCAGCGTCGGCCGTCCGGCCGTTGCCTCGGCGGCGTCGAACGCGTTCATGGTCGGGCCGTAGTACGTCCTGAACGCGGCGACGAGCTCCGACGGCGGCGCCGGGGAGTTGAAGGTGTACGTGTCGCGCTCGAACGAGATCTTCTCTTCGGGGACGCCGGCGGCGGCGAAGCGCTCGATCACGTCGCTCTTCGACGCCCCAGGTCATCGGGCTGACGAAGCCCTCCGGCGGCGGCGGCGAGTAGGCGGAGCTGATCTTCAGGATCTGCGCCACCAGCGTCGGGTCGTTGGGGATCCAGTTGCCCATGACGATCCGCCCGCCGGGCCGCGTCACGCGCACCATCTCCTTGGCGACGTCGAACGGCTTGGGCGCGAACATCGCGCCGAAGATGCTCACGACGAGGTCGAAGCTGTCGTCGTCCAGCTCGTCGCAGGTCGCGTCGCATCGCCCTCCTGGAACCGGCAGTTCGTCGAGGCCCTGCTGCCTCGGCGCGCGCGGTTGCCGGCCTCGACGAGGTTGCTCGCGATGTCGACGCCCAGCACGTCGGCGCCGAGCTGCGCCGCCGGCAGCGCCGTCGTGCCGTCGCCGCAGCCGAGGTCGAGCACCTTGAGGCCCTTGGTGATCCCGAGCTTGCCTACCAGCGCCTCGCCGCTCTCTCGCATGGTCTCCGCGATGCGGGTGAAGTCGCCCTTTTCCCACAGTGCCTGGTTCGGATTCGTCGTTGTAGTCATCGCCCTTTTCCAATCCTTTGTTCGAGGTTATTTGAGTCAAGAGATTGATACGAGTTGGTTGAGGAACGAGATTGGCACGTGTTGATGGCGCCGGGGCCGACGCCAGTGGAGCTCGAGCGACTCCCACCAACTCGCGCGTCCACGCCAGAGCTGGGTCCTGATCCAAAGCGCCGCTTTCCATGCAAAGCAGCGGTTTTGAAATCACTCCCAGGATTTGCCGCCGCTGGGCGGCCTAAGATTCTTCAAGGAGTCGAAGAACATGCTACGCTCCGCCCAAACAACTCCGGGGCGAGAGCACGTCACCGCCAGCAGGAGCAAGGGTCAAGGAGACCCTGGCGCGGTGGCAGACAAGGCGAAGCAAGAGCAGCACGGCACTCCGATTGCCACGTGGGTTCCGCCCGCGTTGGCGGATCGACTGAGAACCATCGCTGAGGCGGAGGACCGCACAGTCAGTGCGGTGGTTCGTCGTGCACTCGCCATCCAACTTCAGGACTCAGAGGAGGCCGGCACCAAGTGAGCCGATACGAGCCTCCATTGACCAGCACTTCATCCGCCAGGGCCGGCGGCGGCGGTACCTCTCGTCCGTCGCCGTCGGTCCCTTCACTTCAACAAGGAGATGACATGACTGAGACCAGAGTTCTAAGCGCCAGCACGGAGACGGCCGCGGCTCGCGGTGCAGGAGCAAGCCGTAACCGAAAGGTGCTCGCCGGAGAGGGGATGCTTGAGGCGATCGTCGACTTTAGCCACGAGGGTCAGCGGTTCGAGATGGGGAAGAGCCGGGTCGTCCCAGAACATCCCGTTGCGCAGCGGTTCCCCAATCGGTTCAGGCCCGCCATGGACGGTGACAGGACCCCTGCCGTCGAGCGGTTCCGTTCTCGTAGCGCCGAGTCCTCGAGCCGTCGTCTCTTCGGTGTGAATGACGCGGAGCCTTGGCGCCTGCGGTTGAACTGGAGGCTTCCATGAGACGGGCGAAGAACGACGAGCGGGTGCGCTGCATCGACTCTTTCTGCCACGGCAATGAGCTCTTCGCGGAGGGCGGTATCTACAGAAGCGGAGACATCCGGGCTGTCCTGAAGCAGAACGGAGGCTCCTTCGTCCCGGGCAGACTCGACCCCCGAGGAGATCGGGGAGGCGAAAGGCCGCACTCTTCGCGGCCCGCCATCCCGAGCCCGAGCCCGAGAGGCCTGAAGCCCGAGGTCAAGCGGGTGAGGGCGAAGCGCTCCGAATTGATCAGTGGTGCGTACATGGGTCGAGGCTTCGTCAACCCTCGAGCCGCCACTGCTCTCCAGGCAGGCGACGAATTGGCGGCCGACCATCCGCTCGTTCGACTGCGGCCCGAGCTCTTCGAATCGGTGAGCGACCTGGGGTGAGCCGACGATGCTGCACCGGCCTCTACTGGGTCGGTGGAGCTCCGGCTCCGCCGTTGGGCGAGCGAAGTGCCATGACACCGCCAATGATCAGGAGGACCCCAATGGCCACCAGCACACCCTGCTTCCAGCCGAAGCCTGCGTGCCCGATCCCGAGCGGATTAGCCAATGCGCCGAGTATCGCGGCCACAACACCCACGAGGATGACGACCACTCCAATCTGCTTCCTCGACATAGCGCCGAGAAGACTAGCCCTGGCGGGGGGAGGGTCATGCCCACGACACTGGAGCCGTGCAGACCGCCCGGACCACTCGCATTTACACACACCGATCAAGGACGAATTCGACCGTGACCCCTCGCGCCGCCACGCCTGAGCACTTCTGCAAGTGGGCCTCGGATCCCGACGCTGGACACCGGGAAGCGGTGCAAGATTGAGGTCTTCCAACGGAAGATCGTGGCCGACGTCCTCGCCGGGAAGCCGACGGTCTGGACGGTGATCCCTGAGTCGAACGGCAAGACGACCCTGATGGCCCTCCTCGGCCTCTACCACCTCGATCCCCAGGGATGGGGCGTCGACCAGCCCAAGGTGGTGATTGCCGCGGCCACGGTGAAGCAGGCCGGGTGGCTCTACGGACAGGCTGCCCGTCTGGTGCTCGCCAACGAGGGCCTACGGACCCGCCTGAAGCTGCTGCAGGGCCGTAAGCAGATCGAGCGGGTCGGCGACAAGCAGTCGAACCTGGACGTCTTCGCCGGGACGGACGTGGGCGCCGATGGCGCGATCTTCACCTTGGCGATCGTCGATGAGCTCCACCGCCATCCCGATCTCCGGCTCTACCGGATATGGAATGGGAAGACAGGCAAGCGCGGCGGCCAGCTGGTGGTGATCTCCACTGCCGGCGAGCCCGCCTCGACGTTCGAGGAAACTCGCGCGACGTTGCTCCGGGAGTTCGGCAACGGCTCGAGGAGGGCATACGTCCGGGCCGAGGGGCGGCACATCGTCCTCCATGACTGGGGTGTCCGTGACCGCGAGCAGATCGACGACATGCGCGTCGTGAAGAGGGCCAATCCAGTCTCGATGATCACCCCGGCGACCCTCCGCCAGAAACGCGAGGACGCCACCTCCACCGACGAACACTTCCTCCGCTTCGTCTGCAACATCGCGGCGAGAATCCGAGGAGCACCGCGGTCACCCCGGAGCTCTGGGACGCACTCTGCGAGCCGGGGTTGGAGCGCAATGGGGACTGGTGCATCGGCGGCTGGGACCACGCCTTCGAGATCGACACCGCCGCGCTGGTCATCCTCGGCTGGGAGTCCGATACCCGCCGGCCCATCCTCGCCACCCGGATCTTCACCCCGCCGGTCGACCAGGCGGATGTGGTCAGGGGCCTGGTGGAGCTCCAGAAGACCTTCCACCCGACCGGCTGGGCCTATGACCCGAACGCGGGTGCCCGCCAGATGGCGCATATGCTCGAAGCGGGTGAGCACCCGCTACCAGGGCGGCGCTGAGTTCAACTTCATAGAGCACTCACAAGGGAACGACACGATGGCCATCGCAGCCTCCCGGCTCGACGAGGCGATCCGCCGCGGCTGGCTTCGCCACGATGGCGACGAGGACCTCCGCCGCCACGTTCTCAACGCCACCAAGCGGGCCCTGATGGGAGACCGCTGGAGATTCGATCGCCCGGTGGAGGCCACCAGCACCGCCAAGCGAATGCGCTACCCGATCGACGCCCTCTCGGCGCTGCTCTTCGCGCACTCCGTAGCGGTGATCGAGCACGAGGCACTCCCTACACCCCGGCGATGGTGCTGGTATGAGCGAGCAGACCCTCACCGAGCCTCTACTCGAGCCCGTGGAGGATCAGGAACGCCCCCACGTGTTCCGCCGCGGCACGCGGTTTGCGTTCTGCGGCAAGAACATCGAGAACGCCCGCCTCGTCCTGGACATGGACGAGCTGCCGGCGGATGTTGGAGCTCTGCGGCCCCTGCCTGCGGATCTACGAGGTCTGGCTGCGCTCCGGAGCGTCGGGAGGGCTTTGGAGGGCCACCGAGGAGGGCCTCCGCATGAGCGAGCCGCCGACAATGGAGCTTCCCCGCGGCGATGGCAGCGGCTCCGGCGTCATCACCGAGGCTGCGAGGGATACAACTTGTGCAGAGAAATAGACTCGGCCAAAATGGCAGTGGTGATTTTCCTGAGACCCAGGACCCGCAAAGGCCGCGAGATCCTCGACAGGCTTGAGGAGGAGACCGAGGTGAAGCCGATGCCGATCATCGAGGACGGCACCCGCCGCTACTACCTAAGCGCCAAGAACGCCGACGTCGACGCCTTCGATCCGATGCTCGACAAGATCGCCTCGGATTGGCGGGACCACGTCAACAATCGGACTCCGAACTAAGGCGAACGTTTTTAGCCAGGCGTTGGACGACCGCCGAAGTCAGGGCCGACGCGCTCCCTGGGGGACATGTAGGAGAAAGGGAACGCGCCGGTGGCTTGTCTCTTTGAGTGTCAGTCCCGTCCGTTTTTGACTCAGCAAGGCTAGAAAGACCGCCGGGTAACGCGGCTAAGCAAGAACGGCGATAAGGCCGTCGCTTCTCGTCCCAAGCGGCCGTTTCCAACTACTCCGACAAGCCGGCGGCTTCGAGGGCTTCGGCTTCCTCATGGTCGAGGTAGATCTCAATTCTCCTGGTAAGTCCCACATCATCGACGGTCAGGACCTGCCAGTGAAGGAACTCCGCCTCGATGCCGCTACCCGCGCCCCGGATCGTCGCGGTTGCGTGCGATCAGAACCTTGCTTCCGTTGAGACGAATCTCCAGGAGCTCGATCACCTGAGACTCGAAGGCGTCCGGCTCCAGCCAGGCGCGGTAATCCGCCGCTCCTCTGATAGGCGGTTGGTCACCGGCCGGGAGCAGCTCGACTTCGGGGTGGATCATTTCCATCAGCGAGTCGAAATCGCCCCGGCTGTAGGCCTCGTAGCCACGCCGCACCCTGGCGACGACCTCATTCTCCCTCAACATCGCCCACGCAGTATCTCGCTCGACCACTGTGGCTAGACCCGGGATTAGGGGGATGAAGGTTGGCTCCGACGCTGGTGCCGGGGCCAACCTCATGCCTCTGTTATGGACTGGGCGGGTTATGCGGGTTGCTTCCGCCCCTACAGCCGATTGGGAACCCTGAGAGACACCGCCGTGACCAGGTGCTCCCCGCGATCCGGCGGGAGTCTGCACCATGCCGCCGGGGTTCGTTGGATCTGTCGAAAACGGATTGTCATTCAGTCCAGAGAAGACGCAGGCCGAGTTGGCGTGCTCCGTTGCCCCGACAGTCGGGGCGCCCTAGTCTCGCCGGGAGAAGGGGGGGCCCTTTACCTCTCCCGCGAAAGCGGCACTTGCACTTGCACCCGCAAGGGCGGCGGTACAGACCGCAACCGCGAGCAATGAGTTCCTTCGCATTGCATTCCTCCCATCTAGAAGCCGTAGCGTCGCAAGCGTCGCTCGGCCGATTTGTGTACTCACGGTCCGGTCGAAACGCCGATGCCGCGAGATAAGAACGCCCCGACACGACGCCGGAAGGCGGAGCACGGAAGAACCCCACAACGCATCGAGCCGAGGCGCAGTCCGAGCCTATGCCGCTGGGGGGCAAGTGCGCAATCCCCCGTTTGAGGCATATCTCGCTTTGAGGTCACCCCGGTTTGAAGGCATCGATAACGCCCTCAGGGCGGCGATGGTTTCCTCCGACATTGCCCACGCAGTATCTCGCGGCGGAGTGCTGCTTTCCATGCAAAGCGGATGTAGGTCCTTGGCGTCCGCACGCAAGCCAAAGCTAGGACGAATCGTTGTCTCCGCAGAGGGGCGCGTTGACACCTCCCATGTGCGCGTCCCTTCCTGTAGATCAGGGAGCGAGCGGTCCCTCCGGGGGCCGTTCGCTTTTTGAAGCTAGCCCGGAGGCAATCGTCCTCCAGCTCATGGCGAACTAGCTGAACTGATAGACCCGAGCGAGCCGGACCCATGGGTTGATCCTGGACGATTGGACGAATGATCGGGTTCACCTGGAGTCAGTGCGCTCGTAGGGTGAGCGCGTGGCCGTAGCACGATGGGCCCTCTTTCACTGGCCGGATGACACAGCGGGAGAATTGGGAACCAGTCGGGGAGGCGGTCGAGACCGACACCTGGCACGGCGCGGTCCGAAGGATCGGCCCGATCACGCCAGGTCGTTACCTGATCAGGAACGAGTCCGCCCCCAATGGCGGTCAGTACTTCTTGCTGGAGCCGGACAAGACCATCGTTCCGGTCGACGCCTTCTGATCGTCTGGTTGCTCGGACGTTTGCTGCAGAGAACCTCGGCCCTGGCGGGCGAGGTAGGTCTATCAGCGGAGCGGTCGCCGGCGAGCGCCGTAGCGAGATACTGCGCGGGCGATGTCGGAGGAGAACGTGGAGATCGTCCGAGAGGGCTACGAGCGATTCGTGGCAACAGGTGAATTCGTGGCGGGCCTCGCCACGGACGACTTCGTATGGGACATGTCGAACTTCCACGGCTGGCCCGAACAGCAGGTTTACGAAGGAGTCGAAGGAGCGCGAACCTTTCTCCGTGTGTGGATGGAGGCGTGGGAGGACTGGGAGCTCGAGATCGAAGCTCTCCTCGACGCGGGCGACAAGGTTGTTGCTCTCGTTCGCCAGCGTGGAACGGTCGAAAGCGGCTGGAATGCCCGTTGAGATGTCATTCGCCCAGGTCTTCACGCTCCGCGATGGCAAGCAGTGCCCGGATGGAGATGTACTCCGACCGGGCCGAGGCCCTCGAAGCCGCCGGGCTGCGGGAGTAGGCGATGTCGGAGGAGAACGTGGAGATCGTCCTAAAGGTGATAGATGCTGTGAACCGACGCGATCGAGACGCCTTCATGGCTTGCCTTCACCCTGATGTCGAATGGCGGGAGGAGAGTGGTGACCCGTTTCCAGGGCTTCGAGGGGTCTACCGCGGGCGAGCTGAGGTGCGAGCGTGGTTTGACGAGGCGGTCTTGGAGCCGTGGGAAAGCTTCGATATCGAGGTCGAAGAGACCACACAGGCCAGCGACAGCCAAGTCTTCATCGGCATTCGAGGCTCCGCACGCGGCAAGGCCAGCGGCGTGGAGACAGAATTGCGCGCTTGGCAAGTCTTCACGTTCGTGGACGGCAAGGCCGCAAGCCGCGAGACCTTCTTGAACAGGGACGAAGCCCTCGAAGCCGCCGGGCTGTCGGAGTAGCCAGGACTCGGGCGCCAGGCGACATCCCCGGCGTGACCCCTTCATGGCCGGCGACTGGTCCCAGGTCCACCTCGGGATGGCCCTCGGACGCCTCAGCCGCCGCTCCAGCTGGCTCAGCGACCTGCTCAGGACCGCCAACGACGTCCGTGAGGTCCGCCGCTCCACATAGAGTGGCTCTCGACTTCGGGAATCTGCTCTAGGTCGTCCTTCATCGCACGATTTACCCAACAGCCCGAGGACTGAGATCCCCTCGGGCCGTTGCGCGTCTGGACATCCGATGACGGCGCTAAAAGATGCAGTTGCGATGTTGGATCGGATCTCAAGATGCGCGATGAACTAACCGCCGGCGCGATCCGGGCGTTCATCTACGCCGCGAAGTCCACGAAGGACGAACACGGTTCAGTACCCGGTCAGTTGTCTGCCGTGCGAGCAAAAGCGGCAGCGACGGAGGGCCGGGAGATCGTCGCGGAGTTCTCCCGAGGAGGACGTACCCAGGTTACAGGCAAAGCAGGGCCGCGGCATTGAAGAGGCGATGGTACGCGGCCAAGGTAGGCCGCAGCCGATACATGGGAAGTCTGAGCTTTGGGTTTTCCATAGCTCCCGGCTCGCTCGCGGCAGCGGGCTCGAAAAAATGAAGCGCAGGGCCCTGGGAGAGGTCTACTACGACCTGAAGCGGCACGGCGTCACGCTGCGCTCCGTCCAAGACGACCCCTACGTCACCGACGAGGCTTGCGTCGGTATGGCGAGCAAGATGGCGAACAAGTACAGCGAGGATCTGTCTGGCCATGTGAAGGCTGGGCTCAAACGCCGTGCAGTGCGCGGCAAGCATACATGGTGGTCAGACCGCCTACGGCTACAAGGTCGGCGAGGAGGAAACTGGAGGTCGTCACTCACCAGTCCGCGATCGTCCGCCGCATCTTCTCTGAGTTCATCGCCGGCAAATCACAGACGGAAATCGCCCGAGACGCTCCAACGCGAGGGCGTCCCGACCTCGGAGGGCGGGAAGTGGGGCCCGTCAACGATCGTCGGCATCCTCACCAATCCCGTCCACATCGGCAAGGTGCGCCACAACGGCGAGGTCTTTCCCGGCCTGCACGAGGGAATCATCGACGAGAAGACCTGGCACCAAGCCGCCGACCTACTGGTCGCTCGACCGGAACGCCGTGGCCGACCGTCCAAAGGTCAGCATCTATTCCGTGGCGGAATGCTCCGCTGCGGGGAGTGCGGGGGAGCGATGGTTCCTCGGACCCTGGGCGACAACGAGAGTTACTACTGCGACGGGCGCTCGAAGCTCGGTGACGACTTCTGCAGCCAGAAGAAGATCGCTCGGCAGTTGGTCGACACCGCCGTCTATTCCTACTTCGAGAGCGTCGGCCTGGATATCGAAGCGACCCGTGAGCAACTGGTCGAGTCTCGTGACCAGAAGCTCGGGGAGGTCCGGGCCCTGAGCGCGGATGCCGAGCGAGAGGCTCAGAGAGTGCGTGAGCGATTCGATCGAGTTCGCCGGGATTATCAGGACGGCAAGCTGGAGGCCGACGATTGGGCCGAGCAGCGAAACCAGCTCACCGAAGAACATGAAGCCGCTCGAGCCGAAGCGGATCGTCTGCGCGACCAGGAGCACGAGGTCACCGAATGGGGCGAGCTCCGGGACGTTGAGGCCGATCTGCTCCGAAATCTCGCGGATCTACGCCGAGCAATCGCCGGTGAGGTTCGAGACGCAGGGGGCATCGGCGCCGTCAGGGCGGCTCTTGAGCGGCTATTCGAGCGCCTCGTGCTGCATTCCTCCTCTACCACCACCTTTCCCCAGCCGAGACGACATCAACGATCCGAAGCTCAGCTTCCTCCGGGTTGGCAGTCTCGGGGCGATCTACCACATCGAGTTGGTGGTTCGGGAGGCTGCAATCGTCGGTTACGAGGGGATCAGCCCCGTCCTAGGTCGGGAGATGCTTCCGCAGGCCGAAAACAATCAGCGCCGCAGTTCGGTGCCGTCGTAGAGCTTTTTGACGACGACCCCGCCCGGCGGGGCGGCCTCGACGCAGAGGTTGCAGAGGACGCACTCGTCGAGGTTCCCGCGGTTGATGGCGACCGAGCCATCACCTCGCTGACGTCGAAGATGTCGACCGGGCAGACCTCTTCGAGCTTGGCGGCCATCTCAGCATCGTCGGCGATCGCGGCGGAGACCTCGACGTCGATGAAGATGCCCTCGATCGTTTCTCCTGATGCTGGGCCATCAGACCTTGGTCCCGACTTTGTCCTTGACGGCCTCTGGGATCTCATCGATCCGCTCGACCACCGGAATGCCGGCGGCCTCGAGCCGGCTGATCTTCTGCGTGGCCGAGTCCTCGGCGCCCTCGACGATGGTGCCGGCGTGGCCGAAGCTCATGCCCTTCATCTCCTCGTCGTCCATGAACTTGCCGGCCATGAAGGCGACGATCGGCAGCTTCGAGTCGTTGGCCTCGCGCCAGTCGACCAGCTCCGCCTCCATCCGCCCGCCGGGCTCCGTGTAGATCACGATCGCCTCGGTCTGCTCGTCCTCCTCGAAGAGGGGCATGAGCTCGGCGTAGGTCGATCCGATGATCGCGTCGCCGCCGATCGAGACGGCGGTGGAGACGCCGAGGCCGGCGGCCGTCAGGGTGGAGGAGATCTCCGTTGTCATTCCGCCGGACCGCGACATCACGCCGATCGAGCCGGGCTCGTAGGCCTTAGCCGCGTCCTTGGCCGGGCCGCCGATGCCGCCCATCTTGCTGACGCCCGGCGCGATGATCCCGAGGCAGTTTGGCCCGATGATGCGCGCTCCGCGCAGGCTGGCGAGCTCGACCATCTCCGCCACGTCGCGGCGCGGGATGCGCTCGGTGACGACCACGATCAGCTTGATTCCGTTCTCGATCGCCTCGAAGACCGCGTCCTTGGTGAAAGCGGGGGGGACGGTGACCACCGAGCCGTCTATCGGCGCGCCGTGATCGGCGACCGCCTGCTGGACCGTGTCGAAGACCGGCACGCCGTGCACCTCGCGGCCCTTGCGGCCTGGGGTGACTCCGCCGACGACCTTGGAGCCGTAATCGAGGCACTCCTTGGTCAGGTTCACGGCCTCGCGGCCGGTGATCCCCTGGACGATGAAGGTGAAGTCCTCGGAGAGCAGGATCGACATCAGTGGCCGCTGCTCCCTGGATTTTTTGGACCGCCTCGCCGGCCGCCTCCCACATCGAGGTGGAGCGGTCGCGGAACTCGATCCCGTACTTGCCGAGGATCTTCGCGCCCTCCTCCTCCCAGGCGCCCGGGATGCGGAAGACGGCGATGGTCTCGGCAGGATCCTTGCCGAGCTCGAGACACGCCTTGATCACGCCCCGGGCGACGATGTCGACCCGCGTGTTGGAGACGATCGACATCATCACCGCGATCTTCTCGACGCCCTCCTTCTGCAGGACCTCCTTGGCGAGTCCGCAGGACTTGGCGACCGAGGGGTTGCCGCCGATCTCGGCGTAGTTGGCGGGCTTGCCGCCCTGGCTGCGGACCGCGTCGGTGAGGGTGAGCGAGCCGCCGCCGGCGCCGATCACCAGGCCGAGATTGCCGGTGAAGCCGTGGTCCTTGCCCTGGATCACGCCGCGGTGGTCCGCCTCGTCGATCGCCTTGACGTTGCGCTCGAACTCGGACGGCTCATAGAGCTCTCGCGGCTCCTCCAGTTCCACACCGAGCTCGTGCCAACTCCTTGTGATGGCGGCCGACCGCCTCGTCCTCCATCTCCATGTGTGCGTCGAGGGCGACGAAGGAACCGTCGGAGAGGCGGGCCAGAGGGTTGATCTCGGCGAGGGTCATGTCGTAATCGCGCTGGAGCTGCGCGAGGCGGGCGAGTACCGGGGTGGCTCGGGTGAGCTCGCGGCCGGTCAGGCCTCCGGCCGCCGCGACGACCTCCTTGGCACGGAAGTCGGGAATGGGGTGGAGGTTCGAGAGATGACCTCGGCCGACGTGATCGGGGTGCTTCTCGGCCACCTCCTCGATGTCGATTCCTCCCATGTCGGAGAACAGCATCATCGGCCGCTTGGCACGACCGTCCCAGAGGACCGCCGCGTAGTACTCCTGCTCGACCTCGGCCTTCGGGTCGACCAGCACGCCGACCGGCATGTGGCCGTTGATCTCCAGCTCGAGGATGTCGGCGGCGTGGGCCTCAGCCTCCTCGGGGGTGTCGGCGAACGTGACGCCGCCCGCCTTCATCCGGCCGCCGGTGAGGACCTGGGACTTGATCACGGTCGGCCCGCCGATGCGCTCCGCGGCCTCGCGCGCCTCCGCGGCGGTCTTGCAGAAGCCGTACTCCGTCACCGGGATCCCGGCCCGCTCGACTATCCGACGGCTCTCGAACTCGTAGAAGCGCATGAGCGGCGGGGAATCTAGAGGACTGACCCACCGGTCAGCGCCACGCTCGGCCCCTCAGAATTGACGATGCGCGGGGCCGTGTCCACCTGACAGTCTCCCTCGGGCAGGGGGCAGCGGTTAGGGAGGAATTCAAATGCACCGCATCACCGTCCGTGTCTCGATACTCGCTGCGATCGCGGGAGCGCTCGTCGCCTTCCCGGCCGGAGCTTCGGCCACCGCGTTCACATCTCCGGCGGCTCTCGACTTCAAGAGTGAGGCGGTCGGCGTCTCGAGCCCTCCTCAGACCGCTGCGCTCCTCGTCCAGTGCACGAACTACATCGGTTTTCCGATCAATTCCTGCGTCACGGGCGCGATCGATCCGCTTCCCGTCGACATCAAGACGCCCCCCGACTACTCCACGACCAACACCTGCCCAGCGGTCCTGGTGCCAGGCCCACTCACGGCGCCCAACGCCTGCGCGATCACCGTCACCTTCAAGCCGACCAAGGCGGGAACGCGGGACGGGACACTGAGCACGGGCACCACCATCGGAATGGGTCCGGGACCGACCATCGCCTTGAAGGGGTCGGGAGTGGGGCAACCCGGGAGTCAGACCACCAAGAAGTGCAAGAAGAAGCACAAGAGTGCCGCTCAGATCGCCAAGAAGAAGTGCAAGAAGAAGTAGTCGACTAGTGCGCCGCTAGGCGCTTTCGGCTTCGGCCACGGCCGGTCCGGTCTCCCGCTCGCGCTGTGGCCGAAGCAGGACCACCGCGGCGATCGCGCCCACGAGGCAGAAGACGGCGCCGACCCCGAACTGGAGCTGAAAGCCGTCGGTGAGGGCTCTGGCGGCGGCGGTGCCTGAGTCGACTTCCGATTGCGTGTGGTTCGCGGCGAGGGTGCTGAGAATGGCCAGGCCGAGAGCCGCACCGACGAAGCGGGACGTGTTGAGCACGCCCGAAGCGAGTCCGCTGAGCGCGCGGGGGATGCCCTCCACAGCGACGATCGTCGCGGGCACCAGCGCCAGCCCCAGGCCGAGCGCGCCGAGCAGGCCGCCCGGCAGGACATTGGCTGCGTAGCTTCCTCCCGGGTGGACACTGGTGAGGAGGAACTCCCCGATCGTCGCGGAGAGCATGCCGGTGGCGAGCACCCAGCGCGCGCCGATCAGCTTCGCAAGCCGCGGCGCCAGGGTCGCGCCGGTGCCGACGGCGACGGTCATCGGCACGAAGGCGATCCCGGTCTCCAGCGCGCTGTAGTGGAGGGTCCCCTGCATGTAGAGAGACTGGAAGAACCAGAAGCCGAAGATCGCCGCGTAGAGCAGGAAGATCACGAGATTGGCCGCGCGCAGGTTGCGCAGCCGGAAGACGCTCAGCGGCATCAGCGGAACACGCTGCGGATGCCTGGTCAGACTGCCCTCATACAACGCGAACGCGGCCAGGAGGACGGCGCCCACGGCGACCGGGCCGAGGACGCCGGGCGAACCCCAACCGAGCCTGTCGGTGGTGACGATCCCGTAGGTGAGCGCAGTCATGCCGAGCGTGACCAGGACCGCGCCGGGGAGGTCGAAGTGTCGATTCTCGGCTTCGCTGCGGCCCTCTGGGATCAGGCGGCCGCTGAACAGCACGATCCCGAGCCCGACCGGGATGTTGATCAGGAAGATGGCGGGCCAGCTGAAGGCCTCCGTGAGGATGCCGCCCAGCAGGACGCCCGCGGTCGCACCGATCGCACCGACCGCCCCCCAGGCGCCCAGCGCCCGGTTGCGCGGCGTGCCCTCGTCGAATGAGGTGGCGATGATCGCCAGGGTCGCTGGGGAGAGGATCGCCCCGCCGATGCCCTGGATCGCTCTCGCGCCCACGAGAGCGCCCGAGGTCGGCGCGATCGCGCAGAGCAGCGAGGCCCCGGAGAAGAGGAGGGTGCCGAGGAAGAACATGCGCCGGCGGCCGAACAGGTCGGCCGCGCGGCCGCCGAGCAGCAGGAAGCCGGCGAAAGTGAGGGTGTAGGCGTTGAGGACCCACTGGAGGCCCGTCGTGGAGAAACCAAGCGCGCCCTTGATGTCGGGCAGGGCGACGTTCACGATCGAAACGTCCAGGATCACCATGAACTGCCCCAGACAGACGACCAGCAACAGAGCGTTCGAGTTGCGCCTCACGATCCCCCTCGCTGCGGTGACCGGGTTCACTTGCGAACGGCCTCCAGAATGTACGCCGCCTCGACTGCGGCGGCACGCATTGAGGGCTTGGGAGTGCGTACGTCGCTCGCCTGATCGTGCTCTGGGGCGGCGGCTGTCGTCTCGATGTTCTGTGTATCCGGCATTTCTTGCCTCCGCGTCTGTTTGATAGTACGATGAGCATCGTACCATATTGTTCGACGAGTGTCGTACAAGCTATGCTCACACCTATGGAGCTTCATCACCCGGATAAGAACGAGATCGAGCTGGCGTCTGTGATGCACGCGCTCAGCGATCCCCATCGCCTCGAGATCGTTCGCCGTCTCGCCGCGGACACCGAGCCGCGGCCGTGCGGCACCCTCGGGTTCAATCTCAGCAAGTCGACGATGACCCATCACTTCCGGACCCTCCGGGAGGCCGGCGTGATCGAGCAGGTGCGCGACGGCACCACGAAGCTCACCTCGCTCCGCCGCGACGACCTGGACGCCCGGTTCCCTGGGCTCCTCGACGCCGTGCTGAGCGCCACCACGGTCCCGGCCTAGCCCCGATACTCGGCTTGTCATCCCGTTCGTCACTGCAACATGACGACGAACGAGACCCCTGAAGATCGACGAAGAAACCCTGTCTACGCTCAGCAGCGGATGACGGATCGTCCTCTGTATGAAAAGGTCGTCGCCGGCTACGAGGAGAACGAGCGCGGCGAGGACGCGCTGGTGCTCGCTAGGCGGGTCGTGGGGCGGGATGGCGGCGAGCTGAACGTCGTCCACGTCGAGAAGGGTTCGCCCGCGGCCACCTTTGAGGCGCTGGCGGAGCGGGGAGAGGCCGACCTGGTCGTGCTCGGCTCGACCCGCCGAGGGCACGTGGGATCCGTGTCGCCGGGCAGCGTTGCCGAACACCTGCTTCAAGGAGCTCGCTGCCGTCTGGTGATCGCCCCCAAGGGCTATGGCCGCGCGGACCATTCCCAGGATCGCCTGCGCGTCGTCGGGGTGGGCTATGACGGCATGGCGGAGTCGCAGGCGGCGCTCGACGAGGCCGCCACTCTGGCCTCGAAGTTCGGTGCCTCCATGAAGGTGATCGGGGTGATGACGCCCATCCCGGCGACGGGGGCCGCCGCGGCGGCTCAGGCGGGAGCCGAGGCGGGACCGGACTTCCAGACCCGCCTGAACGAGGCCATCGCCGAGCTGCCCTCGGAGCTGCGGCCTCTGCCGGTCTTGGCAAGGGGCGATCCGGTTCAGAAGCTGCTCGAGGCCGCGGAGGTCGGGATCGACCTCCTGGTACTTGGCTCGCGTGGATTCGGACCCGTGATGAGGCTGCTGATCGGCAGCGTTTCGTCACGGGTGATACGAGCTGCGCCCTGCCCGGTGATGGTGATCCCGCGTCCCGGATAGGCTTGCTCCACCCCGCCGGGTATGTTCCGATGAGCCGAACAAACCCCCTATAAAGCTTGTACGACGGCGCGGGTATGAGACCATCCCGCGCCTCGCGGGGAGGGGAATCAATCCATCGAACAAGGAGTTGAGCGCATCAGTGAGTGAGACGACCGCCGCAACTGAGGCACCGACCAAGAACGCCAAGCTCGTTTCGTGGGTGGAGGGGATAGCCGAGCTGACCAAGCCCGACTCGATCCACTGGTGCGACGGCTCCGCCGAGGAGTACGACGCCCTCGCCCAGCGGCTGGTCGACGCCGGCACGTTCGAGCAGCTCTCCGACGCCAAGCGGCCCAACTCCTATCTGGCCCGCTCCGACCCCGGCGGACGTCGCGCGCGTCGAGGACCGGACGTTCATCTGCTCCGAGCAGCGAGGAGGACGCCGGCCCGACCAACAACTGGCGCGACCCGACGGAGATGCGGGCGATGCTCGACGGCTCTTCAGCGGCTGCATGCGTGGCCGGACGATGTACGTGGTGCCGTTCTCGATGGGCCCGCTCGGCTCGCCGATCGCCCACATCGGCGTCCAGCTCACCGACTCGCGCCTATGTCGCCGCCTCGATGCGGATCATGACCCGGATGGGCGCGGGCGCCCTCGAAGTGCTCGGCGACGACGGCGAGTTCGTGCCCTGCGTCCACTCGGTCGGCGCTGCCGCTGGCGGCCGGGCAGGACGACGTGCCCTGGCCGTGCAACGCGACAACAAGTACATCGTCCACTTCCCGGAGACGCGCGAGATCTGGTCGTTCGGCTCGGGCTACGGCGGCAACGCGCTGCTCGGCAAGAAGTGCTTCGCGCTGCGCATCGCCTCGGTCATGGCGCGCGACGAGGGCTGGCTCGCCGAGCACATGCTGATCCTCAAGCTGACCACGCCGGAGGGCGAGGTCAAGTACGTCGGCGGCGCCTTCCCGTCGGCCTGCGGCAAGACCAACCTCGCGATGCTGATCCCGACGCTCGCCGGGCTGGAAGGTCGAGACGATCGGCGACGACATCGCCTGGATGAAGTTCGGCAAGGACGGGCGCCTTTACGCCGATCAACCCCGAGGCCGGCTTCTTCGGCGTCGCGCCCGGACACGAGCTACAAGACGAATCCGAACGCGATGGCGACGATCGAGACGAACACGATCTTCACCAACTGCGCCATGACCGACGACGGCGACGTCTGGTGGGAGGGCATGACCGGCGAGCCGCCCGACGCACGCTGATCGACTGGCAGGGCAACGACTGGACGCCGGACTCCGAGCGAGCCGGCCGCGCATCCCAACGCGCGCTTCACCGCGCCGGCCGCACAGTGCCCGTGCATCGCGCAGGAGTGGGAGGACCCCGCCGGGGTGCCGATCGACGCCATCCTGTTCGGCGGGCGCCGCGCGACCGTCGTGCCGCTCGTCACCGAGGCGTTCGACTGGGAGCACGGCGTCTTCCTCGGCGCGACGATGGCCGTCGGAGACGACCGCGGCGGCCGACGGCACCGTCGGCGAGCTCCGCCGCGACCCGATGGCGATGCTGCCCTTCTGCGGCTACAACATGGCCGACTACTTCGGGCACTGGCTGAAGATCGGCCGAGCGCGACGGGGCCAAGCTGCCGAGGATCTTCCACGTCAACTGGTTCCGCAAGGACGACGAGGGCAACTTCGTCTGGCCCGGGTTCGGCGAGAACATCCGCGTCCTCGAATGGATCTTCCGCCGCTGCGACGGCGACGGCGAGACGGTCGACACCCCGATCGGCCGCGTCCCGGCGGAGGGCGAGATCGATGCTGAGGGGACCAAGGTGAGCGCCGACGACATGCGGTTGCTCCTCGAGGTCGAGCCCGAGGCCGTCAAGGCGCAGCTGCCGCAGGTCGAGGAGCATCTGGCGCGGTTCGGCGACCGACTTCCCGATCAGCTGCAGAAGCAGCTCCAGGCGCTCAAGGAGCGCCTGGCTTAGCCGAGCCGCTTTGCAAGACACATAGAATCGCTCGGCCATGGGCGATCAGGTGAAGTTCCAGCTCTCCGAGGATCAGATCCCGACCAGCTGGGTGAACCTGCTGGCCGACCTGCCCGGCGATCCGCCGCCACCGCCGCTCAGCCCGGCCACCGGCGAGCCGGTCGGGCCCGACGACCTCGCGCCGATCTTCCCGATGGGGCTGATCGCGCAGGAGGTCTCGACCGAGCCGGATATCGAGATCCCCGATGAGGTCCGCGACATCTACCGGCTCTGGCGGCCGACGCCGCTGCTGCGCGCGCGGCGCCTCGAGCGCGAGCTCGATACGCCGGCGCACATCTACTACAAGTACGAGGGCGTCTCGCCGGCCGGCTCGCACAAGCCGAACACCGCGGTCGCCGCAGGCCTTCTACAACAGCGAGGCCGGGATCAGGAAGCTCGCGACCGAGACCGGCGCCGGGCCAGTGGGGCTCGGCGCTGGCGCTCGCCTGCCAGCTCTTCGGCCTCGAGTGCGAGGTCTTCATGGTCGGCATCTCCTACGACCAGAAGCCGTACCGGAGGGCGATGATCGAGACCTGGGGCGGCGACCGTCCACCGCAGCCCCTCCGACCTGACCGAGGCCGGCCGCTCGCAGGCCGACGCACGAGTCGGGCAGCCTCGGGATCGCGATCTCCGAGGCGGTCGAGGTCGCCGCCGAGCGCCGACGACACCAACTACTCGCTCGGCTCGGTGCTCAACCACGTCTGCCTGCACCAGACGGTGATCGGCCAGGAGTGCATCGAGCAGATGGAGATGGCGGGCGAGTCCCCGGACGTCGTCATCGGCTGCGTCGGCGGCGGCTCCAACTTCGCCGGCCTCGCCTTCCCGTTCCTGCGCGCAGCGCCTCCGCGAGGGCACGAGACGCGGTTCGTCGGCGCCGAGCCCGCGGCCTGCCCGACGCTCACGCGCGGCGCGCTACGCGCTACGACTTCGGCGACACCGTCGGGATGACGCCGCTGATGCCGATGTACACGCTCGGCCACGACTTCGTGCCGCCGCCGGTCCACGCCGGCGGCCTGCGCTACCACGGCGACGCGCCGAGCCTCTGCGCCCTGGTCAAGGAGGGCCTGGTCGAGGCCAAGGCGATCGCCGCAGACCGCGGCCTTCGAGGCGGCGGTGCGCTTCGCCCGCTGCGAGGGGATCATCCCGGCGCCGGAGCCCGCGCACGCGATCCGCGCCGTCGTTCGACGAGGCCGAGGCGGCCAAGCAGGCCGGGCGAGGAGAGGGTGATCCTCTTCAACCTCTCCGGCCACGGCCACTTCGACATGTCCGCCTACGCGGCCTACTTCGCCGGCGAGCTCGAGGACCTGGAGCTGCTCCGAGGACGAGCTCGACAGCGGCGCTCGAGCACCTGCCCGAGGCGCCCGCGCTCGCCTGAAGATCTCAGCCCGCGTCTCGGTCGCGTAGCGAGCGAGACCCGCGCGAATCGGCTCGGGGATAGGCGCGGTCTTCCCGCCCCCGGTTTCGATGAAGACGTGACGCAGCTCGCCCTCGGCACGCTGGTCGCCTCGCGTCCACGATGACGAGCTCGGTGGTCATCGAGGTGTCTCCGAGCCGGGTGACCGCTGGCCCGAACCTCGAACTCGTCGTCGAAGCGAAGCGGCGTCGGGTAGCGAATCGTCGCCTCGGCGACGACCATGTCCACGCCCGCGTCGACCATCGCCTGGTAGCCGCCGAGCTCGCGCCAGAGCTCGCCCATGGTGATGTCGAAGTAGGTCAGGTAGTTGGCGTTGAAGACGACGCCCTGCGGATCGCACTCGTTGTAGCGGACCCGGAGGCGGTGGCGGAAGGGCTCGCTCACACCTTGATCTCGTAGGCCTCGGCCAGCTCCGGGTCCTTCTTCGCCAGCATCTCGGCGAGGTTCACCATCACCTTGCACTGCTTCCAGGTCGCGTCGTCCTGCATCTTGCCGTCGATCATGTGGACGCCGCGCGCCGTCGGGGATCGCCTCGATCACCTTCTTGGCGAACAGCACCTCGTCCGGCGGCGGGGAGAAGACCTTCTTGGCGATGTCGATCTGGACCGGGTGCAGCGACCAGGCGCCGACGCAGCCGAGCAGGAAGGCGGCGCGGAACTGCGTCTCGCAGCCCAGGGTGTCCTTGATGTCGCCGTACGGGCCCGTAGAAGGGCAGGATGCCCGGCCGACGTGCAGGCGTCGACCATGCGGGCGATCGAGTAGTGCCACGGGTCCTGCTGCGCGGTCGCCGCGCGGCGCGTCCGGGTTGTCGGGATCCGGGTCCTCGATCACCCGGTAGCCGGGGTGGCCGCCGCCGACGCGGGTCGTCTTCATCCGCCGCGACGCCGCCAGGTCGGCCGGGCCGAAGCTCATCCCCTGCATCCGGGGGCTCGCGGTCGCGATCTCCTCGAGGTTGACGACGCCGAGCGAGGTCTCGAGGATCGCGTGGACCAGCAGCGGGCGCTCGAGCTTCGCCTTCGCCTCGAGCTGGGCCAGCAGCCGGTCGACGTAGTGGATGTCCCACGGCGCCCTGGACCTTCGGGACCATGATCACCTCGAGCTTGTCGCCGATCTCGGTGACCAGCTGGGTGAGGTCGTCGAGGCACCAGGGGCTCTCGAGCTCGTTGACCCGCGTCCAGAGCTGGGTGTCGCCGAAGTCGACCTCGCTTGGCGACCTCGATCAGGCCCTCGCGGGCCGGGACCTTCTTGTCGACCGGGATCGCGTCCTCGAGGTTGCCGAGCAGGATGTCGGCCTGCTTGGCCATGTCGGGCACCTTGGCGCGCATCTTCTCGTTGGACGCGTCGAAGAAATGGATCATCCGCGACGGCTTGAAGGGGATCTCGTGCGGCGGCTCGGGCGCGCCGATCGCCAGCGGGCTTGAAGAAGTCTCTTGGGTTTCTCATGACGGGAACGCTATCTGGAGCGCGTAGTGCGCGGGCGCGCCACGGATAGCCTCAAGCTCATGGCGAAGGTTCGCGAGGCGGTGCCCGGCGAGGTCGAGCGGGTGCTCGGCATGTACGAGTGGCTGTTCGCGCCGCCGGGGTCGGTGCCGCCGCAGTGGGACCCGGAGCGCGCGCGCGGCGGCGATCGCGCGACGCGATCGCGGACCAGGACGCCGCCGTGCTGGTGGCCGAGCACCGGGGCGAGCTGCTCGGGCTCTGCACGGCGTACCTGCGACCTGAACTCGGTCCGCTTCGGCCCGCGCTGCTGGGTGGAGGACCTGGCCGTCAGCCCGGAGCACCGCTCGCAGGGAGTGGGGAAGGACCTGCTCGACGCCGCCAAGGACTGGGCGCGCGAGCGGGGCGCCACCCACCTCGAGCTCGACAGCGCCGACACCCGCGCCGACGCCCACCGCTTCTACGAGCGCGAGGGCCCAGCTGGCGCTCGGTCTGCTTCGCCTGGGAGCTGTGACGCGACAGCGAGCCTGAGGCGAATCCGCTGTTACGATATATCGTGTTAATTCATGATTGATCGAAAGGAACAACGAGATGCACAGACAGAGAAGCCGCCACGGATACGGGCGGCACGAGATGAGGGGCGGTCGAGGACACGGCCGGGGACGCCATCGCGTCCGCCGCGGCGACGTCCGCAGCGCCATCCTGGCGCTGCTCGACGACCGGCCCATGCACGGCTACGAGATGATCCAGGAGCTCGAGGAGCGCACCGGGGGCCGCTGGCGCCCGAGCGCCGGCTCGATCTACCCGACGCTCCAGCTGCTCGAGGACGAGGGCCTGGTCACGGCCGAAGAGGTCGACGGCCGCAAGGTCTTCTCGCTCACCGAGTCCGGCAAGAAGGCCGTCCCGGAGCGGACCGAGGGCCAGCGGCCCTGGGAGGAGGGCGACGAGGACTCGCCGCGCTTCGAGGCTCGCAAGGAGCTCTTCCGGCTGATCGGCGCCGCAAGCAGCTCGCGCGCGCCGACGACGACGAGCAGCTGACCAAGGCGGCGGAGATCCTCAAGGACGCCCGCCGCAAGCTCTACGGCATCCTCGCCGAGGAGTAGTCAGTCGCCTGATGGGCGGTCGGGATCGATCCCGGCCGCCTTCAGCGCCGCCTGTCGGTCGAGGTAGAAGACTGCCTGGCTGATCAGGCCGTCCTCGAGCCACCAGACGCTGGCGCTCTCGGTCTCGACCTCGACGGCGTCGTGCTTGGTCGTCGCGACCTGCCGGGCGAGGAAGACGAGCTTGTCCTCGCTGCCGATCACCTCCTCGATCTCGAGCCGGAACGACTCGTACGGGCTGATCCAGTCGCTCAGCGCCTCCCGGAAGCCCTCGACGCCGCGGCACTCCGTGCGCGAGCCGACTCGCTGGCCATCAGTGTCACGAACTCGCGGGTGGCCGTGCTCGCGCAGGAGCCTCGACCATCTGATCGATGCCCTGCGTCCCTCGAGGACCGATGCCTCGCGAATACGTCCGCCTCGCCGATCAGATCGGCAAGGTCGCGGCACTCGTCGATCGGTGTCCTCCGCTCATCCCGCGCCGAGCGTACGCGCCCCGACTATCCTTCGCCTCAGGCAGGGCCCCGCTCAACACGACTTCAGAGGAGCCATGGCCGTAGCGACCGAGCAGCAAGAGAGCACGTATCCAGGAGATGACCGACGAGCAGAAGGCCATCGTCGAGATGGTCCGCGAGCTTCGTCGACAACGAGATCATCCCGAACGCCGAGGAGTACGACCACGAGGACAAGTTCCCCGAGCCGATCGTCGAGCAGATGAAGGAGCTCGGCCTCTTCGGGGTGACGATCCCCGAGGAGTACGGCGGCATGGGCCTCGACCTGACGACCTACGCGATGATCGTCGAGGAGCTCTCGCGCGGCTGGATCTCGATCTCCGGCGTCGTCAACACCCACTTCATCGGCTCCTACCTGCTGATGAAGTTCGGCACCGACGAGCAGAAGGAGTACTTCCTGCCGAAGATGGCGACCGGCGAGATCCGCGCCGCCTTCTCGCTCTCGGAGCCCGAGGTCGGCTCCGACGTCCAGGGCATCAAGGCGACGGCCACCAAGGACGACGACGGCAATTGGGTGCTCGAGGGCCAGAAGATGTGGGTCACCAACGGGCTCGGCTCGAGCGTCGTCTTCGTGCTGATGAAGAACGACCCGAAGGCCGATCCGCCGTACAAGGGGATGACCTGCTTCATCACCGAGAAGGAGCCCTGGAAGGAGAAGAACGAGGGCGAGTTCGCGGGCCTCGAGATCCCGCCGAAGATCAAGAAGATGGGCTACAAGGGCGTCGAGTCCACCGAGCTCGTCTACTCGGGCTACAAGTGCCCGCCCGAGCGCATCCTCGGCGGCGAGGAGGCCGGGCTCGGCAAGGGCTTCTCGCAGATGATGGACGCGCTCGAGGTCGGCCGCGTCAACGTCGCGGCCCGCGGCGTCGGCATCGCCCAGCGCGCCCTGGAGTTGGCGCTGAAGTACTCCCAGGAGCGGAAGACCTTCGGCAAGCCGATCGCCCAGCATCAGGCGATCCTCTTCAAGCTCGCCGACATGGCGACCAAGATCGAGGCCGCGCGGCTGCGTCACCCGGAAGGCCGCGCGGATGAAGGACGCCGGCGAGCGCTCCGACCTGGAGGCCGGGATGGCGAAGCTGATCGCCTCCGAGACCGGCAAGGAGGTCGTCGAGGACGCCTTCCGGATCCACGGTGGCTACGGCTACTCGAAGGAGTACGAGATCGAGCGCCTCTACCGGGACGCCCCGCTGCTGCTGATCGGAGAGGGAACCTCCGAGATCCAGCGCATGGTGATCGGCAAGAAGCTGCTGGAGCGGAACAAGGTTTGAGCCGCGTCGCCCTGGTCAGCGGCGCGAACCGCGGGATCGGCGCCGAGATCGCGCGCCAGCTCGCAGCGGATCACGGCTTTCTCGTCTTCGCCGGCGCGCGCAACCCGGATGACGTGGCGGACCCATCAGGGGATCGATCCGATCCGGCTCGACGTCACCGACCAGGCGGCGGTCGACGCGGCAGCTGCAGGCGGTCGAGTCCGGGCCCGGCCGCCTGGACGCTCTGGTCAACAACGCGGGCGTCTACGGCGATCCGGTTGGCGCCGCGGAATACGACCTGGACGAAGCGCATGAGGTTCTCGAGGTCAACACGTTCGGCCCCTGGCGCCTGATCGAGGCCCTGCTGCCGCTGCTGCGCAAGAGCGAGGCGCCGCGGGTGGTGAACGTCTCGAGCGGCGCCGGCCAGCTCTCCGACATGAACGGCGGCTATGGCGCCTACCGTGTCTCGAAGGCGGCTCTCAACGCGCTCACCAGGACCCTGGCGTGGGACGAACGCGACATCAAGGTCAACGCGATGTGTCCAGGATGGGTCCGGACCGACATGGGCGGATCGGGTGCGCCACGTTCGGTGGAGGAGGGGGCTGACACCGCCGTCTGGCTTGCGACGTTGCCGGACGACGGGCCGACCGGCGGCTTCTTCCGAGACCGGAAGCCAATACCGTGGTGAGATGGCGTCGACCCAGGAACTGATCAAGACCGCGATCGAGCGCTTCCAGGCCGAGGTGCCGGCTCTCGCTCCTCTCAAGTTGGTCTTCGAGCTCGAGCTGCGGGGTCGGGGCGACGTGCAGATGTTCCGGGTGGAGCTACCCGGGCCGAAGATCAGCAAGGCCGCCTCGACCGAGGATGCGCGGGTGACCGTCGAGTTCCAGCGGGCCGAGTTCAACCGGCTCGCCGAGGAGGGCCACGCGGCCGATTACAGGGAGGCGTACGAGGCGGGCCACATCAGGGTGAGCGGCGACTCGGGGATCCAGAAGCTGATCGCGCAGGTGGTCGATCGCCATGAGCAGCGCGCCCGGACCAAGAAGGTCCACTAGGACAGGTGGCTGGGGTCGATCCGACCCGGCTGGCCCGGGTACGCGCCGCCACGCAGCTGCTGCACCGGCCGGGGTCCGCCAAGGATCCCGCGGAGATCGCCCGGTCGATCGCCGGCGCGCAGGCGCAGGACGTCTACGCCGGCCCGCTCACCTTCCGCTCGCGCACCAGGAAGCTGACCGCCGCCGACATCACGCGGGCTCGCACCGAGGAGCGGTCGCTGCTCCGCACCTGGGTGATGCGAATGACGATCCACCTGATCCCCACCGATGACGCAGGCTGGTGGCTGCCGCTGTTCGAGCCGGGCATCGAGCGGTGGTCGCGGCGCCGGCTCTCCCAGCTCGGCCTCTCGCCGGCGAGACAGGACAGGGCTCTCGCGAGTCGCTGCCGAGGCGCTCGCGAGCGAAGGCCCCCTGACGCGAAGTGAGGTTCGCGGAGCGGATCGAGGCGGCGGGAATCAAGCTCAACCAGCAGACCGGAATGCACATCGCACTCACGGCCGTGGTCTCCGGGATCGCCTGCCTCGGCCCCGACCGAGGCAAGACCACCTGCCTGGTCCGCCGGCGAGGACTGGTTCGGGAAGCCGCCGCCTTTCGATCGGGATCGAGCGCTCGCGGAGCTAGCCCGCCGTTACCTCGGCGCCTTCGGGCCCGCCACCGATCGGGACTTCGCCTACTGGTCGGGGCTGCCGCTGCGGGACGTTCGGGCTGGGCTCGAGTCGATCTCGAGGGAGATCGAGGAGGTCCGAGTGGACGACGAGACGATGCTGGTGACCCGGGGCGGGCCGCCGCGCCTGCCGCCGAAAGGCCAGGTCCGGCTGTTGGGGAACTTCGACACCTACCTGCTCGGCTGGAAGGACCGTGAGTTCGCGGTCGCCGGCGAGCACGCCGCGCACGTCAAGGAGGGGGGAGGTGGCTGGATCCGCCCGGTGATCGTCGAGGACGGCGTCGTCGTGGGCGGCTGGCGCTCCTCGCGCAAGAGCGGCCGGCTGGAGATCACGCTCAACCTGCCGAGGCGCGAACGAGAGCGACTGGGATCGAAGATCGATGCCGAGATCCGGGACATCGAAAGGTTCGAGGGAATGCCCGTGGGCGGTGGGTGAAGGGCTACCGTGAGCCGATGATGGGGAAGGGGCGGGCCCTTGCAGCGACCGGAATCGTGATCGCGCTGGCGGCGGCGCTGAGCTCGTCGTGGCTCATCCCCGCGGACTGGGCGCACGCCCAACCCTCGTGTACGGGTGACACGAGCACCACGGGCCTGCCCAAGCTCCCAGGCCCCCGGCTCCGCTTCGGCATCACGCCCTCCGGGGAGGCGGGAGCAGTGGGGCCCCCTGTTCCGCCGGTGCCCGACGACCCCGCGAAGACCCTCGCTGCACTCGACCGGCTACGGCCAGCTCGTACGCCGATCACCCTTCGCCTCAATCGCTTCTTCTGGTCCCTCGGCGAGCAGGGCTTCCAGCAATTCCTCGCCCTCACCCGCCATTACACAAATTCGGGCTACCTCGTCGAGCTCCAGCTTCGCTATCACCCGACCCCCGAGCAGGTGGGGAACATCGGGGCTTGGACCAGCTTCGTCCGTCGGGTCGTGCGGGTCTTCGGCCGCAACCGCCGCGTGACCGGAATCCAGGTGACCAACGAGGTGAACTTCCCGCCGATCGCCCCGGACGCCTCCGACTCGTTCTACCCCGGCGCACGCGACGCCCTCGTGCGGGGGGTGATCGCTGCGAAGAAGGAGGCCCTCCGGGACCGCTACGCCCAGCTCCGGATCGGCTTCAACTGGGCCTACCGCAACACCCCCGCGAACGAAGAGAGCTTCTGGGACTACCTGCGAGATACCGGCGGCCGCACCTTCGTTCGCTCGGTTGACTGGGTCGGCCTCGACGCATATCCCGGGACCGTCCTTCCCCCGGCCACCTCCGGAGCCGAGGGTGATGGGCTGATCACCGCGATCAGCGAGCTCCGGCGTTGCTACATGCCGATCGCCGGGCTCGGGATGACCGTCCCGATCCGGATCGAGGAGAACGGCTGGCCGACGGGTACGGGGCGCTCCGAGGCGCAGCAGGAGCAGGCTCTGCGCTCGATGGTCGCTGCCGCCAGCGACTTTCGTGGCACCTACCACGTCACCGACTATCGCTGGTTCGACCTGCGCGACCATCGGACCAGCGCTCCGAACTTCCAATATCACTATGGCCTGCTCCGCGATGACTACAGCGAGAAGCCGGCCTTCGGCGCCTATCGGCAGCTGCTCGATGCCCTCGCGGCCCGGCGGCCGCGCGACAAGCCGAATGTCCGGATGAAGCTGCGCTTCAGGCGCGGATCGGCGCCGAATGAGGGCCGTTGTGCTCGTTCGCCGATCAGGCTCGTGTTCGCCGGCCGCGATGCCGGAGCCATCTACAGCACCCGCTTCAAAGTCGGGAATCACGGCCTGGGCAGTGACGATGAGCTGCCCATACGCGGGCTGATACCGCTGCGTTCTCTCTCCGTCAACCGCTCGAAGCGGATCGCGGCGACCCTCGTGCTGGCGGACGGGCGCCGGGCGCGCCTCGGCCGGCGCCTGCGCCGCTGCTGAACGGCGCCGGGCGCAATGCTTGTACGATCCCGCGCCGGTCGGGGCCCCGAAACAGAAAGGATGAATCGACTCAGATGAACGAGGAAGCGCACCAGCTGACCACGGATCAGGCCGAGCGGGAGGCCTCGGGCGCGCACGAATATGGGCGCTACCTGGAGGAGTTCGAGGTCGGGGCCGTCTACAAGCACTGGCCTGCGAAGACGATCACGGAGTCGGAGGACCATCTCTTCTGCCTGCTGACGATGAATCACCACCCGCTGCACCTCAACGACGTGTATGCATCGAAGTCGCAGCAGGGAAGGAACGTCGTGGCGGGCCCCTATGTGTATTCGCTGATGTTCGGGATGACCGTCAACGACGTCTCCGGCAAGGCGATCGCCAACCTGGCCACGGACGAATTGAGCCATCCCAATCCCGTCTTCCACGGCGACACCCTGTTCGTCGAGTCCGAGGTGCTCGAGGTGCGGCCCTCCGAATCGAAGCCCGACCGTGGGGTGGTCAAGGTCCACAGCCGCGCCTACAACCAGGATGGGACACTTGTGGCGGAGTTCAAGCGGGCCGTTCTGGTTCCGCGCAAGAACCCCGGATAAGGAGGAGTGATGGTCAACTTCAGACGGCTCACCGACCAGGCCAAGAAGCTGGTCGACAAGCGCGGAGGAACCGACGCCCTTAAGGAGGACGCCGGGGAGCTCAAGGACATCGCCGGCGGCAAGGGCAGCCTCAAGGACAAGGCGAAGGCAGCCGGCGAGGCGATCAAGGAACCCGGGGCGCCCGGCGAGGAGAACAAGCCCGGGGCTCCCTGGCCTCAGCAGGGGAGCACCTGGATGTCGAACAGCGGGGCGGGCCCGATCGCCTCGCGCTCGCAATGGGAGTCGGTGATCGTGTCCCGAAGCCGGCCCTTCTTGGTCCGGGCGACGATCTCGGTCCAGTACCAGTGGTAGGCGTACACGTCGGGGTTCGTCTCGCCGGGGAATGGCGGGTCAGCGTCGCCGGAGTGATGCACGTCCGCGAGGTAGGCCGCGCCCTGCCGCGTCAGCGGGGCGACGTTCTTGCAGGCGCCGCCGACGAGTAGCCCCTCAGGCGCCGGCTCGATCGTCCATCCCAGCGCGTTGTGCTGCTGCCTGAACTGCTCTGCGGTCCTGAAGATCTCCTGGGTGGTCTGATCACACGTCAGCTTCAGCCGTTTGTGCTTCTTTGCGTCGGCGCCGGCGGCGGCGAGGCAGGTGACGGTCAGCAGCGCGGTGATGATGGCCAGGGAGAGCTTCTTCGTTCGGGAAGCATCCATGCCCACTCCTCTCCCGGTTGGACGAGTTCCAGGCCAACCTAGCCCCAGTGGCGGTGAATGTCCAGCAGCGCTAGTGAGCCTCGTCGGGCGCGTGGGCGGGAGGCCGTGACTCCTCCGCCAGCGAGGTGATCTCGAGCACGCCCCGTGAGGCCTCCTCGAGAACCTCGGTGGCCTCTTCGGCCGAGCGTGCATACAGCTCGACCAAGAGGTGCACGATGATCCGCTCCTCGTCGTGCTTGTGGAAGCGCACATGGGTGAAGAACTCGCGCGTCCCCGCCTCGCCGAAAGAGCCGTAGGTGAGCGACTCGGCAGCTTCGGGCCCTGAACAGCTCTCGACCTGGTCCTGGTCGACGGTGACGGTGCAGGAGGCAACCCAGGGGGTGCCCGCGACCATCCGCTCCCAGCGGTCCTCGACCGGAACGACCTTGTCCTCCTGGATCGTCAGGTGTGGCTGATCGTGCAGGCAGCGCAGGCACTGGACGACTGCCTCCTGGACCTCGTCGAGGCGCTCCGCGGGCTCTCCACTCTCGGGGTCGATACGCAGGATCGCGTCGTAATGGAGCTGGACCTCCAGGTCCGTGGCCCAGCAGCGATAGCAGCGGAGCCAGGAGCTGCGGTCGCCGTTCAGCTCCGGGTCGTTCATCAGGCCGGCTGGACGGCCCGGTGGCGCTCTGCGACCAGGTCGGCGATCTCGCCCATGATCCGGTTGATCTCGAAGTCCTTCGGCGTGTAGACGCCGTCCACGCCGGCCTCGCGCATGGCGGCGGCATCCGCGGCCGGGATGATCCCGCCGACCACGACCGGGATGTCGGCGCCGCTGCTCGCGCAGAAGCTCGACGACGCGCGGGACGAGCTCGCGGTGCGAGCCGGAGAGGATCGAGAGGCCCGACCACGTCCACGTCCTCCTCGACGGCGGAGTCCGCGATCTGCTCGGGCGTCAGTCGGATGCCCTGGTAGATCGACCTCCATGCCGACGTCGCGGGCGCGGACGGCGATCTGCTCGGCGCCGTTCGAGTGCCCGTCGAGGCCGGGCTTGCCGACCAGGATCCGGATCGGGTGCCCGATCTCCTCGGCGACCTCGGAGACTCGGCTCGCGGACCTCGCCGAGCAGGTCGCCGTTCACCGCGGCGGCGCCGCCCGCGGCCTCCGCGACGCCGGTGGGCGCCCGGTAGTCGCCGAAGACCTCACGCAGCACGCCCGCCCACTCGCCGGTGGTGGCGCCGGCCTTGGCGGCCTCGATGGTCGCCGGCATGATGTTCGCGCTCTCGTCGCGGGCGGCCTCGGCGAGCTTCTCGAGAGCCGTGTCGACGGCTGCCTGATCTCGCTGTGCCTGCCACTCCTCCAGAGCCTCGATCCGCTCGCGCTCGACCTCGGGATCGGGAGTGAGGATGCCGCCGTCCTCGCCGGCGGTGAGCGGCGAATCCTCGGTCTCGGTGAACTTGTTCTGGCCCGACGACCTTGATCTCGCCCCGCTCGATCTTGGCGATCCGCTCGCGGTTCGACTCGACCAGCCGCGCCTTCATGTAGGGGACCGCCTCGACCGCTCCGCCCTGCTCCTCGACTGCCTTCATCTCGGCCTTGGCAGCCTCGGCGAGCTCCGTCGACCAGCGCCGTCCATCACCTTCGAGCCCTCGAAGATGTCGGGGTAGTCGAGCAGGTCGGTCTCGTTGGCGAGGATCTGCTGGATCCGCAGGCTCCACTGCTGATCCCAGGGGCGGGGGAGGCCGAGCGCCTCGTTCCAAGCCGGTAGCTGGATCGCTCGGGCACGGGCGTCGCGGCCGAGGGTCACGGCAAGCGCTTCGAGCACGATCCGGGGCACGTTGTTCTCCGGCTGGGACTCGGTCAGGCCGAGCGAGTTGACCTGGACGCCGTAGCGGAGGCGCAGGAACTTCGGCTCGGTCACCCCGTAGCGGTTGCGGCCGATCTACTCCCACATCTCGCCCATGGCGCGCAGCTTGGCGTGCTCCTCGATGAACCGGACCCCGGCGTTGACGAAGAACGAGATGCGGCCGAAGACCTTGGGAAAGTCCTCGTCGGCCGACCTGGCCGCGCGCCTTCACCTCGTCCAGCACCGCGATCGCGGTCGAAAGCGCGTAGGCGATCTCCTGAACCGGGGTGGCGCCGGCCTCCTGCAGGTGATAGGAGCAGACGTTGATCGGATTCCACTTGGGGATCTCGTTGACGGTGAAGGCGACCGTATCGGCGATCAGCCGCATCGAAGGGCCCGGCGGGAAGGCATAGGTGCCGCGCGAGAGGTACTCCTTGATGATGTCGTTCTGTGTCGTTCCTGCAGCGCGGCGCGCTCGACGCCGTTCTCCTCGGCGACCGTTGCGTAGAGCGCGAGCAGCCAGGCGGCGGTGGCGTTGATCGTCATCGAGGTGTTCATCTCGCCGAGTGGGATCCCGTCGAAAAGCGTGTGCATGTCGCCCTTGTGCGACGATCGAGACGCCGACCTTGCCGACCTCGCCGCGGGCCAGCTCCGCGTCGGGGTCGTAGCCTGTCTGCGTGGGCAGGTCGAAGGCGACCGAGAGGCCTGTCTGGCCCTTTGCCAGGTTCTTTCGATAGAGCTCGTTCGATCGACGCGCATCGGAGTGGCCCGCGTAGGTGCGCATGACCCAGGGCCGGTCCCGCTCGGGCAGGCGGTGCTCGCTCATGCCCACATGGTAAGCCCGCGATAAATCGGCTCGCGGAACCCGGGCATGGCTGCAGGCGACCGCCCCACATACTTCGCTTCGAGCTTCGCCCTTCGCCCCGAAAATCACCGGTCTGCCGGCCATCTGACCGCTCCATCGGGGCGTGAGGGGTGTTCTTGCAGTTTCCGTACGCCCCACGTCTACATTCACGCCCGCATGCGCACCAAGCTGACAGTCCTGCTCGTCACCGGCGCGGCCCTCGTGGCCGGCGCGGTGGCTCAGGCAGCGCCGATCCCGGTCGCCAGCTACCAGTTCCAGAGCCAGGACGACGTGAACGCCTTCCAGAAGGTCGGCGGCACCGCCTGCAAGCGCAAGTGGGTGGCGAATCAGGCCCTCGGGATCGGGGTCGGCCGGAACACCAACTCGTGCACGTACCGCTCGTCGGTCGTCGGCGACTCGAGCGCGCAGTACTCCGATCAGGGGATGGTGGGGACCACCACCGTCGGCGGCGGGACGAAGAAGCTGCAGAAGAAGTCCTTCGTGGGCGTCGGGGTTCGCTGGAGCAGCAGCGCCGGCTACATCCTCCGCGTCCTGCCGAACGCACACAAGTGGCAGTACTTCCGCGATCCGAAGGGCGCCGCGGGGCCCAGGCTCGTCTCGGCGGGGAGCGGCAAGTTCATCAAGGTGGGAAGCAAGCCCAACACCGTCGCGATTCGGGCCTTCTCGTTGGGCGGCGCGTCGACCAGCGTGATCGCCTCGGTCAACGGCACGGGCGTGGTCTCGGCCACGGACTCAGGTGCCGACCAGCCGGACGGGCGTCAGACGGTCATCACCGCGGGGGCCAAGGGATCCGGCGCCGGGACCGGGATCACCGGCGTTTTCGACAACGTCCTCGTCCAGGTTCCGAACCCCTTCTAGCGGCGGTAGGCCGCTCCATTTCGGAGCGGCGGCGAAGCCGCCGCGACTTGTGCCGGGCGGCCGCTACCGCCGCGACTTGATGGCGGAGCGGGTGCAAATTCCCCCCTGGCTCCGGACGAATCCTCTACCTTCCGCCGGGTGGCCACGACCACGGTTGAGCGTCCAAAATCCGCCGGTCCGGAGGAGGGGTTGGGCGGGAATTGGCTGGTGATCGTCCTCAACGACGATCACAACACCTTCGATCACGTCGCCAGGACTCTCTCGAGCGTGATCCCGGGGATCTCCCTGGATGGCGGATACCGGTTCGCCGACACGATCCACAACCGCGGCCAGGCCGCCGTCTGGACGGGTCCTCGTGAGCCCGCCGAGCTCTACTGGGAGCAGCTCAAGCAGGCTGGCCTCACGATGGCCCCGCTCGAGCAGCACTAGCGGCCACCAGGCCGCTCTCCTCAGGAGCGCAGGCCGAAGGCCGGAGCGACTTGTGATGGGCGGCCGCCCGCGGCCGCGATCTGATGGCGAAGCCGGGTGTCGCGTCCGGTTACTTCTTCGTCGGCGAGTCCTGAACGAGCGTGTTGTTTCCCGGCCCGCCGTTGAGGCGGTCCTTGCCCGGGCCGCCGACCAACCGGTCGGCACCGGGGCCGCCGAAGAGGCGATCCATGCCGGCGCCCCCGCCCAGCAGGTCGGTTCCGGCGCCGCCGATCAGCACGTCGTTGCCGGCGTTGCCGCTGAGCAGGTCATCGTCCGCGCCGCCATTGAGCTTGTCGTTGCCCGAATTGCCGAGCAGGATGTCGCGGCCGGCGCCCGCCGTGGCGGTGTCGTCCCCGCTGCCGCCCTGAAGGCTGTCGCGGAACCTGCCTCCGGTCAGGTGGTCGTTGCCGGCGCCCGCCAGGACCAGATTGAAGGCGGAGGCCCCTCCGATGAAGCGGTCATTGCCGTCGCCGAGGTCGGCCGCCGCGCCGGTGCCGTGACCGAAGCCGCCGGGCAGGTCGCGCTGGCCGAAGCCCGTGTCGGGGCCGACGCCGGAGAGATTGACCCGGTCGCTTCCGGACCCGGCCATGACGTCCACCTCAGAGACCTTCGAGCACTCGATGGCCCCGCTGCGGGGGTCCTTGCGATTCACCTTGACCAGGCCGGCCGTGCAGGTGACCGCGATGCGATCCGGTCCGTGGCCCCCCCTGACCGTGAGCAGGGACCCGCCGACCGACGAGCTCACCTTGGCCTGCGCCGCGCCTGCCTGGACGGCGAGCAGCCCCGCCGCGAGGGCAGCGGTCAGGGCGAAGCGAGCGAATGGGTTGCGTGCGGAGACCATTGGCGCCTATCGAGAACACCGGCAGCTGTGCGAAGTAGCTGCGGAGATGCGCCGTTGACCCGGGTCGCGAGTAGCGGGGCGGCCGCGCGAGGCGCTACTCGCCCGCGATCAGGGCGTGCCAAACGGGTAGGAGCGGCTTGTTGTAGTAGCTGACCGCTTGCTCGCGAACCGCCGCGACCTCGTCGGAATACCAGTAGCGCTCCCAGTCGTCGTGGCTGTCCCAGATCGACGCCTGGCGGAAGTGGAGCGGGTCCTCCTCGTTGCGGGTCAGCGACCAGCCCTTGGCCCCGAAGGCCATCGCGCGGGCCGCGGCCGGCTCCCAGATCTCGTACCAGCGGTCCGCCCGGAAGGGGTTGATGTGCCAGTCGATGTAAACGACCTCGAGGACGCCGTTGGAGGAGCCGTCTGCCATCAGGCTCCAACCTCGGCCCGAATCGCTCCCGGGCCCTCCTCGAGCTTGCCCTCCTCCTCGCTGGTCGCGCCGACGAGGATCGAGATCTTGCCGAGGTGCTTGTTCTCGTGCAGGAGCTGATGCGCCTCGGCCACGCCGTCGAAGCCCATCACCCGCCAGAGGACCGGCTGGATCTTGCCCTCGGCCATCAGCTCATTGGCGCGCCAGCACTCATACGCGTTGGCGAAGTGCGACCCGATGATCTGCTTCTGGCTTCATCCAGAGATAGCGGACGTCGAAGTCGAGCGTGTAGCCGGAGGTCGCGCCGCAGATCACCACCTTGCCGAACGGCTTGACGACGAAGACCGATGTCGGGAACGTCGCCTGGCCTACGTGCTCGAAGACGATGTCAGGCGCGTCGCCCAGGATCTCCTTCACCTTCTTGGCGAAGCCGCGGGACTCCTTGAAGCGCGCCTTCTCCGCTTCACGGTCGGCGAGGTCTCGCCGCCCGACCGCATCATCCCGGCGAACTCGTTGCGGTTGATGTAGTCGACAGCGCCCAGGCGCTTGACCAGCTCGCCCTTCTCGTCGGAGGAGACGACGCCCACCGCGTTCGCGCCGGCGGCCTTGCACAGCTGGCTGGCGAAGACGCCGAGGCCGCCCGCCGCGCCCCAGATCAACACGTTGTGGCCGGCCTGGAGCTTGCACTGGTCGATCAGCATCCGGTAGGCGGTGAAGTAGGTGAGGCCGTAGGCCGAGGACTCCGCCCAGGAGAGGTTCTTCGGCTTGGGCAGCAGCTGCTGCGCCTGCACCTTGGTGAACTGGGCGAAGGAGCCCCAGGTCGTCTCATACCCCCAGATCTCCTGACTCGGGGCGGCCATCGGGTCGAGCCCGTGGACCTCGACGTCCTCATAGGACGCCTGATTGCAGTGGATCACCACCTCCTCGCCCGGCTTCCACCGGGTGACGCCCTCGCCGACCTTCCAGACGACTCCGGAGGCATCCGAGCCGGCGATGTGATGCCCGTACTGCGGATGGTCCCCATAGTTGAACACCGAGACCGGCTTGCCGAGCGAGGCCCAGACGTTGTTGAAGTTGACGCCCGCGGCCATGACTCGGACGATGACCTCGAAGGCGCCGGGCTCCGGCACCTCGATCTCCTCGACCTGCATCGCGTCCTTCGGCTCCCCCTCGCGCTCCTGCCGGATCACCCAGGCGGCCATCTTCTCGGGCAGCTCGCCCGGCTGGACATCGAGCTTCGATACGTCGGCGATCTCTACGGCCAATGTGACTCCCGCGTTAGGTGGTCGTGGACGCCTGGATCGTATTCAACGCTCGTCAGCTTGGCGTCCGCAACGGCGACTACGTTGATAGGTCCTATGGAAGCGTCTGAAAAGCCACAACTGCCACTGGAGTCCGGCGATGCGGGCGGTGCCGTCCGGGCGATCGACGACCGCCTGGTGATCGAGCACCTCGAGGTGCAGGACGCCGGGGCTGCCCGCGTCGTGCGAGAGCAGGCCGACAAGAACCGCCCGCCGGCCGAAACCGTCACGCGGGCGATCGAGGTCGGCGCTCGCCTGATCGAGTCCGAGGGGACCGCCGCCAACGTGGACTACGTCCGAGCCGAGCTCGAACGCCAACTCCGACCCCTTGCCGACCGCCTCGGCGGGGTGATCGAAGAGGGGCAGGAGGAGTTCGTCGAGCGAATCGCCGACAGCTTCGACAGCGAGAGGACCGGCTCCGTACAGCAGCAGATCCGCGAGATGCTGATCACAGCGATGGAGCATCAGCGATCCCAGCTCACCAAGCAGTTCTCCGCCCAGGACGGAGCCAATCCGCTCTCCGACTTCAAGGAGGCGGTGGTCCGCACGGTGAAGAGCTCGCAGGAGCAGCAACTGCACGAGCACGCGCAGGACCGCGAGCGAATCGAGGCCCTGACGGCCGAGGTGACCGCCCTACGCGAGCGCCTCGGCGCGAAGGAGGAGATCGAGGCGGAACAGTCCCGGGGAACCGCGAAGGGCCGGGATTTCGAGGAGCGGGTCCACGAGGTGATCGACGAGATCGCATCCGTTCGCGACGACGTTGCCCATCACGTCGGCGATCTCCCGGGGGAGACGCGCGGGAAGAAGGGCGACACCGTGGTCGAGATCGGCGCGGGTGCCGGCCCCTGCCTGGCGAAGATCGCCTTCGATCCCAAGGACAGCCGCCTTCCGCGCCCCAAGGCCTGGGAGGTCCTGAACGGCTCGCTGGAAGACCGCGGCGCCGACTACGCGGTCCTGGTTGTGGCGACCGATGACAACGTGCCGGCCGGAACCCAGAACCTCGTCGAGTACGAGGGCAACAAGCTGATCGTCGCCGTCGATCGCGACCGGCCCGAGCGCATCGTGCTTGAAACTGCCTACGGTCTGGCTCGGGCGCGTGCCCTCGCCGCACGTAAGGAAGACCTCGCTCTCGATGCCCCCGCGATGAAGGAGGCGATCGACGAGACCAGGCGCGCCCTGGAGTCCCTGAAGACGGCGCGGCAGGCGCTCACCGGCGTTCGGAAGAACGCCGACAGCATCGAATCCGCGCTTGCCGGGATGGAGGAGAACGCGAAGGCTGCCCTGGCGCGCGCGGACAGCCTGATCGCCGACGCGCTGGAGGCCGGTGCCTAGGGGTGCGAATGAGGATTTCGTCTAGTCCAACGCGAAAGGCTCAAATGACCACACCCGACCCCCGATCAACTCCTAGAACTGAAATGGAAGCGTCCGAGAACAGGGGGCTGCCGCGCATGGGGAGCGGCCAACCCGGCCTACATCGAATCGATTCCCAGGTCGTCGCGGAGATGCTCGCGGCGGAGAGTCCCACAGGTTTCCTCCGACTCCAGGTCATGCTCGATTCCGTCATCGACCGCCTCGTCGCGGTCGACCGGCCTCGCGGCGGCTAGGGAAGCAGCAGGTCGTTCTTCCCGGAGGGCCGCTCGGGGCCGACGGTGAAGCCGAACGGCGCGACGGTGAAGCCGTCCACGCTGGCTTCGTAGCTGCCGGTCTTCATGTCGACCTTGATCGTGTCGGCGTCCCCTGGGGCGATGTCGTTGCTGGTGGCGTCGACAGGGCCCTGGATCGCAAGGCTGCCGGTTTCGTTGGTCAGATTGGCCACCGTGAAGTTGACGAGGCCGGCGCCGAACTCCCTCGGGGAGACGCCCACGCCGCCGGGGGCGATCTTCACGCTCACCTCGGCCGGGACCGGAGGACCTGGATCATTCTTGAAGTCGCTGCGCCCGCATCCTGCCACCGCCACGACTCCCAACAGGGCGGCTGCGACGAGCAACGCTCTGCCCCTCCTCCGCGGCATGCGTCGAAGAATCTAGCCGAACAGAGGGAAAATCAGCGGCACTTGGGTCAGGACGTGAAGGGAAGCCCGACGAGATCGGCGCTCTGACCGCCGTCTCCGACCGTGACCTGTTCGCCGTCTGCGGCCTCCCGTCTCACGATCGCGAGGGCGATCGGGCCGAGCGCGGGGGAGAGGCACGATGTCCCGATCGTGCCCACCTCGCGATCCGCGAGAAAGAGTGGGTCCCCGTGTGCGGCCGCTCCGCTGAGGCGCAGGCCCCGGAGCGTCCGGTTCGGCTTGCCTCGGTAGTGAAGCCGCGCGACCGGCTCCTGGCCGATGTAGCAGCCCTTCTCGAAGTCGATCGCCCGCTCGACGATTCCGGCTTCGGCCGGCATCGACTCGGGCCCCATGTCGAGGCCGAAACGTGGCCTCCCCGATTCGACCCGAATGATCTCCGCCGCCTCATCGCTAACCGTGGCGGCCCCGGCTTCGACGAGCTCCTGGTGAAGCGATTGGACTGCGTCGGGCCGGGTGATCAGGTCGAGGCCCTGGTCGGTGGCGACGGCGAGGATCTCGATCCCGCCACGCTCGGCGTAGTGCTGGGCATGCTCGGGTGAGAGCGGGGGGACACCAGCAACGTCAGCGGAAGCGGGTCCGATCAGCGACGTGATCGCCCAGTCCGGGGTCGCATCGACGACCTCGACGTCATGACCGATCTTGTACGTCTCGAGGTGCTTGCGAAGGGCTCCGGCGGTGATCGACTCGGTTTCGAGCCACAGGGTCCCGGAATGCCTCTGGCTCAGGCGAAGGGCTCTCATGTCGGCCACGAGGTGGCCCTTGCGATCGAGCAGGGCCGCATAGCGCCCCTGGTCGGGCTCGATCGCCTCGAAGTCGTTGGTCAGCTGACTCTGCAGGTAGTCGACGGCATCCGGTCCGCTGATCGAGCAGAATTCCTCGCTCCCGCGTCAAGAAGCCGGCCTCCTCCCGGAGGGCCCGGTACTGCCCGTCGAGCTCGATCTCCGTCGCGGACTCCGTCATGAGAGCCGATTGTAGGTCGCCGTCTCGACCGGCTCCGAGGGCGCGTCAGCGTCCCTGGCTGACACCCTTCTGACGCCGCGAGATACTGCGTGGGCGATGTCGGAGTCGAACGTCAAGCTGGCACCAATCGGAATCGGGGCGCTGATCGGGTTGGCGCTCGGAATCGTCGTCAGCCTGATCACCGACGTTCCTCTGGCGCCAGAGGTCGGAGTGGTGCTTGGTGCTCTGGTCGGCTGGCTCTCCAGCCGAGATCGTGCCTGACGCACTCAGAGCCGCCCTGCCTCTCCGAGTAGTGCTTCTGACGACGACAGGACCTTCCGAAAAAGGGACACTCGGCCTGATTGATCCACGCAATCCCTGGGTAGGGTGGATCCAGGACGTTCTATGGGTAATGGACTACTCGCCCTGTGGCACCGCCGGACAGCGTCGTCTGCGATGGCCGGCGCGGCGCTATGCGCCATTCCTCTGGCGGTTGCCGTCCTGATCGGGTTCGGGACGACCCTCTCCGGCGTCGCGGGCGGTCTCTCCACGATCACCGGGGGCCACGACGCCACTCCCGCCTCTGCCAAGACCGATTCGACCGACCCCAAAGGGTTGAACCGGGCGGTATCTGCACTCACCGGCAAGACCGGCTCCGCCGTTGGGTCGAATTCCGGCCTCAGCTCCGCAACGGGTGGTGCTGACCGCGGCTCCACAGGCACGGGCGCGGGGACCGGCGGCTCCGGTGGCTCAGGTGGAGGAGGGTCGGGTTCTTCTACGACCAGCGCTCCCGGTAGCTCTGGTGGAGGTTCCTCCGGCGGAGGCTCCTCGGGGTCGCCGCCGATCAGGGTCCCCAACGTCAACCTGCCCGGGGCGGGTGGCGTCAACGACACCGTGAACAGCACCGTCGACACCGTCAACAACACCCTCGGCGGCGCCAGCAACACCGTCAACAACACCCTCGGCGGCGCCAACAACACCGTCAACAACAGCCTGGGCGTGGTCAACAACACCGTCAACAACACCCTGGGCGGAGTCAACAACACCCTCGGCGGCGTCAACAAGGTCGTCAACAAGACCGCCGACGACACCCTCGGCGGCGTCGACACCACCGTCGGCAACACCCTCGGCGCCGTCAGCAATACCGTCGGGAATACCGTCGACAGCGTCAGCGAAACCGCCAACGACACCCTCGGAAGCGTCAGCAACACGGTTGACAACACCCTCGGCGACGTAAGCAACACGGCCAACAACACCATCGGCGGCGTCGACAGCACCGTCGACAACACCCTCGGCGCCGTCAGCAACACAGCCAACGACTCCCTCGGCGTGGTCGACAGCACCGTCAACAACACCGTCGGCAACGTCAGCAACGTCCCCAACAACACCCTCGGCGACACCACCGTCGGCAACACCCTCGGCACCATCAGCAACACGGCCAACAACACCATCGGCGGCTTCGACCGCACCGTCGACAACACCCTCGGCGCCGTCAGCAACACAGCCAACGACTCCCTC
The DNA here is from genome assembly GCA_963763955.1 of uncultured Solirubrobacterales bacterium. Lineage (GTDB taxonomy): Bacteria > Actinomycetota > Thermoleophilia > Solirubrobacterales > 70-9 > DASUPK01. Next base: position 58,079 of record CAVXQP010000016.1, on the reverse strand, counting down.
GGCGTGGTCGACAGCACCGTCAACAACACCGTCGGCAACGTCCCCAACAACACCCTCGGCGGCGTCGACAGCACCGTCAACACCACCGTCGGCAACACCCCCAGCGTGGCGGGCGACAGCACCGTCAACAACTCCGTCAACACCACCCTCGGCGGGGTCGACAACACAGTCAACGGTCTTCTCGGTCGCTAGACCGGCCCTCGGAGCTGCACGGGCGCCTGACCCGGGTCCCGGCGCGCTAGCCGACGGCATGCATCGCCCAGAGCTCCTCGGTGATGGGGCCGCCGTCCGTCGATAAAGTTAGCTTCACCTAACTTCTGAGTTAGCGTGTGCTTCAATACCCGAATGCCCGCACCGGCCCACAACGCACACCCGAAGCGCCGCACCAATGAGGGCGCGGAGAATTACGCCAAGGCTCTCTACGAGCTCCAGGGGCGCGATGCGAGCCCGGTGGGGACGACGGCCGTGGCGGAGCGGCTTGGCGTTACGCCGGCCTCTGCTTCGGGGATGCTCAAGCGCCTCGCGGACGATGGCGTGGTGGAGTACGAGGCGTATCACGGCGCACGCCTGACGCCGGAGGGGGAGCGGATCGCTCTCGAGGTGATCCGGCACCACCGGCTGCTCGAGCTCTTCCTGGCGGAGGTCCTGGGAATGCCCTGGGACCGGGTGCACGCCGAGGCTGAGGTTCTCGAGCACCACATCTCGGAGGAGCTGGAGGAGCTGATCGCCACCAAGCTCGGCGAGCCGGCGCTCGACCCGCACGGGGATCCGATCCCGGACCGCGACCTGGCGGTCAGTGCCGACGACTCGGTCCCGCTGATGGAACTCGATCCGGGCGAGGAGGGGGTCTTCACCCGGGTCTCCGATAGCGACGCATCGATGCTCCGGTACCTGAGCGAGCACGCCATCCAGCCGGGGGCGAGCCTGAGAGTCAGGAGGCGCGAGCCATTCGGCGGGCCCGTGGTGATCGAGGCCGGCGGCCGCACCCATCCGCTCGGACGCGAGCTGGCAAAGAGCATGAGAGTGCGGCGAGGCGGGGGATGAGCGAACGAGACGTCACCGAGGTCCGGGAGGAGGACGGCGTCGACCTCTCGGAGCCGATTCCCGGGGAGCTCTCACCGCCACCCACCGGCGGCAACGGATCGTCCGCGGTCGAGGACGTCCTGCCGGGAGAGGCCGCCGTGGCGCGCGCGGCCCGGCGCTCGCTCGACGGACACTCCAAAGGGCTGCCTCGCATCTGGCCCTTCCTCGGCCCGGCCTTCATCGCGGCGGTTGCCTACATCGACCCGGGCAACTTCGCCACCAACATCGCCGGGGGCGCCAAGTTCGGCTATCTGCTGCTCTGGGTCGTCCTCGGAGCGAACCTGATCGCGATGGTCGTCCAGACCCAGTCCGCCAAGCTGGGGATCGCGACCGGTAAGAACCTTGCGGAGGCCTGCCGGGACTCCTTCTCGCGGCGAACTTCGATCGGGCTCTGGATCCAGGCCGAGATCGTTGCGGCTGCCTGCGATGTGGCCGAGGTCGTAGGGGCGGCACTCGGCCTCAACCTGCTCTTCGGTATTCCCCTGTTCCCGGCCGGTCTGCTCGCCGGTGCGGGGGCGTTCGCGATCCTTGGTCTCCAGCAGAAGGGCTTTCGCCGGCTGGAGGCGGGCATCGTGGCGATGGTCGGGGTCGTCGTTCTCGCTTTTGCTTTCGAGATCTTCGAGTCCCATCCGGATGGCGGCGAGGTCGCCCGGCACCTCTTCACGCCAGGGTTCGCTGGCACCGAGAGCATCCTGCTCGCCACGGGCATCATCGGCGCGACCGTGATGCCGCATGTGATCTACCTGCACTCGGCTCTGACCCAGCGGCGGATCGTGGGCCGAAACGACCGCGAGAAGCGCCAGATCCTTCGCTTCGAGCGCATCGACGTGGTGATCGCAATGGCGATCGCCGGGGGCGTGAACCTGTCGATGATGATCATGGCCGCGGCTCTGTTCCACGGCAGCGGCCTGGTCGGGATCGACAGCATCGATGGCGCGTTCAACGGCCTCAAGCAGCTGGTGTCCCCGGGTGCCGCGACGATCTTCGGCATCGCCCTACTGGCCTCGGGCTACGCCTCTTCCTCCGTGGGCACGATGTCGGGGCAGGTGGTGATGCAGGGGTTCATCAGACGCCGGATCCCGATCTTCGTGCGGCGCGCGATCACTCTGGCGCCGGCGCTGATCGTCCTGGCCATCGGGCTCGATCCGACCGATGCCCTGGTCGGGAGCCAGGTCGTCCTCTCCTTCGGCATCCCGTTTGCGCTCGTCCCTCTCGTGCTCCTCACCCGACGCAAGGCCCTGATGGGCGCTCTGGCAAGTCCGGCCTGGCTCACCGCAATCGCAGGCGTCCTCTCCGGCCTGATCATCGCCCTCAACGTCTTCCTGCTCGAGCAGGTCTTCATCGGCTAGCCGCAGCTAGGCTTCGGCCGTGGCGCTCGCAGAGGACTTCGAGGCTGTGGTCGAGACCCTGCCGGACGACTGGACGGACCTGGAGCTGGATTTGCGGATCGCGGACGAGACGCGCTACGTGGACGCCGCGGTGATGCTCTCGCAGGTGAACGCTCAGCCGTACTCGCGTGCCGACTGGCACTGGCGGATCCTCGTCGCGCACCGATTCGGTCACGCCGCGGCCGCCGAGACCGTTCGCGGCGTCCTCACCAAGCTCGACCGCGAGGGCATCGGAGGTGAGCTCCGTGTTCGCGACGCGCAAGAGGGGCGCGCCGAGGTGGTGCAGATGTGGGGGCGCCCGGAGAGCGTGCGCCGGGATTTCCGCAGGCGTCGAAGTCTCTAGACGAAGCGTTCCGGGTCGGGCACTCGGAAGAACGACTGGAAGACCGAGGCCAGCTGGTTGGCGACGATCCTCGCCCGATTGATCTCGGTTCGGGTCCAGGGCCGCTCCTCGTGGCACATCGCCTCGACGATGCCGAGGCACTCGCCGCGGAGGACCACGGGCACCATCAGCAGGGACCGGTAGCCGAGCGAGAACATCAGCTCGACCTCGGCGCGATCGGCGAGCGGGTCTCCGACCATGACCTGAACGGCCTCCTGGCGCTCCAGCACCCGCGCCGTCGACGGGTAGTCGTCGACCGGGAAGGATTCCTCCTCGGGCTGCTCTCCGCTCTCGGCGAGGGTGTCGATCATGCCCAGGTCGGGCTGCCACTGCGAAAGGGTGATCTTGTCGGCGTGCAGCTCTCCGGCGATCAGGTCCAAGGTGGCGTACAGGTCCGTCTTCGAGCGTGCGTTGGCGAGCCGGGCGCTGAGGTGCTCGAGGCGACGGTCGCCCGCGGAGATCGTCGGAGTCTCGCCGCCCGGGCTCGAGACGAGCGCCTTGGCGAGCGCCTCCCGGCAGGTCGCGGCCGCGGTCGGCGCGACGGGACTCCAGGGCGGGGCGGGGCGTCCGATCGCATAGCCCTGGCCCCAGGGCACGTCGAGGTTGGCGAGCACCTCGATGTCGTCGTGGCTCTCGATGCCCTCGGCACAGACGGTGGCCCCCACGCGGCGCGCGAATCGGACCAGCGACTCCACCAGCGCCATGCGGACGGGATCGGAGTGGATGGCGCGGGTCAGCTCGAGATCGAGCTTGACGATGTCCGGGCGCACCCACATGACCTGCTTCAGGCCGGCATAGCCGGCACCGGCGTCGTCGATGGCGATCCGTGCCCCGCGCTCCCGCAAGCCCGCGAGTGAGTCGGCGAGCAGGCTGTCGCCCACATAGACCTCATGCTCAGTCAGCTCGATGATCACGTCGGAGAGGTCGTCGGGCAGGACCTTGAGAACCGCCTCGGTCGAAAGCGCCGAGGGGCTGACGTTGACCGCGATGTGGGTTCCCGGCGGGCGGCCGTCGGGTGACAGCGCGGCGCGGATGGCGGCCGCCTCGAGCTCGGGCCCGAGACCGCACGCGTTCGCCTGCGCGAACCACGTCGACGGTGGCCGATCCGGCGCGTCTGGGAAGCGAGCGAGCCCCTCGTAGCCGATCAGGCGACCCGTGGTGAGGGAGACGACCGGCTGGAAGAGCGGTTCGATCGCGCGGTGCTCCAGGATGCGATGGATCTCGGAGCGCTGGGGCCCGTCGCCGGAGAGCCGGACGTGATCGGGATCGAAGCGGCGCGTCCTGGATTTTCCGGAGCGCTTCGCCCAGTAGAGCGCCCCTTCGGCCAGCTGGAGGAGGGTCGCCGCATCGTCGGCGTCGACCGGGTAGACGGCTACCCCGGCGGAGCAGGTGAGCTCGGAGCCGGCGGGAGAGAGCGGGTGATCTCGGTCCGCACCCTTTCGGCGATCTCCTGGGCGGTGTCCGAATCGGTGCCCGGGAGGATCAGGGCGAACTCCTCGCCGCCCGTGCGGGCGGCGGTGTCTCCGCTGCGGACCGAGTTGCGGAGCTGGGCGCCCACGCCCTGGAGCACTCCGTCGCCGAAAGGATGTCCATGGCGCTCGTTGATCGCCTTGAAGTCGTCGAGGTCGAGGGTGACGACGGCGACGGGCTCGCGCTCCAGCGCTCCCTTCACCAGCTCGCTCCGCAGCACCTCCTGAAACCCGCGGTGATTGGTGAGCTCGGTGAGCGTGTCGGTCTCGGCCAGATCGCGCAGCTGCGACTGCTCCCGGTACATCAGCATCGTCAGCACCAGAGTCAGACCCATGCCCAGCCCGCTGAAGGTCGCGAGCGTCAGGTCCTCCCTGGAGAGCGCGAGCCCGAAGATTGCCCCCCAGAGCAGGGAGAAACCGGTGGCAGCCCAGGGCACCACCCGGCGGTGGGAACTGCGGGAATGGGGGATTCGCCCCACTGAGCAACCATCGGAATGCCCGTCGCTTCCGACATCCCTGCTTTTTGGTCAAATTGCCCGAAGCATGACCCGGCTCCCCGTCTACAACTCCATGGCATGGCCCGGGTAGCCGCGCTGGTGCAGGACCTGATGCTCGCCAGCCGGGTGCACACCGCGCTGGACGCCGCAGGCCACGAGGTCGAGCCGGACACGACACTTCCCGACGAGCTCGACGGCGTCGACCTGGTGGTTGCGGACCTGGACGCCGTGCCGCCCGAACAGCTCGGCGAGCTCGGCATCCCCGTGATCGGCTTCTATCAACACACCGATACGGCAATGAAGGCGCGCGCCGAGGCGGCGGGCCTCTTCATCGTGGTTCCCCGGAGCCGCATGGTTCGCGAGCTGCCCGAGCTCGTGGAACGGGCGCTCACCTGACCTGACCGAACGGGGCACTCACCTGAAGCTGGCGGGTTATTCCCCTACATGGAAACAACCCGCCAATTGGCGCCTTGCTAGCGCATAGCGCGAGCTTTGCGCCACGCGGCTAGGAACAGCCGGCGAAGCCGGCCTGGACCCGAGCAGCGTCGGCGGCGGCGATCAACCCGTGCTCCGTCGCCCAGCTCAGCCACGCCTTCGTTGCCTGGGGTGGGAGCGCCGAGGTCGGTGTCGCACCTGCGGACACCGAGAAGGCATCGGCCCCGGTGAGCGCCTCGAACTGCGCGTGTTGAGAACCGCGATCAAGACTGCTGACCTCATGGAGCAGATCGTCGAGCGCCTGATCCGGGTGCTCGCCGAGGAAGCCGTAGCCGCGACGCAGGCCCGCCAGCAGGGAGGGCACCTCGCCACAGTTCGTCGGAGTTGTCGCCACCACCAGCTCCGGGTACCGCGGAGCGCCGAACTCGTCGACCCGGAACTCGCGGATCGGGATCCCGCGCTGCTGCAGCTCCACACCCTCCGCGTTCCAGAAACCGGTCGCGGCGTCGACCTTGCCGGCGGCCAGATCGGCGACCGCGTTGAAGCCGATCGTGACCCGGTGCACCGAGGACGGATCGACGCCGCCGGAGCGAAGCACGGTGTCGAGCACGGCGTCGTCGGAGGGGACGCCGGTGACGCCGCTCGTCTTGCCCGCGAGGTCGGCAGGAGCGCTGATCTCATTCGAATTTCGGGCGATCACCGAGGCGAGCGGACGCTGCACGATCGCCGCGACCGCGACCAGGTCGAGGCCGCGTTCACGCGCGATGCCGAAGTCGTTGATGTCCATCACGGCGAAATCGGCGCGTCCCGCCGCGAGCAGCTTGGCGCTGTCGGCGGTGCTCGACGGCTCCTGGATGTGCAGGTCGATCCCCGCGTCCTTGAAGTTCCCGTTGGCCAGCGCGGCGTAGATGCCCGAGTGGACCGCGTTCGGCTGGAAGTCCAGGACCAGGGTCGCGCCCTCCGGCGCGCCCGGTTCAGCGCCACCCCCTCCGCACCCCGAGATCGCGGCGCCGAGCAGGGCGACCGCCAGCAGCGCGGCGACCCGTCTCATTCGTGGCGACCCTATCCCTAAGAGGTCCGTAAAGGTTTGCTGGGGTGGTCTCGGCCAAGCCGGAAATGCAGTTAGACTGCGCGCCGCCTCGCACCCAACCTGAAACGGGTCGCTCCTCGGCTGCCGCCACGGAGCACCCTCGCGTCCAACGAGAGCTACGAGGAGGTCAATTCAAAGTGCAAGATCGAGGTCTAGCGGCCTATATCGCTGAGCTGGTCGGGACGCTGCTCCTGGTCTTCGCCATCAGAGCGTTGTCGTCCTCTACGTCTCCACCGGCCAGAACGCCCAGTTCGGCTCCGACTTCGCGGTCGTGGGCCTGGTCCACTTCCTCGTGCTCTTCGCGCTGATCATCAGCATCGGCGTGGCTAGCGGCGGTCACTTCAACCCGGCGGTCACCACCGGCTTCATCATTCTTCGCCGGATCGATCCGATCGACGGCCTCGTCTACATCCTCGCCCAGCTCTCGGGTGGCGTGCTCGGCGCCCTGCTCACGAAGGCCTTCCTGCTCGACGAGGGACGCGCCTCGCGACTACGGGACGCCGAAGATCAGCCCACTCCTCGGCGGGCGACTTCCAGGGCTTCGCTCGTCGAGGGCATCGGCACCTTCGTCCTGGTCCTCGCCGTGCTCGCGGTAGCCCTCAACCCCGAGACCCGTCGCGTGGGCCGCGCTCGCGATCGGCGGCGCGCTCGGCCTGGGCGTCATGGTGCTCGGTCCGCTCACGGGCGGCTCGCTCAACCCGGCCCGCTGGTTCGGTCCCGCGCTCATCGGCAACCACTTCAGCGGATGCGTGGGCATACATCCTCGGCCCGATCGTCGGGGCCTCCTCGCGGCCGCCGTCTACAGGTTCATCATCGAGCCGCAGCGGCCCGGTGCAGGAGATGGCCGACACGGTCGCGCCGCGAGGCCCGGCCCCGCCGGCCGGCGAGGCCCCGCCGCTGCGGCAATCCAGCGGGCCTCCGCCGTCTCGCCGCCGGGCGGCATCGCGGGTTCGTAGCGGCCGTCAGGTCGCACACTTGGGAGCGGCGGCTTCGCGCGCGCTGATGCGTCGACCGTACGGCCGCGCTGATGGCGAAGGCCGCCCTTCGCTAGCGTCTGCGCTGCGATGCGCAGGGTCACGTTCTCGCGCAACTACACGCTCTCGCTGTCGAGCACGTGCCAGCTGCTACTGCAAGTACTGCGCCTTCGCGACGCATCGCGCGCATCATCCACGAGCCGGATGAGGTCGAGCGCCGCCTCGACGAGGCGGTGCGGCGAAACGCCAAGGAGCTCCTGGTCCTCACCGGGCGAGCGCCCGGAGGTCAACCCCGAGGTCGCCGAGCGGCTGCGGGAGTGGGGACACGAGGACTTCATCTCGTACGTCGTCTGGGCCTGCCAGCGCGGCGCTGGAGCGCGGGTCTGCTCCCGCACACGAACCTGGGCGTCCTCTCCCGCGAGGACCTGGCGCGGCTCCGCGAGGTGACGGCGTCGCAGGGCCTGATGCTCGAGTCGATCAACCGAGCGACTATGGTGCGTCCACGCCAGGGTCGCCGACCAAGCACCCGGCGCAGCGGCTGGAGACGATCCAGGCTGGCCGGCGAGCTGCGGATCCCGTTCACGAGCGGGATCCTGGTCGGGATCGGCGAGACCCCGGACGAGCGGATCGCCTCGCTCGAGGCGATCGCGGCCGTCCACGCGAGCCACGGGCCACATCCAGGAGGTCATCCTCCAGAACTTCGTCCCGCATCCCCGCTACTACGGCGCGGAGGTGGCCGACATCGCGGATGAGGCCGCGAGGGAGCGGTGGGCGAGCGGCGAGACGGCGCGGCTCCGAGCTGCCCGTTCCCGGACTGGGCGACGCCCGTATCCGCTCGACGACATGAAGCTCCTGGTCGCGCGAGTCGAAGCGGCTGATGCCGGACGTCGGGGTGCAGGTGCCGCCCAACCTGGCGGACTGGTGGCCGGAGCTCGTCGAGGCAGGGCGCCACGGATCTCGGCGGGCTGTCGGCAACGGCGACCACATCTCGCCGGAGGAGCCGTTCCCCAGCCCGCACCAGGTGCGCAAGGGCTCGCGCCGCGGGGCTACGCGCTGACCGAGCGGCTCTGCGCCTATCCCCAGTACCTGGACCCGGAGTGGATGGAGCAGGGGGTGCTCGACGTCGTCAAGCTCAAGTACTGGAGCTTCATCCCGCGCCGGGGCTCGGGTCGGCGCCAGGAGAGCGCCGCCCGCTCCGGAGGTCGCGCCCCGAGCGATCGAGAAGGGCCGGCGCGGCGAGGAGCTCAGCGAGGAGGAGCTGACCGCGCTCTTCTCGGAGACCCGCCCCGAGGTGATCGAGGAGATGCGCGCGGCTGCGGACGAGCTGCGAGCCGAGCTGGCCGGGGAGACCGCGACCTTCGTCGTCAACCGCAACATCAACTTCACCAACGTCTGCGTGGTCGGCTGCGCGTTCTGCGGCTTCGGCCAGGGCAAGCGCTCGCCCGACGCCTACCACGTCACCGAGGACGACTTCGCCGGCGCGGGTCCAGGAGGCGATCGACTTCGGCGCGACCGAGATCTGCATGCAGGGCGGGATCCACCCCGACTACACGCTCGAGGACTACGGCCGCTGGCTGCGGCTTCGCCAAGGAGGTGCGCGCCCGACATCCACCTGCACGCGTACTCGCCGATGGAGATCCACTACATGTGCGAGCGCTCGGGTCGATCGCCCGATGCGGTGTTCGACTACCTGATCGAGTGCGGCCTGGGCTCGACGCCGGGGACCGCCGCCGAGGTGCTCGACGACGGCGTCCGCCAGCGGATCTCACCGAACAAGCTGCCGGTCGCCCGCTGGGTCGAGATCATCGAGGCCTGCCACCGCGCCGGGCTCCGCTCCACCTCGACGGTGATGTTCGGTCACATCGAGGAGCCACGGGAGCTCGCGCGCCACATGCGGATCGTGCGCGAGCTCCAGGAGCGGACGGGCGGGATCACCGAGTTCGTCCCGCTCAGCTTCATCCCGTTCAACACGCTGCTCGGGCGCACCCACGGGGTGGAGGAGATCTCGCGCCAGGAGAACCTCAAGCACACCGCCGCGTTCCGTCTGGCGCTCGGCAAGACGATCCCGAACCTGCAGGCGAGCTGGGTGAAGATGGGGCTCGACGCGGCCACCGAGAGCCTGCGCTGGGGCGTCAACGACCTCGGCGGGACGCTGATGGAGGAGAACATCTCCCGGATGGCGGGCTCGCAGCACGGGGTCCGGCTCGAGCCCGACCAGCTGATCGACGGCCGCCCGCAGGGCCGGTCGGACACCGGCCCAGCGGACGACGCTCTACGAGATCGTCGAGACCTACTGACCCGGTCGCTGGCCGTCCCTGGCTCGTGGTCACCTGTTCTCGGCGCGCACCGGCGGCAGCGCCCGCCGACCGCTCCGCGGACGGCGCCCCGGATCCGGGTCGGTGACGTTCCTGCCCTCGGGGCGCATCGCTCCGCGCCCATGCGGTGAGCAGCACGCTGATGGCGAAGATCGCCACCGAGCGAGACGACCGAGAGGAACGAACAGCCCCAGCACGCCGTCGCCGGCGAAGGCCGCCGCTGCTTCGTGAACAGCGCATCCCGAAGGTGAGCGGCTGAACCGCCGCCGCGACGACCAACGGAGCCAGCCGAGCCAGGCCGGGAGCGCACCGGACCGCAGGATCACCAACGCCAGCGGCGAAGAAGCGCCACGAAGGCCGGAATCGCCGCGACCCCGACGAGCACGAAGAAGTCGTTCAGGGCTCGCGTGATCAACGGGTCGACGCCCTGAGGCCGGTAGGCAGCGACCGCCACGGCCGCGAGCCCGATCATCAGGGATGCGATGCCCAGGATCCCTCCGGCGAACACGATCGACGGCAGCCTCGGCTCCCTGTCGCGATCCGCAGGACGCTGGTCAGGGTGCCGACGAACCAGATGAAGGCAACAGGGCGATCGGCCAGGATCACGATCCCGGCGCGCACCGCGTCGTGGTGCCCGAGGAAGTAGCTCGACCACTCCTGGGCGGGAGCGTTCAGGTCGGGCGGGGTGGGAATCACGACCGCGAAACCCACGATCGCCAGGACCACGAACAGGATGCCGGTCGCTGCGCCGTACTCCACGTAGCGATCGTCGTTCATACAGCCTCCTCTCGGAAACCCCCGGCTGCGGCGATCCTATTCGAGACAATTCACTCGTGCGCGCGATGGTGTTCGAGCAACCGGGTGAGCCGCTGACGCAACGTGAGCTGCCTGAGCCGTCGCCCGCCGACGGCCAGGTCCTGATCGACGTCTCGATGTGCGGCGTCTGCCGCACGGACCTGCACATCTTCGACGGGGAACTGGACGAGCCGAAGCTGCCGCTGATCCTCGGGCACCAGATCGTCGGAACGGTCCTCGAGTCGCGGGCGAGGGCGCCGACCGCTTTGCGGCCGGCGACCGGATCGGCGTCCCCTGGCTCGGCTGGACCGACGGCACCTGCCGTTACTGCCGCTCGGGCCGGGAGAACCTGTGCGAGCACGCGAAGTTCACCGGCTACGACATCGATGGCGGCTATGCCGAGCGCGCTGTGGCGGACGAGCGCTTCTGCTTCCCGATCCCCGACGGCTTTCCGGATGACTCACGCCGCGCCTCTGCTCTGCGCAGGGCTGATCGGCTACCGCTCGCTCCGGCTGGCGGGGGAAGGCGAGCGCCTCGGCCTTTACGGTTTCGGCGTCCTCCGCCCACATCATCTGCCAGGTCGCCGTCGCCCGAGGTTGGCGCGTCTTCGCCCTCACCCGCGAGGGCGACACCGAGACGCAGGACCTGGCCCGCTCGCTGGGGGCGGAGTGGGCCGGCGCAGTGGGCGACCCTGCGGCATCGGATCTTGACGCCGCCATCGTCTTCGCTCCGGTCGGGGAGCTCATGATCGAGGCGCTTCGCGCAATGGCGCCCGGCGGGACGGTGGTCTCGGCGGGCATTCACATGAGCGACATCCCCGCCTTTCCCTACGAGTTGCTCTGGCACGAGCGCTCGCTGCGGTCGGTCGCCAACCTGACGCGGCGGGACGGCGAGGAGTTCCTACCGCTGGCGGCGAGCGTGCCCGTCGAGACCCGAATCCGGGTCTATCCGCTGGCCGAGGCCAATCGTGCGCTTGGATGACATGCGTCACGGTAGGGTCCATGGTTCCGCCGTGCTTGCGATCGGCGGGTAGCCTCCCGGCTCAGGCGCATCGGTCCGATGGCGCACCCTCGCATCATGGGGAGAGGAAGAGCGAAATGCCAGATGTGACGATCAAGCGCGTCGAGGACTTCGAGGCGATCTTCGGTGGTGGATTCCGTCGCGCCAGGGCCGGCCTCGGAGTGCAGCTCCTTCGGTCTCGCGGTCATCGACCTGCCGGCGAACTTCTCGCACTACCCCGAGCACGACCAGACTCATGACGATCAGGAGGAGGTCTATACGCTCCTCTCGGGCCAAGCGACCCTGCACGTCGGAGATCGAGGAATACGCCCTGGATCCAGGCGTTTTCGCCCGGGTCGGGGCGATCGAGAGACGCAAGCTGACCACCGGCGATCAGCCTGCCCGGATCCTCGCGATGGGCGCGACACCGGGGAAGGTCTACGACCCGCCAGAGTTCTCCTACGAGGGCACCAAGCCGCCCTCGATGGAGGAGATCAAGTCCAAGAAGGCGACACCCGCCCTGTAGTCAGCGAAAGAGGTCCTGCTCGGGGAGACGCTGGAGAGGGCCCGCCCCCGGACCGTCCTCGGCGCTCACCAGATCGCCGCGCCCGCTGACGATCGCGCCCGGTACGCGCTGAGTCCTTATCCCGGCTGAGGTCGGCGGCGGAGGCGAGCTCGTCGGCGACGGCGATCACCGTCGCGGAGAGCTCGCGCCCGTGGCCGTCCGGCCTTCCACGCCAGTCCGAGAGCGGCGCGAGGCCCGCGCAGCCGATCGCGATGTCGGCCTGGCCCACTCTCCAGGGACGACCGAAGCTGTCGGCGACGACCACGGCCGGCGAGGAGCCGGCGGCCTCGCGGATCTCCCCTCTGATCCGGCGCGCGGATGCGTCGCTGTCGTCAGGGAGCAGCGAGACCAGGCCCTCATCGAGATTGGAGGAATCGATCCCGGCGTTCGCGGCCACCCACCCATCCCTGGTCTCGGTGATCAGCACGCCGGGCTCCGCGCGCACGACGCGCGTGCTCTCGCGAGAACACCAATTCGACCAGCGCCGGATCCTTGTGGATGCGGTCGGCAAGCTCCCTGGCCCGGCGGCCCGGTTCCACCTCCGAGAGCCGTCGCACCCGCCCCTCGACCTTGGACACCGCTTTCTGGGAGATGACGACGATTTCGTCGTCCGCCGGAGCCCCGGCCTCCGCGATCAGGCGGCCGAGGACGTCTCCTTCACGCAGATCGGGCAGGCCCGTGAGCGGCCGGATCCGCAGCTCACGCGCAACCAAGGATGAGCCCTACGCGGCGGCCCGCTGCGTTCGCTCGCCGAGCTCCCAGAGGACCTGAGCCGTCTTCGGGGCGGGCTGCGGATCGAGCAGCAGGCGGTCGCGCAGCAGCGAGTAGTCCTCGGGGGTGTCGAGGTCGAGACCGATCGACTGGACCTCCTCGAGGGCGAAGCTGATCCCGGTCGCGCGAGCGCGGCTCACGTGCCGGGCGCAGCTGTCCGGCCCGAACGCCGGCTCGAAGACGTCAGGCGGCGCCAGCACGAGCGCGTTCGTGCCCGTCCCGTGCCGATCGGGGACGATCAGGACGGTCCGCGCGGATCGACCGATGTGGGCGTCGAGCTCATCGGTGTCGAGCATCGGGCAGTCGACCGGCAGCATCGCGACGCGCTGGGCGCCCTCGGCCAGTGCAGCGCGCGCCCCAGCGGAGGCGGCCTCCGAGTGGCCCTCGTCCGTCTCCTGCAGGAGGACCTTGGCACCGAACCAACGTGCCTGGCGGGCGATCGACGCGTCGGCGGTGACGATCATGGTGTCGTCGATGCAGCGGCTGCGCGGCAGCTTGAGGATGAGGTCGAGGAAGAGGGCCTCGGCCACCCGGTTGCGCTCCTCTGGGGACAGCAGTCCATCGAGTCGCCCGTTCGCCACCGTGAGCCCCTTGACCGGAACGATCGCGGTGGTGTGCAAGTTGTCGGACGCAGTCCCCACAGTGTCAGGCTAACGGTTAGGGCGCAATACATACCCGGACGTTGCGGGAATTATTCGGCGGAACTAAGGGTCGATGCGAACTCGAGGGTTCTCTCGGCCAGGTCCCGTCTTCCCTCCCGACCCTCCATCAGCGTCGGGCAGCTCATCACCGGGACGCTCTCTGGCGGCGGATCCGGGTCCTCCGGGTCGCAGACCATACCGTCGATCAGGCCCTCGTAGAGCGAGGCGACACCCGCAGCGGTCGAGGGGCGACCCAGGGCGCGCATGAAGATGTCGGTGGGCCCCTTGACGACCTGGCCGGCCACGTACGGGCTCACGGCCACGACCGGGGCGCTTGCAGCCACCATGGCCTCGCGCATGGCCGGCATCGAGATGATGGGCCCGATCGAGATCACGGGGTTGGAAGGCCCGATCACGATCGCGTCGGCGGACGAGATCGCCTCGAGGACCTCGGGCGTGGGCGCGGCCGTGGAGATCCCCTCGACCTGGACCCCCTCGACCTCGGCCTCGGCGTGCTCGGCAACCAGGTACTGCTGGAGGCCGCGCCAGCCCTCGGCGGTCCTCACCTGGGTCCTGACTCGCTCCTCTGACATCGGCAGGACCGTGGCCACGACTCCGAGCGCCCGCGCGATCTGTGCCTGCGCGGCGGTACGACGCCCTCCCTCGGCCACGAACTCGCGGCGGTACAGGCAGGTGGCCAGGTCGCGGTCGGAGAGCCGGAACCAGTCGGGCATCCCCAGCCTGACGAGCCGATCGAACACGGTGAAGGTGTCGTCCTTGATCCCCCAGCCGCGCTGCTCGTCGATCTCGCCGCTCAGCCAGTACGTGATCAGGTCGGGGTCGGGGGAGACGTCCACACCGGCGATCTCGATGTCGTCCGCGGTGTTGGCGACGACCGAGAGACCGCCACCGAGGAGATCCTGCATGCCCGCCGCCAGCTTTGCCCCGCCGGTGCCGCCCGCGAGGACTACGCAGCGCTCGATTCCGGTCCCGGCCACGCGCGGCCCTAGGCCCAGTGGTCGTCCTCGGGGAGCCCGGTGATCCGGATGCCCGCTCGGGACTTGTAGCGGGCGTTGACCGAGATCAGCAGCGACGTCAGGGTCTCGACGATCCGGGCCATCTCGAGGGCGCCGGCATTGACGGCGCGAAGCCCGTCGATCCGCTCCACGAGTTGGGCCACCCGCACCTTGTCCGCCTTGCGGTCGCCGCAGATGAGGATGTCCTCGTCGAGCCGGGTCTCCCTCGGCCAGCGCGTCCGCGTTCACGGTGTGGAGTGCCGAGATCACGGTGACGCCGTCCGGAACCATCTCCTCGCGCCTGTTGGGCGGCGGATCCCTGCCAGACCCCGATGGTCCTGGAGGCCTTGCCGCTGATCGCGGCGGCGGTGGGGACGGTGCAATCGACCAGGATCTGCCCCGGCTGAAGCGCCTCCTTCAGGTTGGCGAGCGTCTCCGACTGTGCCCGGAATGGCACGGTCAGAAAGACGATCGGCCCCCGAGCGGCCGCCTCGGCGTTCTCGAGGCCCTCGACCTCGGGCGTCACCTGCGGCCTCACGGACGCGGTCGGCCGCCTCAGCGGCGCGCTCGGCGCTTGCGCGAGCCGATCACGATCTGCTCGCCGGCCCGCGCCCAGCGGACGGCCAGCCCGTAGCCGAGGGCGCCGGTGCCGCCGATGATCGGGATTGGCTCTGCCACCGGCGAGCAAGCTACAGGTCGCCCTGAATAGGCTGCTGAGCGCCATGAGGCTCGAAGGCAAGAAGGCCCTCGTCACCGGCGGCGCCAGCGGGATCGGCGCCGCCGTCGCCAGGCGGCTCGCCGCCGAGGGCGCCGAGGTGACGCGTCGGCGACCTGAACCTCGAGGGCGCCACCGAGGTCGCGGGCGAGATCTCCGGGCTCCCAATCGAGCTCGACGTCACCGACCTGGGCTCGGCCCAGGCGGCGGTGGAGAGCGCCGGGGCGCCGATCGACATCCTGGTCAACAACGCGGGCACCGACGAATTCGGCTTCTTCACCGCAGACCACCCCCGAGCAATGGGAGAAGGTGATCAGCGTCAACCTCCGCGGGGTTCTCAACTGCACCTACGCCGCCCTGCCGGGGATGCAGGAGGCGGGCTACGGCCGGATCGTCAGCATCGCCTCGGAGGCGGGGCGCGTCGGCTCCAAGGGGTCCGCGGTCTACTCGGCCGCCAAGGGCGGAGTGATCGCCTTCACCAAGGTGATGGCGCGCGAGAACGCCCGCTTCGGGATCACCGCCAACGCGATCGCCCCGGGGCCGATCGAGACCCCCCTGCTGATGGGGGCCAAGGAGTTCGGCGAGATCGGGGAGAAGATCATCGAGACGATGAAGGCCGGCACCCAGATGAAGCGGCTCGGGCAGCCGGAGGAGGTCGCCGCTGCGGTCGCGTTCCTCTCTTCCGACGATTCCTCCTACGTCACCGGCGAGTGCATCGGTGTCTCCGGCGGCATGGGGATGGTGGGCTGATGGCGCTGGAGATCGGCGCGGAGCGCACCGACGAGTTCGTCGTCGAGGGGCGGCTGATGACCGACGTCGGGGGCACGATCGGAGCAAGCGTCCTCTCGACGCCCGGGATGATCGGGATGATGGAGCGCACCGCCGCGGTGCTCTCCTTCGAGCAGCTGGGGGAGGGCAAGGCCACCGTCGGCTTCGAGGTCTGCGTCAAGCACGTCGCGGCCGCCGCGGAGGGCCAGACCTGCACGGTTCACGCGAAGCTTCGCGAGGTGGTCGACGACCGCAAGCTCCGCTTCGACGTCGAGGTCAAGGAGGCCGACCGCACAATCGGTGTCGGCACCCACGAGCGGCGCGTGATCGAGATCGGCTCGGTGACCGGCGAGCAGGGCTGACGCCGGTCAGACCCGTCTAGGCTGAAAGGCATGGCCGAGGCGCTGCCGAAGACCGTCCGCATCCGCGAGGTCGGGCCGCGGGACGGCTTCCAGAACGAGCCGGAGGTGATCCCCACCGAGGAGAAGGTCCGCCTGATCCGGTTGCTGGGCGAGGCGGGCCTGCGGCGAATCGAGCTCACCTCATTCGTGCGTCCGGACGTCATCCCGCAGCTTGCCGACGCCGCCGAGGTGCTGACGAGATTCGAGCCTCGCGAGGGAGTCGCGTACTCCGTCCTGATCCCGAACCGCAAGGGCCTCGATAACGCCCTGCGCTTTCGCGATCGCTTTCAGGAGGCGAACTTCTTCCTCTCGGCCTCTGAGACGCACAACCAGAAGAACGTCAACCGCTCGATCGGCGAGTCCCTGACCGACCTGGAGGGCACCGTCGCCGCGGCGCGAGAGGCCGGTCTGCGCTGCGAGGGAGTGATCTCGACCAGCTTCGGCTGTCCCTACGAGGGCGAGGTCCCACAGGAGCGCGTCTTCGAGATCGCCGAGCAGCTGGCTGACTTCGGCTGCGAGGAGATTGCCTTCGGGGACACCACGGGCATGGCCAACCCGCGGCAGGTGGGCGAGTTCTTCGCCGCCGCTCGGCAGCGGCTCGGCGACGCCGAGCTCACCGCCCATTTCCACAACACTCGCGGCCAGGGCCTTGCGAACGTGCTGGCGGCGCTCGAGCAGGGAATCGACTCCTTCGAGAGCTCCTTCGGCGAGCTCGGGGGATGCCCGGTGCCCCCGGGGTCGACGGGCAACATCTCCACCGAGGACCTCGTCTCGATGCTCGAGGAGATGGGCGTCGAGCACCGGAATCGACCTGTCCAAGCTGATCGCGGCGTCCGCCGAGGCGCAGAGGACGCTGGGACGCCCCCTGGGCGCGCACCTGCTCACCGCCGGCCCGATCGACTGGCACAGGTAGGGTGAGGACATGAAGAGCGATCGCTTTCGCGCCGCGGCCGAGGGCAAGGACTTCTCGGCGATGGATGACCTCTTCGCCGAGGATGTCGTCTTTCGCAGCCCCGTCGTCTTCAAGCCCTACGAGGGCCGCGAGGCGATTGCGATGCTGCTCGGCGCGGTCGTCCAGGTGTTCGAGGACTTCCGCTACACCGACCAGGTCGAGACCGGCGATTCGGCCGCGCTCGCGTTCAGCGCGCGAGTCGGCGAACGCCAGCTCGACGGGATCGACTTCCTGAGTTTCGACGGCGAAGGCCGGATCAACCGGATGTCGGTGTTCGTGCGGCCGATGAGCGGCGTGCATGCCCTCGCCGAGGCGATGCAGAAGAAGCTCGAAGAGGCCTCCGCCTAGTTACGACAGCTGGCGCCGGAGCAGTTCTTCAGCTTCGCCAGCTCCGAGGCGAGCTGGCTCGCTGTGGCGAGGTCCTGCGGCGACGGCTCGGAGGGTCCGGGCGGGTCATAGAGGAGATTGGTGAGCTCATAGGGATCGCTCTCCAAGTTGTAGAGCTCCTCGTCGCCGTTGTTCCATTGGTTGAACGCCCACGGCCCCTGCCTGACGCCGAAGGCGCCGACGTCGAAGGTCTCGATCAGCAGCGCGCGGTCCGTCTCGTCCGCGGGGTCCTTGGCCAGCGGCAGCAGGGGGATCCCGTCCATCGTCAGCCCCGGGCGTGCACCGGTGAGCGCGGTGATCGTCGGAGCCAGGTCGACGTTCGCGACGATCTGGTCGCGCGTGGTGTTCTGCGGGAAACCCGGACCCCGGATGATCAGGGGGACCCGCTCGGCCTCCTGGTAGGGGTAGTCCTTGAACTCGATCCGGTGCGCGCCCATCATCAGCCCGTTGTCTGAGGTGAAGATGAAGAAGGTCTTCTGCTTGTCGCCGGATTTGCGGACCAGCTTGACGATCTTCTTGACCTCGTCGTCGACGGAGAGCAGGCTCTCCTGCCGGCCGCGATAGCGCCTGTCGATGTCCGCGAGCTCGGCATCGGAGAGCCGGGGCAGGTCGCGGACCGCCTCCGGCTTGTCGGAGACGTTGGGCTCGTCGAAGTTCGGTGGGCGTGGTGCCGTGATGTCGCCGAATACACCGACGTACTGAGGAGCCGGCTCGGGATCGCGCGTCGACCACACCGGGGTGCCGGACTCGCCGTGCGGGTTGTTCGGGTTGTAGTAGAGGAAGAACGGCTTGGGGCTGATCGCCCACTTCTTGAGCAACCCGTTGACCTTCGAGTCCAGGACGTAGTCGATGTAGTTGGCCGGCTTCCGGCTGTAGTGGCGGACCTTGCCGTTCTCATTGAGCTTGAAGCCATAGCGGTGCTGCTCGGTCCCGTCGGTGAGTGCGAACCACTTGCTCCAGCCGGGAGGGATCTCGCGTGGTCGGATCACGCCGTACCCGTTCAGGTACTTGCCCACCATGGCTGTTCGATACTTCGCGCGACGCAGCCAGACGGCGAGCGTGTTGGTGTTGTTGAGGTCCCCGTACCGCTGGTCGGTGAGCACGTGGTTGTTGTGGGCGTACTGGCCGGTCAGGAAGGTCGCGCGGGAGGGGCAGCAGAGGGGATAGGAGACGTAGCTGTTCCGGAAGGTCGTGCCGTGGGCGGTGAGGAGGCGGAGCGTGTTGCGCATCACCGATAGGTCGGTGACGTTCATGTCGTCCGTATCGATCACGACCACGTTCGGGCGCTTCTGTTGGGCGTTCTTTGCCCGCAGCAGGGCGAGCTTCTGCTTCTTGGCGGCGTGGCAGGCCCGATCGCACCTGGCCGAGGCGTGCGCGGGCGCCGCGCTCGCCACTGCCCAGGCGAGCGCCGCCGCGCGACAGCGCGGTCAGCCAGAGCCCTGCTCTCTGTGCACTCCCGTCGAGCATTCTGATCACAAACCCGCGACACCTTAGGTGGTTGCGCAGGCGGCACGCGCCGGTCGGGAGGGGGCCCCTATGCTCCCGGCCGCCAGTCACTCGACTAGAGGGAGCGAACAGTTATGGCGATCAGCAAGGTCGGCGTCCTGGGTTGTGGCCTGATGGGCCACGGGATCTCCCAGATCTGCGCTCAGGCGGGCTGGGACGTGGTGGTGCGGGAGATCGATCAGGAAGCACTCGACAAGGGCATGGCGAAGATCGAGAAGCAGCTCGCCCGCGCGGTCGAGAAGGGGAAGATGGAGCAGTCCGACGCCGACGCGGTGCGCGAGCGCATCACGCCGACGCTCGACTACTCGGATCTCGCCGATTGCGACCTGGTGATCGAGGCGATCACCGAGGATCTTGACCGCAAGCTCGAGATGTGGGAGGAGGTCGATGGGCTCGTCAAGGACGACGCGTATCTTCGCCACGAACACCTCCTCGCTCTCGGTCGCCGACGCAGGGCGACGGCCACGAAGCGCCCCGAGCGGATCATCGGCCTTCACTTCTTCAACCCTCCTCAGGTGATGCCGCTGCTCGAGGTCGTGCGGGCGGAGGAGTCCTCGGATGACGCCGTCGCCCTTGGTTTCGAGATTGGCGAGAAGCTCGGCAAGACCACGGTCGCGGCGGGCGACAATCGCGGCTTCATCGTCAACCGGCTGCTGGTCCCCTACATGCTCGACGCGATTCGCGCCCACGAGCAGGGCGTCGGCTCGATCGAGGACATCGACACGGGGATGATGGCCGGCGCCAGCCATCCGATGGGCCCGTTGACGCTCGCCGACTTCGTCGGGCTCGACACGCTTGCGGCGATCGCCGGAGTCATGGTCGATGCCTACGGGGAGGAGCGCTTCGCGGCGCCGCGACACCCTCACGAAGATGGTCGATGCGGGGGACTACGGCCGCAAGTCCGGCAAGGGGTTCTACGATTACTCGGGTGAGCGGCCCGTCCCGGTCGACGCCGCGGGGTAGCGAGCACTCGGAGAGGATCAGGAGGAATGCCGTCGACCAGACCAGTCTCGATCGCATCAGGAACGCAACGTTCCCGTCCGCGCGCCGGGGCTACGACAAGCACGAGGTCGAGAAGTTCCTGGCGCGCCTGGCGGACTGGCTCGAGACCGGTGGTGGGGACGAGTCCCGATCGGACGCCGTCAAGAAGGAGCTGGAGAAGGTCGGCCAGCGAACCGGCGCGATCCTCGCGCAGGCGGAGGAGAGCGCGCAGCAGATCCGCGCCGAGGCCGAGGAGGAAGCCCGCGGCACGGTCAACACGGCGAATCTGGAGGCCACCGAGACCCGCGGTGAGGCGGATACCTATCGCGACCGAGACGAGGACCTCGGCTGAGCGGCAGGCTCGCGAGGTGGTCGAGAGCCGCGGAGGCGCAGGCTCGCCGGATCGTCGAGGAAGCAAATCAACGGCGCAAGGACATGGAGGTGCTGATCGGCGATCTGATCCGACGCCGCGGCGACGTGATCGCGGACACCGAGGAGCTCTCGCGCAAGCTGAGTGCGGCCGTCGAACAACATCGCTCCGCGGGCATCGAGCTGCCCGAGTCACCCGAGGACCTGATGGACCACAAGCCCGTCGATTCCGAGCCCGGCGGAGACGGAGGACATCGAGACAGAGGTCGCCGCGGAGCGCGAGGACGCCGAGACTGAGGTCGCCGCCGAGCCGGAGGACACCGAACAGCCGGTCACCGACGAGCGCGAGGTTGCCGCGGAGCAGCGGCCCGAGCACGAACCGGACCTGAGACGCTGAGGCGAGCGTGAGCGACGTCAGGGCGGCCCTCGACGCGGCGCTGGAGGGAGGGCCGGAGCGGCATCGGAAGAAGTCGCCGACCAGCACAAGCTGCCGGTGCGTGAACGCGTCGCCCGGCTCCTGGACGCGGATTCCTTCGCCGAAGAGGGACTGCTCGCGAACTGGGAGCAGGAGGGCCTCGGCGCCGACGGTGTCGTCACCGGCATGGGTACGGTGGGCGGCCGTCCGGTGGCGCTGATGGCGAACGACCCGGCCGTCAAGGCCGGCTCGTGGGGCCCGAAGACGGTCGAGAAGATCCTGCGGATCCAGGAGCGGGCGCTTTCCCACCAGGTGCCGATCGTCTACCTGGTCGACTCGGCCGGCGCCCGGATCACCGACCAGGTGCGCATGTTCCCGGGACGCCGCGGCGCCGGTCGCATCTTCCACAACACAGGTTCGCCTCTCCGGCCAGGTGCCGCAGGTCTGCCTGCTGTTCGGGCCGTCGCGCGGCCGGTGGCGCCTACATCCCGGCGTTCTGCGACGTCGTGATCATGCGCGACGGCAACGCTTCGATGTACCTCGGCTCGCCGCGAATGGCCGAGATGGTGATCGGCGAGAAGGTGACGCTCGAGGAGATGGGCGGCGCCCGGATGCACACCTCGGTGTCCGGCTGTGGCCACTTCCTGAGCGAATCCGATGAGGACGCGATCGACCTCGCCCGTCGCTACCTCTCCTACATGCCCGCCAATTGGCGGGAGGAGCCGCCCGCCGCGCCGCCGGCCGAACCGGCTGGAAGCCCCAGGTCTCCGAGATCGTCCCGGCGAACGAGAAGGACCCGTTCGACGTCAAGGAGTTGATCGGGGCGTTCGTCGACCCCGATTCCTTCCTCGAGGTGCACTCGCGCTGGGCCAAGGAACTCGTGGTTGGCTACGGGCGGCTCGACGGCCGGGTGATCGGGATCGTGGCGAATCAGCCGAAGGTGAAGGGCGGCGTCCTCTTCGTCGATTCGGCGGACAAGGCGGCGCGCTTCATCATGAGCTGCAACGCCTTCAACGTCCCGCTCCTCTTCCTGGCGGACGTCCCGGGATTCATGATCGGCAAGGACGTCGAGCGCCAGGGGATCATCCGACACGGAGCGAAGATGATCAGCGCGGTCTCCGAGGCAACGGTCCCGAAGCTGTCGGTGATCGTGCGCAAGGCCTATGGCGCTGGGCTCTATGCGATGGCAGGCCCCGCCTTTGAGCCGGACGCTTGCCTCGCCTTCCCCCAGGCCCAGATTGCGGTGATGGGCCCGGAGGCCGCGATCAACGCGGTCTTCTTCAACCAGATTCAGGAGATCGAGGATCCCGCTGAGCGTGAGCGCTTCGTCAAGGAGAAGCGCGAGGAGTACGCGGAGGACATCGACATCCTTCACCTGGCCTCCGAGTTGGTGGTCGATGCGGTGATCGAGCCGGATGCGCTGCGTATCGAGCTAGTTCAGCGGTTCGCGCTCGCCGCGAGCAAGGATCGTCGTTTCGCGGAGCGGCGCAACCCAGTCACGCCCGCTTAGATCCCTGGACCGAACGCTGCGGCCGGCGAATGGGACCAGCGACTCGCTGTCGGCATCCCAGAGCTTCAGCCGGAACGCCCGGATGCTGCTGCGCAGCGTGACGATCGGCGTACGTTGGAACATCGGGTGGTTCTCGTGTGCCGCGCGGAGGTTGTAGTTCGGAATCTTGGCGCTCAGGTGGTGGACGTGGTGGAAGTTCGCGTTGCCGACGGCCCAGGCGAGCGGACGCGGCAGCTGGAGGTAGGAGCTGCCCTGCAGCGCGGCCAGTTCGAACTGCCACGATTCGGGGGACTGGTAGTAGGTGTCCTCGTACTGGTGCTGGATGTAGAGCATCCACGCGCCGATCGCGCCGCCGGCGATCAGGGTGGTGCCCTGGATCAGCAGGAACGTCTGCCAGCCGAGGATCGCGCTCCAGCCGAGCACCCAGGCCGCGAGGGCGATATTCGTTGCGACGACGCTGACAAGGATCTTCGGCGTCATTGCTCGCTGCGGGAAGCGACGCTCGAAGAGGAAGACGAGGCTCGGGCCGATCAGAAGCAGCAGAACCGGGTTGCGGTAGAGGCGGTAAGCCAGTCGGCGCGGCCACGCGGCGCTCTCATACTCCGCCAGCGTCAGCGTGTTGATCTCGCCGACACCGCGATGGTCGAGGTCTCCGGTGTGGGCGTGGTGGATGCGGTGCTGGCGCTGCCACCAGCGGTATGGGGTGAACAGCAGATAGCCGAGCAGGTGACCCCAGCGGCTGTTGGTCTGCCGCGATGAGAACATCGAGTTGTGCGTGAGGTCATGGAACAGCGAGTACATGCGGGTGAGGAACACGGTCGCGACCAGCCCGACCGCGATCGCCACAGGGGCGCTCGGCTGGATCAGGGCGGCCAGTGCCCAGATGGCCAGGTAGGGGATCACGACGCTGGCGATCTGCCCGAGGCTGCGCCGGCGATCGACCTCGAGGTACGAGGCGAGTTCCTGTTTCCAGCTCTGGCGGGGTGGAATGTCCACGCCGCTGCTTACGCTAATTCGTCCCGACTGGTTCACACAAGTCGGGGATCCTCTTAGAGCTTGCCGGCGAGCTCCGTGAAGTAGTCGAGCGCGGCGGGGTTGCTGAGGGAATCGCGGCTGGCAGTCCGCTCGGGCGGATCGCCCATCAGAATCCGCTTCACGGGGACCTCGAGGACCTTGCCGCTCAGCGTCCCGGGCACCTCGTCGATCTGGAAGATGTCGTTCGGAACGTGGCGCGGCGAGCACTGCTCGCGGATGCGCCGCTTGATCTCGCCCCGTCAGCTCGTCGTCGAGCTTCACCCCCTCACGCAGGACCACGAAGAGCGGCATCCAGCCCTCGGTGCCGTGGCGGGGGATGTCGACGACGAGCGAGTCGATCACCTCAGGCACCTCGGCGACCGCGCGGTAGATCTCGCTCGTCCCCATCCTGATTCCCCCGCGGTTGATCGTCGAGTCTGAGCGGCCGTAGATGACCGCAGTGCCCCTCGAGGTGATTTCGATCCAATCGCCGTGGCGCCAGACGCCCGGGTACATCTCGAAGTAGCTGGCGCGGTAACGCGATCCGTCGTCATCTCCCCAGAAGAAGACAGGCATGGACGGCATCGGCTCGGTGAGGACGAGCTCGCCGACCTGGTCGATCACGGAATTGCCGTCCTCGTCGAAGGCTTCGACCTTGGCGCCCAGCGCGCGGGCCTGCAGCTCGCCCTTGTAGACGGGGAGGATCGGGACTCCGCCGACGAAGGCGGTGCAGACGTCCGTGCCGCCGCTGGTCGAGAAGAGCCAGGTGTCCTCGCCGACGTGCTCGTAGATCCAGTCGAATCCCTCGGGTGGGAGGGGAGAGCCGGTGGAACCGACGGAGCGGAGGCGCGAGAGATCGCGCCCCCTCCCGGGCTCGACACCATCCTTCATGCATGCCGCGATATACGCGGCGCTGGTGCCGAAGCAGGTCATTCCCGTCCGCTCCGCCAGGTCCCAGAGGACGCCCATGTCCGGGTGGCCCGGGTTTCCGTCGTAGAGGACGATCGAGGCCGGAGTGAGCAGAGCGCCGACCAGGAAGTTCCACATCATCCAGCCGGTGGTTGTGAACCAGAAGAGCCGGTCACCGGTCCCCAGGTCGAGGTGGAGGTAGCCCTTCTTGAGCTGCTCCATGAGGATCCCACCGTGCCCGTGGACGATCGCCTTCGGCAGTCCGGTGGTGCCGGAGGAGTAGAGGACCCAGAGCGGGTGATCGAACGGGACCCGATCGAACCGGAGCTCGGCGCCCGAGCCGAGGTCGAGCAGCTGCGCCCAGGTCATCGGGGCCGCGACCTTCGGCCGGTCCTCCAGGCGGGAGAGCTCCGGCGAGGCGCTCAGATAGGGGACTACGACGATTCGTTCGAGACTGTGGATCTGCGAGCCCACATCGGCCACCACGTCAAGCCGGTCGAAGTCCTTGCCCCCATAGCGGTACCCATCCACCGTGAACATGACTTTGGGCTCGATCTGCGCGAACCGGTCCACGATGCTGCCCGGTCCGAAGTCGGGGGAGCAGCTCGACCAGGTCGCTCCCAGGCTGGCTGCGGCGAGGAAGGCGATCAGGGCCTCGGGGCCGTTCGGGAGGTACGCGACGACCCGATCCCCCTGGGAGACGCCGAGTGCCTGCAGGCCTTCGCGCACGGCCCCGACCTGTTCGCGCAGCTCGCCCCAACGGAGCTCGGTCAGCTCACGGAGCTCGGAGGCGTAGACGGCGGCGACCTCGTCGTCGGCCTTGCCTCGGAAGATGTGTTCGGCGTAGTTGAGGCGGGTCCCATCGAACCAGCGGGCCCCGGGCATCACGCGCTCGGCCAGGACCTCCTCATAGGGCTGGTCGGAGATGACCTCGAAGTACTCCCAGAGGGTGCCCCAGAACTCCTCGATCTCGGTCACCGACCAGCGCCAGAGGGCGTGGTAGTCGTCGAAATGGAGGTCTCGGTTGTCCGCGAGCCAGCGGATGTAGCGGGTGAGCTGGGAGTGCTCGACCATCTCGGGCGTGGGCGCCCAGAGGACCTTGGCCTCGACCGTGCTCTCCTCCACGGCCTGATCCTTACATGCGGCCGACGGTTGCGGCCGGCGACGGCGCGGACGAGGCGGCCCCGGAACGGCGGCCGGCGTCCCGATCGATCAGGCGGGCCAAGCCGACGAGGAAGTCGGTCGCCTGTGTGAGCGCCTCGGGATCGACCCGATCCGGGACATCCTCGTGGGTGTGGTACCAGGGGGCGAGGTTCCCGTTCTCGTCCGTGGTCCGGAGCGTGATGGCGCGCATGCGCCGTACCCGCGCCGGCAGCGCGTCGTCGAGGAGCGGATGGCGGATCGGGCGTGCGCCCTCGGTCCCGCTCCGCCTGACGCCGACAGTGCCTCGCAGAGCTCGATCAGCTGGGCGTCGTGCGGCAGGCTGATCACGGGGCCCTGACTGATCTCGTAGGCGACCTGGCCATACGAGACCGAATCGACGTTGAGGAAGTACGTGGAGTCGCGATCGAGCTCCTTGCGGCGAGCGCGTACGAATGCGCGACTGCCCTCGCAGAAGGACTCCTCCGAGCCGGCGAGCACGATCCAGACGTCGAGATTGGCCGGTGGCTCAGCCGTGAGCTCGTCTGCGGCGGAGAGGACGGCCGCGACTCCGGAGGCGTTGTCGTAGGCGCCGGGGACGATGTCGGAGAGGGCGATGTCGATGAGCAGGAATCCGGCGACGATCAGGACGATCGTCGGGATCGCCTGGAGCGCGTTGAGCCAAGCCGTGTCGAGGCCGGCCATCCGGGCTCCGAGGATCGGGAGGAGGGGGGCGAGCCCGAGCCAGAAGAAGAGGCGGAAGGGGCCGAGGGCGACGCGGGTTCGCTCGGGCAGCCTGCGGATCCGATTCGACGCCTTGGAGAAGATGTAGCCGGTGCGCGCGGCGTCGTAGTGGGCCATCAGGATGAGGCGGGCGGGGGCCTCCGGTCGGGTGCCGGGGGAGACGACGTTCTGGGAAGCGCGTCGGAAGAGGAGCGAGCGGACCAGGTACAGACGCGTGTTGAGGTCGAGGTAGGTGGAGATGGCGGCGAAGAACACCAGGCTGAAGCCGACCGCGGGCTGAAATGTGGCGACGACGCTCCCGGCGATACCGATCGCCGCGTGGATCAGGTGGACGATCGCGTACTCGGGGTGGGCGAAGAAAGGCTCGATCTGGGCCCGGCGGCCGATCGATCGGAGGCGGGCGGCGAGCATGTTCGCGGCGCGCCGTTCGGCGTCGGTCCCAGGGCCCCGCCCCTCGAAGGAGCAGAGCTCGCGAATCAGCTCTGTGCGGCCAGCGGAGTCCACCGGCGGCGGATTATCGCGTTCAGCCGAACGCCAGGGGCCGGGTTATCGTTCGACTGCGTCCCGGCCGGAGTGGCGGAATGGCAGACGCGCGGCACTCAAAATGCCGTGTCCTTCGGGACGTGTGGGTTCGACTCCCACCTCCGGCACCTCGTCTAGGCTCGCGCCATGTGCGGGCGCTACACGCTCACCGATCCGGATCCGCGGCTGCTGCGGTTCCGGTTCGGGCTGACCGAGTCGGCGGAGATCGACCAGAAGCCGCGCTACAACGTGGCCCCCACCGACCCTGTGCTGGCGATCCGGCTCAATCGAGGGGGCGAGCGCGAGCCGGGGATCCTGCGCTGGGGCCTGATCCCGCACTTCGCCGACCCCGAGGACTTCGGCCGTTTGCTGATCAACGCTCGCGCGGAGACGGTGGCCGAGGCGGCGGCATTCCGCGATGCCTTCGCCACGCACCGCTGCCTGATCGTCGCCGATGGCTTCTACGAGTGGCGCGAAGAGGAAACCGGCAAGAACCCGGTCTGGATCACCCGGCCGTCACGCGAGCCGTTCGCGTTCGCCGGACTGTGGGCGAAGGCTCGCCGGGCGGACGGGTCGCTCGGTCCACTCCTGCACGATCGTCACCTGCCGACCCGGTGAGGTCGTTGCGCCGATCCACGATCGCATGCCGGTGATCCTCGGGCAGGAGGCCGAGCAGGAATGGCTGGACCCCGAGACCGGCCTCGAGCGAGCTCCGGGACCTGCTCGTCTCGACCGACGACCTGGCGGTCACCGAGGTCTCGGATTCGGTCAACGACGTCCGCCAGGACGGCCCGAGTCTGATCGAGCCGCCGCTCAGGCTTTTCTAGGCCGGCGCGCCCCGGTCGTGCGGCGGGCGCTGGCGCGTGTCGTCCGTGAAGTGGCGCTCGAGCGGGTGCTGCGGCGCGTGCTGCGGCCAGTGGCCTTGTCCTCGCCCTCGGGTTCGTCCACGGGTGGGATCTCGTCGCCGATCGGCCGCTCCTCCTCGACGTGCCAGTTCTGATTGAAGGCGACCATCGCGACAGCGATCAGGATCACCTGAAGGGGAACCAGCAGGAGGCAGAGGAGGCCGAGTAGGTCCGGCGGCAGCGCCGGGTTGCTCAGTCCGTCCTTCGCCCGGTCGAACCAGGCCGGCGCGGCGATCCCACCGAAGATCGCGAGGATGATCGACAGCGCTGAGGCCACGGGAAGGACGCCGCGATTCCAGCGCGCGACGAGGAAGGCGAAGAGGACATAGAGCAGGGCGTAGAGGACCGTCAGCGGCTTGACTCCCTCCAGCCGCGTCCATCCTCCAATGATGATCACGAACATGAGGGCAGCAGTGACCAGCAGCAGGAACACGACCAGGACCCGGGCGCTGTTCGATTCCGGCTTCTCCCTGTTCGGTCGCCAGAGCTCGTATCCGGGACGGATCGCTCCCGCTTCCATGGTGGAGGAAGTCTATGGGCTCGACTGGATGCGCGCTACACCCAAGCATGCGGGCGGAGGGACTCGAACCCCCACGCTCTTTCGAACACCAGGACCTAAACCTGGCCCGTCTACCAGTTCCGGCACGCCCGCGGGGTCCCCGATTCTAATTTTTCGATCGTGCCTTTTACGGATGTGCTCGCCCGGGCCTCCATGGAAGAATGCGAACAGCACGGGGTATGAGCGTCGCCCCTCCTGGCCAGCGACCAAGAGGAGAAAGGTCCGGATGACCTGGGGACAGTTGCCGCCGCGAGCGCGGCCCTCGCAATGACCGATGAGAGACAGGCCTAGATGCTCCTGCCAGAGACAGAGGGGAGCGGCGGCAGCGTGACCGAGAGCGCGCCGATCTCCGTATACCTGGTCGACGATGTGCCTGAGCTCCGTGAGCTGATCAAGTTCGGTATGGAGGAGGACCCCGGCTTCGAGATCGTCGGGGAGGCCGGGGACGGCAGGACTGCAATCGATGGCATCGCGGAGACCCGCCCCGCGGCGGTGCTGCTCGATCTCTCGATGCCCGACATGGACGGGTTTCAGGCGATCCCCAAGATCCGCGAGAGAGATCCGGACGTCGCGATCATCGTCCTCTCCGGCTTCTCGGCCGACCGCATGTCGGCTCCGGCGCTCGAGCGAGGGGCTGACGCCTATGTGGAGAAGGGGTCCCCGATCCAGGATCTTCGGGAGACGATCCGGATGGCGGTCGCGAAGCGGCGCTAGCGGCAGCAAGAACAGGCCGAGCGGGGCACCCAGGACTCGAACCTGGAGTCGCCGACTTTGGAGGCCGGTGCCTTATCCAATTTGGCCAGTGCCCCTGGCCGGAGAATCGTAACCCGCGCCGCCGCGGCGGCTACGGCTTGCGCGGGTTCGGTGAGGGCTGGTTCGCGGGCGGCTCGGTCCCCTGACCCGGCTTCTTCCTTTTCGGCTTTCGCACCGCCTCCTTGGAGAGGGGCAGCGGGTCAGGCCCGAGCTCCACCCGGCAGGAAGGCCCTGCACAGCTCGACAGTGGGATCAGCGCGTTGTAGAGCCACTTGCGTACGTAGCGATATCGCGGACCGTGGGCGAGTGAGTGGAGCTGCGCCGGGTCCCGCTTCATGTCGTAGAGCTCGGTCTGCCCGTTTGCGTAGATCGTGTACTCGTACCGATCGGTTCGAATCGAGCGGTATGCCGGAGCGCTGTCGGTGTTCGTGGCCGACTCGATCGCGTCCGGCTCCTGCTCGAGGTTGCGGACGCCGGCCTTGTCCGCGAGGTGCACGCGAGCCGTCCAGGCCCGCGCGCTGGCCGACTGGGCCGACTCGGCCCCCGTACCGCCCGGGCCTGTATCGCCTTCCAGCAGGACCGGCCGAGTGGAGCGCAGCGCCGGGTTCTCTGCGTACGAAAGGAAGGAGCGGCCGTCGAGTGAGTTGTCCTCGGAGCCCTGCGCGATCTGGAGGATGGTCTGCGGGATGTCGCCGTTCCAGACAAGCTCGTTGCTGACGCCGCCAGCCGGGATCCCAGGGCCGCGAATGATCAGGGGCACCCGCGACGCCGGGTCGTAGGGCAGGTACTTGCCGCTGACGATCCGGTGCTCGCCGCGGAAGAACCCGTTGTCGGAGGAGAAGATGATGTAGGTGTCGTCCAGGATCCCCTTGTCCTTCAGGGCCTGAACCAGGTCCCCGACGGACTCGTCAACGGAGATCAGTTGCTCCTCCTGGCGCCGCCGCTCGTTGTCGATCAGCCGGGCCTTCTTCTTGCTGATCAGCCGCTTCGCCTGCCGCCTGAACCACTTCGGCTTGTCGCTGATGTTCTTCTCGTTGAAGCCCGGGAGCTTGTGCAGGGGTGTCCCCGCGTCCCGGTAGAGATCCCGCGGCGCCGGCTCGAACGGCCCGTGCGGAGAGTTGAACCAGAGGTTGAGCCAGAAGGGCTGCCTCGAAACGCTCTTGTCGTTGATGAAGTTGACGGCTCGATCGCCGAAGACGTCCGTCTGGTAGTCGTCGGGCTGGTCGCCGTAGAACGTGATGTGCGGGGTGGCGCCCGGGCCGGTCTTCTCGATCAGCTGGTAGTTGAAGTAGAGGGCGTCCTCGGAGACCTTGCCGTACCACTCGTCCCATCCCTGCGGGACCGGCAGGGTCCCGTCCTGGGTCCCGTAGCCGTTCATGTACTTGCCGATGTGGACGTTGTAGTAACCGTCGTCCTGGAGCCAGTCGGGCAGATCGTTCGACTGGTGCGGGATGAACTTGGTCCAGCTGCCGTTTGGGGGGAAGTTCCCGTGGACCCCGTGGTTGTGCATGTACTGGCCGCTCATCATGGTGGCGCGCGACGGGCAGCAGAGGGGGAACGACACGTACGCCTCGTTGAAGGTCGTCCCCTTCGCGGCGATCAGCGACTGCACATTGGGCATCGCCGAGAGCTCGCTTGTCGTCATGTCATCGGTGAGGATGAAGAGGACGTTCGCCTGGGAGGGGGCGCCGCGCGCATCGCGAGCCGCCACTGCGGCGCCGACGATCCCGAGCAGGGCGAGCGTCGCGCCGAGGGTGGCCCACGTGCGGGCGTGCGACTGTCTTTGCCTCCGGAAGAGCGACATGCGGGTTGAGTCGGAATGAGGTGGGCGACCCTGCCTCTAGAACCGTCCTGCGACCGGTGAGTTTCGCAAACGAGGCGGCCCGTACGCGCCAGTTCGACGGTCGGCCCGAACCTATAATCGGGCGATCGCGGGCGTGGTGTAGTTGGTAACACAGGAGCCTTCCAAGCTCCCATCGCCGGTTCGATCCCGGTCGCCCGCTTGGGTCTAGGATTGACCCGTCACCGGGGCGTGGCGCAGTCTGGTAGCGCATTCGGCTGGGGGCCGAAAGGTCGCTGGTTCAAATCCAGTCGCCCCGACTGCGTCGAAACCCGCTCGCGGAGCGGGTTTCGGCTTTCTTGAGGGAGGATTGCGGCGACGGGTACGGCGCCCGTGGTACCAGCCCGGAACGATCGAAGAAAATGGACTGGACGATTTAGTTCAAATTAGGCGCGAAATGTTACGTCCGCCCTCGACCCTTCCGAGATAGAGTCGCTCCGTCCAAGGAAAGGCCACCCCGTGGGAGGGCAAGAGACTCGAACGGCGGCGTCTGTGGCCGCCTCTGAGGAGAGCGAGCTTGTGGCGCGGCTGCGGTCGGGGGACGAGCGAGCGTTCGAGTCGCTCGTCCAGAGCCAACGCGGCATGATGATCGCCGTGGCCCGCAGCTACGTGAAGACCTCGGCCGTCGCGGAGGAGGTCGTACAGGAGGCGTGGCTCGGTGTGGTCGAGGGCCTCGATCGCTTCGAGGGCCGCTCCACACTGCGCACCTGGATTCTGAAGATCTTGGTGAACACCGCGCTGGGGCGCGGCGGCCGGGAGGCACGCAGCGTGCCCTTCTCCTCACTGGCTGCCGCAGATCAGCCCGGGCCCGCTGTCGAGCCGGAACGATTCCGGCGGCCCGGGCAGCCCTTTGCAGGCAACTGGACGACCTTTCCGAGCGACTGGAGCCTGCTGCCGGAGGAGAAGCTGCTCGGGCGAGAGACCCTGGAGGTGGTGAAACACACGATTTCGCGCCTGCCACACGCCCAGCGCACCGTGATCACCATGCGCGACGTAGCCGGTTGCAGCGCGGAGGAGGTCTGCGACGTGCTCGAGATATCGGCCGCCAATCAACGCGTGCTTTTGCACCGTGCCCGCTCCAAGGTGCGGGCGTCACTGGAGAGGCATCTTGATGCCTGAGTCGCGGGAGCACATCAGCTGCCAGGAGCTCGTCGAGCTGGTCAGCGACTACATCGAGAGGGCGCTGTCCGTCGACGATGCAGAGCTTTTCGAGCAGCACCTCAACTACTGCGCCGGCTGCGAGCGGTATGTCGACGAGATCCTGACGACCATCGCTGCGGGAGGGAGGCTCCGGGAGCAGGGCGTCCCGGACCAGACCCTCGGGCCGCTTATGCACGCGTATAGGCAGAGGAGGCCAGCGTGATCGCGCACAAGTTCCTCCGAACGGACGGTACGAGCCCCTTCGCAACCTATCGCTGGGATCTGCCCGACCTGGAGCCGGGCCGGTGGGTGAACGCGCCCGTCGATCCCTGCCGCAGCGGCATCCACGCCTGCCGGATGGCAGACCTGCCCTTCTGGGTCGACGACACCTTGTACGAGGTCGAGCTCGACAGAGAGATCGTGGCAGGCCGCAGCAAGCTCGTGGCCTCGCGTGGCCGACTCCTTCGGCGTATCGAGCCCTGGGATGAGGAGCTTCGTCACGCCTACATGCGGATGTGCGCCGATCGCGCCCGGGAGCTCGCCCTCAGTGTGACCCCGCCGCTAGAGGCGTGGGGTGCCATGGCCAAGCCCTCGGTCGGTCACGGCCCGGGGGCGATCGGGTTCGTCGCGGCGAGGATCGCCGAAGAGGTTTCCGGCCCAGAGGGATACCGGGCCGAGCGTGCGCGCCAGGCCGCGTGGCTGGCCGAGCGCCTCGGCCTCGAGCCGTAGTGGCACCGAAGCGGCGGGCCCCTTGCGGGGCCCGCCGTCATCAGCGTCGCCTCTGACTACCGGGGCGGGAACTGCGAGTTCGGGACGGGGTCCTCCAGGTTCTGCGTCGGAGGCTTGTCCGTGAACCCGATGACCGCGCAGTTGATATCCACGCCGGAGGCTCCGTAGGGAGCCGGCTGACCCGTCGCCGGGTCGACCCCGGTCAGCAGGTCCGGTCGGGTCGCCGCCAGGTTGAAGACGACGACCTCGTCGATCTGGCGGGTGTTGAGACCCTGCTGCACGGCCTTGTCCGTCCACAGTCCGAGCTGCGCATCCCAGAGTGGGCTGTACGCCTGGGCGTGGCGGGGGTCGCTCAGCGTCGGGAAATCCCCGAACACGTTGAGCAGATCGCCGCCGTTGCGCAGGGCGTTGATCAGTGCCGTGTTGCTGGCGCTGGCGTCCTGGTTAGCGTGACCGTCCTGGACCAGGTGCACGAACCCCTGAGACTCGGGGTTGTGGGCGCCGGTCTGGCCGTTGATGAAACCGAACAGCCGCTCCCTGGCGGATCCGAGGAAATCGTCTCCGCCGTTGTAGGCCGCCTTGTCGAGCGCGGGCACGTAGGTCGAGCGCTCGAGCACCGCCGTCAGGGGTTGTCCGGCGTCCGTGCTCAGGTAGACGATCGGCTCGCCGGCGTCGAAGCCCTTGACGATCAGCATGTCGACCCACGACTCCTGGAACTGACCGGGGGCGGACGGGCCCGCGATGTGGATCCCGAGCGCCCGATCGGAGGTATCGGTGTGGTGCTCGACGTCGAACGGACCGTCACCGGTGGCGACGATCGGGGCGCTGTAGACCGTCTGCGAGCCCTCGATCCGGATGAACGGGCTGTAGCCCGGGCCGGCCACGGCGCCCGGCTGGAAATCGCTCAGCGGGAAGCCGGTCGGTCCCGGGACCGCCACCCGGGTCGGGCTGAAGTCCGGCGCACCCTGGAAGTGGACCACCGCCTGTCCGAACTTGTTCTGGTCGGGGGTCGGGGAATCCTGGGTCACCGTCTGCACGCATTCCGGACAGCCGATCCCGATGTTGGCGAGCTTGGGGGCGTAGTTGACGCCTAGGTCGTGCGCCGCCCCGGCGTCGGAGGCGTCCAGGAGCGTGAACCAGACCGTCTTGCCGCCCGCCTCGCCCTTGTAGAGGGGCAGGCGCACGGTCTCCTTGCTCAGATTGACATTGATCGCGCTTTCCTCGGTTAGGTGATCACGGGGCAGCAGACCGCTCAGCTGCCCGAGGTCCTTGGCCGGCTTGTTCTTGTTGTTCGAGCCGGCAAAGGCCTGGGTGCCGACAATTGCGCCCGTCGCGACGATCACCAGGGCGGTTGCTCCGAGCAGCCACCGCTTCGACATCTTCCTCATCGTTGCTCCTTTCGTCGGGGCGTGGTGAACTGCGCCGCGCCGCGTCGAATTAATGGACTCGACCGTCCAGTTCCATTCGGGGCCGATCCGTTACGGATTATTTGGTCTCCTGCAGGATTTATTGGACCGGCGGGTCCAGAGCGCCTACAGTCAAGGGCGTGATCGAGTCCCCCAAGACCGCCAGAGGCCGGCAAACGCGCGAGCGGATCGTGGCGTCCGCAGCGGACCTGATCGGCGAGCGGGGTGTGGCGGAGACCAGCCTCGACGACGTGATAGAGCGCGCCGGCGCCAGCAAGAGCCAGCTCTATCACTACTTCGACGACCGGGAGGCCCTGCTGCGCGCCGTGGTCCCGCACAACTGCGACGGAGTGCTCGCCGCGCAATCGCCGCACCTCGGCGCGCTCGACAGCTGGAAGGCGTTCCGGGCCTGGTTCGACTCGCTGGTACAGCTCCAGGTCGAACGCGGCGCACACGGCGGCTGCCCGATTGGCTCACTCGTAGGGCAGCTCGCCGAGACCGACGAGAACGCCCGGCTAGAGATCGAGGCGTCGTTCGAGCGCTGGGAAAAAGAGATCCGTGAGGGGTTGCGCACGATGAAGGCACGGGGCAAGCTCGATCGCAGAGCGAACCCCGAAGAGCTCGCGACGGCCACCTTCGCGGCGATCCAGGGCGGCTTGCTACTCACCCAGGCAAGGCGCGACCCCGGGCAGCTCGCCATCGCGCTGGACGCGGCCTACGCGCACCTCCGCGCACACGCCTCCGCTTAGGCCGCGTAACGGCTGGACACCACGATGGACCAAGCAGTCCATTCTGCACAGCCCCCCACTAGGAGGCCGCGATGAGCCAGCCAGCCACCAGCACAACAAAGGGCAGACTCAGTGGCCGGATCCGGATCGCGCCGGCGGTGAAGCGCATTCGCGCCTACCTGGGGGGGCGAGGCGGTCCTCGATTCGTCCCGGCGACGGCCACGCCGTTGAGCGATGTTCAGTCGTCGGCGCAGTTCTCGTGCAGATCCCTGGTTTCCATGCAAAGCGCCGCTTTCGTCTCATAGAGACGAGAAGCGCGAGCCCACAAGGGCCGCAGCAGCCGGGATCATCGGAGGGCGACGAGCACGGCCCGTCTCGAAGCTCAGGCCAGGCCCGGCATCGCGCCCTCGGCAAGCTTGATCCGGGTCCAGACGTTCATGTTGACGACGACGGCGACGATCTCGAGCATCTCCTCCGGGCTGAAGTGCTCGGCGAGCGCGTCGTGGAAGCGCTGGAACTCCGCGTCCCGGTCGGTGTCGGCGGCGCGGGTGAGCGCCTCGGTGTAGCGGAGCGCCGCCTGCTCGGCCTTGGAGTGAAGCTCGGTCTCCCACCACGCAGTCAGGGTGTCGATCTTGGCCCGGGGGATGCCCGCCTCGCGCGCCGCCTGGTAGTGCAGGTTGAGGCAGTAGGTGCAGTTGTTGAGTTGCGAAACTCGCAGGCGCAGAAGCTGGGCGAGACCGCGGTCGATCCGCAGGTCTGCCGTGTACCCGAACGCATCCGCACCCATCCGGGCCAGGCCGGTCAGTGCCTCGTTCTCACTCGCGTCCAGTCGTCGGTTCGCCATCTCGACATCGTCAGCCATCTCGATTCCTTTCGGTGCTCATCGTTCCTCCTGCCCGCGCCTCCTGGCCCCGCACGGAGCCGCTCGGTCGATCTTCTCGCGAAAGCCCGCGTCCTCTCGCTGCACCATTGGTGGGCCCCTCGAGTACCCGTGACTTCGGGATTGGCGTGCGCCAGCGAGCCATCAAAAATCACCGCGGTTCCAGGTGTCGTTAGAGCTACGAACTTTCTCCACGTTCTCCTCCGACACCGCCGGCGCAGTATCTCGTGAAGACCGCTGCTTCCATGCAAAGCAACACGCTTCGCGGCACTGTCGCTTCGCGTGAAAGCGGTGTCGGTCGAGATAGGCTCGGAGGCCGGTGCTGGGTCTCGGTCATACCTCACCCTCCGGAGTCGAGAATTCGGACGTCAGTCCCATGCGGGCTTCGGGCATTGCAGGCGCCGTGGCTTTAACAGCCTTGACGTGCAGAGCAGCCTTCCCGGTGCGATGACCGACCTCTCTCCAGGTGCCCGCTTCCCGAACCTCGATTTGCCCGACCACACCGGGCGGCCCCGCACCATCTCGGAAATCTCGAACGGCGACCCGGTCGCGCTGATCACCTCGCGCGGTTGGTGGTGCCCCAAGGAGCAGCGCTACATGCGTGAGCTCTGCCAGGTCCAGAACGAGTTCGAGGTCGCCTACGCGAAGATCGTCGTGGTGAGCGTCGACGCGCCAGAGGTCCAGTCGGCCTTCCGGGCCGGGCTCGGCGCCCGCTTCACCTTCCTCTCGGACTCGGAGCGCCGCTGGCTCAAGCAGCTGCCCCTCTGCGAGGGCACCGACACGCTCCACGACCCCTACCGGCCGGCAGCCTTCACCCTCTTCCCGGATCTCACGATCCACGCTGAATTCAACGGCTACTGGTACTGGGGCCGGGCGACGATGGAGGAGCTGCGCCAGGAGATGCGGGCGATCACGCGGGAGATCCGCGAGGACTGGGAAGTGCCCGAGTCGTGAGCGACGAGCTCCCCTTCGCCTACATCAGGTTCGACGGTGAGGGCCTCAGCGACGATCCCCACGGGCCGGGGCGGCGGCTGCGGATCGACGCGCGCTGCCTGGGCGGCGAGACGGTGCAGGGCGCCTACGCCCACGTCTGCGCGCTCACCGACGACGACGCGGCGCTCCGCTACGACGAGCCCGAGGTCCAGCAGGCCCGCCGGGATGCACTCGCCTGGTGGATCCCGATGCTGGGGGACGATCTCGTCTGCATCTCGACCTTCTCCCTCGACGAGAGTCGGTGCGCCGGAGGGGTCACCGTCGCCACCGATCCGCGCCGCTTCGACCAGGACCCGTTCGCCCGCCTCTTCCCCGGGACGGTCGTGCGGGCCGACTTCTTCTCACGGGTGCCGTCCCCGCCCGGCCCCGTCATCGAGCGCTACTCGGGTGCGCCCTGGCCGGCGGGGAGCTTTGTGGGCTGAGCGCCGGGCGGCCCGGGCCGGCCCAGAGCACGACGATCATGACCGCGAGCAGCAGCGGCGCGAGCGTCAGGCTGACCGGCTCGCCTTCCTTGATGCCGGAGACGGCGATCGCACCGACCATGTCGCCGGCGAGCACAAGCGCCGCCAGACGGGTTCCGGCTCCCGCGATCAGCATCAGACCCCCGATCACCTCGATCGTCCCGATCACGTAGACGAACGCGTCCGGCGCCGGCAGTCCGTAGGTCTCGAACGAATCGACCTCGACCGAGTGGTTCGCGAACTTGGCTATCCCGAATCCGAGAAAGACCAGGCCGGCGGCGATGCGCGCTGTTCCTCTGACGTTGGACATCGGTCCTGGTTAGTCCGTCGCGCGACGGGATCGTTACCACGCCTGGTCGCTCACCCTCTCGGGCCGCGACCGCTGCGCGCCGCAGATCTCGGAGATACTCCGAGCGCGCAGGCCAGGCCGCCTGGCTGGCCAAGCGCCTCGGCCTCGAAGGCTGAACACCTGCGCGGCTGTAACGCCTGCTGCCCTGCCGGGACTCCCCCTGCGTGCGGATCAACCGTCTCCTTCGCCTCGTCCTTCTGCTCCTGCCGGCACTGGTCGCGGCCGCCGTCGTCGTCGGCTGCGGCTCCGGCAGCTCGAATGCCAGCGATCCCGTCGCGGCGGCACCCGGCTATTCGAGCCGGTCCACCGACACACCGGCTGCGACGGCCTCGGCCGCCAAGGGCCCCAAGATCAAGGTGGCCGACTCGGACTATGGGCGGATCCTCTTCAACGGCCGCGGCCGGGCCCTCTACCTGTTCACTGCCGATCAGGGGAAGACCAGCAACTGCTCCGGTGACTGCGCCACCGCATGGCCTCCCTATATCGTCAAGTCGAAGCCGCACGCCGTCGGGGGCGCCAAGCAGCAGCTGATCGGGACCACCCGCCGAAGCGACGGGAGTCTCCAGGCGACCTACAGGGGACAGCCTGTCTACTTCTACATCCACGACACCCAGCCGGGGCAGGTTCTCTGCCAGGCG
Source organism: uncultured Solirubrobacterales bacterium (assembly GCA_963763955.1). Taxonomy (GTDB): domain Bacteria; phylum Actinomycetota; class Thermoleophilia; order Solirubrobacterales; family 70-9; genus DASUPK01. Next base: position 19,945 of record CAVXQP010000016.1, on the reverse strand, counting down.
GTTCCAGAGTTCGGCGGCTATTGGTACGTGCTCCGAGCCAACGGCAATGCCGTCCACTAGCCGCATCAACGCATGCCCTTCGCGTGAAGTGGGAGCTCCGATGGTCAGCACACGCCCAACCCGAGGCCCTGTGCTGCCAGCTTGATTCGCTGCCGTCCGAGGCCGGTCCTGTCGGTCCGTGGAATGGAGCCCTGAAAGGAGGAGCCCCGGAGGACTAGTCGGCGGGCCTCTCCGATACAAGCTGGAAGACGTCGAGGACCACCTCGACGCGGTCGTCGTCGGGCCGATGATGCACCTCGCCCGCCACGGCGCAGAACGCATCGTTGAGCCACAGGTATCGCTCGTCATCGGTCGTGTGGGTCATGCCTCCGACCAGCTCGCTCATGCCGCCTTGGCTTGGGCGGCCGTACCCGTTCCAGGCGAAGAGGATCGTGGCGCTGTCATCGGTCTCCAGCACTCCTCGAAAGTCAGGCGTCAGCGTGCCATCGGTGCGACGGCGGGGGTAGTTGGCGCCACGCCAGGAGGCCACAACCCGCCCCTCACAACGCCCTTCGGTGAGGAGAAAGTCCTGACCCTCGCTGCCGTCCGGGCCAGTGAGCTCAACGCTCCACTTCTGAGGCGCGCTGAAGCGCGCGCGATAGATCGGCTCGAGCCTCATCGGCATCGCGTCAGCGGGCTGTGCCGCGATCCCACTCAGCTGGCGGCCAGCCCAGCGACGGTCTCCGGCACTCCCTCGAACTCACCGACTGAGGTCAGCCGGCCGTCTTGGCCTACGGTCCACCCGAAGACCTTCTGCGCGTCGGCGTCGATCGCGTACAGGTAGCGTCCGTCGCCCGAGATGGCCTCGTCGCGAAGGCCCTTCTCACCTTGGCGGGTCGAGGCGGCCACCGGATCGCGCAGCTCGAGGCTTCCGTCGCCGGCGATCTCGTAGCACGACACGGTGCAGTCGCCGAAGTTGGTGACGTAGGCGTACTGGCCGTCATTCGTCACCGCGGCCCAGCAGACCTCGCTGCGGGTGTCGCCAACCGAGCCGCTGACCGCGGTGAGCTCGCCCCCGCCGGCAACGGCATACGAGGAAGCAGCCGCCGCCCCGGCAGCGCCGCCGAAGGCCTCGGTGACGATCAGCGAGCCCTTCGGCGTGAAGTCGAAGCCGTACGGCGTCTGGCCCTTGGACTCGATCGTGGTCGGGCCTTCCGCGTAACCACGCTCGTCGATCGCATAGCTGCTGATGCTGTTCGTCCCACGCTCGGTCGCGATCAGCGCGGCGCCGTCGACGCTGAACGAGATCTGAGCCGGGTCCGCGTCGTCGGCGCTCAGCTGCCGCGTCGAGTCCTCAAGCGGAGTCAGCTTTCCATTCGCGAGATTGAAGCCAGTGATGCACGGGGTGCCGTTGTTGAGAACGTAGACGAGCTCTCCGCTGACGGCGACGCTGGTCGGCTTGCTGCCGCCCGAATCGACGCGATCCTCGAGGCGCAGCCCGTCCGATTCGATCGCGAACAGCGACAGGTCATCGCTGCCGGAGTTCGCGACCAGCAGCCACCGGCCGTCATCACTGATCACGATTGAGTTCTGGGAGGGCAGGTGCGGCTCTCCCGTTCCGCGACCACCCGTGCTGTAGCGGCCAAGCGGGGCAAGCTGGCCCTCCTCCGAGCGGCTGAAGGCGACGATTTCATTGTCGGAGGCGTCATTCGTCTGGACATAGATGGCGGGGGTCATCACATTTCTCCATTCCTCGAGAGTCGGACAGGCTTCAGTGGGGCCGAAGAGCGCACGCGTTACGCGCGCCGTTGAGGGTTCATCAGGCCTCAAGGTCGACTGTATCGCGCGCGTCACGGCCCGACCCTCCCTGCAAATGGGGGTCAAGCGACTCCGCTCCTTGCGGAGAACGCCGGTTGCCTGCTCGGACTCAAGCGGCTCTCCCACCAACCACAGCGAAACGAGGGAGCCGGGCTCGAACGCAGGTCCTGATCACTTCGGCCGTTCGCGAGGCTCGCGTAGATCTCGGGCAGGTCCGACCAAGTTGCGGAGCCGCCGAGCACGATCTGGCACATGGGTGCTTCCCGAGTGAGATGGACCTGACGGACTCCACCCCGAAATCGGGGCTACGCAGAGGGCATCTGTCGTGACTGCTTTCGCGTGCTGCCGGTACTGCCACGGCACGCCGGGCATGCGAAATTCGGTTCCGCTCATCGCGCATTGGAGGCGCCCTGGAGCACAGCGGGTCCGCTGCTTCTTCTCCTCCGCAGCGAGCGTCGGGGGCGGCGTCGCCACGCTACTCCTGTCATGGGTAAGCGACACTCTTGGGCAGTCCGTTGGTGCGGCGGGGATTAGTCGCCGACCGTGCCGAGGCAATTGATGCGCGAGCACCGCTACGCGGTCGCGGTCGAAGGCGAGGCGGCGCCGCCGAGCCCGCGAGCGAGCGCTCCGGTGAGCGCGGCGCCGGCGGTCCCGGCGGGGTCGAGCGCCGGGTTGTAGATCGTGACCTCGACGCCTGCGACGAGGCCGGTAGCCATCGCGGCGGCGAGGATGGTCGCGAGCTCATCGGCGGTCAGGCCGCCGGGCTGGCGATAGTCGACCGCGGGCATGACCGCGTCGTCGAGTACGTCCGCGTCCACGTGGACCCAGAAGTGGTCGGAGGCGTCAGGTCGGGTTAGGTGGGCGAGGGCGTGTTCCGCGGCGGCGTGCGCGCCTGCCGCACGGACCGCGGCGAGATCGAGTGCGAGGAGCGCATCGGGAAGCGGCTGGCTGCCATCGCGGGCCTGCTCCTCCGCGTCGCGGAAGCCGACGATGACCGCGTCCTCGGCGCGGACGAGTGGCGAGCGGCCCTCGAGGTCGCCGACCGCGGGCGGACCGTGGCCGGTGGCAAGCGCGAGGTCCATCGACGCTGCCTCGCCCGAGGGCTCGGCCGACGGCTGGTAGAAGTCGGCGTGCCCGTCGAGGAACAAGAGCCCGGCGGCGGCGCGGCGGCGCAGCGCGAGTGCCCCACCAAGCAGCACGCTGCAGTCGCCACCGAGGACGAGCGGCACGTCGCCGGCGTCGAGCACCGTCCCGACCGCGTTGGCGAGGGTGATGGCATACGCGGCAATCTCGGGCCCGTTGAGCACACCGCTCGCGGGATCGCGGACTCCGGATGCCGGTGGGGGCACGACCGTCATGGCGACGCGTGCGCCGAGCGCCTGCGCCAGGCCGTGCCCGAGCAGAGCGTCCCCGAGCCCCTCCACCCCTGGCGCGCGCAGGCCGAGCCCCGAGGGCGCGCGGACGACGGCGAAGCGGCTGTCGGCCACGGGCGGATCAAGCATCCCGTGAAGAGCCTCTCACGTCACCGTCGGGCCAAGTGTCCGCCAAGCCCCGCCTTCCAGGAAGCAGCATTTCTTGCCTCCTTCGGCCCTGCTGTCACTCCCGGCGAAGCTCCGATCGTGAGCAGCGCAGGCGGGCACGCGAGCGGACACGTAGCCCCCCGGCGGCCTGGGACGGGCAAGCGACGCGGCGCTGCGCCGCGCTGTCGCTCCGCGCGACGAGGAGCACTGCCGCCCCTCAGTGCTCGGTCTCGCGCAATGGAGGAGCGAGCGCGAGGCAGTCGTAGAATGCCGCCCCGGTTTCATCGAGCTCCTGAACCCTCGGAGCCGGATGGCCCACCGGGTTCGCCATCGCGAGAGGTGAGGCCCGCGAGCTCGGCCATTGCCGCGATCCCGGGGCCGACGGCGGCGCGGAAGCGCTCTGCGGCGGCCGCCAGATCGTCATCAACGGCCTCTCCGGGGGGGACGCGCGCGGGGTTCAGCGCCACGCTGTCGGCCCACTCCTTGATGTCGGGCTCGGCGCTAAACGCGAGTGATGCACGGCCGCCCAGGACCTGCATCACCGCCCAGTCGGTGGGTGTGTCCGAGAGCGGCGACGGGAGGCACAGCCGGTTCTTCTCAGCATCATCTTCGCGGGTTGCCTCCACGTACCCGATCAGTGCCGCCGCCAGGCAGGGGAAGCCCGCCCGGACCGGCTGAATCGTGATCGCCTCGTCGCCCCAGATCGGGATCAGCGGCGGGTACTGCAGCCCGGAAGCGGCGCAGTGGACGACCACCGCGTCCCTGTCGATCGCGGCATCGCCCTCCTCAAGTTCGATCCGCCCGGGCTCGATCCCACGGACGTGTCCGAGCCGGACCACCCGCTCGATGCTGCGCAACAGGTCGAGCTCCCACTGGGCAAGCGTCGGTGTCTTCGCCATGGTCGGCGTCAGCGAGGGGTCGATGCGGAGCATCACCCCCGCGGCTTCCATTCGCAGGAAGAGGTCATCCGGGGAGGAGGCCGCGCTTGCCGCCTCCATGACGTCGGCAGCCATCCCGATGAACACGGCGGGGTCGGGCTGGAGGACCGCGCGGTCGAACATCCACGGCTCGCGGGGCCGAACCCAGCAGATGGAATCCGGGTCGACACCGCTTTCGAGCAGCCAGACGCAGGCGTCGGTTGCCGTCTTCCCGGACCCGACGATGACGAACTCCCCTGGTGCGGTCTCCAGCCTCGGTAGCTCGTTGACCGGCAGTGCCCGGATCCCGTCGGCGACGCCGAACGGCGGCTCGGTGGTCGCGGGGATCTCCGGGGCGAGGTAGCGGGCGTCGACGATCCGGCAATCCGGGCCGGCTTGGTAACGCTGCCCGGAGATGCGCGAGACGAACGAGCCGTCACCCAGGTACTCGCAGTTCGGGTGGAACTCCACCCGGCCCGAGGGCACCAGTTGCTCGTTCAGCACCCGCTGGTAGTAGGCGCAGATCTCCGCAGCGCTCGCCCGTTCGTGCAGGCCGGCCTCGGGGCCCTCGCGCTGGATCGATCCGGAGCCCAGCATCATCGAGGCCACTCCGTAGAACGAGGACGCCTGGTGCAGCCGCACGAACGGGTACGCATCGAGCCAGTGGCCGCCGGGCCCGTGCCGGCGATCGACCAGGGCGACCTGCACGTCGGCATGCCGGATCAGGGCGTCGGCGAAAGCCATGCCCGACGCCCCGGCTCCGACTACCAGGTACTCGGCCTCGAGCGCACGTGGCATTGCGGTCATTCAACCATGGGCCCGTTCATCGTCGGTGATCAGGACGCCTCCCTCCCGCGTGAAAGCGGGAGCGAGGCTCGGGGGAGGGAGGCCGAAGCGAATCTGGGGCGACAGGAAACCATCTCCCGAAATATCTCCCGAACTGCCGAGAACTCAGGGGAACTAAGAGCACTTCCAGGCACCCGCACTGCGCTGCGGGCCGCCCTGCAGCTGCCGGAACCGGTTGAAAACCGCCGCTTTGAACGAAAAGCGGCGCCTTGCACGGATAACGACCGCCCTGTAGCCGAGGCGTGGGCCTGGGCGTGATACGACTCGGCCGTCTGAGCCGGATTGGCCAGAGCTGAGAGATGAGCGCCGGCCTGTTTAACAGCATCGTCGCGGTTGTCACCCTGGCCGGACTCGCCTGGCTCCTCTACCGGCCGAAGGTCCAGGAGTCGAGCACCTACAAGGCGACGGTGGTGCCCCTCGCCGAGATCATGGACGTCGGCTTCATCGTCTTCTCGCCGGTCATCATCCTCCTGTTCGGCTACGACGCCACCTGGGCCATGCTCGGGCTCTGCCTGCTCGCGATCCTCACCGGCTTCGCGATCTCCTACAACATCAGCAACTACGAGCCGCTGATCGGCAAGCCCGATCCTCTGCACAGGTGGAACTCCTTCGCGGTCTGGGCGCTGCTGGCCGCCTCGGTGGTGAACGTCGCCTACTACGCCCAGCTGCTGATGACGCTGGTGTGGCTGCCTTTGGGCGACCTCTACTCGCCCGGACTCGTCACCGCTACCGCCGCAGCTGCTGCTCGGCATCCTCACGATCTACGGCTTCGCAAAGGGCCTGTTGGCGCTCAACGACCTGGGCAACAAGACCACGGCCTTCAATCTGTCGGCGATCGTCGCGGTCCTCGTCGCCTTCGCCGCCTACAACGTCCAGCGGCTGGTCGGCGGCGACTTCGACTTGCCCCACTTCAACGCCCCCGACAATGATGAGGCGTTCCGCAAGCTGCTCGGGCTCTTCGTGCTCGTCCAGGGGTTCGAGTCCTCCCGCTACATCGGCGCCTACTTCTCCGCAGACAAGCGGGTCAAGACGATGCGCTCCGCTCAGTACATCTCGTCGGCGGTCTACGTCCTCTTCGTCGCCTTCTCGCTGATCCTCTTCGCCACCGTCAAGGCTCCCAACAACGTGACGGCGATCTTCGAAGTCTCCAAGCAGGTCAGCGCCTTTCTGCCGTTCCTGATCATGGCCGCGGCGCTCGGCAGCCAGTTGTCGGCGATCGTGAACGACACCGAGACCCGGACCGAGATGCTGGCCCGGCAGGTCGGCGATCGGTTGCCCAGGCAGTGGACCTTCCCGCTGTTCTTGGTCCCGGCGATTCTTGTCGTGCTGCTCACCGACGTCAGCTCGGTAGTGGCGCTGGCCTCCAGGGTGTTCGCCGCCTACTACCTGTCGCAGGCGTTGATCGCCGGGCGGCTCGCCTGGCGGGCCGAGCGATGGGCCTGGGTCGCCTTCTTCACCGGCATCGCGTTGGCGATGGCCGTGGTAGCAGTCTTCGGGATTCCGACCTAAGCCGCGCGGTGACCAAATCGGAATCCAGTTCTTCATGTCAGTCCAAAGCGACTATTTCGCCAAAGATCCTCGCCCCGTCAGGGGCGAAGCACGACCGCTCCGCCGGCGCCGCCCCCGGTTCCTGCCGCGAAGGCTTCGGCGGCCTCCTCGAGCGGGAACGTCGCCGCGGTCGAGAACTCGAGCTTCCCGGTCGCGACCAGCTCGGCAAGCTCGCCCAGCGCGCGGCCGTCGGGCTGCACGATCACCGACGAGATCTCTATCCCCCGCTGCTCGTCCGGTGGGTCCTGGGTGATCGTCGCAAGGCGACCGCCGTCGCGCAGGCTGACGATCGCGTCGGCTGAGCCGTTAGGCGCCGCGTTCGCGACGGCGCTCACGCCCAAGCCGCGGCCAATGGCGCGCGCCCGCTCCGGCCAGTCGGGGTCGTGATAGTCGAGCACGTGGGCCGCTCCCAGCCGGCGCAGGCGCTCATGGTTGGCCGGTCCCGCCGTCGCGATCACCTCGGCGCCGCGCGCCGCGGCCAGTCCAACGAGCACCGTGCCGGTCACCCCGCCCCCACCATTGACGAGGACCAGGTCGTCAGGGCGCACCGCCAGTGCTCCGTCGATCACCTGCGTCGCGGTCAGGGCCGGAACGGGGAACGCTGCCGCGGCCTCCCACGAGAGAACGGCAGGCTTTCGCGCGAGCCCAGTCGCCGAGGCGATCAGCAAGGGCGCCCAGGTTCCCTGATCCCGCAGCGGCAGGGGGTGGCTGAGCACCTCATCGCCCGGCTCCCAGTCTTCGACAGAATCTCCAATCGCCGTGATGACGCCGGCGGCCTCGACGCCGAGCGCCATTGGAGGGGCGCGGCCGACGTCCCAGTCACCCGTGCGGACGAACTCCTCCCAGTTGCCGACGCCCGCGGCCCGGATTTCGATCAGGACCTCGTCGTCCGCGAGCGGCCGCGGATCTGGGAGGTCGATTGGCCCGACAGCAGCGCCGAACTCCGTAATACCAGCGGCCCGCATCACGCCCAGTATCTCGCAGAAACTGCTGCTTTCCATGCAAAGCAGCACTCTTCGCGGCGCTGGGCGGCGCTGTCGCTCTCGCGTGGATGCGATCACGCGAGGGTCGCCAGGAGCGACGTATTAGCACCCGCTTTACGTGAAAACGAAGCGCGCAGCGAATAGACCCGTTTCCGCCCAAGGGGCACGTCTGCGCCAGGATTGTGCGGGCGCTCGGGCTTCGAGCGAGAGGCAGGGTGGTGCTGACCCCGAGGGCACATTCGAGGGCACAATCTGCACGAAACTGAGGACAACTCAGACCACCTGGAACCGCACGGGAATGCGGAGGAGCAACTGGACGGGACCCATACACGCTAATAGCGCATTCGGCTGGGGGCCGAAAGGTCGCTGGTTCAAATCCAGTCGCCCCGACTAACAGAAAACCCCGCAAATGTGGCGGTTTTTGCATGATCGGTTAGGCGATCGGCGGTCCGACGGGGTCCAATTGGGGTCCAATTTATTCCGTCGTGTTCCGGCTCAGCCTCCTCAGCGGCCGTCCACGACATGGCGTCCGCTGTTAAGCACGATCGCGCTTCAATCGACTAGCCCGGTCTCGGCGGGCTCACGCGCAAGATCGCTTCCTTGATCTCGTCTTCCTGAGCAGGAGGGGGAAGCTCGCTCGCGCTTTCTGCCCTGAGCGCGTCGAGGATCAGCGCGAGGTAGCGCTTCCAGGCGTCCGGCGCGATCTCCCTGGTGGCCTGCAGGAAGCTGCCGTTGGCAATCAGGATCCAAACGATGTCGCCCAGAACGAAGTCCGCGCGCAGAGTCTCCTCTTGCTGCGCCGTCGGATCAGCTCAGCGGTGTTGGTCATGGCCTTCGCCCGACGGTCCTCGACCGCCGGCGCCATGGGAAACGTGGCTGTGAGCACGTCGGCGAATCCACGGTCCTCGGCCTGCATCCGGCAGATCCGCTCGAGGAAGCGACGAAATCCTTCCCAGGCGCTCTCCGACGCCAGCGCCTCCTCGCTGGCGCGGACGTATTCATCGGCCTTGGCCTCGAAGATCGCGTCGATCAACGACTCTCGCGTTGGAAACCGCCGGTAGAGCGTCCCGATCCCGAACTCCGGCGCGACGGGCGATCTCCTCGAGTGGGGCTTCGACGCCGTGCTCCTGGAACACCTCTCGAGCGGCGTCCATCAGGCGCTCCCGATTGCGCTCCGCGTCTTTGCGGAGTACGCGGTCTGTCTGCTTCTGGGGAGCCATCCGGGTAAGGCTATCGCATAATCGGAGGGAACCCTCCGGTTGTGTGCTATCGTCCGCTCTCTAATCGGAGGTTACCCTCCACTTCTCAACGGAGCAGACAATGGCAACGCAGGTAACAGATACCAACAGCACCGCCGGGGTTGAGCTCGGCAGGGGCGACGTCTGGGCGCTCGATCCGTCCGAGAGCAGCGCCGAGTTCGCCGTCAAGCATTTCTGGGGGTTGATCACGGTCCACGGGAGCTTCGATCGCCTCGACGGCGTTCTGATAGTCGATGGCGACGGGTCCCGGGCCGAGCTGACAGCCGCCGCGGACAGCGTGAACACGGGCCGTCAGAAGCGCGACGAGCATCTCCGCTCCGCCGATTTCTTCGACGCCGAGCGGCACTCGACGGTGGCTTTCTACACGCCCGATGTGACCAAGATCGTCGGCGCAATCCCCAGCGGCAGCGTCACGATCGGCGGCCAGCTCACCGCGGCCGGCAGGTCGATCCCTGTCCAGGTGGAGGCGGAGGTGGAGCTCCAGGGAGACCGGCTCGTGATCGACGGCCGCACGGTCGTCGACCGCACCGAATTGGGGATGACCTGGAGCCCGCTTGGGATTGCCAAGCGCGAAGCCGCGCTTCGCGTCAAGGCCGTCCTGGTCGGCGTGAGGAGGCCGTGATGCTCTCAATTGGAAACAAGACTAAGAACGCCGCCGCCGCGGGATCGAATGCATCGCGACGGTGGTGGATCCTCGCCCTGCTCGGCACCGCGCAGCTGATGGTCGTCCTCGACGCGACGATCGTCAACATCGCATTGCCCTCTGCGCAGCAGGCGCTGGGCTTCTCCGCGGACAATCGCCAGTGGGTAGTGACCGCGTACGCCCTGGCGTTCGGCAGCCTGCTGCTGGTCGGTGGGCGGATCGGAGATCTGTTCGGCCGCAAGCCCGCGTTCATCGCCGGACTGACCGGCTTCGCCCTCGCCTCCGCGATGGGCGGCGCCGCGCAGAGCTTCGGGATGCTCGTCGCCGCTCGCGCCCTTCAGGGTGCGTTTGCGGCGCTGCTTGCACCCGCGGCGCTGTCGCTGCTCTCGACCACGTTCACCGATGCGAAGGAGCGCGGCACGGCCTTCGGCATCTACGGCGCGATCGCGGGCGGTGGCGGCGCAGTCGGCCTGCTCCTGGGCGGTGTACTGACCGAGTACGTCTCCTGGCGCTGGAACTTCTACGTCAACCTGGCCATTGCCATCCCGGCCGCGCTGGTGGCGCTTGCGCTGCTTCCGGCTCGGAGGGAACCCGCCAGATCTCGCATTGACTGGCCTGGCACGCTGACGGCGTCAGCCGGATTGTTCGCGCTCGTCTATGGCTTCTCGAACGCCGAGACCCATAGCTGGGGCTCGCCAACGACGATCGCCTCGATTGCGGTCGGTGTCCTGCTGCTGGTCTCGTTCGCTGCGATCGAGCGCCGGGTGGAGCACCCGCTGCTGCCCATGCGTGTCGTGCTCGACCGAAACCGAGGTGGCTCGTACCTAGCGTTGGCCATCTCCGGTGCCGGCATCTTCGGCGTGTTCCTGTTCCTGACGTTCTACATGCAGCAGACGCTGGGCTTTTCACCGGTCAAGACCGGCCTGGCGTTCCTGCCGATGATCGGCGCCCTCACGGCGACGGCCACCGTGGGGAACTCGAGGCTGCTGACGCGCCTCGGACCGAGGCCGATCATGACCAGCGGGATGCTCCTGGCCTCCGGAGCGATGGTGCTGCTCGCGCAGGTCGGGGTGGCGTCGACATATGCGACCGACGTTCTGCCCGGTCTCGTGGTGGTCGGAGCCGGGCTCGGTCTCGTGATCTCGCCCGCGCTGAACATCGGGACGCTGGGCGTCAACCGCGAGGACGCCGGCGTGGCCTCGGCGATGGTGAGCACCATGCAGCAGGTGGGTGGTTCGGTCGGCACTGCCCTGCTGAGCACGCTCGCCACGGGCGCCACGACGAGCTACCTGGCAAGCCACGCACCCGCAGCCGGCGCTGCGGCCGAGGCCGCCGTGACCGGATACACGACCGCGTTTTGGTGGGCGGCGGCGATCTTTGCCCTCGGCTCGGTCGTCACCATGGGGCTGCTTCGAAGGGGCGCGCCGGAGATCGCCCCCGACGCGGAGCCGGTGCTCGCGTAAGGCGCGAGAGGGTCGCTCGACCGAGCCCACGCGCTGCCACTCCGTCCCGAATTCAGCTCTGGAGGCCTCGCCGACCACACGCAAGGCAAGATCGCGCTCCAGGTCGACTGAACCAGGTATAGGTGGACTGTCATCTCGCGCCGACGTTCACCAGGAACTCCCGCACCGTCAGCACCGGTAGCTGCTCCGTCAGGGCGAGCAGGTGCCGGTCGCCCGATACGAGCACCGCTCTCTCCGCCTCGGCCAGCGCCAGCAGGTAGTCGTCACCGGGATCCTCCGATCGCGATGTCGGGGGTTCGGCCGGGTCGTCGACCAGGATCGCTTCGCGCCGCAGCCAGTCGATCAGTGCTGCAGACTCCTCGGTGCTGATGCGCTCGGCCAGCTTCGGATAGGCGAGCGCTCGCGCGAGCTCCTCGAGCAGGAGTGGCGAGACGATCAGATCGAAGCGGCCCTCAAGCCAGGCGCGAAGCACCTTGGCGGGGGTGCCGCCGCGGGAGAGAAGCGCCGAGATGATGACGTTCGGGTCGAGGATCGCCCGCACGTCTCAGCGACGCTTGCGGCGTGATCGGCTCGACCTAGTTTCGTGTTGAGCCTCGACGGCGAGCTTCGTGGCGGTCTTCTCGGACATGTCCGCCCGGGACCAGAGCTCGTCGAGGAGGTCGACTCCGAGATCACGTCGTAGGGCGTCCTCGATCACCTCGCTCTCGCGTGTGCCCGCCCGCGCGGCGCGGTGCTTGACGGCGCGGAGGACCTCGTCATCGATCGTCAGGGTGGTGCGGACTTTCGCCATAACCGCACCTTAGCATCATGATGCCTACTATCCTGGGGGCCGAAAGGTCGCTGGTTCAAATCCAGTCGCCCCGACTAAGAAGGCTCGCCCCATCGGCTGTCACGGTGGTTCCTCGACCGTTCATCGGGGATCAGGGGCGTGCCGTCTGGTGCGAAACCCGCCTGGGTCAGCATTCGCCGCAGGTCCACCACCATCTGGACGTCGATGTCCTTGCCCTGCGGCACCGAGAGCACCTCGGTTTCGGGGCCGAGCGTCACCTTGAGCTTCCCATTGTGCTCGTGTTCCACGGTTCCAATCTTTTCCAGCAGCGACACGACTTGACGCCACTCGATGTTGCCGCTGGAGGAGTGCCTAAAGATCTTCTCGACGGTGTCGCGATGGTGACTGTTGAGGTGGGCTTCCATTTAGATCCATTCGAGGCTACCCATACGGGGAGTGGTGGGCGGTAAGGCCGAGCTCCTCGCGCTTGCGTAGGCGAGCCGGAATAGCGAGGATGGATCTATGCGTGCCGTCAGCCTCGACCCCGTCGGTCAGTGAGCCGTTCGGCTGACCCGCAGGCCATCCTGTCTCCTATCACCGAAGCGGCGATCTTCCTCACCGTGGTCCTGCAGGAGGGACAGGAGGACGGGATTCGGGATCTGCTCTCGGAGGTCACCGGGCTGAAGCGATCGGTCGGCTTCCGGCTCCCCGAGGGAGAGCTGACCTGCGTGGTCGGCATCGGCGCTCGGGCCTGGGATCGGCTCTTCGGCGAGCTGCGGCCGGCCGAGCTCCATCCGTTTCGGGAGCTCGCCGGCGACAGGCACAGAGCCCCCGCAACGCCGGGGGACCTGCTCTTCCACATCCGTGCCCATCGGATGGACCTCTGCTTCGAGCTCGCGAAGCGGCTGACGGCCCGGCTCGTCGGCCTCGGGCGAGTCGTGGACGAGGTGCACGGGTTCCGCTCCTTCGACGAGCGCGACCTGCTCGGCTTTGTCGACGGCACGGAGAATCCCGAGGGGGAGGCGGCTCCGGCTGCGGTCCTGATCGGCGATGAGGACGCGGAGTTCGCGGGGGGCAGTTACGTCGTCGTTCAGAAGTACGTGCACGACATCGAGGCCTGGGAGGCGCTCCCGGTAGAGGAACAGGAGCGTGCGGTGGGCCGAACGAAGCTCGACGACATCGAGTTCCCCGACGATCAGAAGGCCGCCAACTCGCACCTCGCACTAAACACGATCGTCGACGAACACGGCGACGAGCGTCATATCGTGCGTGTCAACATGCCCTTCGGGGAGGTCGGCGCGGACGAGTTCGGGACCTACTTCATCGGGTACGCCCGAACCCCCGCGGTGGTCGAGGAGATGCTTCAGAACATGTTCATCGGCAAGCCGCCGGGCAACACCGACCGGATCCTCGACTTCTCCACCGCGGTGACGGGCAACCTGTTCTTCGTACCGACGGTCGACCTCCTCGACGACCCGCCGGCCCCGTCCCCCCGGGCGGAGGACGATGCCTGAGTGCCCGCCGACGGCGGCGCGGCCGATGTAGGAAGGCTCACCAGGGTCCGCTCGATCTCCAGCTCGAGCTCGACCTTCACGGGAATCTCGTGGCGGCTTCCTCGCGAGACACGTCACTGCGTGGTACCGCTTTGGTACCCAATGCATCGTCCTATCTGTCCAGATCGTCGACGGCCCTGGACGCATAGGAAACGACGGACGCTCCGAGACACATAGACGCCTGGATCCGCTCGGCTGGGGGCCGAAAGGTCGCTGGTTCAAATCCAGTCGCCCCGACTGCTTCGCATCAGCTGCGCGAGCACCCCGTCCCCAGCGTCCCCGTCGTCCCCGAGGCACTTCAGTCGCTGTGCCCTCCCAGATCGCACCGCCAGTCGATAACCCTCCGTTCGGATCGCCTCACCCCGGCGCTGTTGGCGCTCGTCGCCCCGTTGTGTGAGTCATCTCCATGAGTCATCTCTGCTCATCGGGTGTTTACTCCCCAGGACGCGTGCGCCCGGACTGTTCCACCGGGCCCGGGAATGAATCTCCCGGTGCCGCGTCCTAACTGAGTGTCTCGTCACAAGGAGGTACGAGAATGGAATTCAGCAAGCGAACCAGGCGCGGAACGGCGCTGGCGGCGGTCGCCGCCCTCACCGCCGTCGGCCTGGTCGGCACCGCCGTCGCGGCGCTCCAGGGCAACCAGAACGCAAAGAAGCCCCAGGTGCTGATCGGCGCGGACAACGACGACACCTCGAACACCACGATCCAGCCCCCCGGGGTGACCGCGAACCAGTCGCTGCGCAAGAGCGATCAGATCTCCGGGGGCAAAGCCTCCGACACGATCATCGGTCGCCTCGGCTCTGACGTGCTGCTCGCCAACGCCGGCGATGACGTCATGGTCGGCGGCACCGAGGGCGGACAGCCGGCACTGCCGCCCGGGCAGCTCCCCGACAACAACGACATCGCCTACGGCGGAGTCGGCAGCGACTCCTTCATCTGGGCCCCGGGCGACGGGTCCGACGCCTTCATCGGCGGCGACCCCGCCAAGGGGAAGAAGAAGGCGAAGGGAAAGACGAGCGCGCCCAAGGGCAAGGGCAAGAAGAAGGCGAAGCCCGAGGTCGACACGCTCGTGGTCGGCAACCTGGTGCTCACCTCCGACCTGACCCTGCCGCAGCTGTTCAACACCAAGTTCGGACAGCTGCCGCTTGTGTTCGCGTCGGACCGGGGTGTCCCCACCCCGCTCGGAGGCACGCCGCCGCGTAACCCGAACCTGACGGGCAGCTGCCAGATCCTGGCCGCCCCCGCCGGGTTGGGTTACGACTTCCTGGTCCGGTTCTTCGGGAACACCCCGCAGTCGCCGGCAACGCAGGCGGTGACGATCCGGATCAAGGGCGTCGAGCAGGTGATCTGCCCGACGGAGGGCACGGATGGCGCCACCCTGACCACGCTCGGGAAGAAAGGCACCGGTCCGGTGCAGACGAAGTCGACCAACTTCACGCCCCAAAAGGGCTCGCAGCTGGCCGCATTCGTCCGCTAGACGCATGGCGCCCGGTTCCGACCCGGCGTCGAACAACTCCAAGCCAGAGGCGACCGCCGGCTGAGGCCGGCGGTCGCCCCGCCTTAAGGCACGCCAGGCGTCGCCCAGGTGCCTCTATGCGCAAAAGCCGAGCGCCAGATCGAAAGCGCTGCTTTCCATGCAAAGCGGCGGATTCAGACTTCAAAGGCGGTTGCGGCAACACCGACCGCACTCCACGCACCGGATGGCGATGGGCAAATACGATGGGCACTCCGCCTTCACCCGGGAGGCACGAGGAGACGCCGAAGGAGGTCTCAATCATGTACGTCACCGAGTTCACCCTGCGCGCCAAGCCCGGCCACTTCGAGCAGCTCGCGGAGATCCACTCCGAGTTCGCGGCCAACTTCCTCAGCGACCATCCCGCGCTCCAGACGGTGATGGTCGTCGGTGACGAGGCGAGCGGTGTGGTGCGTGGCATCGGGGTGTATACGGACCGCGAGGCGGCGGACGAGGTCAATAGCGACCCCGAGTTCGCGTCCTACAACGACCGGATCGAGCCGCTGCTGGCAAGCCCACCCGAGCGGGTCGAGCTGCAGCTCTTGCACCACTACTCACGTTAAGCGCCGCTCAGCCTGGACGCCCCGCCGATATTAGAACGCCCCTTCGTGAAGAGAGGGACGGGGGGACGGGTGAAAAGACGAAGCGGCTGGGGGCGATCGTGGTTCAAATCCAGTCGCCCCGATGTTGCATCCGTTGTCGCCTACTCACTTGGGGCCTCGGGTTCGAGCGGCTCCAGAACCGGGGCTTCCAGCATGCGTGCGCCCGTCTGGTCGACCTGCTCGGCAACGGCGGCCGCGAAGGTCCGGCCCCGGAGCATCGCGACGTCGGCCGGCATCGGAGCGCGAGAGTACGGAACCCGAATTCATCCAGACCGGGGGATGACGAGTCACCCGCTCGGGAGCGACGTTCCGCCCGCTGAGAAGGAGCTGGCTTACGCCGCGTTCCGAGCAGCTGCCTGGGAAGCTTTCTGAAAATGGCAGCGAGGAAAGCTCCTGAAGTTCTCCCGCGCCGTGGCTTTCGACATTCCATGGCGAGCATCCGGGCAAGTCGTCGCCGGGGGAGCCGCGTCAGCCTGATCGTGGCTTTCGCCGCGAACCTCCTGGTCGCGGCCGCCAAGCTCGCCGCCGGGTTGATCACCGGGTCGGCGGCGCTTCTCGCCGAGGCGGCTCACTCGACGGCGGATTCCACCAACGAGATCCTCCTCGGCATCTCCTTCCGCCGAGCGCGACGCCCGCCGGACGCCGAGCACCCATTCGGCTACGGAGGCGTGCGGTTCCTCTGGGCCTTCCTCGCGGCGATCTCCTCGTTTCTGATCGGCGGCTGCCTGTCGGTCGGGCTGGGAATCAACGACCTCGTTCACGGCAGCGCAGTCGGCGACTACGGCGTCGCCTGGATCGTCCTCGGCATCGCGGCGCTCGCCGACGGCAGCTCGTTGGCCCAGACCATGAGGCAGGCGCGCCGCGAGGCTGCAGTCTGGGGCGCGTCCACCGTCCGCTACCTGCGGGTAACGAGCGATCCCACGCTGCGCGCCCTCGTGTTCGAGGACACCGCGGCTCTGCTCGGGCTGGCGCTCGCCGCCGCCGGGCTGCTCGTTCATCAGCTGGGCGGCCCAGCGGCCAGCGACGCGATCGCCTCGATCCTAATCGGAGTCCTCCTGGGAGTGACGGCGATCGGCCTGGCGAGGCCGCTGGCCGACCTCTTGATCGGCAGGTCGATGTTGCCGGAGCGGCTCGAGCTCGCCCGCCGCACTCTTGCCGCATCTCCGGCGGTGGACGAGATCCGGCAGCTCTACGCCGTCCATGTCGCTCCTCAGGAGGTGATCCTGGCCGCCAAGGTGCATCCTTCCGAGGACCTGAGCGTCGAGCAGCTGGCCCGCGAGATGGACGAGGTCGATACGCGCCTCCGAGCTGAGCTCCCTGAGGTCGGAGAGGTGTTCATCGACGTGACCGATCACGGCCACAAGGGTGGGGACTGACCGCGCAACGATCTGATCCACTACCCGCAGTGACGTTGTTCACATCAGGGTCAGGCCATGAAGGGCATGAGCTCGGGCGGCATCGTGACGAAGGGCCGCATCATGTCCCGGTCCTCGTGCTCGAGGATGTGGCAGTGGTACATGTAGCGCCCGCTGTAGGTGTTGAAGCGGACGGCGATCTCAACGATCTCCTTGGGGTTCACTCGAATCGTGTCCTTCAGCCCTCGCTCGTTGTCATCGATGGCGTGATCCAGATCGTCGTCGGGGTCCCGGTCGAGCTTGATCGTGGCGGTGAGGTCGCGGTCCTCGATGCCCCCCTCCGGGATCTCGTAGCTGATCGCCTGTCGAGCGAGGATCTGGAACGGATCGAGATGAAGGTGGATCGGGTGGGTGTCCCCGGTCAGGTTGATCAGCTGCCAGATCTCGTACTGACCGAGCATCGGGAAGAAGTTCGTCGTGTCCTCGAAATGCGCCGCGACGACCCGGTGGCGAGTGCTCACCTCACCGTCACTGATCGTGATCAGAGGGCCCTTGGCATTCTCCTCTGCGGGGCCGAGCTCACGCATCGTCAGCATGTTCGGTCCGTCCTGCAGCTCGCGCTCGATCAGGAGGATCGCCCGGCGCGGCGCGCCCTCGAGCTCGTCCTCTGAAGGCGGCTCGTAGTCGTCGGCGAGCGCTTGCGGGATGGACCGGCTCGTGGGCTCGCCCGCGGCCACCCGGAACCGCATCACCTGGGGGTAGGGCAGCAGTCCTTCGAGATCGGCAGCGTGCTCGGCCTCGGCTGCCGGATAGGAGGCGCCGTCGAAGGGAGCCGAGGCCGTGTTGAGCAGGGTGAACTCCGTCCCCGGCTCGAGATCGGAGAAGTCCACGATCAGGTCGGCGCGTTCGGCCGACGCGAGGGTGAGGCCGTCAGCCGGCAGGGCGGTGGGGATCCGAAGGAGACCGTGGTCAGTCCCGATCTGGGTGACCCGGTCGAGCTGCGGCTCTCCGCCGCCCACGAGCACGAGGCGATAGGTCCGCGCGTTCGACCCGTTGATCACGCGAAAGCGGTACGCGTTGGGTTGGACCACGAGCACCGGCCACACCCTGCCGTTGACAACGGTGAAAGGCGGGAAGGCTTCCATCACCTCGGGGTCCGTCTTGTGAACGAGCCGCCCGGATAGGCGCCCGTCCGGGTCGAGGTCGAAGTTCCGGTCCTGGACCAGCAGCGGGACCTCGAACGGCGGACCCTCCGGCAGGCCAAGTTCGCGCTCGCGCTCGTCTCGAACGATCCAAAGCCCTGCCAGCCCGGCATAGACGTCCAGCTTGGTGATGCCCATGACGTGGTCGTGGTACCAGAGGAGGGCCGCGCGCTGATCGTTTGGGTAGTGGAAGACGGCCGGCTGGCCCGGGGCGAACAGGTTCTCGGCCCAGCCGTCATAGGAGGCAGGAGTCAGTCCACCGTGCAGGTGCACGACGCTCTGGCCGGTCAGTTCCGCAGCGCTCTCGTCGGGCACGCCACCGCTCAGTCCAGGGACGCACTGCACAGGCACGCCGTCGGCGTCGGCGCTATCGGGCGCGAGCGTGTTCGTCACCGGCAGCGGCCCCGAGAGCTCGTTGAGCCACTCGACCGTGACGGCCTCGCCGCGCTCGACCTCGATGGTCGGTCCGGGAAACGTGGCCGCGAAGCCCCAGACGCTCGACTCCGGCAGGTCGCGATGGAAGCGGTGCGTCCCGGTTCGTATCGGGATGGTGAGCCGGCTGCCCTCCTCGCTCGCGATGAGTCGCCGCGGAAGGGGCAGCTCGTCGGCGAAGGGGGTGAGTGGCGGCTTCGGCACCATGGATGCAGGACGATCTTGCCAGTGTGCGCTCTGCTCGGTGGGGCGAAAGGTCGCTGGTTCAAATCCAGTCGCCAGCGGAAACGCGGAAACGACGGACTCCGCGATATAACCAAGGGAATGGCTATCGGTCGGCCCGGGCTGCTCGTCACTCTGGTGTTCGCGTGCTTGTCGGCCGTGTTTGCGACCAGCGCTGCGGCCCAGCCGTGGCTGCGCAGCGCCGAGATCGTTGTTCCGTCGGACCTCGAGAACCAGGATTGCCGCACGGGTGTGTGCAAGCACAACGAAAACACCGATCTCACGCGGTGGAGGGGAGCCATCTACTTCGTCCACCGCACGGCGGGGAGTCAGGTGCTGGGACCCAACAGCTCGCTGCGGGTCTATCGCTCGAAGGACCAGGGCGACACTTTCCAGCTCCAAGCCATCATTCCGGCACCTCCCGACCGCGACATAAGAGATCCGGCCTTCTACACAGTGGGGAACCGGCTCTACATCAAAGCCATCACCCGGCTCCCCGGCTTCTCGTTGCGAGACACGGGCGTCGATTCAATCTCGGTCGAGACGCACTCGACCGACGCCAGATCTTGGTCGCCGCTCCGCGCGATCGGCCCCGTCGGCTGGGGTTTTTGGCGGGTCGTGGAGCATCACGGTGCGTACTACTCCGCCGCCTATGAGGACGGCGACCTTCGCGTCGTTCTGTATCGCTCCCCCGACGGCGAGACGTGGACCGCCGGCCCCGAGATCTACGGGGTCTCGGTGGATACGCCGCTCGAGACCGAGCTGATCTTCAATCACCCCGGCAATCGCATGCTGGCGCTGGTGCGCATGGACGGGACCAACTTCGAGCTACTCGGCAACCAGGGGCGGCTGCGGACCAAGGTTTGCTGGGCCGAGAGACCTTACGACGCCTTCGTCTGTCCGCAGGAGCTGAACGGCGTCCGCCTGGATGGGCCGGTCGCGTTTCACTGGCACCGGCGGCTTTTCGTCATCGCGCGCAAGCACATCCCCGGCCCTGACTTTCGAAAGCGCACCGCGCTCTACGAGATCACCGGCAATCTCAACGGCGGCCCGATCGGAATCGTCGAGCGGGGAGAGCTGCCGAGCGCTGGCGATACGTCCTACGCGGGCGTCGCACGGATCGGAGGCTCGCGCTTCCTGACCACCTGGTACTCGAGCCCGCCCGCGGAGGATCCAAGCTGGATCGAGGGGGTCTTCGGCCCCACGGACATCTGGAAGGCGACCCTCAACCTCTCGCATTTGCCGACGACGCCCAGGTGAGCGAGGGACTTGAGGAATCGTCCCTTACCCAACCCTGGCGATCACCCCAGCAGGTCTGACT
>CAVXQP010000015.1:0-67438 GCA_963763955.1 uncultured Solirubrobacterales bacterium | reverse complement strand
CCTCGCTTGGGGGCACCGCTGCACACACTTGCTGCTGCACACGCTAGGAGCGATGCGATGACGACCCCGACGCGGCGGATGAAGATTCCGCGTGATACCGAGCACGACTACACACCCGAGGCCGCGGAGGCGCGCCGCGCCTTCCTGCGGGAGCAGACAGGCGTGGGACTGAAGCACCTCTCCCGCTATTCCTTCGACCCGTCGATTCTCCCCGGCAACGTAGAGAACTTCACCGGCGTCGCGCAGGTTCCGATCGGCGTCGCCGGGCCCCTGCTCGTCAACGGGGAGCATGCGCAGGGCGAGTTCTACGTTCCGCTGGCGACCAGCGAGGGCACGCTGGTGGCGAGCCACAACCGCGGCATGAAGATCCTGCGCGAAGCCGGCGGGGTCAAGACCACGATCGTCGACGACGCCATGCAGCGGGCGCCCGCCTTCGTATTCGAGAGCGCCCGCGAGGCACGGGCCTTCGGGGAATGGCTGACGGTGCACTTCGCGGAGATCAAACTGGCGGCCGAAAGCACCACGAACACCGGCCGGCTGCGCCGCATCGAGCAGTACTCCGCCAGCCGAATCCTGTTCACCCGCTTTGACTACACGACCGGGGATGCCGCTGGCCAGAATCTCACTGGCAAGGCGACTGCGGCGGCCTGCGCGTGGATCACTTCCAACTACGAGGGCATCACCAACTTCTATCTGGAATCCAACTTCGCGACCGACAAGAAAAGCTCACAGATCAACATCTTGCGCACCCGGGGCAAGCGCGTGGTCGCGGAGGCAACGATCCCCGCCGCCCTGATCGAGGAGCAAATGCACACCAGCAGCGAGAAGTTGTTCCGAGCACGCCAGGTGTCACAGCTCGGCGGCTTCATGTCCGGAGTCAACAACAACGGCCTGCAGTCGGCCAACGGAATCGCCGCTCTGTTCATCGCCACCGGGCAGGACGCCGCCAATGTCGCTGAATCCTCGGCAGCCCTCGGCTTCAGCGAGCTACTCCCCAACGGCGACTACTACGGCTCGATCACGCTGCCGTCGCTGATCGTCGGCACCTATGGCGGCGGCACCGGGCTCGCCACTCAGCGGGAGTGCCTGGAGCTGCTCGGCTGCTATGGGACCGGCAAGGTTCGCAAGCTGGCCGAGATCGTCGCGGCGACGGTGCTCTGCGGCGAGCTCTCACTCGGCTGGGCGATCGTCCTCGCAGAATGGGTGAGCGCGCACGACCTACTCGGCCGCAACCGTCCCTAGCTCGCGCAAAGTCTGCGAATGGCAAGTGTCGACACCGAGGAGCAGGACAAGGTGAGCAGCCCTCCCGCTGGCCTGATTGCCTTGATTGAGCGCTTCGACCCGGAGGTGATCGACGTGCCTAGCGGCTCGGCGCGCATCCGCCTCAGCGTTGACGGCGAGGGCGAGTGGGAGGCGATGATCGACGACGGCGCGATCAAGCTGCAACTGCCGAGCGACCGCCAACCCGACGCTCTGTTGAGCGCCGACAGGGCAACCTGGGAGCAGATTGCGCGTGACGTGCGCGGTGGAATGGTCGCCTTCCGCGAGGGCCGAATGAGCGTCCGCCAAAACCTGCACCTCGGCATCGGCTTCCTTGCCGCCACCAGCGCCATAGCCGACGAACGTCGGCTTCGCTTCGAGTCCGTCCGTACCCGAGTCGGCAAGCTCTCGACGCTCTCAGCCGGCGAGGGCGATCCCGTGATCTG
The DNA here is from genome assembly GCA_963763955.1 of uncultured Solirubrobacterales bacterium. Lineage (GTDB taxonomy): Bacteria > Actinomycetota > Thermoleophilia > Solirubrobacterales > 70-9 > DASUPK01. The sequence goes on along the minus strand of CAVXQP010000015.1, from coordinate 65,732 downwards.
CGTGCACGGCCTGGGCGGGACCAAGGCTTCCTTCCTTCCCACCGTCGCCGCGCTGGCCGACCACCATCGAGTGATCGCGATGGATCTGCCCGGGTTCGGCGATTCCGACAAGCCACTCGGCGCCGCCTATGACGCTCCCTACTTCGCCAGCGCAATCGAGGCCCTGCTCGACGAGCTCGAGATCGAGCGCGGCCACCTGATCGGCAACAGCCTGGGCGGGCGCGTGGTGATCGAGATGGGGCTGCTGCGGCCCGAGCGCACCGGGAGGATCGCCCTGCTCAGTCCCGCCCTTGCCTGGTTGCGCAGCCGCCGCTGGCGCTGGCTCCTGCAGGCGCCGCTCCCCTTGCTCGGCCTGATCCAGCCAGCGCCACGCGTGATCACCGAGCCGATCGTCCGCAATCTCGTTCCGGGCGGCAAGGACGGCTGGTCGGCGGCGGGCGTAGATGAGTTCCTGCGCTCATTTCTTACGCCGCGAGGCCGGGTCGCGTTCTACGAGGCGGCACGGAACATCTATCTGGACGAGCCGCACGGCGAACGCGGCTTCTGGAATCGACTTGCCCAGCTGTCGCCGCAGACACTGTTTATCTGGGGGCGCCATGATCAGCTCGTGCCGGTGGGCTTCAGGAAGCACGTCGAGCGGGCACTTCCCGCGGCGCGTCACCTGGAGCTCGACTGCGGCCACGTGCCGCAGCTCGAGGCACCGAAGCAGACACACAATGCGGTCCGCGAGTTCCTCGCCTGATCCCTTGTGCGCTTAGAGGTGTGACCCAACAGAGCGCTGCTTTGCATGGAAAGCAGCGGTCTTACGCTCCCACCGCGAAGGTGTGCGCGCCCTTTACCTTCTTCAGCTTGACGACGTCGGCATGACGCTTGGGCGTGGGGGCCGCCGATCGCGTGTCCGCTCTGCCAGATCACCTGCCCGTCCATCGCGATCGTGCGACCGTGGCCCTGCAGCGGGATCTCCACTACGCCGGCGGTTTTGCGCGGCGCGGAGAGGCCGCCTAGCCTTTCAGCCAGCCGGGCTCCTCGATCTTCGGCACCTCGCTCGAGATCCGCGACATGACGCCGTAGAAGCGCGGCAGCTCCGGGTAGACGATCGCCTTGCCGGTGGTGATCAGCCCGACCGAGATCGCGCGCTCGGGATCGGCCCAGCCCATGATGTTGATCAGCCCGAGGTGGCCAAAGGCAAGGTCGGTGTCGCGGCCGTAGAGGCTCACCCAGTCCGCGCCGAGCATCAGCCCGTACGAGAAGCGGGTCGGGAAGAACAGGGAGAAGTCGATCTCCAGATGCGATTGCTCCGTGAGCGCTCGGCGGATCGTCCGCTCCTGCATCACCCGCACGCCGTCCATCTCGCCCCCGGCCCGGAAGATCTCGAAGAAGCGGCCGAGCTCGTTGGCGCTGGTGACCACGGTGGCCGACGGGATCACCGCGGTCAGGAAGCGGGGATCGTTGGAGGCCTCGACCACCTCGTCCAGCGGTGCCCCAAGCACCCGCGTGGCCAGCGTCGAGAGCGGCGGCAGCAGCGGCGGCCCCGTGACATAGCTCGGCGCCACCTCGCCGACGTCCTCTTCCGCGACGCCATAGTTGCCCCACCTGAAGCCGAGCGGGTCGAGGATCTCCTCCGCCAGCACGTCCCGGATCGACTTGCCCGTCACCCGCTTGACGATCTCGCCCAGGATGAAGCCCCCCGAGACGGCGTGGTAGGCGAGCAGCCGGCCGGGCCGGATCGCCGGCTTCGACTTGCAGATCAGCTGAAGGATCCGATCGGCATCGATCAGGGAGTCGAGCTCCCGCGCCTCCTTGGGCATCGAGGCGACGCCCGCGCGGTGCGCCAGCACATGCGCGATCGTCGTTCCCTCCTTGCCGTTCTGGGCGTATTCAGGGATGTACTCGCTGACCCGGTCCCCGATGTGAAGCAGGCCCCTCTCGTCGAGCTGGTGGACGACCATCGCGGTGACCGCCTTCGAGGCCGAGAAGATGCAGGCGGGGGTGTCCGGCCTCATCGGGACCTTCGGCACGTCCTCGGGGTCGTCGGGACCGTTGCCCCGGGCGTGCCCGATCGCGCGGTCGATCACCACCTTGCCCTCGCGGCGCACGCAGAGCGACAGGCCCGGGTGGACGCCAGTTCGGTAGAGGTTGACCGCTCCCTCCCAGATCCTCTCGACCGTCTCGGAGTCCAGGCCAGCGGCCTCGGGCTCCTCCTCGGCGCCGCGGGTGGTGGCGGCATCGAGATCGTCGGGGATCCGGACGCGGTGGAAGACGTCCGGCACGCCGGGCAACCGATGCAGGCTGAGGACGTCGGAGAGGTGTGGTCGGCGGGGCACGCCGAGCGACTCTAGTGCGTGACCGAGGGATCCCTCGGGAGCGGAGGGAGCCCCATCGCCGAGCACGTTATCCGCCGACCTCCCTGTCCATTGGCTGAGAACGCGACCGCTGGGACTGAGTGCGGCCCTAACCGGAATTGCTAGCCACGGCCGGACGAATCCACACGAGATGACGTTGCTGTTGAGGCAAGGTCAGGCGGGCAAAGAGGGGGCCCTGAATTGGCTCGGAAATAGCTGCTTTGGACGAAAAGCAGCTATCCGCGTTGCATGGGAAGCAGCACCCGGTTGGCGCGCGCCGGTCAGTGGGACAGTGAGCCGAGGGACGCGGCTCAAAAAACCCGCCTCAGCCCGTGAGCTTGCGCAATCAGCGGCATTGCGGTTAGGGTCGCCCTGGATGGCCGACGAACTAGAGAAGGGCGTCCCCTACGAACGCTCCGACACGCACACGCCGGAGTGGTTTCGGGACCAGCTCACCGCCCACATGGAGGATCGGCTCTCTCGGGCCGTCACGCTGCGGATCGAGCGTACGAATGAAGGGTCTCCGATCGAGGCTTCCCTCGTCGAGGTATCCGGCGATCTGCTCGTCCTCGATTTCGGCGCCGGCGAGGAGCGGGACGTCCACTGCAAGAACATCGCGGTGCTGACTCTTCTCCCCGAGCGGTACGACCAGTCGGACGAGGTCGGACGCACCTAGTCAGCCAGCGGGTCAGGCACCGCGCGGGTCGCCTCGACGACCTCCAGCACGCTGATGTAGCCGGCCTGGAGAGCCTGCCCCAGCGACGTGCCGGGCGGCGCGCAGCTGGACTCCAGTAGGTCGAGAAGCGCGCGCAGGATCCTGACGTTCTCGGCGAGTCCTCCGTCCCTTTTCCTCGCCGTGTGAGGCCCGCTGGTCGAACAGCGCCAGGAACTCGTCCGGCTCGTCGTCGGTGAGCGATGCAAACTCGATCTCGAACTCAAGACCTGGCTCCTCGCCCCGCCGGAGCTTGGCTCGCAGACGGTCGGCCAGCTCAGCGATCTCGTCGTTCATTTTGCTTCCTCCTAGATCGTGATCATCGGCAACGGCAGCCCCTCCGGGTTATCGGTGGAAAGGTGGCGGCCCTGGCACTCGCGGCCCCGGGGACTGAGCGGGATACTGGGCGGGCGATGTCGGAGGAGAACGTCGAGAACGCCCGCCGCGGCTATGCGGCCCTGAACGAGGCGTATCGAGCTGGCGACCCGTCGATCGTTCGGCCGATCCTGGAGGAGTACTGGGATCAGGATGTCGTCTTCGAACCCGGCGGCGTGCTCCCGGATAGCACCCCCCGCCCGCACCAGGGATGGGATGGCGTGCTCGCGTTCATCGGTAATCAGATGGAGGCGTTCAGCGAGGGATGGTTCGAGGCGACGGAGTTCATCGACCGCGGCGACTACCTGATCGTTCCGAATCGGTTCGGCGGACGCGCCAGGCACACCGGACTTCCGGTTGAGTTTTCGCTTGTCCACTTGATCACCCTCCAGAACGGGAAGGTGATCCGAGTGGAAGTGCATCGGACGAAGGAAGAAGCCCTCGAAGCCGCCGGACTGTCGGAGTAGGCGATGTCGGAGGAGAACGTCGACTTGTACGTCAAGCGGAGGAAGCGGTTTTGCGGGGCAACCGGGACGCCTGGTTCGCGGTCCAACATGAGGACTTCGAACTCGTACCCATTCCGCGCGTGGCCCGAGGGTGCGCCGGGCGCGAGGAGCTATAGGTTGGCGCGGCAACCCCGTGCGAGGAGGAACGCATGAACGAGCAGCAGCACCACCCTGCCCTGCAATCTGTTGTTGAGCCGCTCCGGACGCAGATCCTCGAGGAAGCCGAGGAGAAGGGCGCGGTGCGCGAGGTAGCTGTAGCCGCCGATGGCGTCCTCGTTACCTGGGGGAGCGGTGCGGTTGAGTTCTACGGCGACGAGGAGGGAGGTGACGAGGAGGAAGGTGGCGCTCGATGACCAGCACCCCCGATCTGTGCCCCGGAGCAATCCAGTTCCTTTCGCGGCTAGTTAGCGGCAGGTAGCGCGTGATGCGTTGCGTTCGACGCCGCCCTCCCCCCGGGGGTAGACCCTTAGCGTCTGGCGGCCTGCGACCCCCGGCCTGGTACCTGGTCCCCAGAGTCCCCGCGCAGGGCCTTGCGGTGGCTAGGCAGGTGCTCAAACGGGCTGCCAGGCCCGCTTGCCCGCCTCGTCAAACAGGTGCCGCGGCGGCTGGAAAGTGCTGCTTTTCGTCCAAAGCGGCTATCTGACGGCCACCTCTTCGAGCGGCTCAGCCTGCTGGGTTCACGCGGCAGGAGGCGTCAATCTAGCGCCGGTTCGGTACCGCGTTCTGCGGGACCAAGCTGCCTCGGGCCCCCCGGTGGCTCTCGTGGCCCGCTCGCTACCCGATGGTCGACGCGCCAAGCGCCGCGCCGAAGCTTGCGCGGTTCGTGAGCTGGCCGAGGCGGTAGACGTCCTCGACGGTTAGCGGGAAGGTGCCGGGGCGCTCGGCGGTCCAGGTTGCGGCGGCGTCGGGGGAGGCGAAGAAGTACACGAAGTCGCAGAAGCTATGCACGACGTCGGCGTCGAACCCCTTCTCGGGAACGAGATAGGAGACCACCGCCTCGGGCGGGGCGAGGTCGGTGACGCCGGCGGACGTGACCGTCAGCGAGATCCGCTCGCCGGTGGCCGGGCAGCGGGAGCTCACGTGTGCGGTCTCGCCGATGAGCTCGGGCAGGAACAGGGTGTCGAACGCGCATCGCGCCGAGAGCGTGCGCCCGTCGATGAGGAGCCGGTGATCGCCGACCTCGACGACGCTCAGGCCCATGAAACCGGTGACGCGCCCCAGGTCGTCTCGAAACACGCCGGGAGCCGCGTCGAGCGCGGGGTCGAGTTGGTCCGCCGGCAGCGCGAGCGCCGCCGCCAGGCGTCGCACCGCTACCGGCTCCCCTCGGGCGAGGAGTCGCAGCAGAGTCAGGGCGGTCTCCTGCAAGGCGGGATCGAGGTCGGGCATCGCTGCGCTGAACTGCCCAGCGAGCGCCTCGATGCGATCTGTGCTGGCCATGCTGTCTTCCTACTGTCGCTGGGATCCATCATCCGCCCTCTGTCCCGATCGCGCATCGCGGCGATGATCGACTCTTCGGCCGGACGCCTTCCAGCCCATTCGGCGTGCGCCAGAGCGGAAGTCGACTGCTCCGTTGCGCGAATCGCGAGCGCGAGCTCGATAGCGCCCCTTTCCATGCACAGCGGCGCCCAATCACAACGACGTCGTTGCCCGTGTCGAGGAACTCCGTCGCCTCGACGCGAAAATTCTCGTGGTCAGGCATGCAACTCGGCCTGGCCTTCGGCACTCCTCGCCGCTAGCGCCCGTGAATAGCGATAGCGGGGGCCGCTAAGGGCCGCCGCCCGGGAGCGTCCGCCCCAGGCAGCGGACATAGGATGGCGCCATCCCCCAGCGCTTGTAAAAGCGCAGCGCGTCCTCATTGCCGGCGACGACGGCCAGCCCGATGAAGCCGACGCCCGCGGCCGCGAGCCGCTGCTCGACCTCCTCCATGAGCAGCGAGCCGATCCCCCAGCGGCGCAACTCGGGCTCAACCGAGAGCGCCTCGAGCTCGCCCATCCGCTCGCTGGTCTCGAAGCTCCAATCGCCCTCGCAAATCCGGAAGAAGGCGAAGCCAACCGGCGAGCCTTCGCGCTCGGCGATCAGCAGCCAGGCGTCACCAGCGCGCATCCAGCGCTCGAACTCACCCCTGCGCCGCCGCCAGGAATCTTTCGCGCGCCGGAATGGGGCGACCTCGCGGACTTCGCCAGCCACCTCGGCGTGGTACTCGTGCATGGCTCGCCAAAGCGACTCTATGTCGTCGAGCCGATCCGCCCTCGCCTCGATGATCTCGACCTCGGGCGGCGCTGTCTGCTCCGCGGTCACGCGACGAGCCTACGCCCACTGAGCGATCCCGACGAGAATTCCGAGCGCGGCGCCGGCGACTCCGGCCAGCTGTGGGTACCCGCTCATGCCCCCGCTGCCGCGCCGCGCGAGAGCTCCTTCGGCTTCACCAACGACACCAGCTCGGCGCTCCCGGGCGCCAGCTCGCGCCAGCTTCCGTTGAGCTCCAGCGTTGCCAGCGCCGCGGTCGGAAACTTGCTCCTCACTCGCGCACTCTCAGAGCCCGGGCGGGCGAGGTTCAGGGCGAGGTCCTGGATGCCGGGGTTGTGGCCGATCACCATCACCGATTCGACCTCGTCCGGCACCTCGTGCAGCACCTCGAGGAGGTCGGCTTCCGGGGCCGCGTAGAGCGCGGGATTGATCTGGACGTTGGCTCTCTTCCCCAGGGCCGGCGCGAGCCGTTTCAGCGTCTGGCGGGTGCGCCTCGATGGCGAGCACAGCACCAGCTCGGGGGCGATCCCCTTCCGCCCCAGGTGCTCCGCCATGACCTTGGCGGCGCGGCGACCGCGAGGCGCCAGTGGCCGGTCGTGGTCGGCGAGCGTCGGATCGTCCCAGCTCGACTTGGCGTGGCGCAGGAGATAGAGCCGTTTCATTCCGACCTGAAGGATGCCGAGAGCGGGCAACCGAAGGCAAGGCGGAAGCGGAAAAGGAAGGTGCGCTGCCGCTTATCGCGCGAAAGGGCGGCGACCTACCAGGTTCCAAGAGTGCTGCTTTGCATGGAAAGCGGCGGTTTCCGCGCGAGACTGCGATGTCGCGGGAGAACGTCGAGGTCGCGCTTGCCGATCGACTGGCGCACGGTCTACCGGCCGGAGTCTCAACTAACCGATGGCCCGCCGCGACTTCTGGACTCAAGCGACGAACTGGCGCATCGGACCCAAGCCGATCATCGCCCCATGTAGGCTGCCGGCCGACCAAGCTGAAGCCGCCGCCGAGGCGGCGCCCGAGTCCCCGGGAGACCGAAGTGCCCAGACGCCAGCGCCTAAACCTCGCCCTCTTCCTGTTGTCGGCCGCGATCATCATCAACCTGATCCTGTTGTTCAGCGGCGACACCTCGCCCGGCTGGCCGCTGGCGTCGGTGATCCTGCTCGGCGCCGCCGGGGCGGCAATGCTCTCGCAGCGCCGGGAGCCGTAGCGGGCTCAGCCCGGTTTCTTCGAGCGGCGTCCCGGCTCACTGTCCCACTGACCGGCGCGCCGTCCGCGAGATACTGCGCGGGCGATGCCGAAGGAGAACGTCGAGATCGTGCGCAACGCTTTCGACGCATTCAATGCATTCATCCGGGGCGAACGGTCCGAGGAAGCCCTGGCTGCACTCGCCGATCCCGAGTTTGAGTACGACTGGCCTGCCGAGCGGGGGTGGCCTGAACCGGGCCATTCTCGGGGCGTCAGGGAGGTCTTCGCGTTCATCAAGCAAGTTCAAAGCGCATGGATCGACTTCGTTTGGGAGCCGCTTGAGTTCATTGAGGCACCGGGCAATCGCGTCCTCACCACAGTTCGTCAGAGCGCGCGAGACCGAGAGAGCGGCCTGCCAGACGAATCCGAGCTCTTTCAGGTCTTCACGATCCGGGATGGACGAGTGCGCAAACTGGAATTCTTCAGCCGTCGCGACCGGGCCCTCGAAGCCGCCTTTGGGCTGCGGGACTAGGCCCGTGAATCACGAGCGTAAACTCGGCGCATGCAGACGTTCGCGGTGACGATCGAGGGCGAGGATCTGGAGCAAGTTCGGATTGCCCTGAATCGCGCATTCATCCCAACTGTCGGGCCTCCCATGGACATCAGGCTCCTCGCCGAACCCGTCGAGCAAGCACACGAAGGGCGTCGAATGTCAGCAGTGCTCGATGCAGATACCGCGGCAGCGGCAGAGGCCCGAGTGAAGGACCACTTGCCGGAAGGGGACTACGAAGTCCGGGCGGCTGAGCCTTGGCCCCCAGAGTTGACGTCCTAGGTTCAGATTCGGATCGCCACTGTCGTAATCATCCAGACGCAGAAACTGCGGGTATATGGTGCGGCTCGGCGCCCTGGTCCGGAACGAGCAGGGCCAAGTTCGAGGAATGGAGAGAGCGATGCTTTGGTACTGCCGCTTTGAATGGCAGCCAGGGACCAACGTCCACGAGGTCCGTCAGCGAATCGTGTCGTCGCACGACGCTGGCCTTAACCAACCCGAGAAGATCCGCGGCTGGTACACCCTCGCAGGTGGTGGAGCCGGTTTCCTGCTGGTCGAAACCGACGACCCGCGCGAGTTGACGGCTCTGCTGCAGCCATATATGGACCTCATCAACTGGGACGTGCACGCGGTCTACGAGCAACCGTACGAGGAGGCGATTGAGCGTTTCCGCCAGGAGGCAGGGTAAGGCGCGGCAGCGCCGGTGGCTGCTCGCCGAACACAGTCGGCCCGCTGAGCCGATCGCCTAGTCCTTGCTTTCTGATTCGGTCACGACGCGATAGCTGATCGCGAGGGCGGCGATCAAGACAACGCCGACCACAATCAGTCCGGCCCAGTCGAGGAAAACGAACGCCAAGGTGATGGCAAGGAGGGCCACAGCTATGCCCAGAACGAGGGGGATGCCAATCAGGTCCGAGTCGGGCGGAGGCCCCCACCGGGACTTGCGCTGATCCTGTTCGGGAGACCGCTCCATCGCGAGCCCAGCCTACAGGCCGTGGGTGTACCGCTTCGCCCGAACTTCCGAGATAGCCGCTTTGGACGAAAAGCAGCAGTCCTGCTTTGCATGGAAAGCAGTACTCCGGGGAGAGATACTGCGTGGGCGATGTCGGAGGAGAACGTGGAGGTGGTGCGCGGGATCTACGACGCGGTCGCCCGGCGTGACGACGTGACCCCCTATGAGGTCTATGCCGAGGACATCGTCTGGGACCTCTCGAACTCAGGCCGGGAACTCTTGTTGACGAAGCCGGTCTACCAGGGACATGAAGGTGTGCGGCAGTTCTGGCGCGAGGGGCTCTCCGTCTTCGGCGAGATCGATTTCGAAGTCGAAGAGTTAATAGACGCGGGCGACCAAGTTCTGGCAGTGATCCGCGAGCGCGAAGTTGGACGCGCCAGCGGTGTGCCGGTGGAGACGACCCACCTGGCTGTCTGGACGCTCGCCGACGGCAAGGTCACTCGGATGCAGGTGTTTGACGACCGCCAGCAGGCCCTCGAAGCCGCAGCGATGCGGGAGTAAGCGATGTCGCAGGAGAACGTCGAGACGCTCAGGAGAGGCTACGAGGCAGTCAACCGTGGCGACGTTGACGGGCTCCTCGTGGCTATCCACCCCGACGTGGAGTTCACGTCCCTGATCGCAGAGGCAGAAGGCGAGACCTTCTGCGGGCACGACGGGGTCAGACGGTGGTGGGAGGAGGTTGTGCTCCCCCTCGGCGGCCTGCAGGGCGAGCCTGAGGAGGTTCGCGACCTCGGTGACACTGTGGTTGCACGGGTCCTCGGGACGTATCGCCCGAGGGGGGTCGAGGTGCGCCAGACGGTCTGGAACGTGGTCCGCTTCCGCGACGGGAAGGCGACGTGGTGGCAGTTCTTCCGTACGAAGGACGAAGCCTTCGAAGCCGCCGGTCTGTCGGAATAGCCGCTTTGGATATTGACCTCAACCGGTCAACGCACCACCCCTGACGGCTCGCATCGTCTCATCTGGTTCCGAGCGCTGTCGAGCGAAGGCCGTAGGCCGAAGCGAGTCAGCGCTCGGCGCCGGTCGTCTCGAGCCCCTCGATCAGCTCGGCGAGCTTCTCGGCCGGGGTCCGAAAGCCGAGCGTCTGGCGCGGCCGGCGGTTGAGCTTCGCGGCGACCTCGTCGAGGCGCTCCTGGCTCACCCCGGCGAGGCTCTCGCCCTTCGGGAAGTACTGGCGAAGGAGGCCGTTCGTGTTCTCGTTCGAGCCCCGCTGCCAGGGGCTTCGGGGGTCGCAGAAGTAGACCTCGACTCCGGTCTCGACCGCAAAGCGGCGGTGCTCGGCCATCTCCGAGCCCTGGTCCCAGGTGAGCGAGCGGCGAAGCTGCGCCGGCAGGGTGGTGATGCTCGCGGCAAGCGCGTCTGCGACCCGCTCGGCCTCCGTTCCCTCGGGCAGGGCGACGAGCTGGCAGTAGCGGGTTTGGCGCTCGACCAGGGTCGCGATCGCGTTGGTTCGCGTCCCGATCAGGAGGTCGCCCTCCCAGTGGCCGGGGACGGCGCGGTCTGCGACCTCCGGCGGGCGCTCGGAGATCATCACCATCCCGGCGATCTTGCCCTGGCCCTGGCGCTTTGACGACTGCGAGCGGGCATAGCGCCTCGAGCGGCCCCGCCTCAGGTGCCGGGTGAGCTCGCGCTTGAGCGTCCCCCGCGCCTGGACGTAGAGGGCGCGGTAGATCGTCTCGTGGGAGACCCGCATCGCCTCATTGTCGGGGTGTTCGAGCTTGAGCCAACCGGCGATCTGCTGGGGGGAGTTGTCCTCCTTGAGGCGCTCGGCGACGAGCCGGCGAAGCTCGGGAGAGAGCTCGAGCTTCGTCGGCCGTGGCCGCCGCTGCCGGCGCCAGGCCTCGCGCTCTGCCGCGTGGGCGCGGTAGCGCCACCGGCCGCCGCAGCGGTCGATCTCACGGGCGATCGTGGTGTGGGAGCGTCCCAGCGTCCGGGCGATGGCGCGGGCCGAGTGGCCGCCGGCGATCGCGCGCGAGATCTCCTCGCGCTCTTCGAAGCTCAGGCAGCGCTCGGGGCGCCGCCGAGCCCTGGGCCGGATCCCTCCCGCTCTCGCCAGGTGGCTGCTCACTGTTCCCCGGGCAAGGCCGAGCCGGCGCCCGATCTGGCGATCGCTCAGCCCCTCTGCTCGCAGCTCCCAGATCCGCTCCTTCGTCGCCTCGCTCAGGCCGTAGCCCTTTGGCATCACCGCACCTCCTTCGTTGGTCAGCGAGTCGCTGACTCTCTCGGGTGGTGCGGCGGTGGTTTGAGACCACCACGAGAAGCAGCTATCCGCTTTGCATCGAAAGCGGCGCTTTACGCTGAGAAGAGCCCCTGCTACGTGCTCCTCGCGGAGTCCAGATCAGTGGAGCGCACTGACCCGGGCTCGATGCCGGGTTGGGATCCTGGACCATCGTCCGTTTCTAAGAGCACATGAAGCTTCCGCTGACATTCGCGCTTGTCTTGCTCGTCGGGGCCGCGGCCGTTCCGACCGCCCAGGCCGCCACAAGGACCCACTATTTCCAGCAGGTCGGCGATGTTGGATACGCCGAGATCAAGTTGAACGTGGTCTACAAGGACAAGCACGGCAACGGGCACTTCACGCCGCGCTCGGTCGCCTATGAGGCCCAGGTCGGGGTCTTCTGCCATCCGGCACCGACCTACAGCTTCACCGCCAGCGTTGCGAGCAGCTCCACCAAGCGCATCAGTCTTAAGAAGAACGGCGACTTCTCCTATTCCTACTCGCGTCCAGTCCCCGGCACCACCCCGACGAGCACAGGCAAAGCGACGGGCAGGGTCCCCAACAACCCCAAGCAGCAAGTCGATGGCACGGTGGAAGTCTTCAGCTACACCACGCCCCCGGACTTTCTGAACTGCACAAGCGACGGACCGATGCCGTACCGGGCGACCCCGTGCCGTCCACTTCATAACCGGCCTTCGTACATCAAACCGTCACTGCCAGGGTGCGTCTCAGCCCTCTAAGGATCCGGCGAGACAGCGGGTGACGCGCCACCACAGCTTTGGACGAGAAGCAGCGGTCTCACGCGAAGAAGCCCCTATTCAAAGGGCCTCTCCGTACTCCGGCCAGCCCGCCGCGGCCGCTGGCGGCACCGAGGGGCTAGACCAGTCCTATCACTGCCTTCCTTAAGGGAACAAGGGCTACCGGCGAATCAGAGTCTGCGGGTTTTCCACAGTTGCGATGCCGAGCTTCAGTTTGAGAGGGTCGACCCAGGACCCGGCGCACAACTGCCCCCACCAAAGGAGGACTCATGCGACGCATCGCCCTGCTAGGCGCACTCGGGGTGGTTGCCCTGCTTGCCCTCCCCCCGCTCGCCGAAGCGCAGACCACGCAAAGCTTCGAAGCGCATTTCAAGAACGTCCAGCAGAGGAACGCGCCACCGTGCCCCGGAGGCATCCTCGACTTCTGCGGCACCGGCAGTGTCTCCGGCTTCGGACCCGCCAGCTACGAGTTGCAGCCGACAGGGCTTACGCCGATCCCCAACAGCCAGTGTCAAGCGGTGACCGCCCTGGTGACGATCACACTCGCCGATCAGAGCGGGTCGTTCACCGCGGTTGACGTGGCTACCGTCTGCTTCCCAGGGAATTCGCAAAGTGCCCCTGGGGCCGCGAAGTCGTTCGGTAACCCCTTCAACGGCACAGGGCCGTTTGTGATCACTGGCGGGAACGGCGTCTTTGCCGGCGCCACCGGCAGCGGCACCGCCACCCTCAAGGGAGCCGGCGCCCACACGGCCCTTGACGCCACCGGCACGATCACGCTGTAGAGGAGATAAAGGCACTTCTCCGTACTAGCTCACGGCTTTGGAGGGAAGCGGCTATCTCGCTGATGAGGATTGCTGCACGAGGGAGCGCAGAGCCGGACTCCACAGCTCCTTTGCATGTAAAGCAGCGGTTTGCAGCTGCGCTCCTGCTTCTCCCGCAAACGAGGCACTACCCGAGTGAGCCACTAGACGCTGATTCCTGGCACGCGGGCCGAGCGCCGTCACAACAAGCGCCTTAGCCAGACCGGCGCACGGTACGGTGGGCCGATGCCGTACGGGCTGAGCCCCGAGGAGATCGAGTGGGTCCGCGACGGCTATCGCATGTTCCGAGAGGGCGATCCGGCGTTCATCGAACGCTATGCACCCGACGCCAGGTTCAGCATCCCCACGACGCTGCCCGCAGGCGGCACCTATGAGGGCCCGTTCGAGGCGATGGAATATTTCACGACTCTCGGGGAGCAGTTCGAGGGTGCGTCTCCCACCCCCGAGGAGTTCCTGCGGGTCGAGGATTGCCTGATCGTGTTCGGGACCTTTCGGGGGCGCTCGCGCCAGACCGGCGAAGAGATCGCTCTCCGCTTCATGCATTCGTTCCGAATGAGCGGTGAAGGAGCCACCCTGACCGAGCAGAAGACCGTCTCCTTCGAGCTCTTCATAGACACCGCCGCGGTCCTTCGCGCTCTCGGGCGTTCTGCCTCTGACGAGTAGCTGCGTACGCTGATTTGCGCCTGCCTTCCAAACCGCCGCTTTGGACGAGAAGCGGCGCTTTGCATGGGAAGCGACATGAGCGACGAAGGCTGCGCAGGTCTATTCGTCTTTCGGAGGTGCAGGAAGGGGCAGGGTCGCGACGGTGACGTCTCGGGTGACGGCGGCGATCTCGTCAGGGACCGCCGTGAGGTTGACGTTGGTGGTGAAGCCGACCGGAGATGACAGCGGGCGAAAGAAGTCGTCGTAGTGCCCTGCGACCACATAGGCGGGATCGAGGCGGGGCAGGATCCTGGCCCAGTAGCTCTCGGTGAAGCTGCGTCCGGCGATACCGGCGAGGAAGACGTCTGCGCCCCCGGATGGCACCTCATCGTCGATGAGGTTGGCGCTGCCTTGGTGGTAGACGGTGAACCCGGCTACCTCTATCCGGATGCCGTAGATCTCTCCGCATTTGTACGCCGAAGGGCATAAGCCATCGAGGTGGTCGCAGGTCAGCGCCCCGTCAAAGGGAACGCGATAGCCGAGCACCAGCTTGGAATGCAGCGACGGGAAGAAGGTCACCGTGAACGGTCCAAGCTCGTACGGGCGCCGCACCTCAACCTCTACGGATGGCTGGCCGTGCAGCCGCATGAGATGGGCGAGCGAACCAGAGCCGTACGCCCGAGCATCGAAGCGCGTGCAGAGCGCCGGTACATCGATCGCGTGATCGAAATGCGTGTGGCCGACCAGGACCCCAACGACATCACGCACTCCGGCGGCGGGCAGGTAGCACTCGTGCAGCGCGCGATCCACGGCGACCGGATTCCGCGAGAACACGGCCCGCAGCGGGACGCGCGATAGGTACGGGTCGATCAGCAGGGTCGACCCCTGGTAGGTCATCCGATATCCGGCGGTGCCAAGCCACTCGATATCCAGCCCGCTGGGCCAAGAGACGTCCACCCGCGCAAGCTCGGCCATCGTCGAGCCGTCTCGCTCCTCACGCGCGCTTCGCCGGGCGACGAAACGGGCGAAGCTCGTCAGATGGGAGACGGTGTCGAGGGGTGACGGCACTTCCGGCGAGTATCGCTTAGGACGAGAAGCGCCGCTTTGCATGGAAAAAAGCGCGCTATTCGGAGCTCTGGGCCGACTGACCCCTCGGCAGCGGCTCAAAGTGGCTGGTGCCAGCGGATTCTGAGAGACTCGCGTCCGAGCACCGGTCGCCAAAGCACCCCCACAAGGTCAAGGAGAGATCAGATGGCTGACCACACGCTGAGCATCCTGTCAGTGAGCGTCAACAACCTGCCCGTACGCGTGCTGATGAGGGCGAGCGGGCACGACTTCGAAGAGGTCGAGATGTGGGGTAAGAAAGGCACGGACGAGTTCCTTGCCAAGTCCCCGGCCGACCTCACCCCGACGCTCGAGTACGAGGGGCTGCCCAAGGGGTCGCTCTGGGAGAGCTGCGCGATCATGCAGTACCTCTGTAACCGCGATGGGCTCAATCAGTTCTATCCCACGGACCCTGCCGAGCGTGCGATGCAGGACAGCGCGATGTTCTACGTGGTCGGCACGCTCTATCCCCTGATCCTTCGCGCGACGTATCCGACTCTCGGTTTTCCGCAGTACCCGGGTGAGACGGCTACGTCGGAGGCCGACGACGAGGTGAAGGCGAAGTCGGCGCGGGACGCGGCCAACGCGATCGCGCGGCCGCTCGAGGCGATTCACACTCACTTCCTGGACGGCCGCAAGTTCATCGGCGGCGATTCGCCCTCGATCGCCGACATCCGCCTCGCTGCGTCTCTCGAGTTCCTGCGCACAATCGACTACGACTTCCCGGCCTGGGCCGAGGAGTACATGAGCGCGGTCGAGTCCGCCCTCGGCGACGCCTACTCGGCGCCGGCGGCTGACGTCCGTGAGATGATTGCCTCGGCGAAGGCGCCTGCCTGAGGGCTAGGTGTCAGCAGCAGGGTCGTAGGGCCGCCGGGCTGTCGGAGTAGGCGATGTCGGAGGAGAACGTCGAGATCGTGCGGCAAGCGTGGGAGGCGTATAGGCGCCGCGACAACGAAGCCGCCCTCGCGCTCTATGACCCGGAGATCGAGTTTGAGCTGAGAAGTGAGGGAAGGATTGACGCCGGCGACTACCACGGGCTTGAAGGTGTCCAGGAGTTCTTTCGGAACTGGATGAGCGCTTTCGGTGAGATGAGAACCGAGGTCGAGGAGTGGATCGACGCTGGGGACCAAGTCATCGCGATGGTCCGTACGTATGGACGCGGCAAGCACAGCGGGGTGCCCGTTGACATGCTCGAAGCTCATCTCTGGACCGTGCGTGACGGAAAGCTGCGACGACTCCAGACTCTTGGCACCAAGGCCGAGGCACTCGAAGCCGCGGGGCTCTCGGAGTAGGCGATGTCGCAGGAGAACGTCGAGATTGTCCGGCGCGCATACGAGAGGGTGAATGCCACTTTGGAGCTATCCCAAGAGCTATACGGCCCGGACGTCGAGTTCGATGTGGGAGATGTGTCGGTGGAATTCGGGGTGATCCGGGGGCTCGAACCCGCGCAGGAAGCGCTGCGCGAGTACTGGCAGACGTTCGAAAATTTCCATGTCGAGCTTATTGAGGTGCTTCACGCCGACGAGGACCGAGTCATCACCTCCGTCGAGGATGGCGGGCGGATGAAAGGGAGCGGTGCCGAGGTCTGGAACCGCCTCTTCCACGTCACGACGTTTCGCGATGGCAAGATCGTTCGCTTCTCGTCCCACACCGACAAGAACCGAGCCCTCGAAGCCGCCGGGCTGTCGGAGTAGCTGCTTTGGACTGCCATGAAGAAGGGCCTCCCGGTGAGACGCTTTCGGCGCTCACCAACAACGCTCACCAAGGAGGCCCGCTCAAATGTTGCACGCCGGACTCGATCTATCCAGAAAGCGCCTCGACGTCTGCCTGCTCTCCGAGCAGGGAGAGCTGGTCGACGAACTTGCGGCGGTCCCCGACGCCGGCGGCCTGAAAGCGCTCGCCGATCGCGTAGGGAGGCACGGCGAGCCCGTCTGCGCGGTGATCGAGTCGATGACCGGCGCCCGCTTCGTCCACGACACCCTCGAGGCCCACGGCTGGTCGGTGGAGATCGCCGACGCCCAGAAGGTCAAGGGCCTGGCGCCGCTGGCGGTGAAGACCGACCGGATCGACGCCCGGGTCCTGGCGGTGCTCTCCCAGCGCGACCTGGTGCCGGCGATCTGGCTCCCCGATCCGAGGGTTCGCCGCGAGCGCGAGCTCGCCCGCTTTCGCCTCCACCTGGTCAAGCACCGCTCCCAGCTCAAGAACCGGATTCACTCGGCGCTGATCAGCTTCGGGCGCCCCTGCCCGGTCACCGATCTCTTCGGAGTCGAGGGCCGCGACCTGCTGGGAGGCCTGGAGATCCCCGAGCCCTGGCGCGGGAACATCGACGCCAGCGTTCACCTGATCGACTGCCTCGAGGCCCAGATCTCAGAGGTCAACGCGGAGCTGCGATCCGGGGGCGCCGAACATCCCTACGTGCCGAAGCTCCTGACGGTGCCGGGGATCGGCTGGGTCCTGGCCTTCACGATCGCCGCCGAGATCGGCGAGATCAGCCGCTTCGAGACCCCCACCAAGCTCACCGGCTACACGGGCCTTTGCCCCAGGGTGGTGCAGTCGGGCGAGTCCGACCGGCGGGGGCCGCTTTCCAAGCAGGGGCCCCGCTACCTGCGCTGGGCGCTGCTCGAGGCGACCATGCACGCGCTCCGCCACCCGGCCTACGCAGAGCGCTACCAGCGAAACAAGCGCCGGCTCGGCCAGCCAGCGCGGCGCCAAGGTCGCCCAGATCGACATCGCCCGCAAGCTGACGGTGGCGATCTGGCACATGCTCACCCGCAACGAGTCATTCGCTCCCAGAGGCGCCGCTCTTCGCCTGGCGGCATAGACCGCCCTTTTGGACTTGCGCACCGGAGCGAACATCCAATCTCGCCTGGTCCTCCTCCGAGGAGGCGATAGAGACATGAGCACTGCTCCAAATCCACAATCACCGCGAGGACCCTGACTACCGACCGTCACTTGACACTCGGCCCTTCTTCATAGAGACGAAAAGCAGCACCCTCCCGAGAGATACTGGGCGGGCGATGTCGCAGGAGAACGCGGAGATTGCGACCCGCTGGTACGAGCCAGCTACAGGCAAGCAGGAGCTGCTGGCCGCGATGCCCAGAACGATGGCGTTGTGTCATCCCGAGGTCGAGTGGAGCGCACCCGAAGACGGAACGATTTACCGGGGCCGTGAGGGAGTCAGGCAGCGGCTGGAGGAATGGCTGCAAAGCTTTGATGAGTACAGATATGACGTCCAGCGGATCATCGACTGCGGGGGCGATGAAGTACTCGTCAAGGCGACCGAGGTGGGCCGCGGTGCAGTGAGTGGCGCCGAGGTTCGATCGACCAACTACGAGCTGCTCACGATCCGGGACGGGATGATCGTGCGTATTCGCGAGTTCTACGACGAAGGTGGCGCCTTGGAAGCCGCCGGGCTGTCGGAGTAGGCGATGTCGGAGGAGAACGTCGAGGCTGTGCGGACGATCTATGAGCGATTCAGCGAGGGCGACTTTCGTGCCAGCGTCGATCTGTTCGACCGGCATGTCCTCTACTTGATGATGCCGGACGCTCCCGAAGCCGAGGATTATGTCGGGGTCGAAGCGGTCGCGACGGCGACGCGGCGCTTGTTTGAGACCTGGGCAGATCTCACGATGGACGCGGAGGAGCTGATCGCCGCTGGAGACACGGTGCTCGTAAGTGTGCGCCAGCGCGGCGTCGCACGGATCAGCGGCGTTCCGACTGAAGGCATTACTTCACGCTCTGGTCCTTTCGCGGTCGCAAGGTGATCCGGATCGAGAACTTTCGGGAACGAGCGCAGGCCCTCGAAGCCGGCGGGCTGTCGGAGTAGGCGATGTTCTCTAAATGAGTTCAGGGGGCCCGCAGCCGCAGGCCCCCTGAACATTAGGAAGGACCCGTTGTGTGCCGAGCCTTTCTCTGGGGTGCTGAGCCCAGCTAGCCGAAGTGGCTCTCAGCATTCTCAGTGCGAGTTAAGCCAGCAGCCGGTTCACCTAGCTCCAGCGCCCGCCGTAAATCGCACCGAGGCGATCACTGATCCAATGCCAGATTGCGACGAGGAAACGACTGCCGAGAGGACTCTCGGGGATCGGCGGTGTTCGGATCAGGCTCATCCGCTGTCGGATTCCTTGGGCTAGACGGGTCTCTTTGCACTGCACTAACGGCCCGCTGGACGCGATTCGTACGCCGGAGTAGCTGCTTTGGACGAGAAGCGACTATCCGCTTTGCATGGAAAGCAGCACTCAGCGACCTGGCGCTTGCTTCTCGCGCAAGGGAGCAGCGCCGCACTACGCCCTTGCACAGTCGCTACTGGGGTGCGGTGGAGGTCGAGGACCGCGGCTCGCAGACGAGGACGCCCCGCTCGTCGAGCTCGAAGGTGCAAGCGGACGCGAGCGCTTCGCGGAGCCGACGCCGGGCGCGATGCACCCGGATCTTGGCGGTCGGTAGCGAGCAGCCCAGCAGCTCAGCGATCTCGGGATTGGTGAGCCCGTAGACGTCGTGGAGGAAGAGCGCGACCCGATAGTCGTCAGGCAGCGCCACGAGGTAGCCCTGGACGCACTCAGACATCTCGGAGCGCTCGAGCGCCGCTTCGATCAGGGACGCCGGCCGTTCGCGCGTCGCAGCTTCGCCTGCCTTCGCGGCGCCGACGGCTGGGTCTATGGGGACGGCCGATCGTCGGCGCTGGCGCAGGCGATCGAGCGACACGTTGGTGGCGATCCGATAGAGCCAGGCGAGAGCCGCCTGCGGGTCGCGCAGGTCCTCGGTGCGCGTGAGCGCACGGGCGTAGGTCTCCTGGGCGAGCTCCTCGGCCTCGTCGGCATCATGCACCATCGCCAGGACGTGGCGCCGGATCCGCGCGCGGTGCTGCGCCAGCTGAGCTTCAACGACGGGGGCGGTTTTGGTGGCATCGCCCATAGCGGGTCCTCCGGCCAGGCTACGGCGTGGGACGCACCGCCATCCGAGGGGGACTAGGGAGGTGTATCCCTCGCGCGCTCCGGATCGTCCTTTAGGTCGACAGTTGATAACGAAGGAACGGAGGAATCATGATGTGCTTCGGACGGAGCGGTCCGTTATTCGGCCTCTTCCTGGCCGCAGTCGCGGCGGCCGCGGTCATCGTCGCCGCCGCCCTAACCACCTGGTGGGTGCTGCTCGCGCTGATCCCGCTGGTGATGATGGTTGGCTGCATGGCGATGATGGCCACGATGGCCCGGATGAGGCCAGGGACCGGCATGGCCGGGCAGTGGGGATGCTGCGCCGGCGGGCGCCCGCCTTACGATCGGGGATGATTCCGGTGCTGGAGGCGAGCTGAACATGCGACGCGTGCTGTTCGGCGCTGCCCTCACCGCTACCGGTGTGCTAGTTGCGCGCAAGCTCGGCCCGAAGTTGCGCGAGCGCTGCGAGGCGGAATGCGGTCGCATGTTCGAGCGGATGCCCGACGACTTCCCGCCCAAGCGGATTATGCGCGGCATCGAGGAGATCCGCGAGCAGACCGCCCGCATCCTTCAGCTCTTGGAGGAGCGTGAAGTCAACCCGAGGGACAACGCTGACTGAGAGCGTGGGGTAGTGCTTATGACTCCCTTCGCGTGAAAGCTGAACTCTCTACCGCTGGCGAGAGAACTCACCAAATAGTCGCTTTGGACTGCCATGAAGAGGGCCCCCTCTGGTGACACGCTCCGGCTGTCACCGAGGAGCGAGCTCAAAGGAGGCCCGACTTCAATGTTGCACGCCGGATTGGATCTCAGCCGTAAGAAGGTCGACGTCTGTCTGCTCTCCGAGACCGGAGAACACCTGGACCAGCTGGCCGCCCCACCCGACGCGGACTCGCTGAGGAGGCTTGCCCGCCGAATCGAGCAGGTCCACCACCAGCCCGTCTGCGCCGTGATCGAGTCGATGACCGGCGCCCGGATGGTCCACGACACGCTCGAAGCGGAGGGCTGGGCGGTCGAGATCGCCGACGCCCAGAAGGTGAAGGGCCTGGCGCCGCTCGCCTGCAAGACCGACAAGATCGACTCCCAGGTCCTTGCGACGCTCAGCCAGCGAGACCTGGTGCCGGCGATCTGGCTTCCCGACCCCAGGGTCAGAGAGGAGCGGGAGCTGGCCCGCTTTCGCCTTCACCTGGTGAAGCACCGCTCGATGCTGAAACACCGGGTCCACTCGAGCCTCGTCAACTTCGGGCGGCCCTGCCCGGTCAGCGACCTGTTCGGGGTCGAGGGGAGGAAGCTGCTCGAGCGGCTCGAGGTCCCGGAGCCGTGGCGGGGGAACATCACCGCCTCGGTCCTGCTGATCGACGACCTCGAGGGTCAGATCGCAGAGGCAAACCGGCGCCTCAAGCAGGGCCACGCCGACCATCCCTACGTCCCGCTCTTGATGAGCGCCCCGGGGATCGGCTGGGTCCTCGCCTTCACGATCGCCGCCGAGATCGGCGAGATCGAGCGCTTCTCAAGCCCCGAGAAGCTCACCGGCTACACCGGGCTCTGCCCCAGGGTGGTGCAGTCGGGCGACTCCGATCGCCGCGGCCCGCTCTCAAAGCACGGCCCCCGCTATCTGCGCTGGGCGCTGCTCGAGGGGACCATGCACGCCCTCAAGCACCCCGCCTACTCGGAGCGCTACCAGCGAAACAGGAAGCGGCTCGGCAAGCAGCGCGGCGCCAAGGTCGCCCAGATCGACATCGCCCGCCGGCTCGCCCACGCGATCTGGCACATGCTTTCTCGAAACCAGCCCTTCGCTCCAAGAGGCGCCGCTTTTCGTCTGGCGGCCTGACCGCCCTTTTGGACTTGCGCCCGCGAGCGAACATCCAATTTCGCCTGGTCCTCCCGTCGAGGAGGCCATAGAGACATGAGCGTTGCTCCACATCCCGAGCCCGAGAGGAGGACGAAAGAGCTACAGGCCGTTACTTGACATCAGGCCCTTCTTCATAGAGACGAAAAGCAGCAGTCCTGCTTTGCATGGAAAGCGGTGGTTTCGAACTGGCGCTCGCTTCTCGCGCAACGAAGCAGCAATCGGACCCACTTGCTGGAGTCCGCCGACGGGGAGTCCCTGGCGGCCACGGCGCCCTGGGCTACGTACTCGGGACGCAGTAGAAAGTGGCCGCGCTGCTGCTCCTCGTCGTTCGCGCCTAATCGCGCGGTTGACCCGGCTGCACCGGACCAATCCGGTAAGGCCGCATCATCTCGTTGTCCTCGTGCTCGACGATGTGGCAGTGCCAGACGAACTGGCCGGGTGTGTCGAACTGCGCCCTGACCCGGGTGACCTGGCTGGGGTAGGCGATCACCGTGTCCTTGAGGCCGTTCTCCCATGGCTCCGGGGGGTGATGTTGCCGTCGAGCTGGATCGGCTGGACTACCTCTCCTTCTTCCCCCGTCGTCACGAGGCCCTCGCGGTTGACGACCTCGAAGGTGATCTCGTGGATGTGCATGGGATGGGCGTCGGCGGTCGTGTTGTACATCTCCCAGACCTCGCTGGCACCGACGGCGGGGTTCTCGGTCACCGAGTCCGACCACATGCGCTCCGTCCACACCCCGTCGGCCACCGTGCCAAGGAGGGCCTCGACCGGCCCCTCAACTGGCTCGTCCGCTGCGTCGAAGCCCACGCCCGCCATCTCGATCAACGCCACCTGCCGCGTGACCGTCTCCGCCGGCAGCGGGGTGATCGCGGGCAGCTGGAGGAACTGCGGCGGGGTCGAGTCGTCGACGCCGACGGCGGGCACGACGCGGAACTGCATGATCTGGCCGGTCGAAGCGGCGTCGGCGACCTCCTCGACCGGCTCGCCGCCGAAGGGCTCGTCGGGGCCGACGTTGCCGAGCACGTAGTTACCAACGGACACGTTGGTGAAGTCGACGATCACGTCCGCGCGCTCGGCGAGGCCCATGAGCAGCTGGTTGTCGTTGGTGGCGGTGAGGTTCACCGGGGCGGCGAGGAACCCGCCCTCGTTTCCGATCTGCCAGACCTCGACTCCGGGGATGTTGCTGAAGTCGAGGATCAGGAAGCGCGACTGGCAGCCGTTGAGGAAGCGGAGGCGGTAGCGGCGCTGCTCGACAGTCTGGAACGGCCATGTGTTGCCGTTGACCATGATCATGTTCCCGAAGAACTCGGGATTCCAGATCGGCGAGAACTCCCCGTCAGGGATGTAATCGCGCACGATCTCGTCGAAGAACACCCGGCTGTCCGGGTAGAACAGCGACCCATCCTCGTTGAAAGAGCGGTCCTGGATCGCGATCGGGATCTCCCGGTAGGGCTTGTCGGGCGGGAACGGGTCGTTCTCCCGTGGCGCCGGGCCCGGGAGCACAGCGCGGGTACCGTCCCGACTGTCGAGCACGGCCCCGTCACCGGCCGGGCCTCCCCGGATCAGGTAGAAGCCCGCCGGGCCCGCGTAGACGTTAAGGCGGGTCATGCCCAGCGCGTGGTCGTGGTACCAGATCGTCGCCGCCCGGTTCTCGTTCGGGTACTGGAAGACGGCGAAGCCCGGTCCCCACCCGACCCCGAAGGAGCGGGCGGCCTTGGCTTCGAAGAAGTGGTACCAGGTGCCGTTCCTGGCGTACGCCGGGGGGATGTTCCTGGCCTTCGGCAGGTACCACGCCTCCGCGTAGCCGTCGCTCTCGTCGCCGACGCCGATGGCGCCGTGCACGTGCGTCACGATCGGGACCGGACCCGTGTAGGGGCCGGGTGTGGAATCGAAGGTGGGGCGCGTGTCCCGGTCCCTGTTGCCGCCCGGTGGGTTGGCCCAGTGGAGCGTCTGGTCGACCGGCAGCAGGTGAGGCAGGTACTTCCCGTCCGCGTCCGTGAGGTCGTTGATCCACTTCACCCGGACGGGCCGGTTCACCTGCGCCTCGATCGTCAGCGACGGCGCGTGGTGGAGGAGCAAACCCGTCGGGCTCGCCGACTTCACGGCCCCGTAGCCCCACACCGTCGTTGCCGGGAGGCCCGCCGGGAGGATCTGCTGCGAGAACTGCTTCATCGAGATCTCGTAGTAATCGACGCCGCGCGGCTTCGTGCCGGCCCTGGGCATCACCGGCGGGATCAGCATTTCGGTGACGAACTTGGGCACATCGCCCGGATCAAGGGAGCCGCCCGGGATCTGAGCGAGGGCGACCGGCGCACTCATGCCGGGCAGCCGTCCGAACAGGTAATAGCCGGCGCTTGCGCCCCCGACCCAGGCAACAAACGTACGTCGCGAGAACCGCTGAGACCCGACCATCAGAATCTCCCTCAAAGCGTCCTTATCGAGCCTCATCAAACTTAATGGATCTGCGGCCTGTTCGGCAAGGGTCGATCTGAAGGCGGTCAACTGGTCATTTCCAGTCCGATCTCGACGTTCCGGGCGCCGGGAACGCCGGAAAGTGCCGCTTCGGACGAGAAGCGGCAGGGGTGTCGCCGTTGCCGACACGACGGCGGCGCCCCGCGTTTCGTCATGGGTTGCCGCTTTGCATGGAAAGCAGTACTCCGTCGAGAGATACTGCGTGGGGGATGTCGGAGGAGAACGTCGAGATCGTTCGGGCTGCGTATAACGCCTTCGAGCGGGGCGACCTTGAGGGTGTTTCGCAGCTTCAGGCGCCCACAATCGAGTGGCAGACCAGCGTTGAGGACCCCGACGCGGCCACCCACCGGGGACGGGTCGCCGTGAGGCGCTACATCGAGGGGTACATGGAGACGTTCCCTGGACTTCGCGCCGGCCTGGAAGAATGCGTCGAGGCGCCCGGCGACAAGGTGCTTGCCACCGTCCGATACACCGGGCGTGCAAGGGCGAGCGGCATGGACATGGACTGGAGGCAGTGGCTCGTCTACACACTCAAGGACGGGCTGATTGTTCGATGCGCGGAATATTTCGACCGCGACCAGGCCCTCGAAGCCGCCGGGCTGTCGGAGTAGTGCTTTGGACGAGAAGCGGCGCCACCAGGGGCGAGACGCCAGCCCTCGTCCCGGGCCCCACTAGCGCCGTGCGGTGGTTCCCTTCGCGCGGCTAGTCGTGCCCTTTCCGCGGGTCGTTTTTCCCTTCGCGCGGGGAGCTGTCGACCTGCCCTTTCCGCGGGTCGATGTGCCCTTCGCGCGGGCTCCCTTCGCGCGGGGAGCTGTCGACCTGCCCTTTCCGCGGGTCGATGTGCCCTTCGCGCGGGTGGGAGTGCGCTCCTCGGTCAGCGCCGTCTGGAGCCTGCGCATATCGGCCACGAGCGCACGATTCAGCTTGCGCATATCCCGGCGCTGATTCTTCAGGAGCTGCTGCACGTTGCGGACCATGTCGCGCCGGCCCCGGCCCAGATTCTTCTGCAGCTCTGCGAGCGCCTTCTGGACCTCATCGAGCGATCCACCCGCACGCTTCAGCGCAGCCTCCGACCGCTTCCTCGTCGCATCCGCCGAGGCACGCACGCGCTCCGGCGTTTTCTTGGTTGCTGGCATGGGCGCTCCTTCCGTCGGGAACGACACGAGTCTAAGGCCGCATCCGTGACACCGCATCGGAGGCCCCGGCAAGTCAGGCGCAAAGCATCCAGACCACAGGTCCCGTCGTCGCTTCGTGGAGAGGTGCCCTTTCAATGCGAAGCGAGAAACCCGCCTTGGACGAGAAGCGGCGCTTTGCTTGGGAAGCGCGAGATGGCACCACGCGCGACTACCTCGAACATCGACCAGGCATGGGAGGAGCATTTTCACCTGCCTGAATTGGAATCGCCCAGGCTCTAGCACCGAGCCGTTTCTGGGCGTCGCTTTTCCCTCTTCCCGGGCATGGGCCGTGTTCCGACCCGACTGGAGTCAGTGGAGAGCACGGATGGCGGCCTGTGGACGGGATGCGACCGTGTTCACATGAACTCGATCCAACTGGGACAGCACTGGAGGAGGCATCTTCTGTCGATCGCACTTGCCTCGCTCGTCGGAGCCGCCCTGGCCGTTCCGGCAGCGCAAGCTGCCAGCCGTAGCTACGACTTCCAGGGTGGGTCCTGGGGGCAGGTGAGGATCCAGCTGAGCGTCACCTACAAGAACAAGCAGCGAAATGGGGCTTTCACGCCGCGCTCCGTCATCTACGACTCCTCGGTTCCGGTCAGCTGCAATCCGCCGGTCTCCGGCACACTCGAGGCCCCAAGCGGGTCCTACATTCTCGGGACGCCCGACTACACGCTGATCAAGTTGAGTAAGGGAAGCTTCACCTACTGGTACTCGTATCAACTCCCGACCACTCCACCTGGCGGGACCGCCAGCGCCGCCGCGACGGGCAAGGTAATCAAGACGAAGCGGGTGGAGGGCACGGTGTCGATCTTCAACTACAACTCTCCCCCCTCCTGGCACAACTGCACGAGCGGCGCTCCGCTCCCCTACTCCGCGACCCAGTGTCGTCGGCCCTACAACCGGCCTCCGTACATCGAGAAGTCGCTGCCGGTCTGCTGGGCGGACGTCTAGACGCGAAATTGCAGGACTAGGTGTCCGGGGACTCGCCGACCCGGGGCTTCACTCCCTCCGCGTCCGGCCGGACCTGATCCGATACCGGCAACTCAGCGCGCACTTGTGTGCCGCGCCCGGGCGCCGAGTCTATGTCGAGTCGCCCGCCGACCAGGGTGACCCGCTCCTCCATCCCGATCAGTCCGAAACTGCGGTGTGCGCTATCAGGCACGAAGCCGTTGCCATCATCGGCGACGACCACCTCGACGATCGCCTCCCCGCGACTCACCGTGACGGAGATCCGGTCCGGTCGGGCGTGCTTGATCGCGTTGTTGGTCGCCTCCTGCACGAGCCGGTAGATGGTCGCCTCCAGATCGGGTGGGAGGCGGGTGGGTCCGGCCTCGCCCTCCGCAGCCAGGTCGACGTCGACGTCGATCTCCAGGCTGAACCGGTCGCTCGACTGCCGGGCCAGCGCCTCGATGGCTGCGCCGACGCCGAGGTCGTCGAGCGCGGCGGGCCGCAGCTCGGTGATCAGCCCCTGCAGGTTGCGGATCCCACGGTCGACGTGCTCGATCGCCAGTCGGCGCTCGTCGGGCGAAGTCTGCGATCCCTCGTTCCTGCCGGCGGCCTCGAGCAGTACGCGCAGGGCTCCCAGCTCCTGAAGTGTCTCGTCGTGAAGCTCGCGTGCCCAGCGACGCCGCTCTCGCTCGGATGCCTCGATCGAGAGCTGCAGCTTCTCGGCCTCCACCGCCTGCACCGTGACGATCGTGGTGGCCGCGCTGGCGGCGAAAGAGCCGAAGACGTTCTCGTCGGTGGCGTCGAAGTCGCCGTCGCGGGACCCCATCGCGACCAGCAGGCCACGAGGCCGGCCGCGAAGCTCGAGCGAAGAGAACAGCGTCGGCAACCCGCGCAGATCGGGCACCTCGGCCTGGAGGTCGTTGAGCCAGGTGTCCGCGTCGGGGGCGCGCCGCCCGACCAGGTCCTCCGGCTCCTCGCCCGCCGCGGCGACGACCTCGAGCTCGGATCCGTCGGAAAGCAGCAGCATCGAGCGCTGGGCGCTGACCACGCCACGCCCGCGCTTGACGATCAGCTCCAGCAGGCCGTCCAGCTCGATTCCGCTGGACACGGTGCGAGCGATGTCCGAGCTCGCCTCGAGGCCGCGAAGGGCCTTCTCGAGCTCGCCCGCCCGCGCGTCGAGCCCCTCATACAGGCGGGCGTTCTCGATCGCCACCCCCGCCCACGCCGCGAGCACCACCACGAGCTGCTCGTCGGTCTCGTCGAACTCGGCGCCCCCCTCCTTCTCGGTCAGGTAGAGGTTTCCCCAGGCGTCGCCACGCACCAGCACCGGGGTGCCGAGGAAGCTCCTCATCTCGGGGTGGTTGGGCGGAAAGCCATAGGAGCGTGGGTGGGCTCCAACATCCGGCAGTCGCAACGGGTGCGGATTGCGGATCAGCTCGCCCAGCACGCCGCGGCCTCTCGGCAGGGGCCCGATCTGATGTCGGGTCTGATCGTCGATGCCCGAGTTGAGAAAGCGCTCCAGCCCGCTCTTGTCCTCGTTCATGATCCCGAGCGCGGCGTACTTCGCGCCAGTCAGGTCGCGGGCCGCATCGAGGACCCGGCCAAGCAGGGTCTCCAGATCCAGCTCGGAGACGATGCTTCGCCCAACCTCGAGCAGCTGCTCCAGTCGCTCATCCGTGAGCCTGTTCTCGTTCAACGCTCCGACCGCCCCTCGTGGTCCGACAACACTTCGCGATTCAGTCGTGGCATGTCACGCCAAACAGCAGGTACGGATCAGGGTACTTGGAACGACCCGTCCCGGTGCGGTGTCGGCCGCCGCTGAGAAGTCGACCGACGTACCAGTTGGTCAGACTGAGGCTTCTCAGGGAGGACCCGGGATCTGGGTCAGCTGCACCAGGGAGAGAAGGAGCAGGGCGGCCCCGACCCCCGCCAGCGCATACCGGACTCCGCGCAGTTGGAACTGGGTGCTGATTCCGATGAGGAACAGGACGCTCGCCAGGAAGACGGTGACCCGCACGTACTTGTCGGAGGTCTCCCCGGCCTCGGAGCCGTCGGCGAAGTCCTTGGTCGCCTGATCGTCGAGCGCTGCCGCCTCCTTGAGCCTGGGCTGCCGGTACTGAGGCATGTAGGTGGGACCTTTCGGCGCATTGGGGTTGGTCTCGGGATGGGTGGCGCGCCAGGCGTCGAACGCGACCCGGAACTTGGGCCGGAAGCGGCGCTCAGCGATGACCGCTGCTTGCTTGTTGTGAGCCGTATAGGCGGCGAACCAGGCATCGAAGGTCGACGAGTCGAAGTTGCGGAGGCTCATCGCCTGGAGGTTTGCCCGATTGGCCTCAGACCGCACGGTCGAGGCCTCGGCAAGCTTGACCCGCGACTCGGTGCTCCACTTCGCCGCGGCATAGCCGGACCACCCCGCCAGGAGCGCCACCATCGAGAGCAGCACGGCCTCGATGATCGAGATCTTCCTATCTCGCCGCTCCTGAGCATCGTCTTTGTGGCCGGACCTGGCGCGCTCGCTGATCTCTTTGCCGACCTCTTCTGCCGAGAGTCCCTCCGCCATGCCCGGCCCAGTATCCCAACGCGGCCGAGTCGACGGCCCGCCCTATTCGTGGATTCGCGGGATCACCTGTTCAGCCACACGCTCGATCTGGTCGGGCTCGTCGCCCAGCGGCCAAAGCTGTACCCAGTGGCAGCCGGCCTGCGCGTACCGAGAGAGGAGCTCCGCGCAGCACTCGGCCGATCCCACGCAGACGCGTCCGCGCAGCTCATCAGCGTCCCGCCGGAGCAACGGCGCGAGCACATCGCCGAGCATGCGCTCGACCTCCTCCCGGTCCTCGCTCACCCACGTCCACATCGTGACGAGCGCGTTCGGGAAGGCCTCCGGGTCGCGGCCGCGTGCGCTGAGCTTCCTCACGAGCGATCGACGCGCATCGGCGAACTGATCGGGCGTCGTGTTGTAGGCGGAGGCAAGCCAGCCATCGGCGAGCCGCGCGACCCGGGAGAGACCGGCGTCCGAGCCCCAGCTGCCGATCCAGATCGGGACCCCATCATCCCTGGCCGGACGAGGCAGGAGATCCTGGTCGGGGAGCGCGAAGTGGGTCGAGTCCGAGGGGCGCTCTCCTCGGAGCAAGGCTCGCACGATGACCACGGACTCGTCGAATCGGCTCCATCGATCCTCAAAGGAAATGCCCATTGCCTCGTAGTCGTCCCGGGACGAGCCCGGCCCGACCCCAGCGATCAGGCGCCCATCCGAAAGCAGATCCAGCGCAGTCAGCGTCTTGGCGAGCGGAACCGGACCCCGAAGCGCCGAGAGCGAGATGGTGGTCGCCAGCGTCATCTCTCCGGAGCGCTCGATCGCCGCGGCCAGGGCGGTGAGTCCATCCAGCCACGGGGTGGAGAAGAAGAAGTGATCGTTCGCTGAGATAGCGCCGAGACCGCAGTCGCGGGCGGCATCAACTGTGTTCATCACCCTCGAGAACGACTGCCCCTCGCTCCCGAACTCCATCAGCGGCAGGTGGACGCCGACCTTCATGATCCGAGACTAGTCGGACTCGGTCGCACTGCCCATGGCAGGATTCCGGCGATGACGGCCGAGAGCGCGTCGCGAGGGTCTCGTCTGGGAACCGCCTTCCGCCAGGAGGACCGGGTGATGCCACTGGAGCTGTTCTTCGATCTCGTCTTCGTACTGGCAATCACCCAGTGCACGACTCTGATGTCGCAGAAGACGACCTGGGGCGGCGTCGGCGAGGGAGTCCTCGTCCTCGCTCTGCTCTGGTGGTCGTGGGTGGGCTATGCGTGGCTCACCAGCGTCCTCGATCCGGAGGAGGGTGCGGTCCGGATCGTCCTCTTCTGCGCGATGGCCTCGTTTCTGATCGCGGCCATCTGCGTCCCGGAGTCGTTCGGCGGCCTCGCCACGGAGTTCGCGCTCGCCTATGGCGCCGTGCGGGTCGCGCACATCGCCCTCTTCCTACTCGCCAGCCGGGACGACCCGGCGTTCCGTCGCTCGGTGCTCGGGCTCGCCATGGGCACGGCGCTCGGCGTCGCGCTGCTGATCGGGGGGTCGTTCCTCGACACGGGCGGGCAGGCCGCACTCTGGTCGCTGGCGTTGGTCTTCGACATGGGCGAGCCCTACCTGTTCGGCGCCGAGGGATGGCGGCTGGTGCCCGGTCACTTCGCCGAGCGACACGGCCTGATCGTGATCATCGCCCTTGGGGAATCGATCGTGGCCATCGGCGTCGGCGCCGGCTCGTCGCTGACCTGGGGCATCGCCGGCGCGGCGGTGCTGGGGATCACGGTGATCGCCGCCATGTGGTGGACATATTTCGACATCGTCGCCCTGGTCTCCGCCCGACGGCTCGCGGACGCACCGGAGGGGCGCGTCCGGAACGAGCTGGCTCGCGACTCGTACTCGTTCATCCACTTCCCGATGGTCGCGGGGATCATCCTGTTCGCCCTGGGGCTGAAGAAGACCCTCGGGCATGTCGATGATTCGCTCGACGCGGTACCGGCTTTCGCTCTGCTCGGAGGCGTGGCGATCTATCTGCTTGGCCTGGTCGCCTTTCGCTATCGGCATGTGCACTCCCTGAACCGGCGCCGGCTCGCCCTCGCGATCGTCCTGTTCGCGCTCATCCCGGCCGCCCTGGCGCTGCCCTCGATCGCCATCCTCGCGGTGCTCGCAATCCTGATCTGGAGCCTGATCGTCGTGGAGACGCGGGGCTACGGCGAGAATCGCGCCAGGGTCCGCCATGGGGACGAATTCCCGGCCGCCCGGTAGGCCAGCCGCCCCGATCTGAGGGCGGCACTCGGCGAGGTGCAGTCGTGATCGCGCCGATGCGACTCCTAGAGTCTCGCCGATGGTTCAGCTCCCGATCGGCGTGACGGTCGCCGCCGGTGTGGACGAGACCTCCGCGCTCGTCATGGTCATCGCGGCCGCCGTGGCAGCAATGATCGTCCTGGCAGTTTCGCCACGCTTGACCATCCCGGTGGTCGTGCTGGAGCTCTTGCTCGGGATAGCCATCGGCCCGCAGGGTTTCGACATCGCCAGGGTCGATCCCACCACCTCACTCCTCGGAGATCTCGGTTTGGGAATGCTCTTCTTCTTCGCCGGCTACGAGATCGACTTCGAACGGATCAGGGGGCGCCCGCTCGAGCTTGCGGTGATGGGCTGGGCCATCTCGCTCGCCCTCGCCTATGGGATCGGTGGAGCGCTGGCCGCCGCCGGAATCATCCTGTCGTTCCTCTACACCGGGTCGGCGATGGCGACAACGGCCATCGGAACACTGATCCCGATCCTGAGCGACGCGGGCGAGATGCGAACCACCTTCGGGACGTACCTCCTCGGAGCGGGGGCGATCGGCGAATTCGGCCCGATCCTGCTGGTGACCCTGATCCTGTCCACCGGACACCCGCTGCATGAGGCGGTGATCCTGGTGATCTTCATCATGCTGGCGGTACTGACTGGGCTCCTCGCCGTCCGCTCGGCGTGGCGCGGCTGGCCGCTGGTCGAGAAGACGTTCGAGACTTCGAGTCAGCTGGCCGTGCGGCTGGCGGTGGTACTCGTCTTCAGCCTCGTCGCGCTGGCTGCGCAGCTGGGCCTCGACCTCCTGCTCGGCGGCTTCGTTGCGGGCATGATCACGCGCATCGCCCTGCGTGGTCGCGAGGTCAGCGTCTTCGACTCGAAGCTGAACGCCGTCGGGTATGGCCTCCTGATCCCGTTCTTCTTCGTCACCAGCGGCATGGCCTTCAACCTCGACGCGCTCACCTCGAGCGCATCGGCGGCGCTCAAGGTGCCGATGTTCGTCGGGCTGTTCCTCGTCGTCCGGGGCGTGCCGGCGTTGTTGCTCTATCGACGTCAGCTCAGCCTTCGGGACCGCTTCGCCCTTGCCGTCTACAGCGCGACCGAGCTGCCCCTGGTCGTTGCGATCACCACGCTGGCGATCGCTGCCGGCCATATGAAGAGCTCGACCGCCGCGGGACTCGTCGGCGCCGCAATCGTCTCGACGCTGATCTTCCCGCTGCTCGGAGCGCGAATCAGGCGCGGGGGCGAGCCCGCCTCTGGGCCCGTCGAAGCCCCGGCGACCGCCTAGTCGACGATCCGAAGGTCCTTGGGCAGCCCGCTCAGGTTGCGGTGGCCGTCGCCGGTCACCACCACCAGGTCCTCGATCCGGACGCCGAACAGCCCGGGGAGGTAGATACCGGGCTCGACGGTGACGACGTTCCCCTCCGCCAGATCGTCGTCGGACGTGGTCGCGAGGCGGGGTCCCTCGTGGACCTCGAGGCCGACGCCGTGCCCCAGCCCGTGGCCGAAGTGGTCGCCGTGCCCTGCCTCGGAGATCATCTCGCGGGCCACCGCGTCGACCTCCTTGCCGGCGGCCCCCGGTCGCACCGCCTCCAACGCGGCGACCTGGGCCCGCTGCACGAGCTCATAGACCTCGCGGGCCTCGTCCCCGGGATCGCCGGTGGCGAAGGTGCGGGTGCAGTCCGAGCAGTAGCCGTCGAGCAGCGCCCCCATGTCGAAGACGACCAGCTCGCCGGTGCCGATCTCGCGATCGCCCGGCTCGGCGTGCGGGAGGGCGCCGTTGGGCCCCGCCGCGACGATCGGCGGGAAGGAGGGCTCCGCCCCGAGCTCCCGCAGCCGCGCCTCGCAGGCGCGAGCCACGTCGCGCTCCGTGCGGCCGGCGAGGCCGCGCGCGAGCGCCCATTCGTAGACGCCATCGGTGAGCTCCGCCGCCGCGGCGATGCGCTCCAGCTCCTCGGGCTCCTTGACGACGCGGAGCTGCTCGACCAAGTCTCCGGCGGGGAGGAATTCGACGTCCTCGCCGGCGGCCGCCTCGAGCCGTGCGAGCTGGCGGACGCTGAGCTTGGCGTCCTCGAAGCCGACCCTGCCCGACATGCGCGCGACGATCTGCGGGATCAGCTCCCGCTCGGCCTCGGGGCACTCCCACTCCGACGCGACCTCCTCCTTCGCGCGCTCGGTGTAGCGGAAGTCGGTGAGGAAGACGAGCTCCGAACGGCCCACCAGGCAGGCGCCGTTCGTCCCGGTGAAGCCGGTCAGATAGCGCACGTTGGTCAGGTCCGAGACGAAGAGCTGGTCGAGTTCGTGCTCCGCGACCAGCTCGGCGAGCCGAGCTCCCCTCGTCATACGCCGAGCCTCTCGGCAATCAACTCGAGCGCCTCTCTGTATCCCTCGGCGCCCTTGCCGTAGATCTGGGCGATCAGCAGGTCGAGGCCCTCGAACACCGAGTGGCGCCGCCACTCCTCGCGCTTGGAGATGTCGGAGAGGTGAACCTCGACGGTTGGGACGTCGGTCAAGTCGAGCGCGTCACGGATCGCCCAGGAGTAGTGGGTCCAGGCCCCAGCGTTGATGATCGCCGCGTCGGCTCTCTCCGGCAGCCGGTGAAGGTGCTCGACGAGCTCGCCCTCGGAATTCGTGTCGAAGAACGCGGCCTCCAGGTTCAGCTGCCGGGCGAAGCGCTTGATCCGCACCTCCAGCTCGGGGAGCGTGAAGTCCCCGTAGATGTCCTTGTCGCGGCTGCCGAGCATGTCGAGGTTGACGCCGTGCATCACCTCGACACGGTTCCTGGTGCTGACCACTACTTGAGCTCCTCCACGACGGCGCGCACCCTATCCGGCTCCAGCTGCTGGCCCCAGCGCGGCCGGCCGGGCTCCTCGAGCAGGACGAAGCCGAGGCCCTCGCGATCGCGCTTCTTGTCCCGTCCCATCGCGGAGAGCACCCGCTCGGTATCGACCGAGGCGTCCAGGGAAACGGGCAGCGCATGCGATGCGAGCAGCCCCTCGACCTCACTGCGCAGGGAGTCGGCTCCCGAAAGCCGCAGGGCGGCCAGCAGGCCGAGGCCGACCGCCTCACCGTGGCGATAACGCGAGTAGCCGGTGGCGGCCTCGATCGCGTGGCCCACGGTGTGGCCGAGGTTGAGGACCATCCGGCGCCCGGAGTCCCTCTCATCCGACGCGACCACCTCGATCTTGGTCCTGGCGCAGTCAAAGATCACGTCCGTCATCGCCCTGGGGTCCAGCCTCTCGATTTCCCTGACGCGCGACCAGAGCGGGTCTCCGGCGATCAGCGCGGTCTTGACGACCTCGACGAATCCGGCGGCGAGCTCCTCGGGCGGAAGTGTCCTCAGCGTCACGGGATCGGCGAGCACCGCGACCGGCATGTGGTAGGCGCCGACGTAGTTCTTGGCCTCGGGAAGGTCCACTCCGGTCTTGCCGCCGTAGGCCGAATCGACCTGTGCGACGAGGGTCGTGGGCGCCTGGACCAGATCCACGCCCCGCTGGTAGGTGGCCGCGCAGAAGCCGGCGAGATCTCCCACCACCCCGCCCCCGAAGGCCAGCACGCAGTCGTCGCGGTTGGCTCCCGCCGAGGAGAGCTCGCCGAGGATCCGCTCCGCTTCCGCGATCGTCTTGGAGGACTCCGTGCCCCGGACGCCGATCGTCACCTCGGTGTGCGGGAGCAGGCCACGGTGGTGGCGCAGGGCCTCGTCGTCCGCGACGCAGAAGGTGCGGGCGGCGAGAGCATCGGGGAGAGCCTCGCGCGCATCGTCCAGCAGACCGATCGCGCCCTCGCCGACCGCGGCGGGGTATGAGCCGCTCTCGGACTCGGCCCAGGCCATCCGCACCGCCGGCGTGCCCTGCATCGCCGCCAGCCAGGGGGCGGCCGGCCCGGCCGCGTCCCGGGCGTTCGAAGGCAGGATCGCTCGGGCGAGCGACTCGTAGATCGGCCCCCGTCGGGCGTAGCGCTCGGAGAACTCGGTGCGGTCGGCGGCCAGAGGCCGGTCCGAGCCGGAGGCCCGTTCCCAGGCGATCTCCTCGTCGACGGCGCACCAGACCGGCATGTGGTCGGCGAGCGCCCGGCGAACCCCGGGACTCTCGACCGCCCCGCCCCCGAGCGCGACCACGGACGAGGCTCCGCCGATCTGCCCGGCGAGCGCGTCGAGAGCCGAGACGACCAGCCGCTCTTCGCGGCGGCGGAACTCGGCCTCACCCTCCCGCTCGAAGAACGTCGCGATGGGCTCGCCGAGCTCCCCCTCGAGCAGCTCGTCGGTGTCGATCACCCCGAGCCCAAGGCGCTCCGCGACGGCGTGCGCCGCCCGCGTCTTGCCCGCAGCCA
Source organism: uncultured Solirubrobacterales bacterium (assembly GCA_963763955.1). GTDB lineage: Bacteria > Actinomycetota > Thermoleophilia > Solirubrobacterales > 70-9 > DASUPK01. The sequence continues at coordinate 30,773 of CAVXQP010000015.1, read as the reverse complement.
TGAACCCGATGAAAACGATCCCGTGGTGCGAGCCGGGTCGCGAAGAAGCTACCTCCGCCATCCGATGCGCTCCTTGTAGGCAGAGAGCGCCGCCAGGACGTCGTCGATGTGGTCGCCGCCGAACTTCTCCCGGTAGGCACCGGCCAGGACCAGCGCGACCATCGCCTCGGCGACGACCGCCGCCGCGGGTACGACCGTCGAATCGGTCCGCTCTCTCATCGCCTGCGCCGGCTCCTTGGTCTCCGTGTCGACTGAGCGCAGGGGTTGGGTCATGGTCGAGATCGGCTTGATCGCGGCCTGGACCACCAACGGCTCGCCGTTGGTCATCCCGCCCTCGAGGCCGCCGGCTCGGTTGGTCTCGCGGTACCAGCCCATCTCTTCCGACCAGAAGATCTCGTCGTGTGCCTCGGAGCCGGGCTTGCCCGCGACCTCCCATCCCTCGCCCAGCGAAACGCCCTTCACGGACTGGATCGAGCAGACGGCCTGGGCGAGCCGCCCGTCGAGCTTCTCGCTCCACGACACGTGAGACCCGACCCCGGGAACGAGGCCGAAGGCGCGGACCTCGAACTTGCCGCCCAGCGACTCGTTCTCCTTCCGCAGCCGGTCGATCTCGGCGACCATCGCCTCGGAGGCGGCTGGATCGAGGGAGCGGACGGGCGAGTCGTCGACGCCCTCGAAGTCCTCGGGCCCGAGGTCGTCGCGCTCCGGCGCGGATACCGAAGCGATCTGGACCACGTGGCTGTGGACGCTCACCCCGACCGCGCTGAGGAAACCCCGCGCGATCGAGCCCGCGGCGACCCGCGCCGCGGTCTCCCGCGCGCTGGCGCGCTCGAGCACATTCCGGACATCCCGGTGCCCGAACTTGAGTGCGCCGGCGAGATCGGCGTGGCCAGGCCGTGGCAGATGCGACTCCTCGACCTGCCCCTCGACCGGCCAGGGATTCATCCGCTCCTCCCAGTTCGGGTAATCGCGGTTGGCGATCAGGACCGCGATCGGGCTGCCCAGGGTGCGCCCGTGGCGGATCCCGGAGCGGATCTCGACCGAGTCGCTCTCGATCTTCATCCGGCCGCCGCGGCCATGGCCGAGCTGGCGGCGCGCCATGTCGCGGTCGAGCGCCTGACGGTCGAGCTCGAGCCCGGCCGGCAGTCCCTCGACGATCGCGACCAGCCCTGGGCCGTGCGATTCGCCTGCTGTCGTGAACCTCAGAGTCACGCGGGGAGCGTAGATGGAGCGCGTACCCGGTCCCGGTCTGGCCCTTGCGCGGGCTCTCAGAGTCGCGACACGATCGCGACCAGCGTCCCGAGCGCAAGGAACGGCACAAAGGGGATGGTGCGGGTCCGGGCCCTCCAACCGTGGCGGACGAGCAGCGCCAATCCCGCCACCGACCCGGCGGCAAAGGAGATGACCATGGCCTCGATCACCCCGGCCCCGAGGTAGAAGCCCAGGACCGCCGCAAGCTTGACGTCACCGAGGCCCATGCCGTCGGGTCTGATCAGCGCCGCCGCGAGCAGGAACCCGCCGGCGCTGACGCAGGCCAGAAGGCGCCCGGGCACCGCGCCCGGGTCCGAGATCAGGCAAACCGGGATCGCCACGAGCAGTCCCGCCAGCATGGCGCGGTCTGGCACGAGGCGTGTGTGCAGGTCGCTGACCGTGACGACGCCGAGCAGGGCAACGAGGGAGGCGTCGAGCACGGCGGCGGCCATATCGTTGAGAGCGCCGTGGCTCCGGAGCTCTCCCCCCACTGATGGCGGCGCGCCGCCTGCTGATCGTGATGCTGGTCCTGCTGGGCGTCTCGACCCTCGCGGCTGCGCTGGTTCCGCAGCATTCGCGACGCGGCGGGACCACCGGCGCCACGACGTCCACGCAGCCGACGATCACCACGACGACCCCGGCGGTGCCCCCGCCCGGATACGTCCGGCCCACCAAGATCAAGGTCGGAGGCAGGCAGTTCCCAGTGGTCTCCCCCGTCAAAGCGGGCGACCAGCTGGTCCTACTGGTGGCCTCGCGATTTCCCACGCAACTGGAGATCCAGGAGTTCGGCCAGGTCGGCTTTGCGGCACCCGACGCACCCGCGCGGTTCACACTGCTGCCGACGACGCCCGGCACCTTCGGGATCCAGTTCCAGCCCTCGGGCAAGGTCGCCGCTCAGATCCGCGTGGTTGCCCCGGGCCAGGGGAAGAAGCAGAAGCAGCAGAAGAAGGCGAAGGAAGGGAAGCGGAGACGCTAGGTCTCGAGCTCGCGGGGAATCAGCTCCAACTCGAGCAGGCCGCCGTCGCGGAAGACCTCGACCTCGATGCCCTGACCGATCCGGTCGGCAACCATCAGCCGCTGCAGGTCGCCGACGTCGCCCATCGGCTCCCCGTCGACGGCGACGATCAGGTCCTCCGCGCGCAGGCCGACGCGAGCGGCCGGGCTGCCGGAGACGACCTCGACCACCTCGATCCCCTTCTCGCGCCCGAGCCGGGAGGCGATCCGCGGCGGCAGCGGCCGCGAGCCGCCGACTATGCCGATGTAGGCGCGGCGTACGCGACCCTCCTTCATCAGGGCGGAGATGATCTTCCGGGTGGCATCGTTGATCGGCACGGCGAGGCCGAGGCCGATCCCGGCGACCGCGGTGTTGACCCCGACCACGCGACTGAGCCCATCGGCCAGGGCCCCGCCCGAGTTGCCGGGGTTGAGGGCGGCGTCCGTCTGGATCACGTTCTCGACCAGGCGCCCCGCCGAGCCGGAGCGGGTCGGCAGGGAGCGACCCAGGGCGGAGACCACGCCGGCCGTCACCGTCCCGGCCAGGCCCATGGGGCTGCCGATCGCCACCACCAGCTGGCCGACCCGCAGCTCGTCGGCGTCGCCGAGCTCAGCCGGGGTGAGGTCGCGCGCATCCGCTCGCACAACGGCCAGGTCGGAGAGCGAATCAGCCCCGATGACCTCGGCGCCGATCTCGCGGCCATCCGAGAACGAGGCGCTGAGACGATTGCCCCCGGAGACCACATGGGCGGAGGTGAGCATGTAGCCATCGGACGAGATCGCGACGCCGCTGCCGGCGCCCTCGGCCACGCGACCGCGGCGGGTGCGCCTCGAGACCGCCAGGTGGGCGACGGAGGGCCCCAGCCGCTCGGCTACGCCGGCGACGGTTCGGGAGTACGCGTCGAACGCATCGGCGTCGGGCAGGCGCTCTGGGGGCTTGGCCGGAACGCCGTTGGCCACGCCGTCCGAGATCGCACGCAGGCCTCCCGAGATGAGCTTCAGCTTCGCCACTAACGAAAAATTAGCACCGCGGGCTCGGCGCCCAGGCCTCAGGACTCCACCTTGTAGCCCCTGGCGCGCCCGATCAAGGCGAGAGTCGCGAGCACGGGGCGGGTGAAGAGGTCCGGCGCGTTGCCGAGCCGGAACACGTCCCGGAACTCCGTCAGATAGACCCCGAATGCGAGCGGCCCGGGCATGCCCTTGCCGTCTACGCGACCGTCCCGGATGGTGCGATCGATCGTCCTGAACCACTGCTCGGTCCTCAGGGCCGGGCGCGTCTGCCAGAGCGCACGCGTTGGCTCGGCGCCCTTGTTCCAGATCTGATGGCGACTCCCGCGCGCAATGTCGAGCGTCTCGCCCTTGTCGAGCTCCCGCTCCTCGCCCTCGACCCGGGCCGTCAGCGTGCCCTCGAGGACCTCGAAGTGCTCGTCCTGGGCGGGGTGGTAGTGGACTGGCGGCGCCTTCCCCCCTGGCCCCCAGCTCCCCTCCACCTCCAGGAGCTCCGGCGAGCTCTCGCGGATCGTGACCGTCTCGTGCGGCGTCAACCTGAGCGTCTCAGCCATCCGTCTCACTTCCTCTCCGAGCCGCTTCGCGCATGGCGTCGAGTGGTGGGTCCATACCCGTCCAGAGGCGAAGCGACTCAGCCCCCTGGCGCACGAGGATCTCGAGCCCGTCGATCGTCCTCGCGCCCCGGAAGCGCGCCTCGGCCACCAGCCTGCTCTCCGAACCCGCGTAGACCAGATCGACAACCGTCACGCCCGCCCCAAGGCGATCGGGATCCACCGGGAGGTGCTCGAAGGGGTCCTCGTCCTCCATCCCGATCGCGGAGCAGTTCACGATCAGCTCGAAGGAGCCGGTTCGGGCTCGATCGGCGCTGATCGCAGCGAGCCTGCCCTCGGCCACGGTCCCCACTCCCGTTCCGGCGAGATCGCGGACCAGCTCGTCCCCCCGCGTCGCGGTCCGGTTCCAGACCGACACCGATGCGCCTTTGCCGGCCAGGGCCCAGGCCGCTGCGCGCGCCGAGCCGCCGGCTCCGAGGACCAGGGCGGCCCTCCCCTCGAGCGGCTCGGGCAGCGTGGCCAGCAGTCCCGTGGCGTCAGTGTTGTCGGCCCGGATGAGGTCATCCCGGAAGCTCAGGGTGTTGGCCGCCCCGATCTGGTGCGCGGCGTCGGACGCCTCGTCCGCGACCCGAAGAGCCGACTCCTTGTGCGGGATCGTCACGTTGACCCCGACGTACCCCTCCCCCGGCAGGGCCCGCACGCGTTCGTCGAACTCGGCGGGGTCCAGGTCGACCGCGCCGTAGCTCCACTCGCCCGACAGGCCGAGCGCCTCCAGCGCGGCGCTCTGCATCGCGGGCGAGCGCGATTGCGAGACCGGATGGCCCAACACGGCGAGCCGTTTGGTCTCCGGCCCGCCCCCGCCGGCGGTCAACTGCGGCAGCTCGCGGGCGCCCGGCCCGCGTTGTAGGCGGCCACCAATTGGTTGAACTCCGCCCCGCTCGCGGTGAAGCAATGCTGGCCGTTCCCGTTCGCCTTCAGCACGTAGTAGAGGTAGTTGACCTTCGCGGGGTGGGCCGCCGCCTGGATCGCGGCGAGGCCCGGATTGCCGATCGGGGTCGGCGGCAGGCCCGCGTTGATGCGCGTGTTGTACGGCGACGGGGACTTGAGCTGGGACTCGGTGATCTCCCCGGTGTAGTTGTGGAACTCGAACCGCGTGGTCGCGTCGATGCCCAGCGGCATGCCGCGGTGCAACCGGTTGTAGATCACGGCGGCGACCAGCGGGCGCTCGGAGGGGACCTGCACCTCCTTGTCGATCATCGAGGCGATGGTGAGCACGTCATAGACCGTGAGGTTCTTCGACTTCGCGTACGACATGTTCACACCGGCGATGTTCTGCTGGAAGGCCTGCAGCTGGTCCGAGACGAACTGATCGACGCTCGACCCCGGATCGAGCTGGTAGGTGGCCGGGAAGAGGAATCCCTCGAGGGACTTCGGGTTCTGGGCGCCGTACTTGCTCGGGTCGAAGCCCTGCGAGCTCTTGCTCGCGGCCAGGTAGTCGCCGCTCAGCCCGAGGTCCTTGATGGTCGCGGCGATCTGGGTGCGGTCCTCCCCCTCGGGGATCGTCACGTTGATCTTTCCGCCGGAGCTGGTCAGACGATCGATCGCCGTGCCATAGCTCATGTTGTGCGCCAGGACGTAGCGGCCCGGCAGGATCTCTCCGGTCTTGCCGGCCAGCTTGAGGCGCCACTCGAAGAGCGTCCCGTTCGAGACCACGTCGTTCTTGGTGAGCAGATCGGCGACGTCGCTGGCGCTCGCTCCCTGCGGCACGGTGACGATCGCCTCGCCCGACCCGTTGCCGGGGTCGAATGGCGGCGGCTGGAAGAAGGCGATCAGAAACCAGGCCAGCAGCCCGCCGACCAAGAGCAGCGCCAGGGCGAGGATGCGCCGCCGGTGATACCTGCCGCGCGGTCCTGGCGGGGTGGGATCCCCGCCGTCCCGGCTGAACCGGCTCCTGAGGGCATCGCGGCCCGCCGACGCTCGGTCGCGTGCCGTGCGCCGCGGCGGGACCGCCGCCTCGGAAGTTGATGCGGCCGCCTCCGGCGGGGCCGCCTTCCGCCGCCCGCGAGGCTTCGGCTTTGCGGCCTTCGGGGCCTTTTCGGGCTTGGAGGGCTTCGCGGCCTTCGGCGCCTTGCCGGACTTGGCCCGGCGCGACTGGCGCTCGCGGCGACGGCGCTCGCGCTCGATCGAGTCGGGGTCGTCGCGACCGAACTCGTCCGTCGGAGGCTTCACCGATCGCCCGGGGCCGTCAGGTTGCCCTCGGTGTCGGCGAACCAGTCCTGTTCCTCGGTCACTCCGTCCCCCTGGCTTCCAGATACGACTCCAACAGGTGGGCGGCCGCGAGCGAGTCGCGATCCGCCCTGGCCCCCTCCCGGGCGCTCCGCTCGGCCATCCGGGTCGTGAGGCGCTCGTCGTAGGTCTCCACGGGCACCTCCACGAGCCCGCCGAGCTCGGCGGCGAACTCCCGGCTCAGGCGCGCCTGCTCGCCCTCGTCACCGGAGAGCGTGATGGGCAGGCCCACCACGATGCGCTCGGCGCCCTCCGCGGCGGCCAGCTCCGCGATCGCGGCGGCATCCGGGGGCTCGACCGCGGCGAGCGGCCGCACGAGCGTCCCGGAGGGATCGGATATCGCACAGCCGCAGCGGGCGGTGCCGAAATCGAGGGCGAGCACCCGCAACAGGCTAACCATCAAGGGACCAGCTGCTCCAGTCGCTCAGGAACAGTGGATTTAGGTTGACCGAGCCGGGGTCGATTCGATCGCTCAGCAGGACCGGCAACTCCTGGTAGCCGAAGACGGCCGCGTAGGCCTTGGTCGCCACATACTCGTCGAGGTCATGCCACCCGTTCGTGGTCGAGGCCAGGTCCTGAACGGGCACGAGATTCAGCTTCTCGAGCTGCTGCTGTACGAACGGGTCGGACACCCTCCCCAGGTTCGCACTGTGCGTCGGGCGTATCGAGTCGGCGTCCATGACCCGGTAGAAGTCGCTCGGGGTGGGGAAGTCGTTGAACCAGTCCGCGAAGCCGGTCTGGGGATTCGTCGCCGCGGCGCCGACGGTCCGGAAGTAGTTCGACGGCGGGATCAGGTTCGCCTGGGCGTGATAGCCGAGCCGGTTGAGCAGACGGGTGTAGTAGCGAACGTAGGCCCGCCCGGGCGCGCTCTGCTCCCCCCAGACGGTGACGGATTGGCCGGCGGTGCCCGACTCCTGAACGAGCTGGCGGCCGGCGGCGAGCTTGCCGTCCGCCGTCGCATCCCCGTGGGGGCAGGAATCGCTGGGGTGCCCCGCGATGCCAGGAGGCAGCAGATAACAGCCTGGATCGACGAGGCCCCCGCCGCGGCGGGCGAGCGCCGGCCGGTTGAGGGCGGTGACGACGGCCCGCCTGGCGAGCTCGCCATCGAAGGGCGGGGTGGTCGTGTTCAAGAAGAAGTAGAGCGTCGACGGGATGGGCGCGGACCCGAATCTCGCGGGCGCCTCCGACTTGAAGCGCGCGAGCACGGCCGGCGGAGCCTGGGTGCCCGGATCGAGGTTGTCGGCCCGGTTGGAGAGCACCTGCTGAATCGCGGCGTTGGGGTTCGATTCGACCCTGACCACGATCCTGGCGAGGTTCCCCGTTGGGATTCCCGGGAGGTTCAGTGCCTCGAATCTTGGGTTTCTAACCAGGTTGAACGACCCGTTCCGAGCCACGTCCCTGATCTCGTACGCGCCGACGCCGGGGGGCGGGTGGTCGGTCATGTTCCGCATGGGGGTTCCGGTGGGGATCGGTGCGGTGGCCGGGAACGCGAGCACGTTGGCGAAGGCACTGAACTGCTTCCGCAGCAGGATCGTGATCCCACCGCTCACGTCATCGGCCTGGATCCCCGAGATCGAGCTTGCGTCCCCGTTCGCGTACGGCTTCGCACCGACGATGTACTTCGTGAGGAAGGCGCTCCCGCCCCAGCCAAGCCTGATCGCGCGCTCGACCGCATATGTGAAGTCGCTCGCCATCACCGGCCGGCCATTCGAGTAGACGAGTCGCGGTCGCAACCTGAGCGTGTAGATGCGACCGTTGGGCGAGACCTGCGGGAGGCTCTCGGCCAGGCCGGGGATCAGGTCCGCGCCGTCCGGAGCGCTCGCGTGCTTGTAGGTGAGCAGGGGCGTATAGGTGATCCAGTCGGCCTCTCCCGACTCGGTGCCGTAGGCGAGCTGTGGATCCAGGTAGTCGGGTGCGGTCAGCATGAGGACGGTGGCCGTGCCTGCCTCCGGCCTCTTCGCGCCCCCGCAGCCGCTCACCCCCACCAGCGTGAGGGCGGCGGCGACGCAGAGCGCGACCAGCGCCCTGAATCGATCAGGCCGCGAGCTTTGCCTCAATGGCCTGCCTGGCGGCCGCGAGCGCCTCATCGAGCTTCGATGGGTCACGGCCGCCCGCCTGGGCGACGTTTTCGCGCCCTCCTCCGCCGCCGCCGACGACCTGCGCGGCGTCGCGGATGACCTCGGCCGCGGAGAGCCCGCGCTCGACCACCTCGTTGCTGAAGCTGGCGACCAGCGCCACCTTCCCGTCGGCGGCGCCGCCGAGGACGACGGCCGCCTCGCCGGCGCGGGACTTGATGCGGTCGGCGAGGTCGAGCAGCGAGCGCTGGTCCCCGTTGTCGCCGCGCCCGACGAAGACGGTGATCCCGCCGATCCGCTGGCCGGTGGCCGCCATCTCCTCGGCCTTCTTCGAGAGGTCGGCCGAGCCCGCTTTCTTCGTCCGCTCCTCCAGCTCCTCGAGGCGCTTGACCGCGCGGCGCGCGGCGGCCAGGGGGTCCTGCTCGGCGCCGAGGATTCGGCCGATCTCGCTGAGCTGCCGCGAGCGGGACCGGAACCAGTCGATCGCCGCGGGGCCGGTCAGGGCCTCGATCCGGCGCACGTTGGCGGCGCTCGAGCCCTCCGAGGCGATCGCGAAGATCCCGATCGCCGCCGTGTTGGGCACGTGCGTCCCGCCGCAGAGCTCGCGCGAGACGTCCTCGACCTCGACCAGGCGGACCCAGTCGCCGTACTTCTCGCCGAACAGGGCCATCGCACCGAGGCGCTCTGCGTCCATCCGCGACATCTCGAGTGCGCGCACGGGATGGCTCTCCTTGATCCAGTCGTTGACGCGGTCGCCGATGTCCACAAGCTCCTCCCTTGAGAGGGGGGCGCCGTGGGTGAAGTCGAAGCGCAGCTTGTCGGGCCGCACGGCCGACCCCGCCTGCCGGACGTGGGTGCCGAGCCGCTCCCGCAGAGCGGCGTGCAGCAGGTGGGTCGCGGTGTGGTTGCGCATGGTCGCGAAGCGGGCCACGTGGTCGACCTCCGCCTCGACGCGGGCGCCGGGCGCCAGGCCGTTCGAGCGCTCCAGCTCGATCGCCTGGTCGTCCCCGATCCGGTAGACGTCGGCGACTTGCGCACTACCGCCCTCCCAGCGGACCTCGCCGGAGTCAGCGACCTGACCGCCCCCCTCCGCGTAGAAGGGGCTCTCCTCCAGCTTGACCAGGGCGCGCCCGTCGTCGCCCTGGACGGCGAGCAGGCTGGTCTCGGCGCGCAGCTTCTCGTAGCCGACGAAGCGCGAGGGCGGTGCGGCCGAGGCGAAGCTGAGCACGGCGCCGTGGTGGTCCTCCGAGCCGTGCGCGTTCGCGATCCCCATCCGCGCACGCGTCCGCTGTTCCTCCATCAGCTCCTCGAAGCCCTCGTCGTCGACCGAGAGTCCCTGTTCGGCCAGCAGCTCCTTGGTCAGGTCGTACGGGAAGCCGTAGGTGTCGTGGAGCCTGAAGGCGTCCTCCGCGTCGACCCACGATGTTCGGTCCTCGTGCGCGTGCCGGATCAGGTCCCGGACCATCTCCATGCCCCGATCGAGCGTGCGCCCGAAGCTCTCCTCCTCGTCCACAGCCCAGCGGAGCACGGTGTCGCGCTCGGCGGCCAGCTCGGGATAGGCGGGGGCCAGCAGCTCGAGGGCGCGGTCGGCGAACTGCTCCATGAACGGCGATTCCAGGCCGATCGAGCGGCCTTGGTGGATGGCGCGCCGCATGATCCGCCGCAGCACATAGCCGCGATCCTCGTTCGAGGGCACGACGCCGTCGGCAATCAGCGCGGCGGTCCCCCGGGAATGGTCGGCGAGGATCCTCATCGCGCGCGTGGTGGCCTGATCCTGGTCATAGGAACGACCCGACAGCTGCTCCGCGAGGTCGACCAGGGGCCGGAGGGCGTCGGTGTCGAAGACGGACGGAACGTTCTGGAGGATCGCGGCCATCCGCTCGAGCCCCATGCCCGTATCGATGTTCTTCTTCGGCAGCTCTGACAGGGAGCCGTCCCCCGCCAGGTCGTAGCTCATGAAGACGTGGTTCCAGTACTCGAGGAAGCGATCCGTGTCGTCACCCGGCAGGTCGCCGGGCCTGCCGAAGCTCTCACCGCGGTCGAGGTACATCTCGGAGGACGGCCCGCAGGGACCGGTGTTCCCTCCCTGCCAGAAGTTCTCCGAGCGCGGCAGGGCGACGATGCGCTCCTCGGGGAGCCCGATCGCTCTCCAGATCTCGATCGCTTCGGTGTCCGGACCGAGACCGAGCTCCTCGTCGCCGGCGAAGACGGTGGCCCAGATCAACTCGGGATCGAAGCCGTAGCCCTCGGTCGAGAGCTCCCAGCCCCATTGCATCGATTGCTCCTTGAAGTAGTCGCCGAAGCTCCAGTTGCCGAGCATCTCGAAGAAGGTCAAATGCCGCGCCGTGTTGCCGATCTCGTCGATGTCGACCGTGCGGAAGCAGCGCTGGTAGTCGGCGACCCTCGTGGCGGGCGGTTCAGCCTCCCCGCGGAAGTAGGGCTTGAAGGGCTGCATCCCCGCCGTCGTCAGCAGCACCGAGGGATCGTCGACGGATGGGATCAGCGAGGCCGAGGGCACGATCTTGTGTCCCCTTTCCTCGAAGAACGAGAGGTAGGTCTTGCGGATCTCGGCGACCTTCACGGGGCGGAGTCTAGGTCGAGGGGCCCGCTAGACGATCGTCCCGTGCCCCACCACCAGGTCGCCGTCCAGCAGGCAGGCGAGCTGCCCTGGGGCCGGGCCGTCGACCGGGTCGGCCAGCGCGAGCACCGCCTCGCCGGGATCGCCCTCGATCTCCACCCGGCACGGCCGCGTGGGCGAGTGGTAGCGAAGCTTGACCCCGTCGACGCGCTCAGCGCCGCGGTGGAGCCTCGCTCCTCGAAGCCGGATCCGGCGTGTCGCCAGCAGATCCCGCGAACCGGCGACCACCTCGTTCGCGGCGGCATTCGTCCGCAGCACGTACAGGGGCTCGCCGCCGCCCACGCCGAGACCGCGGCGCTGGCCGACGGTGAAGTTGTGATGGCCGGAGTGCTCGCCCAGCCGCCGGCCCGCCGGATCCACGATCTCTCCCCGCCGGTCCTCGAGCCCGGCATGCCGGCGCAGGAACTCGCGCTTGCCCTGTCCGGCGAGGAAGCAGAGGTCCTGGCTCTCCCCCCGCCCGGCGACCTCGAGGCCCGCCGCCTCGGCGATCTCGCGCACCCTCGGCTTGGTCAGCTGGCCGAGCGGAAACCGCAGCCGCCGCAGCGACTCCGGCCGCAGCGCCGAGAGCATGTAGGTCTGGTCCTTGGCGGGGTCGGCGGCGCCGGCGAGCAGGGGCCCGGAGCCGTCGTCTGCGATCCGGGCGTAGTGACCGGTGACGAGCTTCGCGGCGCCCAGTCGATCGGCGAGGGCGATCATCGCGTCGATGCGGAGCTCGCCGTTACAGAGGACGCATGGATTGGGAGTGCGCCCCTCTGCGTAGCCGCGCAGGAACGGCCCAACCACTCCCGCGCGGAACTCTCGCTCGAGGTCGAGTGTCAGGTGCGGGATCCCCAGCGAATGCGCGACCCGCCGCGCCCCCAGCACGGCCTCGGGCGAGCAGCAGCTGCTCTCCCCGTCGGTGCGCCGGTCCGCCCAGAGCTTGAGGGTGACCGCGACGACCTGATGGCCGGCGTCCCGCTCTCGGAGCGCGGCGACGGCCGAGTCGACCCCGCCGCTGAGGGCGACGAGGACCCGCTCCCGACCGTCGGACGGCGGCTCGGCGAACGTTTGCCCGGACCCCGCGAGGCCCGAGAGCGCGCGGTGAAGCGCGTCCGCCGCGAGAACGGCAGCGTGGCGATGGCTGGGCCCAAGGCCGCCGAGCTCGGATTCGATCTCGTCGGGGCCGATGCGCGCCGCCTCGAGCACCGGCAGACCCTCGGCCAGCTCCGCAGTGGCTGCCGTCGCGGCCGAGGTCGCGGCGCACCCCTGGTTGTCGAGCGTGACCCGCTCGATCCGGCCGCCGGTCGCGGCGAGCGAGAGGCGAACGAGGTCGCCGCAGGGCGCGCCACCGGCCGATCCGCTGAAGGCGCGGTCGGGCGCGGGCCCGCGCCGCGAATCGTCGGCGAGGTACTGCTCTAAGAGGTCTCGATTCACGCGTCGAAGCTTAGGAGGCTCCAACCTGCCGTTTCCGCCCCGGCTTGGTAACCCGTGTCGCACAGGTGGTGGTCTACCGCCAACCCCGAGGGGATGACGGAAATCGACCCCCAAGCCAGTTGTGTTGGGTCAACGTTTGGAGCGGTTCGCGTACAGGCTCGGGCCTGGGATCAACCCTAGCAGCGGCTCCTGCCTAGTCGGGCTCGTCCTCCAGGTGCCAGGAGGAGATCAAGCCGTCGCGGATCCCGAGCTCGATCGCCACCCGCGATCTGTCCCCGATCTCGCCCCGCTCTCGCCAGACGTAATCGAGCTCGGCGTGGACGAGCACCCCGCCGTCGGTCTCCTCGATCTCGATCGGGATGTAGCGGCGGACCAGGTGATCGAAGGCCTTGCTTGACCATTCCATCGCGGCCTCGCGCCCGCGATGGACCCTGCGCTCCGTCCGGATCTCGACCTCGGGATGGACGAGCTCGCCCACCGCCTCCCGGTCGCACGCGCTCAGGGCGGCCAGGAAGCGGCGAGCGACCTCTTCACTCGTCAAAACGGGTCCCTCCCAACATCAAACGGGTTGCTCCATAGGAGCACCCTCCCATCGACCTCGCATTCACCTGCCGCGCAGGTTCTCGATGAAGCGCCGCGGCTGGTCGCCGAGGCTTGCCTCGCGCCTGAAGCTGAGCGCGATACCGATCAGGCCGAGCACCAGCAGGACCCACGGCCAGGCCCCGAACCTGAACGGGTGCGGCGGGGTCGAGTTGAGATCGAAGCCGGCGATCACCAGGAACAGCAGCAGCCCGATCGCCCCCACGTAGACCGGTCCCCGGGTCCCGATCTGGGAGCCGATCGCGACCAGGCCGAGCGAGACCAGCAGCAACAGGGTGTCCCAGAGGTTGCTCGTCTGGATCGGAGCGACATTGGTGGCACCAAGCGGCGCAAACAGCTTGGTATAGGAGGCGATGCCCAGTCCGGTGGCGATCACCGCCGCGATTCCTGCGCCGGTGAGGAGTTCAGACGCTTTCCAGAGACCCAGGTCGCCGTCCGGACGCGTGGCGCTCGCGGCCACCTTGGCGCCACCGGGGTTGGTGCGCCAGACGTAGAGGGCCCCGGCGAGCAGACCGATGGCGACAATGCCCAGAAGCCCTCGATAGATGCCCCAGTGGGCGGTGACGCCGCCCGAGAGGATCTTGTCCCAGAGGGCCGTCCAGGAAACGATCACGGCAATCGAACCGAGGAGGAGCTGTACGCGTACGGCGAAGCGCGTCGCTGTGTAGAAGGCGAGTCCGGCCGTGAACGCAAAGATCCAAAACGTGTTGAGGGATGCTCCTGGAGAGCCTCCCAGGACGACAACGAACTCACGCAGCGCAATCGGAACGAGTAACAACGCGAACACGCTGTGCACGGACTGCCAGACACGCAGTTCGCCTCTTTCTGGGCCGGCGAGGAGCCCGCTGTAGAGATACACCGCAGGAGCAGCAACGACCAGGAACAAAGGGAAAGCTGCCCACCTGTCCCGGTTCGCCGACGGGAAGATCCCGCCCTTTCGAATGAAAATCATCGCCGCGGCAAGCCCGACCAGGAGCCCCCCGATCTTGCGAAGTGCATCGCGTGTGTCGTCGGGTCTGAGGATCTCGTTCATCGCTCGCCATCGCCTCCTTGGGTGGACGTGAACTCGCGGGACCCTAGCCAGTGGGGCTGTTCTTCAATGAGGTGATCCGGTCGTATGCGGACTGCACGATCGAGCGGTCGAGCTGCCCGCTCTTGACTTCGCGAACGAGCGAGCCGAACGCCGTCTGCGAGGCGTTCGTGTTCTTTGCGTAGAGCAGGAGGTCGTCGCCGGCCTTGAGCGCGCTGGTCGCCGCGACGACCGGCGGCAGCGTGCCCGTCACCGCCCCGCCCTCGAGGTCGTCGGTGATCACGACCCCGTCGAAGCCGAACTGCCCGCGGAGCAGGTTCTTCACGATCGTCGGCGAGAACGCGGCGGGCTTCTTCGCCCCGAGCGTCGGGTAGCTGGCGGTCGAGACCATCACCATGTTCACGCCCGCCGCGATCGCCGCCTTGAACGGCTCGAGGTCGGCCTGGAGCTCGTCGGAGGTGGCGGCGATGGTGGTCGGCCGGTCGTCGGTGCTGACGGTCGCCCGCCCGAGGCCGGGGAAGTGCTTCGCGGTCGCCACCGCGCCCCCGTCCTTGAGGCCCTGGGCGAAGGGGACCCCCACCTTCGTGACGACCGCCGGGTCCGAGCCGAACGTCCGGCTCTTGATCGAGGCGGCGGTCGTGGGCTTGGAGACGTCGAGCACGGGCGCCAGGTCGACGTTCACGCCAAGCCCCTGCAGATAGGAGCCGGTCTTCTGGCCCTGGTCCCTGGCCTGATTCTCGTCGCCGCTCTTGCCGAGCTCGGCCGGTGAGACGTCGGGCGGGCCCTGCTTGAGCCGCTTCACGCTGCCGCCTTCCTGATCGATCATCACCAGCAATCCCGGGTTGTTGCCGGCCTTGGCCGCGGACTGGAGCTGTTGGATGTCCGCCTTGAGCTTTGCGGGATCGTTCGGGAAGGCGATCACCCCGCCGACCTGCCCCTTACGGACCCGCTTGAGCAACGCCTGGTCCGGGCCCTTGGCCGCCAGCTTGGCGACGATCGTCTGGCCGACCAGCCGCTTCAGGGGAACGGGCTGGGAGCTGCCCCCTCCTCCGCCGCTCGAGATCAGCACGATCAGCAGCACGATCAGCACCACGGCGACCCCGCCGACCATGAAGTCCTGGCGGCGGCGGACCCTGGCCGGCAGGTCCCGACGGCGGGCGCGCCTACCCGGGGGTGGGCGCCGGCCGCTGCGCTCGAACTCGCCGGTGTCGCCGCGGACGCGACCTCTCTCCGCGGTGTCTGCGGACCGGGGACGCCCGACCCGCTCGCGCTCGCCGGTCCCAAGCCGGTCGCGCTCCCCCGTTCCGACTCGGTCGCGCTCGCCGGTGCCGAGTCGATCCCGCTCGCCCGTGCCGATCCGGTCACGCTCGCCGGTCCCCGGCCGGTCCCGCTCCCCGGTGTCCGGTTCCCGCGGTGGGCCGGATTCCCGCGCGGGCGCATCCTCCCACTCGAACAGGTCGTCGCCGTCGGGTGGAGGACGTCCTTCCACCGGCCTAGCCCTTCCCGCCCCCGCCTCTTACGGAGATCCCCAGATCGCGCAGTTGGCGCTCGTCGACCGGAGCCGGGGCGCCGGTCAGCGGGTCCGCGCCGGAGGCCGTCTTCGGGAACGCGATCACGTCCCGGATCGAGTCGGTGCCGTGCAGGAGGGCAACGATCCGGTCGAGCCCGTATGCGATGCCCCCGTGCGGGGGCGCGCCGTAGCGCAGCGCGTCGAGGAGGAAGCCGAAGCGGTCCTCGGCCTCCTCCTCGTCGATTCCGATCGCCTCGAACACCTTTCGCTGCACCTCGGGGTCGCTGATACGGATCGAGCCCCCACCAATTTCCCATCCGTTCCAGACGACGTCATAGGCCTTGGCCCTGGCGGCGCCCGGATCGCTCGGATCGAAGGCGCCGTCAGGCGAGGTGAAGGGGTGGTTGTGCGGGTCCCAGCGCTCCTCGTCCGCCGCCCAGCCGAGCAGCGGCCAGTCGACGATCCAGGTCAATTCGTTCGCCTCCGTATCGATCAACCCGAGGCGCTCGCCCAGCCGGCGCCGCAGTTCCCCGAGGACCTCCGCCGAGAGCAGCGGCTCGTCGGCGACCAGCAGGACGACGTCCCCCTCGCTCGCGCCGAGCGCCTCGTTCGCCGCGCCGATCTCGTCGGCCGACAGGAACTTGGCCACGGGCGAGCGCCAGCCGTCGGCCTCGAGCACCGCCCAGACGAGGCCCTTCGCCCCCAGTTCGGTCGCCTCCGCGACCAGGCCGTCGAGGTCCGCTCGCGACATCTCCCGCTTGCCGGCGTTCAGCCCCCGGACCAGGGCGCCGCCCTCGATCGCCTGGCGGAAGGCGTTGAACTCCGAGCTGCGGAAGATCTCCGTGAGGTCGTGCAGCTCGAGGCCGAAGCGCAGGTCCGGCTTGTCGGAGCCGTAGCGGGAGATCGCCTCGTCGTAGGGAAGCCGCCTCATCGGCAACTCGACCTCCACGCCGGAGCGTCCGAGCACGAACGCCAGCAGGCGCTCGTTCAGATCGATCACGTCGTCGGTGTCGACGAAGGACATCTCGATGTCCAGCTGCGTGAAGTCAGGTTGCCTGTCCGCGCGCAGGTCCTCATCCCTGAAGCAGCGCGCGATCTGAAAATAGCGCTCGAAGCCGCCGATCATCAACAGTTGCTTGAAGAGCTGGGGGGACTGCGGCAGCGCGTAGAAGGAGCCACGCTGCAGCCGGCTGGGTACCAGGAAGTCTCGGGCTCCCTCGGGCGTCGAGCGGGTGAGGATCGGCGTCTCGATCTCGAGAAAGCCCTCCCCTGAGAGGAACTCCCGCATCGTGGCGGCTACCCGGTGCCTGAGCTCGATCGCCTGCCTCGGCCGGTCGCGCCGCAGGTCTAGGTAGCGGTACTTCAGCCTGGTCTCCTCGCTGACCTCGCCCGAGAACGACTCGATCTCGAAGGGCGGAGTGTCGGCGTCGGAGAGGACTTCGGCGTCGGTCACCCTGACCTCCACCTCGCCCGTCGGCAGCTCCCTGTTGACCGTCTCCTCCGAGCGCTTCACCACCGGCCCGCTCGCGGTCAGCACGTCCTCGGAGCGCAGCTTGTGGCCGAGCTCGAACGCGTCGCCGGCCTCGTCGGGGTTGAAGACGAGCTGCACCAATCCCGTCCGGTCGCGCAGGTCGATGAAGACGAGCCCTCCGTGGTCTCGGCGGCGATGCACCCAGCCCGCGACCCGCACCTCGGAGCCGACCCGGTCCGGCAGCACCTGGCCGCACCAGGTGTCGCGGTAGGAGTTCGCTCGGAGGGCTGGGAACTCGTCGCTCATGGCGACGAGAGTGTTTCAACCAGCGTCGCGGGGTCGACCTGCCGCTCCTCCCCCGAGTCCATGTCCCGGAGGGTCGCCTTCGCCTCCTCGGAGAGGATGAGCGCGTAGTGCGCGCCGATGCGGTCGGCCTGCTTCATCTGTCCCTTCGTCCCGCGACCGGCCAGATCGAGGTCGGCGGGGATGCCCGCCCGGCGCAGCTCGGTGACCAGCGCGAGGGCGGCGTCGCGGCGGTCGTCCCCGGCGACGACGAAGACCCCCTGCCGCGGCTCCTCCGGTCCCCGTGCGGCCCCATCCGCCAGAGCGAGCGCGATCCGGTCGACTCCGAGAGCCCAGCCGCAGCCCGGCGTCGGCGGGCCGCCGAGCTGCTCGATCAGGCCGTCGTAGCGTCCGCCGCCCCCGATCCCCGACTGGGCGCCGAGGCTCTCGCAGTCGAACTCGAACACGGTGCGCGTGTAGTAGTCGAGGCCGCGAACCAGGGTCGGATCAAGGTCATAGGCGACACCGTTCCGATCCAGGAGCGCACGGACGTCCGCGAAGTGCTCGGCGTCCTCTGGGTCGAGCCGGTCGAGCAACGTCGGAGCGTCCGCCATCACCTCCCGGGTGCCGGGGTGATCGGCGTCGAAGGCGCGGAGGGGGTTGACGTCGAGCCGGCTGCGCACGTCGTCGGAGAGCCGGCCCTCATGCGAGCGCAGGTAGTCGCGGAGCTCGTCGAGGTAGGCCGCGCGCGCCGCCGGGGTGCCGAGGCTGCCGAGTCGGAGCCGGACACCCTCCACGCCAAGCTCGATCAGGATGTCGCTCGCGAGCAGGATCATCTCCGCGTCGATCAGCGGCGAGTCCGAGCCGATCGCCTCGGCGTCCACCTGGGTGAATTGACGGTAGCGACCCGCCTGGGGGCGTTCGTGGCGGAAGAAGGAGCCGTCCATCCAGAGCTTCACCGGCTGGGCCAGCTTCTGCATGCCGTGCTCGAGGTAGGCGCGGCAGACCGAGGCGGTCGCCTCCGGCCGCAGTGTGAGCGAGCGTCCGCCCTGGTCCTCGAAGGTGAACATCTGCTTCTGGACGATGTCCGTGGACTCGCCCACGCCCCGTGCGAACAGGTCGGTGTCCTCGAAGATCGGGGTGTCGATGTGTCCGTAGCCGGCCGCCTCCAGCCTCCGGCGGGAGACGGCCTGGATCCGCTCGCGGACAGGCTGCTGCTCCGGCAGCACGTCGAAGGTGCCCCTCGGGACCTTGAACCTCTCAGCCACCGGCCGAGCCTAACTGCAGGGACGGCTTCGCCATCAGGTCGCGACCTCGAGCGGCCGCCCCAGATAAGTCGCTACGGGCTGCGCCCTTCGCTCCGAGATGGAGCGGCCTGGAGGTCGCTCAGGAAGGGGTTGGTGGCGCGCTCCGCACCCAGCGTCGTGATCCCCATGTGCCCTGGATAGACGGTGGTCTCGGGCGAATGGGAGTCGACCAGCGTGCGGATCGACTCGAGCAGGGTCGCCCAGTCGCCGCCTGGCAGATCGGTGCGCCCGACCGAGCCCTGGAAGAGGACGTCGCCGGAGAAGATCGCCTCCCCCTCCGGGACCGAGTAGGTGACGTGGCCCGGGCTGTGGCCGGGGGTGAAGATCACGTCGATCTCCATGCCCGCGAGCTCGAGCTTCTCGCCGCCGCTCACGGTGTGGTCGGCGTCGTAGCTCTCGAAGGGACCGAACCCCGGCCAGGGCACGAAGGAGTTGATGTCGGCGAGGACCGCCGTCTCGATCTCCGGGCACCAGACCGGTGCTCCGGTCGCCTTCGCGATCGGAGCCACCGCCCCGATGTGGTCGAAGTGCGTATGGGTGAGCAGGATCCCCTCGATGTTCACGCCGAGCTCGTCGGCGGCGCTCAAGATCCTCTCGGCCTCATCGCCGGGATCCACTATCAGCGCCCGATCGGAGCCGTCCTGGCGGAACAGGAAGCAGTTCTCGGCGATCTGGCCGACCGTGAACATGCGGACGTCCATCGAGGTCAGCCCTCCGCTTGGTGCGCGCCAGTGCGGTCCGCCTCGCGCTCCTGGCGCTTCTGGGCCTCCTTGCGGAGGTGCCGCTGGTAGAAGAAGCGGTCCAGTAGGAAGGCCATCGGCACGTAGAAGCCGAGCATCAGGATCGCGATCACCGGGATGACCCAAGGCTTCTGGCCAAAGACTGCGAGCAATCCGGCGAAGAGGACCGCGGCGACGCCGCCCTTCTTCAGGGCACTCGACCAACTCGGAGCCTGAGGCGTCCGATCGCCGGGCTTCCGCTTCTTCTGGCCGCGGCTGCGGGCCCGTGACTGCGCCTCGGCGCGGCTCCGCGGTCGCCCGCGAGCCGGCCGGGTGTCGATCCGGCCGCCCTGGGTGCCGCGGTGCTTGCGGCGGCGCTTCTTCTTCGTCTGAGCCACTGAGTGGAGGCTAGCCGAGGACGTTCTCGATCACGTCACGCCGCGGGTCGAAGTTGCTGATCGGGGGCTCCCCCGGATAGCCCTTGAGTGCCGCTTCGGGGACGAGTCCGACCAGCTCCGCCTCGATCACGCGGACGCCATGACCGCCCGCCAGATGGACGATCTCGGTGACGACCGCCGCGAGCGGCACCGCATTGGGATCGTGGATGTTCATCGAGACCTGGGTGCGCTCCCCCTCGCGGGGCAGTCCGAGGGCACGTACTCCGGGAAGCCCGCCGCCCGCCTCGCGAAGCTCGGCCGCGATGGTGCGCGCGATCTCCGGGTTCGGGGTGTCGAGTTCCACGTTGAAGGCGACCAGGGGCTCCCTTGCGGTGACCAGCGTGGCGCCGGCGCTGGAATGCGGCTCGGCGGGCCCCAGGTCCGGCTTGAGCTCACCGGACTTCATCCGCCGCGCCAGCTCGGCCGGGCCACCCTCCCTGAAGTAGGCCCGCTCGACCCGCTCAGGGCTCGTGGCCAGCTCGCCGTAGAAGAAGACGGGGATGCCGAGCGCGGCGATGCCCTTCGCCACCTGCCGCGCTGCCGCCACCGCGTCGTCGTGGCGCTCATCGGCCTGCCAGACGACCGGGCAGACGTCGAGCGCCCCGATGTGCGGGTGGAGCCCCTGATGGCCGCGCATGTCGATCAGGTCGATCGCGTGTTCGGCGCCGGCGAGCAGCGCCTCCACCAGCTTTGGCGGCTCCGCGGCGATCGTGAACACGCAGCGGTTGTGCTGGGCGTCGTAGTGGCGGTTGAGGACTCTGGCGTGCGAGCCGAGCGTCGCCTCGAGGGCCCCGATCACACGGGTGCTCCGGCCCTCGGAGAAGTTGGGGACGGCGACCAGGGGCATCTGCCGCCAGAGGTCACCGCCCGTCGCGCTCATGGGATGAGGAGCTCCCCGTCGCTGACGATGGTCTCGCCGTCGAGCTCGAGCGTCGGCTTCATCACCACGCAGTCCAGGTGGACCGGAACCTGGACGGTGCCCCCGATGCCGGCGGAGGCGCCGAAGGCGACGTGGACCGTTCCCAGGATCTTCTCGTCCTCGAGCACCTCCCCGGTCAGCTTCGCCTTCTCGTTGGTGCCAACGCCGAGCTCCGCGATGTTGGTGCCGTCCTCACCGTGCACGGTGAGCAGCTCCATCAAGGCCATCCCCTGGCCGCCGCGGGCGGAGGTCAGGTGGCCGCCCTCGACCTGCAGCTCGACGGGCTCGTCGACGACTCCGATCGCCGCGATCGACCCATCGACGACCAGCGTCCCGTTGCCGTCCCTGGGCGAGGTGAAGCCCTCTCCGCAGGGCAGGTTCCCGAAGGCACCGGGCTCGGTGAGCTCGCCCGCATCCGGGATCGCCTCCCGTCCGGAGAGTTCGAGATGGAGGTCGGTGCCGTTCGAGTCGGTGATGTGCGCCTCGGATGCCGCGTCCAGCGCGTCCGCGACCGCGTGTCCCTTGCGGCGCAGTCCCTCCATGTCGGCGCTCATCACCCGGGCGATCATTTCCTCGGTTGCGCCGGGCATCGTCGCGCACCGGGCCCCCTTCTCGCTGGCGCGCTTACGGGCGGCCGTGTGTGAGAGGGACTGGACGGTCGGTGCCAGTACGACGTCCGCGACTGCCATCGCCTCCGCGACCGTCCGCGGCGGCTCCGCGGCGTGCGAGGCCCGCTCGGAGATCACCGCCAGGACGGCATCCGCCCCAGCGTCCGCCGCCTCCTCGCGGAGGCGCTCGCCAAGGTGCTGCGTCACCGGGTTGCAGACCACCAGGGCCTCCTCCCCATCCTTGACATCGAGGCAGTCGCGCACGACCGCTTTCACTGCTCGATCGAGGTCGCTCATCGCCGAGGACCCTAGAGACCCGTCGCTACGATTGACCGCCCCGCCGGAGTAGCTCAGTCGGTTAGAGCAGCGGAATCATAATCCGCGTGTCGGGGGTTCGAGTCCCTCCTCCGGCATCGCCAACACGCGGATTCTTGACGCACCGACGCACGGTCGTGTAACCGCCAGTCCACGGCGCGCCCGCTGATCGGATCGACGGGATCGCTCCGGCGCTCCCGCTTTCACGCGAAAGGGGCAGCTCACGCCGTCAGAAGTTCAGGACGCCGATCGGCCCAGATCACCCACTCGGCAAGCTCGTCCATCGATGAGCGCTCGGCGCCGTCAACGAACTTCGACGAACCGAGACCGCGGGTGTCTACGCAGGTCCCGCATAAACCGACCTTGGCCTTGTGGGTGATCAGACCCTTGAGCATGCGGGCAAGGTTGTAGTAGCCCTCCGGGGTCTGCTGGTCGGCGAGCGCCGTTCCAACCGCATCGCCCATTAGAAAGGCCCGCAGCTCGACCCCGTCGCGCTTGGCCAGGGCGCTGGCCAGCCTCAGCGCGTTGTAGGAGCGCTCGCTGCCGTAAGCAGGGTCATTGAGGATGACGAGGACCTTCATGCCTCGGGGATTGTCTCTGCCCGAGCAGGCGGCAAGCCGCGGGCACTCGATTGTCCTCCGGGAAGATCGATCGCTACCCATAGGCCTGAGAGCGCGGTGAGGCCAGCGACCACCGCGATCGTTGCCGCCGAAGTCGATCGCGTCGGCGAGCAGGCCGACGGACGAGCCCGCCGGCGACGTAGCCCATGTCGCGCCAGAAGCGGTAGACGCCGACGACCGGGGCCCTCGGCGACTGGGGTGACGGCGTCCGAGACCGCCGCGATCAGGGTCGGGTAGACGAGCGCGGTTCCAGCGCCGAGTACGATCGCGGCGACAACGGCCACCGGCGATCGCGCGCCCGAGGCCGCGAGCAAGAGCAAGCGCCGCGGCCTGGATCAGCATCCCGGCGACGATCAGCGGCTTGCGACCGACGCTGTCCGACCAGTGACCGGTCCAGATCTGGCCGAGGCCCCAGACCGCCGGGTAGATCCCGGCCACGAGCCCGATCTCGCCGGTGCTGGCGCCGTGGGCGGCGAGGAAGAGCGGAACCAGTCCCCAGGTCGAGGGCGTCGTTCAGGTTGTTGACCAGGCCGGCCTGCGAGCAGGCGCGCAGCGCCGGGAGGCGGTAGGAGGCGTCCGGGAATGCAGCCGCGCAGGCGAGGCGCCTGCTCGGCCTGGATCGTGGTGGCGGGCCTGCTCGAGGGCGACGTGGGCCCCGGTGTCGCGGACGAAGAGCACCGTGATCGCCAGAGCCAGCGACGGCGACCACCGCGCCGCCGACGACGAGCACGTCGCGGGCGACGAACTCAGCGGCAAGCCAGCCGCTGAGCGCCGCGGCCAGCGCAACGCCCCCGTAGCCGGCCGATTCGTTGAGCCCGAGCGCGAGGCCGCGCCGCTCGGGGCCGACGAGGTCGATCTTCATCGACCACGGTCATCGACCAGGCCAGGCCCTGGTTGACGCCGAGGAAGAGGTTCGCCGCGACGATCCAGCCCCAGCTCGGCGCCACCCCGATCAGCAGCGGCACCGGCAGCGCCAAGAGCCAGCCGGCGATCAGCAGCCGGCGCCGGCCGATCCGCTCGGCGAGCGCGCCGGCAGCCAGATTGGTCAAGCGACTTGGCGAGCCCGAAGGCGACGATGAAGGAGAGGACCGCGACCGAGGAGCTGACCCCGAAGGTGTTCTCGCCGATCAGCGGCAGGGTCGAGCGCTCCAGGCCGACCATCGCCCCGACGAGGGCGTTGACCGCGACCAGGAGCGAGAACTGGGCGCGTTCTCGCGCAGCCCAAGCTCGACCTGCGCGCTCTCAAGCCGGTCGCGGCCGAGGACTCGCCGGAGCGGTTGGCGGCGACGATCTCCGCCTGGTGCTCAGGCGCCGGCGGGATGTCCTTCAAGACAGCGCCTCGACGAACGCGTCCTCGGAGCCGAAGCCGCGAGCGACCGGTTGTGCCGGCGCTCGAAGCCGATGCGTCGAGGCCGGGATGCCCCGAAAGCCCGCGGCCGCAGACCGACCCGGCGTAGTGGGCCGGGTAGACGAGCAGGTGGTCGGGCAGCGCCGAGCAGCCGCTCGTTGAGCGACCGATAGAGGGTCCGCGCCAGCTCCTCGACGCTCTCCTCGCTCGCGGCGTGCAGATCCGGCCGGCCGACGTCGCCGACCAGCAGCGAGTCGCCGGTGAGGACGAACCAGGGCTCGTCGCCGCGGCGGTGGTCGGTGACCAGATAGGCATGGTGCGCCGGCGCGTGGCCGGGGTGGCGATCGCCTCGATCACCGTGTTGCCGAGCTCGACCAGCTCGCCGTCGGCGAGCGCCTGGTGCTCGAACTCGGCGCCGACCCTCCGGCATGTAGGCGGTCGCGCCGGTGCGCTCGACCAGCTCGGGCAGGCCCGGAGACGTGATCGGCCTGAACGTGGGTCTCGATCACGGCGACGATCTTCGAGCCCTGCGACTCCGCGGCGGCGATGTAGTCGTCGACCAGGTCCACGTGGGCGTCGACGACGGCGAACTCCCCGGCCGTCTTGCAGCCGAACAGATAGGAGGCGCAGGCCGTCTCGTCGTTCAGGAACTGACGGAAGTACATGAGCCGGGGCCTCCCTAGCGCTGGACCGTCACCCGCAGGAAGGTCGCCGGGATCGAGGTGCCGTCATCGGTCGTGTTCTGCTCCTTGAAGAGGGCCTCGAGCTCGGCCTGCAGGTCGGCTTCCTTGCCATCCGCCTTTGCGGCATCGAAGGCATTCATGGTCGGCCCGTAGTAGTCGCGGAAGTCGGCCACCAGCTCCTCCGGCGTACCGGGGTAGTTGAAGGTGTAGGTGTCCCTCTCGAACGAGATCTGCTCCTTCGCAACGCCGGCGGCGGTGAATCGCTCGATCACGTCGTCCTCGACGCCCCACGTCATCGGGCTGACGAAGCCCTCCGGCGGCGGCGGCGAATACGAGGCGCTGATCTTCAGGATCTGGGCGACCAGCGTCGGGTCGTTCGGGATCCAGTTGCCCATCACGATCCGGCCGCCGGGCTTCGTCACGCGCACCATCTCCTTGGCGACGTCGAACGGCTTGGGAGCGAACATCGCGCCGAAGACGCTGACGACCAGGTCGAAGCTCGTCGTCGGCCAGCTCGTCCAGATCGGTCGCGTCGCCCTCCTGGAACTTGCAAGTTGCGTCAGGCCCTCGGCCTCGGCCCGCGCCGTTGCCCGCGTCGACCAGGTTGCCGGCGATGTCGACGCCGAGGACGTCGGCGCCGAGCTTGGCCGCCGGCACCGGCGGTGGTCCCGTCGCCGCAGCCGAGGTCCAGCACCTTCATGCCCTCGGTGATCCCGAGCTTGCCGACGAGCGCCTCGCCGCTCTCGCGCATGGTCTGCGGCGATGCGGGTGAAGTCGCCCTTCTCCCAGAGCGCCTTGTTCGGATTGGTCGTCGTGGTCATGGCCTTCTCCTCATCCCTTCGTTCGACTTGGATCCGGCTTGACAAGCTATCAAGAGTTCTATTGAATAGCAAGAAATGACCAAGACGGAGCGCACGAAAGCAGCCCTGTTCGAGTCGATCGCGGTGATGGGCAAGGCCTTCGCCAGCCCGCGTCGCCTCGAGCTCCTCGACCTCCTGGCCCAGGGCCCCCGCACCGTTGACCAGCTCGCGAAGGCGAGCAAGCAGTCCGTGGCCAATGCTTCCCAGCATCTTCAGGCCCTGCATGGCGCGGGGCTCGTCGACCCGCGAGCGTGAGGGCAACAAGGTCCGCTACGCGCTCGCCGGTGAGGACGTTCTCAAGCTCTGGCTGGCGCTGCGAGATACCTCGGCCGAGCGCCTGGCCGAGGTCGAGCGCTCCGCCCGCGACTACCTCGGCGAGGAGGTCGAGGGCATCGATCGTGACGAGCTCCTGAAGCGAATGCGGCGTAGGAACGTCGTCGTCATCGATGTCCGCCCCGAGGATGAATTCGAGGCCGGGCACATCGAGGGGGCCCGATCGATCCCGATCGACGAGCTCGAGCAGCACCTTGATGAGCTGCCCAAGGGCCGCGAGGTGATCGCCTACTGCCGCGGGCCCTTCTGCGTCATGGCCCATGACGCGGTCCGCCGGCTGCATGAGGCCGGACGCTCCGCGCGCCGGCTCGAGGAAGGATGGCCCGAGTGGCATCTGCGCGAGCTCCAAGAAGCGGGCAAGCGATGAGCTGGACCGAGCGCAACCTGGCCGTGCAGGGCTACTGCCTGCGAAGCGATGAGAGTCATTCCCTTCGTTGGGGCCTTCGCCTTGCGACCGGGCTTTGCTTCGGGCTCGTCGCCCTTGGGTTGGCGCTCCAGTCAGCCGTCCTGATCCTGGCTCTGGTCCCGATCGGCGCCGTCGCCGGCTGGACCCGCCGCCATCCCTTCGATCTGATCTGGAACCACGGTCTTCGCCACCTGACCGGCGCTCCCGAGCTTCCGCCGAACCCGACTCCGCGACGCCATGCCTTCAAGCTGGGAACGGTCTGGCTGCTCGCGATCGGCCTGCTTTTCGCCATCGGCCAGCCAACCGCCGCGCTGATCCTCGGCTTCATCCTGCTCCCGGTTTGCGGGCTTGTCACCGTGACCAACTTCTGCATCCCGTCGACGCTGCTCGGCATCTGGTGGCGCTGGCGGGGCTCGCCTGTCCCGACTCAGATGTCGCCGACTACCTGAGAGGTGCGAGATGGAGGAGATCCGCAGCGCGATCGAGAAGGCGTCCGGCTACCTGGCTGAGAATCCCGATGCAGCCACCGGTACTGATGCAGCGGCAACAGCCGTCCTTGAGAAGGGGCTCCGCTTTCGCGTTGACGGTCCCAATGGGGCCGTGACCACCGACATGTCCGAGTCGGTCGGTGGCGGCGCCTCGGCTCCCACCCCTGGCTGGTTGCTGCGAGCGTCCCTCGCGGCATGTGATGCCTCGACGGTGGCGATGGAGGCCGCCCGTGACGGAATCGAGCTCAGCGAGCTGAGCGTGTCAGTCGAGAGCGACACCGACTTCCGCGGTGTCCTCGGCGTCGATGGCGGCGCCCACCCAGGGCCACTGGAGGTACGGACGCGAATCGAGCTGGCGGCACCCGATGCAACGGAGGAGCAGTTGCGCGAGATCGTCCGGCGCGCCGAGGAGCGCTCGCCTGTCCGCGACGCTCTCGCCCGCGAGGTCTCGATGACCACAGAGATCGTCACGACCGTGGCAACTGGCTAAAGGAGGAGAAGGAGAGATGGAAGCAACAGGAGCAACCGTCGACGTCCGTGAGCTTGAGACCAAGGTCAAGGACATGTACCGGCATGTCGCGCAAGAGCCGGATGGCAAGTACCACTTCGAGCTGGGCCGGGCCCTCGCCGAGCACCTCGGCTATCCCGGCGAGGTCCTCGATCGGATCCCGGATGGTGCGATCGAGTCCTTCGCCGGGGTGGGCTACTTCTTCGACCTCGCCAACCTGAGCGAAGGCGAGCGCGTGATCGACCTCGGCAGCGGCTCGGGGATGGATGTCTTCTTCGCAGCCGATCGCGTCGGCCCGCGATGGCGCTGTCATTGGCGTCGACTTCACGGCTGAGCAGCTAACGAAGGCGCGGGGGCTGGCCGAGGACGCCGGCCACTCGCAGGTTGAGTTCCGCGAGGGCCGCATCGAGCAGCTGCCCGCGGAGGACGGGAGCTTTGATTGCGTGATCTCGAACGGCGTGATCAACCTCGCGCCCGACAAGACCGCGGTCTTTGCTGAGGCTGCTCGTGTCTTGAAGCCGGGCGGCAGGCTCGCGATCGCGGACATCATCAGCGAGCGCCAGATGAAGGAGTCGACCGTCTGCGATGCCGACCTCTGGGCCTCCTGCATCGGTGGAGCAGCCCAGCGGGACGTCTACCGCCAGGCCATCGAAGGCGCAGGCCTGCGGATCGAGGAGCTCCGCGAGAACCCCTACGAGTTCATCTCCGATCGAGCCCGAGACGCAAGCGCCAAGTACGGCGTGAAGAGCATCTCGCTGGTCGCCCAGAAGTCCTAGCCCCGGCTCAGATCGGGCGCCGGGGCGTGTCGACAGGAAGGCCCACCTCGCGCCATGCCTGAAAACCCCCGACGACGTCCGTCGCGTCTACTCCGAACCTGCGGACCGTGGCGGCAGCCAGGCTCGACTGGTAGCCCTCGTTGCAGATCAGGATCACCTGTCGATCGCGGCGCGCCACCTCCGGATCGCAATCGGCGCAGCTCGGATCGAGGCGCCACTCGAGCACGTTGCGGGCGATGCGCCTGGCGCCCGGCAGCTCGCCGTCGCGGGAACGCTGCGGCTGCGAGCGGATGTCGATCAGGATCGCGCCATCCTCGCTGGCCGCGCTTGCCTGGGCCGGCGTCAGGCGATCCAGCTTCGCTCGCGCCTGATCGAGCAGTTGCTCGACGGTCAGCTCGGCCTCTGGATCCACCTCAACCATCAACGGCAACCTAACCGCCCGCTGCCATCATGGGGGCGTGGAGCAGGCCTCATTCGAGCTACCGGTCGCGACGGTACCGGCCGCTGCCGACCGCGCTCCGCTGGTCCGCCGGGCGCGCTTTCTGGCCGCACTGGGGCTCGGTTGGCACCTGGTCGAGGCCGCGATCGCCCTGCTCGCCGGGCTCGCCGCCGGCTCGATTGCGCTGGTCGGCTTCGGGGCGGACAGCGTCGTCGAGGGCGCTGCCGGTGTCGTTGTCCTGTGGCGCTTCTCCGCTCGGCGCGAAGCATCTGAGGCGGCTGAGCGCCGCGCGCAGCGGTTGATCGGTGCGAGCTTCTTCGCGATCGCCATCTACGTCGGCGTTGAGGCGGTGCGGACGCTGGTGGCAGGAGACCATCCCGAGTCGAGCTGGGTCGGGATCGGGCTGGCGCTCGTCACCCTGGCGACGATGCCGCCGCTGGCGGCGGCCAAGGCGCGCGTCGGCGAG
Source organism: uncultured Solirubrobacterales bacterium (assembly GCA_963763955.1). Lineage (GTDB taxonomy): Bacteria > Actinomycetota > Thermoleophilia > Solirubrobacterales > 70-9 > DASUPK01. Next base: position 2,433 of record CAVXQP010000015.1, on the reverse strand, counting down.
AAGCTGAACTCCGCCGCAACCCGCAGCGAGGGCAGGCAGAACCTGCTCTGCGCCTACCTCTCAGCGGCCCTGCTCGTCGGGCTGGTCGCGAATGCTGCCCTCGGCTGGTGGTGGGCGGACCCGGCCGCGGCCCTTGTGATCGCCGTGGCAGCGGTCGACGAGGGCCGGGACGCCTGGCGTGGCGAGGGCTGCGCCGACGACTGCTGCTAGCCGGCGAGCGCGGCCTTTCGAGCGTCCTCTCGCGCGGCGAAAACTTCGAGCCGGACGATCTTGCCGTCGGAACGGTCCACAGATGACCGATTCGGACCTCGACCTCGACTCCGCTGGCCTCGCCACGCGCGCGCTGGCGGACGGTGACGGCAACGTGCTCTCCGCGTTCGAAGAACGCCTCCGGCTCGATCTCGAATTCGTCGAAGACGTCGAGCTGGGCCTCGACCGCCTGGAGGACCTCGGCGAAGCCCTGGTGGTGGCCGCCGATCAGGGACTGATCAGGCTCGAGCCATTCGAAGTCCTCCGATAGCAGCGCGAATGCCGCGTGGTAGTCGCGTTCAGCCATCGCCTCGTAGAGGGCACGGACCTGCTCGCCCTGGGAGTCCTCGCTCATGGCGCAGCGATCGCACAACCGAGCACGGCCGTGACGAACTCGGCGAAGACCTCGTCGGGAAGCGCATCGGGGTCCGCGGCTCGCTCGAAGGCCAGCCCGTTGAGGCAGGCGGCGATCGCGGTCGCCAGGACCGGCGCCGGGAAGCGGAGCTTGAAGCCGTGGTGCTTGGCGACGCGCTTCGAGGGTCTCGGCGAGCGCATCGCGGATCGCATCGCGGCGCTCGGCCAGCTCGTCGCCCATCTCGGGGTTCCGCACGCTCAGCGACCAGAACTCGTAGAAGAGAAGCGGCCAGTCCGGATCGGCCTCGAGGAAGGCCCGTAGCTGCGCCGCGGCCTCCGCCCCGGCCTCGCCGTCTCCGGTCGCCGCGTCCGCGACGGCGGAGATCTCGGTGACGCGGCTCTCGACCTGGCGGTCGGCGATCGCCAGGAAGAGCTTCTCCTTGGTCTCGAAGTTGGAGTAGAGCGCGCCGATCGTGAAGCCGGCCTCGGCCGCGATCTCGTCGACCGTCGCGCGGTGGTAGCCGCGCCGGGCGAAGACCCGCGCGGCCGCCTCGACCAGCTGCTCGCGGGTCTGCTCCTGGCGTTCCTTGCGGGTGAGGACTGCGGTCGGCATGTTCAAATAGTGTACGCTATCCAGATTGTAAGCGCAATCTGAATGAGGAGAGCCGCTCGATGCCGACCGCCACCACCGCCGACCAACCAGACAGACCGCCCGCCACGCGCTTGAGGAGGTCTGCTCGGGCCGCGACCTCGACGGCATCCCTCGCGACTACCACCCCGACTTCGTCGACCACGTCAACCGCTTCACCTACCGCGGCCATGCCGGCGCCCGTCAATCGGTTGCCCTCTACCTCGAGCTCTTCCCTGATCTCAGATTCCAGGTTGAGGATCAGGTCAGCGAGGGCGACAAGGTCGCCTCGCGCTGGACCCTGCGTGGCACTCACCAGGGTCGCCAGGTCGAACTGCGCGGCATCGTGATCAGCCGCTTCGAGGACGGGCGGATCATCGAGGACTGGGCCGCAAGCGACACGATGGAGCTGGTCCGCCAGCTCGGCCTGCGGCGCACGCTGCAGCTGGCCGTCGAGCACCGCAAGCTGATCTTCGATCCGACCGGTTCGGCCGGCTCCGCGACCGGGCTTGCTGCGCCGCGCCGTCGACCGAATCACCTGCCGCTTCCGAAAGGAGTGCCCCTTGCCCCCGACCGAGACCGAGAGGATCCGCAAGATCTTCGACAAGCAGGCGCCGAAGTACGACGAGAGCATGTCTCGCTTCGAGCGGCTGCTGTTCGCCGGCAATCGCGAATGGGTCTGCGAGCGGGCCGAGGGCGAGGTCCTCGAGCTCGCCGCGGGCACCGCCGGAACCTCCCGTTCTACGGGCGCGTCAAAGTCACCGGCGTCGAGCTCAGCCCCGAGATGGCCGAGCTGGGCCGCCGGCGTGCCGAGGAGCTAGGCCGGGAGATCGACATGCGAGTCGGCGACGCCGAGTCCCTCCCCTTCCCCGACGAGTCATTCGACACGGTCGTCTGCACCTACGGCCTCTGCACGATTCCCGGACGACGCTGCCGCGGTCCGCGAGGCGAAGCGGGTGCTGCGTCCCGGCGGCCGGATCCTGCTCGCCGAGCATGTCCGCAGCCCAAACTCGCTCGTGCGGACGATCCAGCGGATCGCTCGACCCCTCGCTCATCGCTTCGGCGGCGACCACCTCCTGCGAGAGCCGCTCGACCACCTGGATCCGAGGGCTTCGAGGTCGACGAGGTCAAGCGCCGAAGGCGGGCTGGGTCGAGCTCGTCTCGGCGCGTAAGCCTGGTTAGTAGCGCGATCTTCGCGATCA
>CAVXQP010000014.1:0-12548 GCA_963763955.1 uncultured Solirubrobacterales bacterium | reverse complement strand
CGCGCACCGCTCAACGGGCTCGCCTTCGAGCGCGCGGCTGATCCCGATGCCCTCCCCGACGAGGTCTTCGCCGAGTTCGTTGCCGCCGTGCTCGGTTGCGCGATCGCCGCGCCCTGAGCTAGCGCTGGACCGTCACCCGCAGGAATGTCGCCGGGATGGAGGTGCCGTCATCGCTCGTGTTCTGCTCGTTGAACAGCGCCTCCAGCTCGGCCCGGAGGTCGTCCTCGCGGCCGTCCGCCGCCGCCGCCTCGAACGCGTTCATGGTCGGCCCGTAGAAGGTCCTGAAGGCGTCGACCAGCTCCGACGGCGAACCGGGAGAGTTGAACGTGTAGGTGTCCCGCTCGCATGAGATCCCCTCCTCGGGGACGCCGGCCGCGGTGAACCGCTCGACCACGTTCTCCTCCACGCCCCAGGTCACCGGGCTGACGAAGCCCTCCGGTGGCGGGGGAGAGTAGGAGGCGCTGATCTTCAGGATCTGGGCGACCAGCGTCGGGTCGTTCGGGATCCAGTTCCCCATCACGATCCGGCCGCCCGGCTTGGTCACCCGGACCATCTCCTTGGCGACGTCGAACGGCTTCGGAGCGAACATCGCCCCGAAGATGCTGATGACGAGGTCGAAGCTCTCGTCATCGAGCTCGTTCAGGTTCGAGGCGTCGCCCTGCTGGAAGGAGAGGTTGGTCAGCCCGAGCTCCTCGGCGCGCGCCTTGCCCGCCGCGACCAGGTTGCTGGCGATGTCGACGCCGAGGACGTCCGCCCCGAGCTGAGCCGCCGGCACCGCGGTGGTCCCGTCCCCGCAGCCGAGATCCAGCACCCGCATCCCTTCGGTGATCCCCAGCTTGCCGACGAGCGCCTCACCGCTCTCCCGCATGGTCGCGGCGATTTGCGTGAAGTCGCCCTTCTCCCACAGGGCCCTGTTGGGATTGGTCGTGGCAGTCATCGTTCTTCTCCTCCGTTCAGTTGCTTGGCTTGATGGCCACGAGCGAGACGCTCTTGACCCCGAATTTGGCGCTGGCGTTGCGGGCCCGGTCCGAGATGAACTCGTAGGGGTTGTCTCGGATCTGCTCGATCCGCAGCCCCAGCTCTCCATGGCTTCGCGGTAGGCGTCCACCTGAGCCGCGCCGCCGATGCACGAGGCCCAGAGATCGGCGTCGCAGACGATCGACTCCTTCATCTGCCGCTCGCTGACGATGTCTGCGATCGCGAGCCTGCCTCCGGGCCGCAGCACCCTGTACGCCTCGGCGAAGACGGCTCCCTTGTCCGGAGCGAGATTGATCACCCCGTTCGAGACCACGCAATCGAAGCTCTCCGCCTCGGCCGGCAGCCGCTCTATGCGGCCCTCGCGGAACTCGACCTGCGAGTAGCCGAATTCGCTCGCGATCCGCCGCGCCTTTGCGAGCTGCTCAGCGGTGAAGTCGATTCCCGCGACGGCTCCGGGCGCGCCGACCTGCTCGGCGGCGAAGAAGACGTCCATCCCCGAGCCGCTCCCAAGGTCGATCACCCGCTCGCCTTCGGCGAGCTGGGCGAGATCGAAGAAGTAGCCGACGCCCGCGAACGATTCGCACGCCCCGTCGGGAACGCGGTCGAGCACCTCGGACGGATACCCGAGGTGCTCGGCCAGAGGGCGGCCCAGCTCGAAGTGGTACTTGCCCTCCGGCTGCTCGGCGACATGGCGGTACATGTCCTTGACCTTCGTCTCGAGCTCTCGGGTATCGACGGTTGCTTCCATGCGTTTCTCCTCGTTTGGCTAGCTGGGCTGCGTTGCGGGCGGGGGCATGCCGCGCCGTCGCCACCAGATTCCGAGCAGTGTCGAAGGCGCGCAGAAGTTCGTGATCGTTACTACGGCGCAGACCGGAATCAGGATTCCTTCCAGGATAGCGTGGCGGTCGGCTAACCCAACGCGAACAGCAGGCCGATCGTCAGCAGCCAGAGTGCCGAGCTGGTTGGTCTTGTATTGCCCTAGAAGATGGTCTCCGCGTCGTCAATCAGCGCGAGCGCCTCCTCCATCGAGTAGGTGGGGTTGATCTTCACCGTGTTCCACTGCATGAGGCGGCTCTGCAAGGCGAAGTCCCTTGCCGGATCCATTCGCCCACCTCGACGACCGCGAGCATGATGTGGTCCAGCCCGTGACGCGCCGAGTGACGATATTGATGCCGAGTTTCTCGGCGAGCTGCGGAATCTGGCCAGCGCCCTCCTTCATGATTTTCTTCGTCTGGGCATTGGAAGTCGGGCAGAGATTGGGCGGGTGATCAGCGATGACTGCCGAACATTGACTATTGGGGGAGCCTCCTTCGTTTAACCGGAATGTATGCCTGCGCGGCCGACGGCGGGAGGAATCCCCGCGGACCCCGCGGGCTGCCGAAGTTGCCGTCCCTGTCCTACGGGGCCGGCGTTTACACTGTGGTGAGCGACGACCCGTTCTGCCCCGGCCCGGCTCGCTCCGATTGACGACCTCCAGGCCGCCGTTGGCCATCAGACGAGAGCCGCTATGCCAAGGCCTACTGCTGTCCAGAAAGCGACGGCCAGGACCACGCCGCTGATCCAGACGGCGAACACCGGCCAGTCGACGCCCTCCCACCAGTGGCGGTAGCGCTGCTGCCTCGATCGACTCAGTGTCGTAAGCCGTGATTCCTTCACCCGTGCCGTTCTGGGCATTCTTGACTCCAGTTTGGGACGAGAGCGGCGGCCGTTAGCGCCGCACACTCCGACCCTATGCACAAGTGCGAGCCGCGGTCAATCCGCTAACCACACACAACTCAGCAACGAGCGGATCTTTAGGTTTCGCCTATCTGTTTAACCTGCCTCGTTCTTGTTTTAATAGGGTGTGCCGGCGTATTTAACCTGTGTCGTTCTTCTTCTAATAAGGCAAGCGATCCCGTCGTGATCGCCGCCAAGAACGGCTTTCCATGCAAGGCGCTGCTTCTCGCTCAAAGCGGCGCTTTCCGGGGTCCTCGCTGCGGCGAGCCGTCACTGGGTGACCGTCCTCCGCGATCCGCTTACTCACGTCGAGCGCCCGAGGAGCGGTGTGGCACTTGACTAGGGCGTGATCGGGCCGTAGCGTCGCAGTGCAGATGTCACTTCGGCCGTCTCGTCTGGTCTTGTTTGCGACCGCCGCGCTGCTCCTCGCACCGTCAGCCGCATCGGCTGCGTGGACGGTCCCGCCTACCCCGAATGTGGACGGGGCGTTGAACACAAACTTGAGCGCGGTCGACTGCTCATCGGCGAATTCGTGCATGGCCGTCGGCGAGGCGCTATCCGCCCAGGCGGGCATGGCCACGCCCAACGCGCCCACGGCCCGCGTCTCCTTCACCTCGACGACGGTGGCCGAGCATTGGGACGGCACGAGCTGGCAGATCGTGCCGACCCCCAATCCCCCCGGCGCAACCTTCAGCTCGCTGAATGGCGTCTCGTGTCCGCGGCCGAGCATCTGCTTCGCAGTGGGCGATTACGGAACGGACCCGAATTCGCCGGTCGCGAGGCCGCTCATCGAGCTCTGGGACGGGACGAGCTGGTCGATCCAGCCGGCCGAGGACGTCGGAAACGGCGCGCTGGGCGCCGTCTCCTGCTCCGGGCCCCTGGCGTGCACGGCCGTCGGCGGCCTGCGCGCTTCGCCGTTCGGCGGCGAGCTCGCGATGCGCTGGGACGGCACCCGCTGGATCGTCCAGAACCCCCCGAACGTCGAAGATCCAACCACGGAGTGGCAGCTGACTGACGTTTCGTGCCCCCTGAAGCGTACGTGCACCGTCGTTGGCTGGTCGATCCCACTTGATGGGTCCGGCCTGAGCTCGAGCTCGCCCCTCGTCCAGCGCTGGTTCGGTCGTATCAACGCCTGGGGGCTGCAGGCCGCGCCGAAGCCTGCTGGCACCGAGACCGCTGGGCTCAGCGGGGTGTCCTGTCCGGACGGACCGACGTGCTTCGCTGTCGGATGGTTTGGCATCCCGAGTACCCCGAGCATCGGGATTGGGACCCTGGCCGAGCGCCGCGTCGGCTCGAGCTGGTCAGTCATGCCCACTCCGAATCCGACGCAGCCGCCGGGCTCGGGAGTAAGCGCACAGCTCTTCGGCGTCAGCTGTCCGGGACGACTGGCGTGTCACGCCGTAGGCACCGGGGTTGGGTCCGCCGGTGATTTCATCGCGATCGTCGAGCGCTTCGACGGAGCGAGCTGGCAGCTCGAGTCGATCCCGACAAACGGGCTCGAGCGCCCAACCCTGAGGGACGTCTCCTGTCCAAGTCGGCTCTTCTGCATGGCCGTCGGTGGCTCGGGCGGTTTCAGCGGCGGCACGCTGGCCGCGAACTGGACGCCCTGAGTCGGCTTTCACGGTCGGCGACATCTCCCGCTTTTGCCTCCGGCAACGTGCTCGTGCCGGGCAACTGGACTGTCCAGCGTGGCCCATGACCTCCTCGAACAGGTCGAGGCCGCAACTCGTGCAAGCCACTCGGCCACCACTAGATCCCCCTTGTCATGCTTGGAGGAGCCAAATTCGAAGGGAGCCAGAATGAGCGCCATCGACGAGTTCCTGAAGAACAACGAGTCCTTCGCGGAGGGCTTCGACCAAGGTGACCTGCCGCTTCCGCCCGCCAAGAAGGTCGCGATCATTGCCTGCATGGACGCGCGGCTGAATCCGTATCCGATCCTCGGGCTTTCGATCGGCGACGCCCACGTAATCCGCAACGCCGGCGGGGTGATCACCGATGACGAGATCCGCTCCCTGGCGATCTCCCAGCATCTCCTCGGCACGGAGGAGGTCATGCTGATCCATCACACCGACTGCGGGATGCTCACGTTCGACGACGCAGAGTTCGAGCAGAAGCTCGAGGAGGAGACTGGCCGCCGGCCGGAATGGAGCCCACGATCATTTCCTGACCTGGAAACTGACGTCCGCGACTCTATCCAGCGCATCGAGGAAAGCCCCTTCATCCCCAAGAAGGATGAGGTGCGGGGTTTCATCTACGACGTGAAGACCGGCCGGCTCGATGAGGTCACGACTAGGTGAGATAGGCCGTTCGGACTTCAGCGCTCGCCCTCGCCCAGCTGTCCCAGGTAGAACCCGAGTCGATTTTCCGAGTCTGCAGGCTCTTGGACTGAGCCGCCGTCCCACGCTCGTTGGTTGTCCCTCAGGTCGAGTGCGCAAGAATCTCTCTGATGGCTGCCACCAGTGCTCCCGAGGTTGCCGTCGTCGATGAGCCCGGGCGCCAGCGCTTCGAGATTCGAGTCGACGGGGAGCTGGCCGGCTTCACCGAGTACCGCCGCAGCCCCGGGCTGATCGCGTTCATTCACACCCTGATCGATCCGCGCTTCGAGGGCCAAGGGCTAGGCACCCGACTGATCACCGACGCGCTCAGCGAGGTGCGTGGCGCGGGCCTCGCGGTGCTCCCCTTCTGCCCGTTCGTGCGTGCATTCATCGCGGACCACACCGGCGAGTACCTCGACCTCGTACCCGAGGGATACCGCTCGGAGTTCGGTCTCCCGGCGAATGGCTGATCCCCGAGACACCGTGACGACGCGCAAGCGCTATCGCGGCGAGGCCGTCGACGTCAGCTTCGACGGGGCGCGCTGCCGGCACGCGGCCGAGTGCCTGCGGGGGCTTCCCGCCGTCTTCGACGTGGGGCGCAGGCCGTGGATCGAACCGGACAGGGCGGGTCCCGATGAGCTGATGAGGGTGGTCGCGCGCTGCCCGACCGGCGCGCTTCGCACGCATCCCAAGTCTGGTCCTGAGGAGGAGCCTGCGGTTCCGACCGAGGCGACTGCCATTCCCGGCGGCCCGCTGCTCTTGCGAGGCGATCTACATGTGCAGGCGGAAGGCGTCGATGAGCACGAGACCCGCGCGGCGCTCTGCTCATGCGGAAGCACGCGCAACGCGCCCTACTGCGATGGCAGCGGAACCTGCGCCGACTGGCCGCACTCGCGTCGCAAATAGGCGGCGTGCAACGTGACCGGCTGATGGCTGAGCGGGTGGCGGTTCTCGGCACCGGAATCATGGGTGCACCGATGGCGCGCAACCTGCTTAAGGGCTTCCAGGTACGCGTGTGGAACCGCACCCCCGACAAGGCGCGGGTGCTGAAGACCGCGGGGGCGGACCTGGCCGAGACGCCCGCCGACGCGGTGCGCGAGGCCGCGTTCGTGATCACGATGCTCACCGACACCGCCGCGGTCCTGGCGGTGATGGGGCAGGCGGCGGAGTCGGTGCCGGACGACGCCGTCTGGCTCCAGACCAGCATGGACACGGACGTGGAGTGCGTGGCCGGGCTTGCGGAGGATCACGGGATCACGTTCGTGAACTGTCCCGTGCTCGGCACCAGGGAGACGGCCAAGCAGGGCCGGCTCGTCGTGCTCGCGTCCGGACCCGGCGACGCCCTCGACCGGGCACAGCCGGTCTTCGACGCGATCGGGTCGAAGACCGTCAGGCTCGAGCCGGAGGCCGGCCGGGCGAGCCGCATGAAGCTCGTGGCGAACGCCTGGACCGTGGCGTGGGTTGAGACCCTCCGCGCCCAGCTGAGCCGCGCAGCGCGCTGGGCGTGCTCGCGCAGGAGCGCCCGCCGATAGCGATAGGCATCGGTGACGCGCAAGGAGCGCGCGCTACCGAGTCACCGAACGGCCTGAACCGAGGGGGCGGCCGACCAGGCGAGCGCCATAACAGGGGATACTCGGCCTCGAGGTATTAGGCATCGCTCCCGAGGATCAAATGACCGTGACGTCGCCCGGGGAGTCCCCAGAGCTGGGGCGCGCCAGTCCGGCGATCCGGGTCGAGGGGGTCGCGAAGCGCTTCGGCGAAACCCAGGCGCTGGCGGGAGTCGATCTCGAGGTTCCGGAAGGAGCCGTCTTCGGGCTGCTCGGCCCGAACGGCGCGGGCAAGACCACCCTCGTCCGGATCCTTTCCACGCTCGTCCCGCCGGATTCGGGCCGAGCCGAGATCCTCGGCCAAGACGTCGCCCAGCAGCCGGCCGCAGTTCGCGAGCAGATCGCCCTGACCGGCCAGTTCGCTGCCGTCGACGAGCTGCTGACCGGGCGCGAGAACCTCGAGATGTTCGGGCGACTCTTCGACCTCTCCCGAGAGGAGGCGGCCGAACGCGCCGATCGGCTGCTCCGCGACTTCGATCTGGCAGATGCAGCCGACCGCCCGGCCCGGACCTACTCCGGGGGGATGCGACGGCGGCTCGACCTGTGCTCGAGCCTGCTGACGCAGCCCCGGATCCTCTTCCTCGACGAGCCGACCACCGGGCTCGACCCGCGCAGCCGCAACCAGATCTGGGATGCGATTCGAGACCTCCAGCGCAAGGGCACCACGCTGCTTCTGACCACCCAGTACCTAGAGGAGGCCGACCAGCTCGCCGAGCGGATCGCGGTGATCGACCACGGCAGGGTGATCGCCGCAGGCACGGGGAACGAGCTCAAGAACCAGGTCGGCGGCCAGATCCTCGAGGTCGAGCTTGCGGACGCCGCCCAGCGCGAGCTCGCTCAGGAGGCGCTCACCCGGGTGGGCTGTGGGGATCCCGAGCCGGACGAGCGTCCGGACCGGCTGACGATGCCGGCCCCACGGGACGGCCTCGAGCTGATCGAGGACGCCGCCGCGGAGCTGCGCCGCGAAGGGATCCGGGTCAGCGACCTCGGGCTCCGCGGGCCGACCCTCGACGACGTCTTCCTGCAGCTCACGGGGGCGCCTCCCGGCGAGGACGGCGACCGGCCCGCCCACGCCGCGCTCGATGGGGCCGGCGCGTTGCACGTGCCGCGGAAGCAGTGGCGGGTCCCATCACTGGAGAGCATGCGCGGATCGGTCAGGGATGCGGTCGTCGTCACCGTCCGCAACCTGCGCCACTTCATCCGGGAGCCAGGCTTGCTGCTCTTCTCGACCATCCAGCCGGTCATGTTCGTGCTGCTGTTCGTCTACGTATTCGGCGGCGCGATCCAGGGCTCGCTGCCGGCCGGCGTCTCCTACGTCGACTTCCTGCTGCCGGGGATCTTCGTCCAGTCGGTGGTCTTCCGGGCGACGCAGACCTCCGTCGGGCTCTCGCAGGACCTGCAGCGGGGGGTGATCGATCGCTTCCGCTCCATGCCGATGGCGCGGTCGGCCGTCCTCATCGGGCGAACCGCGGCGGACCTGGTGCGCAACGTCCTGATCATCCTGCTGATGATCGTCGTCGGCTACATCGTCGGCTTCCGGTTCGAGGGGGGCCTGGGAGGTGCGCTGGGCTGCATCGCGGTCGTCGCGCTCTTCGGTTTCGCGCTCAGCTGGATCTTCGCCTTCGTCGCGCTCACGGTCCGGGGCGCAGAGGCTGCGCAGTCGGCCGGTTTCGTCGTCACCTTCCCGCTGGTCTTTGCGAGCTCGATCTTCGTCCCCCTCGCCACGCTGCCCGGCTGGCTCGAGGCGATTGCCAAGGTGAGCCCGGTGACGCTGACCGCGGATGCCGCTCGCTCTCTGGCCCTGACCGGGACACCGACATCCCTCGGAGGGGCGCTGGCCTGGACGTTCGGGCTGCTCGCGGTGTTCGTGCCGCTCTGCGTCTGGCGCTATCGCCGGATGAGCTAGAGCTTCCCGGCACCGGGTACGGTGCGGCCGATGACGAACCTCGTGGACGGTGCGGAGGATCGAGATCGTCCGGGGCCAGGCCGGCGGGGAGCTGGCGATCGGTAACTCTCGACGGAGTTCCGCTATTCCGACAGCCCGGCAGCTTCGAGGGCTTCGGCCCGGCTCCGGAAGCCGTCAATGCGGAGGATGAGTCCGTCCCGAAACGTGTAGAGCTGGGTAATCACGATCTCCGTCTCCATGCCCTCGGTGAGCGTCTCCATCAGCTGCCTTGCCCCGTCATGGCCGTTGTAGTCGCGCCCGATGTCATCACCCCGCCGAGGGCCGGACGGACTTCAACGTCACGATGTCGCCCATGCAGTAGCTCGCGCGTGACCCGATACCGCCGCTTTCCATGCAAAAGCGGCGTTTCTGCAGCGGAGTCGTAATCCGACTGACACCGCATCACTAAGCGGAGACAGACAGCGTGTCCCGAGTTATCTCCCGCACGAAGCCGTCGCGTGCCTCTGCCTTCAATGCGGCCCTTCATTCCCGGCTCCGAACACCAACCCCCTGCGCAACTTCGAGACCACTCGCCGGTTTCGACCATTCGAATGCGCACTCTCAGTCAGCCCAAGCCGCCTCGGCACGCCAAGCCGCGCCGCGTTCTGGTCGCCGTCATCGCCGTCCTCGCGGTCTCGCTGCTCGGGGGTTGCACGTTCCTCCCTGCACCACAGGGCGCCGCGCCGCTCCGCTACCGCGACGCGATCTTCACCAACCTCAGCAAGACCGACGGCATCGCCTACGGCAGTGCCCCCGACGCCTCGGGCAACCCCGTGACGCTGACGCTCGACATGTACCAGCCGACCGGCGACACGCAGACGAGCCGACCGGCGATCGTCCTCGTCCACGGCGGTGGCTTCACCGCCGGCAACTCCAAGAACGGCGCGATGGTGACGATGGCCAAGGCCTTCGCGCAGCGCGGCTACGTCGCGGTGTCCATCAACTACCGCCTGCTCAACAGCGGCGAGAAGTGCGGTGTGGAGGAGACGGCCTCACAGAATTGCCTGACCGCGGCGCTCGCCGCCCAGCACGACGCGCAGGCCGCCGTGCGCTGGTTGCGCGCGAACGCGGGCATCTACCGGGTCGATCCCACGCGGATCGCCATCGGCGGTGGCTCCGCCGGAGCCGCGACCGCCCTGGCGGTCGCAGTCAACTCGACCGACCCGGGCGACAGCGGCAACCCCGGCTATTCCTCGAAGGTCGGCGCCGCGATCTCGATCTCCGGAGAGATCCCTCACTCCCTGGCCCCGCAGCTCCTCGACAAGAACGACTCGCCGGTGATCATGTTCCACGGCACCGCCGACACCGTGGTGCCCTACTCCTTCGCGGTCCAGACGTCCGCCGACCTCGACAACGCCGGCATCTTCGTGGTCTTCGAGTCGCTCGAGGGCGGCGGCCACGTCCCGATGGCGACCTTCGGGGACCAGATCGTCAGCCAGTCGGTCTACTTCTGCTACTACCTGCTCGACTTGGCCCACGCCGCCGGACAGCCCGCCCCCGCGGCGCGTGCGGTCGAGCGCCAGATCGACCAGTACCCGTCGGTCGCGCGCCAGCTCAAGAGCCGGCAGATCCCGGCGCGCTGAGCCGGGCCGGTCCGTCGTAGTCTCGGCTAGTCCGGCTTCCGTCGTAGTCACCAGGGGCTGAGCGAGGACGGTTGGCCGCGTCCCGCCTAACGCGTTATGGGGGATCAACTTCTCCAGTCTTTTTATCCTCTTGGCCTTCTCGCTGAGCCCCTACTCCGAAAGCCCGGCTGCTTCGAGCCTGCCGGTTCGGAGCGATCGGAAGAGTGTCGCTTCTCGTCCAAAGCAGTAGTTCTGGACTACTCCCGCAGCCCGGCGGCTCTCGTCTACGGGCCGCGGTTGACGAACGCGATGCATAGCCCCTCGTTCTTGAACTGCGGGAAGTTGCGCCAGCCGCCGTTCTTGCACTGGTCCTTGCTGGCGGGTACCTGAGCCGGGGTCACCGCCACATCGAACGGATTGTCGCCGGTGGCCACGGTGGCCGGGGTCTTGGGCGAGAGCGCCCCGCCCGCGCCGAGCCTGTCGGGACTTCGCTGCTAATCGGCCACTCACGCTGGTTCGCCTTCTAGTCTGATCGACTCGCTTCCGGCTCAGTCTGTTGCCACTTTGTTGCCACTTGCCTGGATAACTTGACACGCGGCTACTGCCAATCAGGTAACCCGGCGATGCCAATCCCGCCGAGGCCGATGACAACAGCTACGCCTACGAGCCCCCGCTTAACGGTGAGCGATCCTCTCGCCCCAACCGAGCGTCTCGCGGTGATTGCCGGCGACGGTCCCGAGCCGTGATCCGGGAGAAGCTGGCCGCTGCCATCGAGCGTTTGTTGACGGACCCGGATCTTCGCGACCGGCTGAGGGAGGAGGGGCACAGGCGAGCCACGACCCAGCTTTCCTTCGGCCGGACCCTCTCGGAGGCGGAGGACCTCTATCTGCGGCTCCTCGGGCAGAAGGGCTCCGTGGCCAACGGGCGGTCCTCGCAGCCCGGACCGAGCGAGTAGCCCCGCCCCCTCGGGCATTGCGTCAGTAGAGCGCCACGGCCACGCATGCGCGAGTGGACAAAACGTCCACCGGGGTGGGATGCCTGCTGATACATGCGTCCAGAGAAGTCGGTAGGGGCTGGCGCTGCCGTGGCGGGCGCCGATGCGTCGAAGGAATTGACGAGAAGGAGAATTCATCTAGTCGGACTCGTGGCCACCGCCGCAGCCGCACTGGCCTTCGCATCACCCGCCGGCGCGAGCGCCTCCTGCGACCGGGTCGCCTCGCCGACCGGCTCGGATTCCGCCGTTGGGACCGTGGCGGCTCCCTTCAAGACCGGAGAGAAGCTGGCCGGCTCCCTCAGCTCCGGGCAGACGGGATGTTTCAGGGCCGGGACCTTCTCGGGGTCGATCAGTGTCCGCGTCCCCAACGTCACGCTGACCAGCTATCCGGGAGAACGCGCCACCCTGGTGGGGTACTTCGCGGTCCCTCCCCAGGGGAGCGGGGACACCGTCAAGGATCTGAACATCGACGGGCGGCCCGCCGTCGCGACTCCGCAGATCAGTGCCGACAACGTCACCTTCAGCGGCAACGACGTTACGAACCACAACACCGCAATCTGCTTCACAGTCGGCGGGTCTGGATACCGCCCGCGGAACACGGTGATCGAGAACAACAACATCCACGACTGCGGCAGGCTGCCGGCGCAGAACGGCGACCACGGCATCTACATCGACGACGCCACCGGGACGATCGTGCGCGGCAACTGGATCCACAACAACGCCGACTTCGGCGTCCACATGTATCCCAACGGGGACCACTCCCTGATCACCGGCAACATCATCGACTCCAACGGCGAGGGTGTGATCTTCGCGGGCGCCGGGGGGCAGACCTCTGATTACAACACGGTCAAGCACAACATCATCACCAACTCCCAGGTCCGCCAGAACGTCGAGTCCTACTGGGGCTCGGGCCCCGTCGGCGTCGGCGACGTGGTCACGAACAACTGCATCAAGGGCGCGGCTGATCCGTACTACGCCACCCAAAACGGATCTGGGATCCTGAGCCCGCGGGTCGGCTTCACCGTCAGATCCAACCTCATCGCCGACCCACGGTATGTGAACCGAGCGGCCGGGGATTACCGCCTTCAGCGGAACAGTCCCTGCGCGTCGATCCTACGGAAGCGGACCGGCAAGAAGAAGAAGAGGGCGAAGAAGACGCCCTCGGCCAGGGCAAAGGCCCGAGCCTAGGTCTTCGTCGAGCCCGGTTCGCTCTCCGCCTGCATCCTTTGAGCGAGCCCAAGGAAGGCCGGCCCGAGCGCGAGCACGAGCCAAAACTGTTTGCTCACCTCCTCCGAACTGAAGAAGCCGTTCTCACTTTGTTCTCATTCCCGCCCGATCCGAGAGGCGGCGGCAGACCCGGGGCGCGAAAACCCCGCCGCAGCGGGGCTTCTTCGATGCCGGACGTCCTGAGGTGCGCTCAGTTCGCTCCGA
>CAVXQP010000013.1:0-180757 GCA_963763955.1 uncultured Solirubrobacterales bacterium | reverse complement strand
GCGTCTCGGCCAGGTCCGCTCCCGCGGTCGCCAGCGCGCGCGCCTTGTCGGGGGTGCGGTTCCACACGCGTACCTGGAAGCCCGCCTTCAGCAGGTTGCGGGCCATCGGTGCGCCCATGGTTCCGGTGCCGAGAACCGCGACCCGCTCAGCCATCAGCCGGTCCCGTTATCGGCCAGGGCCCGCGCGGGCACCTGGTCTTCAAGGACCAGTCGCATATCGGGGAAGGCTCTGCGGTTCAGCTCAATCGTGCGCTTTTAGCTCAATCGTGCGGCTGTGGGCGCCTACGACATCGAGACACTCACCTCCGTGGTGAGGAGGGCGAGGGATACAGCGCTGGTCAGGGCAGCTAGCCGCTCTGACGAGCAGCACGCACAAGAGTATGTTCACCAGGGCAGTACGGATTACCGAGGAATGGTTCCGGTCTGGTTGATGGGCAGGCAGCTCTCCGGCCACGCCTCGACACCAACCAAAGGAGAGTTCCCATGGCAACCATCACCGTCGGCAAAGAGAACTCGATGCCGATCGACCTCTACTTCGAGGACCTCGGCGAGGGCCAGGCGGTTGTCCTGATCCACGGCTATCCACTCAACGGCAGCTCCTGGGAGAAGCAGGAGAAGGCGCTGCTCGACGCCGGCTACCGCGTCATCGCCTACGACCGCCGCGGCTGGGGCCAATCGAGCAAGCCCACCACGGGTCTCGACTACGACACTTACGCTGCCGACCTCAAGGAGCTGGTCGAGCAGCTCGAGCTCGAGAACTTCGTGCTCGCAGGTTTCTCGATGGGCACCGGAGAGGTGACCCGCTACCTGGGAACCTACGGCTCCGACCGTGTCGAGAAGGCCGCTCTGTTCGGAACGATCCCGCCCTTCCTCCTGAAGACGGACGATAATCCGGAAGGTGTCGACGGCTCGGTCTTCGAAGGCATCAGGGAGGCGGTTCGCAAGGACCGCTACGCCTACTTCAAGGACTTCCTCGACAACTTCTACAACGTCGACAAGCTCAATCCCGAGCGGATCTCGGACCAGGCCTGGCAGGGCAGCTTCAACGTGGCCTGCATGGGCTCGCCGATTTCCAGCCTCGTCTGTGTGGACAACTGGTTGGAGGATTTCCGCGACGACGTGGCGAAGATCGACGTCCCGACGCTGGTCATGCACGGAACCGAGGACCGCATCCTGCCCTTCGAGTCAACTGCCGCCCGGCTTCCGGATCTGATCGACGAGGTCAAGGTGGTCCCGGTGGAGGGTGGCCCGCACAACATCGGCTGGACCCACCCCGAAATCGTCAACCCGGTGCTAGTGGCCTTCCTCGAGGGCGGACTAGAGGCGGTCGACGAGGCTGCTCAGTCGGCCCTGGCCGGCGCCTGAGATGGCTTCGGGTCTTCCCCGGACCGAACCGCTCGCAGCGGTTCGGTCCGGGTTCTCGATCGTCGTCAGCACACGCCGGGGCGATCGATCAGCAGGCTGACCGTCGCGCCTCTCCGGACCCTGGTGCCTGGTCCGGGAGAGGTCTGGCAGACGTTCCAGTCGGAGGGGACGAGGATGCCGAAGATGCCGCCGCCTTCCTCCGTCGATCGCAGGCCGAGCGCATCGAGGCGCTGCTCCGCGACGTCCAGGGGCTGACCGGCGAGGGAGGGGACCGCGATCCCGGTCGGCACCGGCGTCTTGCCGCTGTCCGAGAGCTTCGGGACGGCGATCACCGCCCCGACGCCCAGGGCCGCGATCACAGCAAGGACCGCCAGCGCCCAGACCCACCGCCGGCGCTTCCGGCGGCGGGGGAGCGGGTCGGTCGGTGGCAGGGCGGGGTCTCGGGAGAGACGCACCGTCTCCGCGAGCGGCGCCGCGTCGCCGGAGGCGACCACGTGTTCAGGCTCGGTGACCGCCTCGCCGCGCGTGGCCGCGACGGCGGCCCGGCCGAGGTCGCCCGCCGAGGGGAACCTGCGGGAGGGGTCCTTCGCCATCGCACGGCGGATGACCGGATCGAGGACCCGGCCCGCCGCGGCGGGCGGCGGCTCGTTCAGGTGCGCCCACATCTTGGCCGAGCTCTCCCGCTCCGGGAAGGGCACCTTGCCGGTGACCGCGTGGAAGAGGACACATCCGAGGGCGTAGACGTCGGTGCGCGCGTCGACCCGGCGGCCCTCGATCTGCTCGGGCGCCATGTAGTCGACGCTGCCGATCACCTCGCCGGTCGCCGTCAGTCCCGCCGTCGAGGCCATCGCCTTGGCGAGGCCGAAGTCGGTGAGAAAAGCCGCCCGTTCGGCGTCCACGCGGTTGCGCTCGACGATCACGTTCGCCGGCTTGACGTCGCGGTGGACGAGGCCGCCGGCGTGCACCGCGTCCAGCCCGTCGGCGACCTGGGTGATCAGGGCCGTGGCCTGATCGGGTGCCAGTGGCCCATCGGCCGAGATCAGCCGGCCGAGGTCGCGACCCTCCACGTAGCGCATCGAGACATACAGAAGTCCCTCGCGCTCTCCGGCGCCAAAGATCGTGACCACCCGAGGATGCTCGACGGAGGCGGCGGTGAGCGTCTCGGAGCGGAAGCGGGCGCGGAAGCTCTCCTCTCCGGCGAGCTCGGGCCTGATCACCTTGAGCGCGACCAGGCGGTCAAGTCGTAGCTCCCGGGCCAGGTAGACGATCCCCATACCGCCGTGCCCGAGCGTGCGCTCGATGCGAAAGCCGCCGAACTCGGTCCCCGCGGCGAGCTGCGCGCCCCCTCTGGTCGTTCCCTCGACTGACATCGGGTCCCCAGTATCGCCGCTTCTCCCGCCGGCGGCCGAAGGGCTTTAGTCTCGGGATGTGGCGGAGCCGATGACGAGCGACGAGGAGCTCGAGACCCTCCAGCGGCTCACCGAGCGCTATTGCGTCGTCTTCCAGACGCTGGCCGCGTCGCCGGCGCTGTCGGTGACGCTGGAGCGCGAATGAGCCCGGCAGAGGTCGTCCGGGCGCCGGACGTCCGGGCCTTCTCCCTGATCTCCTCCGCGGGCAGGGCCGCCATCGGGCTCGGCCTGCTCACCGCGCCCGAGCCGGCGCTGCGGGCCCTCGGCTTCTCGGAGACGACCTCGGCGACCGTCACGGTCGGCCGGATCGCGGGCGTCAGGGACCTGGTGCTCGGCCTGGTCACGCTGGCGGCGCTCGAGGACCCGGACAGGCTCCGACTCGCGACGCTCGCCAATGCCGCGGCGGACGCCGGCGACGCCGTGGCCTTCGCGTTCGCCATGGGCACCGACGAGCGAACCGCCGGGAGCAGGGGAATCGCGGCCGCGCTCCCGGCCGCGCTGGCCGGCATCTGGGTGGCATGGCGACTGAGCTGAGCTCCGACCGCGCGAAGCGGGTGCTCGATCGCATCCGGAGGATCCCGGCCGGCTGTGTGACGACCTACGGAGATCTCAGCCCCGGGGCGCCGCGGTTCGCCGGCCAGGTGCTCTCCGAGTGCCATGACTCGAGCGTGCCCTGGCAGCGGGTGGTCAGGGCGGACGGCTCTCTCGCCAAGGGCGATCAGCAGCGCCGCCTTCTGGAGGCGGAGGGCGTGCCCTTCAACGGCAGGCGCGTGGACCTGGACGCCGCCTGGGTTCCGGTCGAAGATGGCGACTGATCGGGAGCGCCCAGCGGGAGGAGGGCGGCGCCGCGTACGGAAAGGGAACGCGGAGCCGGACGATGATCGTCGACAGCGCCCACTACAAAGACGGCGTGCGCCAGCATGATGAGGCGCTGACGCCGGAGCACGCCGCCGAGCTCAGGGCTGCCGCGGGTCCCAGCGAGTTCGTCTGGGTCGGGATCCACGAGCCGGAGCCCGGCGATCTGCAGCGGCTGCAAAAGCTGTTCGGGCTCCATGAGCTCGCCATCGAGGACGCTCAGAACCCGCATCAGCGACCGAAGATCGAGGACTACGACGAGGACGTCTTCGTCGTCCTCAAGACGGCGCATTACCACGAGGATCGCGAGATCGTCCACTTCGGTGAGATCCATCTGTTCGCCGGCCCCGGGTACGTGATCACGGTGCGGCATGGGCCGGGCAGCGAGCTCGCCTCCGCACGGCAGAGACTGGAGGCACGTCCGGATCTCCTGCGCCTCGGGGCGTCCTCGGCTGTCTGGGCGATCCTCGACAAGGTCGTGGACGACTACATCCCCGTCGCCGACGCGATCGAGGACGACGTCGAGGAGGTCGAGAAGGACGTCTTCGACGACGACATCCCGGCCCCGACCGCCCGCATCTACAACCTCAAGCGCGAGGTGATCGAGTTCCACCGGGCGGTCTGGCCGCTGCTCATCCCGCTCGAGACGCTGGAGCAGGGCGGCTTCGAGCGCGTCCCCGAGGACCTGCGCAGCTACTTCCGCGACGTCGCCGATCACGCGAAGCGAGTGGACGAGCAGGTCAGCGCCCAGCGCGAGCTCCTCACCAGCGTGCTGCAGGCGAACCTCTCGCTGGTCAGCGTCAACCAGAACGAGACCGTCAAGAAGATCTCGGCGATCTTCGGGATCATCGCCGTGCCGACGTTCGTCGCGTCCGTCTACGGCATGAACTTCGACAACATGCCCGAGCTGCACTGGCACTACGGGTACGCGTACGCGCTGACGCTGATGGCGATCTGCGTCGTCGTGCTGGCCGCCTTCTTCAGGCGGATCGACTGGTTGTAGCCGCCCCTAGGATGGGGACGTGATCCCCATCGCGCACGTCGGCGGCCCGGTGTTCGAGCCCTTGCAGGTCGCGGTGCTGACGCTGGTCGCGACCGGCTACTCGCTGCGGGCCATAAACCTGGCCCAGGAGCACCGCCCGGTGCCGACCTGGCGGCTCCTCTGCTTCGCCTCGGGCCTCGCCCTGATCGCGATCGCCTTCATCTCGCCGCTCGGCCGGATCGACGACGAGCTCCTCTTCGTCCACATGATCCAGCACCTGCTGATGGGCGACCTCGGGGCGCTCCTGATCGTTCTCGGATTGACCGGCCCGCTGCTCCAGCCGCTGCTGGCGAATCGCTGGCTCGGCTGGATGCGCCACCTCGCGCATCCGCTGGTCGCGCTGCCCCTCTGGGCGATCGACTTCTACCTCTGGCACGTGCCGGTCCTCTACCAGGCCGCGACCGACCACAACTCGATCCACGCCCTCCAGCACACCTGCTTCATCGGCTTCGGAGTGCTCATGTGGATGCCGCTGGTCGGTCCCCTGCCGCAGCCCAGCTGGTTCAAGATCCCGGCCAAGCTCGGCTATCTCATCGGGGTCCGGTTCGTGGGCATCGTCCTCGGCAACGTCTTCATGTGGTCGAACACGGTCTTCTATCCGCACTACGCCGCCGGGGAGGCGAAATGGCACATCTCCGCCATCACCGACCAGAGTCTCGCCGGCGTGATCATGATGGTGGAGAGCACCTTCGTCACCCTGGGAGTGCTGGCCTGGCTCTTCCTGGAGTGGGCAAAGCAGGACACTGAGCGCCAGCGGCTCCTCGACCTGGCGGACTCGCGCGGAGTTCCGCTGAGCGAGGCTCGCGCCGAGCGCGCCGCCGCCGCCGGACAGGGCGCCCGCCTGGAGGAACGGATCAAGACCGAGGGATCTGGCTGACCTTCTCCCAGGCCCGCCGCGCGCCGTAGGCGCCGAGCGCCGCCAGGGACAGGCCCAGGTCGATGGAGAAGGAGAAGAAGCGTCCCGGCGCGCCCGTGTAGAGCCAGGCACCGAGCCGCTCGCGCGTACCGGTGTCTAAGGTGGACTTCTCCATGGAGACGACCGTAAAGGAGCTTCCCGACTCGCGGGTCCGTGTCGATGTCGACGTCGACCCCGAGGACGTCGAGGGCAGCATCAACCGCACGGCCCGGCAGCTGGGCCAGGACATGAAGCTGCCCGGCTTCCGCAAGGGCAAGGTGCCGCCGGAGATGGTCGTGCAGCGGCTCGGCCGCGAGGCGGTGCTCACCCAGGCGCTCGAGTCCTCGCTCGGGGGCTGGTACGAGCGCGCGATGCTCGACTCCGGCGTCAACCCCGTCGGGGACCCGAAGCTCGACCTCTCCGACCTCCCGGACGAGGGCAAGCCCCTGAAGTTCTCGATCGAGGTGGCCGTGCGGCCGCGCGCGGAGCTCGGCGAGTACAGGGGGCTCGAGGTCGGCCGCGAGGAGCCCGAGGTGCCGGAGGAGGCGATCGACACCGAGATCAACCGCCTCCGCGAGGGGTTCGCCCGCCTCAACCCGGTGGACCGGGAGGCGAAGGACGGCGACGTCGTCCTGATCGACTACGAGGGCAAGATCGAGGGCGAGCCGTTCGAGGGCGGCTCTGCGAAGGACTATCTGCTCGAGCTGGGGGAGGGGCGGGTCCTCCCGGAGCTGGAGAAGGCGCTCGTCGGCGCGAAGGCCGGCGATCAGCGCCAGGCGACTGTGCCGTTCCCCGACGATTACCCCGCGGAGGAGGTCGCCGGGAAGAGCGCCGAATTCGACGTCACTGTCAAGGAGGTGCGCGAGAAGGAACTGCCGGAGCTCAACGACGAGTTCGCCGCCGAGGCCTCGGAGTTCGACACGCTCGCGGAGCTCCGGGAGCACATCGCCGGCCAGATCCGCGAGATCCTCGAGCGGCAGATCGCGGAGCGCTTCCAGCAGGCCGCCCTCGACGCGGCGGTCGCCAACGCCAGGGTCGAGCTCCCCGAGCCGGTGGTCGACGCGCGGGCCGCCGAGATGTGGCGCCGGGTCGAGCGCTCCCTGCAACAGCAGGGGGTGGACCCCGAGAATTACCTGCAAATCCAGGGGAAAACGCGCGACGAGATGATCAAGGAGGCCCGGCCCGACGCCGAGCAGGCTCTGAAGAGGGAGGCCGTCCTGGAGGCCGTCGCGCAGGCCGAGGGAATCGAGATCACCGAGGAGGACATGCTGGAGGCGCTCCAGATCCCTCCGGGACACGAGGACCACGGGCACCCCGAGCCGGAGGACGCGCTCAAGGACATCCGCGAGTCCGGGCGCGAGGAGGTCCTCAAGGAGGATCTGGGGATGCGCCGCGCCCTTGAGCTGATCGCCGAGCAGGCCAGCCCGATCCCACTCGAGCAGGCGCAGGCGCGCGAGGAGATCTGGACGCCGGAGAAGGAACGTGAGGAGAAGGGCGGCCTCTGGACGCCCGGATCCGAGTAGTGGCCTCGATCCGCACGGGATGCAGACGGGCGCCGCAGTCGTGAAGAAGACCCTCGAGGCCGCCGGTTAGATCCCGAGCGTGGTCTGCTGCGCCGGGTAGGTGACCCTGCCGTCCTCGACCAATGCGAAGTCCGTGATCTCGTGTTCGACCAACCGGCTGTTCGAGCCGAGGTGGAGAACGCGCCATCCTCGCGCCGTCAGGGCATCCGCGATCAGGCGGCGGTGGCAGCGAACCCACCAGGCCTCGGCGCACATCACCGCAACACGCTAGTTCGCGCCCCAGATCTTCGAGCTCGGCGAGTCCAGCGGCGAACTCCTCGCTCGCCATGTGGTCCGCGTAGCCGCGGAACTGGTCGCTCTCCCAGGCGCCGTTCGGCGAGTCGGGCCGGGGCTTACGTCGCCCGCCGAGGCTCTCGCCGAGCCACCGGTACCCCATTCCAGCCTCCAGCAGGACGGCCGCCAGTGCGGTGCGCTCGAAGTGGGGCTGCCGGCGGGAACCCGGGTAGCGGCGGACATCAGCGATCAGCTCGACGCCGGCGCCGCGCAGCAGCTCGAGGAACTCTCCTTCCTCGTGGTTGGAGTGACCGACGGTGAGGATCTCGGCGCTCGCTGGCATCCGACGATTCTCCCGCGTTCGGCCGGTCGCAAGCGGTCGCTATGCTCACGCACCCAATGAGTCCCCTGGTCCCAATGGTGGTGGAACAGACGTCTCGCGGCGAGCGAGCGTTCGACATCTACTCCCGGCTGCTCAACGAGCGGATCATCTTCCTCGGCACCCCGGTGACCGAGGACATCGCGAACCTGATCGTCGCCCAGCTGATCCACCTGGAGTCCGAGGACCCGGACAAGGACGTCTCGATCTACATCAACTCGCCGGGCGGCTCGGTCTACGCCGGCCTGGCGATCTACGACGCGATGCAGTTCATCAAGCCGGACATCCAGACCATCTGCGTCGGCGTCGCGATGAGCATGGGGGCATTGTTGCTGGCAGGCGGTGCGGAGGAAAAGCGCATGGCGCTGCCCAACTCGAAGATCCTGATCCACCAGGTCTCGGGCGGCTTCTCCGGCCAGGCGACCGACATCGAGATCCACGCCAAGGAGATCATCGACGTCCGGCGCCGCCTCGACGAGATCATCGCCAAGCACACAGGCCAGCCGCTGGACAAGGTCGCAAAGGACACCGAGCGGGACTACTTCATGAGCGCGGAAGAGGCGAAGGAGTACAACATCGTCGACCGCGTGATCGAGCACCGGTAGCCTCCGCCCAAGAGACGTTTGAGGCGCCTCGCTCCACTTCTCCTGGTGCTCGGCGGGCTCCTGATCCTCGCCCCGGTCACCGCCGCTGACGACGCCGTCGTCCAGAAGGCTTCGGTGTCACCGAAGCGTGGCTTCACCGACTCGGCCAGCGGGGTCCGGATCGAGTTCAAGCTCAGCGGCTCCGCGCCCGTCGACGCCACGATCACCGTCTCCGGCTCGGGCCACGAGGTGCGCCGGATCGAGCTGCCCGCCGTGCAGCCAGGCGCCGAGGAGGTCGAGAAGTGGGACGGGCTCAACAACGGGGGTCGCCCGGTGGCCGACGGGGCTTATCGCATCGCGGTCGGGGTGGCCGGCGGGAACGAGAAGGACGCCGGCAGCGTTGAGCTCCACCGCCACTTCTTCCCCGTGCGGGGGCCGCACGGGACGCGCGGGCCCGTGGGCCAGTTCGGCGCGCCGCGCAACGGCGGGCGCACCCATAAGGGTTTCGACGTCACCGGTGCCTGCGGTACGCCGCTCGCAGCGGCGGTGACGGGCACCGTGGTGAAGCGCGCGTTCGACGCGCGGCTCGACGGCAACTTCGTCGTCATCAAGGGCCTCGGCGAGCGCCGCCAGTACCTCTACGCCCACATGGTCCATCCCTCGACGTTCCAGCGCGGGGACCTCGTCCACGTCGGGCAGATCGTCGGCCACATCGGCAAGACAGGCAACGCCCGGACCGTGGGCTGCCACCTCCACTTCGAGATCCATGTCCGCGGCCGCCCGATCAACCCCGAGCCCTACCTGCGGGCCTGGGACCGGTACAGCTAAGCAGGAAACCGCTCGCACACGGCGTAACGAGTTTCCGTCAGGCCGAGGGCGGCGGGCGTCTAAGCTTCGAAGCGAAGAAGGAGCCGGCCGGGCGAAGCGAGACGAGGGAGTATTCCGCTGGCACGTCCCACCGAATCCAACGAGCAGCTCCTCTGCAGCTTCTGCGGAAAGTCGCAGCGCCAGGTGAAGAAGCTGATCGCCGGGCCCGGCGTGTACATCTGCGACGAGTGCATCGATCTCTGCAACGAGATCATCGACGAGGAGCTCACCGCTCCACCCACCTTCGAGCTCGAGAACCTCCCGAAGCCACGGGAGATCTACGACGTCCTGAACGAGTACGTGGTGGGCCAGGAAGGCGCAAAGCGCGCCCTCTCGGTCGCTGTCTACAACCACTACAAGCGTGTCCAGATGGCCTCCACGGAGGAGCAGGGCGAGGACGCGATCGAGCTGCAGAAGTCGAACATCCTGCTGCTCGGCCCCACCGGGTGCGGGAAGACGCTGCTCGCCCAGACCCTGGCGAAGATCCTCAATGTCCCCTTCGCGATCGCGGACGCGACGGCGCTCACCGAGGCCGGCTACGTCGGCGAGGACGTCGAGAACATCCTCCTCAAGCTGATCCAGGCCGCCGACTTCGACGTCAAGAAGGCCGAGACGGGGATCATCTACATCGACGAGATCGACAAGATCGCCCGCAAGGCCGACAACCCGTCGATCACGCGCGACGTCTCCGGCGAGGGAGTGCAGCAGGCTCTCCTCAAGATCCTGGAGGGGACCACCGCCTCGGTGCCGCCGCAGGGCGGCCGCAAGCACCCGCACCAGGAGTTCCTCACGATCGATACCTCGAACGTGCTCTTCGTCTGCGGCGGCTCCTTCGGCGAGCTCGACAAGGTGATCGAGAAGCGGATCGGCAATCACGGCGTCGGCTTCGGCGCCGAGATCACCTCCGCCGCCCACAAGGACGCCGGCGAGGACTTCGAGCAGGTGCTGCCCGAGGACCTGATGGAGTACGGCCTGATCCCCGAGTTCATCGGCCGGCTCCCGGTCGTCGCCGCGATCCACCAGCTCACCCGCGAAGATCTGATCACGATCCTGACCGAGCCGCGCAACGCGCTCGCCCGTCAGTTCCGGCGGTTCTTCCAGTTCGACGACATCGACCTGGTCTTCGCGCCCGACTCACTCGGCGCGATCGCCGACAAGGCGCTCGAGCGCGAGACCGGCGCCCGCGGTCTGCGCTCGATCCTCGAGGAGACGCTGCTCGACGTCCAGTTCGAGCTGCCCTCACGCGGTGACGTCCAGAAGTGCGTCGTCACCAGGGAGACGATCGAGAAGGGCCAGCGGCCGATGCTGGTCACCGACGCCACCGGCGAGCACGAGATCGTGCTCGAGGACCCGGCGCTCGGCGAGCAGACCGCTTAGCTGCAGCTCGGCCCTGATCCGGATGCCAGCTGCTTTACGGCGGTCGAGCTGATGCGGTAGTTGATCGGGCTTGCCGAAGGCGGGATGTCCGCCGGCTGGCCGTTGACGGTCATCTGGACCGAGCCGTTCCCGAAGGTGACCTCGAATCCCGTCGCGCTGAACGGGCCCCGCGTATCACCGGTGGTCAGCGTTTCGCCGTCCACGAGATGCCGGCCGCGCTCGTCGACCAGGCAGACCCAGACGTCGGCGGTCGGGCTCACCTCCAGCGAGAGCTCCGAGCCGGTTGTGGTGGTGGTCGTCGAGCCCGTCCCGGTCGTCGATGTCGAGGTCGCTGGACGGCCGTGGTGGCGCTTGGGGGTGCCGCCGTTGCCTGAGCCGCCGGACGAGCCGATCGCCGCCACGATCAGGGCCACGCCCGCCGCAGCCGCCAGGCCGCCCAGTACGAAGGCGATGGGACGCAGCGAGCGGTGGGGTTCGATGGTCCCCGACCGGATGATCCCCGAGGGGATCGGCTTCTCGGCATCGTCAGGCTCGATGTTCTCCCGGTACTCCTCGACCAGCGCCTCATCGTCGAGGCCGAGGTAGCGGGCGTAGGTCTGGAGGAAGCTTCGGGCATACGCGGGCGGCGGCAGATCGTCCCAGCGGTCCTCTTCCATCGCACGCAGGAACTTGACGCGGATCTTCGTGACGCGCTCGACCTCGGTGAGGTCGATCCCGCGCCCGAGGCGAGCTTTCTGCAGAGTCTTGCCGACCTTCGTTGCCATACCGAATCGATTGTCCTAGCTCTGGGCGGCAGCCGTGGGCGCCGCGTTTTATCCTGTGGGTATGAGTACGCGCTCGTCGCGCGAGCCGATTGAGACGGTCAGGCACCAGCTCCGGCCCCTGTTCGACCAGGTGGTCCTCAAGGAGCTGGACCAGGACCGCATGCGCCGCTCGGGCCTGGTGGTCCCAGCCGGGACGGATGAGCCACCACCCCAGCAGGGCATCGTGCTGGCGGTCGGGCCGGGCCTCGACTGGTGGGAGAGTGCAGGCGTCGACATGCCGGTTCAGCCCGGCGACCACGTCGTCTTCCCCTCCTCGGCGGGCGTCTGGGTGGAGATCGACGAGGAGCGGCTGCTGGTTTGCAGGGTGGGGGAGCTGCTCGGCGTGCTCGAGTCGCTGCGAGAGGGCGACTAGAGCGCGGCCAGCACCTCGGCCGCGGCGCGCTGGCCTGAACGGACCGCGCCGTCCATGTAGCCGTACCAGTAGTCGGAGGTCTCCGCGCCCGCCCAGTGGAGTCGCTTGAAGGGCGCGCGCAACGCGGTGCCGTGTGCCGTCAGGGCGCCCGGGGGCAGATACCCCTCGTAGCACCCGCGGGTCCACGCCTCGTGGGTCCAGTTCATCTCGAAGTACTGGCGCGGCTGGCGGGCGGCCTCGCCGAAGTAGGTCGCAAATGCGTTGAGGACGGCTGCCCTGCGCTCGGCGGCTGAGCGGCGCTGGTAATCGCGAGCAGCCGCTCCCTCGATGAAGCCGAGCAGGACGCCGGGGCTGCCGTCCGGGGGCGAGTTGTCGAAGGTGACGCGGACGGGGCCGTCGAGGGCCACCGCCTGGCCGGTAAGCCCGGAGTCGCGCCAGTAGGGACGGTCGTAGACCGCCTGGCATTTGATCGTCGTGCCCTGGGGGAAGCGCTGGAGCAGCTGGCGGCGGTCGGCGGGCAGATGTGGGTCGTAGTGGATCTGGGCGGTCACCACCGGCGGCCCCGTGACGATCATCTGCTTGCCGCTTGCGGTGAGGTTATTGGTGAAGACGCGGACGCCGTGCCGGTGCTGCTCGATGCGGCGGATGGCCTGCTTGAGGAGGATGCGCTTATTCCCGATCCGCTTCGCCAGCCGCTTCGAGATCAGCTGGGAGCCGCCGATGAAGCGGCTGTCCTGCGCTCCGTCCGGGACGTTGAACAGCCGGTTCAGGTCCGGCGGCGTGGTCTCGTTCGTTCCAGACGCGATGTAGAAGAGCGTGAAGAGGAGCGAGAGGTCGCTCGGCTCGGCGGCGAAGACCGCCCCAATGCCCGAGTCGAACAGCGCGCGAGCGTTCGGCACGTGCAGGTTCGCCTGCTTCCACGTCTCGAGGGTCTGGCCGTCCCAGGTTCCGGCGTTGGGCGCCGTCCACGGCGTGGCGACGGGCACAGTGCCGGCCATCTGGTTGAGGTTGTTGATCGCGACGAACACCTCGCCCACGGCGGTCGGGTCCGGGGGGATCGGCCCAAGCGGCCCGCCCGACTGATACGGAGAGAGGACGCCATTGGCCCAGTAGACGTTGTTGCCGGCGTTGTAGGTCTTGAAGGTGCCGATGCCGAGCTCGGCGGCGAGAGCCATCAGGTGGTCCTGGGTGGGGCCGACCCATTCCCCGCCGACCTCCGCAATCTTGCCGTTGCCGATCTTGTGGTTCAAGGTGCGGCCGCCGACGCGGTTGCGGGCCTCGAGGATCAGCACGGAGTGCCCGGCCCGCAGCACCTCCCGGGCTGCGGTGAGCCCGGCCAGACCGGCCCCGACGACGATCACATCCGCCCTCCGCCTCCGGCGTCTGTTCTTCGCTCCCCCGCTCTTGGCTTCCTCGGCGGGGGTGCCGAGAGCCCCCTGAGGCAGATAGCCGCCGAGCGCCGCGCCCGCCGCCGTCGCGCCGGCGGTCCCGATGAACCGCCGCCGGCTCAGGCGGTCCTTGTCGCGGTCTCCTCCTTGAGCCACGGCGTTGGAGTCTGCCGATCCCGGCGCTCGGCCGCTTCCTGACCGCGATTAACATCGCCGCGTGGACGCGGAACGTCGCAAGACACTGGAGGCGACGACGCGCTGGGACCCCGGCGCGGTCGAAGAGCGCGTCTTCGAGCGCTGGATGGAGGGCGGCTGGTTTCACCCCCCGGCAACGGGCTCGCCCGATGAGAACTTCTCGATCGCGATCCCGCCACCGAACGTCACCGGCGCGCTCCACATGGGGCACGCGCTCAACGGGACGATCCAGGACGTCCTGATCCGCCTCAGCCGGATGCGCGGCCGCAACACGATGTGGATCCTGGGCACGGATCACGCCGGGATCGCGACGCAGTCGGTGGTCGAAAAGGAGCTTGCCAAGGAGGGGACCTCGCGGACGGAGCTCGGTCGCGAGAAGTTCATCGAGAGGACCTGGGAATGGCGCTACCGCTACGGCAACACGATCATCGAGCAGTACAAGCGCCTGGGCGCCTCCTGCGACTACGACCGCGAGCGCTTCACCCTCGACGAGGGCTACGTGAAGGCGGTCTACCGCGTCTTCGCGGAGCTCTACTCCAAGGGCTGGGTCTACCGCGACAACTACATGGTCAACTGGGATCCCGGCCTCGGATCGGCGATCTCGGATCTCGAGATCGAGAACCGCGAGGTCACGGACACGCTCTATGAGATCGCCTATCCGCTCGAGGACGGGGGCGAGCTGATCGTCGCCACGGTCCGGCCCGAGACCATGCTCGCCGACACCGCCGTCGCGGTCAGTCCGGATGACGACCGCTACCGCGACGTCGTCGGCAAGCACGCGATCCTGCCGCTGGCCGAGCGGCGCCTGCCGGTCATCGCCGACGAGCACGTCGACTCCGAGTTCGGCACGGGCGCGCTCAAGATCACTCCAGGTCACGACCCGAACGACTTCGAGATCGGCCGCAAGCACGACCTGCCGGCGATCAGCGTGATCGGCGAGGACGGGCTGATCACCGACGAGGCCCCGGAGCGATTCCGCGGGATGACCGCGGCCGAGGCCCAGGCGGCGGTCGTGGCCGAGCTGCGCGATCGGGGGCTGATCCGCGGGGAGGAGCCGTATACGCACACCGTGCCGTTCTCCCACCGCTCGGGCGAACGGATCGAGCCGCTCATCTCCCTGCAGTGGTTCTGCCGGATGGACGAGATGGCACGCCGCGCCGTCGACGTCGTCACCCAGGGGAAGGTCCGGGTCATTCCCGACGGCGCTCGCCGCCAGTACCTGGACTCGATGGAGAAGATCCCCCCCTGGTGCATCTCCCGCCAGCTCTGGTGGGGGCACCGACTGCCCGTCTGGTACCGGGGCGACGAGACCCACGTCGGGGAGACGCCGCCGGAGGGCGACGGATGGGAGCAGGAGGAGGATGTCCTCGACACCTGGTTCAGCTCGGCGCTCTGGCCGTTCGCCACCCTCGGCTGGCCGGACACCGACGCCCCCGAGTACAAGGCTTTCTTCCCGACCGACGTGCTGGTGACGGCGCGGGACATCATCGCCCTCTGGGTCGCGCGGATGATCATGACCTCGCTCGAGTTCACGGACGAGGTGCCGTTCACCGACGTCTACGTGCACTCGATCATCCAGGCGCCCGACGGGCGGCGGATGTCGAAGAGCCTCGGCACCGGCATCGATCCCCTGGAGGAGATGGACCAGCACGGAGCTGACGCGCTGCGCTTCGGGCTGCTGGCGATGACCTCCACGCAGGATGTGCGCTTCTCCGAAGCGCGCGTCCGGCAGGGCCGCGACCTCGCCAACAAGATGTGGAACGCCTCACGACTGGTCCTGATGGAGGGTCGTGACGCCGTGGAGCCGGGGCCGCGAACGAATCGGGTGGAGGACCGCTGGATCGCCTCGCGGCTGCAGCGGGCCATCGACTCGGTGACGAAGTCGATCGAGGCCTACGACTTCGCGCATGCGGCACTCGACCTCTACGAGTTCTTCTGGTCCGAGCTCTGCGACTGGTATCTGGAGATCGTCAAGCCGCGTCTGTACGACGGCGAAGTGGACGCGTCCGCCACTCTGCTCTGGGCGCTCGAGCAGGTGCTCGCGCTCGCTCATCCGATGATGCCGTTCGTCAGCGAGGAGATCTACTCGTATCTGCCGAGCCGCCCGGCTGAGGCGCTCGTGGTGCACCCGTTCCCCGAAGTCGAGGACGCGCTGGTCGATGACGAGGCGGAGCGCGAGATCGGGCAGGCGATCGGGCTGACCCGCGCGCTGCGTCGCTGGCGGGACCTGGCCGGAGTGCCGGTCAAGCAGGTGTTGGCGGCCCGCGCCGATCACGGCCAGCCGCACGAGCTGGTCTCGCGATTGGCCCGGGTGGAGTTCTCGAGCGACGGCGGTGAGCCGATCGCCAGCGTCGGCGGCGTCGAGGTGCTCGAGGCCCAGGGCGTCGACCCCGACGCCGTTCGGGCTCGGATCGAGGAGCGCCGCAATCAGCTGCGCTCCGAGGTGAGGCGCGGCGAGGGCAAGCTCTCCAACCAGGGCTTCGTCGCCAAGGCGCCGGCCGACGTCGTCGACGCCGAGCGGGAGAAGCTCGCCGCCTACCGGGCGGAGCTCGAGGAACTGGGCGGATAGCCGGCTCCGAGGAGATCCTGCGCCAGCGTGAGGTCCTCGGCTGGAAGCTGGGGCTGGAGCGGATGCGGCGCCTGTGCACGCTGCTCGGCATGCCGCAGAATCGGTTCGCCTCGATCCATGTGGTCGGGACCAACGGCAAGACCTCGGTCACCCGGATGACCGCCGCCCTGCTCGAGGCGCATGGGGTCTCCACGGGGGCGTACCTCTCGCCTCACATCACGTCCTGGCGAGAGCGCGTCCTGATCCGCGGGGAGCCGATCTCGGAGGAGGCGTTCACCCACGCGCTCGAGCGCACGGAGCAGGCGGCCGAGGTCGCGGACCGCTCCGCCGGCGACGAGGGGCCGGTGACCCAGTTCGAGCTGCTCACGGCGGCGGCCTTCGTCGCCTTCGCCGCGGACCGCGTGCAGTACGCCGTCATCGAGGCCGGGCTGGGCGGCCGCCTCGACGCCACCAACGTGATCCCCTCGCAGCTCACGGTGCTCACCTCCGTCGGCTACGACCACACGGAGTGGCTGGGGGAGACCCTCCAGGAGATTGCAGCCGAGAAGGTGGCGGTGCTCAGGGATCACACGACGCTGCTGGTCGGACAGGTCCCGGAGGAGGTCAACGAGGTGATCGACCGGGAGGTGGCCGTGAAGCACGCGAAGAAGCTCTGGGCAACGAGCGTCGCGAACAACATGGTGCCCGGCTACCAGGGAAGGAACCTCGCACTTGCACAGGCCGCAGCGGGACAGGTCCTGGGAGAGCTTGATTCCACTGCCCTGGTCGAGTTCATCAAGCGGCTCGCGACGCGGGAGTTCTCGATCCGGGGACGCGCCGAGTTGGTACCCGGCGATCCCCCCGCGATCTTCGACGCGGCGCACAACCCCGATGGAGCGATAGCGCTGGCGGAGGCCCTTCCCGACCTGGCCCGGGGCCGCGACGTGGTCTGCTGCCTGGCCGTGCTCGAGGGGAAGGACGCGACCGGCATCGTGGACGGGCTCGCTCCGGCCTGCTCGCACTTCGTCTGTACCGAGATCCCGCCCGAGAGCATCGAGGGATCCGGGCGGCCCGGAGGGCGGGCACGGCCCGCGCTGGAGTTGGCCGCCCTCTGCGACAGGGCCGGGGTGCCGGCGGAGGCGATCGGCGACCCGATCGAGGCCTGGGAGCGAGCACGACAGCTTGCCAAAGCCCGGAATGGGGTCGCGCTGGCGGCCGGCAGCCACTACCTTCTCAGCTGCATATGGACAGAGAGGCCCGCTCAGAGCTCCTGACGATGATGGGGCTGGTGGCCATCGTCGTCGCGGTGGTGATCCTGGTCTTCTTCGCCTTCGGCTACGTGTTCGGCCTTCTCTTCCTGTAGGCGCTCTGAACGCCCCGACTCAGATGCCAGGCAGGGTTCCACCCCCCGATAAGGAAGTACGTACACTCGCGGCTCCCCTTTTCCCATGCCTCTAGCACTCTTCGGAATCGGCGGCGGGCTAGGCCTGGCCGTCAACCTGATCGTCCTCTTCCTGATCGTCGTCTATCTGGCGCTGATCTACTGGACGTACCTGGACGCGCGTCGGCGGATCGAGGACCCGATACTGATCGCCTGCGCGACGGCCGCCTCGGTCTTCCCGTACCTGGGGACGATCGTCTACACGATCCTCCGCCCGCCGGAGTTCCTGGAGGACCGCGAGGAGCGCGAGCTGGAGCTTCGGGCCGCCGAGCTCGAGCTCAGGCAGCGGATCGAGCAGTCGTGTCCGCACTGCGAGTACCCGGTCGACCGCAGCTACCTGCGCTGCCCGAACTGCGAGCGCCGGCTGCGCAACCCCTGCCGCCAGTGCCACAAGCCGCTGGACCCGCGCTGGGGAATCTGCCCGTACTGCGAGACCGAGGTACGCAAGCAGCAGCGTCCCGAGCGGGAAGCGCGCCGAACCGACCGGCAGCGGGCGGCTCGGTCTGCCGCACAGCGAAAGGCCAGGACAGATGGGACGACTCGACGCGAACCCGCGGCGCCCGTGGCGGCGCGCGAAGAGCGGCCGAGTCGCTCCAGCCGGTCCGGCCGCTGATTGTCGACTTCTTCCCGCAAACGCGGACCTGGTGTAATGGGACTCCCGGGCAGTCGACTTCGACGGCGAGCGACTGATCGGCCCGTTGGGCGTCGCCCGACCCGAAGCGAACCCGTTCCTGTACGGTCCCGCGCCGATGGCGACCGAGCGCACACTGATCCTCGTCAAGCCCGACGCTTTCGAGAGGCGGCTGACCGGCGAGGTGATCGCTCGGTTCGAGCGCAAGGGACTCCACCTGGTAGCGCTGAAGCTGATGCAGGCGGACGAGGAGCTCGCCAACGCCCATTACGCCGAGCACACCGACAAGCCGTTCTTCGGCGAGCTGGTCGACTTCATCACCAGCGGCGACCTGGTCGCACTCGTGCTGGAGGGGCCTAACGCCGTGAAGGCGGCCCGCCAGGTGATCGGTGCGACCGATCCAGTGGAGGCGGACGCCGGATCGCTTCGCGGGGAGTTCGGCACCGAGGTCACCTTCAATCTCGTCCATGGCTCGGACTCGCAGGAATCGGCTGAGCGCGAGATCGGGATCTGGTTCCCCGAGCTCTAATCCTCGCCTCGGCCTCGCCTCAGCGCAAGGCGCTGCTCAAGGCGCTGGGCCTCGACTTCAGGGCGATCCCGGCAGAGGTCGAGGAGACGACCGAGGGGGCTCCGCAAGAGCTCGTGCTAGCCAACGCCCTGGCCAAGGCACGGGCGGTCGCGGCCCGGCGGCGGCACGGCACCCTGGTGATCGCGGGGGACACCGAGGTCGTCGTCGACGGACGCGCCCTGGGCCAACCGGGATTCGAGGGCGAGGCCCGTTGGTGCCTCGAGACGCTCTCCGGCCGGACCCATGAGGTGCTCGGTGCGCTGGCGCTGCTCGGACCCGACCGGATCGACGGTGAGCTGGAGGTCCGGACGGGTGTCGAGGTGAGCCGCGTCACCTTCGGCGAGCTCCCACCGAAGCTGATCGATGCGTATCTCTCCAGCGGCGAGTGGCAGGGGAGGGCCGGGGGCTACGCGGTGCAGGGACTGGGCTCTGCGCTGGTCGCGGGGGTCGACGGCGACCTCTCCAATGTGATCGGTCTGCCGGTCGGGCTGCTGTTTCGGCTCGCCCCGGAGCTGGCACCCGGATGACACAGACTTTTCGCCCATTTTGGGCATTTAAGGCGAGCCGCTAGGCTGCGATCGATTTGCCGCTTCTTGGGGCCCAAATGAACTTCCTGACTTCGATTTCACCTGCGCGTGACATGGCCGTCGATCTCGGTACGGCGAACACCCTCGTCTACGTCCGGGGGCGGGGGATCGTGCTGTCCGAGCCGTCGGTGGTCGCGGTCGACGTGAGCACCGGCGAGGTGCACGCCGTCGGTGCAGAGGCCAAGCAGATGCTCGGCCGCACCCCCTCGACCATCAACGCGATGCGGCCCCTCAAGGACGGCGTCATCGCCGACTTCGAGGTCACCGAGTCGATGCTCCGCTACTTCATCAAGCGGGCGAACAACACCCGCTTCACCCATCCCCGCGTCGTCGTCTGCGTTCCCTCGGGGGTCACCGGGGTGGAGAAGAGGGCGGTCGAGGAGGCCTGCCTCGGGGCCGGCGCGCGCGAGGCCTATCTGATCGAGGAGCCGATGGCCGCCGCGATCGGGTCCGGCCTCCCCGTCAGCGACCCTACCGGCAGCCTGATCGTCGACATCGGAGGCGGCACCACCGAGGTGGCGGTCATCTCCCTCGGCGACATCGTCGTCTCCCAGTCGATCCGGGTCGGAGGCGACGAGATGGATGAGGCGATCGTCAACTTCTGCAAGCGGGAGCACCAGCTGGCGATCGGTCACGGTACCGCCGAGAACGTGAAGCACGAGGCGGGCTCGGCGGCACCGCTCCCCGAGGATGTCGACGTCGAGATCCGCGGCAGGGACCTCGGGTCGGGCCTGCCGCGGGCCGTGCAGCTCAACTCCGGGGACGTCCGCGACGCGATGGACGAGCCGATCACCCAGATCATCGCGGCGGTCCGCGACACGCTCGACCGCACACCGCCGGAGCTGGCGGGTGACCTGATGGAGCGCGGCATGACCCTGGCCGGTGGCGGCGCGCTCCTCCAGGGCTTCGCCCAGCGGATGAGCGAGGAGTGCCAGATGCCGGCCCGCCTCGCGGAGTCTCCGCTGACCTGCGTCGCGACAGGGTCGGGGCAGGCGCTCGAGGAGTTCGAGGCGATCAAGCGCTCACTCAAGAACTCCCGGGTACGGAGGCGGTTCTAAGGAACCGGCCCCGGAGCAGACGCGGCCATGTATCTCCTTCAGCGACCCGAGGACATCCCGCCGCGCCTGACCAATCGGCTCAACGTCCGCATCGCCGTCCTCGCCGCGCTCGTGGTGGCGGCCGTCGCAGTGGTGCTGCTGCGCCTCTGGTCGCTGCAGGTCCTCTCCGGCGAGCACTACCGCGCGCTTGCGCAGGACCACGGCGTCCTCGACGTCCGGGTGCACCCGCCACGAGGCGAGATCCTCGACCGCACGGGCAAGTTGCTGGTCGACAACCGCACGGTGATGAGTCTCGAGCTCCGCCCATCCGCCCTGCCGCGCTCGCCGCGGGAGCGCCACACCGAGCTGCGCCGGCTGGGAAGCTTGCTCGGGCTCTCGCAGAGGGCGATTCGCCAGAAGGTCCGGGAGACGCCCCAGTACGCGGGCTATCCGGTGGTGCTCCGGCAGGGACTCGACCGGCAGCTGCTCTTCTACCTGCTCGAGAACAAGGAGAGCTTCCCCGGCGTCAGCGTCGAGCGCACCTACGTCCGCCAGTACAAGGACGGATCGCTCGCCGCCCACATCCTCGGCCTCGTCGGCCAGATCAGCCCGCATCAGCTGACCAGGCCCGCCTACCGGAGTCTGAAGCCCGGGGACATCATCGGACAGGCGGGCGTCGAGTACACCTACGACAAGTTCCTGCGCGGCACCGCCGGCAGCCAGCGAGTCCAGGTGGACGCGCTGGGCCGCCCGCGGCAGGAGCTCGGCAGCCGGCCCGCGCAGGCCGGCGACAACCTGCGGCTGACGCTCGACTCCGGCCTGCAGGAAGTGGGCGAGGCGGCGCTCCGGGCCAAGGGCCTGCCCGGCGCTTTCGTGGCGATGAACGTCCACACCGGCGCGATCGTCGGCATGGGCTCCTATCCCACCTACGACCCGTCCTTCTACACGCAGCCCCACACCAAGGCGCAGTACGACGCATTCGGCAACCAGCCGGGTGACCCCCTCGTCGACCGCGCGGATCAGGGCGGCTACCCGACCGGGTCGGCGTTCAAGCCGATCACCGCGACCGCGGCGCTCGAGGACCACCTGATCTCGCCGAGCACGATCTTCGACGACACGGGCTCGCTCGACATCGGCGGGATCACACTCCACAACGCGGGCGGCGCCGCCAACGGCCCGGTCGACATGAGCACCGCGCTCAAGGTCTCCTCGGACGTCTACTTCTACAACTTGGGTTTGCACGCGCAGGCCAGCGGCAACGGCGGCCAGATCCAGGACTGGGCGTTCAAGTACGGGTTAGGGCGGAAGCCGGGCATCGACGTCCCGGATGCCACCTCCGGCCTGATTCCCACGCCGGCCTGGCGCAACCGGGTCTATCGCAGCCACTCCAATCCGTTCATCGACCGCCCCTGGACGCAGGGCGACAACGTCAACCTCGCCGTGGGGCAGGGCGACGTCCAGGTGACGCCGCTGCAGCTGGCCAGGGCCTACGCCGCGCTCGCCAACGGCGGGACGCTGGTCAGCCCGCACGTCGGCGGCCGCATCGTGAACGTGGACGGCAAGACGGTCAAGGTGATCAAGCCGCCCCCGGCACGCCACCTGCAGATCTCCAACGAGACCCGGAACGTGATCCTGGGCGGCATGCACCGGGCGGCCGACGAGGCGGGGGGCACCTCCTATGCGGTGATGGGCAGCTTCCCCATCCCCGTCGCGGGCAAGACCGGCACGGCGCAGCGAAACGGCCAGCAGGACCAGTCCTGGTACGGCGTGATCGCGCCGTACAACAACCCGCAGATCGTCGTGACTGTGACCGTCGAGCGGGGCGGGTTCGGCGTCGAGTCCGCTGCCCCGATCGCGCGCGACATCCTCGAGCGCTACTTCAACCTGCATTCTGCCGGGGGTGTCGACACAGCCGCCGCCAGAGCCGCCGGCCCAGGGTGATGGAAGCCGCCAAGCCCTCACTCACGATCGCGCCGCGCCGGTCGCTCACCGAGCGGCTCAGCCTGACCGGACTCGACGCAGTGCTGCTGGGCGCATCGATCGGACTGATCGCGTTCAGCATCTTCACGCTGGCGAGCTCGACGCGGAACGAGATCGCGGGCCGCCCCCTCTACTTCGTCGAGCGGCAGGCGCTGTACGCGGTCGTCGGAATCGCGCTGATGATCGCGGTCAGCCGCTTCGACTACACCCGCCTCCGGGAGCTGAGGCTGTCGATCTACGGGTTCATGATCGGCTCGATCGCGTTCGTTTTCCTGGTGGGGACGGCGGTGCGCGGGTCGAACCGCTGGATCGACCTGCCGTTCTTCCAGTTCGAGCCATCGGAGCTGGCGAAGGTCCTGCTCTGTGTCTCCCTCGCCGCCCTCGTCTATGAGCGGATCAGGCGGCCGTTCGGGCTGCGTCAGACGGTCGGCCTGCTGGGGCTCGGGCTGGCTCCCGCCGCGCTCGTCTTCCTGCAGCCCGATCTCGGCACCGGGATCGTGCTCGTCGCCATAGCGCTGACGATCCTGTTCGTCTCGGGGATCCCGTGGCAGCACTTCGCGGCCATCGCAGCCGCCGTGGCTCTGATCGCCGGCGGCGTCTACGTCGCGGGATCCGCCGCCGGCGTCCATTTCCTCCACGGCTATCAGCAGGATCGCCTGACCGCCTTCCTGCACCCGAGCAACGACCCGAGCGACGCGAGCTATCAGGTCAATCAATCGGTGATTGCGGTGGGATCCGGCGAGGAGGTTGGGCGTGGGAACGACGCGACCCAGACCGAGCTGCTCTTCCTGCCGGAGCGGCACACCGACTTCATCTACGCGGTGATCGGCGAGCGCTTCGGCTTCCTCGGCGCCGCCTTCGTCGTCTTCCTCTACGCAATCCTCTTCTGGCGGGCGATCCGGGTGATGAGGATCTCCACGAGCTTCTACGGGACGATGATCGCCGGCGGGGTATTGGCGATGCTCGCCTTCCAGATGATCGTCAACGTCGGCATGAACCTCGGGGTGATGCCGGTCACCGGGATCACGCTGCCCCTGATGAGCTACGGCGGCTCGTCCGTGCTGGGGACATTCCTGGCCCTGGGCCTGCTGCAGAGCATCCATGCGCAGTCCCGGAGCCAGGCGCGCCCAGAGCGCGCCTAGGGGGAACTCTTTCAGTCTCGTTGAAGCTAGACGCTAAATTCGACGCGCGATGGAAGCGACCTTGAGAGCTAGGAAGAGCACATGTACCGCAAGCAGGTGCGCCGTCGACGGGCGGTGCTGTTGCTGCTCGTCGCCGCCTCGCTGACACTCCTCAGCCTCTACTACCGCGAGAGCAACGCGGGCCCGCTGCACGGCGCCGAGAAGGTGGTCTCGACGATCTTCTCGCCGTTCCAAAACGGGGCTGACCGCGCGCTCAAGCCGGTCCGCGACCTCGTCAACTGGTTCCACGAGACCTTCGACGCCCGAGGGGACAAGGCGAGCCTCGAGAAGCAGGTGGCGAGCCTCCGCGATCAGCTCGCCCGTCAGCAGACCCAGCAGCAGGAGGCCAAGGAGCTCTCGGCGCTCAACGAGCTGACCAGCGGTGGCATCGTCCCGGACGGCACCGACCCAGTGACCGCGCGAGTGGTCGGCCGGTCGCCGACCGTCTGGTACTCGACAGTCACGATCGACAAGGGCTCCGGCGACGGGGTGCGAATCGACGACCCTGTGGTCGCGGCGCAGGGGCTGGCCGGGAAGGTCACCCAGACCACCCCCAACACGGCCCGGGTCACCCTGATCACCGATGCCGACAGCGCAGTGACCGCGCGAGTGACACCGGGTGGCGCGACCGGCGTGGTCGAGCCCAACGTCGGCAACCCCAACGACCTGCAGCTCGACTATCTGGAGCGCAACAGCCGCATCGCCGAGGGGCAGATGGTGGTGACCGCCGGGTTCTCGACGGGCAACCTCGGGTCGATCTTCCCTCCGGGGATCCCGATCGGCAAGATCACCCGTGCGAGTGTCGAGGAGCAGCAGGCATATCAGCGCGTGCATCTGTCGCCGTTCGCGGACCTGCGAGACATGGACTTCGTCAAGGTCCTGACCATCCACACCGGGGGTCACAAGAAGTGATCCTGACCCCGGGGATCATCGCCCGGCTGGCCGTGCTCGGCGCCGTCGTCGTGATCGCGCAGGTCGTCTGCTTCTCGAAGATGGACGTCTTCGGCAGCGACCCCGATGTCCTTTTGCTCGTCGTCTTCTCGGTCGGCGTGATGGGCGGCAGCCTGACGGGCGCGGTCTTCGGCTTCTCGGTGGGGCTGCTGATGGACTGCCTGCTGCTCGAGACGCTCGGAGGGTTCGCGCTCACCCTGCTCTCGGTCGGCTACGTCGCCGGGCGCTACCGCGAAACGGTCGGCCGGCCGACCCGCGGGGCGGTCCCCCTGCTCGGGGCCGCCATGACGCTGCTCGGCGCCCTGGTGATTGCGGCGATCCAGATCGGCACCGGCGTGGACGCGAACGTCAGCTTCCTGGTCGTGCGCGACGCGATCGTCACCAGCCTGATCGGGGCGGCTCTCGCGATTCCCGTCCTCCTTGCCGTCAGACTGGTGGTGCGCTCCGCCCTCGTCGACGAGCGACGGGCGGTCCGGCGCCCAACCGGTGCACGGGCCGTGGAGACGCCATAGCCAGTCATGTATCGGCGCACACCCGAATCCGAGCCCGAGCGGCGGACCTCCCCGCTGGCCCTGCGAATCTCGATCCTGACCGCGATCGCGATTGCGATCTTCTCCGTCCTCTTCCTCCGCCTCTGGTATGTGCAGATCCTGTCGGGCGACAAGTACCGGACGCAGGCGAACGACAACCGCATTCGCCAGGTCCGGGTGCAGGCGCCGCGCGGCGACATCCTCGATCGCAATGGCAAGGTCATGGTCGCGAACCGCACCGAGCTCGCCGTCGAGGTGAACACGCAGGATCTGCCCGCCCCCGGGCCGACGCGCTCCAGGGAGCTGCACCTGCTCTCCACCGTCACCGGCATGTCGATGGACGAGATCCGCAAGACGCTCGCGTCCGGATCTCGCGCTGCTCCGGGTGGGCCGGTGATCCTGAAGAAGGGGCTCGGGGTCGACAAGGTCTATTACCTGCGCGAGAACCAGTCGAGCTTCCCGGGGGTGACCCTGCAGCGAGTATTCACCCGTGAATACAAGGACGGGACCACCGCCGCCCACCTCTTCGGCAACGTCGGCGAGGTCACGGCGCAGCAGCTCAAGGAGCCGCGCTACGCCGGGCTCCATCAGGGCGATTCGGTCGGGCAATCGGGGATCGAGTACGAGTACGACCGCTTCCTCCGCGGCCGGCCCGGCACCGACCGGGTCCAGGTCGACGCCCTCGGCCGGCCGACCCAGCAGCTCAGGAGCACACCGGCCCAGCCCGGCGACGACGTTCGGCTGACCATCGACTCAGGGCTGCAGAGCTACGCGGAGGGGGCGCTCGACTCCTTCGGCCTGCCGGGCGCTTTCGTGGCGATGAACGCGCGCGACGGCGCAATCCTCGCGATGGGTTCGGCTCCGAGCTTCGACCCGTCGATCTTCACGCACCCGATCACCCAGAGCCAGTATCAGGACCTCACCTCGAGGAAGACCGACGCACCCCTCGCGAACCGGGCGATCCAGGGCCTCTATCCCACCGGCTCGACCATGAAGCCGATCACCGCAACGGCCGCGCTCCAGGACCACCTGATCGGCCCGAATACGATCTTCAACGACACCGGTTCCCTGAAGCTCGACAACAACCTGACGGTTCACAACGCCGGGCACGCGATCAATGGGCCGATCAACATGACCGACGCGCTCAAGGTCTCCTCCGACGTCTACTTCTACAACCTGGGCCTGCACGCTCGCGCGAGCGGCAACGGAGGCCAGATCCAGGACTGGGCCAGGCAATACGGGCTCGGGCAGCGGACCGGAATCGACCTGCCGTCGGAGGTCAGCGGGCTGATCCCGGATCCCGCCTGGCGCAACCGCCTCTATCACGAGCACCTCACCGACCGCCCTTGGAGCGTCGGCGACAACGTCAACCTGGCCGTCGGACAGGGCGACCTCGAGGCCGACCCGTTGCAGATGGCGGTCGCCTACGCGGCGCTCGGCAACGACGGCACGATCGTTCGCCCACACCTCGGCGACGACGTCGAGAGCGTCACCGGCCGCGTGCTGGAGGAGATCCGCCCCACGCCGCGCCGGCATATCGACATCTCGCCGACCACGCGCGACACGATCATGACCGGG
Source organism: uncultured Solirubrobacterales bacterium (assembly GCA_963763955.1). Taxonomy (GTDB): domain Bacteria; phylum Actinomycetota; class Thermoleophilia; order Solirubrobacterales; family 70-9; genus DASUPK01. The sequence continues at coordinate 154,397 of CAVXQP010000013.1, read as the reverse complement.
CTCACCCGTGCCGCGACGGAGCCGGGAGGGACCTCATATCCCGTCTTTGGGAACTTCCCGTTCCCGGTCGCCGGCAAGACCGGTACGGCACAGCGCCCGAACCAGCCGGACCAGTCCTGGTACATCGTCCTCGCGCCCGCCAAGAACCCGCAGATCGTGGTCGCGGTGACGCTCGAGCGGGGCGGGTTCGGCGTCGACACGGCTGCCCCTGTGGCTGCGCGCATCCTCGAGCACTACTTCAAATTGCCGATCACCCCGCCCGCATCGTCCGGCAAGACGCAGGAGTGATGGCAGCAGGATCCACCGGGATCACTACCCTGGGGTTGTGGTCCTCGTGCCCAGGGGTACGAGCGGCCCACATCTAGTCCATGGAAGCAGCACCTCTCACGCTCACCCCTAGGCGGGCTCGCATCGGCGAACGCTTCAACCTGCCGTACTTCGACGGCTGGCTGTTCGGCTCCGCCCTTGCCCTGGTCGCCTTCAGCTGCTTCACCCTCGCCGTCGCGACGCCCAACGATGTCCCGGGTCAACCTCTTTTCTTCGCGATGCGCCAGGGGATCTACGCGCTGATCGGCATTGCCCTGATGTTCGCGGTGGCCAAGATCGACTACTCCCGCTTCCGTGAGATCCGGGTCGGCATCTACTCGCTGATGATCGGCTCGATCTGCCTGGTGCTGCTTTTCGGCGCGGCGGCTCGGGGCTCCCGCCGCTGGATCGAGCTTCCCTACTTCCGCTTCCAGCCCTCGGAGCTCGCCAAACTGCTGCTCATCGTCGCCCTCGCGGGGTTCGTGATCGAGCGCACCCGACGTGGCACGCCCATGCGCCAGACGATGCGCATCCTGGCACTCGGGCTGGCCCCGGCGGCACTCGTCTTCCTGCAACCCGACCTCGGCACGGGCATCGTGCTCGTGGTCATCACACTCACGATTCTTTTTCTCGCCGGGGTGCCCCGGTCGCACTTCGCTGCGATCGGAGGACTGGCGGCGATCGCCGTCAGCTTCGTCCTCGTGATCGCCCCGGCCACCGGCCTGCCGAGCCCGCTTCACGGCTACCAGCAGGACCGGCTCACTGCATTTCTGCACCCCAGCAACGACCCCAACGATGCGAGCTATCAGGTCAACCAGAGCGTCACCGCGATCGGGTCCGGTGAGAAGACCGGACGCGGTTCGAATTCGACGCAGACCGAGCTCCTCTTCGTCCCCGAGCGGCACACGGACTTCGTGTTCGCCGTGATCGGGGAGCGCTTCGGCTTTGCTGGGGCCGCACTCGTACTGTCCCTATACGCCCTGCTTATCTGGAGAATGCTGCGCGTTCCGACGCTCTCCAAGAACTTGTACGGGACCCTGATCGCCGGCGGCATCGCCGCCATGCTCATGTTCCAGATCCTTGTGAACGTGGGCATGACCCTCGGCGTCATGCCGGTAACCGGCATCACCCTGCCCCTGATGTCATACGGGGGCTCATCGGTGCTTGCCACCTTCCTGGCGATCGGGATCCTGCAGAGCATCCACGCACAAGCGCGGCTCAGCTCCAGCACACGCAGCAGGGCGCCAATCCCACTGTTGCGCTGAGCCACCTAGAGCACACCCAGACCAACACCTCAACCCGAAGCCCCGCTGATCGCGGCGGCTCATTGGGTGGTGCTTGGCTCGCGCAGAAAGGAACCAAATGAAGAAGAACATCCTCGTCAGCGTCGACCGGGGCGAGACCCGCGTCGCCGTGCTCGAGGCAAAGGGAAGCCCGAAGGCGGGCAAGCGCCCGAAGAAGGCAACCCCGAGCAATGAATGGAAGGTCGCCGAGCTCTATGTCGAGCGGCGCGGCCGCCGTTCGATCGTCGGCAACATCTACAAGGGCAAGGTCGACAACGTCCTGCCCGGGATGGAGGCCGCGTTCGTCGACATCGGCCTGGAGCGGAACGGCTTTCTGCACGTCGACGAGATCGTCCTGCCGGGAGGCCAGGCCGTCCCCAAGCGGGGCCGCGGCCGGGGCCGCCGCATCGACGAGCTGATCAAGCCCGGGCAGGAGATCATCGTCCAGGTCGTCAAGGACCCCCTGAAGACGAAGGGCGCCAGGCTTTCGATGCAGCTTTCGATCGCCGGCCGCTATCTGGTCTACATGCCGCAGGGAGGCGGCATCGGCGTCTCCAAGCGCCTCCCGGACGGTGAGCGGACCCGGCTCCGCAAGCTGATCGAGAAGGTGGACATCGGCAAGGGCGGAGTGATCGTCCGCACCGCCGCGCAGGGCGCCAAGAAGGAGGACTTCGTTCGCGAGATCGCCTACCTGCACCGCCTCAACGAGGTCGTGGCCGAGCGGGCCGAGAAGTCCGAGGTCGGCCAGATGGTCTTCCAGGAGGCGGACCTGTCGATCCGAGTGGTCCGCGATGTCCTGGTCGAGGAGTTCGAGGGCGCGATCATCGACGATGACAAGCAGCACGACCGGGTCACGAAGTTCCTGCAGCGCACCGCGCCGGAGCTTGCCGATCGGGTAGAGCTCTACAAGGGCAAGAAGCCTCTGCTCGAAGAGTGGGACGTGGAATCCGCGTTCGACTCTGTCCTCAGCCGCCGCGTCGACCTCCCCTCCGGCGGCTACCTGATGATCGACTATGCCGAGGCACTCACGGTGATCGACATCAACACCGGCAGCTTCACCGGGAAGGGCAAGGGCCGGCTCGAGGACACGATCACGAAGGTCAACGTCGAGGCCGCCGAGGAGGTCGTGCGCCAGCTCCGCATGCGCGACATCGGTGGGATCATCGTCATCGACTTCATCGATATGGCGCGGGCGCGCAACCGCGACCAGGTCCTGAAGACCCTCAGAACCGCACTCGACGAGGACAGGACCAAGACCTACGTGGTCGAGGTCTCGCCGCTCGGCCTGGTCGAGATGACGCGCCAGAACGTCACCGACGGCGTACGGGAGATCCTCACCAAGCGCTGCCCGACCTGCGACGGCGAGGGCGTGGTCGCCTCGGAGGAGACGGTCGCGATCTCGATCGTCCGCAAGCTCCAGGACGTCGTCGAAGAGGACCCGAAGCCGGAGGCCTACCTGATCCGGGTCAACCCTCGGGTGGCCGCCGAGCTGCTGACGCCCGACTCAGGGCTCACGGACCTGGAAGACCAGACGGGCAAGCGCTTCCACTTCGAGGGCGGAGACGCCCTGCCTCTCGACACGTTCCACGTGGTCGAGACGGGCACCCGCGAGGAGATCGAGCAGCGCGCCCTGCCGTTCCAGGTCGGCGAGGAGGTCCTGGTCTCGATCGAGGAGCCACACATGTACAACGTGGACGACGCGGTGGCGCGCGTGGACTCCTACATCGTCAGCGTCGCCGGGGCGGGTCCCCACGTCGGCGAGCAGCGCATGGTGCGGATCGAGAGCGTCGGGCGCTCCGCGGCGACCGCCGCCCTGCTCGACAGCGACGGCAACGTGGTGGAGGCCGGCGCCAATGGAAACGGGGGCGAGAGGCTAGAATCCGCTGCCTCCGGCGCGCGCCGACGTCGCGGAAGCAGGGGCGGAAGGCGACGCTCACGCGCCGGCGGTGGCAGCAAGAACTAGTCGAGACGAGACCCGATTCCCATCATCAACGGCGGCCACAAACACCGCCGCCGAATCAGGAAAGACTCAATTGAGCTACGCAGTGATCGAAACAGGCGGAAAGCAGTACCGCGTCGAGAAGGGCTCGACCCTGCTCGTCGATCGCCTGACCGCCAAGGAGGGGGACAAGGTGGACCTTCGCCCTGTCGCCTTCCGCGACAAGGAGATGGTCCTGGGCAACGACCTCGAGAAGGTCAAGGTCGAGGCCAAGGTCGCCGGCCACGAGCGCGGGCCGAAGCTGCGGATCTTCAAGTACCGGCCGAAGAAGGGCTATCGCAGACGCGCCGGGCACCGCTCGGAGCTCACTCGCCTGGAGATCACTGACGTGAAGATGCTTTCCCGGAAACCGGCTGCTTCGTCCGGCGCGAAGAAGGAGACCGGCGCGGCATCGAAGCCGGCGGCGAAGAAGGAGGACGCGAGCGATGGCTCATAAGAAGGGGCTCGGATCGAGCCGGAACGGCCGCGACTCCAACCCGAAGATGCTCGGGGTCAAGGTGTTCGCCGGGCAGACGGTGAACGGCGGGGAGATCATCGTGCGCCAGCGCGGCACCCGCTTCCGCCCCGGCGACGGCGTCGGCATCGGCCGCGACCATTCGATCTTCGCGACGCGCCCGGGCGTGGTGCAGTTCAGCACCGGCCGGCGCGGCCGCACGATCTCGGTCGTCGAGGCGTAGATCCAGGGAAAAACCCTGTTGGTGAGCGGGGGGACCGTGTTAGGTTGGCGCCGTGCTGCGCCGACCCGGATGGTTGGCGGCGCTCCTCGTCTCGATCGCGTCCGCCTCGCTCACGCTCACGGCAAGCGCCGTGGCCGTCACATCGCCCGAGCAGGAGGAGCTCGTCGCCGCCTATGCGCCGCACCTGATGCTGCGCGAGCAGACGGACGACGACAACTGCGATACCACGGAGGAGCAGTACAGCCCGCCGACCACGGTGGACACCGTGCTCGGGAACCCGACGGTGAAGCTCGTCCACTACGTCGGCGGCAAGGACGTCCCGATCAAGAAGGGCCCCACGGCGGCTGACGTAGCCGGTCTCGGCGACGACTACTACCTCGACCTGCCGGGGGATCCCCTCGACGTTCAGTGCCCGAAGGTGGGCAGCTACGCGACGGACTTCAAGGCACTCAGGGCCGCCAACAGGGCGCCCGCGATCACCTATGCCCACATCGCCACCGAGCCGGGCTACACGGGCCTGGTCGTCCAGTACTTCTTCTTCTACTACTTCAACCAGTTCAACGATGTCCATGAGGGCGACTGGGAGGGGATGCAGATCTCCTTCGACGCGGACACTCCTGCCGAGGCACTCGCGCGGGGGCCGTCGCAGATAGCGCTCTTCCAGCACGCCGGCGGAGAGCGGGCGGACTGGGACGACAGCAAGGTCCAGAAGGACGGCAACCACCCGATCGTCTATCCGGCGGCCGGATCTCACGCGACCTTCTACGACGACGCGATCTACATCCAGAACGGCTCACACGGCTCGGGCGTCGGCTGCGACAACACCTCGGAGCCCCACGTGCAATCGGATCCCCGGCCGGTCATCGTGCCGACCGCCGCGGCACCGGGCAGCGAGTTCCAGTGGCTGAGCTACCTGGGTCACTGGGGCCAGCGGGAGAAGGGCTTCAACAACGGGCCACAGGGTCCAACCACCAAGAAGCAATGGCTGCGGCCCTTCACCTGGATGGACGGGATCCGCCAGGACAGCCCGCGCCTTCCGGGCGGAGCGATTCTTGGACCGGCCCCCGCGACGGCGTTCTGCGGCGCGATCGAGGGCGTCTCGGAGTTCATCAACCTCGAGGCGAAGACAACGCTCGGCGCAATCGGTCTGGCGCTGGCTCTGCTCCTCCTGATCGTCGTGCCCCCGCTGTTCACCCGCTGGCGCCCCGTCGACCTCTCCAGCCTTCGCCACGAATGGGCATTCGGCCAGCTGGTCCGCGGCGCGCGCCAGCTCTACGGGCGCCACTGGCGGATCATGCTGCTGATCGCGCTGAGCGGTTTCCTCATCCTCGGGGCGATCCAGGGGCTCCAGTACCTGATCACCCAGATCAACGGCAGCCAGGACTTCACCGTCGGAGTCAGCCCCGGTGGCGCGGAGTTCAAGTTCAACGGCTCATTCGGGGGGATCGCACATCCGATCGGCTTTGCGTTCGTCTCCGGCGCCGTGGTCGCGTTCATGCGTCAGCTCGATCAGGGGGAAGAGCTCGGATTGGTGGCCTGCTACCGGGCGATCTACGCACGGCTCTGGCGCGTTGTCGGCGGGCAGCTGCTCGCGACGATCCTGGTCCTGCTGATGGTCTTCACGGTCATCGGCATCCCGTTCGGCATCTATTTCTACATCGCCTGGCAGTTCGTCCAGCAGGAGATCCTGTTCAAGGACAGCTCGGTCCGGGGTGCCTTGAAGGGGAGCCATGCCCGGGTGCGTGGGCATTGGTGGCGGACGATCCTGGTCACCGGCTTCCTCTTCCTGATCGGCGTCGTCACCGGCCCGGTGCTGGGCTTCTTCCTGATCTTCGCCAACCTCTCGGCGGTCCTCGTCAACCTGATCGGCTCGGTCGTCTTCGCGCTCCTCATCCCCTACATCGCGATCGGGCGCACGCTCCTCTACTTCGATCTTGGCGCCCGAGACGCGGAAGCCGAGAAGGCCGGGGAGCCGAGGCGCAGGCGCCTCAGGCTGCGACCGCGCCCCGCCACCGGCACGAGCTAGACCACGGGAGCATCAACGGCGGCCACAAACACCGCCGCCGGATAAAGGGGGCTACCTTCGCCCCATGCTCTTCGACCGAGCGAAGATCTACATCCAGGGCGGCCGCGGGGGCGACGGCGTGGTCAGCTTCCGCCGTGAGGCGCACGTCCCGCGTGGCGGGCCCGACGGCGGTGACGGTGGCCGCGGCGGGGACGTCGTGCTCGTCTGCGACGCGCAGCGCCGGGACCTGGCGTCGCTCGGCCGCAGCAGGCACTTCCGGGCGGGCCGAGGAGATCACGGGCGGGGCAAGCGCCAGCATGGCGAGAGGGGAGAGGACAGGTTGATCGCGGTGCCGCCGGGGACGGTGGTGCGCGGCCTCGATGGCTCCGAGACGGAGCTGCTCGCGGACGGACAGCGGGTCGTGGTCGCCCGCGGGGGCTCCGGCGGCCACGGCAACAAGCGTTTCGCGACCTCGACGCGCCAGGCGCCGCGGTTCGCCGAGCGAGGGCTCGAGGGTGAGTCGGGAGAGATCGAGCTGCGCCTCAAGCTGCTGGCCGACGTAGGGCTCGTCGGGCTGCCCAATGCGGGCAAGTCCTCGCTGCTGGCGCAGATTGACGAGGGCGGACCCCAAGGTCGCCGACTACCCCTTCACCACGGTCGAGCCGAATCTCGGCACGATCGAACTGGACGACCGCCAGCTCGTGCTGGCAGACATCCCCGGCCTGATCGAGGGCGCCGCCGAGGGAGCGGGACTCGGACATGAGTTCCTAGCCCACCTCGAGCGCTGCCGCCTGCTCGTCCACCTCGTTGAGGTGACGCCGGCCGAGGGAGACGCGGAGTCGAACTACGAGACGGTGCGCGGCGAGCTCGCGGGCTACGGGGCCGGGCTCGATCGGTTGCCCGAGATCATCGCCCTCTCCAAGATCGACCTGCTGCCAGAAGAGGACGCCGAGCGACTGATCGCCGAGTGGCGCGACCGGCACGAATCGCACGCCGGGGCGGTGCTCGGCGTTTCCTCGGCCACCGGTGCCGGCCTCGACGAGCTCACGAGGGAGATCTTCGCCGAACTCCCGGAGGAGGCCGCCGCACGGGCGGGGGCATCCGGGGAGTTCGAGGCAGAGCATCGTGTCTACCGGCCCGGCGATGAGGAGGGCTTCGACGTGGTGCCCGACGGCGACGGTCGCTTCCGGATCACCGGCCGAGGCATCGAGCTGCTGATCGCACGACACGACCTCGACAACCCGGAGGCGCTCGATTACCTCGAGTCGCGGCTCCGCGAGATCGGGGTGATCGCGGAGCTCCGGCGGGCGGGCTTCGAGCCCGGCGATGAGGTGGTCGTCGGGGATCTCGAGTTCGAGCTCGATCCGGGATAGCGCTGTGCAGCGGCCCGGTGGCCGCTACTTACAATCGCCGCGCCATGACCGTGGTCGCGAAGCTGGGCTCCTCGATCGTCGCCGGAGAGGGCGGCGAGCTGCGCGGCGACGTGCTCGATCGCGTCTGCGGGCAGGTCGCCGAGCTCCATCGCGGCGGGGAGAACGTCGTGCTGGTGACCTCGGGAGCGATCGCGCGCGGGATGCGGGCCCTCGAGATGTCGAGCCGTCCCTCGGCGATCGACGAGATGCAGGCCGCGTCCGCGGTCGGGCAGGGCGGCCTCTTCCGTGCCTATGAGGAGCGCCTCGCCGGAGGCGGCGTCCGCGCAGCGCAGGTCCTGCTCACGGCCTCCGACCTGCAGCTGCGCACCAACTATCTGAACGCCCGCCAGACCCTGGGCCGGCTGATCGCCTGGCGCGTGGTTCCGGTCGTGAACGAGAACGACACCACGGCCACCGACGAGATCACCTTCGGCGACAACGACTTCCTTGCCGCGCAGGTGGCGATCATGCTGGAGGCGCGGCTGCTCGTGCTGCTCACCGATCAGGCGGGGCTCCACACGAAGGATCCGCGGCGCCACCAGGACGCCGAGCTGGTCTCCGAGGTGAGCGAGGAGTCGCAGCTGGAGGCTTACGAGATCGGCGAGCACACCTCTCCCTTTGGCCTGGGCGGCATGCGGAGCAAGGTGGCGGCGGCGACGATGGCGGGGGCCTCGGGCATCGGCGCGGTGATCTGTGACGGGACCGCCGACGGGACCCTGGTCGCGGCAAGCGCCGGCGAGCCCGTGGGGACGCGCTTCACGCCGCATCCGGAGCGCGCCTCGAGCTTCAAGCTCTGGTTGCGCTACGCCAAGCCCAGTCACGGGACGCTGCGCGTCGACGACGGCGCCGCGCGCGTGTTGCGTGAGAGCGGCAGCAGCCTGCTGCCGGTCGGCATCACCGAGGTCGAAGGCGAGTTCGAGGCCGGCGATGCCGTGGACGTCGCCTCCGATGGCAAGACGATCGGCAAGGGGATCGTCAATTACTCCGCCGAGGAGCTGCGGCGCATCAAGGGCCTACGCACAGAGAAGGTCCGTGAGCTGCTCCCGCACGCCTCCGAGGAGGCGGTCCATCGGGACTACTTCGTCCTGACGTAGGACGAGGCGCACGACCCATGCCGCGACCGATGTCGCGCTCCGGCAGGGTTCGCCGGCCTGGCAACAGCTCTGGCACGATTCGCTCGTACCCGGCTCGCGACTGGCCAGCCGGCCAGTCCGGGGTACTAGAGTGCCTGCGATGGGTTCCGGAGAGGAAGCCGCAGGCGCTTTGAGCGACGCTCAGCGGGCGACCCTGCACGCGATCTGCGACACGGTCGTCCCCTCGCTGCCACGCGACCGCGACCCGGGGGGCCTCTGGTCTCGCAAGGCCAGCGATCTCGGTGTCGACGCTGGCGCCACCCAGCTGATCTCGGAGATCCCGGACCCCGAGCTGCGCGGAGGGCTCCTGCAGCTGATCGACGCGGTCGGGGACCAGGGGATCACGCGGGCTCCCTCACAGGAGTCTCGTGAGCAGATCCTCCGCAACACCGCGCTCTCCGACCCGCGGGCGGCAGCCGGGGTCGGAGCGCTGATCAACATGACGCTCTTCCTGCACTACGGCGCGCCCGACCCACAGACGGGCCAGAACCCCAACTGGCAGACGTTTGGATATCCGGGCCCGATCTCGGCACCGCCGCAGGTGGAAAAGCCCCTGAAGATCCACGAGCCAGAGCCGGAGGAGACCCTCGAGGCCGACGTCTGCATCGTCGGGTCGGGCTCGGGCGGCGCCGTCTGCGCGGCCGTGCTGGCGGCGCGCGGTCTCGACGTGGTCGTGCTCGAGGCGGCCGGCTACTACAACGAATCCGACTTCGCACAGCTCGAGCTCAAGGCCTACCAGGAGATGTTCTGGCGCGGCGGCCCGACGCCGACGGCCGAGGGCAACGTCAGCCTGGTCGCCGGGACCACCCTCGGCGGCGGCACGACGATCAACTGGACCAACTGCCTGCGCACCCGACCGTGGGTCCGTGAGCAGTGGGCCGAGCACGGCCTGGAGGGCGTCGACGGGCCCGAGTTCGACCGCCACCTCGACGCGGTCTGGGACCGGATCACCGCGAACGACTCCTGCAGCGACCTGAACGGGACGCAGCAACGGCTGCGAGAGGGCGCCGAGGCGCTCGGCTGGAGCTTCGAGACGATCGTGCGAAACACCGATCCCGGGTGCTATTCGCCCGAACAGGCCGGCTATCTCGGCTTCGGCGACCAGTCCGGCAGCAAGCGGAGCGCCGATCGGACCTGGCTCGCGGACGCGCAGGAGAACGGGGCGCGCTTCCTCACCTTCACCCGGGCGACGCGCGTGCTCAGCGACGACGGGCGCGCGACCGGGGTGGAGGCGGTCTGGCAGCCACCGGATGGACGGGGGGCCCAGGTCACCGTGAAGGCGCCGCGTGTGATCGTCGCTTGCGGCTCGCTGGAGTCCCCCGCGCTGCTGCTGCGCTCGGGCATCGGAGGTCCGGCGGTCGGCCACAACCTCCGGCTGCATCCCTCCAGCGTCGTCGGCGCTGCCTACGGCACCGACCAGGAGGCCTGGTGGGGGCCGCCGCAGGCGGGGCTCTGCGACGAGTTCGCCGACACCGGCGAGGGCTACGGCTTCCTGATCGAGACGGCGCAGTACGCGCCCGGGCTGATCGGCTCCGCGACCCCCTGGGTCTCCGGCCAGGACCACAAGCAGCGGATGGAGGAGTTCCGCTTCACCGGGACGTTCATCTCGCTGACCCGCGACCGGGGCGCCGGCCAGGTGATCGCCGACGCGAACGGCGAGGCTGTCCCGATGTACTCGGTCACCGATCCCCTCGACCTCGAGAACCTGAAGAGGGGGATCGAGGTCCAGGTCCGCCTGCACGAGGCGGCCGGCGCCCACCAGATCGGGCCGCTCGCGGAGGGGGCACCGCTCTGGCGGCGGGGCGACGACCTCGAGGCCTTCATCGCCCGTGTCAAGCGGATCCCGTTCCGCGCCGGTGGCTACAAGCTCTTCAGCGCCCACCAGATGGGTACCTGCCGCATGGGCGCCGATCCCGAGAGCTCGGTCGCCGGGCCCTACGGCGAGCTCCACGACACCAAGGGCGTCTGGATCGGGGACGGCAGCGCCTTCCCGACCTCATCGGGGACCAACCCGATGGTTAGCATCATGTCGCTCGCCCACCGGACGGCGGAGGCGATCGCCGAGGACGCCGGCGCCAAGGCGGCCACCTCGGCGGCTGAAGCGGCACCCGCGTAAGACGACTTCCATGAGAGGAGCACGACTTGGCTACTGAGACCGCGGTCCAAATGCAGGCACGGCATCCCACCGAGCCGATCGTCCGAGACCGCCTCTACGTCGGCGGGGAATGGGTGGAGCCGTCCGGCTCGGACACCATCGAGGTGACCGACTCGACCACGGAGCTCATCATCGGGCGGATCCCGGAGGGGACCCCCGAGGACGTCGACCGGGCGGTCAAGGCAGCCCGCGCCGGGTTCGAGGCGTGGCGCGAGGTGCCCGTCGAGCAGCGCGCCGAGGCCTGCACGGCGATCAGCGCCGCGCTGGCCGAGCGGGGGGACGAGATCGGCGCACTGGTCGCGGCGGAGGTCGGCATGCCATTGGCCCTGGCTCGCGCGATCCAGGCGGGCCTGCCCGCGATGGATTTCGGCTCGATGGCGCAGGTGGCCGGCGAGGTCACCTGGGAGGAGCAGATCGGCAACTCGCTGGTCGTACGCGAGCCGATCGGCGTGATCGGTTGCATCACGCCGTGGAACTACCCGCTTCATCAGATCTGCGCCAAGGTGGCGCCGGCGCTCACCGCCGGCTGCTCGGTGGTGGTGAAGCCGAGCGAGGTCACGCCGCTGACCTCGTTCATCCTCGCTGAGATCATCGATTCGCTCGATCTGCCGGCCGGCGTCTTCAATCTGGTCACCGGGTATGGGCCCGTCGTCGGCGAGGCGATCGCGGCTCACGACGACGTCGACATGGTCTCGTTCACGGGCTCGACGAAGGCGGGGCGGCGAGTCAGCGAGGTCGCCTCCCAGACGGTGAAGAGGGTCGCCCTCGAGCTCGGTGGCAAGTCGGCGAACGTGATCCTCGACGACGCCGATCTGAAGGCGGCGGTCGGCTACGGCGTCTCCAACTGCTACCTCAACTCCGGTCAGACCTGCAGCGCCCACACGCGGATGTTGGTGCCGCGGGAGAAGCTCGCGGAAGCGGAGCAGGTCGCGGCTGCGGCCGCCGAGAAGGCGACGCCGGGTGACCCCTTCGAGGACAGCACCCGCCTCGGGCCGCTGGTCTCCGAGGCGCAGCGCGAGCGTGTACGCGGCTTCATCAAGAAGGGCGAGGAGGAGGGAGCGAAGCTGGTCACCGGCGGCGTCGAGCCGCCGGACGGCCTGGAGAGCGGCTACTTCGTGCGCCCCACCGTCTTCTCCGAGGTCAAGCCCGACATGACGATCGCCCAGGAGGAGATCTTCGGGCCCGTGCTCTCGATCATTCCCTACGACTCCGAGGACGAGGCCGCAGAGATCGCGAACTCGACGATCTACGGACTCGACGGCGGAGTCTGGTCAGCGGATCCGGAGCGAGCGAAGGCCTTCGCGCGCCGCATGCGAACTGGCCAGGTGCAGATCAATGGAGCGACGTTCAACCCGATAGCTCCCTTTGGCGGCTTCAAGCAAGTCGGCCATGGCCGCGAATACGGCCGCTTCGGCTTGGAAGAGTTCCTCGAGGTCAAGGCGATTCAGCTCTAGACGAAGCCGCACCGGCGCGCAGGTCCTGTCGCGGACGTAGAGGGCTTCGCCGAGGTTGAATCACAGGGCGCGCGCCGCGCAGGCGCGCGCCACTGCTGTCAGGCGGAGGATGCCCAGGTCGCCGATGGCCGTTGTGAAGTTGCCGATGTGGCTGTCACGAATCCGAAAGAGACGCCCGTGTCGGGGTCGCCCCAGCCGCACTGCCTCCGAAGTCGTAGTGGCCGAGGGCGCGGGGTGCCGGCTGGCCGAGGGCGAAGGCGTGGTGGAAGCCGAGGCGCCAGCGCATGCGGACGCCAAGGACCCGGTCGACACCGCGTGTCTGGACGCGGCCGAGGCGCGCGAGGTGTCCGCTGAGAGGAAGGGCCTGCCGTCGGGGGCCAGACCGCCGTTGGCCAGGGGGACATACAGACGGGAGAGACCGTCGGCGCTGAGCGCGCCGTTCACGGCGGGCATCTCGGTGCGCCAGACGGCGGGGTCGGGTCCCCGGCAGAGCTGTTCGAAGCCCGGCGCGTGCAGGGCGCGAAAGCCGGCCCTGGTGACCGGCAGCCAGCCGAGCAGCGGCGTGGCCGCGATGCCGAATGCGGTGTAGAAGCGGAGCGAGCGCCCGACCATCTCGGCCGGTCTCGTCGGCCCATCGCCGGTGCCAATCTCGAGGCCGGACGTGCCGAGAGGTTCGGCAAGCTCGATTCGGACGAGTTCGCGCATCCCCTTGCCGGTGACCGCCCGGCCCAGGCCCGAGGCGAGCCAGCCGAAGGTGATCGCGTGGTACGCCGGACGCCCAGGGGGTCCCTCGGGGGTGGAGGCGGCGAGCCGCCGTTCCATCCCGATGTGGTCCATCAGGTCTTCCGCGTTCCGTGCGACGGCCTGGACGTCGTAGAGCCCGGCTCGGTGGCTGAGCAGCTCGCGAACTGTGATCCCACCCTTGCCGGCGGCCGCAAACTCCTGCCAGTAGGTGGCGACCTGCTCGTCGTAGTCGATCAGGCCGCGGTCAGCGAGCCGGTGGATCACCATGGAGGCGAGACCCTTGGTCGCCGAGAAGCCCAGGGCCTGGGTCTCGGGGCGCCACGGGCGTTTGTGCGCGCCGTCCTCCCAGCCGATCCGCAGGTCCGCGAGGACGCGGTCTCCGGCGCGGAGCACCAGCGCCCCGCCGCGCGGCCCTCGCGCCATCAGCCTCCTGAATGCCTCGGCGAGTGGCTCGAATCCTGCCTCGACCGTGCCGCCGGACTGCCGGAGGCGCTCTTCTGTCGCCGCGCTCGCCCCTGCCATCCGCTCAAGTGTGACGGCGTAGTTACCCTTTGTGCGTGGCCACCGCCACGAAGACGGTCGCCGAGGTCTGTCGCGAGGCTAAGGACGCCTCGCACCTGCTCGCGCGCGCGAGCCGGGATGAGAAGGACGCCTGCCTGCGCGACCTCGCTGATCGGATCGAGGCGAGCGCGGCGGCGCTGCTCGACGCCAATCGGGCGGACGTCGAGGCCGGGCGCGAGGAGGGCCTCAACGAGGCGCTGATCGACCGGCTGACGCTGACCGAGGCGCGGATCGCCGAGATGGCGAACGGCGTGCGCGAGATCGCCGGCCTCGAGGATCCGGTCGGGGAGGTCGTCGAGGGGTGGACGCTCGACAACGGGCTCGAGGTCGCCAAGAAGCGGGTTCCGATCGGCGTGGTCGCGGTCGTCTACGAGGCGCGGCCGAACGTGACGATCGACGCGGCCGCGCTCTGCCTGAAGAGCGGCAATGCGGCGGTTCTCCGGGGCTCGAGCAGCGCGGAGAGCTCCAACGCCTTTCTCGCCGGCCTGATCGCCGATGCGCTCGCGGGTGCCGAGCTGCCGGCGGCCTCGGTCTCGCTGCTTTCCGGAGGCGGCCACGAGCAGCTCGAGGAGCTGGCGACCCAGGAGGGACTGGTCGACCTGATCATCCCGAGGGGCGGCGAGGGGCTGAAGAACGCGCTGAAGAGCGTCGCCACAGTGCCGGTCATGTACGCGGCCGCGGGAAATTGCCACGTCTACGTCCATCAGGACGCCGACCTGGAGATGGCGGAACGGGTCGCCTACAACGCGAAGGTGCAGAGGCCCGGTGTCTGCAACGCGGCCGAGACGCTGCTGGTGCATCGTGACGTGGCGGCGGAGCTGCTCCCCAGCCTGCTCGGCAAGCTGAGCGAGGCGGGGGTGGAGCTGGTCGGCGACGAGCGGACGCGCGGATCGGCGGGTTCGGTGCCGGTCGGAGAGGCCACGCAGGCGGACTGGGACACCGAGTACCACGGCCTGAAGATGGCCGTCGGGGTGGTCGATTCGGTTGGGGAGGCGGTCGATCACATCAACCGGCATGGGACCGGGCACTCCGATGCGATCGTGACTCGCTCGGAGGAGGTGGGCGACGAGTTCACGGATGCCGTGGACTCGGCGGCTGTCTACGTCAACGCGTCGACGCGCTTCACCGACGGCTACGAGTTCGGCATGGGCGCGGAGATCGGGAACTCGACCCAGAAGCTGCACGCGCGCGGGCCGATCGGACTGCGCGAGCTGACGACCACCAAGTACGTCGTCCACGGCAGCGGTCAGATCAGGGAGTAGGGACGTCGCTCGGATCGGGGTCCTGGGCGGGGCCTTCAACCCGCCCCACGTCGGACATCTCCTCCTCGCGCAGGAGGCGCGCTGGCAGCTCGAGCTCGACCGCGTGCTGCTGATGGTGACCGGACGGGCTCCGCACAAGGAGATCGACGACGACCCGGGAGCCGATCTGCGGCTGGAGATGGCGATGCTGGCCGCCGGGTTCGACCCGGGGGTGGAGGCATCGGGGCTGGAGGTCGACCGTGACGAGACCTCGTACAGCTACCGGACGCTGGAGCTGCTCGCCGGGGAGGAGCCGGAGAGCGAGCTCTTCTTCCTGCTGGGCGCGGACGTGGCGGCGGGGCTGGCGAGCTGGAAGGAGCCGGTCCGCGTCCTCGAGCTGGCGAAGCTGGGGGTGGTGCCGCGGCCCGGGGTCGGCCTCGGGGCGGTGAGCTCGGCGCTCGAGCGTCTCGGTGCCGCCGATCGGGCAGAGATAATCGACATGCCACTTTGCGGAGCGTCCTCGACCACAGTCAGGCAGCGGGCACGGGAGGGAAGACCGCTGCGGCATCTCGTTCCGGATCCGGTGATCCGGGTGATCGAGGAGAGGGAGCTGTACCGGTGAGCCGGGACAGTGAGATGACCTCGGAGGAGCTGGCGCGCCGGCTGGCCGCGATCGCCGATGACAAGAAGGCGACCGAGCTGGTGGCGCTGGACGTGAGGGAGCTGGTCTCCTACACGGATTACCTGGTGATCTGCACGGCGCGCAACGAGCGGCAGGCAAAGGCGATCCACGATGACGTCTACCACCAGCTCAAACGGGACGGATGGCTTCCGGCACGGGTCGAGGGGGTGCGGGAGGCCGAGTGGGTGCTGATGGACTATCTGGATGCCGTGCTGCACGTGTTCACGCCGGAGCTGCGCGAGCGATACCGCCTGGAAGTGCTCTGGGGTGAGGCCGACCGGCTGGAGCTCGATCTGGCCGGCGCCCGCGGTGCCGCCTAGCGGCCACCAGGCCGCTCTCCATCGGAGCGTCGGCGAAGCCGACGCGACTTAGGCGGTGCGGCCGCTCGTGGCCGCGCTCTGCTGGGAAGCCGTCCGAGGCCGCTCTTAGCCTCCCACCCGTGTCGAAGGAGCGTTTCCGGCGCGCCCGGCGCGGCTACGACCCCGAGGAGGTCGATGCGGCGATTGAGGCGCGCGACGCCCGACTGGCCCGCCTCGAGCGGGAGGCGCAGCGACTCGCCGAGCGGGTGGTCGAGCGCGAGAAGAGATTGCAGGATGCGCTGAAGCGGCCGATGTCCGCGGCGGTCAGCAAGGGGATCGAGGAGATCTACGGGCAGGCGCGGCGGCAGGCGACGCGGATCCGGATGAAGGCGCTGGAGGACGCTGTGCAGATGGCGGATCGGGTGACCGAGCTGTCCAGTCTCAGGGACGAGCTCGGCGCGCGCGTTTCCGAGCTCGCCGACGTCGCGCGGGTCCGCCTCGGGATGGAGGAGCAGGACCGCCCCGCGGTCGGGACGGCGCCCGCGAATGGCGGTTTCTTCGCGGGGATGGTCGAAGTCGAGGTGGGGCCGTTCAATGACTTTGCGCAGCTGACGCTCTTCGAGGACGCGGCGGCGGGCATCGACGGAGCGTCCGAGATCACGGTGAAGCGGTTCTCGGCCGGTCGGGCCACGGTGTCGATGAACCTGGAGAACCCGATCGACCTGCTCAGGGAGCTGGAGGAGAGGGCTCCCTTCGACTTCGTGGTGCGGGACACCCGCCGCGACGGCCTGGTCCTCGACGTGGACGAGGACGGCGCCGAGCAGGACCGAGCAGCGTAGCCGGGGCGACAAGCGCCGCGTTTTCGTTGCGCTTCCGTGATGGTCTGCGCCGCTTCAGAGGGCCGATCTAAGCGAACATACGTTCGTGTTCGGTCCGAACGAGAAAGGCGACATCGCCGAGGCGGAGATTGCAGCGGCTGCCATACGGGCGGGCTGCACCGTGTGCAGGCCGCTGACCGATCATCCGCCGTATGACCTGGTTGTCGAGGTCGGCGTGCGATTGCTCCGAGTGCAATGCAAGTGGGCGGCGCTGAAGAACGGTGTGATCGAGGTCCGCCTGCGGCGCTGCTCGCACAGCCCAATCAGGGGATACATTCGATCGTCCTACGGAGCCGACGAGATCGACGCCGTTGCCGCTTATTGCAACGATCTCAGGGAGTGCTTTCTTGTTGGCATTGAGCAGGTAGCGGGTCAGGATTGGCTGTCGCTGAGAGTCGACGCTCCCCGGAACGGCCAGAGAGCGGCGGTACACTTGGCGGCCGATTACACCCTTTCTGGGGCCATAGCTCAGCTGGGAGAGCGTCTGACCGGCAGTCAGAAGGTCGCGGGTTCGAGCCCCGCTGGCTCCATTTTCAATTCCGATGGTGAGCAACGGGAGATCACCGTCGGCGCCCACCGGTTCCGCAACCACTTCGGCTACTGGATGGAGCGCGCCGCCGCCGGCGACGAGATCCTGATCACCCGCCGGGGCCGCCGCTACGCCCGCCTCGGCCCTCCGGATCCGCAGCTCTCCACCACAGATACCGCTCCGGCCGAAGAGCCAGCAGCGGCCCCGGCGGACGCTTCTCCCGATACTGCTCGTACTTCGCGCTGAGCGCCCCGAGCCCGGGGGCGCCCTCGGCCAGATCGAGGATCCGCACCGTGCCCAGCACCTGCACCCACGCCAGCTCCTCCCAGTCGTCCGAGTAGTGATCCACCGTCAGCGCCGCCCGCGGATCCCGCCGCAGGTACCGCAGCCGCGCCGGCTCACCCGCCCGTTTTGGCTTCTGATCGATCGCGCTCCAGATCCGTCCCTCGGCCAACGCGAACGTCACCGGCAGCACCCTCGGCGCACCCTCCTCATCGACCAGGCCCTATCCGCCCGACCCGCGCCGTCTCCAGCAATTCGTTTGCCCACGCAACGATCTCGATAGGTTCCCGGGGAGCCACCAACCCACTGTAGGTCGACGAAAGGAACCCATGGAGCTCGGAATCGGACTGCCGAACACGGTGCCGGGAACGACCGGCGCCCAGCTCACCGACTGGGCTCGCGCCGCCGAGGACGCCGGCTTCTCCTCCCTCGGGACGATCGACCGCATCGTCTTCGCGAACTACGAGCCCGTCGTCGCACTCTCAGCCGCCGCCGCGGTAACCGAGCGCATCAAGCTCGTCACCGACGTCATGCTCGGCCCGCTGCGCATGAACCCCGCGATGGTCGCCAAGCAGTTCCTCTCCCTCGACGCTCTGGCCGGCGGCGACCGCGCCGTCCTCGGCATCGGGATCGGCGGACGCGAAGACGACTACGCGATCAGCGGCCTGGACATGTCCAGCCGCGGCAAGTGGCTCGACGACGCCCTGGGGAGGATCCGCGACATCTGGAACGCCGATGGCGATCTCGAGTCCAAGGTCGGTCCGCACCCCTCCGGCAAGGGCCCCGCCCTCCTGGTCGGGGGAGACGTGGAAGCGTCCTTCGAGCGCGCCGCCAAGTACGGCGACGGCTGGACCCAGGGCGGTTCCGGCGCCTCCCAGTTCGGAGCAGACCTCTCCAACCTCGATGACGCCTGGAAGAAGGCCGGTCGCGACGGCCAGCCCCGGACTCTGGCTCTGGGCTACTTCTGCCTCGGGCCCGACGCCGAGGCGAACGCCCAGGCCTACGTCGGCGACTACTACGCGTGGCTGGGTGACGACGCGGTCCAGGGAATCGCCGCCGGCGCGCCCAAGGACGCCGACAGCGTCAAGGCGTTCATGAAGGCGTACGAGGAGTGGAAGTGCGACGAGCTGATCCTCTTCCCCTGCTCCAGCGACCCCGCCCAGGTCGGTCTCCTCGCCGAGGCCGCCGGCCTCTAGAAACGCTTCCCGGCGGGTAAGTTCCCCACAGGCACCAAATCGACCAGTGAGGAGAGATGGGGACTGAGGTGAAGACCGAGGATCTCGAGAAGCAACTCGAGTCGATGCTCGACATCGAGAAGTTCCCGCCGCCCGACGAGTTCCGCAAGCACGCGCTGGTAACCGACGAGTCCTTGTATGAAGAGGCCGCCCAGGACCTCGAGGGCTTCTGGTCAAGGCAGGCCGACCAGCTGATCGACTGGATCGACAAGCCGTCCCAGACCCTCGACGAGTCCAACGCTCCCTTCTATAGGTGGTTCGCCGACGGCACCCTGAACGTCTCGGCCAATTGCCTGGACCGCCACATCGACGCCGGCAAGGGCGATCGCATCGCCTACCACTGGCGGGGGGAGGAGGGCGAGGAGCTCGACATCACCTATGCCGAGCTCCACCGTGACGTCCAGCGCTTCGCCAACGCCCTGAAGGCACGCGGCATCGGCAAGGGCGACGTCGTCGGCATCTATCTCCCCATGATCCCCGAGGTCGTCATCTCCATGCTTGCCTGCGCTCGCATCGGCGCCCCCCACAACGTCGTCTTCGGCGGCTTCTCACCCGAGGCCGTGCGCGAGCGCATGGAGTTCTCCGAGGCGAAGGCCCTGATAACCGTCGACGGTGCCCGCCGCAAGGGCAAGACCGCCCCGATCAAGAGCGCCGTGGACCCCGAGATCGAAAACGTCCCCTCGATCGAGACCGTCTTCGTCGTCAAGGCCACCGACACCGACTGCGAGATGAAGGCCGGCCGGGACGTCTGGTTCGGCGAGGAGATGGAGAAGGCCGACGCCGAGTGCCCGCCGGAGCCCCTGGACGCGGAGCACCCGCTCTTCGTCCTCTACACCTCCGGCTCCACGGCGAAGCCGAAGGGCGTCCTGCACACCACCGGCGGCTACCTGGTCGGCGTCACCTTCACGCACCGCTACGTCTTCGACCTGAAGCCGGAGTCCGATGTCTACTGGTGCGCGGCCGATGTCGGCTGGGTCACCGGGCATTCCTACATCGTCTACGGCCCGCTCTCCAACGGGGCCACCAGCATCATGTACGAGGGCGCGCCGGACTATCCCGACAAGGACGTCTGGTGGGATGTCGCCGAGCGCTACAAGGCCACCATCCTCTACACGGCACCCACCGCGATCCGCGCCTGTATGAAGTGGGGCGCCGAGCACCCGGCGAAGCACGATCTCTCATCGCTCCGCCTGCTCGGCACCGTCGGCGAGCCGATCAACCCCAAGGCCTGGCTCTGGTACTACGAGGTGATCGGCGGCGAGCGCTGCCCCATCGTCGACACCTGGTGGCAGACCGAGACCGGACACATCCTGATCAGCCCGCTCCCCGGCCTCACACCGGCGAAGCCCGGCTCGGCCACCAGGCCGCTCCCGGGCATCGATGCCGCCGTGCTCGACGACGACGGCAACGAGATGGACGGGGACCAGGGCCTTCTGGCGCTGAGGCGCCCGTGGCCGGGAATGCTCCGCACCCTGTTCAAGGAGGACGAGCGCTTCAAGGAGACCTACTACTCCAGGTGGGACGAGACCACCTACTTCGTCGGCGATGCCGCGCGCAAGGACGAGGATGGCTATTTCTGGATCCTCGGCCGTGTCGACGACGTGGTGAACGTCTCCGGACACCGCCTCTCGACCGCCGAGGTCGAGTCGGCGGTCGTCTCACACCCGAAGGTCGCCGAGTGCGCAGTGATCGGCATCGCCGACGAGGACACCGGTCAGGCGATCTGCGCCTTCGTCACCCTCGAGGGCGACCTCGAGGGCACGGACGAGATCGCCAAGGAGATCAACGAGCACGTCGCCATGCGGATCTCGAAGATCGCCCGCCCGAAGCGGATCATCTGGGCGGGCGATCTGCCGAAGACCCGCTCCGGAAAGATCATGCGCCGGCTGCTGCGGGACATCGGCGAGGGCCGCGAGCTCGGCGACGTGACCACGCTCCGCGATCCAGCCGTCATGGAGCAACTCGAGGTGAAGGTCAAGGAGCACCAGGCGGAGGAGAACTAGCGGCAAGTCTCACTCGGTCGCTCTTACATACTCGAGGTACCGCCCCAGATCGCGGAAGCCGACGGAGAAATACACGCCCTCGGCGATCTCGGTCGACTGGATGCTGGCGGTCGTACAGCCACGATCACGGGCGTTCCAGAGCTGAAGCGCCGCGACGTCGGTGCCGATCCCCTGCCGGCGCGACTCCGGAACCGTGCCCAGGTTGTAGAGGCCGCAATCGCCGTCGAAGTCGTAGGCGATCGCCGAAGCTGCGTTGACGCCGCAAAGCCGCGCGACCACCACGTTGAGCGGGTGGGGATCGATCCCTTCGAGCAGCCCCTCGGGGCCCTCTATGAGGCGGAGGTGCTCCTCCCAATCGGCGTCACCGAGGTCCAATGAGGGCCTGTCAACGGTGAGCTCATCGAGCTCCATCCCCATTGCCCTCGTTGACGTGGCCAACCGATACCCCCGGTCCCTGACCTCGTCGCCGGCGCGGTCTTCGGCCTCGTGCACCCAAACCGCATAAGTCCGCACCCGTGCCGCGGCGTACAGGCTCTCGACACGGTCCATCGCGCGCGCAGACTCCGCTCG
The DNA here is from genome assembly GCA_963763955.1 of uncultured Solirubrobacterales bacterium. Classification (GTDB taxonomy): domain Bacteria; phylum Actinomycetota; class Thermoleophilia; order Solirubrobacterales; family 70-9; genus DASUPK01. The sequence goes on along the minus strand of CAVXQP010000013.1, from coordinate 132,949 downwards.
GTCAAGCCCGAGCTCTAGGAGCGCGTTGTTGTAGACGAATCGCTCGGGCGCCGCGGGGAACACCGCCACCTGAACGCCGGGCTCCTCGTGAATCGCGGCGCCGCTTGACCAGTTCGCAAAATACCGCCACGAGGCGATCAGGGTTTGTGCTTGACGCTGGTATAGGGCGCCGCGCTTAGCCGCCACGCGTGAAGCTCTTAGGTGTTACCGGCGTGCTCGCGCGCTCGGTTGAGGGCCGGGCGACAGGCGCCCGGGAGCTCGACCCAGACTCGCCAGGCCGACCCGGAGAAGTTGCGGTTGGCGACCGTCGCGAATCCCTCCTCGTCCTCGCGCAGCGCGAGCAGCAGGTGAGCCACCCGGTCGCCGGCGGGCAGGTCCCCGGCCTCTCCGACGCGCACGCAGAAGCAGTGCACCCTGCGTCCGCCGGGGCGAACCAGAACCGCGCCCTCCTGCCCGACCAGCCAGGTCCCGAGCCGGCCGTGTTCCAGCGCGAGCCCCGTCTGCCCGACGAGGTCCCGATGTTCATGGGCCATGAGGTCTCCCAGCAGCCCCAGGGCGGCCCGAGCCGGCGGGTCTTCGGCGGGACCGATCGGCTTCACGCCCCGGGCCCCGCGCCGTGCCTGAAGGTGGAGCACCGCAATCCCATGGGCGAGGAAGATGGCCGACACGGGGAAGGCGAGCGGTTGAATCCAGACGAGCAGTGCCGCCGGCAGACCGAAGGTCAGAACTACCCCGACGCTCCACAGCGTCCAGATCCGCCCCTCTTTTCCGAGGCTCCTCTCGCTTGCCCGCCGCCTCCACGGCATGGCCGCCGCTTCGGCGAGAACACCCGCCTCCATGCTCTAGCCGCCCGCGATCGGACGCCTCAAGATGACCAGCTCGGCGTGGAGCGGCAGCTCCCGCACGACCTCGGCGGAGCCGTCGGGCAGCGTCGCGCTCGCCAGCATCCCCTCGTCGAGCTCTCGGCGGAACGCTCTGATCGCCGCGCGCTGGGATTCCTCGTCCTCGGCCGTCCAGCTCACCAGCTCCGTGTGCCCTGTCCGGTCCAGTCTGATCAACCTCGACATGCCTTCTCCTTTCCTCGCGTCCGAATATACGCCGCTCTTAAACTGGCCCCGCGATGGCCGAGGCCGAAACAGCGGAGCGCTACGACCCCCAGGCGATCGAGCGCAAGTGGCAGCTCGTCTGGGAGGCGGAGAACACGTGGGTGGTTGCGAACCCCGGCTCCCCTGAGTTCGACGCGTCCAAGCCGAAGAGCTACGTGCTGGAGATGCTGCCCTACCCGTCGGGCGAGCCGCACGTCGGGCACCTGAAGACCTATTCGGTCGGCGACGCGATCGCCCACTTCCGCCGCCGCCGCGGCTTTCGCGTCGTGCATCCGATGGGTTACGACGCCTTCGGCCTGCCGGCCGAGAACAACGCGATCCAGACGGGCGAGCACCCCCGGGAGGCGACCGAGAAGTCGATCGCGTCCTTTCGCGAGCAGTTCATGCGCTGGGGTATCTCGATCGACTGGACCCGAGAGCTCGGCACGCACCAGCCGAGCTACTACCGGTGGACACAGTGGATCTTCCTGAAACTGTTCGAACGCGGACTGGCACACCGGCACGAGGCGCCCGTCCACTGGTGCCCCAAGGATCAGACGGTGCTCGCCAACGAGCAGGTGATCGACGGTCACTGCGAGCGCTGCGGCACGCTGGTGGAGCTCCGTCAGCTCGAGCAGTGGTTCTTCCGGATCACCGAGTACGCGCAGCGGCTGCTGGACGACTTCGAGCTGCTCGAGTTCTGGCCGGAGAACGTGATCACCATGCAGCGGAACTGGATCGGCCGCTCGGAGGGGGCGGAGGTCGTCTTCCGCTGCGAGGAGCTCGACCTCGACTTCCCGGTCTTCACCACCCGCCCCGACACGCTCTTCGGGGCGACCTTTTTCGTGCTGGCGCCCGAGCATCCGGAGGTCGAGCGGCTGGCCGCGGGCACCGAGCACGAGCGTGAGGTCCGCGATTACGTCAACGAGTCGGCCCGGGCAACGGCCGAGGAGCGCGCCGACGAGGAGCACCAGAAGACCGGCGTGCCTCTCGGCCGCGAGGTCATAAACCCCGTCAACGGCGAGCGGATCCCGATGTACGTCGCCGACTACGTGCTGATGGAGTACGGCACCGGGGCGATCATGGCCGTGCCGGCCCACGACGAGCGCGACTACGACTTCGCCAGGACGTTCGACCTGCCGATCCGCCGGGTGATCGAGGGAAGCGATCCCGAGCAGGCGAGGGACGACGAGGGCCTGCCCTACTCGGGCGACGGGGAGATGGTCAACTCGGGGCGCTTCGACGGCGACCACAACCGCCAGGCCTATGACGAGATCGTCGCCTGGCTGGCGTCCGAGGGCCGAGGCAAGGCGGCGGTCAACTACCGGCTGCGCGACTGGCTGGTCTCACGCCAGCGCTACTGGGGCGCGCCGATCCCGATCATCTACTGCGATCGGTGCGGCATCGTCCCGGTGCCCGAGGACCAGCTGCCGGTGCTGCTGCCCGACATCGAGGAGTACGCGCCGAAGGGTAAGAGCCCCCTGGCGGCGGCCGAGGACTGGGTCAAGGTCGAGTGCCCGTCGTGCGGTGGAGAGGGCCGTCGCGAGACGGACACGATGGACACCTTCGTCGACTCATCCTGGTACTTCCTCCGCTATCTCGACCCGCGAAACGACGAGCAGCGCTGGACGACGGAGGTCGCCGACTACTGGATGCCGGTCGACCAGTACATCGGCGGCGTCGAGCACGCGATCCTCCACCTGCTCTACGCGCGCTTCTTCGTCAAGGCGCTGCACGACATGGATCTGCTGGAGGCGCGCGAGCCGTTCGCGAACCTCTTCACCCAGGGAATGATCACCCGCGACGGGGCGAAGATGTCCAAGTCCCGCGGCAATACGGTGAGCCCGGCCGAGTACGTCGAGCGCTTCGGCGCCGACACATTGCGCACCTACATCTGCTTCATGGGGCCGCCGATCAAGGGCGGTGACTGGTCCGACGAGGGGGCCGAGGGGATCTTCCGGTTCCTGGCGAGGCTCTGGCGGCTCGGGCGCGAGGTCGCCGAGCGGACGGAGCCGGGCGGGTCGTCGGATGGCGCGTCGGGCGAGGCGCGCCAGCTGCTGGCCAAGGCCCACTGGGCCATCGACAAGGTCACCCGCGACATCGAGCCCCGCTTCCAGTTCAACACCGCGATCGCCGCGGTGATGGAGCTGGTCAACGAGATCTACCGGCTCAAGGACGGCCTCTACGAAGACCCCACGGGATCGGCCGTGGTGCGCTTCGCGACCTCGACGGCCGCTTCCCTGCTCTTTCCGTTCGCCCCGCACCTGTGTTGCGAGGTCTACGAGTGGCTGGAGGGCGAGCGGGTCTGGGAACAGCCGTGGCCGGAAGCCGACCCGGCGCTGCTCGAGCGCGACACCTACATGCTGGTCGTCCAGGTGAACGGCAAGCTGCGCGATCGCATCGAGGTGGAGAGCGACACCTCCGAGGAGCAACTCCTGGAGCTCGCTCGGAGCAGCGACAACGTGCAGCGCCACCTCGACGGCAAGGCCATCGTCAAGGAGATCGTGGTCCCCGGGCGCCTGGTCAACTTGGTCGTAAAAGGATGATCTGCTAGAAAGGCCGCGTGCTGGTCAGGCGGCTCGGAGACGCTCCCACCGAGGAGTGGCACAGGCTCCGCAATCACATCCTCATGGACGCTGGGGAACTCGGTTCCCGCAACATGTCAGTCACCTGGCTCGAGGTCCCCGCGGGCATCGACCAGGAGCTCCACTCGCACGAGGAGGCCGAGCAGGTCTACATCGTGGTGAGCGGGAGCGGGACCATGACGGTCGCCGGAGACACCCAGGAGGTCTCCTCGGGCGACCTGGTTCTGGTCCCGCCGGCCACCGACCATTCGATCTCCAACGGGAACTCGACAGACCTCTGCTGCGTTTCCGTGCAGTCGCCGCCCGTCACATCGTCCGAGGTCTTCGGGCGCCCGGGCGTCGGCGTCGCCTCCGAGTACGACGAAGAGGAGTGATCACTGACCCGGAAGCGGGTCGTCGTCAGCGGGCGCGTCCAGGGAGTCTTCTTCCGGGACACGACCAAACGCCGGGCCGAGGCGGCGGGCGTATCGGGTTGGGTCCGCAACACCCCCGAGGGCGCCGTCGAGGCGGTCTTCGAGGGCGAGCCGGACGCGGTCGAGGAGATGGTGGAGTTCAGTCGCCGGGGGCCGAGTCGCGCCGAGGTCGCCGCCGTAGAGGTCACCGAGGAGCAACCCGAGAGGCTTTCCGGCTTCCAGGTCCGCTGAGCTGACCGTCGCCGGCTACTGATCCGTCACGAAGGCGGCGGGTTCCGCGACGGCTCCGCGCCCAGACTCAGCACGTGCCCGAGCTGAGCCGCTCACAACTGCTCGTCTACGGCGCGATCGCCATCGCCGTGCTGCTGATCGGCGCGCGCTGGATCCGCTCGAGCGGGGGCGGCTCGACCGGCGGCACGGAGGTGAGCTTCGCGGCCGACTCCTCGCCGCAGACCGAGGGCAGTCGTGATGTCGTGGTGCATGTCGCCGGCGACGTTCGGCGGCCGGGCGTCTACCGGCTGCCCGCCGGCTCCAGGGTGACCGACGCGGTCCGCCGCGCGGGTGGCTTCGCCGGAGGGGCGAATGAGGACGCAATCAACCTGGCGGCCCGCCTCAGCGACGGACAGCAGGTGGTGGTCCCCGGCCCCGGCATGTCGGCCGCGACGTCGGCCACCGGCGGACAGACCGGCCCGATCAGCCTGGGCAGTGCCACCGCCGAACAATTGGACGGGATCGAAGGGATCGGGCCGGTGACCGCCCAGAAGATCATCGAGTTCCGCGACCAGCACGGCGGACTCTCCTCGGTCAACCAGCTCGACCAGGTCGATGGCATCGGACCGTCCACCATGCAGACGCTCAGGGCCTCACTGCAGCCCTGAGCGCCTGGGTGAGGCGGTGTCAGTGACCGAGCAGCCGCTCCCACTCCCGGCGGTGCTGCCCGACGTTCTCGCGCTCGAGCTCCTGGTTGCCCCGCGGGATGCTGCCCGCGTGGCCCTCGGCCGCGTGCATGTCGGCGCGGCGACGGTCGAGGTGGCCCTGCCGGTCTCCGTCTCTGTGGGTGGGCCGAGGGGGCCCGCGGTGCATCTGTTCGCGCTTCGTGGTCATCGCTTCTCCTCTGGGTCGAAGATCGCGTTCACTGCCGCGTACCACGTGACCACTGGGTGAAACCCGACTGGCGATTTGCGGCACTGGCCGGTACGGCTGTTGGTCTCGCCCTCGCGCCGGTGGCCATGGCGAATCCGTCCGCCCGTGCCCTGGGCGCCCTGCCGATCGCGGCGATCGCCCTCGCGGCGGTGCGGCCCCGGACAGCCGACGGCGTGGGCTGCTGGACCTGGCTTCTGGTCATCGCACTGGTGGCTTGCCTTACTGGTCTGCTCGTGGGGGGCGCGAGGCTCGACGCAATCGATCGGGGCGCTCTACACGCGCACCCAGGGGAGCGCGTCAGGGTGGATGGCTTCGTGGCCGGGGTGCCGCGGCGGAACGGCTCAGAAGTCGACCTGCGGGTTGATTCGCCCGAGGGGCGGGTCCTGGTGGTCGCCCCGGAGCCGCTGGGCGAGCTGCCGGTTGGGTCCGAGATCCGCGCCGAGGGGACGCTCGAGACGCCGGAGCCGTGGCGGGCCGCGTACCTGCGGCGTCAGGGCATCGCGATGACCCTGCGGACCGACCGGATCGAGCCGCGCCCGGGTCGTCGTGGCGGCCTGACCGGGTGGATCAACCAGGTCCGTGAGCGCGCGGAGCAGGCCCTCGGTCGCGGCGTGCCCGAGAGGGAGGCCGCGCTCGCGCGCGGTTTCGTCCTCGGGGAGGACGACCGGATCGACCAGCGGACCCGCGAGGACTTCCAGCGCTCGAACTTGACCCACCTGCTCGCGGTCAGCGGCGAGAACGTGATCCTGCTCTGCGTCCTGGCCTGGCCGCTTCTGGCGTTGCTCGGGCTGACGCTGCGAGCGAGACTGATCGGCGCCCTCTGCCTGATCGCGATCTACGTGCCGGTCACTGGGGCGGGCCCCTCGATCCAGCGAGCCGGGGTCATGGGGGCCGCCGGGTTGATCGCGGCTCTGGCCGACCGACCGCGGTCGCGCTGGTACGCGGTCCTGCTGGCGGCGGCGATCACCCTGGCGATCAATCCCCGGGCGGACGGCGACGTCGGCTGGCAGCTCAGCTTCGCGGCGGTGATCGGGATCATGCTCTGGGCCAGGCGATTGGCCGCGGCGATCGCCGGCGGTACGGATCGGAGCTCGGCGCGACGCGCCCTGGCCGAGGCCGTCGCCGTGACGGCCTCGGCGACGGTGGCGACCGCTCCCCTGATGGCAGAGGCCTTCGACCAGTTCTCCCCGGCCGCCCTGCCGGCGAACGTGCTGGCGGCGCCGGCGGTGGCCCCGGCGATGTGGCTGGGCATGCTGACCGGCATCGCCGGCCAGCTGCCGCTGCTGCCGGTGGAGCCGCTCAACTGGATCGACTCGCTCTGCCTCGCCTACATCGCGCAGATCGCGCATTGGCTCGCCGCCCCGAAGTGGGCGCTGCTGACTGTCCATCTGCGCACGATCTGGTCGGTCGCGGGCGCGTACGCAGTGCTTCTGGTGACGATGGAGCTGCTGCTGCGCTGGCTACGGCGGCGGGACGGGCGAAGTTTCCCGATCGGGGTCCTGGCCGGGCCGTCCCTTGTAGTGGCGGCCGCAGTCGTGGTGATCCTGTTGTGGCCCTTTGGATCGCACGGCTCGCCATCGCCTCCGGCGAGGGACCTGGCCGTCCGGGTGCTGGATGTGGGCCAGGGGGACTCGATCCTGCTGCAGCCACCCGGCGCCGAGCCGGTGCTCGTCGACACCGGGCCGCCGGACGACGGGATGGCAGACCGACTTCACGAGCTGGGCATCGACAGGCTCGCCGCGATCGTCATCAGCCACGACCAGTCCGACCACGCCGGAGACCTCGGGGAGCTGCTCGGCGCGGTGCACGTCGAGCAGCTCGTCTACGGGGCCGCGGACGTCCGCCTGCGCCGGGCCGCGCTCGCGGCCGGAGCAGCGCCCTACCGGCTCGCGGAGGGCCGCGAGCTCGACTCGGGTGGGCTCCACCTCAGCGCGCTATGGCCGCCGCGCGAGCTGCTGGGCACGAGCGGCGAGGACCCGAACCTCCTCTGCCTGGTTCTGGTCGCAAGGTGGCATCACTTCTCGATGCTGCTCACCGGCGACGCCGAGGCCGAGTCGGTCCCGATGGACCCGGGACCGATCGACGTGCTCAAGGTGGCCCACCACGGCTCCGATGACGCCGGACTCGGCGAGCTGCTCGATCGCTCCGTCCCGAAGCTGGCGGTGATCTCGGTCGGCGCCGGCAACTCCTACGGCCATCCGACCGGGGCAACCCTGTCCACGTTGCGCGCGCACGACGTGCCGACCATGCGCACCGACCAGCAGGGCGAGATCGACATCGACGTGAACGGTTCCCGGTGGACGGTGGGTACCGACGGCGGTTAGCGGTGGCGAACGATGGTCTCGCCGCTCTCAGCGCTGCCCGGACGCCGAGAGCGCCACGATCACGGTCACCTCTTAGCGGCTCGCATCTACCACCCGCCCTAGACTCGCCCGGATGCCCGAGCCTGAGATGAAGCCGGCGTATCTGATTGCCGGGACCGACGAGGCGAAGATCTCCCGCGCGCGCGGCCGTCTGAGAGAGCGGGCGGAGCGGGAGGGAGGACCCGGTGCGCTCGAGCTCTTCGAGGCTGGGGAAGGCCGCCGCTCACCCGACCTCGACGCCGTGGTCTCCTCGCTCGCCGCTATCTCGCTGATCGCCTCGCGTCGCTACCTGCTCGTGGACGGAGTCGACGGCTGGGGGAAGGCCGACGCAGAGCGGGCCACGGAGGCGCTCGCCCAGATCCCACCGGAGACGACGGTTGCGCTGGTGGCGCATGGCAAGGCCCCAACGGGGATAGCGAAGGCGGTCGAGAAGGCCGGTGGCGAGGTGCTGGCGTTTGACGTGCCCAGGGAGCGCGAACTGCCGAAGCAGCTGGTCGCCGAGGCGCGGGAGCTCGGCTTCGACCTGGAGCCGTCGGCAGCGCGGCTCCTGGTCGGGCGACTCGGGCCCCGGCCAATTCGCCTCCGCACGGAGCTGGAGCGCCTGGCGCTCTGGGCGGGCGATCGCGGTCGGGTCGGCGTCGAGGATCTGGAGGCGATGGTGTCCGATACCTCGGAGGAGGCGATCTGGACGCTCGCCGACGCCGTGGTCGCAGGCGACGAAGCCGAGACCATGCGAGTCGCGGAGCGGCTTGTCGCCCAGGGCGAGGCGCTGCCAAGGATCGTCTACTCGCTTGCTCCGCGGCTGCGTCAGGCGCTCAAGGCCGCGACTGAGCTGGAGGCGGGGAAGCCGGCGGGCGAGGTCGCCAGGGGACTCTCGATGCACCCCTACGCCGCCAAGATGCTCGTCTCCAAGGTCAAGGGCCGCACTCCGGAGGATCTCGACGCATCGATCCGCGCCCTCGCGGACCTCGAGCTCTGGTCCCGCGGGGGCTCAGACTACGCCGAGGTCGTCGCCTTCACTCTTTCGCTGCGCAGGGCGGTTGGCCTTGTGCCGGACGACACCGAGCCGCTGGCTTGGGCCCTGCGGTGATTATGCGAGGGGTCCCCGGAGGCGAAGCCGAGGAGACACCCGTTAAGTGTTGGAGGCGGAGCCGGCGATCCCGGCGGCGCGGGACTTCTTCCGGGCACCGGTGTTCCGATGCAGCGCGCCCTTCTGAACGGCCTTGTCGATCCGCGAGATCAGAGACTTGTGCTCGGAGGCGACGGCATCTGCGTTTCCCGACTGAACGGCCGCCTCGAGCCGCTTGAAATGGGTCTTCACCGAGCTCCGAAAGCGCAGGTTCTCGAGACGCTCACGCTCTGAGCGTGCGATCCGCTTCTTCTGTGAGGCGATGTTGGCCATGAAAAGACCCGCGACGCGGGCGGCGAAGAGAATAGAGCAATGACCGAGCGAGGCGACGGGGACGACCGCGATGCGAGCGGGAGCGGAGCGAGGCGCAACCCGTTTGGCGATGAGCCTCCGGCTCCGTCGGAGCCTTTCGATCCCTCGGCCCAGGAGTTCCAGGCCGTTCGCACCGGGGAGGCGGAGCAGATCGAGCGCCGCCACGAGGCCGTCTCCATGGACACCTCGACCTTCATGGCGATTCCGGCGCCGACGCCGACCACGCCGTTCGTACCCCCGGACTTCGACGTGCGCCAGGGGCGGCTCGGGCGCTCGACCGCGTTCTTCTCGATAGCCACCGCCTTCTCGCGGGTGGCGGGCCTGGTGCGCGAGATCGTCGCGGCGAGCTACTTCGGCATCAGCGGGCCGATGTCTGCCTTCACGATCGCCTTCCAGGTGCCGAACCTGGTCCGCTCGCTGTTCGCCGATGCGGCGATCCAGGCCGCCTTTGTCCCGGTCTTCACCGAGGAGCTCGAGAAGGGCAACAAGCGCGAGGCATTCCGGCTCGCCTCGACCCTGATCTACCTCGTCACGCTGGTGCTGGGTGCCGTGACGGCCCTATTCGTTCTGCTCGCGCCCGTGATCACGCCGATCTTCGCCCCGGGATTCAGCGGCGAGATCCTCGATCTCACGGTCACGCTCTCGCAGATCCTCTTCCCGATCCTGATCCTGCTGGGCGCGACCGGGATGGTGGTGGGGGTCCTGAACAGCTACGACCGCTTCGCGGCGTTCGCGATCTCGCCGTTCTTCTGGAACGTGGTGATCATCGCGGTGCTGGTCCTGCTCGAGCCGGCATTCCACGGGAACAACCGGATCTACGCATACGCGATCGGTGTGCTGGTGGGGACCGTGGTCCAGCTGGCGATCCCGGCGTGGGACCTCCGTAACACGCCCTTCCGCCTGACCCGGGACTTCGACTGGCACATGCCGGAGGTACGGCGAGTCCTGCTGCTGATGCTGCCGGTGACGCTCAGCCTGGGGCTGATCAACTTTGACCTGCTGCTCAACAGCATCGTCGGGACCCTCGTCTCGAACGAGGCTCCGGCGGCGATCGACAAGGCGTTCCGCATCTACATGCTCCCGCAGGGAATCTTCTCGGTCGCTGTCGCGACCGTGACCTTCCCGACCCTCGCCCGCTTTGCCGCCCGCCAGGAGTGGGTGAACCTGCGCTCGACCATGTCGAACGGGATGCGCCAGATCCTGCTGCTGCTGATCCCGGCGGCCGCAGCGGTATTGGTGCTCTCGGTGCCGATGACCAGGCTCATCTACCAGCGCGGCGAGTTCGACGCCGCGCAGACTCATCTCGTCGCGCAGGCGCTCTTCTGGTTCGCCTTCTCGCTGCCCTTCAACGGGCTCTACCTGTTGCTGACCCGGACCTTCTTCAGCCTGCAGCGGCCCTGGGTGCCGACCGCGGTCGCGGGCTCGAACCTGGTCGTCGACATCATCTTCTCGTTCGCGCTGTACTCCCCCTTCGGGGTCGGCGGCGTCGTGGCCGCGACGGTGATCGCCACCGTCTCGAGCGTGATCGCGGAAGTGGTGATCCTGCGCCGCCAGCTTCACGGGCTCGACCTCCGGCGGCTGATGGACACCGCGGTGCGCGTCGTGGCGGCCGCGGCACTGCTCGCCGGCGTCAGCTACCTGGTCTGGTACGGCCTCGACCAGGCACTCGGGCGAAGCACGATCGCCCAGATCATCTCCCTCGGGGGCGCCCTGCTCGCCGGGTTCGGGACCTACGTCGGGGCGGTGCTGGCCCTGCGCGTCCCGGAGGCCGGGCAGATCATCCGGCTGGTGCGGCGTATCTGACGTGCGCGATCCGGCTAGGCCGGCCGGGGATCGCCGACCCAGTAGCGCGGGCCCGGGCCGGAACGACCCGCGCGGTCTCCGGGGTTGGCGAGCTGGCAGCGGTCCAGCGAGAGGCAGCCGCAGCCGATGCACTCCGTGAGCCCGGCGCGCAGCCGCTCGAGCTCGGCGATCCGCTCATCGATCCGGGCCGTCCAGCCGTTTGACAGCCGCGACCAGTCGCTGCGTGTGGGCGCTCGGTTCGGTGGGAGCTTGGAGAGCTGCTCGGCGATCTCTCCGAGCGTGAGGCCGATTCGCTGGGCGAAGACGATGAACGCGATCCGCCGCAGCACCGAGCGCTCATATCGGCGGTGACCCGAGCCGGCCCGCTCGGAGCTGATCAGGTCGCGGTCCTCGTAGAACCGCAGGGCGGAGGCGGCCACCCCGCTGCGCCTGGACACCTCGCTGATGGTGAGGAGCGCGGCGATCGGGACAGGGAAGCACGAATCGGCCTTGACTTCAAGTTCACTTGAGCTTGTAGCCTGGCGCGACACAAGCTGAGGAGGCGAAATGAGCGAGACGAGGTCAGCGAGCGAGACGATCACCGACGAGGTCACCTCGTGGCCCGGGGTCGAGGCCGGTTACGGCAAGCGAGGCGAGTGGGGCTTCCGGGTCAACGGCCATGAGGTCGGCCACCTGCACGGGGACCATGCCGCCCACTTCAGCTTCGGCAAGGAGGTCGGGGCCTCCCTGCGCGAGCAGGGACGTGTCGTCGACCACCCGGTCTTCCCCGGAAAGGACGCGATGGCGGCAAGGCGGATCGACGATGATGAGGACGTCCGCGACGTGATCGAGCTGATGCGCCTCAATTACGATCGCATCGTCGCCCGCTACGGCCTCTCATCCCCGGCTACCGCCGCCTGAGTTCGGTGACCGCATTGGGGCTGGTGATGCGGAACCCCTCGGGCCCCGCGCCCAGTAGCTGCTCCCCGACGCTCTCGTGGCGCCCCTTGCTCCACTCCATGGCGTCTAGGCGGGAAGCTCCGTGAGACCGACTGCCTTGAGTGCCGACGCCTCCTCATAGAACTCCTGGAAGCGAGAGACCTTGTCGTCCTTGACGGTCACCACCTGGTAGATCAGCGAGCTCACCGGCGCACCGCTCACGCTGCCCCGGCCCTCCTCGCGGGCGACGACCAGGACGTCATCGCCGCAATCCACGAAGCGCTCCGCCTCAAAGCCATACTCCGAGAACTGCTCCAGCCACTGCTCGAATGAGCGGAGGACGCCCTCGTGCCCCCGATAGGTTCTGCTGTCGGCGCGCTGGGGATCTTCGACCCACTCGATCTCGGGGTCGCACGCTTGTGCGATCAGCTCCGGCAGCGCCGCGAGCAGCTGCTCCTTTTCCATGCTTTCGCCGGCGGAGTAGAGCCCGGTGACGAAATCCACGTTCTGCCGCGACATGCGTTCGCAGTATCCCCGACTCGGGCCCTACCCTTCCTCTCCGCCATGGACCGGATTCGGAACTTCTCGATCATCGCCCACATCGACCACGGCAAGTCGACGCTCGCCGATCGCATCCTCGAGCTCACCGGGGCGGTCGACGCGCGGACCCACGTGCCGCAGATGCTCGACTCCATGGAGCTCGAGCGGGAGCGCGGGATCACCATCAAGGCTCAGGCCGTGCGCGTGACATACGCGGCGTCGGACGGCGAGAGCTACCACCTCCATCTGATCGACACGCCCGGTCATGTCGATTTCTCATACGAGGTCTCCCGCAGCCTTGCGGCGTGCGAGGGCGCGCTGCTGGTGGTGGACGCGGCGCAGGGGGTGGAAGCACAGACCGTCGCGAACGCCTACGCGGCGATCGACGCCGGCCTGGAGCTGATCCCGGTCCTCAACAAGGTGGATCTGCCGGGGGCGGACCCCGACGGCGTGGCGGCTCAGGTTGCGGACCTGCTGGGCGGCGATCCCGGCGAGGCTCTGCGCATCTCGGCCAAGACGGGAGAAGGGGTCACCGACGTGCTGGAGGCGATCGTGCAGAGGATCCCGCCACCCGACGGCCAGCCCGAGGCCCCCCCGCGCGCCCTGATCTTCGACTCCGAGTTCGACCAGTATCGCGGCGTCGTGGCCTTCGTCCGGATGAAGGACGGCCGCTTCTCGAAGAACGAGCCGATCAAGGCGATGCAGGCCGGGACCCAGGCGGACATCGACGACATCGGCTTCTTCACCCCGAAGATGACGCCGGCCGCCGGGATGTCGGCGGGCGAGGTCGGCTACGTGATCACCGGGATCAAGGACGTCACCAAGCTCCGCGTCGGCGACACGCTCACGAGCCGCGAGCAGCCGGCGGCCGAGGCGTTGCCCGGCTACCGCGAGGTCCGGCCCATGGTCTTCTGCGGGCTCTTCCCGATCGACACCGACCGGTACGAGGACCTCCGCGACGCCCTCGACCGCCTCGCCCTCAACGACGCCGCGCTCTCCTACGAGCCCGAGACCTCCGAGGCGCTCGGCTTCGGCTTCCGGTGCGGCTTCCTCGGCCTCCTCCACATGGACATCGTCCGCGAGCGGCTCGAGCGCGAGTACGACCTCGAGCTGCTCGCCACCACCCCCAATGTCCGGTACGAGGTGAAGCTGATCAACACCGGTGAGGTGGTCGAGGTCCGCAGCCCCACCGATATGCCCGATCCCGCCTCGATCGAGTCGATCTCCGAGCCCTACATCCGCGCCACGATCATCACCCCGAACGACTACGTCGGCGCGGTGATGGAGCTTTGCCAGAAGCGCCGGGGCGAGCACGTCGGCCTCCACTACCTCTCGCCGACGCGGGTGCAGGTCCAATACGACCTCCCGTTGGCGGAGATCGTTCTCGACTTCTTCGATCAGCTCAAGTCGCGCAGCAAGGGATACGCCTCGCTCGACTATGAGCCGATCGGAAACCGGCCGTCGGAGCTGGTCAAGCTCGACGTGCTGCTCGCCGGCGACAAGGTCGACGCGCTCTCGCTGATCGTCCACAAGGAGGCGTCCTACGAGCAGGGCCGCAACCTGGTCGAGCGCCTTCGCAAGACCATTCCGAGGCAGCAGTTCGACGTCCCGGTGCAGGCGGCGATCGGCTCCAACGTGATCGCCCGCGAGACGGTCAAGGCCCTCCGCAAGGACGTCACCGCGAAGCTCTACGGCGGCGATGTCACCAGGAAGCGCAAGCTGCTGGAGAAGCAGAAGAAGGGGAAGAAGCGGATGAAGCAGGTCGGCGCGGTCGAGGTTCCCCAGGAGGCGTTCCTCGCCGTGCTGGAGATGGATGGCGACAAGTAGCGAACAGCGGATCACCCTGGCCCAGGGAGGGATGGACGCGTTCAACGACGGGGACGTACCGCGGATGCTCGCCGCGCTCACACAGGACGTGGAGGTCTATGCCTCCCCCGAGATGGCGAACGCGGGGAGCTACACGGGTCATGACGGATTCGTGTCCTGGATTACCGCCTGGACCGAGGCCTGGGATGAGATCAGCGCAGAGGTCACGGACAACACCGTGGTGGGAGAGCGTCACGTGGTCACGACGATCCATCAGGAGGGCCGGGGGCGCGCCGGGATCGAGGTCAGCATGGAGCTCGCCTTCCTCTTCGACGTCAACGACGAGGGGCTGTGCACCTTTCTCGCGATGCTCCCGACGCGCGAGGAGGGGATCCGATTGGCAGAGGAGCGTGAAACCTCCTAGGGGCTGACGCGCCGCAGCGGCAGGCTGAGCCGGGTCTCGATCTTGGCCAGCGGGTCCTTGCCGTTGGCGATCAGCAGGACCACCTCGTCGGCTGGGAAGTCACGGAGTTCGTCCTCGAGTGCCTGAGCAGGGTCGTGATCCCCGACCGATCCGCTGACCGGCAACCCAGCGGCCACGAGCGCTCCGGCCGAGCGCGCTAGCAGGCCCTCGGCGTCGCGCCGGGCATCGTCCTCAGCCGACATCCAGCGGTCGAGCCGGTGACTGGGAACCGGGACCAGCAAGCGGACGTCGATGGTCTTGCCTGCCAGCTCCGCGATGCGCTGCGCGGATTCGGCGGTGGCCTCGGCGGTGGCGACCACCAGCACACGGTGTTCGTCGTCGCGGGCCGCAGCGACCTCGAGTTTCCGGTCCGGCTTGGACCGGGAGGCGAAGACGACCAGCCCCGTGGCGGCCACCGCCCCGACCGCCATGCCGAGACCTGCCCCGACCAGCCCGGCGAGTGCCATCGACGCGACGATCGAAGCGCAGATCACGGCGATCAGCACCGGGATGGCCCAGGCGCGGAAGCGCATCACGCCCTCGTCGTCGTCGGTGGTCAGGAACGGTGTCACGCTCGATTCCTACCCTAGCCCTCGCGAGTCAAGGGGCGGGTGGAACTGCTCAGCACCTAGAATCGCGCGTCGCCAATGCCCGTCAAGACCGACGCAATCGGCAAGCAATGGCCGGCCGCCACCTACGAGGTCGGGGCGGAGAAGGTCAGGGAGTTCGCCAACGCGATCGGCGCGGCCAACCCGGTCCACCACGAGCACGAGGCCGCCAGGTCGGCCGGGTTCCGGGACCTGGTGGCGCCACCGATGTTCTGCGTCGTCTATTGCGCACGGGCGATGGGGCCGGCGATCTTCGACCCCGAGGTCGACATCAACCTCGCGACGATGCTGCACGGCTCACAGGAGTTCGAGTGGGACGAACCGGTCTGCGACGGTGACGTGATCGAGACGACCGCCAGCTGCAAGGAGATCTACGAGAAGGACGGCAAGGGCTTCTATGTATTCGAGTCGGTCTCGACCAACCAGGACGGCAAGAGGACGGTGACCGGGACCTGGACCAACATCGTCAGGGGGGTGTGATGGTCGAGCTGAAGAACCTGAAGGAGGGCGACTCCATCCCCGAGCTCAAGGTGACTCCCGACAAATACCTGCCGCACCGCTACGCGGGCGCGTCCGGGGACTTCAACCCGATCCACATCGACCCCGATTTCGCGAAGCAGGTCGGTCTGCCCGGCAACATCCTCCACGGCCTCTGGATGATGGCCCAGGTGGCGCGCGGGAACGCCCAGCTCGCGGACGGGGACCCGCGGGCGCTCAGGCGCCTTTCGGTCCAGTTCCGAGGCATGGGCTTCCCCGAGCAGGAGCTCGTGGTGAGCGGCACCGTCAAGGAGGCCGGCGACGGTCGCGTGCTGATCGACACGGTCGCCGCGCAGGGCGAGAACCAGGTGATCCGGAACGCCCAGGCGGAGCTGGTCGCGAAGTAACGCGCCCCGCATTCCTATCATCAGCTCTGTGCTGACCAAACGCCAGAGCCAGATCCTGCGATTGCTGGTCGAGCGCTACGTCGACGACGGGCGCCCGGTCGGGTCGCGCGCGCTCGCGAACCGGTCGGACATCGACTGGAGCGCGTCCACCGTGCGCGCCGAGCTCGCCAGCCTGGAGGAGGAGGGTCTGCTCTCCCATCCCCACACCTCGGCCGGGCGCGTCCCTACCGATACCGGCTACCGGTTCTACGTGGAGCGCCTGCTGGCCCAGCAGGACCGCCTGCCGCAGCCCGTTGCCGACGAGCTCGGCATCTCGCAGATGCGGCGCGAGGTCGACGTCGCGATCCGCGAGACGACCGCGACCCTGTCCCAGATCACTGATCTGGTCGCCCTCGTCACCGCGCCGCCTCTCCACACCGCGACGATCCACCGGATCGAGGTCCTGCGGCTGCAGCCCAAGGTGGTGATGGTGGTGGTGATTGCATCCAATGGCGGCGTAACCAAGCGGGTCTTCACTTTCGATTCGGAGGTCGACCCCGGGCTGGTCGAGTGGGCCGCCAGCTATCTGAACGAGAGGCTCGCTGGGCTCGGGCTGGGCGCCCGCATGGCGGCGGACCGGGTGCGGGATCCCGAGCTCGGACCGAAGGAGACGGAGTTCCTCGCCGAGATCTCGAGCGCCTTCACCGACCTCGATGAGTCGGCCGAGGACACCCTCTACGTGGATGGGACCGCCCGGTTGCTCTCAGAGGAGCACTTCGCCGACCTGCCGCACGCCGACGACCTCATGCGCGCGCTCGAGCGCCGGGTGAACGTTCTGCGCGCGCTGCGGACTGCACTCGACCGCCGCTCGGTCTTCGTCTGGATCGGGGGCGAGAACCCGGCGCCGGAGCTGCGCTCGGTCAGCGTCGTCGGCGCGAACTACGGCCTCGGCTACCGCAACCTGGGTTCGGTCGGGATCATCGGGCCGCTGCGGATGGACTACGCGACCGCGATCGCCAGCGTCCGAGGTGCCGCCGGCGAGCTCTCCCGCTTCTTCGAGACGGTCTACGACGAGTAAATCCTGACTCCCGTGGCGAAGCGCGACTACTACCAGGTGCTGGACGTCGACCGGAGTGCCTCGGATGGCGAGATCAAGAAGGCGTTCCGCCGGCTCGCCCGTGAGCTCCATCCCGATGTCAACGCCCACGATTCCGAGGCCGAGGAGAAGTTCAAGGAGGCGGCCGAGGCGTACGAGGTGCTCTCTGACCCGGGGCGGCGGCAGACCTATGACCGCTTCGGTCACGACGGGCTCCGCTCCGGCGGGTTCGAGCCCGGCGCGGGCTTCGGCAGCATCCAGGACATCTTCGGTGCGCTGTTCGGGGGCGGCGATCCGTTCGGCGGCTTCGGCGGAGGACCGGCCGCCGGCTCGGACATCGCGGCGGTAGTCGAGATCGGCCTCGAGGAGGTCCTCGAGGACCAGATGCGCGAGGTCTCCTTCGAGGCCGTCACGGTGTGTGACCGCTGCCGCGGCAACGGCGCCGAGCCCGGCACCCCGATTGAGACCTGCGAACGCTGCGAGGGCACCGGGCAGATCCGCGAGGTCAGCCGCAGCATCTTCGGCCAGGTCGTTCGCGCCATGCCCTGTGATGTATGCGGCGGCGATGGCCGCATCCCCGAGACCCCGTGCGAGCGCTGCGGCGGTGCCGGGCGCGTCTCCGAGGTGCGGACCTGGGAGGTCGACATCCCGGCGGGGATCGAGGACGGCCAGCGGGTGCGGATTGCCGGCGCCGGGCACGCCGGCGCACCCGGCAGTCGCCAGGGCGATCTCTACGTCGAGATCCGAGTAGCCCCCGACGAGCGCTTCACCAGGCAGGGGACCGAGCTGATCTCGAGCGTCGAGGTGCCGGTCACCACCGCGATCACCGGCGGCGAGGTCTTCGCGGCGACCCTCGACGGCGAGCTCAGCGTCGACGTCCCGGCGGGGACGCAGCACGGTGAGGTCGCGGTGCTCAGCGGCAGGGGATTGCCGCCGCTGCGCGGTGGGCGCCGCGGCGACCACCACGTCGTCTTCGAGCTCGTGGTCCCGACCGATCTGGACGACGATCAGCGGGAGGCAGCCGAGCGCCTGGCTGAGACGCTCGGCCACAATCATCAGACGGGTGACTCCTCGGCTTCGCCTACGGAGTCCCCTCGCATCACCCCGCGGGGATGATCCGCCTGGCGGTTCGCTGCGCTCCCGAGTACGCGGACGCGGTGATGGCGAACCTCCTCGAGCTGGCGCCGAACGGGCTCGAGGAGGAGCGGGGCCCGGGATGGGTCGAGTTCGCGATCTACGGGCCACCCGGCGAGGTGCCCGACGTCGGCGAGCTGCAGGCGGCCGCCGGTGGCAGCCTGGTGGACGTCACGACCTCCGCGGTCCCGGATGACTGGGCCGACAAGTGGACGGACTTCCACCGCCCGATCGAGGTCTCCGGTCGCGTCGGGGTTCGCCCATCCTGGTGGGAGCCGAAGGAAGGGCTGATCGACGTCGTGATCGACCCCGGCAGGGCCTTCGGGACCGGAGGCCATCCGACCACCCGCCTCTGCCTGGGACTGCTCGTCGAGCTGGAGGAGGCCGGCGAGGCAGCCGGTCCCATCGCGGATTGGGGCACCGGGTCGGGCGTCCTGGGGATCGCGGCGGCGAAGCTCGGCTGGTCGCCAATCACCGGCTGCGACCGCGAGCTCGCTTCGCTTGAGACCGCCCGGGCCAATGCGGAGGCGAACGGCGTCGAGATGTCGATCGAGCACGTGGATGTGCGCGAGGGCCCGCCGCCGGTCGCCCCGAGCGTGGTCGCCAACCTGACCGGCAACCTGCTCAAGGACTGCGCGGACCAGCTCATCGCCGCCGGCGAGGCGCCGGCGAGGCTCGTTTGCTCCGGGATGCTGGAGAGCGAGGTCGACGAGGTGGTCGCCGCCTTCGGCTCGACGGGACTCTCGGAGTCGGACCGCCGTATCGAGGGCGACTGGGGTGGGCTGCTGCTTCGCTCCGGGCCGGGTTCCTGATGGCCCCTGAGCCGACCTCCGGGCTCCCGATCGCCATGTTCGACTCAGGCGTCGGCGGGCTGACCGTGCTCCACGAGTGCCTCGTCTCGCTGCCCGAGGAGGACTACGTCTACCTCGGCGACGACGCGCGCTTCCCGTACGGGGCGCGAACGACGGAGGAGCTTCGGGATCACGTCGAGCAGGTGACGCAGTTCCTGCTGGACCGTGGAGCCAAGCTGCTCGTGATCGCCTGCAACTCGGCCGCGTCGGCCGGCCAGGATGCCGCCCGTGAAATCGCCGCCGAGGCGGGGATCGAGGTGGTGGCGGTGATCGACCCCGAGGCGGAGATCGCGGCCGCCCTGACCGACAGCGGCAGGGTCGGTGTGCTTGCGACACCGGCCACGGTCCGGAGCGGCTCCTACCTCCGCGCCCTGAAGGATCAACACCGGGCCCTGACGGTGACGGAGGTGGAGGCCCCCGATCTGGCCGCCGTGATCCAGCGCGGCTTCCCGTTCGAGCAGGGCGTGGTGGAGATGGTGCGCTCCTACTGCGAGCCGCTGAAGCGGGCGGAGGTCGACACCGTGATCCTCGGCTGCACGCACTATCCGCTGGTGGCCCCGATGCTGCAGCGGGTGCTGGGCCGGGACGTGCGGCTGGTGTCGGCCGGTCATGCGATCGCGGCGACCGCGCAGCGGGTCCTGGAGGAGTCGGGGCTCGAGAAAGGCGGCAAGGAGGAGGGGGCCTATCGCTTTCTCTGCACGGGCGATGCCGATTCCTTCCGCGAGCTGGGGACCCGCTTCCTGCAGATGCCGCTGGGGGAGGTCGAGCGGGTCGCGCTGCCGTAGAGACTGTGTGGACTTTCCTGGCTCTGGGCCGGAAAACTGCTCGAATCTCCCGCCATGGCGGCCCTGACACCTGACGAGGTCCCCTTCTGGCCGTGGGGCGTCCTCCTCATTGCCATCGCCGCATATCTCGTCGGCGTCGCGGCCTTGATCGCCGCCGGACGCCGAGAGGACGCCCGCGCCCTGGCCGGTTTCATTCCCGACTGCCTCGTTCTGGTCTCGCGCCTGGCGCGCGATCAGCGCATTTCAAAGCCGAAGAGAGCTGCGCTCTTCCTTGTCCTCGGTTATCTGGCGCTCCCGATCGACCTGGTTCCCGACTTCCTGCCGGGCATCGGGCAGCTCGACGACGCGGTGCTCCTGGGCCTGGCGCTCCGGCTCGTCGTCCGCGGCGGCGGCGGCGAGATCGTGCGCGAGTCCTGGCCGGGCCCGCAGGCTTCGCTGACGCTCGTCCTCCGCGCTGCAGGCCTGGAGACGAACGGGGCAGCCACGCCGCCGACTACGCTTTAGGCGAATGAGCATCCTCGAGCAGGTCCAGGACGACGTGAAGACAGCGATGAAGGCCGGCGAGAAGGAGCGTGTCGGCCAGCTGCGCATGCTCGTCAACGCCCTGCAGGCGGAGGAGAAGGAAGGCAAGGGCGACGAGGTGGCCGCTCTCCAGCGCGAGCGCAAGCGGCGGCTCGACGCTGCCGAGGCGCTGCGCGAGGGTGCGCGGACCGACCAGGCGCAGGCCGAGGAGGCGGAGGCGAAGCTGATCGAGGGCTACCTGCCCGAGCAGCTCTCCGACGGGGAGCTCTCGCAGCTGGTGGCGAGCGCTGTGGAGGAATCCGGCGCCAGCGAGCCCAAGGAAATGGGCAGCGTGATGAAGGTGCTGATGCCGAAGGTCGGCGGCCGAGCCGACGGCAAGCGGGTCAGCCAGGCGGTGCGCGAGAAGCTTGGCTCGTAGGCAGCTGACGATCGACAACACCGTCGCCGCGGAGCTGGCCGGGTCCGAGGACGCCGTCCTGCGTGCGCTAGAGGGCCATCTGGACGTCGACCTCTATCTGCGCGGCAACGTCCTCACGCTGGATGGCAATGCGACGGAGGTCCGCACCGCGGAGACGGTCGTCGGAGAGCTGGTCGACCTGATCGAGCAGGGCCACGAGATCGCCCCCGGGACGATCGAGGCGGTGACCGGTGCCCTCGACAAGCACGAGAGCCCGGCCGAGATCCTCGAGGACGTCGTCTGGCAGCACCGCAACACGCGCGTGGCGCCGAAGACCGTAAACCAGAAGCAGTACGTCGACTCGATCCGCCGGCACACGATCACCTTCGGGATCGGCCCCGCCGGGACCGGCAAGACCTTCCTCGCGGTCGCGATGGCCGCCGCCGCCCTCTCGCGTGGCGACGTCAGCCGCGTGATCCTCACCCGCCCGGCGGTCGAGGCCGGCGAGCGCCTCGGTTTCCTGCCGGGCGATATCCAGGCAAAGGTCGACCCCTACCTGCGCCCCCTCTTCGACGCGCTCTACGACATGCTCGACCCGGAGAGGGTCAACTCCTACTTCGAGCGCGGCACGATCGAGGTGGCGCCTCTGGCCTTCATGAGGGGTCGCTCGCTGAACGATTCGTTCGTGATCCTGGACGAGGCCCAGAACACGAGCCCCGAGCAGATGAAGATGTTCCTCACCCGCCTCGGTTTCGGATCGAAGTTCGTCGTCACCGGCGACATCACCCAGATCGATCTGGAGAAAGGCTCGCGGTCGGGGCTGGTCGAGGTGGGAGAGATCCTCACCGGCGTGGAGGACATCAACTTCATCCGCTTCGGCGGCGAGGACGTGGTGCGCCACAAGCTGGTGCAGCGGATCGTCGCCGCCTACGGCGAGGCCGAGAGCCGAAACCGCTCCGATTCCGACGGGAGCGGCTGACATCGACCTCTCAGACGTCCCGGGCGACCTGAGACGAGCCGTGGGAGCGACGCTGCACGCGGCCGGGGTGGACGACGGCCACCTCGGCGTGGAGATCGTCGGCGAGGGCAGGATGCGGACGCTCAACTACGCCGCGCGCGGCGTCGACGAGGCCACCGACGTGCTTGCGTTCCCAATCGACGACCAACAGCACGACACGGGGCCACGCGAGCTCGGGGACGTCTTCGTCTGCCCGGAGAAGGCGAGCGACGTGACCGAGGCGGCGGTGCACGGCACCCTGCACCTCTGCGGCTTCGACCACGACACCGACGGCGGGGAGATGCTGGAGCTGCAGGCCAAGGTCATGGCCTCAGTGCGAGAGGGCTCCACAGATGCGAGGGCGCGCGACAGCGCGACCCGTGGCGAGTCGGAGGAGCCACCAGTCTCATGACAACAGCGGGCTTCGTCGGCCTCGCCGGGCGCCCAAACGTCGGCAAGTCGACGCTGGTGAACGCGATCGTCGGCGCCCATGTGGCAATCGTCTCCGAGCGCCCTCAGACAACGCGTCGCGCGATCAGGGGGGTGGCGACGGACCTGGCCGCCGACTGGCAGCTGGTCATGACCGATCTTCCTGGCGTGCAGCGCCCCCGCGATGCACTCACCGAGCGCATGCAGCGCCGGGTGGAGCGCGAGATCGCCGACTCCGACGCGGTGCTCTTCGTCGTCAACGCCGAACTGGGGGTCGGCCCGGGCGACCGGTTCATCTCCAAGGCGCTGCTCGGCGCCAACGCGGAGACGCCCGTCGTCTGCGCGGTCAACAAGGTCGACCGCCTGAACAACGCTGAGACCGCGGCCGTGCTGGCCGAGACCGCGGAGCTCGATGGTGTGGACGAGATCTTCCCGGTCAGCGCGCGCAAGGGACACGGCCTCGACCCGTTGATATCCAAGCTGGTGGAGCTCGTCCCGGAGGGCCCGTTCCTGTTCCCGCCGGAGCAGCGCTCTGACTTGCCGAGCGAGGTGCTGCTCGCCGAACTGATCCGCGAGCAGGTGCTGCGTCGCACTCGCGACGAGCTTCCCCACGCCGTCGAGGTCCAGGTCTCCGAGGTCGCCCACCGGGAGGACGGGGTGGTCGAGGTCCATGCCCACGTCTGGGCGGAGGCCGAGTCCCAGAAGGGGATCCTGATCGGGGCGGGGGGCCGAATGATCAAGGAGATCGGCACCGCGGCCCGCGCCGAGCTCGAGCGCGAGCTGGGCGGTCGCGTCTTCCTCGACCTCCAGGTCCGGGTGCGGAAGCGCTGGCGCCGCGACGAGGGCCTGCTGGATCGGCTCGGGATCGAGTAGGAGCGGTTTCGCACGATGACGACAACGGTCCTAGGCAGAAATCTCTGTTTTCACGTTCCGTTCACCGGTCGGCCGTGCACACTGGTGAAGATCCAAGGCACACGACGAGAGGAGCGAAATGGACGACGATCGTGACCGTGGGGAGTGGACCGACGAGAAGGAGCGCCATCCGGAGGGTGACGAGAAGCCGATGCCGGTCCAGGAGGAAGGGCTGGCCGTGGGGCTGGAGGCGGTCGACGAGCAGGACCCGGATCTCGACCCCCAGATCGCCGCTGAGGTGCAGCTGCAGGAGGAGACCCGAGAAGCCGAGGAGGAGTTCGGGCCGATCGAGGACGCGGTCGAGGATCCAGCGGACGACGGCTGAGCACCGCGCTCCGGCATTGAGCTGAACCCGCGCCGTCAGGCGCGGGAGCGGGTGATTCGTACAATCGCCCGATGGTCGTGCAGACCGCAAGAGATGCGGCGAAGGTGCGCTTCGACGAGCGCGGGCTCGTGCCGTGTGTGATGCAGGACGCCCGATCGGGCGAGGTGCTCACCCTCGCGTACATGAACGAGGAGTCCCTGCTGCGCACCCTCGAGACCCGCGAGATCCACCTCTATAGCCGCAGCCGGCGCGAGACCTGGCACAAGGGGGCCAGCTCGGGGAACTACCAGCGGCTTCGCCAGATTCGCTACGACTGCGACGGTGACGCCCTGGTCGCCCTCGTCGACCCGGCGGGCCCGGCGTGTCACACCGGCGAGCGCTCCTGCTTTTACCGCGACCTCGAGGGGACGGCCGATCCCGGTGCTGACGCGCCCGGTGTCGTCGGCGAGCCGACCCCGCTTCCCTACGAGGCGCTGGCCACCCTGGAGCGAACCCTGCTCGCCCGCCAGCGCCGCCGTCCCGAGGGCAGCTACACGGTTGAGCTACTCGAGGACCCGAGGCTCGCCGGGGACAAGGTGCGCGAGGAGGCCGCTGAGGTGGTCAAGGCCGTCAGCTCCGAGTCCGAGGAGCGCGTGGCCGAGGAAGGAGCGGACGTCGTCTACCACCTGGCAGTGCTGCTGCTCTCCCGGGGCCTCTCGATGGCGGAGGTCCTGCACGTCCTGAACGGCCGCCGCCGGTCCGGATGAGCTCTTCGGCATGAACACCGTGGGGGCGACGACCAGCCTGCCGGGGGTCAAGCCGGAGCTCGATCGCGCCCGGGAGCTGGCTGAACGAGCAAATGTCATTCCGGTCCGGTACCGCTTCATCGACGACCTCGAGACACCGGTGAGCGCCTTCCTCAAGCTGCGGGGCGACGGACCCGCCTTCCTGCTCGAGTCGGCGGAGCAGGGCCGCCTCGGGCGCTGGTCGTTTCTCGGCTTCATGCCCCGGTCGGTCCTCCGCTGGTCAGGCGGAAGCCTCAGCGAGTGGGCCGGCGACTCGGCTGCCGAATCGGGCGCAGGCGCGGCCCCCGACCGGGTCACTGACGCTGCGGACCCATACGCAGCGGCCGCTGAGTACCTGGGGCGCTACGAGATCGCCGAGCCCGATCAGCTGCCGCCCTTCGCGGGCGGCGCCGTCGGCTTCTTCGGCTACGACCTGGTGCGCACGGTCGAGCCATTGGGCGAGCCCAACCCTGACCCGGTGGGGCTCCCCGATATGGCCCTGATGATCACCGACGTCCTGGTCGCGTTCGACCATCAGCGCCACGAGGTGACGCTGATCGCGAATGCCTTCGTCGAGGACGGAGGGATCGAGGCGGCGTACGCGCGCGCCGTGCAGGCGATCATCGAGGTCCGCGAACGCCTTCGGGACCCAGTCCCGACGCCCAGAGTTGCCAGGGCGTCAGCGCCCGAACCCGGCATGCCCGGAGGCGCACCCGAGGACATGCCGGTTGATGGCGAAGCCGTGAACCGATCCGTCAACTTCGAGTCGAATATGACGCGCGACGAATTCGAAGCGACCGTCTCCCGCATCATCGAGTACGTCCATGCGGGCGACGCGTTCCAGGTGGTCCCGTCGCAGCGCTTCACAGCGGCCTCACCGGTCGAGGCGTTTTCCATCTACCGGGGCCTGCGCACGGTCAATCCCTCGCCCTACATGTACTTCCTCGACTTCGGCGACTTCGAGATCGCCGGCGCCTCTCCGGAGCCGCTGGTCAAGGTCACGGGCCGCACAGTCGAGACCCGCCCGATCGCGGGCACCTATCCGCGAGGCGCCGATGAGGAGGAGGACCGCCGCAACGCAGAGCGCCTCCTCCAGGACCCCAAGGAGCGCGCCGAGCACGTCATGCTCGTCGACCTCGGCCGCAACGATCTGGGCCGGGTCTGCGAGTACGGCACGGTCACGGTGGACGAGCTGATGGTCGTCGAGACCTACTCGCACGTCCTCCACATCGTCAGCCAGGTCTCGGGCACGCTTCGCGAAGGGGTCAGCGCGATGGACGCCCTCCGGTCGATCCTGCCGGCCGGGACCCTCTCCGGCGCGCCCAAGGTGCGCGCCATGCAGATCATCGATGAGCTCGAGCCTCACAAGC
Organism: uncultured Solirubrobacterales bacterium; assembly: GCA_963763955.1. Taxonomy (GTDB): domain Bacteria; phylum Actinomycetota; class Thermoleophilia; order Solirubrobacterales; family 70-9; genus DASUPK01. The sequence continues at coordinate 107,336 of CAVXQP010000013.1, read as the reverse complement.
GCGGCTCGTACGGCGGGGCGATCGGCTACCTCTCCTATACGGGGGATCTCGACACCGCGATCCACATTCGCACGGTCGTCGTCAAGGACGGGCTGATCCACGTACAGGCCGGCGGCGGCACCGTCGCGGACGCCCAGCCGGCCTACGAGTACAACGAGTCGATCAACAAGGCCAAGGCGGTCTTCCGGGCCGTCGAGATCGCCGCCGGGCAGCCGGAGTGGCCATGACCAGCGTGCTCGTCATCGACAACTACGACTCGTTCACCTACAACCTCGTCCAGTACCTCGGTGAGCTGGGCGCGGAGGTCGGCGTGGTCCGCAACGACAAGGCCGCGGTCCCCGAGCTGCTCGGTCTCGAGCCGGACCGGCTGGTCGTCTCGCCCGGTCCGTGCACGCCGAAGGAGGCAGGGATCTCGGTCGAGGCGGTCCGCTCCTTCGCCGAGGGGGGCATTCCGGTCCTCGGCGTGTGCCTGGGCCATCAGTCGCTGGTCGAGGCCTTCGGAGGCAAGGTGGTCCGCGGCGACCCCATCCACGGCAAGGACGCGGAAGTCGAGCACGACGGCAGGGCGATCTACGAGGGCCTCTCCAACCCGCTGGTCGCCGGGCGCTACCACTCACTGGTTGCCGACCCGCAGCTCCCCGAGGAGCTCGAGCTGACCTCGACCTACGGCGACGTGGTGATGGGTGTGCGTCACCGCGAGCTCGCCGCGGAGGGCGTGCAATTCCATCCCGAGTCGGTCCTCACCCCACAGGGCAAGAAGCTCCTGGCTAACTTCCTCGGCGCGTAGTCGCCACGGCCTCGACCATGCCCAACGACCTCCTCACGCGCGCGATCGACGAGCTCTGCGCAGGGACCCACCTGACGGCCGACCACACCTCGGCGGCGCTCAGCGAGATCATGGAGGGCAGGGCGGGGGAGGTCCAGACCGGCGCTTTCCTGATCGCCCTCCGCGCCAAGGGAGAGACGGTCGCCGAGTTGGTCGGGCTCGCCCGCACGATGCGTAACCTCGCAGCCCAGGTCGACGTGAACCGCGACGACCTCGTGGACACGGCCGGCACGGGGGGCGGGCCGACCACGTTCAACATCTCCACCACGGCTGCGCTCATCGCGGCGGGGGCGGGGTGCGCGGTCGCCAAGCACGGCAACCGCTCGGCGACGTCCAGGTGCGGGTCCGCCGATCTGTTGGAGGCCCTCGGCGTCCAGATCGAGCTCACCCCCGAGCAGGTCGCCACCTGCATCGACGAGATCGGTTTCGGCTTCATGTTCGCCCCCAAGCACCACCAGGCGATGGCCCACGTGATTCCGGTTCGCAAGGAGCTTGCCGTGCGGACGATCTTCAACCTGCTGGGCCCGCTCACCAATCCGGCCGGTGCGAGGCGGCAGCTCCTCGGCGTCTCTGACCGGACGTTCCAGGAGACGATCGCCGAGGCCCTGCTCAGCCTCGGCTGCGATCACGCGATGGTCGTCTCGGCCGACGACGGACTGGACGAGCTCAGCATCGCCGAGAGGACCCGCGTGGTCGAGGTCGCGGATGGCCGCACGGACGAGTGGTTCGTCGAGGCGGAGGACCTCGGCCTCGGGATCGCCCCGCTGGAGACCATCGCGGGAGGAGACCCGGACCAGAATGCCGGCGTCACCCGGTCGATCCTCGAGGGCGAACAGGGCCCCCAGCGCGATGTTGCCCTGCTGAACGCCGGGGCGGCGATCTTCGTCGGCGGATCTGCAGTGAACCTCGGCGACGGCGTCGAGCAGGCCCGCCAAGCGGTGGACTCCGGCGCCGCTGCGGATGTCCTTGCCCGCCTGATCGATCGCTCGCGCGAGCTCGCCGCCGCGAGCTAAGGTCAAGGGGACGAGATGCGCATGATCGAAGAGCTGGCGGAGGCCGCGCGGACGGGCGTGGAGCGACGGCGGGCGGAGGTCCCGCTCGAGGAGCTGGAGCGCCGCCTCGGCGATCGCCCCGAGCAGCGCCCATTCGGCGAGGCCTTGGTCCGCCCGGGGCTCTCGCTGATCGCGGAGTTCAAGCGCCGCTCCCCGAGCGCGGGCGAGATTCGCGCCGGGGTCGACCCGGCCGAGGTCGCGCTGGCCTACGAGGAGGGCGGCGCCGCCGCCCTCTCGGTTCTCACGGACGCCCGGCACTTCGGCGGCTCACTGGAGGATCTCCGCCAGGTCCGGGCGGTCTGCGCTCTGCCTGTCCTGCAGAAGGACTTCATCGTCGACCCCTACCAGCTCTTCGAGGCAGCGGCGGCCGGCGCCGACGCGGTCTTGCTGATCGTCGCGGCTCTCCGCCAAGTGGAGCTATCCCAGCTCTATGACGAGGCGCGCGGCCTGGACCTCGACGTGGTCGTCGAGGTCCATGGAGAGCAGGAGCTCGAGACCGCCCTGACGGTGGACGCGGACATCGTTGGGATCAACAACCGCGACCTGGCCGACTTCACCGTGGACGTCCAGACCACCTTCGAGCTGATCACCGACGTCCCGGCCGGCAAGACCGTGGTCTCCGAGAGCGGGATCTCCGATCGCGGAACTCTCGAGGAGCTGGACCGGGTGGGTGTGGACGCCGTCCTGATCGGGGAGGCACTCATGCGTGCCGAGGACCCCGCTGCAAAAGTGCGAGAGCTCACAGCCGACGAGGACTCCACCAGGGAGCACTTCCTCTAGGGGGTTCTTAAGGAACCGGTAGTGGGGGCTTAGAGAGGGTTAAGCGGTGGGGCCGACACTGGCCCGCATGGAGTCGCTGAGAAAGTTCTTCTCGACCAGCTTCGGGTCCGCCGTCGGCGGAGGCCTCGTCGTATTGATCGCGGGGCTGATCCTGATCCAGGCCGGCGTGGTCGACACCAGCAATGACGGCTCATCGGCGCCGCTGATCGAGCCCGCGGCCCTGGCGAAGCCCGCCAGCACCTCGAGCCACGGGCTGACCGTCCACGACATCTACCAGCGCGATGCCTCGGGCGTCGCCTTCATCCGCTCGCAGATCGTGCAGAAGACCCAGTCCGTGTTCGGATTCCCGCAGCAACAGCAGAGCACCGCGACCGGCTCAGGCTTCCTGATCGACAACGACGGTCATATCCTCACCAACGCCCACGTCGTCGACGGCGCCAAGAGCGTCACCGTCCAGCTCGGCAACGGCGCCCAGCAGAGCGCCCAGGTGGTAGGCAGCGACCCGTCCACCGACGTGGCTCTCCTCAAGGTCGACAACACGGAGGGCGCGCAGCCGCTGCCCCTGGGTGATTCCACCAAGGTCCAGGTCGGAGACCCGGTGGTCGCGATCGGCAACCCCTTCGCCCTCGACCGTACTGTGACGAGCGGGATCGTCTCGGCGCTCCAGCGCCAGATCCAGGCACCCAACGGCTTCTCGATCAGCGATGTGATCCAGACCGACGCGGCGATCAACCCCGGCAACTCGGGCGGCCCGCTGATCAACGGCGCCGGGCAGGTGATCGGGATCAACTCCCAGATCGAGAGCCAGAGCGGCGGCAACGTCGGCATCGGCTTCGCCGTCCCGATCAAGACCGCGGCCGACGTCGCCTCCCAGGTCGAGAATGGCGGACAGGTCCACCAGGCCTACCTGGGAATCAGCGGCGGAGACATCGATCCCCAGATCGCCCACGCCCTCAACCTGCCTGTCAACCAGGGCGTCCTGATCGAGCGAGTTCTGAGCGGTGGTCCCGCCGACGACGCCGGAATCAAGGGCGCAACGGGCCAGGCCACCATCGCGGGCCAGACCTTCCCGGTTGGCGGCGACATCATCACCAAGGTCGACGGCAAGACGATCGCCGGCATGGACGACGTCGTCTCGGCGGTCAACGCGCACCAGCCCGGCGACACGATCACCCTCACGATCTTCAGCGGCGGGCAGCAGAAGGACGTCTCGGTCAAGCTCGGCGACCGTCCGGATCACGTCCAGGACTCGAACTCCAGCACGCTGCCCTAGCGGCCACCAGGCCGCTCACCTCAGGAGCGCAGGCCGAAGGCCGGAGCGACTTGTGATGGGCGGCCGCCTGTGGCCGCGATCTGATGGCGAAGCCGTCAGTCAGGCGGGCGTGGCGACCACGCCGTGCTCGACCAGGCTCTCGCCCGTCTCCGTAATCGTGTCATCAAGGGGGCGCGGCGACCAGCCCAGGGCGGTCCGGGCTTTCTCGGAGGAGAGTTCCGTCCTCTTGCCGAGGCTGCCGACGATCGAGTGGATTCCGCCGTCGAACAGCGCCATCCCCCGCACGACGAAGTCGGGAATCGTGCGCGTGGGAACCTTGGTCGCTGCATCGCCCAGTCGATCGCGGAGGACCTCACCGGCCTCGGACATCCACACGAACCCGGTCACGGCGATGAAGCGCTGGCCGCCGGCCTCGGGAGCCGTCATCGCCTTGATCTCGAGGTCCGCGACGTCCCGAACGTCGACGAAGTTGAAGCCGAGCCTCGGCATGCCGGGCATTCCCTTCAGCAGCCGCTCGATTGCCTGGATGGAATACGAGAGGTCGTCGTTCAGGACGGGCCCGATGATCGCGCCGGGATTGACGACCGCCAGCCGGTCCTGCGCGCCGCGCTCCTCGACCAGGTCCCAGGCCGCCCGTTCGGCGATTGCCTTCGAGCGCACGTAGGGGGTCAGGCTCTCGTCGTCAGGATCCGTCCAGTCGTCCTCGGTCAGGACCCGCTGATCGGTGCCCTTGGCGAGGCGGATGGCCGCGATGGAGGAGGTGACGACGACGCGCTTGACGTCGTGATCGAGGGCCTTGCCGAGGACGCGGAGGGTCCCTTCGCGGGCCGGGACGATCAGCTCGTTCGGGTCCTTCGGCTGCTTCGGCGGAAAGGGCGAGGCGACGTGGAGTACGTAGTCGCAACCATCGATGACGTTGTCCCAGTGCTCGTCGCTGGTCAGGTCCGCCTGGTGGATGGTGAGGTGGTGGCCCGGATCGACCTGCGAGGCAACCGTGGCGTGGACCTCAGGCTCGCGGGCCGGGTTGCGAACGGTCGTCCTGACCCGGTAGCCCCGCTCGATCAGGCCGATGATGCACCAGCCGGCGAGGTAGCCGGAGCCGCCTGTTACCAGGACTGTCTTGCCGTCGCCTTCGGCCATTGATCCTCCGTGACCCTAGTCGACCGCCGCGGTTTCGCGAACAGCATCTGCACGTCTCGGAGGCGGCGCTCGCGGAAGCCGGCCTCGCTCATCGCCAGCCAGAGCGTCCACAACCGCCTGAATGGCTCGTCGTATCCCAGCTCGGCTGCGAGGTCGGCGTTCGCGATGAAGCGCGCGCGCCAGAGCTGGAGCGTGCGAGCGTAGTGTGCGCCGATCTCGTCCAGCCAGACCGTCGACATGTCGGTCTCGCGCGCGACACAGTGCTGGATCACCTCGATCGATGGGAGGCAGCCGCCGGGGAAGATCAGCTTGTTGGAGAAGCTCCGGGTGGCCTTCTCCTGCTCGTAGAGGCGGTCGTCGATCACGATCGCCTGCAGGAAGAAGAGGCCGTCCGGCTCGAGCAGGCCTGAGCAGCGACTGAAGAACTCGTCGAAGTACTGCCAGCCGACCGCCTCGATCATCTCCAGCGAGACGAGCTTCGAGAACCGGCCGCGCAGGTCCCGGTAGTCCTCGAGCAGGACCGTGACCCGATCCTCGACTCCCGCGTCCTGAATGCGGCGCAGGGCCCCTTCGCGCTGCTCGGTGGAGATCGTCGCGCTGGTCACCCGGCAGCCGTAGTTGCGTGCCGCGTACGCGGCCATCGCGCCCCAGCCGGTCCCGATCTCGAGCAGGTGGTCCTCCGGGGTGAGCTCGAGCGCCTGGCAGATCCGCTCCAGCCTGTTGAGCTGTCCCTCGGCGAGGCTCGCCTCGGGGTCGGGGAAGACGGCGGAGGAGTACATCATCGACTCGTCGAGGTAGAGGGCGAACAGGTCGTTCCCGAGGTCGTAGTGGGCTGAAATGTGGCGGCGCGAGGCCCGCTTGCGGTTGCGGGGCACTCGCCACAGAGTGCGCTGCACCGGCGAGAGCATTGGGTGGAGCCGGCGGCGCAGGCGGTCCAGCGATCCCATGTTGCGCGCCGCGATCCGCACCAGCGAGACCAGGTCGTCGCAGTCCCAGATGCCGTCGCGGTACGCCTCACCCATTCCCACGCTGCCACCGAGCAGGGCGCGATAGAAGCGGGTCGAATGGATCTCGACCGTCGCCGCCAGGTCCGCATCGGGATCCCCGAACCGGAGAGATCCGCCGTCGGGCTCGAGCAGCTCCAGATGGCCACCGCGGATCCCGCTGAACATCCGCATGCAGAGGCGCCGGCAACTGCGCTCGATGGTGGTCATGTCCGAGCAGCCTATGACGCGGAACGTGCTCTCGCATGCTGGATGCGTCAAGGCGCCTACCCTTGTCGCATGGCCAAGGTCAAGGTCTGCGGCATGACGAATCTCGCCGACGCCGAGCACGCGGCGAGCCATGGCGCCTGGGCAATCGGGCTGATCCACCATCCAGAGAGCCCCCGCTACGTGCGGCCGGAGGTCGCCGAGGAGATCGGGGCGGCGCTGAAGCGGCGCTGCGAGATCGCCGGCGTGTTCGTCAACTCACCGCTTGAGGACGTGATCGAGGCCGCCGAGCGGGAGAACCTGACGATCCTCCAGTTCCATGGCGAGGAGGGGCCGTCGTTCTGCATCGAGGCGCGGAGGCGCACCGGCGCCAAGGTGATCAAGGCGATGCGCGTGACCAGCGCGGCCGACGTCCAGGCCGCCGAGGCCTTCCGGACGGACTTCCACCTCTTCGACGCGTACTGGCACGGGATCCATGGTGGGACCGGCACGAGATTCGATTGGGACCTGGTGGCGAAGCGCCGCTCGAAGGTGCCGATGATCCTGGCGGGCGGGCTGAGCGCCGAGAACGTCGCCGATGCGGTCGAGCTGGTGAAACCCTTCGCGGTGGATGTGGTCAGCGGCGTCGAGGCCCAGCCGGGTCGCAAGGACCACGCCAAGGTCGAGGCGTTCCTCGAGGCAGCCGGGGTTCAGCTTTCCTCGCGGGCGGCCTCGCCGTGAGCACCACAGTGGAGCAGCGCTTCGGCCCCTATGGCGGCCGGTTCGTCCCCGAGACCCTGATCGCGGCGCTCGACGAGCTCAGCGCCGCCTGGGCTGAGGCGCGCGAGGACGCGGACTTCCAGAATGAGCTCTCCGTGCTGTTGCGCGACTTCGTCGGGCGCCCGACCCCGCTCTATCTCGCGGAGCGCCTCTCGGAGCGGGTGGAGCGCCGGATCTACCTGAAGCGCGAGGACCTCGCCCATACGGGCGCCCATAAGATCAACAATGCGGTGGGCCAGGCGCTGCTGGCCCGGCGCATGGGCAAGAGACGGGTGATCGCCGAGACCGGCGCGGGACAGCACGGGGTCGCCACGGCGAGCGCTTGCGCGCTCTTCGGACTCGACTGCGCCGTCTACATGGGGAGCGAGGACATCCGCCGGCAGGCGCCCAACGTCGACCGGATGCGGCTCCTGGGCGCCGAGGTGATCGCAGTCGAGGCCGGTGCGCGCACCCTGAAGGAGGCGGTCAGCGCTGCCATACGGGACTGGGTCGCTTCCGTCGAGAACACGCACTACGTGATCGGGTCCGTGGTCGGCCCGGCGCCTTACCCGGCACTGGTCCGCGATCTCCAGCGCGTGATCGGTGACGAGGCCCGTTCCCAGGCGCTGGAGTTCGAGGGTTCGCTGCCGGAGCGTGTGATCGCCTGCGTCGGTGGCGGCTCCAACGCGATCGGCAGCTTCCATGCCTTCCTCGACGACGCCGTCGAGCTGATCGGCGTGGAGGCCGCGGGGGAGGGTCTGGAGAGCGGACACCACGGCGCCTCCCTGGTCGCGGGCACGACCGGCGTGCTGCACGGTGCCCTCTCCTCGGTGCTCGCCGACGAGCAGGGCCAGATCCTCGAGGCGCACTCTGTCTCCGCCGGGCTCGACTATCCGGGCGTGGGGCCCGAGCACGCCCAGCTGCGGGACTCCGGGCGCGCGCGGTACGAGGCCGCGACCGATGCCGAGGCGCTGCGCGCATTCCGCGAGCTCGCCCGGCTCGAGGGCATCATCCCCGCGCTCGAGCCGGCTCACGCGATTGCGTGGTTGCTCCAGAACAGTGGCGGGAACGGCTACGACGTGCTCACCCTCTCCGGCCGCGGCGACAAGGACATGGATGAGGTGACGTCAAAGCTGGCGGACCTCGATGGCTGAACCATCATCAACCGCCGCCTCCTCGGCTTCGCTTCCGGCGGCGGCGGGCGCGATCTCGGATGCCTTTGCGACCGCCAAGACCGAGGGGCGTGCCGCCTTGATGCCCTACCTGATGGGCGGCTTTCCCGATCAGGAGACATCCACGGCGGTTGCGAACGCCTACGCCGACGCCGGCGCTGACCTGATCGAGATCGGCGTGCCCTTCTCGGACCCCCTGGCCGACGGCCCGACGATTCATGCCGCCGACACCGCGGCGCTGGCGGCGGGGGCGACCCTGGAGTCGGTGCTCGAGACCTGCGCTGCGGTCGGCGACCGGATTCCGGTCGCCCTGATGGTCTACGCAAACATGATCTTGGCCCGGGGCATCGAGGAGTTCGGCGCCCTCGCGGCCGGTGCCGGAGCGGCGGGCGTGATCGTCCCGGACCTGCCGCTCGAGGAGCAGGGCGCGATCGCCGCGGCGGTGCGCGAGCACGGGATGGCCCTGATTCCACTGGTCGCCCCGACGACTCCACCGGTCCGCCGCGCCGAGATCTGCGCAGGCGCCCTGGGGTTCGTATATCTGGTCTCGACGGTTGGCGTCACGGGGGAGAGGGAGGATCTGCCTCCGGAGCTCGCGGAGCTGATCTCCGCGGTCAAGGAGGAGGCCGCCGTCCCCGTCGCGGTCGGATTCGGGATCTCGACGCCCCACCAGGCGGCGGTGGTGGGCGAGGTCGCCGACGGCGTGATCATCGGGACGCGGCTCGTCCGCGCGGTCGCCGATGCTCCGGACCGTGACGGCGCGCTCGCCGCGGTCACGGAGTTCCTGCGCGAGACCTGCGACGCTCTCGCGAGATAGGGTTTCGAGCCGTGCAAGTGGTCCTCTTCACAGTCCTGGGCGGGTGCGTGATGGTGATCGCCTATGCGCTCGGCATCCCCGGTCCGGTCGACGCTCTGCTCTTCCTGGGCGGGGTCTTCACCGGCGCCCTGCTCAGGTACACCCAGCCGCTGATCGACTGGCTGACCAGGCCGTAGGCCTGCCGCTCAGCCTTTGGCCGACTCATCGACCTACGAGCTGCGGGCGATCGGGTGGGTGGAGTCGCCCCTCACCGACCTGGACTCGTCGCCCAGGCAGGGGGACGAAGGCGCGCCGGATGCCTGGCTCCGCTTCGAGCCGGAGGTGCTTGACGCTCTACGAGGCGTCGAGCCCGGGGATGAGCTCCTGCTGCTCACCTGGTTGGACCGCGCCGCCCGAGACGTCCTCGTCGTCCATCCGCGCGGTGACACCTCCCGGCCGCCGGCTGGCGTCTTCACAACCCGCTCGCCGCACCGGCCGAACCCGATCGGCCTGCACCGCGTCGGGATCGAGTCCATCGATGGCGCGCGCGTGCGAGTGCGGAACCTCGAGGCCCTCGACGGCACTCCGATCGTCGACGTGAAGGCGGTGCTGAGCGGCGAGGTCTCGGAACGCTGATCCCGGGCCCGGCGGCGCCCAGGTAGATTGATCGCCTGATGCGGATAGGCGTTCTCACCGGAGGAGGTGACTGCCCAGGTCTGAACGCCGTGATCCGCGCCATCGTTCGCAAGGGGGTGGGGGAGTACGGGCATGAGTTCGTCGGCTATCGCGACGGCTGGCGCGGCCCCCTCGAGAACGACGGCGGGCCGCTCGGCGTCCCGGAGGTCCGCGGGATCCTGCCTCGCGGCGGGACGATCCTCGGCTCGTCCCGGACCAATCCGTTCAAGGAGGACGGCGGGGCGGAGGCGATCGCGGAGAACCTGAAAGCCGATGGTGTCGACGGCCTGATCGCAATCGGCGGCGAGGACACCCTCGGCGCTGCGGCCAAGCTGTTCGACCGGGGAGTCCAGGTAGTCGGCGTTCCGAAGACGATCGACAACGACCTCTCCGCCACCGACTACACCTTCGGCTTCGACACGGCGGTCAACATCGCGATGTCCGCGATCGACCGCCTCCATACGACCGCCGAGAGCCACAAGCGGACGCTGATCTGCGAGGTGATGGGACGGAACGCCGGCTGGATCGCGCTCCACGCCGGGCTCTCCGGCGGGGCCAACGTGATCCTGATCCCCGAGATCGAGTTTGACCTGGACCAGGTGTGCGACTACATCGTCCGGCGCTTCGAGAGCCACTATTCGCCAATCGTCGTGGTGGCCGAGGGCGCCGTGCCGAAAGGGGGAATGCCGTCGACCGAGGGGGCGCCGACCGACTCCTTCGGGCACGTTCGCCTCGGCGGGATCGCTCATTGGCTCGAGGGCGAGCTCGAGCAGCGCACCGGCCACGAGGCCCGCGCCACCGTGCTGGGCCACGTCCAGCGGGGCGGCACGCCGACGGCCTTCGACCGGGTGCTGGCCACCCGCTTCGGCCTGCACGCCATCGACGCCGCCCATCGCGGGCAATGGGGAACGATGACCGCGCTGCGCAGCACGGACATCGAGCTCGTCGATCTCACCGAGGCCACGGCGGAGCTGAAGACGGTCCCGGAGTCGCTCTATCGCGAGGCCGAGGTCTTCTTCGGCTGATTGATGGCCCGCCGGGCGCTCGCGGCGCTGCTGCTCTGCCTTGCCGTTGCCGGTTGCGGGATCGCCGGGAGCGCGACGATCCAGGCACCGGTGAAGGTCTACGTCAGCCTGCCCCTGAGCGGGCCGCGAGGGCCCGAGGGGCGGGACGCGGCAGATGGTGCCCGCCTCGCCCTCGAGCGGTCCTCCGGCAAGGCGGGGGCGATCGAGGTCCGCGCGCGGTACCTGGACGACGCGAAGGGGGCGGCCTGGGATCCGGTCGCGGTCGGGGCAAACGCGCGACAGGCGGTCCAGGATTCGTCGGCCGCGGCGTACGTCGGCGAGCTCGACTCCGAGCCCACCCGCGCCTCCGTGCCGATCACCAACGACGCCGGACTGGTCCAGGTCTCGCCGGGAGCCGGGGCCGTCGACCTGACCCGCCCGGCAGCGGGATACCCGAACTCGCCCGATCGATACCGGCCCTCCGGCTCGCCGAACTTCGCCCGGACCGTACCCGGCGACGACCTCGTGGTCGACGCCGCCGCCGACTGGGCCTCCGAGCTCGGCGCGACGCAGGCGGTGGCGACCTCGGACGGCTCGGCATTCCAGAACCTCGCTGCCGCGGAGTTCAGGTCCGCCGCCAGCCGCCACGGGATACAGGTCGCACCGGGCACCCCGCCGGCGAAGGTTGCCGTCACCGGCACCGGCAAGCAGGCCGTCTACGAGCCGGGACAGCAGCGGCTGAACATCTACGGGAGCTCTCCGATGAGCCTCGAGGTGAGCCCGGAGCTCGACCCGAAGCTGCTTCCGAACAAGCAGTTCGAGAACCTCTTCGCGACGCGATTCCATCGCAGTCCTGGTCCCTACGCCGCGTACGGCTACGAGGCGATGAACCTGGTTCTGCACGCCATCCAGGGAGCCGGCACCGACTCCTCCTCGTTCCGCGACAACGTCCGCAACGGCGTCTTCGGCTCGCATCTGGACGGCACGGTGCTCGGCAGCTATGCGATCACCTCGGACGGCGACACGACCGAGTGCATGATCCAGCGCTATCGCCTCTCGGGCACGACCCGGGTCCCACTGGGCGCGCCCTGCCCGACCCGCTAGCGCTCGGAGGGCGGACCCTCGATCACCGGCTGCCCCGTGATCACCGAGGACACCCACTCGCGAATCTCCGGGATCAGGGCGAAGTCGATCGAGTGCTGCACGCGCGGCTCCCTGAAGGTGACATGGAGGCCGCCTTCCTCCAGCAGGTCGCGGGCCTTGCGGCCGAAGCCGATCGGGATGATGGGGTCGTAGGCGCCGTGGGTGACGTACGCCGGCATCCCTCGCTTCGACTGCGGATCGAGCTTCCAGCCACGGACCATCGGGTAGAAGCCGCTCATCATCAGCAGCCCGGCCGCCCGCGGCCGGCCCATCCCCAGCGCGACTGCGCAGGCGACGGCGGCGCCTTGGCTGAAGCCGCCGATCACGGTCTTCTCCCAGGCAATGCCGCGATCGCGCAGCTCGTCGTCGAGGAATCGGCAGAGGGTCCCGAGTGTGTCGACGAAGGTCTGCTCGTCGGGGTGGCCAACCTCCCGGATCACGTACCAGTGGCGCCCACCGGGTGGCAGGCTCGTCAGTGGTGCCCCCGGGGTCAGGCCGAAGAGCTTGCGGTCGGGATCGAGCTCATCGAGCATCGGGTAGAGGTCGCGCTCGTCGACGGCGCGGCCGTGGAGCAGGATCAGGGCGCCCTCCGGCTCGCCCCGGGGCTCGCGGGTGAGATGCACCATCTGGACGACCTGGCCCGGCCGATCGCCGGCCGGCTGCTCAGGCTGCGACACGCGGGTTGGTGATCGGCCGCAGGACGGGCTCGACCTGCTCCCTGAGGTGCTCATAGTCGGGCGGCAGCGAGAGCTTCTCGCCCAGTGACTCGAGCGGCTCGTCTACCGTGAAACCCGGGCCCAGCGTCGCGATCTCGAAGAGGACCCCGCTCGGCTCCCGAAAGTAGATCGACCGGAAGTAGAAGCGGTCGATCACCGGCGTCGGGCGGGCGCCCGCCTGGATCACGCGCTCGCGCCAGGCCTCGTGGTCCTCGATCTGAGAGGCCCAGGCGATGTGGTGGACGCTGCCGGCGCCCTGCAGGCCACGCTCGGGCGGTGGCTCGGAGTAGCCCCAGAGGCCGCCCCGGCTGTCGCCGCGGCACTCCCAGCCCGACTGTCCAGCCTCGCCCGGGAGTGGCTGGAAGCCGAGGGCCTCCTCGAGCAGCGGGCGGCTCGCCTCGGAATTGCTCGAGCACGCGATCGCCCCGTCGAATCCCTGCAGCGCCAGATCCTCTGGAATCTCGGGGTGGTTCGCGACCAGCGGCTCGTCCGAGGTGTCCACGACCTTCAGCGCATGCCCGAGGCCCTCGGGGTCGGTGAAGCGCAGGACTCCGTCCGTGAGCTCGGTCTCGGTGCCGTGCTCCTTGAGCCGCTCGGCCCAGAAGTCGAGCGCGTCCGGGCTGCCCAGCCGCCAGCGAATTCCCCAGATCATCCCGTCGCCCGTCCGGCCGGGCGGGGCGCCCGGGTACTCGAAGAAGGTCAGATCGGAGCCGGCATCGCCGTTCTCGTCCGCGAAGAACAGGTGGTAGACGGTCGGGTCATCCTGGTTGACCGTCTTCTTCACCAGCCGAAGGCCGAGCACGCCCGCGTAGAAGTCGACGTTTTTCTGGGCGTCGCCGGTGATCGCGGTGATGTGGTGGATGCCCTCCAGCTTCATCCCTCTCCATCTTGCCCTATCGCGCGTGTTTCCAGGGGGCCCGGCCGGGGCAGATCCCCGACATGAAGATCGCGTTCCTGCCGATCGGCATTCTCGGAGGGATCCTCGCCGGCCTCATCGGCCAGAAGGCGTTCGATGCGATCTGGGGCAAGTTCGATGAACAGGAGCCACCTCAGCCCGCGCATCGCGAGGTCAGCCTTGCCAAGCTCGCCGCCGCGCTCGTCATCGAGGGCGCGATCCTCCGGCTGGTCAAGGGCCTGTTCGATCACGCGGCGCGCGGGGGCTTCGCGCGCTGGACTGGCGCCTGGCCCGGCGAGGAGCATCGCGAGCAGACGTAGTCGGGGCCGGTGCTCAGCGCAGTGCTGAGCGCAGTGCCTCGTCGAGCTCCGGGTGCCTGAACTCGTAGCCCAGGTCCAGTGCGCGCCTGGGCAGAACGCGGGCTCCGCCGGCGACCGCGTCGGCGAGCTCGCCGCCCCGCAGCGCGCTGACGGCGAACTTTGGGATCGGCATGAAGGCGGGGCGGTGCAGCGCCCGGCCGAGCGCCTTGGAGAGCTCCCGGTTCGTCACCGGGTTGGGCGCGGTCGCGTTGACGATTCCGCTGACTTGGTCGTTGTCCAGCGCCCAGAGCAGCAGACCGACCTCGTCGTCGATGTGTATCCAGGACATGAACTGCTCGCCGCCGGCGATCGGGCCTCCGACCCCGAGCTTGAAGGGGAGAAGGAGCTGCTTCAGGAGCCCGCCGCGCTTCGAGATGACCAGTCCCGTGCGGAAGATGACGACACGCGTGACGATCCCCTCCGCCTTCCGCTCGGCCGTCTCCCAGTCGATCGGGATATCGGCGGTGAAGCCGTCGCCGGGCGGGGACTCCTCGTCGAGGATCTTGGCGCCGCGGTCACCGTAGTAGCCGATCGCAGACTGGCCGATGAAGACCTGCGGCTTCGAGGGGGCCGCCTGGATCCCCTGCAGGAGGTTGCGCGTGCTGACCAGGCGGCTCTCGCGGATGCGGACCTTGGCCTGATCGGTGAGCCGCTGGTTGATCTCCTCGCCGATCAGGTTGACGACGCCATCGACGCCGGTCAGAGCCTCAGTCGGCGGGCGCTCGGCCGTCGCCTGCCAGGCGTACCAGTGGACGGTTGGGTTCTTCGGGCGCGCTTTGTCCGGATCGCGGGTGAGGCCGACGACCTCGTCGCCCCGCGACAGCAGGGCGTCGCACAGCGCCGAGCCGATCAGGCCGGTTGCTCCCGTGACGAGAACTCGCATTCGCCGTCGGATGCTAGCCGCAGGCCGTTAGGTTCCCGCCATGGCCGCAGTCGTGAGACCAGCCCGCCCGGGGGAGGGAGCGCGACTCGGCGAGATCTTCCTGGCGTCGGGGCGCGCGGTCTGGGCCCGGCACCTCTCGCCCGTGGGCCTGGCCGGTGTCAGATCACCGGCAGACGAGTGGGAGAGGCGCATCGCGGATCCGGACGTGATCTCGCTGGTCGCGGAGCACCGGGGCCGGGTAGCGGCGCTTGCCGTGCTCTCCCGCAGTCCCGATGAGGACGCCGACCCGGCTCTGGTCGCCCTCCTCGACCGGCTGTACGTGGAGCCGGCGGCCTGGCGGCGGGGGCTCGGCCGGGCGCTCGTGGATGCATCGATGAAGGAGCTCCAGGGCCGCCGCTTCCGCGAGCTGACTCTGTGGACGGCCGAGTGGAGTGCCTCCCGCGGCTTCTACGAGGCGACCGGCTGGTCGCTGGACGGCGCGACCCGTGAGACGAGCTTCGCTGGTGGGACCTTCGCCGAGGTGCGCTACCGGACCGCGGTCCGGGCCTAGGCGCGCGCGCCGTCGCCCGACGCTCCATCGCCGTCGACGATCTCGTAGGTGCCCGTCTCCTCTGAGAAGCGGGCCAGTCCGGCGTCCCTGGCCTCCTCGACCACCGCGTTGGCGACGCTGGTCGCGACGTCGCGGTTGAAGACCGAGGGGATGATGTAGTCCTCCGCCAGGTCGTCCTCAGTCACGACCTCGGCGATTCCGCGGGAGGCGGCGAGCTTCATCTCCTCGGTGATCCGGGGGGCGCCCGCGTCGAGCACGCCGCGGAAGATGCCCGGGAAGCAGAGGACGTTGTTGATCTGGTTGGGGTAGTCGGAGCGGCCGGTCGCCATGATCCGCACGTACTGCTCGGCCTCCTCCGGCATCACCTCGGGGGTCGGGTTGGCCATCGCGAAGACGATCGCGTCGTCGTTCATCTTCCCGAGCGAAGCGGGCTCGACCAGCCCGGGGCCGGAGAGGCCGATGAACAGGTCACAGCCCTCGATCACGTCGTTGGGGCCGCCCGAGAGCTTCTCGTCATTGGTGTTCTCGGCGAACCACTTCTTGATGCCGGACATCGAGCCGTCGCCGTAGTCGGCCCGGTCGGTGGAGATCGCCCCCTGACGGTCGCAGCCGATGATCTGGGAGATCCCGGACTCCTGCATCATCTTCGTGCAGGCGATTCCGGCCGCGCCGGTGCCGAGCACCAGGACGCGCAGGCTCTCGATCGGCTTGCCGGTGATCTTCAGGGAGTTGAACAGCGCGGCCATGACGACGACGGCGGTGCCGTGCTGGTCGTCGTGAAAGACGGGGATGTCGAGCTCCTCCTTCAGGGTCTGCTCGATCTCGAAGCAGCGCGGTGCGGAGATGTCCTCGAGATTGATGCCGCCGAAGGTGGGGGCGATGAGCTTGACGGTCTGGATGATCTTCTGGGGGTCGTTGGTCGCCAGGCAGATCGGGAAGGCGTCGACCTGCGCGAACTCCTTGAAGAGCATCGCCTTGCCCTCCATCACGGGCATCGCGGCCTCCGGGCCGATGTCGCCCAGGCCGAGCACCGCCGAGCCGTCTGAGACCACCGCGACCGTGTTCGCCTTGATCGTGAAGTCGAAGGCCTTGGTCTTGTCCTCGGCGATGTACTCGCAGACTCGGGCCACGCCCGGCGTGTACGCCATCGAGAGGTCGTCGCGCGTCTTCAGCGGGTACTTGTTGTGCTGCTCGATCTTGCCCTTCTTGTGCATCTCGAAGGTCCGATCGGTGAAGCCGAGGACCCGCGCGCCCCGGGTCGAGCCGATCGAGCGCAGAATCTGCTCCCAGGCCTCGGCGCTGGCCGCGTCGATCGTGAACTCGCGGACCCTTTTGCCCTCAGGGCCCGCACCGGGGATGAGGTCGACGGACTGGAGCGCTCCGCCGGCCTCGGCGATCTGGGCCGTGATCTTGCCGAGCGGCTCCTGGCGGGCATCGAGCTCGACGCGAACGGTGACGCTGTATTGAGCGGAGGCAGCCATCGCGCGCTGATCATAGGGGGCGTCTCTCGGCTGCCACCCTGGGCACGGAGGCCGGGGCGCAAGGGGCAAAGGGACCAACACCGGCAATGAAGGGGAGCCCGAAGCGGCAACGCAGGGAGGGAGGACGAACACCGGCAATGAAGGGGGATGGCCCCGCGGTAGACGGGGAGAACGACCGGACTTGGCGGGTTATTCACCATATGGGTGAGAAACCCGCCAAATGCGACCTGGTAATCGCGCACATCGCGGCTCGACAGCACGGCGTTGTCAGCGCTGAGCAGTTACGAGCCGCCCGGATCGGCGACCAGGGCATCTATCGCCGAACCAAGGCGGGCCGACTCCACCGCGTTCATCGCGGTGTTTACGCGGTCGGCCACAGCAAGCTCGGCTTCGAAGGATGCTGCATGGCCGCCGTTCTGGCTCTCGGTGATGGGGCCGCGGTCAGCCACCAAAGCGCCGCGGGCGTTTGGGGCCTGCTTCCCTCCTCAGCCGGGTTCGTCGATATCACGGTTCCGGGTGACGGCGGCCGAGAGAGGCGGCGCGGAATCAGGGTTCACCGCTCCTCCACCCTCGTTGCCGGTATTACGACCCGCCGCAAGGGCATCGCGGTGACCAAGCCTGCACGCACGCTCCAGGACCTGCGCCGCACCGTTCCCCAGCCGGTGTACCGTCGCGCTGTTCGTCGAGCGCTCGACCTCCGGCTGATCCGGTCCGACCAAGTCAGCGAACCCGACCTCACTCGTAGCGAGCTCGAGCGACTGTTCCTGGGCATCTGGCGCCGCCACCGCCTTCCCCAGCCTGAGGTGAATGCCAGGCTCGGCCCCTACGAGGTCGACTTCCTCTGGCGCGATCGCGCGCTGGTGGTCGAGACCGACTCGTGGCGACACCACGGAGACCGCACCGCCTTCGAGCGCGACTGCGCTCGAGACGCCCATCTTCAGAGGCTGGGTTTTCGGGTTCTCCGCTTCACCCACCGGCAGCTCATCCACGACCGCTCCGCCGTCGTTGCGGCTTTGCGCGGGCTGCTGTCGCAGAGGTCTCTGGCACCCAACCTATGATGGACAGGTGCCCGCCACGACCCAGAAGAGCGCTCCCGCGAAGGCGACGAGGGCTTCAGCCGATGCCAAGCAGAAGCCGGCCGAGCTCTTCCTGATCGACGGCAACTCCCTCGCCTACAGGGCGTTCTTCGCCCTGCCGGAGTCGATTGCGACGCACGACGGCCGGCCCACCAACGCGATCTACGGGCTCGCGTCGATGTTCGCCAAGATGCTGATCGACTGCGACCCGACCGCCGTCGTGGTCTGCTGGGACGCGGGCTGGTCCGGCCGCGAGCTCACCTACGAGCCCTACAAGTCCCAGCGCAAGCCACGCCCCGACCTCCTCCGCGAGCAGTGGCCCCATCTGATGCCGCTGGCAGAGGCCTTCGGCTTCACCAACATCAGGGTGGACGGCTACGAGGCCGACGACGTGATCGCGTCGCTTACCAAGCGCGCCCGCGAGCAGGATCTGGCCGTGATGGTGGTCTCCGGCGACCGCGACGTCTACCAACTGGTCGAGGACGGGGTCCGCGTGATGACGACCTCGCGCGGCGTCACCGACACCAAGATCTACGACCGCGACGGCGTGGTCGAGCGCTACGGCGTTCCCCCCGATCTGGTCACAGACCTGATCGGCCTGAAGGGCGACACCTCGGACAACATCCCGGGCGTTCCGGGAATCGGCGACAAGACCGCCGCGCAGCTCCTCCAGGAGTACGGCGATCTCGAGGGGGTCCTCGCCAACATCGAAAAGATCTCCGGCGCGAAGCGCAAGGAGAACCTCACCAACCATTCCGAGGACGCGCGCATCTCAAAGCAGCTCGCAACGGCGATCACCGACATCGACGTCGAGCTCGACCTCGACGAGCTGATGTCGAAGCAGATGGATCGCAGCCGTCTCCGCGAGGTGGCGCGCGAGTTCGAGCTCCGCGTGATCCTGCAGCGGCTCGAGGAGGAGCTCGGGGCCGATTTCGTCCCCGACGCCAAGGTCGAGGAAGTGCTCGATGTCACCGCCCAGGAGGGCTCGGTCGAGGATCTCGCCGAGGGAGACGTCGCCCTCGCGATCGCCGCCGAGACCTGGTCCGGCTACGACGGCAAACGCCTGGTCGAGGGTGAGTGCCCGGACTTCGCGGAGCTCGCCAAGTCGCTCGGAAAGCGCCGCCTGATCGGTCACGACCTGAAGACTCTCGGCGGCGGCGCCCGCTTCGGCGTCCTCGCCGCCGCGCCCGGCGGCCTCGACCTCCGCCACGACACGATGGTCGGTGCCTACTTGCTCGACCCGGCCCGCCGCACCTATGACCTGGTCGACCTCGCCGCCCAGCGCGGGCTGGCGGCGGCGTCGAAGGCCGAGGAGTCGCCCGATGGCGATCAGCTCGAGCTGGGGGAGGAGCCACCGCCGGACCCGGCCGCCGAGGCCCGCCTGGTCTGGGAGATCGCGCAGCTCCAGCGGAAGGGGATGAAGGAGCAGAAGATCGAGCGCCTCATGGACGAGGTCGAGATGCCGTTGATCGAGGTGCTGGCGGCGATGGAGCAGACCGGCGTCCTGCTCGACCAGAAGCGCCTCGCCGACATCGGCGAGGGGTTCGAACAGCGGATCGAGACCCTGCAGGCCGAGATCTTCGAGCTCGCCGGACACGAGTTCACGATCGGCTCGCCCCAGCAGCTCGCCGAGGTCCTCTTCGATGAGCTCGGCCTGACCAAGAAGCGACGCGGCAAGACCGGTTTCTCCACCGACGCCCGCGTCCTGTCCCAGATCCGCGAGGAGCACGAGATCGTCACCAAGGTCGAGCAATGGCGCGAGCTCACCAAGCTGAAGAGCACCTACCTCGACGCGCTTCCGGAGCTGATCGACCCGGACACGGGACGGCTCCACACCACCTTCAACCAGACCGCCACCGCGACCGGCCGGCTCTCGAGCACCAACCCGAATCTCCAGAACATCCCGATCCGCAGCGACGAGGGCCGCCCGATCCGCTCATGCTTCGTCGCACCGCGCGGCCACCGCCTGCTCTCCGCCGACTACAACCAGATCGAGTTGCGGATCCTGGCTCACATCGCCGGCGAGGACGCGCTCCGCGAGATCTTCGCCCGCGGCGAGGACATCCACGCCGCCACCGCGGCCGAAATCCTCGGCTCCGACCCCAAGAAGGTCAGCCCCGGCGAGCGCTCGAAGGCCAAGATGGTGAACTACGGCATCGCCTACGGCCTCTCCGCCTACGGGCTCGCCGATCGTCTCAACATCGAGCAGGACGAGGCCGGCTCCTACATCGACCGGTACTTCGACCGCTTCCCGGCGGTGAAGCGCTACATCGAGGAGACGGTCGAATTCGCCCGGAAGGAGGGGTACGTCAAGACCCTGCTGGGCCGCCGGCGCCCGATCCCCGAGCTGCGCTCGGGTCGTCCGCAGGTCCGTGGCCAGGGGGAGCGAAACGCGGTCAACATGCCGATCCAGGGGACCTCGGCGGACATCATCAAGATCGCGATGGTCGCCTGCCAGCGCGCCCTCGACGCCTCCGACCTCGAAACCCGCCTCGTTCTGCAGATCCACGACGAGCTCCTCTTCGAGGGGCCCGTCGGCGAGATGGACGCTGCCGCCGAGCTGGTCGAACGCGAGATGTGCGGCGCCTTCAAGCTCGATCCTCCGCTCGCGGTCGACGTCGGGATCGGCAAGGACTGGCTGGCCGCCAAGTAGGGCCGGGCCAGCGCCCTGCCGCCGGGTCTAGTCGACACTCCGGTGACACGCGGGATCGGCGAAGATCACGCCATGGACAGGGGCTTCGCCGTGCTGATCATGGCCATCGTCGGCGGCTGCATAGCCCTGCAGGCGCCGATCAACGCCGGTCTCGGCAAGCACACCGGGAGCTTCGCGGCGGCGACGATCTCTTTCGCCGTCGGCACCGTCCTTCTTGCCACCATCGTCCTGGTCAGCGGTAAGGCCGGAGGCCTCTCCGACGTCGTCCACGTGAACTGGTACCTGCTGCTGGGCGGCGCCCTGGGGGCTGCGTACGTCTTCTCGGCGCTCGTCCTCGTCAGCCAGATCGGCGCCGGCTCGGTCGCCGCGGCGACGGTCACGGGACAGCTCACCACCTCCGTGATACTCGACAGGATCGGCTTCCTCGGCCTCGAGCAGACTCCCCTGAGCGCCAGCCGGGTGGCAGGGGTCGCCCTGCTGTTGGCGGGCACCTACCTGGTCGTTCGCTGACCCGACTACGCCGCGGCCTGCAGGGCCTCGCGCTCGCCACTCTTCCGCGGGGCCGGGTCCGCGAACTCCGGCGGGGCGATTCGCAGGTAGTGGTCGAATGCCCAGTCGACGAAGCGCTTCCGGCCGCACGCCCTGATCACAGCGCGCTGAACGCGAGCCGGCATCTTCGGCAGGAGGTTCTGCGCCCGGAGCATCCAGCGGAACTTCCGCTCGTGGCCGTCGACGAACTCGGCGTAGTTTCGCAGTGCCGCCCCGCGGTCCTGCGCGCCGGCGACGACCGCCCGCAGCTCGTCCCCGAGCTTGATCCCGAAGTAGAACGCCGTGCGGATCCCCTCGGCCGTCAGCGGCAGGCAGTGGCCCGCCGAGTCGCCGACGAAGAAGATCCCGTCCTCCGTCCCCGGCCGCAGCTTGTGTGGAATCCAGTTGCCCTGGTAGCGGACTGCAGGCCGCTCGAGGTCGTCGGCAAGCAGGACGGTGGTGTCCTTGACGTGGAAGCGCGGGTCGAAGGAGCCGACCCCGATCCGCTGCTCTCCGCGCGCGGGGAACGACCAGCCGTACCCGGCCGGCACGTAGCGGCGATCGATCCAGACCTCCAGGTCATTGCCGCCGCCGTGTGGATGGACCTCCAACCCGCGTGAGAGGGGCGCGTCCGGGGGCTGAAAACCGCCGTCGGAGGCGAGGATCCGGCGCCACCCGAGGGCGTCCACGATCAAAGATGCCGAGACGTCCCCGCGGTCGGTGTGGACGACCTCGCCGCTGCGGCCGTTGACCTTGGCGGTCTCGAACTCGGCGTCCGATTGCGCCCAGAGCAGCTCGCAGAGCTGGCGGTAGTCGAACGTGGAAAAGGTCCAGGGCAGCTGGTAGCGCGAGGTCCCGAGCGGCGTGTGCACCACCAGCTCGCCGAACTCCTGCCTGGCCGAGTCCTCGAGGCCCATCGTCTCGAGCCACGCGGTGGGGATGCCGCAGGCGGACGTCTGGCGCTCACCGATCTCGTAGCGGTCGAGGACCAGGACGCGGGCTCCGGAACCGGCCAGCTGGCGGGCGACGGCGAGGCCCGCGAAGCTCGCGCCGCAGATCACTACGTCGTAACTCCCGCTGAGCGAGGTGCGCTGATCGCCGCGCTTGGTCTCACGTTTCGGCACGCTCGCAAAGGTAGTGGAAGCCCGGCCGAGGCCGGTTCAGCGGACCCGTGCCTGCGCCATCTGTCTGCCACACTGTGCGACTCGTGGCTGCAGGCGACGCGACAACCGAGGCTGGGCAAACCGAGCAGGATGCTGGGCTCACCCAGCAGGAGACTCCGCCGACCGAGCCCCAGGAGACCACCGAGCAGCCCGAGAGCGCCGGCAACGGCGCCGCGAGCTCGGACAACCTGCTGATCGAGGTCGACGGCAAGCTCGTCCCCAACTACGACGCCACCATCCACCCCTTCAGCGAAGGGGACGTGGTGAGCGGCAAGGTCGTGCGCATCGACCAGGACGAGGTGCTCGTCGACATCGGATACAAGTCGGAGGGGGTCATTCCCTCCAACGAGCTTTCGATCCGCAAGTCGGTCGATCCCGCCGAGGAGGTCGAGCTCGGCGAGGAGGTCGACGCCCTGGTCCTCACCAAGGAGGACCAGGAGGGTCGCCTGATCCTCTCCAAGAAGCGCGCCCGCTTCGAGAAGGCGTGGCGCCGGATCGAGAAGGCCGCGGACTCCGGCGAGCCCGTCGAGGGCACCGTCATCGAGGTCGTCAAGGGCGGCCTGATCCTCGACCTCGGCGTACGCGGCTTCCTGCCCGCCTCCCTGGTCGACATCCGCCGAGTCCAGAACCTCGATGAGTTCATGGGCCAGAAGCTCGAGTGCAAGGTGATCGAGCTCAATCGCTCCCGCAACAACGTCGTGCTCTCCCGTCGCGCCGTGCTGGAGGAGGAGCGCAAGGAGGTGCGCGAGCAGATCCTCGGCCGTCTCCAGCCGGGCCAGGTGGTCGAGGGCAAGATCTCGAACATCGTCGACTTCGGCGCCTTCGTCGACCTGGAGGGCATCGACGGCCTGATCCACATCTCAGAACTTTCTTGGAGCCATGTGAACCACCCCTCCGAGGTCGTCTCGATCGGCGACACGGTGCGGGTCAAGGTCCTGGACATCGACAAGGATCGCCAGCGCATCTCCCTGGGCCTGAAGCAGACCCAGGAGGACCCATGGCAGCGAGTCCTCAACGAGTACAAGGAGGGCGACGTCGTCGACGGCAAGGTGACCAAGATCGTCGCCTTCGGCGCCTTCGTCCAGATCCTCCCTGGCGTCGAGGGGCTCGTCCACATCTCGGAGCTCGCCCAGCACCACGTGGAGAGCCCCGCCGAGGTCGTCAGGCCCGGCGACGAGCTCAAGGTGAAGATCCTCGAGGTCGACGACTCCCGCCGCCGCCTCTCGCTGAGCGTGAAGCGCGTCGAGGGGCAGGAGCTGCCGACCCGTCCGGTGGGCGACGACGTCGTCATCGAGGACGCCGAGCCGCCCGAGGACCTGGCGCCGGCTCCCGAGGAGGAGGAGGCAGCTCCCCCGGAGGAGGCCGTCCCCGCGGATGACACTGCCCCGGTAGCCGAGACGACCTCCGCGGACGAGGCGCCGGATGCGCCCTCGTCGGAGACCGCCCCCGAGGAGCCCTCCGAGACTCAATCCGATGAGACCCCAGCCGAGGAGCCCCCGGCCGAGGAGGCGCCCGCCGAGGAGCCCCCTCCGAGCGAGGGTTGACCCGCTTCCTGGGCCTCACGGGCGGGATCGGGGCAGGGAAGTCGGAGGCTCTGGCCGCATTCGAGCGCGCGGGGGCGGCGACTCTTTCGACGGATCGCGTCGCACACGAGCTGCTTGATGACGAGGAGATGCGAAACGCCCTGATCGAGCGCTGGGGCGAGGAATTGGCCCCCGAAGGAACGATCGACCGGGACAAGGTGGGGGAGATCGTCTTCAACGATCGCGAGGAGCTCGGCTGGTTGGAGAGCGTCACCCATCCGCGCGTCGGGGCGCACGTCCTGGATTGGCGCCAGAGCTTGGGGAACGACGTGGACATCGCGGTCGTGGAGGTGCCGCTCCTCTTCGAGGCGGCGATGGAGGACGCCTTCGACGCGACCGTGGCCGTGGTCGCCGAAGACGAGCTGCGAGACGCACGCCTGCGCGAGCGGGGTCAGGCGGGCCTGCAGGGCCGGGAGGAGCGCCAGCTCGACCAGGCGGAGAAGGAGCGCCGTGCCGACCACGTCATCCGCAACGATGCGTCGCTCGAGGAGTTGGATAGAGAGGTGAACGACCTGATGGAGAAGCTGCGCAAGGGGGGCGGTGGATGACTCCCGGCACCTCCCTGGGCTCGGAGCGCTCGCGCTCGCGTACCGGCAGCAACCGTTCGAGGACGCGACGCCGCACCCGGCCGAGGTCGCGGCAACCCCAGCGCGGCAGCCGCGCGCTGGTGATCGGCGGCACGCTGGCCGTCGCCGCCCTCGGCGCCTTCCTGCTCGTCAACAGCGACCGCTTCCAGCGCACGCTGGAGGAGGTCACCCTGCCGCTCCAGCACGAGGACATCATCCGACAGCAGGCGGCCGAGAAGGACGTCCCCGCCGACCTGATCGCCGCGGTGATCTACGCGGAGTCGAAGTTCCGGGACCAGACTTCGTCGGCGGGAGCCCGAGGACTCATGCAGCTGACTCCCGCCACCGCACAACACATCGCCAACGTCAGTCACGGCATCAACTTCAAGGTCGACGATCTCTCGAACCCTGACGTCAACATCCGCTACGGGACCTTCTACCTCCACTACCTGATCCAGAAGTTCGGGGACAACGAGATCGCGGCGCTGGCCGCGTACAACGCGGGTGAGACCAACGTCGCGGCCTGGGGCGGCTCCAGCCTGCGCCTCGACGACATAGCGTTCCCCGAAACCCGCGACTACGTCGAGAATGTGCTGGAGAAGAGGGACGAGTACGCGCGGCACTACCACCACGAGCTCGGACTGGATCAAGCGGGACCGTAGAGAGGAAGATCGAAGATGAGTCGCCGAAATCGCAGCGTGCTCGCCATCCTGGCCTGCGCCTCCGTGCTCCTGCCGGCCGTGGCGCCGTCGAACGGTGCGGCGATGCCTTCGCCCACACGCCGGGCGCACGAGTCGGTGGTCGGCGGCGGTCGCGCCGACCCGGCCCAGTGGCCCTTCGCGGTCGCGATCTTCCGCAAGGGGCGCATGCACTGCAGCGGATCAGTCATCTCACCCACCAAGGTCCTGACCGCCGGCCACTGCGTCGCCGGCTTCAACCTCGCCAACCTGCAGGTGATCATCGGCCGGCCCACCCTCCGGGACACCTCCGTCGGGCAGGCGATCGGAGTGACGTCGGGCAGGGTCCATCCCGATTTCGAGCAGACCGGCCTGCACGACGTGGCCGTCCTCAACCTCGCCCAGCCGACCAGCGTGACGCCCGTCGCGCTGGCGACTCCACAGCAGGACGCCGCCCTGGCGGCGGCCGGCGCCCAGCTTCACGTGGCCGGCTACGGGGCGACCAACCCCTTCGGGACCCACCTGTCCGGCTTCCTGAAGACGACCATCGAGCAGGTCCGCACCGAGAACCGCTGCCTAAAGGTGTATACGAGCGACCTGTTCGCGCCGGAGAGCATGATCTGCGCCCTGGGGGCGCGGCGCAAGAAGGCCGGCCGGTTCAAGATCCACACCTCGGCGTGCTCGGGCGACAGCGGCGGCCCGTTGGTGGCTCCCACCCCGAGCGGCCCGATCGAGCTGGGCACAGTCTCCTTCGGCGGTGCCCTCTGCGGGCTGCCCGCGGCCCCGAGCGTCTATTCGAGGGTCTCGGCCAGCCTGGACTTCATCAACGCGGGCTAGCGCTTCTTCTTGTGCTTCTTCTTCGGGTCTGCGGCCCCGATTGACTCGGAGTGAACGACCGCGAGGAGATCACCAGCACCCCCAGGCATGAGGACACCCATTAGTGGGTGGTTGACCCGAAGTCAAAGCCGAACCTATCCTGACCCATCGCCACCCGCCCGCTGACAACGGACCGCGCCGATGAGCGGCGCCGGCAGCTGATCGAGGCGGCCCTCGAGGTCTTCGGCGATCGCGACTACGACGAGGTCTCCGTCGACGAGGTGGCCGAGGCCGCCGGCGTCTCCCA
Organism: uncultured Solirubrobacterales bacterium; assembly: GCA_963763955.1. Lineage (GTDB taxonomy): Bacteria > Actinomycetota > Thermoleophilia > Solirubrobacterales > 70-9 > DASUPK01. The sequence continues at coordinate 81,273 of CAVXQP010000013.1, read as the reverse complement.
CGGGCTCGTCTTCCAGTACTTCGGCAGCAAGAAGGGCATCTACATCGCCTGCCTGCAGCCTTTGATCGAGTTCTTCCGCGAGCGGATCGAGCCCGACCCGGACCTGCCGCCCACCGAGCGGCTGCGCTCGGGGCTGCGGAACTACGCCGACCTGATCAGCGAGCACCCGGCCGGGTATCGCTCACTGATGACCCGAGGGACCGGCTTCAGTGAGGTGCGCGAGGGACTGGAGCGGGCGCGCTGGCAGCGAGTCACAGGGCTCGCCGAGCGGATGGGCCTTGATCCCGAGCTGCCGGCCGTCCGGGTCGGCCTGCGCTCATGGATCGCGTACGTCGACTCCGCGATGCTCACCTGGCTCGACCAGGGGGCGCCCGACCGCGAGGCCGTCGTCGAGATGCTGGTCCGGGCGCTCGGTGCGACCGCCGAGGGCATCAGGGCGGCCGGGTAGAGCGACGCCGCGGCCCCGCCCTGCCGCCCGGGTACGCTTGATGTGAGGGTGCTCCGCAGGGCGATGCCCGAGGAGCAACCCGTTTTATGCCTAAGTTCAAGCTCAATCCTGCCTATACGCCGACGGCCGACCAGCCGAAGGCGATCGAGGGGCTCGCCGAGGGCCTCGGCGCCGACGAGCGCGTTCAGACACTGCTTGGTGCCACCGGCACCGGCAAGACCTTCACGATGGCCGCGACGATCGAGCGGGTGCAGCGACCGGCGCTGGTGATCGCTCACAACAAGACGCTCGCGGCGCAGCTCTGCAACGAGTTCCGGGAGTTCTTCCCCGACAACGCGGTCGAGTACTTCGTCAGCTACTACGACTACTACCAGCCCGAGGCCTATGTCCCGGCTCAGGACCTCTACATCGAGAAGGACTCGTCGATCAACGACGAGATCGACCGGCTGCGCCACGCCGCGACCGCCTCGCTCTTCGCCCGCGACGACGTGATCATCGTCGCCTCGGTCTCCTGCATCTACGGGATCGGCTCGCCGCAGCTCTACCGCGAGCAGATGCAGCTCTTCAAGGTCGGGGACTGGGTCGACCGGCAGGACGTCTTCCGGAAGCTGGTCGGCATGCAGTACCGGCGCAACGACCAGAACCTGGCGCGCGGCGCCTTCCGCGCCCGCGGCGAGGTCCTCGAGATCTATCCGGCGTATGCCGAGTCCGCCTACCGGATCCAGCTCTTCGGCGACGAGATCGAGGCGATTCAGCACTTCGATCCGCTGACCGGGGAGATTCTCGACGTGATCGACCACGTCTCGGTCTGGCCGGCGAGCCACTACGTCGTCAAGGAGGAGACGATGGAGCGCGCGGTCGACGAGATCGAGCGCGAGATGCGCAACCAGGTCGCCCACTTCGAGGAGCACGGCAAGCAGCTCGAGGCGCACCGTCTCCAGCAGCGCACCCGGTACGACATGGAGATGATGCGCGAGCTCGGCTTCTGCCCGGGGATCGAGAACTACTCGCGGATCCTCGACGGGCGCCCGCCGGGCAGCCCGCCGTACACGCTGATCGACTACTTCCCCGACGACTTCGTCCTCTTCGTCGACGAGTCCCACCAGACGATTCCGCAGCTCGGCGGCATGTACGAGGGCGATTTCTCGCGCAAGTCGACACTGGTCGACTTCGGCTTCCGGTTGCCGAGCGCGGTTGACAACCGACCGCTCAAGTTCGACGAGTTCCTCGACCGGGTCAAGCAGATGGTGCTGGTCTCGGCGACGCCGGGGCCCTGGGAGCGGGCGGAGTCCTCGCGGGTGGTCGAGCAGATCGTCAGGCCTACCGGGATCGTCGACCCGGAGGTCGAGGTCCGGGAGACGAAGAACCAGATCGACGACCTGATGAACGAGGTCCGGGTCAGGGCCGAAAAGGACGAGCGGGTTCTGGTCACGACCCTGACAAAGAAGATGGCGGAGGACCTGACCGAGTACCTGCTCGAGCACGGCTTCCGGGTCCGCTACCTCCACTCCGAGGTCGACACTCTGGAGCGCATCCAGATCATCCGCGAGCTGCGGCTGGGCGAGTACGACGCACTCGTCGGGGTCAATCTGCTCAGAGAGGGCCTGGATCTCCCCGAGGTCTCGCTGGTCGCGATCCTCGACGCCGACAAGGAGGGCTTCCTCCGCGGTGAGACCAGCCTGATCCAGACGATCGGCCGCGCGGCGCGGAACGTCGACGGGCGCGTCCTGATGTATGCGGACAAGGAGACCGACGCGATGCGCAAGGCGATCTCGGAGACCGACAGACGCCGCGCCATCCAGGTCGCCTACAACGAGGAGCACGGCATCACCGCCGCCACGGTCACCAAGGGAATCTCCGACATGGCCGAGTTCCTGGCGATGGAGTCACAGGCCCCTCGTCGGCGCCGCCGCCGCCGGGAAGAGACGGCGACGAAGACGCCTGAGGAGCTCGAGAAGCTGGTCATCGAGCTCGAGGAGGAGATGCTCGCCGCGGCCGACGACCTCCGCTTCGAGGAGGCGGCACGAATCCGCGACGAGCTCAAGGAGCTGAGGGCGGACCTCGACGCGATTCGCGCGTAGGGACCGCGGGTAACCCGGCCCTCCTCAACGCCCCCCACGGTCGTTCTCCTCCGACAGGCGCTGGGCTCCTAGGTGAGGAACTCGACCACGCCGCGGGCGATCAGCAGTAGACCCAGTCCCGCGGCGATGTAGATCCCTGCCTTGAGGCCGTTCTTGCTGAGCCATCCCCTGAAGTTCTGCACCTCCACCACGGTCCGCTCGGGGGCGAACACGTAGCCGATCAACGGGATCTCGAGCAGGATCAGAAGCATGGCGTTGAAGCCGAGGATGACCAGGATGGTTGGGACCGTCCCGTAGTTCAGATTGTCGAGGTCGTGAAGCGCGGCGAGGTAGGAGACGCCGGGGAGGGTCAGAACCACGCCGACCAAAAAGGTGACGCGGGGGGAGCCTCTGCCCAGGACCCGCTCGACCTTTGACGGGCCTTTCTCAACCCCCTCCTTTTCCTTCTTCTTCCGCTGCCGCCTTCGCTCCATGCGCTCGCTCCTGAGCACGTAGGCGACCACCAGCAAGATCAGGCCGAGCGCGATGTCCATCGCCGGGCTGATGCTGTTCTGGCTCGTGCTGGTCGCGCCCGAGTGGTGCACCGCGAAGACGATTACGAAGCCGATCGTGAGGCTGACGAGCAGGCCGCCCAACAGGTAGCCGAGCAGGAGGCGCTTCGGGTTCGGCAGGAAGAGCATCACCGTCACAGCCGCGAGCAGGGTGGCGTTCGCTGCGGCGACCAGCGAGTAGAGGAAGATTTTGCCCATTGAAGCCTCAGCTCTTCTTGAGCTTCAGCGCTGGCGCTGCGGGCATCGGCCTTTCCCCATCGTCGGAACCTACTGCAGGCGCCGTCCCCCCGCCGCGGCGCCTCGACCGAGGAAGCGGTGGAGAGCGCGTCTCCTTGAAGGCCGGCGTGGACGACTCCGTACGATCTCTCGGAGTACTCACTCCGCGAAAGAGGGGGCTGAGATTGAGGATCGGAATCATTGGCGCGGGGCGGATCGGCGGGAACTGCGCCACACAGCTCGCCAAGGGCGGTCACGAGGTGAAGTTGAGCGGCCGCGATCCCTCGAAGCTGGAGCCGCTGGCGCAGGAGATCGGGGATGCCGCGAGCGTCGGGACGCCCGCAGAGGCGGCCGAGTTCGGGGAAGTGGTGGTCCTCGCCGTCCCCTGGGACGGCTGGGACGATGCCGTCTCCGCAGCCGGCTCGCTCGATGGGAAGATCGTCATCGACACGACCAACCAGTACGGAAGCACCGAGATGCCCGTCGACGGCGAGACGGGAGCCAGCTTCCACGCGGCCCGCGCGGATGGCGCCCGCTACACGAAGAGCTTCAACACGCTTACGTCGACCTTCCAGGCCGAGGCCGCTTTCCGGCCCGAGGCAAAGCGCGTCGTCCAGTGGGTTTGCGGCGATGACGACGAGGCGAAGCAGGTCGTGATGGGGCTGATCGCCGACGCCGGCTACGTCCCGGTCGACATCGGTGGCAACGCTGATGCCGCCGTGATGGAGGCGCCGCGCCGGCCCGGAGCCGTCTACGGCGACGAGTACCGGCTGCCGGAGGCCGAGAAGGTGGCCCGGGCGGTGAGGGCGGGCCGCGAGATCCCACCGACGCCGAGCTACGAATGAGCGCGACCGCCACCACGACCACTGCGGATCAATGCCTGGCGCCTGGGCGGGTCGAGGACTCGGCCCCCGGCGCCCGCTACCGGCGGCTCTTCGACCGGCCTGCCTCCGCTCGAGGTGGACGAGGGTGCGCTGCACTGGCTCGGCCGGGCGGACGGCCCATGCGATGACAGCGCCGTGGGGGGCAGTGCGGACGCGAACGTGGCGGCGGGCTGGCCCTTCTTCGGCCAGTTCGTCGCCCACGACATCACTGCCGACCGGTCCCCGATCGGCCATCGCACCGACCCGGGCGAAATCCGGAATTTCCGCACGCCGCGCGCCAACCTGGAGGGCGTCTACGGCTCCGGCCCGGTCGGCTCCCCTTACCTCTACGACAAGGACGACCCGGTCAAGCTCCTCCTGGGGGAGGGGGGCCAGGACGTCCCTCGCAATCATCAGGGGATCGCCCTGCTGGGCGACCAGCGCAATGACGTCCACCTCTTCGTCAGCCAGATGCAGGTGGCGTTCATCCGGACCCACAACCGGATCGTCGATCGGCTCCGGGCTGACGGGGTGGACGAAGGCGATGTCTTCGAGGAGGCGAGGCGGACCGCCACCTGGCACTACCAGTGGGTGATCCTGAACGAATTCCTGCCGCTCCTGGCCGGCCAGGACCTGGTCGGCGAGCTGCTCGAGGGCGGTTGGTCGCTGCTGCGGCCCGAGGAGGCGCCCTACATCCCGTTCGAGTTCGCCGACGCCGCATACCGGTACGGCCACAGCCAGATTCGCGACACCTATCGCGTCAACCGGGATTTCGGCCCGGTGCCGGTGTTCCCCGACCTGATGGGCTTCGGCGCCGTGCCTTTGGGCCGCACCATCGACTGGACGCTCCAGTTCGACCTGCCCGGGAACGAATCGGCGCAGCGGTCGAAGAGGATCGACGGCACGCTTACTCGCTGCCTGATCGTCATGCCGCGCCAGGTCACCGGCGAGGAGGAGGGCTCGGACTATTCCTCACTTGCCACGCGCGACCTCGAGCGCGGCCAGGCGGTCGGGCTCGCGTCCGGCGAGGCGGTCGCGCGCGAGATGGGCGTCGAGCCTCTGTCGGCGGACCAGATCGGGCTGGCTGACAGCGGCTGGGGGTACGAGACACCGCTCTGGCTCTACGTACTCAAGGAGGCGGAGGCGCTCCACGACGGGGACCGGTTGGGGCCCGTGGGCGGGCGGATCGTCGCCGAGGTGCTCCTCGGGATCATCGAATCGGACCCGGAGTCTTTCCGGTCCGTTGATCCCTCCTGGACGCCGACGTTGCCTTCGCGGGAACCGGGCAGATTCGGCATCGCGGACATCCTGTCGCCCGCAGAGTAGCCAGGGCTACTTCACCAGCTGGTAGATGAAGTAGACGATCACGATGATGTTCACCACCCAGGCGTTGGTGGTCAGCCAGTCGCGGATCCCGGGCATCGCGTCACGCGCCCTGTGACCGAGCAGCAGGTATCCGAGAATCGGCAGCGCCATCAGCAAGGTGGTCGCCGCGACGAGCGGCCAGGCGTGCAATACGTTCAGGTGGCCGTCGTGGAGCCAATGCACGGTCGCGATGACGGCGACGATGTCGGTGGGCATCAAGAGGATGAGCAGGAAGCCGAGGCTGAAGGCGCGCTTCGGCTCGGCCGTCTGAAGGGCGCTCATCCACTTCGGGACCGAGGCGGTCTTTCGGCCCAGGAACGTGTGAATGCCGGCGAGCGCCAGAAGGCCGGCGACGACGTAGTCCGCGGTGCTCGGCCCCGACCCCGACCGAGGCTTGATGTTGAGGACGTCGTAGAGCCCGAACCAGATCAGGATGCTGACCAACGCCGCGATCAGCACCCCGAGCAGCATCGCGACCGAGTTCTTGACCGGCTCCTTGCTCGTCACCAGGAAGATGGCCGTCAGGATCTGCGGCCCCATCACCATGATCAGGGCCAGTGGAACGATCTGGAGCTGTGTCGTGGTCGAGGACAAGTCGCGACCTTTCAGTGACGGCGCACGATCCTATGCCACGCCGATCTGTGCCCTAGGAGCGCTTCCGCTCGCGCGCCAGCAGCCCTGGGCGCCAGAGGCTGACCAGTCCGGCAACGAGGGTGACCAGGAAGATCTGGCCCATCAGCATCTCGAACCCGGCGAACATCTTCCCGGGCTGCCCCGCCGGGACCAGGTTGCCGTAGCCGGTGGTGGTCAGCGTGGTGAAGCTGAAGAAGAGGAAGTCGCCCCCGTTGACGGAGACGCCGGAGCCGAAGAACGGGGTTGATTCCACCCGGTCCATCGCCGCATAGAGGAAGCTGAAGAGCAGTCCCAGGATCGTGTAGACGCTGATCGCGCCGAGGATCGTGCGAAATCCCACCTCGGTCTCCATCAGGACGGCACGCAGGATCGCCCCTGCCGCGAGCAGCAGGAGGCACACGATCACGAACGAGCTGGCGCCCAGCAGGTGAAGGTTGTCGGCGAGTTCGGCCAGCACGGCGAGAATGACCGCCGCCAGCGCGATGATCCCGGCCCCGCGGACGACGGTCGGGCGCACCCCCGATCCGGCGAGGCCCACGACGCCGGCCAGAGCCGCGACCAGGGTGGTGAGCACAGCGGTCCAGCCATGGAACGCGGTCAGTGAGCCAAGGGCATAGGTGGCCAGCACCAGCAGCAGGACTAGGCCGAAGGCATTTGCGACCCTCGCGGCGAACTGTCCCCAGCGCTCGCCCGGTTGCCGCGACAGTCCGAGCGGCCGCCTCTTGTCTCGCCCCTCGCGGGGATTTCGGGCCACTTCCGACCGTTCGGGCCGCCTGACGAGCTTTCCTGCCGTTGGGCCGAACGGGTCAGGCGGGAGCCGTCGCCGCGGAGCGGTCCGGCTCAGTGGCGGGCGCGACTGCGGAGGTCGGCAGGTTCCTCGTGAACCAGAGGGAGAGCAGCGCGATCGCCGCGACAACGCCGATGGAGATACGCAGCGCATCGAGCTGCGCATCGCCGTAGTCGTCAGCCACCGCCTTCGCCTGGTCCTCCGAGAGGCCCTTCGCGAGTGCCCGTTGCTCGACCTGGGCGGCCGGCACGATGTCTATGCCCTCCTCCGTGTTGGTGGCGATCGTCTCGCGCGCCTGGGCGGGCACCTGCGGGTTGTCGGCGATGTTGTCGTTGAACCCGTTGATCAGGTTGAGGATCAGGATCGCGCCGATCAGGGCGGTGCCGATCGAGGCCCCGAGGTTCAGGGCCGTTCCCTGCAGGCCCCCCGTCTCGCTGGCCTTGGACGGGTCGGTCGACGACATGATCACGTTGCCGAGCTGCGAGGCGAGGAGCCCACCGCCGGCCCCGACCAGGACCATGGCGATCTTGAACCCGGTGTCGTTGAGCTTCACGTCGAGTGTGGCGAGCATCACCACGGCCCCGGCGCTGATCAGGATCAGGCCCGCCTGCGCGACCGTCCTCGGCGAGCGCCTCCCCGCGATCTTGGGACCGGCCAACGCAAAGATCAGCATCGCCGCGGAGAGGGGGAGAAGCCGCTTGCCCGTCTCGAACGCGTCCAGCCCGATCACGACCTGCAGATAGACCGGGACGACGAAGAACAGTCCCATCAACACCAGCTGCTGGCCCATCAGGGTGGTGAGCCCGGCACGAAGCTGCGTGATCTTGAGCAGGGCCGGGTCCAGGAGGCGGTCGAGGCCCAGGCGGTGCCTGCGCTCCTCCCAGTGGACGAACCCGGCCAGTATCCCCAGCCCGGCCAGGACCATGAAGGGCACCACCGAGAAGCCGAGCGGGGTGATCTCGTGTCCGTTGATCGTCGGTGCCGCGAGCGGCTTCACGAATCCCCACTTGCTGCCCATCAGGATCCCGAAGACGGCCAGGCCCAGGCCGGCGACGGAGAGCACCGACCCGATGACGTCCAGCTTCGGGCGGTGCTCGGCCTTCGGCGCCTGTGCGATCTGTCCCCGCAGCAGGATGATCACGGTGACGATCACCGTCTCTCCGGCGAACACGTAGCGCCAGCTGGCGTTGGTCGTCACCCAGCCGCCGATCAGCGGGCCAACCGCGACGGCCACCGCCGTGATGCCGCCGATCAACGCGTACGCGAGGGCCCGGTCCTTGCCCTCGTAGTTGGCGGCGGTGAGCGCCGCAATCCCCGGGATCACCATGATCGCCCCGAGCCCCTCGATCCCAGACCAGCCGACCAGCAGCACCGGCAGGCTCGGGCTCAGGGCCGTGGTCAGGGAGCCGACGCCGTAGATCGCGAGCCCGATCGCGAACATCCGGTTGCGACCGTAGATGTCGCCGAGCTTGGCGCCGGTGAGCATCAGGGCCGCCATCACCAGCGCGTACAGGGTGATGGCCGCCTGCACTCCCTGGATCGAGGTGTTGAGGTCAGCGGTGATCTGCGAGATCGAGACGTTCATCACGCTCGTGTCGAGCGTCATGACGAACTGGCCCGAGGCCAGGATGATGATTGGGATCCACTTGCGCATCGCCTCAGGCCGAGGACTTGCCCTTGGCGGCGGCCGCATCCTCGGCCGCGAACTCGGCGAGCATCTGCCGTCTCCTCCTGGTTCTTGGGGAAGAGGAAGAAGACGACGGCCGCGCCGAGCAGAACCGCGACGATCCCGGCCAGGTAGGCCCACTGGTCGCCGTGGAGGAACGATGCCTTGGCCGCGGCGGCGATGTCGTCCTGGATCGACGGCGAGTATTGCTTGGCCGCGTCGGTCGCGCTCGAGAACGACTTCGTCAGCTCGCTCTGGACGTTGTCGGACACGTTCTTGCCGGAGGAGGTGATGGCCGCAGAGGCCGCGGCCGCATAGCCCGCGGTCAGGAAGGCCCCCATGATCGATTGCAGGATCGCGCCCCCCAGGTCGCGCTGGAGATCGGCAGTTCCCGACGCCATGCCCGCTCGCGTCACCGGGACCGACCCGGTCAGAGAGTGCGATGCCGGAGTGCCGGCAAGGCCCACGCCGATCCCGATGAAGGCGTACCCCAGTCCCACCTTCCAGTACGGGATGCCCTCCTTCCAGAGGAGCAGCATGGCGAGGAAGCCGAGCAGCACGAAGACGTATCCCAGGAGCAGGGTCACTCTGGCCCCCTTGGACTCGACGAGGTTGGCCGACCGGGGCGCCACGAGCACCATGCAGACGGCGGCCGGCAGGATTGCGGCTCCCGCACCGACCGTCGAGTAGCCGAGGACGTTCTGGAGGAACTGCTGCCCGATGTACATCGACCCCATCAGTGAGCCGAAGACGATGATCCCCGCGACCGCGGCCACCCAGAAGGTTCGGCGGGAGGCCACATGCAGGTCGTACAGCGGATTGGTCGCTCGGCGCTCCCGGATGTAGAAGGCGAGCAGGGCGGCCGCGGCGACTGCGAACAGCCCGATTGCCAGTGACCCCTTGCCCGGGACCACCACGAAGTTGATGGCCATGATGAAGGCGCCGACCAGGAAGATCGTGAGCACGCCGCCGGGATGGTCGACCGGCTCGGTGCCCTCGTTGACGTGGGCGGGGATGAATCTGATCGCCATCAGCAGAGCCAACACCGCGAAGGGCAGCGTGAGCAGGAAGGGTGATCCCCAGGAGAAGTGCTGCAAGAGGACACCGGCCAGGAGGGGCCCGAGCGCGGTGAGCGCTCCCCCAGTGGCCGCCCAGAGCGCGATCGACCTCGTGCGGGCCGGGCCCGACCAGAGCGCCGTGATCAGCGCCAGGGTGGTCGGATAGGCCATCCCGGCCGCGAGGCCGCCCACAATACGCGCCGCGAAGAGGACGCCGATCGAGGGTGCGAAGGCGGCGACGAGGTCCGCCGGGATCGTCACGACCATCCCCACCAGCAGGATGCCCTTGCGGCCGTAGCGGTCCCCGAGAGCACCGAAGTAGAGGACCGAGCAGGCGAGCCCGAGCGAATAGGCAATGGCGACCAGGTTGAGGTCCGTCTGCGAGGCATCGAAGTGCCGTCCGATGTCCGGCAGCGCGACGTTGGCGACCGCCAGGCCGAGGTTCGCGACGGTTGCGACCGCGATCAGCGATGCCAGCACCCATCCGGCCCGCTCGGGTCCGGCTGAGGTTTCCGAGTCGGTCTTGGTCGCGGTCGAGTCCAAAGGCAGGTGACGCCCGGGGAGCCTATGCCCTACTACGCTTCCGACATGAGCTCCGCAGGGCAGTCGGACGATTTGGCCGCCAAGGCGGCCGATGCCGTTCGCGGAATAGTGGCCGAAGCGGAGGATCGCGCCGCCGAGATCATCAGGGATGCGGACGCGAAGGCGGCCAGCATCCGGGAACAGGCCGAAGCCGAGGCGAAGCGGATCCGCGAGCGTGCCGAGGGGGACGCGCGGGGTCAGATCGAGGCTGCGAAGAGGGCGCTCGACGAGCTCGGCGGCACGCTGGTGGCGGCTGCCTCCGAGGCGATTCCGAAGGCGGAGGCGCCTGAGCCGGAGTCAGAGCCGGCCCCCGAGCCGGACCCGAAGCCGGAGCAACCCTCCGAGCCGCCCGGCTCGCCGGAGACCCCGGTCTCGCCGCCGCCGGCCAACGGCGACGATGCCGCGGAGCGCCTGGTCGCAATGAAGCTCGCCGTCGAGGGCAGGGATCGAGCCGCGATCGAGGCCGAGCTCAGCGAGAGATTCGGCGCCTCTGATCGCTCCGCGCTGCTCGACGATGTGCTCAGCCGAGCAGCCAGGTAACCGGCGTCACTAGTCTGATCGGACTGCCTCACTCAACAGACAGGAGGAACCTGGATGGTTCTCGCAGATTTCACCTTTGGCCAGGCACTGCTCACCGTCCTGGAGATCTTCGTCTTCGCGGCCTGGCTGATGATCCTCTTCACGGTCATCAGCGACCTGTTTCGCGATCACGCGATGTCCGGATGGGGAAAGGCGGCGTGGGTCGTGTTCCTCATCTTCGTCCCGTTTCTGGGGACGCTGATCTACCTGATCGCTCGCGGCAGCGGGATGCGTGAGCGGGCCCTGGCCCAGCAGCAGGAGGCGCAGAAGCAGCTCGACGCCTACGTGCGCCAGACCGCGGGCGACGGCTCGGCGGCCGACGAGCTCGCCAAGCTCGCCAAGCTCCACGACGAGAACAAGCTCTCCGACGCGGAGTTCGAGCAGGCGAAGGCCAAGATCGTCGCCTAGCCGGTCGCCCTCCGAGGGCGCTCGCTAGGCGCGGGCGCCCTCGGGGCTTCGTTCATTCGCTGCGAAAGGTCCCCGGGGTGCCACCCTCGCGAGCGCCCTTCGCGTAGGCGGCCATGTCCTGGCTCCAGAACTCGACGACGTTGCCGTCGGGGTCCGTGACGTAGATCGCCCGGCCGGGACCGAGCTGGATCGGGCCCTCGACCTCGGCGCCCGCCCCCTCGATCCGGGCCTTCATGGGATCGATCTCGGCGTCCGGGACGCTGAACGCGTAGTGGACGTGGGCTCCTCCGCGCCCGCCCGCGAGGCCGACCTGCTCGGTCCAGAGCCCAAGGCGCGCCGTCTCGCCGACCAGGTACCAGTACCGGCCCTCGGCGCCTTCGCCGTAGAGCGTCTCCTCGAAGCCGAGCACATCGCGGTAGAACCGGCGCGAATCCTCGAGGTCGGATACCTCCAGGACGAGTTCCGAGATCCCGGCGACTGGGAGCCTCCCGCTCATTGGGGCCGAGCTTAACCTGGGGCCGGATGTTCCCTGACGCCTACAGACGCGTGCTCGGCGCCCACGGCGTCAAACAGCCCCTCGCCGGGACGCTGATCGGACGGCTGTCGATCGCCGCCGAGCCCCTTTCAATGGTGCTGCTGGTCAAGGGCGCGACCGGCTCGTTCGCCGCCGCCGGTCTGGTGATCGCCGCCTACTCGATCGCGGCCGCGGTGTCCCTGCCCGTGCAGGGCAGAGTGATGGACCGCGTCGGCCAGTCTCCGGTGATCGCGGCCGCAGCGCTCGTGAACGCCGCGGCCTTTCTCGGGCTGATCGGCGGGGCCGAGGCGGGGGCGCCGATCGTCGCGCTGGCTGCCCTCGCGACCGTGGCCGGGCTCGGGACCCTGCCGACCGGGAACGCGATGAGGACGCTTTGGTCCGGCCTGGTTCCGGATCAGGAGCTCAGGCAGGCAGCCTTCGCCCTCGACGCGGTAGCCATCGATATCGCCTTCATCTTCGGTCCGCTGATCGCTGCGGGAGTGATCGCCGTCTGGACGCCCGCTGCATCGCTTGGCGTCTGCGTCGCTCTCGCGCTGACCGGATCGGCGATCTTCGCCACGTCACCAGCCTCGCGCGCCTGGCGCGGGCATGAGGGCACTGACGGCAGTCGCGTGACTCCGGTGCGCTCGCGAAGCATCCTCGTCCTGATGGGGGCAGCTCTGGGCGTCGGTCTCGCTGTCGGTGCCATCGAGCTGGCGATCACTGCGTTCGCCTCGCACCACGGGGCGGCGGAGTTGGGCGGGGCGCTGATCGCCACCCAGGCGGCGGGGAGCGCCGCCGGCGGACTCTGGTACGGAGCGCGCAAATGGAGCCGCGGAGCGGGCGAGCGCATGCCGCTGGTGGCACTCGCGTTCGCGATCTCGCTTGGTCCGCTGGTCGCCGTGCCGTCACTTCCCCTCGCGTTTCCGTTGATGGCGATCAGCGGGCTCGCGCTCGCCCCGACGATCTCGCTCATCTACCTGCTGCTCGACAGCCATGCCCCCGCCGGCACTGGCGCCGAGGCCACCGGTTGGATCCTGACGGCGATCGTTGGGGGCGCATCGCTCGGGAACGCTGTCGCCGGAGTGGCGGTAGCGGAGGTGAGTCCCCACCTGGGGCTTGCCGTCGGGTTCGCCGGCGGCCTGGTCACGCTCGGAGCGACCTGGCTCGGCCGGCGGCATCTACGCGCTCCGCTACGGGGAACGTCCGTTCGGCTCCTAGAATCGACATAGATGCCGTCGTCAGACCGCATAGTCATCCGAGGCGCCCGCGAGCACAATCTCAAGGACGTCGACCTCGAGCTGCCGCGCAACTCACTGATCGTGATCACGGGCCTCTCGGGGTCCGGCAAGTCGAGCCTGGCCTTCGACACGATCTACGCCGAGGGGCAGAGGCGATACGTCGAGTCGCTTTCCGCCTACGCGCGCCAATTCCTGGGGCTGATGGAGAAGCCGGACGTCGACTCGATCGACGGGCTCTCGCCGGCGATCTCGATCGACCAGAAGACCACCTCGCGAAATCCAAGGTCCACCGTCGGAACGGTGACCGAGATCTACGACTATCTGCGTCTGCTCTGGGCTCGAATCGGCAAGCCCCACTGCCCCGAGTGCGGAGAGCCGATCGAGGGCCAGTCGGTCGAGCAGATCACCGATCGGGTCATGACCCTCGACGAGGGGACTCGCTTCATGGTGATGGCGCCGGTCGTCCGAGGGCGGAAGGGTGAGTTCGAGAAGCTCTTCGAGCAGTTCCGCCTCGAGGGCTACAGCCGGGTTCGCGTCGACGACGACCTGCGCCGCCTCGACGAGGAGATCAAGCTCGACAAGAAGTACAACCACGACGTCTCGGTCGTGGTCGATCGCCTGGTGATGAAGGGCGATCTGCGCCGTCGGCTCTCGGAGTCCGTGGAGGCGGCGGCGGCGCTCGCGGGGGGCGTCGTCGAGGTGGACGTGCTCGCCGAGGGCAGCACCGGCGAGGCAAGGGAGCGCGAGGCGGGGGAGAATGTCGGCGGAGTGAAGGGCGCGAAGGGGGCGGGCGAGCTCCCGGAGGGCGTCGCAGACCGGCTCACGTTCAGCGAGCGGTTCGCCTGCCTGAACTGCGGGACGTCGATCCCGGAGCTCGAGCCGCGCATCTTCTCCTTCAACTCGCCCCACGGCGCCTGCGAGCGCTGCCACGGACTTGGCTTCCAGCGGGTGGTCGATCCGGAGCTCGTCGTGCCGGATCCCACCCTGTCGCTGTCCGAGGGCGCGCTGCAGCCCTGGCGTGTCGGTCATTCGCGCTACTGGAAGCGACTGGTCGAGACGGTGGCCGAGGATTACGGGATCGATCCTGACACGCCCTGGCAGGAGCTCTCCGACGAGGACCGCGAGATCTTCCTCTACGGCACCGGCGGTGAACGGCACAAGGTCAACTACACCAATCGCTTCGGCAGGCGGCGCTCATACAGCGTCCGCTTCGAGGGGATCGTCAACAACCTCGAGCGCCGCTACGAAGAGACAGACTCGGACGGAGTGCGAGAGCGGGTCGAGGGCTACATGGCCGAGCAACCGTGTCCCGTCTGCAAGGGCGCACGGCTGCGGCCGGAGAGCCTGGCGGTCCAGGTCGGAGGCATCTCGATCCATGACTACACGGAGCTCTCGGCCCGGGCCGCGCTGAAATGGATCGAGGAGCTGGAGATGACCGATACCGAGCGGGCGATCGCCCGCCTGCTCGTCCGGGAGATCACGGAGCGGCTCGCCTTTCTCGACAACGTCGGCGTCGGCTACCTCAACCTGGCCCGGTCCGCGCGGACGCTCTCGGGCGGAGAGGCACAGCGGATCCGGCTCGCGACCCAGATCGGCTCGAGCCTGGTGGGTGTCCTCTACATCCTGGACGAGCCCTCGATCGGCCTGCACCAGCGCGACAACGCGAAGCTGATCAAGACTCTGGACAGACTCCGCGACCTGGGCAACACGGTGATCGTGGTCGAGCACGACGAGGGGACGATGCGCTCGGCAGACCACCTCGTCGACCTCGGCCCCGGCGCGGGCGAGCACGGCGGCCATGTGATCTCGGAGGGAACGCCCGAGCAGGTCGAGGCGGACCCCGCTTCGCTCACCGGCCAGTACCTGGCTGGGCAGCGCCAGATCGAGGTCCCGGATCAGCGCCGCGAGCCTCGCGGCGAGCTCGTCGTCAAGGGGGCCCGGCAGCACAACCTAAAGAAGATCGACGTCGCGATCCCGCTCGGAGTCTTCTGCTGCGTCACCGGGGTCTCCGGGTCGGGCAAGTCGACCCTGATCAACGAGACGCTCTACCCGGCGGTCGCCAACCGCCTGCACCAGGCCAAGCTGCGGCCGGGGGCGCATGACCGGATCGATGGGATCGAGCAGATCGACAAGATCATCAACATCGATCAGTCGCCGATCGGGCGCACGCCCCGGTCGAACCCGGCGACCTACACGAACGTCTTCGACCACATCAGGCAGCTCTACGCACAGACCCGCGAGGCGCGAGCGCGCGGATACAAGCCCGGACGCTTCAGCTTCAACGTCAAGGGCGGGCGTTGCGAGGTCTGCCGGGGCGACGGCCAGATCAAGATCGAGATGCACTTCCTGCCCGACGTCTACGTGCCGTGCGAGCAGTGTCACGGTAAGCGCTACAACCGGGAGACCTTGGAGGTCCGCTTCAAGGGCAAGTCGATCGCGGATGTGCTCGAGATGTCGGTCGCCGACGCCTGCGCCTTCTTCAAGGACATCCCGAAGATCGCGCGCCGCCTGAATACGCTGCAGGCCGTCGGCCTCGACTACATCCGTCTCGGGCAGCCCGCGACCCAGCTGTCCGGCGGCGAGGCTCAGCGTGTGAAGCTCGCCACCGAGCTCTCCAAGGTGGCGACCGGCGACACGCTCTACATCCTCGACGAACCGACCACGGGCCTGCACTTCGCGGACGTGCAGCGTCTGCTCGACGTCCTCGATCGCCTGGTCGAGGCCGGCAACACCGTGATCGTGATCGAGCACAATCTGGACGTGATCAAGACCGCCGACCGGATCATCGACCTGGGCCCCGAGGGCGGGGAGGAGGGCGGCAACGTGCTCGCCACCGGCACGCCCGAGCAGGTAGCCGCTACGCCCGGCTCCTACACCGGCGAGTTCCTCGCCGCCCTTGTCGAGCCCGAGATGAAGGTCCGCCGCACTGGCAAGCGCAAGGCGCCCGTTGCAGCCTGATCCGCTCGACCCGATGCCGGCGTAGAGAAGGCATGTGCCGCACCGACCTCCACCTCGGAGCCCTGCTGCTCAGAGAGCGGGCCCGCCGAGCGACGGCTCGCCTTTGGCCGCCCCTGGTCCCCAAACGGCCTCAGCCGCGCCCCCGCTGACGTCCAGGTCCCCCCGGGCAGCGGCAGGGTGGCGATACTAGGTCTGTGGGAGAGGGCTTAATAGGGGCAATCAGCCTCCAGATCCAGGGCGGCAAGGCGCTGGACACCGCGGACCAGCGCGCTGGACTGATCCTTCTCGGCTGCATGCTGCTCTCGTTCGGCTTCATCCGGTTCAGCACCCGGATGATCAGAGCGGAGGTCTCCTGGTGGCCGGGGAACGTTTCCCCGGGCGGTCTGCACATCCACCACCTCGTCTTCGGAATCGTCTTCATGATCGTCGCCGGGTTCGCCGCGTTCGCGATCCAGCCCAACAGTCCCTGGTTCGAGATCGCCGCCGGGCTCTTCGGGGTCGGCATGGGACTGACGCTCGACGAATTCGCCCTCTGGCTCCATCTCGAGGACGTCTACTGGTCGGAGGAGGGACGCAGCTCAGTCGACGCGGTGATCTTCGCCGCAATCATCGGCGGCGGGTACATCATCGGGTTCACTCCACTCGATGCGGGCGGCGACTCCACGGCGGCGATCGTCAGCTCGGTGGTTCTCAACCTCGCCTTCTGCGCGCTGGTCGCCCTGAAGGGCAAGATCAGCGCCGCCGTGATCGGCATGTTCATCCCGCCCGTCGCCTGGGTGGGCGCGATTCGGCTGGCGCGCCCGGGCTCGTGGTGGGCGAAGCGCCGCTACAAGCCGGGCAGCCGCAAGCTGATCAAGGCTCAGGCACGGAAGGCGCGTCATGACAAGCGCATGCGTCGCCTGCAGGACCTGATCGGGGGCGCCCCGTCGCTGCCCAGCCCGCGCGCGTCGGGCTCCGGCCGGTCAGAGGAGTAGCGTCGCGCCCGCCATATACGGCCGCCTTAGGGGGTGGCCGGCTACCGAGAGGAGACCCAGATGGGCGCTGGTCGAACGATGTTCGCGGCGATCCTGCTGTTGCTCGTGGGTACGCTCAACATCATCTACGGCATCGGCGCGATTTCCGATGCGCATTTCTACGCGAACGACACGAGGTACATCTTCACCAACCTCCACGCGATGGGCTGGGTGATGGTCATCGTCGGCGTCATCCAGCTGACCGGAGGCTTCTCGCTGATGATTGGCAATGTCTACGGTCGTGTGATCGGGATCATCGGCGGGAGCATTGGGGCGATCGATGCGTTGCTCTCCATGGGCGGCAACCACCCATTCTGGTCGCTGGCGATCTTCTTCCTCTGCGTGTGGATCGTCTACGGAATCATCGAGTTCGGCGAGGTGGAGGACGCGACAGGCCTCTAGCAGCAATCCGCGGGAGCCTGGCCTCGGGCCAGGCTCCCGCGATCCGCTTTTCTGCTGACCTGAGAGGGTCGGCTCAGCGTGCTACTCGTCGACCAGCAGGGCTGCGCCGATGGCTCCGCCGAGGTCGCCGAGCGCGGCCAGCCGCATCTCAGGCGGGCGATCGTCGACGAACAGATGGGGATGCATGCGTTGAGCGATCCTGTGGACGTACTTGTGACCGAGCCGCTCACCGAGGCCGCCGCCGATGATCACCGCCTCCGGATCGATCAGATTGACCGACGAGGCGATTCCCACCCCCAATGCCTTCACCGCGCGGTCGATCAGCCTCGTGGCCAGATCGTCCCCGTGCTCGAGTGCACGCTCCCAGATGCCGCTGGTGAGCCGGTCGCGGCCGTGCTCTTCCATGAGCTGGAAGAGGTCGGTCTTGGCGCCCTTCTTGACCTCCTTGCGGGCTTTGATCTCCATCGCCAGGCGACCCGCATAGGCCTCCATGCAGCCGCGCCGCCCGCAGGTGCAGCGCGCCCCTCCGCGCTTCACGACCACGTGGCCGATCTCGCCTGCGGCGCCACGGCCGAGCCACTGCTTGCCGTCGAGGATCAGCCCGCCGCCGACGCCGGTTCCCCACCAGACCCCGAGGATAGTGTCGAACTCCTTGCCGGCTCCCAGGTCGAACTCGCCCTGGACCGCGACCGAGACGTCGTTGCCAATCCGCACCACGGTCCCGAACTGCTCTTTCAGCGCCTTGCCCAGCGGGAAGGTCCCGGTCCAGCCCGGCAGATTGCGGGCATCGGAGACATCCCCCGTCTCCTCATCGGCATCGCCGGGGGAGCCGACTCCGACGCCGGAGAGATCGCGGGTGCCGAGCCCGGCCTGGGCCGCCGCCTCGCGCATCGCGGCCGCCATCTCGCGGGCGACATCATCGGGCCCGCCGCTGGTCGGGGTTGGGCGCCGCGACTGCCCCAGCACTTCGTTCCTCTCGTCCACGACGACCGTCTGGATCTTCGTGCCCCCGAGATCGATTCCGCCGCGCGCAGGCGGCGCCTTGGCTGGGCTCACTGCGCAGACAATATCCCCCGGCTCCGAGGGTTTTGGGAAGCTCTGGACGTGGCGTCGCTCGGCGAATGGCGCACCTGGTGGGTGAAGCGGCGCTGGTACGAGCGCAACCGGCGCTGGCGCCGCCGGGTCCGGCTCAACCGCCACGCGGCCGAGGGCGGCTTCTTCATCCGGTATCCGATCGAGGGCGAGGCGCTCGAGGCACTGGACTCAGGGCGCCTCGAGATCGGGGAGGGGACGCTGCTCGAGCCCGGCTGCTGGCTGACCCTCTCCGGGGAGGCCCGGATCCGCATCGGGGAGGGCTGCTTCCTCAACCGCAACACGATGCTCGCTGCCGTCGAGCTGATCGAGATCGGCGACCATGTCATGTTCGCCAACAACTGCTTCGTCGGCGACTCCGACCACCGCTACGACGACCCGACCAAGCCGGTCACCTGGCAGGGCTTCGAGCCGCAGGGGCCGGTGCGAATCGGCTCGAACTGCTGGTTCGGGGTCGGGTGCGTCGTCACCGGCGGTGTGGAGATCGGCGAGCGCTGCGTGATCGGCGCGAACTCGGTCGTCACCAGGGACCTGCCGCCGGGTGTGATCGCCGCGGGCGCTCCGGCGAAGGTGATCCGGGAGATCGAGTTCAAGTAACGGCGTCCCGCGCGATTCCTAGACTCGCCGCGTGCTGCGACTCCGCCTCGCGATCGAGGAGCATCGCGCCGACCTGGTGACGGAGGCGCTGGATGCGACCGGGGGAGTCCAACGGATCGTTGCCCTGAATCCCGAGCGCGCGGGAACCGGGGTTGTGCTGGCGGCCGACGTGATGCCGTCGGTCGCGGACGGGGTGATGCAGCTGATCCGCGAGTGGGAGATCGACGATGCCGACTACCTGCTCACCCGCCAGGAGGTGGTCGCCCCGAATCCGCCGCACGGAAGGCTCGCGCGCGGGCAAGAGTTCGCCTGGATCGAGGTGATGGGCGAGGCCCGCAGCCACTCGAGGCCCCTGGGTCGCTACCTCGCCCTGATGTCCGTGGCCGGTGTGCTTGCTGCGATCGGGGTGATCACCGACAACGCGATCCTGATCGTGGGAGCGATGGCCGTCAGCCCCGACATCCTCCCGATCTGCGCCGCCTGTGTCGGCATCGTCGCGGGCAGGCTGCGGCTCGCCCGTCGCGCCATCGTGACGCTGCTGCTCGGAATCCTGATCACCTGGGGCGTCGCTGCGGGAATCGCCTGGGGGCTGCAGGCGGTGGGCATTCTCACCGGGGACTTCCAGATCCACGACAGCTCGCTCCACGGCCTCGCTCACATCGACTACTCGACGATCCTGGTCGCGCTCGCGGCCGGCGTGGCGGCGATGCTCTCGTTCGAGACCCGTGCCGCGTCCGCGGTCGGGGTCGCCATCTCAGTGACCACCATCCCCGCATCTGCCCTGTTCGGAGTCACCCTGGGCCTGGGCGAGGTGAGCGTCTCCTGGGGGGCGGCCGGGGTGCTCGCGGTCAACGTCAGCGTGCTCCTGCTGTCGGGTACCACGACCCTGCTGGTGCAGCGCTGGCTGGGCTCACGCGGCAGCGCCGCCCCGGCGTAGCCCTTGGACAGTCAGGAGACCACCTGCACGACCACCGTCCGTTCGCGGGGCCGATCGTCGAAGTCGATCAGGACCAGCTGCTGCCAGGTCCCAAGCGCGAGGCGCCCGTCGATCACGGGGACCTGCTCGGAGGCGCCGATCAGCGAGGCACGCTGGTGCGCGTGGGAATTGGTGTCGTGGTTCAGCCGGTTGTGGTCGTAGTCGCCCTCGACTGGAACGAGCTGGTCGAGCAGCGCGCGCAGATCGGCGACGCCGCCGGGCTCGAACTCCATCGTCGTGATTGCGGCGGTGGACCCACGCACGAAGGCGGTGACCAGTCCATCCGCCACGGGTCCTGCGGCCACGATCCGCTGGACGTCGGCGGTGATGTCAATGACATCGGAGTCCCCCTGCGTCGAGTAGCTCAACTCCCCGCTGTGGACGGCCACGCGCTCACGCTAGCGAATGAGGATCGGTTTTCACCCGAATCGGGCGACGCGGCGTCCCGAATTCATGAGAGACTCCGGCGCTGATGCCGGTTCGAGCCCAGTGAACGACGCGCCCACCCAGCCTGCCTCGGCACCCGCCCCCAAGCCCGCCGGGAGCCAGCGCTCGGAGGATCGCGCGGCGCAAGAGCCGAAGCATCGCCATCGCGCCCTCGTCTGGGCCCTCGTCGTGCTCGCCTCGATCGTGCTGGTCGTCTCGATGCTCGCGAACTGGATTCAGACCCAGGTCCTCAATAGCGGCGAATTCTCCAACAGCACCGACAAGATCCTCCAGAACAAGGACGTCCAGCAGCAGCTCAGCATCTTCGCGGTCGATCAGCTCTACGCCAACGTCGACGTCCAGGCCCAGATCCAGCAGAAGCTGCCGCCCCCCGCCCAGCCGCTCGCCGCACCGATCACAGCGGCGACGAGACAGCTCGCCACGAACGTCGCGGAAACGGCCCTCGCCTCACCTCAAGTTCAGACTCTCGTCGCCACCGCCATCAACGGGGCACAGCAGCTCTTCGTCAACCTGATCGAGGACAAGGGCCAGTTCGTCTCGACGCAGGGCGGCGTCGTCACCCTCGAATACGGGAGCTTCGTCGCCGACCTTGCCAGCCGCCTGGGCGTCGACCCCTCGGTGATCTCCCAGATCCAGGCCTTCATCCAGCAGTCCTCGACGGAGCTGAAGCAGCGCCTGACGACGATCCAGAGCAAGATCGAGTCCACGCGAGCGACGCTCTCCCAGGCGACAGGCGGGCACGCTCACCCCGCAGGTGCAGCAGAACCTGACGACTCTCGAAACGGATGCCGCCCAGCTCCGCACGACCGTGGCGAGCCTCGAGCAGAAGATCGCGGGCATCCAGCCAAAGGCCCCCGCCCAGCTTCAGAGCCGACTGTCCGACCTCCAGGCCCGCCTGGCCAAGCTCGACATACGGCTGACGACCGTGCAGGGCCAGGCCGCCGCGGTGATCAAAGTCCCGAGCCAGGCGAACATCCTCAAGCTCGACCCCACTCTCGCGTCGCTCCAGACGCGCGTCACCGACCTGCTGAACCGTCAGGCGGTTCAGCACCCCGGCGAGATCGTGATCATGAAGTCCAGCGGCCTGAGCGGCCTCCAGGACCTCGTCAAGGTGCTGCGTCACCTCGGCTTCGTGCTGCCGGTGCTGGCTCTGCTGCTGTACCTGGCGGCCATCTACCTCGCTAAGGGCTGGCGGCGGGAGACTCTGATCGCGGCCGGTGCGCGGGATCCTGGGCGCCGCGCTGCTCGTCCTGCTGGCTGAGGCGCGTGATCGGCAACGGGGTGATCGATTCGGTGGCGAGCTCCGACGCGGTCAAACCGGCCATCACCTCAGTCTGGAACATCATTTCCGCCGGCCTGCGCGACCGTGCCGTGTTCGTGCTCGTGATCGGGCTGGGCTTCATCGGCGGGGGCCTCCTCGCAGGCCCCGGCCGGCATGAAATCGCCGTGCGGCGCTTCCTGGCGCCGTACCTGCGCGAGCGGCCGGTGGTCGTCTACGCGGTCCTGGCCTTCATCTTCCTGCTCTGGCTGACACTCCTTCCGACGATCAACAACGTCGGTCAAGTGCTGATAATTCTGGTTCTCGCTGGGCTGGCGGTGTTGGGCGTCGAGATCCTGCGCCGGCAGACGGCACGGGAGTTTCCGGACGCCTCAACGGCTCCTGACGAGAGCTGAATCCGAATGGAGGTGAGTGATGACTGACGCTGCTGAGATCGGTCCGGTCGAGTACCTGATCGTCGCCTTTCCGGGAAACCGGTTTCGCGGCGAGATCGCGCCCGCGCTGGCCGACCTGGTGGAGGCGGGGACCATCCGCATCATCGACGTCGCCTTCGTTGGCAAGGACGAGGACGGCGATGTCGCCGCTTTCGAGCTCAGCGACCTCGACCCCGAGGTTCGGGAGGGGCTCGAGGATCTCGGTGCGACCTCGGGCGGGCTGTTCAACGAGGAGGACCTGATGGCCGCCGGCGAGGAGCTCGACCCGAACTCCTCGGCCGCGCTGCTCGTCTGGGAGAACGTCTGGGCGAAGCCGGTGGCGGCTGCGATCAGGGATGCCGGGGGCGAGCTCTATGACTACGACCGCATCCCGCACGAGGTCGTCGTGGCGGCCCGGGAGTGGGCTCAGGCGAACGCCTGAAAAACGAAGGAGGAACGAAAGATGCCATTGATGCGACGGGGACCGGGATTGATCCGCGGGGCGGCACGCGTGGGCGTGGCGGCGGGAGTCGCGGGCCGGGTGCGGCACCATCAGGATGAGAAGTGGGCCGCGCAGGACCAGCCCGCCGGCGAGGAGCAGGCGCCGGCGCCGCAGGCAGAGGCGGCAGCGGGCGGAGGCGACTACACCGCCGAGCTCGAGAAGCTCGCCAAGCTTCGGGACGAGGGCGTGATCAGCGCCGACGACTTCGAGGCGAAGAAGAAGCAGCTGCTCGGCATCTAGGCGCTCGGCAGCGAGCCACGAGATGAGCGCCATGCCTAATGGCCAGGAAGAGACGTCGGACGGTCGACAGAGAGCTGCGGCCTGGATCGCGCTGGTGCTCGGGGCCGCGACCCTGCTCCTTGCCCTGTACGTGTTTGTCCAGCAGTTCCCTCGTGGACTCGCGGTGTTTGGCTGCGCGGCGGTCGCCCTGGCCGCCGGTTGGTACGGGATTCTGCGACGCGGTCCAATCCGAGTCGCCTCGCTCGGAGTGGCGCTGATCGCGCTCGTCGTGCCGATCGTGCTCCTGCTGACCAACGGAGAACACCTCGCCGAGGCCGTCTTGATCGGCGTTGGCCTGACTGTGAGCCTGGCGGCGGCGCGCGCGGCGTTCATCAGAAGGGTGTCACTGCGGCCGGCCCCGCGGCCGGAGCGACCGGTGCTCTTCTACAATCCGAAGTCCGGCGGCGGGAAGGCGGAGAGGTTCGGGCTCGCCGGTGAAGCCCGCGACCGGGGCATCGAGCCGATCGAGCTGACTCGCGGCGCCGATCTGGCCGAGCTCGTCCGGGACGCGGTGGCGGATGGCGCTGACGCGCTGGCGATGGCCGGCGGGGACGGATCGCAAGCCGTCGTGGCCGCCATGGCCTCGGAGTTGGATCTCCCCTATGCGTGTGTGCCGGCGGGGACGCGAAACCACTTCGCTCTCGATCTGGGCGTTGACCGTGACGACGTCGTCGGCGCCCTGGACGCGTTCGTCGACGGCGGGGAGCGGAGGGTCGACCTGGCGGAGGTGAACGGGCGGGTCTTCGTCAACAACGTTTCGCTTGGGCTCTACGCGGAGGCGGTTCAGCGACCCGGATACCGCGAGGCCAAGCTTCGCACCCTGCTTGACACCGTGCCAGACGTGGTCGGATCGGACAGCGAGCTCGATCTCGCCTGGCGTGGCCCCGGAGGCCACGAGCATCATTCCGGAGCCGCGGTGCTGGTTTCGAACAATCGCTACCGGCTCGGCACGGCGGTGGGATCCGGCACGCGCCCGCGGATCGACGACGGCGTCCTCGGCATCACGGTCGCCTCGGCCCCGGGTGGCGGCCCAGGACGTCTCGCCCAAAGGCCCTGGCGCGAATGGTCCGCTCCTGAGTTCGAGGTTGGCTCGGACCACCCGGTGGTGGCCGGCATCGACGGCGAGGCGGTGACGCTCGAGCCGCCGTTGCGGTTCCGCATCAAGCCAGGCGCCCTGCGGGTGCGAATTGCTCCGAAACACCCCGGCGCCTCTCCGTCGGCAGCCATCCCGGAACGCTTCTGGGATGGCATCCGGGCACTGGCCGGCATCGCAACTGGGCGCACACCACAGACAAAGGAGACGTGATGGACATCTTGGAAATCGAGACGAAGGAGACGATGTCGCGGGAAGAGGCGGCCGCCCGACTGCGAGCGTTCGCAGACAAGTTGGCCCGCAACAACGACATCGAGTTCGAGCGCGGCGGCATGAAGATCAAGGTCCACGTTCCCGACGAGGTTCAGCTCAAGGTCGAGCTCGAGCTGGAGACGGACGAGCGCGAGCTCGAGATCGAGCTGACCTGGTGAGACCAGGGCGGCGGGGGCAGGCCCTCGCGGAGCTCCAGCGGCTCGACCAGGCGCTCTACCGTGCGGTGGCCGACACGCGTACGCCTGTGCTCGACGCGGCACTCTCCCGGCTTTCCAGGGCTGCGAACTACTCGCGGCTCTCCACCGGGATCGCCCTCGCGCTCGCGCTGGCGGGGGGGCGGCAGGGTGCGCGCGCGGGGGCGCGGGGCATGCTCTCGGTCGGGGTGACGGCGGCGGTCGTCAACCTGGCCTTCAAGCCGCTCATGCGAAGGCAGCGACCCGATCGCACGCGGTCGTTCACCACCGGCACGACTCCGCGTCAGAATGCCCGCGACCCGCTCGTTTCCCTCGGGCCACGCCGCAGCTGCCTTCGCCTTCGCGACGGGCGCAGGCCGGGAGCTCGCTTGGGTCGGGCCTCCGCTGTATGTGCTGGCGGCAGCGGTGGGCTACTCCCGCGTCCACACCGGCGTGCACTATCCGCTCGACGTCGTCGTGGGCGGACTGGGCGGGATCGCTCTCGGCGAGCTGACGAATGCGTGCATCGATCGAGTGGCCACAGCACGGCTTGGCGCCTACCAGTCCCAGGGAGTGTCGGTCCCCGCCAGGCTCTCCTCCTCGAGGTAGCGGGCGAACTCCTCCAGTTCCTCCTGTGGGATCGAGTAGGTGTGCAGCTCCTCGTCCGGGAAGCGGCGCGCGCGGACCTCCTTCGCGTATTCGCGTACGCCCTTCAGTGATTCCTGCCGCACGTCGGCGAAACGCTTTACGAACCTCGGCTTGTGGCCGGCGTAGACGCCGAGCAGGTCGTGCAGGACCAGCACTTGCCCGTCGGTGGCGGGTCCCGCGCCGATCCCGATCACGGGGATCTCCAGCTTTGGCATCAGTGCCTCGGTAACCGCCGATGGGATCGCCTCGAAAACAATCGCGAAGCAGCCGACCGATTGGAGGGCGAGTGCCTCCTCGGTCAGCCTGGCGGCCGCCCCGGCCGTCCGGCCCTGGGCCCTGAAGCCGCCGAGGGCCGAGGCCGTCTGCGGGGTGAGGCCGACGTGACCCATCACCGGGATCCCGGAGCGCACGATGGCGCGGGCGCGATCGACCGAGGGACCGCCCCGCTCGAGCTTGACCCCGTCGACCTGCGCTTCCTTGACAAACCGCTGGGCGTTCTTGATCGCCTGCTCGTTGGAGCTCTCATAGGAGCCGAAGGGCATGTCGCCAAGCAGGAGCGGGCGCTCGAGGCCCCGCCGCACCGCGCCCGCCATCATCAGCATCTCCTCCATGCCGACCGGGGTGGTCGCCTCATAGCCGAGGACGACCATCGCGGCGGTGTCTCCGACCAGGACGATGTCGACGCCCGCCTCGTCGACGATCTGCGCAGAGGGATAGTCGTAGGCGGTGACCATGACGATCGGCTCGCCGTCGCGCTTCATCTCCGCGACCCGAGGGAGCGTCATCGGGGCTCGATCCTCGAGGGGTGGCTTCTCCGGTGGGCGCGTGCTCATAGCAGCGCCCCCTGGTCCGGATTGCCGTCCGCGAGCAGAACCGACGGATCGCTGTCCACGGCGGTCACCTCGTTCTCGTCGTCGACGTGAACGACCACCGGCGAGTAGCGCTCGAGGTCCTTCTCGTCGAACGCGCCGAAGCTGGCGATGATGACCTTGTCGCCGGTGCGCACCAGTCGGGCGGCGGCGCCGTTCACCTGGACCGTGCCCGACCCCTGCTCGCCCTCGATCGCATAGGTGACGAAGCGGGCGCCGTTGTCGATGTCCCAGACGTGGACCTGCTCGTTGACCAGCAGGTCCGCCTGGCGCATCAACTGGGGGCCCAGGGTGATGCTTCCGACGTAGTCGACGTCACAGTCCGTGATCGTCGCGCGATGGATCTTCGACTTGAGCATCTGACGCTGCATCAGACCTCCGTTCTCGGGGTTATCACGACGTTGTCGATGAGGCGCGCCTTGCCGACTCTGGCCGCGATCGCCACCAGCACGGGTCGCCCGTTGAGCTCGGCGATCGGGGAGAGGTCCTCCGCGGCGCGCGCCTCCACGTACTCCGGCTCGATGCCGGCCCTGCGGAGCTCGTCCCTCGCCGCTTGCACCAGTGCTTCGGCAGAAGTCTCGCCGGCGGCTGCTGCGCGCTCGGCGGCGCGGAGGGCGCGGGAGATCGCGCTCGCCCGCTCGCGCTGCTCCGCCGTCAGGTAGGCGTTGCGGGAGCTGAGCGCGAGGCCGTCGTCCTCGCGGACCGTGGGCAGTACGGCGATCTCGATCGGGAAGTCAAGGTCGCGGGTCATTCGCTCGATCACGACGGCCTGCTGCGCGTCCTTTCGCCCGAAGTAGGCGACGTCGGGCCGGACCGAGTTGAAGAGCTTGGCGATGACGGTGGTGACGCCGCGGAAGTGGGAGGGGCCGCGATGCGCCGGGTCGCCCTCCAGCACTCCGGTGAGCGAGTTGGCCACCTCGATGGAGGTGGCGAAGCCCTCGGGATACATCTCGTCGGTGTCGGGTGTCCAGAGCAGGTCGACGCCCTCGAGTGCAGCCAGCTCCGCGTCGCGGTCCTCGTCGCGCGGATAGGAGTCGAGGTCCTCGCCGGGCCCGAATTGGGTCGGGTTGACGAAGAGGCTCACCACGACGATGTCGCAGTCCTCACGCGCCTCCCGCATCAGGGACAGATGGCCCTCGTGGAAGTAGCCCATGGTGGGGACCAGGCCGATCCGCTTGCCCTCGCGGCGCGGCTCGGCGAGAGCCTCGCGCAGCTCCGTCTTGCTGCGGACGATCTTCACGCTCGCACGCTCCGATGAACTGGGGGCTTCTCGGCTTCGCCCGCCGAGCCCCCTCGCATAACCGCCTCCGCGCGCTCCGCCAGCGCGTCGTACATCGGGACCAGCTCCGGCGCCGTCTCGGCCAGGACGGCGCGGTGGCGCTCGACGGTGGCGCGATCCCCGCGGGCGATCGGGCCGGTCAGGGCGGCGGGGCCGCGCTCGGCCCAGTTGCCGGCGGTGCGCAGGACGAGCGGCGTCAGCAGCTCCCGCGCGTCCTCGATGCCGAGTCGCTCGACGAGCTGCGCGGCGGACTCCTCCAGCGCGACCAGCAGGTTCGAGGAGATCGCGGCGGCGGCGTGGTAGGCGGCGCGGCTCTCCTCCGGGACCTCGAAGGGCCGCATGCCGAGCGCCTCGGCGAGCCAGCGGGCGAAGGAGACTGCCGCCTCATCGCTGCCCGCGATCGCGGCAGGCGTGCCGTCCACCGGCGCCGATTCATCGGCGAAGGTCTGAAGAGGGTGGAGCGAGAAGGCCCGGGCGCCGTTCTCCGTTGCCGGCGACAGCGCGTCCAACTGCGTTGCACCGCTGACGTGGCCGACCAAGGGCGGCGAGAAGGGCGCGATCCGCGCGCAGACCTCGCCGATCGCCTCGTCCGGGACGCAGAGCAATGCGGCGTCCGCGCCCTCGGCGGCTTCCACCGCCCGTTCGGCTGAGGCGAGCCTCACCTCGATCCCGGCGAGCTCGGCCGCCCTGGCGAGAGAGCCGCCCGCGCGGCCACGACCAACGACCACCAGGGAGGTGGCGCTCAGGGGGGAGGGGAGTGACTCCCGTTCCAGTTCCCGCATTGGAGATACCAGACGGTGGTGTTTGCGATGGACGAGGTGTGAGGTGTGGGGTTCAATGGTCCGCGCTCTGCTTCGAGTCGCGGCCGCCGCTGATTATAGGGAGCGATCCTGGCCGCCCAGCCAGTCGGTGTGAGGCATCGCACACCGGGAATCGGCGCAATTTGCGGCGCGAAAACCGACCCGGATGGTCAGGGTCCCGAACTACCATCAACCAGGTGCCGATCTACGAATTCTCCTGTCGGTCGTGCGGCCACCGCTTCGAGGAGCTGGTGGGCGCGCACATCGGGGTCGACGCCTCCGAGGTCGTCTGCCCCAAGTGCGGCGCGGAGAAGGCGGAGCGCCTGCTGTCCACCTCCTATGCGCCGCTCCACCGGCAGATGACCCCGAACCAGCGCCGCAGGCTCGAGGACAAGCGCGGCACCGATCGGGGCGGCGCCAAGGAGCGATTCGCGAAGCAGCGCGCGGCCGAGAAGCGCGCCGCCGCGCGGCGGGGCGGAGAGGGGTAGTGAGGGACGCCGAGGCCCGCCGTCAGGACCTGGTCGAGGTCTACAACGAGGCCTCGGTCTGCGAGCGCTGCCCGCTCTCGGAGACCCGCGACAGGGTCGTCTTCGGCGCGGGCAACGCCGACGCGGACCTGATGTTCGTCGGCGAGGCGCCCGGCGCCGAGGAGGACCGCCAGGGACTTCCGTTCGTCGGGCGGGCCGGCGGCTTCCTCACCGACCTGCTCGAGGGGATCGGGCTGCAGCGCGAGGACGTCTTCATCGCGAATGTCCTCAAATGCCGTCCTCCGGGCAACCGAGACCCCCAGCCGGAGGAGATCGACTCCTGCCGGCCCTACCTGGAGCGGCAGGTCGAGTTGATCCAGCCTCGAGTGATCGCAACTCTGGGCAACTTCTCGACCAAGCTGCTCACCGCCAACCCGACCGGGATCACCAAGGTTCGCGGCACGCCGCAGGATCAGATGATCGGCGGCCGCCATCTCTACCTTCTGCCCCTCTTCCATCCGGCCGCCGGACTGCGCACGCCGCGGGTGGCCGAGCAGCTGCGCGAGGACTTCCGCCAGATCCCGGACCTGCTCCAGCAGCCGCTCCCGGAGCCGGAGCCTCTGGTTCCGGAGGGTGAGCTGGAGGTTGAGCCGGACCAGATGGGCCTGTTCGGCGGTTGATCACCCACAGCGCCGCGGAGACTGAGGCCTTGGGCGAGCGGCTGGCGGCCGAGCTCGGCCCCGGCGACGTGGTTCTCGTCAGCGGCGAGCTCGGGTCCGGAAAGACCACCCTGATCCGGGGAGCGGCGCGAGCACTCGGCGTCACCGAGCCGGTGACTTCGCCGACCTTCACGATCGGCCATACCTACCGCGGGCGCGTCCCGGTCTCCCACCTCGATCTTTACCGGCTGGCCGACGTCGGCCAGGAGGACCCGGCCCTGCTGGAGGACTACGTGACGCCGGAGGCGGTTGCGTTCATCGAGTGGCCCGGGGCCGCAGAGCCCTGGCTGGAGCGGATGACTCACCGTGTCGAGATCCGCCATGCCGGCGGGGACGAGCGCGAGATCTCGTTCTAGGCATCCCGCCTTTCATCCGCGAGTCATCTGCTCGTCACGGCCGATTAATCCGGCGTCCGTAACGTCGCCACCGATTGGTTCATCCCCAGAAAGAGGTGAAGATGACTTCGACAGGCACAAGGAAAATCGCGGCGGTGACAACAGCACTGGCGGTGGCGGCGATGGTCGCAGGCGGCGCTTCGGCGTCGGCTGCGAGTGCTGCCAAGGGTCCGCCCGCACCGAAGGCATCGCATTTCGGCAAACACTCGAGCCTGATCACCAACAGCTGGTTTCCGCTGGCAAGTGGCTCGGTCTACGTCTACGACGGCCAGAAGGATGGCAAGCAGGCGCGCGACGTGATGAAGGTGACCGGGAGGACCAAGAACATCGCCGGGATCCGCGCGGCGGTGGTCTCTGACCGCCTCTCCCTCAACGGCGTCCTGGCCGAGCGCACCACCGATTGGTACGCCCAGGACAGACGCGGCACGGTCTGGTACCTGGGCGAGAGGACCGCGGAGTTGAACGCAAAGGGCAAGGTGACCAGCACGGAGGGCTCATTCCTGAACGGACGCGATGGGGCGAAGGGCGGCATCTTCATGCCGGCCAACCCTCAGGTCGGTCAGACGTTCCAACAGGAGTCGTTCAAGGGTCAGGCGGAAGATCACTTCCGGATCCTCGACCTGGCCGCGAGCATCAGCACACCGGCCGTCTCATCCAACAACGCGATGCTGACCGAGGAGACCACACCTCTCGAGCCCGGCATCGTGGACCACAAGTACTACGTCCAGGGCATCGGAACGGTCAAGGAGCAGCAGGTCGCGGGCGCTCCGCCCGGTCAGGGCGAGGTCGGCACGCTCGTCTCCTTCGCGCCTGGCAGCTAGTCCCTACGCCGCCTAGTAGCCGTAGTTGCTCCCGCCGCCGCCCTGGCCCTGCGGAGCCTGCTGCGTCAGCTGGTTCTCGACGCTCTGCGCCTGCTGCTCGGCCTGCGCGGCGGCACTCTTGCCCTGCTCCTGGATCGACCGCGCGCTGTCGACGGCGTTCTTCAGATCGCCGCCGCACCCGCTCGCGCCCACGGTCAGGATCGCCAGTGCCGTAGCGAGGACGCTCGCGCGTCGCCAGGCACCGGGCGGGCTCTTGGCTTCCGCGGCGCGGCTAGTAGCCGTAGCCACCGCCGGACTTGGCCGTGGAGATCTGGCTCTGGACGCTCTGCACCTGCGACTGCACGCTCTGCACCTGCGTGCTGATGCTCTGCCCCTTCTGCTGGGCCGTCGAGATGGCTCCCTGGGCAGTCGAGAGCCCGCCCTGTACCGACTGGATCGCATTGCTGACGTCGTTGCTGCTGCTGTTGTTGTCGCTGCCGCAACCGGATACCGCGACACCGGCGCCGACTCCGAACACCGCTATCCCGAACACGGACGCCGCGACCGCCGCCCGCCGTTTGGCGGGGGCGAACCTGCTGGACTGCTCTTCCATGGTCTCTCTCCTTCTCCCAAAGTCGGTTGACGCCGATCCGGTTCCCCACGGACTCTATTGATGGTGGTCCTCGGTGTCGATAGCGCGACCGCCGACGCGGTGGTGGGGGTGACCGCCGACGGCGAGGTCGTCAGCGAGGCCCAGGTAGGTCCCGGCGCCGACGGGCGCCCGCGCCATTCCCAGGTTCTCCTCCCGGAGATCGAGAGCTCCGTCGATGCGGCGGGCGGCTGGGTGCGCATCGACCGGATCGCAGTCGGGATCGGGCCTGGCTCATTCACGGGCCTCCGCATCGGCATCGCGACCACGCGAGCGCTCGCCCAGGCGAGCGGGACACCGATTGCGCCGGTCGGCACGCTGAGCGCCCTGGCGCGGGGCGTCTCTGCCCAGGCGGGGGGAGACGGAGCGCTGGCGCTTCCGGTGATCGACGCGCGCCGCGGCGAGGTCTTCGCGGCCCTGGTCGAGGGGGACGGGTCCGAAATCTGGCCCCCGTTGGTGGCGACGCCGAACCAAGTGGCGGATCGGGTGCGGAAACTCGATCGCGCGCCTTTGGCGGCCGGGGACGGGGCGCTACGATTCGCCGCACAGCTGGAGGCCGCCGGCGTCACGGTTGCCCCGCCAGAGGACCCGATCCACCGACTCGCCGCGAGGCACGTGTGTGCGATCGGGGAGGCGGCGGTCGAGGCGTCACCGGACTGGATCCAACCCCTGTATCTGAGACCGCCCGATGCAAAGAAATGGCTTGAGCGAGATCGATCGGACCCCGGGGGATGAGCGGGGAGAGCTGAGGCTGCGGCGTCTCGGGTACGGCGATCTGCCCTCGGTGATCTCGATCGAGAGGCGATCGTTCCCGACGCCGTGGTCGCTGGCCATGTTCGTGCTGGAGCTCTCCAAGCCCAGCGGAATCTGCCTCGCGGCCGAGGACTCGGAGGGCCTCGTCGGCTATCTGGTCTGCGCCCGCTACGACGACGTCTGGCACCTGATGAACGTGGCGGTCCGCCCGGAGCGACGCCGCCGCGGGGTCGCCACCGAACTGATCGAGCGCCTCTTCGAGGAGGCGGGCGAGGGCTCCCGCTTCACGCTCGAGGTCCGCGTCTCCAACGCACCCGCGATCGAGATGTACCGGCGCTTCGGATTCCGCTCCGCCGGCCGGCGCCGCCGCTACTACCACGACAACGGCGAGGACGCACTGATCATGTGGCTCGAGGCCGCCGAGGGCGCCTCGGTCGCTTGAGACTTCTCGCGCTCGAGACGTCCTGCGACGACACCTGCGCGGCGGTCGTCGACGGTCCGCGGATCCTCTCCAACGTCGTCTCCTCGCAGGCGGAGTTCCATGAGCGCTACGGCGGTGTCGTCCCGGAGGTCGCCTCGCGCCACCACCTGGAGCTGGTCAACGCCGTGGTCACGGCGGCCCTCCAAGAGGCTGAGACGGGGCTCGCCGATGTCGAGGCGGTCGCGGTCACCCAGGGGCCGGGGCTGATCGGGGCCCTGCTGGTCGGATTGAGCACCGCCAAGGCGCTCGCCGCCGCGCAGCGCAAGCCGCTGATCCCCGCCGATCACCTCCGCGGCCACGTCGCAGCGAACTTCCTCGAGCCCGACCCGTTGGACCCTCCCTTCCTTTGCCTGATCGCGAGCGGCGGTCACACCCTGCTCGCCGGGGTGCGCGAGCACTCCTCCTACGAGACCCTCGGCGCGACCGTGGACGACGCCGCCGGGGAGGCCTTCGACAAGGGCGCCCGGTTGCTCGGGCTGGGCTATCCGGGCGGCCCCGCGATCCAGCGCGCCGCGGAGGGCGGCGACCCCCACGCATTCGAGTTCCCGGTTGCGATGAGCGAGCGCGGCTTCGACTTCAGCTTCAGCGGGCTGAAGACCTCCCTCGTCTATCGAGTCCGTGACCTTGGGGCGCAGGAGACGGAGCGCCGGGGAGCCGATCTGGCCGCCTCCTTCCAGAGGGCGATCGTCGATCAGCTCGTCGTCAAGCTCGAGCGCGCCGCGCGTTCCGGCGACTGGCCGGCGATCGCCCTGGGCGGCGGTGTGGCGGCGAACGCCGAGCTCCGCGATCGGACCGAGGCGCTCTGCGCCGAGCTGGGCCTGCGGCTCAAGCTCGTCCCGATCTCGCTCTGTACGGACAACGCGGCCATGATCGCGTCCGCCGCGCGCTACACCGAGCCGATCCCGTACCCCGACTACCTCGGTTTCGACGCTTTTGCCACTGGTGACTCTGTACGCGCGGCCTGAGTGCCACCTCTGCGACGAGGCGCGCGCCGGGCTGGAGGCGATGCTCGCCGACGGCCTAGCGTTCGATTTCGAGGAGGTGAACATCGAGTCCGACGACGAGCTGCATGCCCGCTACCTGGAGCGCATCCCGGTGATCGAGCTCGATGGCGAGATCGTCTCGGAGCTCTGGCTGGACGGCGACGGGCTGCGGGCCCGGCTCGATACCTTGTCCGCATGATTGAGGATGGGGCGGCCGGGACCGCCGAGCAGGAGGCCTCGGAACTCACCGACGGCGACCGCCTTTCACTGGGCGTCGCGGCGCGGCTCTCGCGCTACCTCCAGGTGCTGACCCAGGCACGCAAGATGGGCAAGGACACGATCTCCTCGCAGGAGCTCTCGGACTACACCCACATCAACTCGACCCAGATCCGCCGAGACCTCTCCGGCTTCGGCAAGTTCGGGAAGCGGGGGGTGGGCTACAACGTCGACTCGCTGGTGCGGGAGATCAGGAAGATCCTGCGCACCGCGGGCCAGCACAACATCGCGCTGTTCGGCGCCGGCCACCTCGGCCAGGCGATTGCGAGCTCCGACATCTTCGCGGACCACGGATTCCGGATCGTGGCGATGTTCGACATCGATCCGACGGTGATCGGCCGGCGCGTCGGCGGGCTGGAGGTCCGCTCCTTCGACGAGATCGACTCCGTGGTGGCGGGCGAGCAGGTGGTCGTCGGGGTGCTCGCCGTGCCGCCCGACGCGGCTCAGGAAGTGGCCGACAGGCTGGTCAAGGCCGGAGTGAAGATCATCTTCAACTACTCCGAGCGGCTCCTGCAGGTCCCGCCCGACGTAACGGTCCACACGTCGAGCCCGGCGGTGGACCTGCTCTACGCCCTCTACTTCTATTTGACCTAGAGCGGATCCCAGCCGGTGACCACGGATCCGGAGCCAGAGCACGACGGGCTCGACCTCGAGGCGGTTCGAGACCTCTTTGAGGCGTCGACCGACTTCACGGTCGGGATCGAGGAGGAGTTCGCGATCCTGGATCCCGCGATCCTCGACCTCGAGCACCGCTTCGAGGAGATGCGCCAGGCCTGCCTGCGCGATCCGGAGCTCATCCACGCTGTCAAGGGCGAGCTGATCGACACCGAGATCGAGATCCGCTCGGGGAGGGGTGAGACCTTCGCCGACGCCGCGGTGCGGCAACGTGCCCGGCGAGAGCGACTGTTCGGGATCGCCGACGAGATGGGCCTCGCGCTGGCGGCGATGGGGACCCATCCGTGGGCCAACTACCTCGACCAGCACATCATCAATACGGAGCACTACCGCCGCCTGGAGGGAGACCTCCGCTGGGTCGCGCAACGGAACAACACCTGGAGCCTGCACGTGCACGTCGGGGTCCGGGGGGCCGATCGGGCCGTTGCGGTCTCTGACCGGATGCGCGAGCTCCTGCCTCCGCTGCTCGCCCTCTCGGCGAACTCGCCGTTCCTCGACCACCGGGACACCGGCCTGCACTCCGTGCGCACGGAGATCTTCACGCGGACATTCCCCCGCTGCGGCGTCCACGAGCCCTTCGGCGACTGGGGGGCCTATGCGGATTTCGTCCAGCTGCTGGACGACACGGACTCGATCGTCGAGGCGACGCAGCTCTGGTGGAGCGTCCGGCCCCATCACTCGTTCGGCACGGTCGAGGTCCGGATCTGCGACGCCCAGACGCGTGGCGACGAGTCGCTCAACCTGGCCTCCCTGATCGCCGCCTGCGTGGCGCAATCGGCGCTCGATCTGGATGAGGGAGGGGCGCCCGAGCCCATGCGCCAGCGCGAGATCGAGGAGAACCTCTGGCGCGCCATCCGGTACGGGATGGACGGGGAGATGATCGATTTCCGCGAGCGGCGCGTGGTCCCGACGCGGGCTGTTCTCGAGCGGATCGTCGCCTGGACCGAGCCGGCGCGGCAGGCTCTCGGGCTCGATGTTGACCTGCCGGAGCGCAACGGCGCGCAGCGGGCCTATGCTCGGTTCGCCGAGGGTGCGCCGATCGAGGAGATCTACAGGCGCACCGTCGAGGAGACCCGCAAGACCTACGCACCGGAGGGAGCCGTCAGTGGCCGATGAAGGACAGCAGCCGAGCAGCGAGGGGGGGCCGGGCGGCGAGGGCCAGCCGAGTGAGGAGGAGGTCCGCGCACAGCTCGAGGACGAGATCCGCAAGGTTCGGGTCGAGGATGTGATCCTGCAGAGCGTCGTCAGCATCCTCAACCTCTCGGCCCGGCGGATCGCGAAGGACGACGAGCGCGATCTTGATCAGGCCAAGGTCGGGATCGACGCCGGTCGCGCCCTGGTCGACCTGGTGAACCCCGAGGCGCAGGCGCAGCTGCGCCAGGCGATCTCGGAGCTGCAGGTCCTCTATGCCAAGCACGCGGGAGAGGGCCCCGGCGAGGGTGGCGGGAGCGAGGAGGAGCCCGGCGGGCAGGGTTCGGGTCCGGAGCGGCCCAAGGGAGATTCGGGTCTCTGGACCCCCGGCTAGGTTGCCCGACCGCGGCGGGTCACCTCGGCGCCAGCGGGTAGACTGCCGCGCCGCTTTTTACGAAAACTACGCAGGAGCCTTCCTTGACTAAGTTCTTCACCGATTACGGAATCGTCGTCGCGCTCGGTTGCGCTGCCGCGGCGGTCGTATACGGCCTGCTGGTCACCCAGCGTCTGCTCGCCAAGTCGCCTGGAAACGAACAGATGCAGGAGATCTCGGGGGCGGTCCAGGAGGGCGCCAGCGCCTACCTGAAGCGCCAGTACACGATCATCGCCGGCGTCGGTGTGGTCGTGGCGATCCTGTTGATCCCGCTGCAGAACGTCGAGACCGCCATCGGATTCGTGATCGGTGGCGTCCTCTCGGGCTCGGCCGGGTTCATCGGGATGAACCTCTCGGTCCGCGCCAACGCGCGTGTCGCCGAGGCCGCTCGAGGCGGCATCCCGCCGGCGCTGGACATCGCCTTCAAGGGCGGTTCGGTCACAGGCCTGCTCGTCGTCGGGCTCGCGCTGCTCGGAGTGGCCGGTTACTTCGGCGCCCTGCTGATCTTCACCGACCTGAGCGACAAGGACTGCGTCGACGCCCTCGTCGGCCTCGGCTTCGGCGGCTCGCTGATCTCGGTCTTCGCCCGGCTCGGAGGCGGCATCTTCACCAAGGCCGCCGATGTCGGCGCGGACCTGGTCGGCAAGATCGAGGCGGGGATCCCCGAGGACGACCCACGCAACCCCGCCGTGATCGCGGACAACGTCGGCGACAACGTCGGCGACTGCGCCGGGATGGCGGCAGACCTGTTCGAGACCTACGCCGTCACCGCCGTCGCGGTGATGCTGCTGGGCGTGATCACCTTCACCGGGTTCACCCGCGAGGTGGCGATCTACCCGCTGGCGATCGGGGCCGTGGCGATCATCGCCTCGATCATCGGCGCGCTTTCCGTCCGCACCCGGACCGGGAATGTGGAGGCGGCCCTCTACCGCGGCCTGGCCGTCTCGGCCGTGCTCTCGGCGGCCGCGTTCTACCCGATCACGAAATGGCTGATGGAGGACCCGCTGGGCAGCGGTTCGATCGGCAACACGAGCGTCACCGACCTTTGGCTCTGCGGCCTGATCGGCGTGGGCGTCACGGCGCTGCTGTTCGTGCTCACCGACTTCTACACGTCCACCCGCTTCCGTCCGGTGAGGACCATCGCGCGCGCCTCTGAGACGGGCCACGCGACCAACATCATCCAGGGGCTCGCCCAGGGCATGCAGGCGACCGCGCTGCCGGTGCTGGTGCTCGCCTTCGCGATCCTGGGCGCCTGGAAGCTGGCGGGGGGTGGCACCGACGGCATCTACGGAATCGGTGTGGCCGTCATGGCGCAGCTCTCACTGACCGGGCTGATCGTGGCCCTCGACGCGTTCGGGCCGATCACCGACAACGCGGGCGGGATCGCGGAGATGGCGGACCTGCCGCAGGAGGTCCGCGACGTCACCGATCCGCTTGACGCCGTCGGCAACACGACCAAGGCCGTGACCAAGGGATACGCGATCGGCTCCGCGGCGCTCGCCGCGCTGGTCCTGTTCAACGCGTTCACGCACGAGCTCCAGGCCGAGGCCGGCAATAAGCACCTCAGCTTCGACATAGCCAGTCCGCCTGTGCTGATTGGCCTGCTGATCGGCGGGATGATGGTCTACCTGTTCTCGTCCCTGGCGATCGAGGCCGTCGGCCGCGCCGGCGGCCAGGTGGTCGAGGAGGTACGCCGCCAGTTCCGGGAGAAGCCCGGGATCATGAAGGGCACTGAGAAGCCCGAGTACGGGCACGCGGTGAGCCTGGTGACGGCGGCCGCCCAGAGGGAGATGATCCTGCCCTCGCTGATCCCGATCGTTGTCCCGCTGGTAGTCGGGGTGATCTCCTACCAGGCCCTCGGTGGGCTGCTGATCGGCGCGATCGTGGTCGGCGTCTTCTCGGCCATCTCGATGACCGCCGGCGGCGGGGCCTGGGACAACGCCAAGAAGCTGATCGAGGACGGGGCGTTCGGCGGCAAGGGGTCCGACGCCCACGCCGCCGCGGTCACCGGCGACACGGTCGGCGATCCCTACAAGGACACGGCCGGTCCGGCGATCAACCCGATGATCAAGGTGGCCAACATCGTTGCCATCCTGATCATCCCCATAATTGCGTTGTAACTGACGGCTTCGCCACCAGATCGCGGACACAAGCGGCCGCCCAACACAAGTCGCGGCGGCCAAAGCCGCCGCTCCGAAAAGGAGCGGCCTGGTGTCCGCTATGACGAGGGCTATCAGCTCGCGGTCCGGATCTTCTCGGTGGTCATCATCGGCTTCGGACTGTTGATGCTGGTCCTCACTGTGGTGCGCGGCGGGGGCCCGCTGGCCGTCGGAGTGCTGTTCGGACTGCTCTTCATCGCCCTCGGCTCGGGCCGGCTGTACCTGTCGATGCGAGGATGAGGATGGCCGCGCGATGAGGGCCAAGCGCCGGCTTGGCGTGCCGTTCCTCTACGCGGCGGCTTCGTCAGCCGTCGGCTTCTCGATCTACTTCTCGATCGGCGTCGTCGCAGACCGAGGGCTGGGCCTGACGCCGGTGATCTTCCTGGCCGCGGGGCTGATGTTCGCGCTCACCTCGCTTTCGTACGTCGAGGGTGGCGCCATGCTCCGCGAGCGGGGCGGATCGGCGACCTTCGCCCGACATGCTTTCAACGAGCTGATCAGCTTCATCGCCGGCTGGGCGATCCTGATCGACTACCTGATCGTGATCGCCGCGGCGGCGATCACGGTCTCGCACTATCTGACGCCGATCTCGGGCCGGTTCGGCGGCGGCGACGTCGAGCTCGCGGTGGCGATCGTGGTGATCGGGCTGGCGGCGATCCTCAACGTCGCCAACGTCACCGGGCGAAACCGCCAGGTGCGGCTGGTCGTGCTGGCCCTCGCAGAGCTCTCCCTGCAGCTGCTCGTGATCGTCGTGGGGCTGATCGTCGTTCTGCATCCCGACCGGCTCACCGACCAGCTCCACCTGTTCAGCTCGCCGAGCGTCAAGGACATCGTCTACTCGCTTGTGATCGCGACGATCGCGTACGCCGGGATCGAGGCGGCCAGCGACCTCGCACCCGACCTCGAGTTCGAGCCGAAGGACCTGAAGAGGGTGCTGGGTGTGGGCGTGATCGGCATCCCGCTGATCTACGCCGGGATCGCGGCGGTCGCCTTGATGGCGGTCCCTGTGGTTCCGGGGCCGCACGGACCCGAGACAGCCCTGGCCGGGAGGTACATCGAGGAGCCGGTGCTCGGCGTGGTCGCCAATTACCACCCCGGTTGGCTGGCCGACTTCATGAAGTGGGCGGTGATGCTGGTCGCGGTGCCGGTCCTCTTCTGGGCTGCGAACACGGCGATGCTCGGCCTCTCGCGGCACGTCTACGTGCTGGCGACAAACCGGCAGATCCCGAGCTGGGCCGGGAAGCTGGAGCGCACCTACTCGACCCCCTACATCGCGATCACGATCGCCGCCCTGCTTGCGCTTGCCCTGGCGATTCCCGGTGACATTCGCTTCCTGGCGCGGGTCTACGCGTTCGGCGCGCTGCTCGCCGTGACCATCGCCCAGATCTCGATCGTGCGATTACGGGTGGTCGAGCCCGATCTCGAGCGGCCGTACCGGGTCCCGATCAACGTCAGGTTCGGCGCGCACGAGCTGCCCCTGCTGGCGATCGGCGGCGCGGTGATCAGCGGGCTCGCCTGGATCAGCGTGTTCCTGCTGCACCGCACGGCGGTCTACGTCGGTGGCGGCTGGATGCTGTTCGGCCTCGTCTTCTACGTGATCTACCGCCGCTATGTCGAGGGAACACCGCTCACCCGGCGGGTTCAGGTCCCGGAGGCCTCCCTGAAGAAACAGCCCGCCGAGGTCGAGTACTCGACCATCCTCGTGCCGGTCTTCGGCACCGATCTCGACGACGACATCGTCAGCACCGCAGGCAGGCTCGCCGACGCCGAGGTCGAGGACGAGGAGCGGCCGCCGCGGCTGGACGTCGTCTATGTGGCCGAGGTGCCGCTGACCGTGCCGCTCGACGCTCCGCTGCCGGAGGCGGTGCGAGAGCGGGCCGAGAAGGCGCTCGAGCGGGCGCGAGAGGTCGGGGACGAGTACGAGAACGTCGAGGTGACGACCAACCTGGTCCGGGCCCGGTCGATGGGATCGGGGATCGTCCAGGAGGCCCGGGAGAAGGGGGCGGAGGTGATCGTGATGGGGGCCGAGCCGCCGACCCGGATCAGAGGAGGCGCGGTTCTCGGAGGCATCGGCGGCGCCCGCCCCGAGGAGATCGGCGAGGTGACGGAATACGTGTTGAAGAAGGCGCCCTCGAGGGTGCTGCTGACGGCGCCGCCGGAGGAGAGCTAGGCGGCGGTCGCCTCGCGACGCTGCTGCGCCGTGGCGGTCCGGCGCATCCGCCTGCTGGAGCTGAGCTCGCGCGCACGCTGGTTCCAGCTCGCCAGCCAGGCCGGGACCTCACGGGCCGGCAGGGGCTCGGCGATCAGGTGGCCCTGCGCCCGCTCGCATCCCATGCTGCGGAGCTGGCGCCAGGCGGTCTCGGTCTCGACTCCCTCGGCGACCACCTGGATGCTCATCTGGTGCGCCAGGTGGATGGCCGAGCGCACGATCGACCGGTTCTCCTCGTCGTTGAGTCCGCTGACCAGGGAGCGGTCCAGCTTCAGCTCATCGATGGGGAGCCGCTTGAGCTGGCGCAGGGAGAAGTAGCCCGTCCCGAAGTCGTCGATGGAGATGGTGGCGCCGAGTTGATTCAGCTCCCCGAGGAGGTCTGCGGCCATCTCGGGGTTGACGAGCAGGCCGTCCTCGGTGACCTCGAACTCGAGGGCCTCGCCGGGAAGGCCGGATGCCGCCAGTGCGTCACTGACGAGCTCGGGAAGGTTCCAGCCGGGGGTGACGGCGCCGAGCGGGAGGTTGAGGGAGAGCTGCAGCCCCAGGCCGGACCGCCACCAGTCGCCGGCCGCACGGGTCGAGTACTCGATCACCTTCTCCGTCAGGGCGCGCTCGTGGCCGCCGTGGGTGACCAGGTCGATGAACGCTTGGGCGGAGATCACTCCCGTGGTCGGATGAACCCAGCGGGCCAGGGCCTCGACTCCGACCACGCGTGCGCTGCGGAGGTCGACCTTCGGCAGGAAGTAGGCCTGGATCTCGCCTGCGTCGAGGGCGCGAGCGATGTCGGTGTCTCGACGCTCGCCGCTGCCGTTCTGGGTGTGATTGGAGGTCATCCTGGTTCGCCGGCCCCCTTGGGCCCGCCGCGCGGATCGCGCGTGAACCTGTCCGTGAAGTCTCAACGCCTCCCCAATTTTCCGCAAGGGGTCGAACTACTCGCTGGCCTCAGTAGTTGCCCCGGATGAGGTGGTCGTCGCGCTTCGCCATGAAACGGGTTGCTCCCCGCTGACTTCATATGACGGGTCGCTTCAACGGAGCGCCCTCGCACGTACCCTCGCATCACAGGACTAAGATCCGACTCGAATGTTCGTTCTCATAGTTGGGTGTGGGAGGGTTGGGTCCTCCGTCGCCCGGACAATGCTGCGTGAAGGTCACGAGGTCTCCTGTCTCGACGAGGACCCGGAGGCGCACGCACGCCTGGAGGTGAACCTCGACCGCTCCTGGGAGGACATGGGCGGTCAGTTCACGGTGGGAACGGGTCTCGAGGAGGAGGCACTGACCTCCGCCGGAATCGAGCGGGCCGACGCCTTCATCGCCTCCACCGACGGCGACAACACCAACATCATCATCGCCCAGATCGCGAAGCGGAAGTTCAACGTGCCCACGGTGATCGCACGGATCCTCGATCCGCTGCGGGCCGAGTGGTACGAGAAGCAGGGGGTGAATACGATCTGCCCGACGCGGGTCGCGATCGAGATGCTCGAGAGGGAGGTCCTGGAGGGCGCCGGATCCGGATCGAGCGGCTGATGGGCGAGGGCAAGTACATCATCATCGCTGGAGCCGGCAAGGTCGGCTGGAACCTGGCTCGCGAGCTGCTCGACAAGGGTCATGAGGTGACGGTGATCGAGGACAACCGGAACCGGTACACGACTGTCGAGCAGGAGCTCGAGCACAACATCCAGTACGGGGACGCGTCAGAGCTTTGGGTGCTGGAGCGAGCGGGTATATCCCGCGCCGACATGGTGATCGCGGTGACCGGTGACGACGAGGACAACATGCTGATCTGCCAGGTGGCGAAGGAGAAGTACCTCGTCGACCGGATCATCGCCCGTGTCAACAACCCCCGGAACCGGCCGCACTTCGAGCTGCTCGGGATCAAGCCGTATGTCTCGGCCACCGACCTGATCCTGAGGTTGCTGGAGCACGAGGTCCCGGACTACGGGCTGGTGCATCTGCTCGATCTGCCGGAGGAGCGCCTGGAGATCATCGAGATGATGCTCGCGGACGACAGCCGGGTTGCCGGCCAGCGCGTTGGCGACCTGGACATGCCCGAGGGGAGCCTGCTGATCTCGATCCTGCGCGAGGGCCAGGGCGGGTTCGTGCCGACGCCCGACACGGTTCTCGAGGCGGGCGACGAGGTGCTGGCCGTCCTCGACCCGGGGCTGGAGGAGGAGCTGAAGATGTTCTTCGGCTCCGACGGTGCCGGAGCGGGTTGAATATCTGCTGATCGGGGGCTTCGCCTCCGGCTATTGCGCGGCCGAGCTGCGGAAGCGCGGTGCGGACGGGTCGATCCTGCTGCTGGGTCGGGAGTCGGAGCCGCCGTACGAGCGACCGCCGCTCTCCAAGGAGTACCTGCGCGGCGAGGCCAAGCGGGAGGACGCCTACGTGAATCCGGTTTCCTGGTACGAGGAGAACGGGGTGGAGCTGCGCACGGCCACCAGCGTGATGTCCCTCGATGTCGAGGGGAAGAAGGCGAAGCTGCAGGGCGGGGACGAGATCGAGTTTGAGAAGGCGCTGATCGCGACGGGGGCGAATGTGAACATCCTGCGCGTCGAGGGCGCGGCGCAGGAGGGGATCCACTACCTGCGGGCATTCGGCAACTCGGATGGGATCCGGGAGGCGGCCGAGGGCGCCGACCGGGTGGTGCTGATCGGCGGGAGCTACATCGGCTGCGAGGTGGCGGCGTCGCTGACGGCGAAGGGGACCGATTGCGCGATGGTGATGATGGAGGACGTCGCGCTCTCCCGGACCTTCGGCGAGGAGGCCGGAAGGTGGTTCCACGAGTTGCTCGAGTCGAAGGGGGTCGAGATCCACGGAGGGGAGACGCTCCGGTCCTTCGAGGGGGACGGGGACGTCAAGGGCGTGGTCACCGAGAGCGGGAAGGTGATCGAGGGGGACGCGGTGGTGGTCGGCGCGGGCGTGAAGCCGGACGTGATGCTGGCTCAGAAGGCCGGGCTCGAGGTCGATGACGGGATCGTCTGCGACGCGACTCTGCAGACCTCGGTGGAGG
Source organism: uncultured Solirubrobacterales bacterium (assembly GCA_963763955.1). GTDB lineage: Bacteria > Actinomycetota > Thermoleophilia > Solirubrobacterales > 70-9 > DASUPK01. Next base: position 38,051 of record CAVXQP010000013.1, on the reverse strand, counting down.
GGATCTACGCCGCGGGCGACGTCTGCTCCTACGACAGCCGGGTGCACGGCCGGCGCCTCCGGGTGGAGCACTGGGACGTGGCGATGCAGCAGGGCTCAGCACGCCGCTCGATCGATGATGGGGGAGGGGAAGCCGTACGAGGTGGTGCCCTACTTCTTCAGTGACCTCGCGGACTGGGCGGGCCTCGAGTATGTCGGGCCGGCGACCGACTGGGACGAGGTGGTCTGGCGCGGCGACCGCGATGCGGGCGAGTTCGCGGTCTTCTACATGAAGGGCGGGAAGGTCGCAGGAGCGCTCACCGTGGAGCGCTCGGAGGAGCTGGCGCACGCGCGGACGCTGCTGGCGGAGGGCGTCGACGTCGGCGGGGACGAGGCCAAGGCGCTGCTCGGGGACCCCGACAGCGACCTCGCTGAGCTCACCTCAAGCTAGGCTTCCGGTGAGCATTTGCGGGCTGGTGTAATTGGCAACACGTGCGCCTCTGGAGCGCAAATTCGGGGTTCAAGTCCCTGGCCCGCAGTTAAGGCGTCAGAGGCAGCCGACACTCTGATTTTGGTCACTTTCCAGCGCTATAGCGCGGAGAACTGACCAAAACTCCCGGCGCCCCGGTTCCCTCTTTGATCCTTGCTACCTTGCGCGCCCGTATGTGGCGTGTGAGGCATTTGGTGGTCCTCGCCGTGGCGGTGGGCGCGGGGATCGCGCTGGCGGCCTGCGGCGGTGACAGCTCGCCCGAGACCCCGATCGTCGTTCCGACGGCGACGTCGACGACGGGATCCCTCGGCAAGGCCGAGTTCATCGCTCAGGCTGACTCCGCCTGCGCAGAGGCGAATGCCTCCATCGAGCAGTTCGCGGCCGCGGGCCAGGGTGAGAGCGAGGCCGCCCAGATCGCCCAGCTCCGCCAGGGCGTGATCGACACCATCAAGCAGCTCCAGCCGCCGAGCGATACCAACCTCGACGCGTTCCTGAAGGCAATGTCCGACGAGGTCTCCGCCGGCCAGAAAATCGGCCTCGCCGTCCAGCGCGGCGAGGACCCGAGCCAGTTCGAGACCCAGCTCGACAGCGCCAAGTCCGCCGCAGAGCAGGCCGGCTCCGCCTACGGCTTCAAGCAGTGCGGCGCGGCCATCAGCTCCTCCAGCACCAGCTCGAGCAGCAGCTCCAGCTCCAGCGGTTCCAGCTCGAGCAGTGGCGCCACGGTAGCCCCAGTGACACCCAGCACACCCTCCGCCGGCGGCACCAGCGGCGGCGGCACCAGCGGCGGCGGCACCTCCGGCAGCTCCGGGACGAGCGGCTCGAGCGGTGGCGGGTCCACCGGAGGCTCTGGCGGCTCCGGCGGTATCGGCCCGGGTTAGTCAAGCCGGCGGCTACGCCGCGGCCAGCTCCGCCCAGGTCCCGTAGAGCTCGGCGTAGCGCCCGCCGGCTGCGATCAGCTCGTCGTGGGTGCCGCTCTCGACGATGCGGCCGTTCTCCAGCACGGCGATTCGCCCGGCATTGCGGATCGTCGAGAGCCGATGCGCGATCACGATCGCGGTCCGGCCCTCGAGCAGCCGTTCCAGGCCTAGCTCGATCGTCCGCTCGGTCCGCACGTCGACGTTGGAGGTGGCCTCGTCGAGGATCAGGATCCGTGGCTCGGCCAACAGGGCCCGGGCGAAGGCGATCAGCTGTCGCTGGCCCGCGGACAGGGACACGCCGCGCTCCCCGACCTCGGTGTCGAAGCCATTCTGCATCCGGCGGATGAAATCGCCGGCGCCGATCGCGTCGGCCGCCTCCTCGATCTCCTCGTCGCTCGCGCTGGGACGGCCGAACGCGATGTTCTCGCGAACCGAGCCGGAGAACAGGAAGCCCTCCTGCGGCACGATCCCGAGCTGGCTGCGCAGGCACGTCGAGCTCAGGTCGCGCAGATCCCTGCCGTCGACGAGCACGCGCCCACGCTGGGGGTCGTAGAACCTCGAGACCAGCTTCGCGAAGGTGGACTTCCCAGCGCCGGTCTCACCGACCAGCGCCAGGGTCTCACCGGCGGGTACGTGGACCGACACGTCCTCCAGCGCCCAGGCCGTCTCGTCCTCGTCGTCCTCTGGGCCCGTCTCGATCTTCCCGCTCGATCTCTTCAGGCCGGCTGTCTTGTCGAGTCCGTACGAGAACCAGACGTGGTCCATCTCGATCTCACCGCGCAGCCTCCCGGGATCGACCGCGTCCGGTTTGTCGACCATGTCCGGCTCCGTGTCGAGCAGGTCGAAGATCTTGTCCAGGGCCGCCATTCCCTGCTGGTAGGTGGTGTAGAGGTTGGAGAGCTGCTGGATCGGGTCGAAGAAGGTGGAGAGGTAGCCGACGAACGCGACGACGATCCCGATCTGCGCGTTCCGGGCGGACTCGGTCGCCAGATCCAGGGCCTGATAGCCGCCGTAGAGGAGGATCACCGCCGTCCCGATGGCGGAGAGCAGCTCGACCGCCGGGAAGTACGAGGCATTCAGATAGACCGTTTTCAGGTTCGCCTGCCGGTTGAGCTCGTTGAGCTCGGCCATGCGGTTCACGTGTCGCTGCTCCTGCGCGAAGCTCCGCACAACCCTCACCCCGCTGAGGCTCTCCTGCAGGTAGGCCGTCACCTCCGCGATCCGCTCACGCGTGATCCGGTAGGCGCTGGCCGCCACGATCCGGAAGACAAGGCTGGCGATCGCCAGCAGCGGCAGGGTGAGGAACACGACGAGAGCCAGCTGAACGTCGGCCACCAGCATGATCACGACGACCCCGACGAGGGTCAGGGTGCTGGAGAAGAGCGTCACCACCCCGGTGCTGATCAGCTGGTCGAGCGCGTCGACGTCATTGGTGATCCGCGAGATCAGCACCCCCGGCCGGTTACGCGTGAAGAACCCGATCGACATCTGCTGGAGGTGGGTGAAGATCCGAATGCGCAGGTCCTGGAGCGCGCGCTCGCCGACCCACCCGACCAGATAGGTCTGCAGGTAGCTGGTGCCCCAGCCGACCAGGGCAGCGCCCAGGAACCCGGCGACGATCAGGACCAGAGCCGTGGAGTCGCCGTTCAGGGCGACGTTGACCGCCTTGCCGACCAGGAACGGGGGCGCGAGCGTCGCGCCCGTTGCCAGGATCAGCGCGCCGAGCATCAGCAGCACCTGCCGCCGGTAGGGCCGCAGCAGGGAGAACAGCCAACGGACCTTGCGCCAGCGGTTGTCCTGGCCTCGGATCAAGCGCCAGAGCGAGCCGAAGAGCATAAGCACGGCGCGGAAGCGGCTATCGGGCGCTTGATAGGTCTCCTCCTCGCGCTCCTCGGCGATCAGGGCCTCTTCCTGGGCTCGCTCCTCGGCATCTCGCAGCTTTCGGTCCCGATCGGTCATAGCTTGGCCAGCTCCTCTCGCTCGTCCAAGTCCCGCTGGAGGTAGACGGAGTCCTCGAGACCCTTCTCGGCGATCTCCTCGTACAGCGGGCAGCGTTCGAGCAGCTCTTCGTGCGTCCCCCGGTCGACGATCCGCCCGCGGTCGAGCACCACGATCTCGTCGGCCAGGGAGATGGTGGAGAGGCGGTGGGCGACGATGAACGTGGTCCGGCCCTCCATCGCCTCGCGCAGCCCGGCCTTGATCTGCGCCTCGGTGCGCGCATCGACGGAGGAGGTGGCGTCGTCCAGGATCAGGATGCGGGGCTCGGCCAGCAGTGCGCGAGCGATCGCCACCCGCTGGCGCTGCCCGCCTGAGAGCGTCAAGCCTCGCTCGCCGACCACCGTGTCGTAGCCGTCGGGAAGCCGCGAGATGAAGTCGTGCGCCTGAGCCTTCCGCGCCGCCGCCTCGATCTGCTCCTGGGCTGCGTCGGGCCGCGCGTAGGCGATGTTGCCGGCGACCGTGTCGGAGAACAGGAAGCTGTCGTCCGCGACGAAGGCAATCTCCGACCGCAACGACGCCAGGTCCACATCGCGGATGTCCGCTCCGTCGATCACGACGCGGCCCTCGCTGGGGTCGTAGAGGCGCGCCAGCAGACCGACCAGACTCGTCTTGCCCGCGCCGGTGGGCCCGACCAGCGCGATCGTGCGGCCGGGATCGACCTCCAGGTCGATGCCCGTCAGCGCCGGCTCGGCGCCGTCGTAGCGGAGCGTCACCCGCTGCAGCGAGACCTGCCCGCGGCCGTCCGGCAGGGGTGGCGCGCCCGGCGGGCTCTCCATCGACGGCTCCCGGTCGAGGATCTCGAACATCCGGTTGCCCGACGCGACGGCGCGCTGGGCCATGCTCAGCGACATCCCAAGCCACCGCACCGGGCCGGAGAGCAGCACCACGTAGGCGTAAAAGGCGGTCAGATGGCCGATGCTCGTATGGCCGTGGATGACCTGCAGCCCACCGACCAGAAGCACGGCCGCGAGCCCGAGGCTCGGCAGAAAGCCCATCAAGGGGGTGTAGAACGCCTGCAGCCGCGTCGAGACCAAGCTCTGCTCGAAGACGCGGTTGACGGAGTGACGGAAGCGGTCGAGCATGTGGCGCTCCCTGGCGAACGCCTTCACGATTCGGATCCCGGAGATGCTCTCCTCGGCGCCCGCAGTTACCTCTCCGATCCGCTGCTGCACCTCCTGCTCGGCGGGCCGGTTGCGCCGGCTGTACCGGGTCGCGGTCGCCACCAGGAACGGCACCGGCGCCAGGGCCAGCAGCGCGAGCACCGGGTCGAGGACGATCATCGCCGCCGCCGCGAACAGGATCGTCAGCGCGCTCTGGCTCACCCAGATCAGCCCATAGCCGAGGAAGAACCGGATCGACTGCAGGTCGACTGTCGCCCGCGACATCAACTGCCCCGTCTGCTGGCTGTCGAAGAAGGCGAGCTCGAGCTTCTGCAGGTGCTCGTAGAAGACCTGGCGCAGGTCGAACTCGACCGCCAGCGAGACCTTTCCCGCGATCAGGCGCCGGCCGACCGTGAGCCCGAGGCGCAGGATGCCGGCGCCGAGCAGCGCCAGGACGAGGGGCAGGATCCGGTCGCGATGCTCGGATTCGATCGCGTTCACGGCGCTCCCGATCAGCAACGGAATCAAGACGGTCATCAGCATTGCCAGCCAGGCGAGCAGCAGCGACACCGCCAGAGGACGGCGATACGGACGCAGAAAGCCGAGTAGGCGCCGGAAGGTGCGCATACCTCGACTATACAAAGTGAAGTAACGACAGCTTGCAGCCTCGCGCGGACGGCTTCACTACCCTCCGGCTCGTGGTCCGTGAGCTGATCAGCTGGCCGATCTCGATGGCGCGCGCGGCGATCGACCTGCCGCGCGACATGCAGCGGAGCATCCGCGAGGCGAACGATCTGATGGAGGTCTCGCGTGAGCAGCTCGAGGTCATGCGCCGACAGGCCGACCAGGCGCTCGAACAGGCGGAGCGGATGAACGAGCTCCTTGCCCGAGTGGTCAAGTTGAGCGAGCCGCTGGAGCGGGCCCAGCGCGGCGGCGAGTTCGTGGCCGAGGGCCTGAAGCGAGCCCTGTTCGGGGAAGAGGCCGCCGCGATCGAGGCGGAGGTCGTCGCGGAAGAGGACGACGAGCCAGAAGCGGAGCGGTGAGCCGTCCCGACGCCGGCCTCTGCGACCGCTGCCGACACCAGCGCGTGATCCGGAACACGCGCGGGTCGAGCTTCTCGCTCTGCGAGCGATCGAAGACGGACCCGGACTTCCCTCGCTACCCCCGCCTGCCGGTCACCAGCTGTCGCGGTTTCCAGGAACGCGCCCGGGGTAATGGCTGAGCGGACTGGAGATCTTCGAGCGATGTGGACGGGGAAGTCGAGGGCCGCCGGGCTGGCGATTCTGGTCGCCCTGGCGGCGCTCGTCCTCGGGGCCTGCGGCTCCGGCGGTGGGGACACCACGAAGCCGCAGCCGCCTCCGGTCTCGGCCGCGACTGCCGGCCACCTGGCCAAGCTCAGCGAGCGGGTCGCGTCTGACCTGGACGCCGGCGACACCTGCCACGCGGCTCATGCCGCCGATGAACTGAAGGCGGCCGTCCAGGAGTCGGATCTGCCGGCCAATCTGCGCCCCGGCGTGGACGAGGTCGCGGGGAACCTCGTCGATCAGGTCAACTGCCCGCCGCCGCCCGCCGCCGCCCGCGCCGGAGAAGAAGCCGAAGAAGCCGAAGGACGAGCACACGGCGACCAGCACAACGGCGACCAGCACAACGGCGACCAGCACCAAGGCGGAGACAACGGCCCGAAGCCGCCGGGGCACGGCGGCAAGGTCCCACCCGGCAAAGCCAAGCTCAAGGGTGAGCCCGGATGAATCGGCATCTGGGTGCGGAGCGCTACGAGCTCGAGCATCGGCTGGGACACGGCGGCATGGCCACGGTCTACCTCGCCCGCGACCTGAAGCTGGACCGGGAGGTCGCGATCAAGCTCCTGGCCGACAACTACGCCGGAGACGACGAGGTCCGCAAGCGCTTCTCGCGCGAGGCTCGCCTCGCAGCCCGGCTGGACCACCCGAACGTGGTCCAGGTCTTCGACGTCGGGGAGGAGGACGACCGGCCCTACATCGTCATGGAGCACGTCGACGGCGGCACCCTCGCCGACCGCCTCAACGGCCGGAAGAGAGCGATGGCCAGGGCCGAGTCATTGCGCCTCCTCGGCCAGCTCTGCGACGGGCTGGCCCACGCCCATTCGAAGAAGCTCATCCACCGCGACATCAAGCCCCAGAACCTGCTCCTGCGAGAGTCGGACGGCTGCCTGAAGATCACGGACTTCGGGATCGCCCGTGCAGCGGAGGAGACCACGAGGCTGACCAGGCCCGGCAAGGTGATCGGGACCGACCACTACATGGCGCCGGAGCAGCTGGCGGACGGGAACATCACCCCGGCGGTCGACGTCTATGCGTGTGGGGTCGTGGCGGACGAGCTCCTGCCGGAGGACCGCGGCGCCGAGCTCCGCGAGATCGTCGGCCGCTGCCTCCGCGAGGATCCGAATGAGCGATTCAGCGATGCCCGATCGCTCGGCGCGGCGCTGGCCGAGGTCGATGGCGGGGAAGGCGCCGCCGTCGTCCGCCGCATCAAGTCGCAGGCCAGGACCAAGCCGCTGCCGGCCGGCGGTGCCACCGCCAGCTGGCCCAACCCGGCCGATACGGCGCCGCCGCCGCCACTCGCTCAGGGTGCGCGTCGCGGCGATCGTCGCGGCCGTTGCCCTGGTGGCGGCCGGACTGATCGTTGCGCTCGGCTCCGACGGCGGCTCCGACTCGCCCACCAGGGCGGATGGGGCCAAGCAGCCTCCGCGGCCGACGGTGGTCCCGCGCTCGGACGATCCCGCCCAACAGGCGAGGGAGCTCGCGGACTTTCTCCGCGCCCAGTCGCGCTGAGCTCAGGGTGTCGTCTTCGGGACGGGTGCGGTCGGAGCCTGGTTCGGCGGCGTGGTGGTGGCCGGCGGGGCGGTCGTGGTCGCCGGCGGGGCGGTGGTCGTCGCGGCGGTGGTCGGAGGGTGGATCGCCGGCTCGGACTTCTCGCCGCAGCCGGATCCGGCGATGGCGAGTCCAGCCGTCACCAGCGTGAGCGGCAGCAGCGTCCGCCGTCCCCGTGCGGAACTCACAGGCGGGCACGCTAACGGCTAGCCGAACTCGACCTCCGCCAGGGGCTGTCCGCGACCCAGTCCTCGACTCTGCCGTAGCCGCGTCCCAGCTCTTCGAGGATGCCGGTGATCACCTCGCGTCGCTCGGCCTCGTCGGTGATCGGCCGAGCGACGGCGGGCAGGTCGGCCTGGACGCTCCCCTTGAGGTGGAAGGTGAACCTCGGATCCTTGAGCAGGTTCGCGTACCAATCCCGGGTGCCCGGCGAGCCGCTCAGGAAGATGCGGCCGTCGTAGCGGTAGAACCAGATCTCGATCCGCCGCGGCTCACCGCTGTTGCGGCCCTGCGTCGTGATGTCGATCGTCCGGTCGTTCTCGAGCGCGTGCTGGACCCGCTCGTCCATCCGAAGACCTAGGCGGCCTCTGAGTATGCGGTCTCCTCGGCCTGCGCGATCTCGCCCGGCGCTCCGTCCTCCGCGAACTGCTCGGCAGCCTTCTCCTCTGGCTGGATCACGACTGCCGCGACGCCGATCGCTGCGATCACGAGGCCGGCGGCGACCCAGAACGCGAGGTGATAACCGCTGGTCAGCGCGGAGGCCGTGGAGTGACCGGCGTCCTCGAGCGAGTTGCTGCGCGACGTGGACAGCGTCGCGAGCACCGCCAGGCCGATCGCGCCGCCGACCTGGGCAGAGGTGTTGACCAGGCCCGAGGCCAGTCCCGCATCCGCCCTCGTCGCACCCGACATTGCGATGGTCATCAGCGCCGGGAAGCAGACGCCGATCCCGGTGCCCAGCAGCACCAGGACGGGGAAGACGTCGGTCCAGTAGTTGGCGTCAACGGGCGCCCGCGTGAAGAAAATCAGGCCGGCGGCCACCAGGGCGAGGCCCGGGAAGAGCAGCGTCCGGGCGCCGAAGCGCATGATCAGCGGCTCGGAGTAGCGACCGGTCAGGGTCCCCATGATGATCGTGACGGGTAGGAAGGCGATTCCGATCTGCAGCGCGTCATAGCCCTGCACCAGCTGCAGGTAGAGGGAGCCCATGAAGAACATTCCGAACATCCCGGCCACGGTCAGGACCTGGACCAGGTTCGCGCCGCTGACGTTCCGAGAACGGAAGATTCGCAGCGGAATGAGCGGGGTCTTCGCGCTCGCCTCGCGTGCGATGAAGAGACCAAGCAGGATGAGCGACCCGGCGCCCAGGCCGAGCGTCGTGGCGGCGCCCCAGCCATCCTTGGCGGCCGGCTCGACGATCGTGTAGACGCCGAGCATCAGTGATGCGGTGATCAGCACGGCGCCGAGCAGGTCCGCTCCCTCGCGGAAGCCGATGCCCTTGTCGTTCTCGAGCAGGCGCCGGGCCCAGATCGCTGTGACGAGCCCGATCGGTGCGTTGACGAAAAAGATCCAGTGCCAGCTGATCAGCTGCGTGATCACGCCGCCGATCAGGAGGCCGACCGCGCCGCCCGCCGAGGCGACGAACGCGTAGATGCCGACCGCCTTCGCCTGATCGGACTGGTCGGGGAACATCGTCACGATCATGCCGAGGATGACCGCGGAGGTCATTGCTCCGCCGATTCCCTGCAGCAGGCGCGCCCCGATCAGCATCGACTCGCTCTGGGAGGCGCCGCAGAGGATCGAGGCCGCCACGAACACGGCCAGGCCCCAGAGGAAGATCGTGCGGCGGCCCAGCAGGTCGCCGAGGCGGCCGGCCAGCAGAAGCAGGCCCCCGAAGGTGATCAGGTAGGCGTTGACGACCCAGGCAAGGCTCGACTGGTTGAAGCCGAGGTCGTCCTTGATCGAGGGCAGCGCGACGTTCACGACGGTGATGTCGAGAACGATCATCAGCATCCCCGCGCAGAGGACGTAGAGCGCGATCCACCGGGACCGGTCGCTCATCGGTTGCTCCTGGGTTCCACCCTGTGCCTGCGTCATTCGGTCTGGCCTCCTTACCAAAAGGGGTCGTTTCCAATTACGACCGGCGACCCCCCTGAAACTCATCGGTCGTTGTACAAGTTCGACCGCGCTCGAAGTCAAGTCGAGCTGATGAACCGACTCAATCCAGCGTGCTGGGAGCCCGAAGCGCTCGTATGCCCGCGCCAGCTTCTCGTAGTCGGCGGGCTGCTCCGGCGTCCGTGCCTGCACCTCGGGGTCCGGGTCCTGCGAGCCACGCAGGATGAAGGCGTCGACCTCCTTGATCTTCTCGCCCTCGAAGGTGAGCACGTTGACCGCGAACGGCACCCGGCGCCCCCTGCTCCTCGTCCCAGCTGTAGAAGGCGAGAGCCGCCTGCCCGTTGGCGGTCGTCGGCAGCGACTTCCAGCCCCAGTCCGGGAGCATCGACCAACGTCTCCAGGAAGCCGCGGATCCCGTCGTGACCAAGGAACCAGCGAGACATCGGCGGCATGGTGAAGGCGGCGTCCTCCGCGAGCATCGAGACGACCGTGTCGACGTCGTTGCGCTCCCAGGCGTCCGCGTACTGCTCGACCAGCTCGCGGAGCTTCTCGTCGCCGAGCGAGCGCAGGGTCTCCTGCTGGCTTGCTCGGGAAGCCTCTTCTCGATCGTCGCGCGGGCCCGCTGCAGCGCGCTGTTCACCGATGCGACGCTGGTCTCGAGCGTGTCCGCGGTCTCCTGTGCCGAGAAGCCGAGGACCTCGCGGAGGATCAACACCGCCCGCTGGTTCGCCGGCAGCAGCTGCAGGGCGGCGACGAAAGCAAGCTCCACCGACTCGCGCTGTTCGTAGCGGGCGTCCGGGGAGGCGTAGCCGTCCTCGATGCCGAGCGTCTCGTCCGGGAAGGGCTCGATCCACACCGACTCCACCAGGGGCTCGCCGACGCCGCCGTGCGGGTCGGCCGGGGGCCCATAGTCGATCGGCAGGATCCGCTTGGGACGCCGGTCGATCGCATCGAGCGAGGTGTTGGTCGCGATGCGATAGAGCCAGGAGCGCAGCGAGCTGCGGCCCTCGAACTTGTCGAGGCCCTTCCAGGCGCGGACGAGGGCTTCCTGGAGCGCATCCTCCGCGTCCTGCACCGAGCCGAGCATGCGGTAGCAGTGGGCCTGGAGCTCGGAGCGGTGCGGCTCAACCAGCCGGGCGTAGGCGTCCTCGCTGCCCTGCCTGGCGGTCTCGAGCAGCTCGCGCTGCTCCACGGTCGACTCTGTCGGGGCCGGGCTCATCGCCTCTGTGGAGAGTAGACGGAGCGAACCGTCGAAACTCATCGCCGGACCGATGAATTTCCGGCGAAACCCGGGTCTCTGTGGAGGGATGAGATTCGCCCGCTGCCAATCCCGTCATACACCTCGAGCTCCACACCGGCGACCTGCGGAGCGCCGTCGAGTTCTACACGCAGCTCTGCGGCTGGAGGCCTGAGCGCATTCACGCGGGGGCGGAGTCCTACGTGGCGCTCGGCATGGGGAACCGGGTCGGGGGCGGCGTGGTCGAGTGCAAGGCGAAGCAGCCCCTCTGGTTGCCGTACGTCGAGGTCCCGGACGTGGGCGCGAGCACCGACATGGCGAAGGATCTCGGCGGGGAGGTCCTGCTGGGGCCGCGCGAGGGGCCGGAGGGCTGGCGCAGCGTGGTCGCCGCGCCGGACGGCGGCGAGGTCGCCTTCTGGCAGGCGAAGAACGGCCGACGAGCACGGAACGGTCGCTGACTGGGCCACCGCTCCCGTCACCCTGATGCACACCGGGTCTCGGCCGTCTTCGCGCGCCTGCCGGTGGGGATCGACGACCCAGCGGAGCGGCTCGGCGCCATCCGCGAGCAGATGGACGGGATCAAGTCCTCCAAGCAGGCAGTAGCCGGGGACGCCCTCGCGCAGCTCTCCGGCTTCGCGCCGCCGCTCCTGCTCGCCCTGGGAAGCCGGGTCGCGACGCGCTCGGCGCGGCTCAACAACCGCGAGCTCTACTTCGGGGTCACAGGTGACCGCGACCACGCCCCTGACGTAGACGTCCTCACCAAGGGCATCGAGGCCGATGTCGAGAGGCTGCTGGACCGCGCAGAGCTCGCGCCCGCCTGACGAAGAGCCAAGCCGCTTGCGATCGGCTTCCAGGGCGTCGACGCCGCCCCGACATCCGACAGCCGCGGCTTGGCGCCGAGCGTAGGCTGGGTGCATGAGCATTCAGCGCGCAGAGGCGGCCTTCACTGGCAAGACCGCCTGGGCGCGGAACCTGGCATCACCCGTCAGGGACTTCCTGAGCGCCGAGTCGGGCGGCGCCGTCGCCCTGCTGGCGGCCGTGGCCGCAGCGCTGATCTGGGCGAACTCGCCGTGGTCGGATTCCTACGAGTCGTTCTGGACCACCAAGCTCTCGATCACCATCGGGAGCGGCGGGATCTCGATGGACCTCCGCGAGTGGGTCAACAGCGGTCTGATGACCTTCTTCTTCCTGGTTCTCGGGCTCGAGGCCAAGCGCGAGCTCGACACCGGTGAGCTCCGCGAGCGCCAGCGCCTGGCGATCCCGGTCTTCGCCTCGCTGGGCGGGATGGCGGTACCGATCCTGATCTTCACGGCCTTCAACGCCGGGGGCTCGGGCGCGCACGCCTGGGGTGCGGCGATGTCGACCGACACTGCCCTGGCGCTCGGAGCCCTGGGGCTCCTGGCGCCGCAGGGGACCCGGCTTCGGCTCCGCATCCTCACGATCGCAGTCGTCGACGACCTGGTGGCGCTGGTCATCATCGCGACCGTCTACACGGATCACGTCGACCTTCTGCCCCTGGTGCTGGCCGTGGTCTTCTTCGGCGTCCTCCTGGGTCTTCGCTATGTGCGCGGCACCTGGCGGAACGAGGCGGCCATCGTCGCCGGTGTCGCGCTCTGGGTGGCGCTCTTCGAGTCGGGGATCGATCCGGTGGTCGCGGGCCTCGCGGTGGGCCTCGTGACCAGCGCCTACCCGCCGGAGCGGGGTGATCTCGAGCGCGTGACCGAGCAGGCGCGCTCATTCCGCGAGCAGCCCACCCCGGAGCTCGCCCGCTCCGCCCAGCGCAGCGTGGCCTCGGCGATCTCGGCCAACGAGCGGCTCCAATACGTGCTGCACCCCTGGACCAGCTACGTGATCGTGCCGGTCTTCGCGCTGGCGAACGCCGGCGTTCACATCGACAGCCAGCTGCTCAGCGACGCCGTCAGCTCCCCGATCACCCTGGGCATCTTCTTCGGCTACGTCGTTGGGAAGCCGGTCGGCATCGTCAGCACGGTCTGGCTGGTGTCGAGGCCGTGGCTGCTGGGTCTGCGGCGGGGTTTGAGTTGGCCGGTGACCTTGGGTGGCGCGACCGTCGGAGGCATGGGCTTCACGGTCTCCGTCCTGATTGCGAGCATCGCCCTCGACGGCCAGCAGCTCGAGGAGGCGAAGATCGGGGTACTCGCGGCGGCGCTGGTGGCGCCCTTCCTGGCCTGGGTCGTCTTCCAGGTGACCCGCCGGCTGCCCGCTGAGGTCAGAGCGCGGCAGATCGCCGGCACCTATGACGACCTGCTCGACCTCTCCGAGGACGTCGACCCGGAGCGCGACCACATCCGCGGTCCCAGACGACGCGCCCGTGACGCTGGTCGAGTACGGCGACTACGAGTGCCCGTACTGCGGGAAGGCGGAGCCGGTGATCCGCGAGCTGCTCGACGACTTTCGGGACGACCTCCGCTACGTCTGGCGTCACCTGCCGCTCAACGACGTCCACCCGAATGCACAGAACGCGGCCGAGGCGGCCGAGGCCGCGGCGGCCCAGGGCGCCTTCTGGGAGATGCACGACAAGCTGATCCACCACCAGGATCAGCTCGGGGCCCCCGACCCCGAGCGTTACGCGGAGGAGCTCGGCCTCGACGTGGAGCGGTTCAGGGACGAGATGCGGCGGCGCGTCTACGCGCCGCGGGTCGCCGAGGACGTCTCGAGCGCGGACGAGTGCGGGGTGTCGGGCACACCGGGGTTCTTCATCAACGGGCGCCGTCACCGGGGCGCCTACGACGTGGAGACGCTCAGCAGCCTGGTCAGGGCGGCCAGGAGCCGCGCCCTGGCGCAGAGAACCGCCGCCCGGGCCTCCGAGCCCGAGCCTGTGGCCTGACCGGCCGCCCGCGACTCGGCACGCTATCCTCTCCGTACTAACTACAGAAACTGGATCGTGCCCATGACCTTTCTTCTGATTCCACTTGATGAAGCGATCGTCTTCCCCGGCGTCACGGTGACCCTGCCGATCGACACGGCCGAGGAAGATCGAGTCTTCCTGCTGCCGCGCCAGAACGGCGAGTTCGGCCGGATCGGCGTGGTCGCCGAGGTGATCGAGCGAGCCCAGCTGCCGAACGGCCAGTGGGCGGCGACCGTCGTCGGCCTGCATCGCGGGCTGGCGGGGGCTGCGGAGTCCAGCGGAGCCGACGAGCTGCGCGTCGAGGTGCAGGAGATCCACGACGGCAACCCCGAGGACGAGCGCAGCGACGAGCTGATTCGCGAGTACCGCGCCGTCGTCGATGAGATCCTCGAGCTGCGCGGCGCCGACGAGCGCATCGGTGCTTTCCTGCGCTCGATCGAGGAGCCGGGTGCGCTGGCCGACACGGCCGGCTTCAGTCCCGGACCTCTCGCGGGAGCAGAAGCAGAAGCTGTTGGAGACCCTGGACGTCAAGGTCGCGCCTCGAGCTCGCGGTCGAGATGCAGCGCGAGCGGCTGGCCGAGCTTCAGGTCCGCCGCAAGATCCGCGACGACGTCGACTCCGGCGCCCAGAAGCAGCAGCGCGAGTACTTCCTGCGCAAGCAGATGGAGTCGATCCGCAAGGAGCTCGGCGAGGACGAGGGCGATCTGATCGGCGAGTACGAGAAGAAGATCGCCGAAGCCGAGATGCCCGAAGCGGTAGCCGAGCAGGCCGAGCGCGAGCTGCGGCGGCTCGAGCGCCAGGGCGAGCAGTCGCCCGAGTCATCGATGATCCGCAGCTACCTCGACTGGCTGCTGGCCGTGCCGTGGTCGAAGCGCTCCGAGGAGCGGCTCGACCCCGCGCACACCCGCGAGGTCCTCGACGAGGACCACGCCGGCCTCGATGACGTCAAGCGGCGCATCACGGAGTTCATCGCGGTCCGCAAGTTGCGCCAGGACCGCGGCGTCGAGGGCGAGAGCCGCGCGAACGGCGCGATCCTCACCCTGGTCGGGCCTCCCGGAACCGGCAAGACCTCGATCGGCGAGTCGATCGCCCGCTCCCTGGGGCGCGAGTTCGTGCGCCTCTCGCTGGGCGGGATCCACGACGAGGCCGAGATCCGAGGCCACCGGCGCACCTACATCGGCGCGCTGCCGGGCCGGATCGTCCGCGCCCTGCGCGACGCGAAGACGATGAACCCCGTGATCCTGCTGGACGAGGTCGACAAGGTCGGCGCCGACTGGCGCGGCGATCCCTCCGCAGCCCTGCTCGAGGTGCTCGACCCGGCGCAGAACCACTCCTTCCGCGATCACTACCTCGACGTCGAGGTCGACCTCTCCGAGGTCGTCTTCCTGGCGACCGCGAACATGGTCGACACGATCCCGGCGCCCCTGCTCGACCGCATGGAGGTCATCCGCTTCGACGGCTACACGACCGATGAGAAGCTGGCGATCGCCCGTGGCTATCTGTGGCCGCGCCAAGTGGAGCGCAACGGGCTCAAGCCCGACGAGGTCGAGGCCTCCGACGCGATCCTGCGCAAGGTGATCGCCGAGTACACCCGCGAGGCCGGCGTGCGCCAGCTCGAGCGCGAGCTGGGCAAGCTGCTGCGCCGCGAGGCGACTCGGATCGCCTCGGGCGAGGCGGAGGCGCCGATCGCCATCGACACCGATGAAGTGGTCGACGCCCTCGGGCGCCAGAAGTTCTTCCAGGAGTCCGTGGAGCGCACGGCGATCCCCGGCGTGGCCACCGGCCTGGCGGTCACCGGAACCGGCGGCGACGTCCTCTTCATCGAGGCAACCGCGATGGACGGCGACAAGGGCCTGGTGCTGACCGGTCAGCTGGGTGACGTGATGAAGGAGTCAGCGCGGATCGCGCTCTCCTATGTCAGCTCCCACGCCGACGAGCTCGGCATCGACAGCGCCGATTTCAAGCGCGAGTTCCACGTGCACGTTCCCGCCGGGGCGATCCCCAAGGACGGGCCGAGCGCGGGCACGGCGATGACCACCTCGCTGGCGTCGCTGTTGAGCGGACGCCCGGTGAAGCACACCGTCGGGATGACCGGAGAGGTCACCCTGCAGGGCCGGGTGCTGCCGATCGGCGGCCTGAAGCAGAAGGTCCTCGCGGCACATGCGGCCGGGCTGACCGAGGTGATCCTGCCGGAGCGAAACCGCGGCGACCTCGATGATGTCCCCGAGGAGGTCCGCGAGCAGATGACCTTCCATCCCGTGATGAGCATCGGCGAGGTGCTCGAGCACGCCCTGGAGCCGGCCGAGCGCGGAGCAGATGTCGCCCCGGTGTCGTAGCTGCGCGCCGGTCCCCTCCGAGCTCCGCTCGGTGGCGGAGCTGCTGGAGCGCCGCTGGACGCTGGGCACGATCTACGCCTGCTCCAGCGGCGCCGCCCGCTTCAACGAGTTCCGGCAGTCGCTGCCCGGGATCTCACCGACGACCCTCTCCGACCGCCTCGAGCAGCTCGAGGCCGCCGGCATCGTCGAGCGGCGGCTCGTCCCGGGCCGCCCGCCGCACGCCGAGTACCGGCTGACCGCGACCGGCAAGAGGCTGGCGGCTGCGGTCTCCGGCCTGCTCCGGCAGCCCGCCTAGGGTGATCGATCGGCGACCCGGAGTGGGGCGGGGATCAGGGCCGCACCAGCAATGACGAGCCCGAACGCGATCATCCGTCCGGCGATTGCCACCGCCCCGGTCCCGATCGAGTCACGGAAGATCAGTACGCCGCCGACGATCGCGACGAGGTTGGCCGCCACCGAGGTGAGGGCGATGACTTCGACCCCCGGGCCGATCTGCAGGCCGCGGGCCGACGCATAGAAGGCGATCACCGAGGCGGCCAGCGCCGCGAACGTCCAGGGGCTGATCAGCTCGAGCACCCCGTCCTGAACGGCGTGGGTGAGGAACTTGAGCGCGATGTCGGAAACGCCGAACAGCGCGCCGGCGGCTGCGCCGAGGAGGAGGCCCTCCCTCGCCTGTAGGACGCGGAGGCGGCCCGAGATCACGGCAAGCCCGGTGGCGAGCAGAAGGACGCCGCATTCGATGGTGATCAAGGCGGCGAGTGCGTAGCCCGGAGGGTCGCTGGGCTGCGCCCCTTGAGTGATCCCGATGATCGCGAGCCCCGCCGCAGTGATGATCAAGCCCGTCCACTGCCGGCGACCGAGGCGAAAGCCGAAGAACCGCTCGGCGAGCACGGCGAGGAAGACCAGCCCGGCCGAGAGGACGGCCTGCACGACCGACAGCGGCGCGAGCGCAAGGGCGCCGACGTGAAGCGCCCAGGCTCCGACCGCCACCACCCAGCCCACCGCGAACCACCTGGAGCGAAAGAGGTCGGCGGCGCTTCGCAGCGGGTGGCGAACGCGCACCGGCGGCGCCGAGACCGCGCCGCGTTGCTTGAACAGAAAGGAGACGCTCGTCGCGAGCGCGCAGGCCAGGGCGAGCGCAAGTCCGAAGGTCACTAGCCGATCAGTACCTCGAGCAAATCGCCCACCTCATGCTCCTCGGCCAGGGGGTGGGGCAGCGGCAGCTTGGTCCTTACCTGGTAGCGGTTCCTTCGGCCCTGCCGCTCGCGCACCACATAGCCCTCGTCGACCAGCTCGGAGACGATCCGGTGGGCGGCGCGTTCCGTGATCCCCACGGCGGCGGCGATGTCGCGCAGCCGGATGCCCGGGTCGCGAGCCACGCAGACGAGGACGTGCGCGTGGTTGGTCAGGAAGTCCCAGCGGGGAGGAGTCAGCTGCGAGTTTCGGTCCGTCATAGCGGAAAAGTATTTCATGAATTAGTGGTACCGTGTTCATATGGCCACGGAACTCACCCCGATCCCTCCAGCGTCGCCGATGCCCGCCGCATCCCCGATCCCGTCGGCTTCGCCGATCCCGCCCCCAACAACCGTGCCGGAGGGGTCCCCACGACCGGAGGCAAGAAAATGACCACCGCCACCGCCAAAGAGCCGATCTCTGGCTACGACAGCCTCAAGACCAAAGAAGTGATCGCCTCGCTCTCCAGCCGTTCCCAGGTCGAGCTCACGGAGATTGAGCGCTACGAGCACACCCATCAGAATCGCGTCAGCGTCTTCGACAAGCTTCGCTGGCTGCGCCAGGATGAGCCGCTCCCCGGCTACGACGCGCTCAGCAGCGGCGAGGTCCAGGCGGCGCTCGAAGCTGCCGACCTGCAGGCGATCAAGCGGGTGCGCGGGTACGAACGCAAGTTTCGGGCACGTCGCGAGATTCTGGACGAGGTGGACCGCCTCCATCGCGAACGCCGGCTCCCGCTCGTTTCTCTCGACGCCCAACGCTGAGCAAGGACCAAGCCCCTGAGAAAGATGACCACTCTTCATCGCCTGGACGAACTGAGGGTCGATGCGCGCTACCACCGCGAACGCCGTGACCTCTACCGGGCCAAGATGCATGGCCCGCGGCCGACGAGTCCTGGCCGGATGAGGGAGTTGGAGCGGGCCTTCGCTCTGTCCGATTCCCGTCTCCGGCGGGCCGAGGATGAACAGGAGTCCTCCTAGGGGCTCCCTCCGACAAAGTTGAGGAGCTCGTCCGCCGTAGCGCGCTGCCAGCCGCGGCCCTGACGCGACCACGCGTAGAGCCACAGCGCGGCGCGCTCCTGATCGTCCAAGCCCCGGAACTCATCGATGCGCTCCTCGATTGAGTCGAACTCAGCTTGAGAGCGGATCAACCATCTCACGTCGCGTTGCGCTTGCCTGAGGCCCATAGTCTCCCCTTTCAGGTTGGAGCCATGTGCCGGACCGCAACTGTCCCACCGAATCGGCCCGGCTGCGGCCGGCCCTTCTCACCGTCACCGCAATAAGCGAGGAATCCGGCTCAGTCCGGGACGGGCTCGAGCACGAAGAGCTCCACCGCGAAGTCCGGGTCCTGGCGGTTGGCGCTCAGGAAGGCCGCGACCGTGCGCCCGGTCAGCTTCTCGATCGTGGTGACGAAGAGCTCCTGCATGCTGTCCTGCCAGATCTGTCGGGCGCTGCGGACCTCGTACCACTTGCCGGCCTCGAACAGGGTCCGCTCGCTCGCCGTGTAGCCCTCGCCCAGGATCACCACCACCAGGTTGGGCTCCAGGTAGGTCTGGCAGCGCGTTGGCCCCTTGCCGAAGTGCTGTTTGTAGAGACCGACCAACGCGGTCGAGATGTCCCGGCGAAGCGTGCCCTGCCCATCCCCAGCGGCCTCGCGCATGTCCGCCGCGTCTTCAGGGTGAAGCTCGTGGCCCTCCAAAGCACGCCCATCGTACCTCGCCATGTAAAGGGCTCATGCTGGCCTTCAGTTGGCGCTAGAGTCGTCGGACGGGCATCGCTCCCGTTGTCCGGGAGAAAAGGAAGGCGCGTATGCGCTGGCGTTGGGACCGAAGAAGGCAGCAGGCCGATCAAGCGGCCTCCGCCGTCGATCAGACAGCGGCTGACGTCGATCAGACGGCCTCCGACACCGACCAGAGCGCGTCCGATCAAGACCAGACTCAGGCTGACGCCGACCAGCGCTCCTCGGAGCGAGACCAAGCCGCCGCTGATCGCGATCTTGCCTCACACCCCGCGGGTGATGAGGAGATGAAGCGAAGCCATGAGCTCTCCCGCACCGAACGCGTCCAGGCCACCCTCGACCGTCATGCTGCGACTCTGGTCAGGGCCCAGGTTTCCTTCGAGCGTGACGGGCAGGCCAAGCAGCGCGACGAGGTCGCCCGAAAACGGGACAGCGTGGCGGCCGAGCGTGATCGAGTCGCGGAGGAGCACGACCGCGAGATGAGGCAGGTGGGGGAGGACCTGGGCGGCTCCGACCCTCGGGCTGCCCGAGCTCTGGTAGCTCTCGCGGAGCTGCGCGACAAGGCCACCGCCCAACGCATGCAGGCCGCCACGGATCGCGCTCGGGCAGCCAAAGACCGCGAAGCTGCGGCGCAGGACCGCAAGCACCTGCTCGCAGAGCTGGAGCGGGCTCACCTTGACGATCTCACCGGCGTCTACCGGCGCGGCATGGGCGAGATCGCGGTCCTCAACGAGATCGAACGAGCCCGGCGCTCAGACCTGACGCTTGTGCTCGCCTACGTCGACTGTGACGACCTCAAGGGCGTGAACGATCGCAATGGTCATGCGGCGGGCGATGCCCTGCTCCGCGATCTGGTCGTCTTGCTCCGTTCGAATCTACGTCCATACGACCCCATCGTGAGATGGGGCGGAGATGAATTCATTTGCAGCATCTCGGACACGGACCTGGAGGGCACGCACAACCGCTTCGAGGAGATCCGGTTGGCCCTTGCCGAGAAGCGCGGCGCATCGATATCGGTCGGGTTGGCGGTCCTGGAAGCCGGTGACACGCTCGAAGCGCTGATCGATCGCGCTGACAACGCCCTGCTGGAAGCTCGCCGCCTGGAGCGTTGACGGCGGCCGACCCCGGATAAGGTCGTCGCCGTGCCGCGGTACAGGGTCCAATTTCGCACCGAACCCGGGCTTCCGGACGAGGCCCGGGCCGCCCTCGCCGCAGCGGGCATCGAACTCGTCAGCGGCAACGACGGCGTGAGCCATAGCCATCCGGGCGGAGAGTTGCCGGAAGTGAGCACCCAGCTATGCGTGGGTGGACGCCGACGGCGAGGATGCAGCCGGCCGCGCGCTCACCGAGGCACTGGAGGGACTGACCGTCTCCTTCGAGCTGCTCGGCGTGGAGCCGCTCGAGCCGGACTAGCTGCTAGCCCCGACGGCGTTCAGCCATTTTGGGTCGGCGCGCCCTTGCCCGCGCTGGGTCGTCCGTTGTCCTCAGTGAGGAAGGGTGCCATTCGGCGGAGCCTGCGGATCTCGCGCGCCCGCACGACGTAGAGGACCAGAAGGCCCGCGAAGACCGCGAAGGAGACGAGCCCGACGATCGGGCCTACATCTTTGACGAGCTCCGGCAAGACGCCCATCGTAGGGATCTCGGACGGAACGGATGCCGGAGCTGCCGACTGACGGAGAGTCAACATCCGATGCGGCGTGATAGGTTTGTCCCCGGAGGGAGATGAGCATGGAAGCTGCGATCTGTCCCAGGGTGCGTGTTTGGATAGCCGCGTTCGGCTGCGCGGTGGCGTTGCTGTTTGTGGTCTCACCCGCAGCCAAGGCGGGAGTGAACGGCCAGTGCCCGCCGATCGCCGACAAGCCCGACGCGGTGCCCCACGTCGACTACACGTCCGGCGGCGTCTCCCAGGTCCAGCATCTGACCTACTGCTACGGGCCGGTCGACATCCACCCCGGCCAGAACATCATCCGGCTGAACCTGGCGAAGGACGGCTTCGGGAACGAGCTCTGGCCGCAGGTACCCGGATACATCACCCGCTTCGACCCCGAGTTCGTCTATGCCGACGGCACGGTCCCGCGGGTCGACGTCCTGCACCTCCACCACGCCGTCTGGCAGGTCAACGGCGAACCGGCCCGCAGTTCGCCGCCGGCGAGGAGAAGACGATCCAGCAGCTCCCAGCGGGGTTCGGCTGGCGGAGCAAACCCAGCGACTCCTGGTTCCTCAACGACATGCTCCACGACCTGATCGCGAAGCCGGCGCAGGTCTACGTCGTCTGGCGGCTCGACTTCGTCCCCGACAGCTCACCAGCCGCGGCCTCGATCAAGCACGGTGCACACCCAGTGGATGGACGTCGCCGGGAACCCGAGCTTCTATCCGGTCTTCGACGCTCTGCGAGCGTACGACCACAACGGCACCTACACGTTCCCTGATCAGGCGCCGGCCGCGGACCTCCATCCGTGCACAGGCAGTGGGGAGGCGGGCTTCGTGGCAGCCGGGCAGCCACGGCTGCCTCGGTGCCGCACCGGACTGGACCCCGAATCACGACGTGACCCTGATCGGTACCGCCGGCCACCTGCACCCCGGAGGCCTCGACACGCAGCTGCGGGACACCCGCGGTGGCCAGACGCAACACGCTCTTCACCTCCACGCCCACTACTACGAGCCGGCCGGTGAGGTCTCCTGGGACGTCTCGATGGGTGCGACGCCGCCAACCTGGCGGGTGGAGGTGAAGGCGGGCGACACGGTGAGCGTGCACGCGACCTATGACACCCGAAGAGGGCCGACTGGTACGAGGTGATGGGGATCATGCCCGTCGCCGTCTACGACGGGACCCTCCCCGTGACGCCGACCGTCAAGGACGCGCAAGCCCCGGACATCCCGCAGGCACGGAGTCCTGACCCATGGACATCTGCAGCGAGAACAACAACCACGGCGGCGACCCGACGAGCGCCCCGGACCCGCTGTCGTTGTACAGCGCGCCGGCGCCGAACAACACGATCAACATCCAGTCCTTCGCCTACCACGGAGATCCGAACGCCGGCCAGAGCGTGCCGACGATCGCGCCGGGGCAAACGCTCACCTTCAACAACAGCGACGCGAGCCCGAGTGCCATTCACCCGTACGGCGCCTTCCACACGATCACGGGATGCAAGGACCCCTGCAACGGCACGACCGGCGTCGCCTATCCGATCGCCAATGGGCCGGTGACCTTCGATTCGGGCGAGCTCGGCCAGAACGGCAACGGCGGCAGCATCGGAGACGCCCCGGCCTCCGGTACCGACACCTGGAAGACGCCCGACAATCTGCCATCCGGCACCTACACGTACTTCTGCCGGATCCACCCGTTCATGAGGGGTGCGTTCCGAGTGGAGGCGCAGTCCGGCCCGGTCCAGACACTGACCGCCAAGAAGGAGCAGCAACTCGGCACCGCCGCGGTCAGCGACACCCTCGACAAGCCCGCCACGGTGGCGCTCCAGGCGAAGGTGAAGGGCGGAAAGGGGGCTGCCCACTCGAGCGCCTCGCGGGTCATCACCCAGGCACTCGACACCAGGGAGTCCAGCCTGTCGCTCGATCCGAAGGTCGCGACCAAGATCAAGCTCAATTTCTCGAAGCCTGCGCGCAAGAAGATCCGAGGGCGCTCGCCAGGAGCGGGTCGCGGAAGGTCGTCGTCATCGCCACGGCCACCGACAGGTTCGGCAATACCTCAACCGCCAAGGCCAAATTCCGGCTGACCGGCTAGAGCGGGATGACAGAGAGGCGGGGGCTTCAGCGGATGCAGGAGGTCCGCTGAGCGTCGTCCTGGCCGCGATCGGCGCGGCCGCGTTCGGCGCAGCCCATGCGCTGGCCGCCTCCGAGCCGATCACCACGACGACCACCTGCTGCAGCTACGGCAAGGCCAGCTTCACCATCGACCAGGGCACCGTGGCCACCTTCGACAACCTGGACCCGGGCTCCTCGCAACACGACGTCACCGCGGCCAAGAATGGGAAGGGCAACCAGCCGTTGTTTCGCTCCGCCACGATCAACGCCGGCCAAACGCCGGTGACGGGAACGGATCGCCTCGCCCCGGGCACCTACCACTTCTTCTGCTCGGTGCACCCCACGGAGATGTCGGGTGACCTGGTGGTGATCGGCGTTCCCTCCGGCGTCACCGTGAAGGTCCTCAGCCGCAACCTTGGCGGGGTCGTCTCCAGCAGCAAGCTGAAGGTCAAGCTGACCGCCACGGTCGCGCGCAGTGGCATCTCGCTGACGGCCAGCAAGGGGAAGAAGACTCTGGGCACCAAGCGAGGCGTCAACCTCGCGGCGGGCGCATCGCAGACCGTCGCGCTGCGGCTCAGCCGCGCCGGGCGTAACACCCTGAAGAGCACTGGATCCGCCAAGGTCAAGGTCACGGCGACCGTGCCGGGAGCCAGTCCGGCCACCGCGAAGCAGCGCCTGCACTAACTTCACCTAGGCTCGGGACCGGAGACAATGGGTGTGTGCTTCGCCGAGGCGGGTGCACCGCGACGACATGAGCGAAGGCGCTGCGTCTAGGGCCGAAGACGACATTTCGCGCCTAGCCGGCGGGCTCGACCGGCAGACGGTGGCGGTCGCCGGTGTCGCCGTCCTCGGGCTGATCATGGCGGTCCTCGACACGACGATCGTCAACGTCGCGCTCGACACCCTCTCCAGGGACCTGCATGCCCCGCTCAGCACCATCCAGTGGGTCTCGACCGGATACCTGTTGTCGCTGGCCTCGGTGATCCCGCTCTCCGGCTGGATAACCGAGCGCTTTGGCTCCAAGCGGACCTGGATCGCGTCGATCGCGCTGTTCGCGATCGGCTCCGCACTCTGCGCTACCGCGACCTCGGCGGGCGAACTGATCGCCTTCCGTGTCCTGCAAGGCCTCGGGGGTGGCATGCTCGTGCCGGTCGGGTTCACCCTGGTCGCGCAGAGCGCGGGGCCTCAGCGAATCGGACGGGCGCTCGGACTGGTCGGCGTCCCGATTCTGCTCGGACCCATCTTCGGGCCCATCATCGGCGGGCTGATCGTCGTCAATGCGGCCTGGCAATGGATCTTCGTCGTCAACGTGCCGATCGCAGTCGTGGCGATCGTCGTCGCAGCCCGGGTGCTCCGCGGCGACGCCGGCCGCGCCGACGCCGGTGCGCTCGACTGGGTCGGCGCCGCGCTGCTCAGCCCAGGGCTGGCGGGCATCGTCTTCGGCCTCTCGGAGACAGAGAGTCACGGCGGGATCGGCCACCCGATCGCCTTTGGCCCGATAGTCGCCGGGTTCGCACTGGTGGGGCTGTTCGCCTGGCACAGCCTGCGCGTGCCGCGGCCGCTCATCGACCTGCGGCTATTCCGCTCGCGCGGCTTCCGGGCCGCCACCACGACCACGTTCTTCCTTGGCGCCACGCTGTTCGGCACGCTGCTCGTGCTGCCGCTCTACTTCCAGGTCGACCGCGGCGAGAGTGCGCTGGATGCCGGCCTGCTGATTGCTCCGCAGGGAGTTGGTGCGGCATTGGTGCTGCCAATCAGCGGTCGGCTGACCGACCGGCTCGGCGGGGGTCCTGTGTCGTCGCCGGCTGCAGCCTCCTGGTCCTGGCGACTCTGCCGCTGGTGTTCGTGAGCAATCACACGCCGTACGCGGTGCTGAGCGGCGTGCTCTTCGTCCGCGGGATGGGGCTCGGCTTCTCGATTCAGCCCACTGTCGCCGCCGCCTACGCCCTCCTCCAGTCCTCGCAGGTCCCACGCGCCACCGCAGCGCTCAACACCGTGCGGCAGATCGGCGGCTCGGTCGGCACCGCCCTGCTGGCCGTGGTTCTCCAGCACGAGGTGGCCCAAATCTCTTCGGCCGGCGGTGCCGGAGGGCTGCTCGCCCCTCTGTCCGCGAGCGAGCGCGCCCAGATCAGCGGACCCCTGGCCACCGCGTTCGCCAACACCTTCATGTGGACGGTTGGGATGTCCCTTCTTGCCCTCCTTGCCGCCGTCATGCTGTGGCGCGCCGAGCGCGAACAACGGCGGCTGACAACCCCGGTGGCGCTGAGCCCGTTCCCGACGCATAATGGTCGCCCCACAACCCAATCCTCGGGAGCTCCAATGGCATACATCACAGTAGGCAAGGA
The DNA here is from genome assembly GCA_963763955.1 of uncultured Solirubrobacterales bacterium. Taxonomy (GTDB): domain Bacteria; phylum Actinomycetota; class Thermoleophilia; order Solirubrobacterales; family 70-9; genus DASUPK01. The sequence goes on along the minus strand of CAVXQP010000013.1, from coordinate 13,100 downwards.
AAACTCCACCAACATCGATCTCTACTACGAGGATCTCGGCTCTGGCCAGCCGGTGGTCCTGGTCCACGGTTATCCACTGGACGGCCACTCCTGGGAGAAGCAGACGAAAGCGCTCCTCGATGCCGGCTACCGCGTCATCGCCTATGACCGCCGCGGTTGGGGCCAGTCGAGCAAGCCCACAATCGGCATCGACTACGACACCTACGCCGCGGACCTCAATGAGCTCCTCGAGCAGCTCGATGTCCCTGGCATCGTTCTGGCCGGGTTCTCGATGGGCACCGGCGAGGTTGCCCGCTACCTGGGCACGTACGGCTCGGACCGGGTGGAGAAGGCGGCCATGTTCGGGGCGATCCCACCATTCCTGTTGAAGACGGACGACAACCCCGAAGGGGTCGACGGTTCGGTCTTCGAGGGCATCAAGGAGCAGGCACTCAAGGATCGCTACGTCTGGTTCAAGCAGTTCTTCGACGATTTCTACAACGTCGACAAGCTCGCGCCCGATCGGATCTCAGACCAGGCCTGGCAGGCGAGCTTCAACGTCGCCTGCATGGGCTCGGCCTATTCCACCTACGTCTGTGTCGACAATTGGCTGACTGATTTCCGGGGGGACCTGCCCAAGTTCGACATCCCGACACTGGTCGTGCACGGCACCGAGGACCGGATCCTGCCGTTCGACTCGACCGCGGGCCGGCTTTCGGACCTGATCGACGACGTCAAGGTGATCCCGGTTGAGGGCGGTCCGCACAACATCGGTTGGACGCATCCCGAGGTGCTCAACCCGCTTTTCCTGGCCTTCCTCGAAGGCGGCCTGGATGCCGTCGAGGGCGCTCGACCGAAGGCCGCCAGCGCCTGAGCTGCCTTCAGCGCTTTCCCCGGCTCGGGCCGCTCGCAGCGGTCCGAGTCGGGTGGAGAGCGAGTTTGGCCCGCGATGCGCCTTCGTCCGGTGTCACGGTATGAAGGGTCGGTCACGTCCTGCTGCTGATCTTCGTCGCGATCAAGTGGCGGAAAAGCTGATCCGAGCCCCCAAGGTGGCTCACGATCGTGCGGACCCCAAAAGGCTCAGACCGGAAGCTTCTTCGCCTTCTTCAGGCAGGCCTTCCGGGCCGCCTTCGGCTTCTTCTTGCAGTTCTTGACCGCAGTCGCCCGCTTACCCGTGGGCGCGCCCGGAGCGACACCCGCTCCCGGAGCCGGACCGCCCGAGGTGCCCACCCCTACGACCCCAGAGTCCGGGGCGACGTCGACGACCTTGTGGCTGCTCGCGTCTCCGGTGCCCGTCTGCCACGCGCGCGCCCGGACGCCGCTCGGGTTCCCGAGCTCCGCCAGCGGCACCGTGTACGCGACCGAGCTGCTGGTGAGGAACGTGTAAGCCACGTGGGTCTCGATCGGCGGCAGGTAGCTGTAGTAGGGGGCGCCAGGGGTGAAGTGGATGAGCTCCATCCGATCGACGGGAACCTGGCTGCCGTCGAAGCGATCGTGGATCCCGTAGTCGATCGGCTGCGTGGTCTGGAAGCTCCATTCGGGCCCGGCGGTGGGATCGGGGCTCGTGGTGTAGAGGTCGATCTGGGGCCAGTAGAGCGGCAGGGCGGACTGGAATGGACCCGACCCGCCGAGGCCATACTGGGTGATCGTGACCTCGAGATTCGAGCCGTTGACCGCCAGGGCGATCGAGCTGAGGTCCTGGTCGTAGTTCGAGCACTCTCCGGTGCAAGAGAGGACATCCCCGGACGGGTCAGAGGCGCTAGACGCGGCACGCGCGGAGCTCGCCAGAATGGGGAACAGCAAGCAACACACCCCCACGAGGACGGGCTTCCATCGCCGGCCGGCGCGAGATGACCGCTCCATGTCTCCCTCCGTCCACACTGGGACGCTGCCCCCTACGCCACCGATTGTCTTCGACGTGTCGTCCGCACGTCAATCCGTATTACGCGGTAGCTCGGGTGTCCTGACGGTCGATCGGCGGAATTAAGGGTGCGGCCCAGCCGGTCACTACCAGCACTTTTCTCGCATGCCGGAGGAGGACTCGAACCCCGAACGCGGATTACGAATCCGCGGACCGCGGCTAAACGATGCGGCGAACGGAATACAGGACGAACGGGATAAGAACGATGATGAGCACAATGGTGAGGATGGACAAGGGAATTTCCTCCTCTCACGCTTGAGTCAACGCCTGATCGGGTCCTGTCCTTGCGCGCTCGAGCCCAAACCCCTCCGAACCCTGGATCGCCGAAATCGATTACGACGCCAGGTGGCGGCAGGAGGGAGAGGAGGGGATCGGCGCCGGCCCTCTACCTCCATAGCCAGTGCGCGAGAATCTTTCTGGATGGCTGCCACAACCGCTCCCGAGGTCACCGTCGTCGATGAGCCCGAGCGCCAGCGCTTTGAGATTCGAGTCGACGGGGAGCTGGCCGGCTTCACCGAGTACCGCCGCAGCCACGGGCTGATCGCGTTCATTCACACCCTGATCGATCCGCGCTTCGAAGGCCAGGGGCTCGGCACCCGACTGGTCACCGATGCGCTCAGCGACGTGCGTGGCGCGGGCCTCGCGGTCCTCCCCTTCTGCCCGTTCGTGCGCGCATTCATCGCGGACCACACCGGCGAGTACCTCGACCTCGTACCCGAGGGATACCGCTCGGAGTTCGGTCTCCCGACGAATGGCTGATCCCCGAGACACCGCGACGACGCGCAAGCGCTATCGCGGCGAGGCTTTCGGCGTCAGCTTCGATGGCGCGCGCTGCCGGCACGCGGCCGAGTGCCTGCGGGGTCTTCCCGCCGTCTTCGAGGTGGAGCGCAGGCCGTGGATCGATCCGGACAGGGCGGGTCCCGATCAGGGGGGATACTCCGCCTCGAGGTATTGGGCATCGCTCGTGAGGATCAAATGACCGTTGTGTCGCCCGCGCACCGGTCGGAGTCCCCAGAGCTGGGGCGCGGCGGTCCGGCGATCCGGGTCGAGGGGGTGGCGAAGCGCTTCGGCGAAACGCAGGCGCTGGAGGGCGTCGATCTCGAGGTTCCGGAAGGAGCCGTCTTCGGGCTACTCGGCCCGAACGGCGCGGGCAAGACCACCCTCATCCGGATCCTTTCCACTCTCGTCCCCCCGGATTCGGGCCGAGCCGAGATCCTTGGCCACGACGTCGCACAGGAGCCGGCGGCCATCCGCGAGCAGATCGCCCTGACCGGCCAGTTCGCTGCCGTCGACGAGCTGCTGACGGGACGTGAGAACCTCGAGATGTTCGGGCGACTCTTCAACCTCTCCCGGGAGGAGGCGGCCGAACACGCCGATCGGCTGCTCCGCGAGTTCGATCTCGCCGATGCGGCCGACCGCCCGGCCCGAACCTACTCCGGGGGGATGCGCCGGCGCCTCGACCTCTGCTCGAGCCTGCTGACGCAGCCCCGGATCCTCTTCCTCGACGAGCCGACCACCGGGCTCGACCCTCGCAGCCGCAACCAGATCTGGGCTGCGATCCGTGACCTCCAGCGCGGAGGCACCACGCTGCTCTTGACCACTCAGTACCTGGAGGAGGCCGATCAACTCGCCGAACGGATCGCGGTGATCGACCACGGAAGGGTGATTGCCGCAGGCACGGGAAACGAGCTCAAGGAAAGGGTCGGCGGTCAGATCCTCGAGGTCGAGCTTGCGGACGTGGCCCAGCGCGAGCTCGCCCAGGAGGCGCTCACGCGGGTGGGCTGTGGAGATCCCGAGCCGGACGAGCGTCCGGACCGGCTGACGATGCCCGCACCACGGGACGGCCTCGAGCTGATCGAGGACGCCGCGGCGGAGCTACGCCGTGAAGGGATCCGGGTCAGCGACATCGGGCTCCGGGGGCCGACCCTCGATGACGTCTTCCTGCAGCTGACGGGGGCGCCTCCCGGGGAGGACGGCGACCGGCCCGCCCGCGCCGCGGTCGATGGGGCCGGCGCGTTGCACGTGCCGCGACCGCAATTGCGCGTCCCATCGCTGGCGGGCATGCGCAGCACCGTCAGGGATGCGGTCGTCGTCACCGTCCGCAACCTGCGCCACTTCATCCGGGAGCCGGGCCTGCTGCTCTTCTCGACCATCCAGCCGGTCATGTTCGTCCTGCTGTTCGTCTACGTGTTCGGCGGCGCGATCCAGGGCTCCCTGCCAGCCGGCGTCTCCTACGTCGACTTCCTGCTGCCGGGGATCTTCGTCCAGTCGGTCGTCTTTCGGGCGACACAGACCTCCGTTGGGCTCTCCCAGGACCTGCAGCGGGGGGTGATCGACCGCTTTCGCTCCATGCCGATGGCACGGTCGGCCGTCCTCGTCGGGAGAACCGGGGCAGACCTGGTGCGCAACATCCTGATCATCCTGTTGATGATCGTCGTCGGCTACATCGTCGGCTTCCGATTCGAGGGGGGACTGGGAGGCGCGCTGGGCTGCATCGCCGTCGTCGCGCTGTTCGGCTTCGCGCTCAGCTGGATCTTCGCGTTCGTCGCGCTCACGGTTCGGGGCGCAGAGGCTGCGCAGTCGGCCGGCTTCGTCGTCACATTCCCGCTGGTCTTTGCGAGCTCGATCTTCGTCCCCCTCGCCACGCTGCCCGGCTGGCTCGAGGCGATTGCCAAGGTGAGCCCGGTGACGCTGACCGCGGATGCCGCCCGTTCTCTGGCCCTGACCGGGACACCGGCATCCCTCGGAGGGGCGCTGGCCTGGACCTTCGGGCTGCTCGCGGTGTTCGTGCCGCTCTGCGTCTGGCGCTATCGCCGGATGAGCTAAGGGAGACACGGTGACCACCGCTGTGATCGGCGCCACCGGCCGCGTCGGCAGCGAGATCGTCCGCGGCGTACTCGCGCGCGGCGAGATGCGGTCGCGGCGCTCGTTCGCGACCCCGACAAAGCCCGCCGCGCCTTCGGCGAACCCGACGGGCTGCAGATCCGTCCCACGCGCCTGGACGACCCGCGCGACCTCACCGAGGCGTTTGACGGGATCCGCGCGGTGTTCATCGCGATGGGATCAATCGGGATCGAGGGCGTGCTGCAGCGGATCGCGATCAATGCCGCCGCCGGAATCTCCTCGATCGAGCAGGTCACCCGTCTGTCGGTGCTCAACACCTCGGCGGACTCACTCGGGATCAACCAGCGAGCGCACTACAGCATCGACCAGTTCGCCTCCTCGACCGGAGTGCCGTACTCGACGATCCGCCCTGCGATCTTCTCGGCGTCCCTGCTCGCCGCGGCGCGCGAGGTGCGCGCCTCGCGCACATGGACCGGCCTCGCCGGCAGCGGCCGCATGGCCCTGATCGACCATCGCGACGCGGCCGAGGCTGGGCTGCGCGTGCTCACCGACCCGGCGCTGTGGGGCGCGCACCACGACCTGACAGGACCGGTCCCCATGTCGTGGCCGGAGGCGCTCGAGCTGCTTTCGGCGGAGCTCGGCGAGCCCGTCACCTTTCGGGTCGCGGCCGAGCGGCAGTTCCTCGAGCGCCTCATCGGCGCCGGGGTAGCCGGCCGGGAGGCCGAGCTTCTCATCGCGCGCGAGTGGTCGATCCTCGCCGGCGAGAACGACTACACGACCGACACCTTCCAGCAGATCACCCGCCGCCCTCCGCGCCGGGTGGCCGAGTTCCTTCACGAGTACCGCGCGGAATTCGTTTGATCCCCGGGCGTTGGTGCCGCTGTCCATGCAAGCAACGGCAGCGAAGCCGCGTTCTCACCCCTGACACGACGACGACCCCGGAGACGCCGCATTCCGCATGGCAATGCAATGCCGGAGGAGGGACTCGAACCCCCGACACGCGGATTATGATCGGCTGGAGGCAGGGGCCTGATGGTTCAGACAGCTCCTCTCAGGCTCGACCAGGTGACCTCAGTTCGCCCGGAAGTCTCGAGTTGGGTGCGAAATCGGGTGCGAGATCGACGTGAAAGCGGAAGCGGCGGCGCTCCGCTCCCTGGCAGACTAGGGCCGTGACCGCGAACGCCTCAAAGACGAGGCAGCGCGGGCGGTGAACGGGAGCTCGCGCGGTGAGGTTGGAATCCGGACTCCTGACCAGCGCCTGCGAGTTTTCGTGAGCTCGACGTTGGGGGAGCTGGCCGAGGAGCGACGGGCCGTCTCGCACGCCATCTCGTCGCTCCGTCTCACCCCGGTGATGTTCGAGCTGGGCGCGCGACCGCATCCTCCGCGCGACCTGTTCAGGGCGTATCTCCAGCAAAGCGACGTCTTCATCGGCCTGTACTGGCAGAGCTACGGGCGCATCAGCCCTGGCATGGAGGTCTCGGGCCTCGAGGAGGAGTACGAGCTCTCGCGGGAGCTGCCGCGCCTGCTCTACATCAAGGAGCCGGCGCCGGATCGCGAGCCCCGCCTGACTGAGCTGCTCTCCCAGATGCGGCCCGAGGCTTCGTACCGGAGGTTCAGGTCCTCGGATGAGCTGGACCAGCTCGTGCGCGACGACCTCGCGACACTTCTGAGCGAGCGGTTCGAAGCAGGTCGTCCCGCACCGGACGGTGCTGGGTCGGAACCGTCACAGATGCCGCCCGGCCAACATTCACTCCCCGTCGATGCGACGTCGCTGATCGGGCGAGAGCGGGAGGTCGAGGAGGTGGCACGCCTGATCGAGCTTCCCAACGTGCGATTGGTGACCCTCACCGGGCCAGGCGGTGTCGGCAAGACTCGGCTGGCGGTGGCCGCGGGCGAGCGGTTGCGTGACCGCTTGGAAGCGGGCATCGTTTTCGTCGGGCTGGAGACCGTTACCGAGTCCGACCAGGTCGCGGTCGCGATCGGGCGAGCTGTGGACGCCGATCTGAGGGGGACGGGGTCGGCGCTGGCGTCCGTGATCGAACGGCTAGACCATGACCCGTGGCTGCTGATCCTCGACAACCTGGAGCAGGCGCACGATGCCGCCCACGACATCGACGAGCTGCTGATGCGTTGCCCCGGTGTCGCCATCTTGGCGACGAGCCGGCTGACGCTGCAGCTGCGGGCGGAACGGGAGTTTCCGGTCCCACCGTTGCCCCTTCCGTCGGAACCCGTCGCCGCCTCAGTCGATGAGCTGGCGTCGTCGCCGGCGGTGGCGCTCTTTGTCGACCGGGCCCGTGCGGTGCGTCCCGACTTCAGCCTTACCGAGGACAACGCCGCCGCAGTGGCAGAGATCTGCCGGCGCCTGGAGGGTCTGCCGCTGGCAATCGAACTGGCGGCGGCCCGCATCCGGCTGCTTGACCCCGAGGAGCTTCTATCTCGCCTGGTGACGTCGCTGGACTCGCTTGGGACGGGAGCGGTGGACCTCCCCCAACGGCAGCGCACCCTGCGAGCCACCGTCGAGTGGAGCGTCGACCTGCTGGACGACGATGAGCGCTCGCTGCTCGAGTCCATGGCCGCCTTTGTTGACGGCTGGACCATCGAGGCTGCCGCAGCCGTCGCCGGCTTGGAGGAGGACCAGGCGTTGGAGCTGTCCGAGGCCTTGGCACGTCACAGCCTCATCTACCTCGACAGCGCCGGCGCTCGACCCCGTTCGCGGATGCTGGACACCATCCGTGCCTTCGTGGCGGAGCGGCTCGATGCGCGGCCCGACGTCAACGAGGTCCGGTATCGCCAGGCCGACTACTACCGGACCCTGGCGCTCCAGGCCGACCGGCCGCTGCGGACTGTCGGCCATAGCGAATGGCTCGAGAGACTGGAAGAGGAGGCGGGCAACCTCGCCGTCTCCGTGCGCTGGTACCTCGATCACGACACCGACCAGCTCCCGCGCATGTTCCGGGTGTTGTGGCTGTTCTGGGAGCTGCGGGAACACATGCGTGAGGCGCACGCCTGGACCGAGCAGCTCTTGGGAACCGCCGACTCGCTTTCTCCTCACGCACGTGCGGAATTGCTATGGGTGGATCTGTCGATCGACCTCGAGATTGGCGACGACGACGCGGCACTGGCAGCCCGCAAGCGACTGGCACCGATGCTGGAAGAAATCGGGGACCCATTCCTTCACGCGGCGTCCCAGCTGGCCATCGGGTGGAGCTCACCGATCGTCGGCGACTTCGACAGCGGCCTACGGGGCGTCCGGGTCTCGTTGGAAGAATTCAGCGCCATGGATGAGCCGTACTTGACCGCTTTGGCATCGCTCAGTATTGGCGGCCTGGAAACGGCAGTTGGCCGCTACGAGGACGCCCAGCGACATCTGCTCGAGGGGCTCGACATGGCGAACCGTTATCAGTACCCCTGGTTGGCCGCCTGGTCGCGAGCCCAGCTGAGTACTGTTGCCCTGATAGAGGGCGATGTGGACGAGGCTCGTACGCTGCTGGCAGACGGGCTCGAAATAAGCCTCGCGGTCGAGAGCGCCCGCAACGCGTCTCTCTTTCTAACCGGCTTCGCCCGGCTGGCCTGCGCGACGGGTAACCCAGAGCGCGCGGCGCTGCTCGCGGGGGCGGCCGAAGGTCTGCGCCGGCGTGTTGGCCTGCGGGCATGGCCGATGCTGCGGCGCGGGGAGGAGAAGTTGGTGGCTCAAATCCGAGAGATGCTGGGGGAGGACAGGTTCGAAGAAGCGTTCGGCACGGGTCTCCGCCTGAACCAGCGGGATGCAATCGCCGTGGTCCGCGTTGCTCTCGGCGAAAAGCAGGCCTCATCTCGCTGATCTGCAGGTACTTCATGCCGGAGGAGGGACTCGAACCCCCGACACGCGGATCATGATCCCCCGCCGCTGTTCCGGCCGAGTCCGGCCCAGTCGGGGACTGGCGCTAGATCGCGCTTTCGGGGACAAGCCTTTCCGCCTGGGTCCGGTGGGTTCCGGTCGCGCCCGTTACAACGTTCTACCAAGTGGTCGAGTTCGCCGACGCGCTCGGCCGATTCCAACAGTGCCTTCTGATCGTCGGATCGGGACGAAGCCCGGGACGAGCCCTTGCCTCCCTTGCCGCTCGATTCCATGGCACACCCTCCAATCCCCGGACCGGACGCCCGCAACCCATCGGAGCTACACCGCGCACAGGCTAGTCGCGACCGCCCTGCGCAGCCCTGCGCACTGTGGGCTGCCGGTTGGTCTTGCGCCGGTTTGCGCCGGGCAAGCCCCGCACATCTGCCTGCAATTCGGGAGTAGGCCCGGTCTGCAATGAGCTCCAAGGGTGCCAGGATCGGCTCCGGGGCTGCCGGAACTGGGATCCTGGGAGCATCAGCACCACACCTGAGCGAGCCCAGATAGCGGTCGGCCTTCTGGCGGCCCCCGATCTCCCGGCCGAGGTCGCCGAAAGCCTCGCGCCGGAGCTGTCGAGGCGGCTCAACGAGCTCTACCCAGAGGTGGAATGGGCGGTGCCGCTTGAGATCGACGGCCTGGTGGTCCCGCCCGCGAGCACCACTGATCTGATCGATGCAGCACACGAGAGGCTGCTCGGCCAGGACTGGGAGATGGCCCTTGCTCTCACCGACCTGCCGTTGAGGGTCGGACGCCGCACGGTCGTCGCCCACGCGAGCCCAACCCACCGGGTGGCGGTGATCTCACTGCCGGGCCTCGGCCCAGCGAGACTTCGCCCGAAGGCTCTCGAGACCGCCACCGGCATGGTGAGAGTGCTGACAGGCGAAGCGGCGGGTGCCGAGTCCGAGGATGGCGAGGGTCCCGCACGCAGAATCCGAATGCGTCGGCGGCTGGTCGAGCTCGCGGACCTCGCTGATCAGGATCCCAGCCACGGGCCGACGGGCCTCGCCGCGCTTTCGCGCGGTGGGCGCCTCAGGCTCTTGATCGGGATGGTCCGCGCCAACCGGCCCTGGCGACTCGCGGTCCGGCTCTACCGCGCCTTGGTCGCCGCGTTGGCCGTTGCTGCCTTCGCCCTGGTGACCTCCGATCTCTGGCGGATCTCCGCCTCGTTGGGCGCGGTTCGTCTGGCGGCAATCGGAATCCTGGCAATCGCGTTCACGGTCCTCTCACTGATCGCGGCCCACGGCCTTTGGGAGCGGCGTGGCGCTTCCAAGGCCGAGGATCAGGTGCTCCTCTTCAATGCGGCGACCGCGGCGACGGTGCTCCTCGGGGTCCTGTCGCTCTATCTCGCGCTCTTTCTCTTCGCCTTGGGGGGTGCGGGTCTCTTGATTACCCCCGATCTGCTCTCCAAAGAACTGAGCTCGGACGTCTCCCTCGTCGACTATCTCAGCCTGGCGTGGCTCGCCACCTCGCTGGCGATGATCGGCGGCGCGCTGGGAGCTGGGCTGGAGACCGCCGAGGCGGTCCGCGAGGCGGCATACGCCTATCGCCCTGAGGAGCAGCGGGCGGACGAAGGGCTCGAGTGAATCACGCGTGTTTCGGCGTCGCGGTTTCCGGGTAACAAGCCACCGCCCTGGGGGCGCCTCGCTCTTCAAAAATGAAAGGGGGCCTGAAGGGCCCTAGTGGAAGCGGCAGTTATCTGTGAGCGTTGCGGCCTTCGCCCGGCTGTCGCGGAGGTGCGCCGGACCCGACCGGGAGTGGGGACGGAGACGCAGCGCCTCTGTCAGGTCTGCCTCGCCGAGGTTCGAGGGGAGAGCGGTGGCTACGGCGGGCGCGGCCTCTTCGACGACTTCTTCTCGGACTTCTTCGACCGCGGCCCAGGCGGAGGGATTGACCAGCCCGGAGCCCTGGGTGAGCGCCTCCGGGGCGGATCGCCGGCCCGCCGCAGCGGCGTCGAGCAGGTCGACATCACCGAATACTTCAGCGACGCTACCCGCGAGCTACTCCAGCGGGCGGCGCAAAGGGCGCTTGAGTGGGGCGACCTTGACCTGAACAGCGAGCACCTGCTCTGGGCGGCTCTGCAGGATGACCTCGTCGCGCACGTCCTCGACCAGATTGACGTCGACGCCCAGGCGGTGGCCGCGGAGGTCGACCAGGAGGCCTCGAAGCAGGAGCGTACGGACGTCGCCCCGTCACTTTCCCCTGAGGCGAAAGGGACCCTGCTTGGCGCATACCAGGAGTCCCGTGAGCTCGGTGCCTCTTATGTCGGGCCCGAGCACGTGCTTCTGGCTCTCGCTTCAGACGAGGAGTCGGAGGCAGGGACGCTGCTTCGCCGCTTCGGTGCGTCGCACACGAAGCTGCGCGGCGCGGTCATCCGCGGGGTCGAGGAAGGCGAGGGCGCGGGCCGGCCGGCGAGCCAGACCAAGAGCCTCGATGAGCACAGCCGGGACCTGACCGAGCAGGCGCGGGAGGGCAAGCTGGATCCGGTGATCGGCCGCGCGGACGAGATCGAGACGACGATCGAGATCCTCTCGCGACGGACGAAGAACAATCCGGTCCTGATCGGAGATCCCGGAGTGGGGAAGACCGCGATCGCCGAGGGGATCGCCCAGCGGATCGTCAATGACGAGGTCCCCGAGACCCTGGCCGGAAAGCGGCTGGTCGCCCTCGATCTCGCCGGGATGGTCGCCGGGACCAAGTACCGCGGCGAGTTCGAGGAGCGCCTCAAGTCCGTGATTGAGGAGATCACCGAAAACTCCGAACAGCTCATCGTCTTCATGGACGAGCTGCACACCGTGGTCGGCGCCGGCGCCGCAGAGGGCTCGATGGACGCTTCCAACATGCTGAAACCGGCGCTGGCGCGCGGCGAGCTTCATGTGATCGGCGCGACCACGATCGACGAGTACCGCAAGAACATCGAGAAGGACGCTGCCCTCGAGCGCCGCTTCCAACCCGTACTCATTGACGAGCCGACGGTTGATGTGGCGATCGAGATCCTTACCGGTCTGAAGGACCGGTATGAGGCCTTCCACCGGGTCCGGGTGGATCCGGAGGCGATCGTCGCCGCCGCTGAGCTCTCCGACCGCTATATCCCGGACCGCTTCCTCCCTGACAAGGCGATCGACCTGATGGATCAGGCCTCAGCCCGGGTGCGGCTGCGCTCGAGGACCAAGCCGCCGGACACCCGGGCGCTCGAGAGCGAGATCCGCGGCTTGGAGCGCGAGCGCGATCAGGCGATTGCCTCTGAGGACTACGAGCGGGCCGATGAGATCAAGGATCGGGTCGGGGAGTTGCGGACGGAACTCGAAGAGGAGCACGGTAAGGCTCGGGAGCGTGCCCCTGTGGTGATGCCCGAGGACATCGCCGAGGTCGTCTCCCGGACCACAGGCATTCCGGTCTCCCAGCTCACGACCGAGGAACGCGAGCGACTGATGAAGCTGGAGGAGCAGCTGCACCAGCGGGTGGTGGGCCAAGACGAGGCGGTTGAGGCGATCGCGGAGGCGGTGCGCCGGGCCCGGGCCGGGCTGGCCGACCCGAACCGGCCCGAGGGGAGCTTCCTCTTTCTCGGACCCACCGGGGTTGGCAAGACCGAGCTTGCGCGCACCCTCGCCGAGGCACTGTTTGGCGATGAGGAGGCGATGGTCCGCTTCGACATGTCCGAATTCCAAGAGCGCCACACGGTCAGCCGCCTGGTCGGCGCTCCGCCGGGTTACGTCGGCTACGAGGAGGCGGGCCAGCTGACCGAGGCCGTCCGCCGGCGACCTTACGCGGTGATCCTGCTGGACGAGATCGAGAAGGCCCACCCCGACGTCTTCAACACCCTGCTCCAGATCCTCGACGACGGGCGCCTCACTGATGCCCGCGGACGCACGGTCGACTTCAAACACGCGGTGCTGATCATGACCAGCAACCTCGGCGCGGACCGGATCCAGGCGCAGACCCGGGAGGGCACGGACTGGGATCAGCTGAACGAGGAGCTGATGGAACTGCTGCGGCAGAGCTTCCGGCCCGAGTTCCTCAATCGGATCGACGAGATCATCGTCTTCCGGTCGCTGAGCAAGGAGCAACTGCTCCAGATCACCCGGCTCCTGCTTGACCAGGTCAGCCGCCGGCTGCGGGCCCAGGGGATCGAGCCGAAGTTCACCGACGCCGCGGTCGCCCACCTCGGCGAGGAGGGCTTCGACCCCGAGTTCGGTGCGAGGCCCATGCGGCGCGCTATTCAACGTCTAGTGGAGAACCGGCTTTCCAGGATGTTGCTCGCCGGCGAGCTCGAGCCCGGCGATCGCGTGACTATCGGGATCAAGGGGGGCGAGCTTGGCTTCGAGGTCTCGAAGGGAGCGGCAAAGCCTGACGACGGCAGGGAAGAGCCCGCACAAGCAAAGGAGTCGCGGGAGGAGGCCGCGGTCTCCCAGCGATGACGTGACTCCCGGAGGCTCTGGGATGAAGATGCGTTGAGCGCCGCCCTCGGGACCATCCGCACCCAGA
>CAVXQP010000012.1:0-70851 GCA_963763955.1 uncultured Solirubrobacterales bacterium | reverse complement strand
CTCAATTCGCGGCATCCGGTGTTTCTCGTGGTACATACGCGATGCCGCCGGTTCAGCCGCCCGCAACCCCAGCCGCAACGGCCTGGGCCGCCGCCACCCGCGCGATGGGCACCCGGAAGGGGGAGCAGCTCACGTAGTCCAGTCCCGCGCGGTGGAAGAAGTCGATGCTACGGGGATCGCCCACCGTGCTCGCCGCAGATGCCCATCGTCAGCTCGGGGTTGGCGTCCCTCCCACGCACCACTCCAATCCGGATCAGCTCGCCGACGCCGGGCTCGTCGAGCCTCTCGAACGGGCTCACGTCGATGATGCCTCGGTCGCGGTAGTGACGCTCCAGCGTCAGCGCTTCGATCAACTCGGAGTGGGCCTGCGGCAGGAGCTGGGCCATCTCGGCGAGGGTCTGAGTGTTCCTGACCCCCGACACGACGTCCTCGCCCTGGGCGTTGGCAAGGAAGTCGCCCGACGGCTCCGGCGCGCCCGTGATCTCGAAGCCGCTCACGCGGCCCGCTACCGGGTGCACCACTCCGACGCGTCGAATCTCTCGGCGACGTAGATCGACTCGGGCGCGATCTTCCCGTCGCGCAGCTCGAGAACGCTGATCCCGTAGTTCGGCGGGCCGTCGTCGTCGAGGTTGAAGAGGGGCGATTCGAAGTCGACAACCTCCAGACCACGCCGGCACCCTCACAGCCGCGGGGCTGTCGGAATATACGACCGCCCGAGGATTCCGGAAAGCCGATTTTCATCCGAGCTAAAAAGCGGTGCCGCCGTCGCTGAACAGTTCAGCCGCGCACGACGCCTCCAACGAGCATTCCGGATCCGAGGTGCGTGCCGAGCACTGGCCCGACCTCGGTGCAGAACAGCGGACCCGCGCCGAAGATCTCGGTGCCGTAAGCGACCAGATGCTCGGCGTCCTCGGGTGACTGGGCGTGTTGCACGACCCAGTCCCTTGCTCCCCGGTCGTGCAGCCCGTGCAGATATTCGTTCATCCGCTCCAACGCCCGGGTCTTGGTTCGGACGCGACCGACCGGAGTGATCTCGGTGCCGAAGGTCAAGATCGGCTTGATCTTCAGAGCCGTCCCGAGCATCGCCTGTGCCGCCCCAATTCGGCCGCCGCGGCGCAGGTATTCGAGAGTGTCCAGGGCAAACCAGATTTCAAGTCGCTCGCGGGCTTGGCGGACGGCATCGACGACGGCGCCCAGCCCTGCGCCTTGCTCGGCCGAGCGCGCGGCAGCCACGACGAGGCAGCCGAGACCCCCCGCGCCGGTCTGGCTATCGACCACCTCAATGCGCCCGGGATGCCCTTCTCTGGCCAGGGAACGCGCCGCCTCAGTCGCGCTTTCGCACGTCCCGGAGATGCCGGCCGCTAAGTGGACGGAGACGACGTCGCGCCCCGCAGTGACGAGCGGCTGGTAGCAGGCGCGAAAGTCCCCCACCGAAGGCTGCGAAGTCGCCGGCAGCGTCGGGGACTCGCGCAGCCGCGCGTAGAAGGTGTCGAGGTCGCGGTACTCGTCCTCGGGCCGAAGGTCTCCATCCCAGCCCACGTACAGGTTGACCTCGAGGATTCCCCAGCGGTCGATCAGCTCCCGAGGCAGATAGGGCGTGCTGTCGGTCACCACGGCGACAGTTGGCCGCCTACCGGATGTTCGGATGTCACGGGCGGTGCTCACGCGCGCGCGAAGCCTACGGCTACACCCGCAGAAGCAGGCATACAGCTTGAGTGGGTTCGCGCGCCGAGCCTGACTACCATGGCTCGCGGTGGGTTACGCGGAAGTCAAGCTCCTAAACGGCGACGTCTTCGTGGTGGAGGGAACGTTGGACGAGGTCGAGAGCAAGCTCTCCGATGCTGCTCGATCGGGCCAATCGCGTCTCGCCTGGTTCACTGAGTACGGAGCCGATGGTTCAGTCGGAGTCAACCCGGCCCATGTCGCGATTTTGAAGGTCAAAGAGGTCTCGGAGTGAGTGCCTCATCGAGGCCTCGAGGAACCTAAAACCCCGCGAGCTGCTCGCGGCCGGAGCCCAGCACGCCGCTGACTCCGAGGATCTCACCCGATCGCAGCTCCAGGTCAAGGCCGTCGATCGTCGGGCCGCGCAGCCCCCGGACCCCGAGCACGGGGGGGACCGGCCTCGGCTCTGTCGGCCTGGGCCGTCCTCACGTCGACCCCGGCGATCAGCCGGACGAGCTGATCGTGATCGAAGTCCGTGGATCCGACGTCGGCGACCACGCGCTCGTTGGGCAGGACCACGATCCGGTCGGCGAGCTCGGTCACCTCGTCGAGCCGGTGGGAGATGAAGATCACCCCGGCGCCGCGAGCCGCAACGCGACGCCGGCGCCGGCGCCGGCGCCGAACAGCTTCTCGACTTCGTCGCCGTGAAGTCGGAGGTCGGCTCATCGAGGATCAGGACGTTGCGCGAGTGCGTCCAGCCGTCGAGAGCTCGGGCGATCGCGACGATCGCTCGCTCGGCCGGGGAAGTCACGGTTTCGAAGGAGTTCCCTCCCGTCAATCGGGCCAGTTAACGAAACCCGGCCTCAACGACCTGACTCACGCTTGCCTCAGGGCGCCAGCTCAGTCAACGCTTGAATCTCGCGGCCTCCTCGTGGCCCGCCGTGGCGGAGCCCTCGCTATACGAGTGAGCGCCGGCTCCGGCGAGCTTGCCGCCCTCGGCGATCAGGTACTCCTCGCGGATCGGCTTGCCCTCGAAGTGGCACTCGAGGATCTCCCTCGTCCCGGCGGCATAGCGAGCCTGCGCCGAGAGGCTGGAGCCCGACGTGTGCGGGGTCATGCCGTGCCACGGCATCGTCCGCCAGGGGTGGTCCTGCGGCGCCGGCTGCGGGAACCAGACGTCGCCGGCATAGCCTGCGAGCTGGCCTGACTCGAGCGCGCGCACGACCGCGTCGCGGTCGCAGATCTTGGCTCGCGCGGTGTTGATCAGGTAGGTCCCGCGCTTCATCCTCGAGAGCATCTTCTCGTCGAAGAGATTCTCGGTTTCGGGATGGAGGGGGGCGTTGATCGTGACGACGTCGCACACCGGGACCATGTCCTCGGCGGACTCGTGGAAGGTGACGCCGAGCTCCTCCTCGACCTCCTTCGGCAGCCGGTGGCGGTCGGTGTAGTGGAGCCCGACCTCAAAGGGCTTGAGCCGGCGCAGAACGGCCGAGCCGATGCGTCCGGCGGCAACGGTGCCGACCTGCATGCCCTCGAGGTCGTACTCCCGCGAGACGCAGTCGGCGATGTTCCAGCCGCCGTCGACCACGGTCTTGTAGGAGGGGATGTAGTTGCGTACCAGGCCGAGGATCATCATCACCACGTGCTCTGAGACGCTGATCGAGTTGCAGTAGGTGACCTCGGCGACCGTGACGCCGTTCTCGATGGCCGCCTGCAGATCCACGTGATCGGAGCCGATTCCGGCGGTGATCGCGAGCTTCAGCTCGGGGGCCTTGGCGATCCGCTCGGCGGTGAGATAAGCGGGCCAGAACGGCTGCGAGATCACGACCTCGGCGTCGGGAAGATGCTGGTCCAGCTCGGAGTTCTCGCCGTCCTTGTCAGCGGTGACGATCAGCTCGTGGCCGGCGTCCTCGAGGAACTTCCGCAGGCCCAGCTCGCCGGAGACGCAACCCAGCAGCTCGCCGGGCTTGAAGTCGATGGCGCTCGGGGTGGGAGTCGTCTGCCCGTCGGGATAGCGCTCGATCTTGGGGATGTCGTCGCGCGCATAGGTGGGCGGATAGCCGTCCACCGGGTCGTCGTAGAGAACACAAATGATCTTCGCCATTTGGATCAGCCTCCATCCTGAGTTGACTGTCCGGGAATCCAGTCGGTCCCGGCGAGCGGAATCTTGGCCATCGCCGCCGCCTCGACGGTGAGCGCGACCAGGTCCTCCGGCTCGAGGTTGTGTACGTGGGACTTGCCGCACGCGCGCGCGATCGTCTGCGCCTCCAGCACCATCGCGCGCAGGTAGTTCGCGATCCGGCGGCCGCCGAGCTCCGGGTCGAAGCGGCTGGCGAGTTCGTCGTCCTGGGTCGAGATCCCGACGGGGTCGCGACCCTCGTGCCAGTCGTCGTAGAAGCCCGCCGCGGTGCCGATGCGCTCGTACTCCCGCTCGAATCGATGGGAGTTGTCGCCGAGAGCGACCACTGCCGCCACCCCGATCGAGACCGCATCCGCCCCGAGGGCGAGCGCCTTGGCGACGTCGGCGCCGGAACGGATCCCGCCCGAGACGATCAGCTGCACCTTCCGGTGCATGTCGAGCTCCTGGAGCGAGCGGACCGCCCCTGGGATCGCGGCGAGGATCGGTATGCCGACGTGCTCGATGAAGACCTCCTGGCTGGCGGCGGTGCCGCCCTCCATGCCGTCGAGCACGATCACATCCGCCCCGGCCTTGACGGCCAGGGCGACGTCGAAGTAGGTCCGGGTGGCACCGATCTTCACGTAGATCGGCTTGCGCCAGTCGGTGATCTCCCGGAGCTCGCCGATCTTGATCTCGAGGTCGTCCGGCCCCGTCCAGTCCGGGTGGCGACAGGCGCTGCGCTGGTCGACGCCCTTCGGCAGGTCGCGCATCTCCGCCACCCGGTCGGAGATCTTCTGGCCCATCAGGATCCCGCCGCCGCCGGGCTTCGCTCCCTGGCCGACCACGATCTCGACGGCATCGGCGCGGCGCAGGTCGTCGGGATTCATCCCATACCTGGACGGGAGGATCTGGTAGATGAGCTTGCTGGAGTGCTCGCGCTCCTCCGGGAGCATCCCGCCGTCGCCGGTGGTCGTGCTCGTCCCCATTGCGCTGGCACCCCGGCCGAGCGCCTCCTTGGCCGGCGCCGAGAGTGCGCCGAAGCTCATGCCCGCGATCGTGATCGGGATGTCGAGGTGAATGGGCTCCTCGGCGAAGCGTGTGCCGAGGGTGACGTCGGTTGCGCAGCGTTCCCGGTAGCCCTCGAGTGGGTAGCGCGAGACGCTGGCACCGAGGAAGAGGAGGTCGTCGAAGTGGGGCACCCGGCGCTTGGCGCCGAAGCCCCGGATGTCGTAGATGCCCTCGCGCGCCATCCGGTGAATCTCGTGGATGGTGTTGCGGCTGAAGAGGGCGGACTCCCGCAGTCCCGGCCGCCAGCGGTCGACCAGCTCGGGGTCGTACGGCTCCTCCTTACGAAGCGCGTCGAATTCGGTCATCAGTACTCGCCCGCGTTGTCGACTTTGAAGTTGTAGAGCTGGCGGGCGGATCCGTAGCGCCGGAAGTCCTCGACCTTCGCGTCGGCCTCACCCACCTCCAGCAGGCGGGACAGCTCCTCCAGGTGTTCGCTCCGCATCTCCTTCTCCACGCAGTCGGCGCCCAGTCCCGCCACCTCGCCGCGCACGTAGAGGTGGGCCTCATAGATGGAGTCGCCGAGTCCCTCGCCGGCATCGCCGCAGACGACGAGCGCGCCCCTCTGGGCCATGAAGGCCCCGACGTGCCCGATCGAGCCGTGAACGACGATCTCGATCCCCTTCATCGAGATCCCGCAGCGGGCGGAGGCGCTGCCCTTGATCACGAGCAGGCCGCCGCGCCCCGTCGCCCCGGCGGACTGGCTGGCGGAGCCCTCGACGATCACCGTCCCGGACATCATGTTCTCGGCCACGCCGACGCCGCAGTTGCCCGCAACCTTGACGGTCGCTTGCTTGTTCATCCCGGCGCAGTAGTAGCCGACGTGCCCGTCGATCTCGACCTCGAGCTCGCCGTCCAAGCCCGCGGCAAGCGCATGGGCCCCCTCGGGATTCTCGATTCGCCACCGGCTCGGGCTCGCGTCGCCCTCGTCGTGGAGTCGCTGGTTCATGTCCCTCACGGTGGTTGTCGCGAGGTCGATCGACTCCAGGGCGGCGGGCGTGGTGCTCACGCCACCTTTGCCCGCTGCCAGGAGTACACCCGCCCTGGCTCCGGCTCCCATTGGCGCGCGTCCTCGGCCCCTGGGAGCATTGCGATCGCCCGGTACTCCGAGGCCATCGCCACCCAGTCATCGGTCTCGGCCATCACCGCCGGCTTGCAGGCGATCGGATCGCGCAGCACCGCGAAGCCCTCGGCCGTGCCGACGGCGAAGGTGTAGAAGCCGTCGAGGTCGGTCAGGCAGCGCTCCAGCGCGGTCTCCAGGTCATCGCCCTCAGAGAGCCGCCAGGTGAGGAAGCCGGCCGCGACCTCGGAGTCGTTGTCGGTTTGGAACTCGATCCCCTGACTGCGCAGGAAGACGCGCAGCCGGTTGTGATTGGAGAGCGAGCCGTTGTGGACCAGGCAGAGGTCGAGGCCGGTCGAGAAGGGGTGGGAGTGCTCCGTGGTGACGCGGCTCTCGGTCGCCATCCGGGTGTGGCCGAGCGCGTGAGTGGCCGAGACCTGCTCCAGACCGAAGCGCCTGATGAAGTCGCGCGGGTCCCCGGCCTCCTTGTAGATCTCGATCCGCTCGCCCACGCTCATCACCCGCAGCTCGGGATGGCGCGCGGCGAGCCAGCGCTGCAGCTGCTCGCCGTCGTCCTCCACGACGAAGAGGGCGTGGGTGGCGCGCACCTCGGGTTCGCCGACGTCACCGAAGCTCTCGGACAGCTCCCTGCGGAGCTCGTGCCACGCGTAGTCCTCCTGGGACGAGAACAGCGACACCTTGCACGACCCGGCAGGGGCGGGATCGCGATAGAGCGCGACGCCGGCGCTGTCGGGGCCGCGCTCGGCGAGCTGTCCGAGCATCGCGCTCAGATGCGCGCCGAGGGTCTCCTCCAGAGCGGTTGACTTGCTGAACAGCCCGGCAATGCCGCACATGATTGAACCTCGCTCTCAGGCGAGCAGCAGGTAACGATCGACCTCCCACTTGGTGATCTGCTCGTGAGCCTGCTGCCACTCGCGTCGCTTGCAGCGGATGAAGTAGTCGATGTAGTCCTCGTCCCCGACCGAGCCGAAGGCCTTGCGAAGCACCTCGTCCCCCTCGAGCTCTCGAGTGGCATCGAGCAGGTTCTCGGGCAGGGTCTCGATTCCCATTTTCTTGCGGTCCTCGACGCTGGTCTCGTACATGCTCCCCGTGCTCGGGTCGCCAGGGTCGATCCCGTTCTCGATCCCATCCAGCCCCGCCGCGAGGACCGCGGTCGCCGCCAGGTAGGGGTTGCAGGCGCCGTCCACGGTGCGGTCCTCGATTCGGCCGTGGTCGGGGATGCGGAGCATCATGGTGCGGTTGTTCCAGCCGTAGGTGACGTAGGCCGGCGCCCACGTGGCGCCACTGGCCGGTGCACCGATCACGAGGCGCTTGTAGGAGTTCACGGCGGGCGCCGTCAGCGCGATGTAGGACTTGGCGTGCTTCTTCAGCCCGCCGACGAAGTGGTAGCCCGTCTCGCTCAGCCCCATCCCACGGGTGTCCTTCTTCGGGTCTTCGTAGAAGACGTTGGTGTCCCCGTCCCAGAGGCTCATATGCATGTGGCAGCCGTTGCCGGTGAGGTGCCCGAAGGGCTTCGGCATGAAGGTCGCGATCAGCCCGCGCTCCTGTGCCATCGCCTCCACCATGTAGCGGTAGAAGATCGCGCGATCACTGCTGGTCAGCGGGTCAGCCGGACCGAAGTTCTGCTCGAACTGCCCGTTGGCGTCCTCGTGGTCGGTCGCGTACAGCTCCCAACCCAGCGAGTTGACGTTCTTGATCACCTCGGAGACGAATTCGAAGGAGCGAGTGAGCGCGCGGATGTCGTAGCAGGGCAGCTCGAGCGTGTCGAGGTCGTCGGCGATCTCGATGCCGCCGTCATCCGTCCTACGAAGCAGGAAGTACTCGAGCTCGTAGCCGATCTTGAGCTGGTAGCCCGCGTCCTCACAGCGCTTCATCTGGTGGCGAAGGATCGTGCGCGGGCAGTACGGCCACTCCTCGCCCTCGACGGTGACGTCGGAGGCGAACCAGCCGACGTTCGGCTTCCAGGGCAGCTTCGTGAAGGAGCCGACGTCGGGCATCGCGATCATGTCGGGGTCGTTCGGCTGCTGGCCGATGTCACCGGCCGCGAACCCGGCAAATCCGGCGCCATCGGTGAACAGGCCCTCGAGCTCCTCGGCCGGGATCAGCTTGGCGCTCGGCCTCGCGTGCATGTCCACGAAGTTCGCGAACAGGAACTCGATGCCGTCCTCCTTCACCGCCCTGCGAACGTCGTCGGCTGTCGGGCGCGCAAGTGTGCTCATAGCTGGATGTATGTCACATAGGGGGCGTCCCGGCAATGGTCGGCCCCGCCAGGATTGCCCGGCGGCCTATGTGCGCCCACGACATAGCCCTGGTCGATCTGCTCTCCCAACGGGCCACGCGCGTGCGCGGCAGTCAACCAATTCTCCGGCTCTTTGCAGGTTTGGACCAATTTGTCTAGTATGGCGCAAAGAGAGGTCCGTTGACAGGCCAACCATCGGCGTAGCGTCATGTCCTTCCTTCTCACCTGTCCCAACTGTGGCCCGCGGGAGGTCACCGATTTCGTCTTCGGCGGCGAGGTAGTGCCGCGTCCGTCCAGCAAGCCATCCAAGCGGGAGCTGAACACGTACAACTACTTCCGCCGCAACCTGGCGGGCGTCCAACGGGAGTGGTGGTACCACCGGTCAGGTTGCCGAACCTGGTTCGTGGCGGATCGCGACACCACCACGAACGAGGTCAGCTGGGTCGGGCTGCCCGAATGAGCGACCGCCTTCCTCCCGGACCCAACCAGCGAATCGACCCCAGCCGCGCGATCTCTTTCGACTTCGACGGCAGGCGCGTCGAGGCGTACGAGGGCGACACGATCGGATCCGCGCTCCATGCGTCCGGCCGGCGGGTGATCTCCCGCAGCTTCAAGTACCACCGCCCCCGGGGGCTGCTCTGCTGCGCCGGGCACTGCCCGAACTGCCTGGTCGAGGTCGACGGCTGGCCGGGCGTTCGCGCGTGCACCGAGGCCGTGCGTCCGGGAATGAAGGTCAGGCACATGAACGCGAGCCCCTCGCTGCGGTTCGACCTGATGAGGGGGACCGATCTCGTCGGCAGCCGGCTCACACCGCCGGGCTTCTACTACAAGACCTTCATTCGACCCCGCCGCCTGTGGCCGCTCTACGAGAAGGTCCTCCGTCACGCTGCCGGCCTCGGCAAGCTGCCGAAGAAGCAGGCCGAGCGCGAGTGGCACACCGAGTACCGCCGCCGCCACGCGGACGTGCTGGTGATCGGGGGCGGGATGGCGGGCATGGCAGCGGCGCTGCGGGCCGCGGATCTGGGCGCCGACGTGGTCTTGGTGGACGACGGCCCGGAGCTCGGCGGGGCGCTGCTCGCCGGCAAGTCGGCCGGCGCGGCTAAGGAGCTGGCAGCGCACCTGCACGCCGCCGGGGTCGAGGTGCTGACGCCGGCCGCTGCGATCGGGTACTTCGACGGGCTCGTCCCAGTCTGGTGCGGCAGCACGTTGCACCAGATTCGAGCCGACGCCCACATCACCGCCACCGGGTCGATCGAGCAGCCCCTGATGTTCGAGGGAAACGATCTGCCTGGCGTGATGCTGTGCTCCGGCGCGGAGCGCCTCGCCTCTCTCTACGGCGTGCGACCGGGGAAGAGGGCCGTGGTCGCGACCACGACGGACCGCGGCCTCGAGTCCACACTCGCCCTGCACGAGGCCGGCGTGGCGGTGGCGGCGGTCGCGGACGCCCGTCCCGAGGGGGCCGATGCGGAGCTGTCCTCCGGGATCGAGAGGGAGGGGATCCAGCTGCTGCGCGGCGCAGTCGTCGTCAGGGCCTTCGGGCGCAAGCGGGTCAAGGGAGTGGTCGTCGCCACGCTCGGCGCTGACGGTCAGCCCGACGCCGACACCGATCGCGGCGTCGATTGCGACCTGGTCGCGGTGTCCGGGGGCAGCGTTCCGTCGGGTTCGCTCCTCCTTCAGGCCGGCGCCAAGGCGCGCTGGGATCCGGTCAGCGGCGCCTACGTTCCCGGCGAGACCCCGCCGGGCGTCTTCGCTGCGGGCGCCGTCGCCGGCCATTCCTCACCGGACGACGCCCAGGCGTCGGGCCTGATCGCCGGGTCCGAGGCGGCCCTCGCCCTGGGCTTCGGCGACGAGAGCGACCGCGCCGGGCTCGCAGACGCCCGGGAGGCCCTCAAGCGCACCGCGGACAACGGGGTCAGAGCGGAGCCTCCCGCCGCCGCCGGCGCGAGTCCCGGGCACGGCAAGTGCTTCGCCTGCCTCTGCGAGGACGTCACCACCGAGGACATCGACTACTCGATCGATGAGGGGTTCGACTCGCTGGAGTTGCTGAAGCGCTACACGACGGTCACGATGGGCCCCTGTCAGGGGCGGATGTGCCAGCTGGCCTCGATCCGCAAGATGGCCGAGCACACCGACCAGCCGATCGAGGAGGTTGGCCTGACCACGGCGAGGCCGCCGTGGTCGAGCGTGCCGATGGGCGTGATGGCGGGCCGGCCCTTCGAGCCGGCCAAGCGCTCCGCCGTCCACGGTCGTCACCGCGAGCTCGGGGGAGACGTCCTCTGGGCGGGCGACTGGCGCCGCCCCTACGACTACGGCGATCCCAGGGCCGAGACGATGGCCGTTCACGATGGGGCCGGATTGATCGACGTCTCCACCCTCGGGAAGCTGATCGTCCGCGGCCCCGAAGCCGACAGGTTCCTGAACCTGCTCTACCCCAACCGGTTCGACAACCTGAAGCCGGGCCGGATCCGCTACGGGGTGCTGGGCGACGACGCTGGGCGAATCTCCGATGACGGCACGATCTGCCGCCTCGATGAAGAGTCGTTCTACGTCACCACGACCTCGAGCGGTGCCGATGCCGTCGAGGCCTGGTTTGCCTGGTGGCTCGCGGAATGGGGGCTGGACGTCCACCTCACCGATGTCAGCCAGGGCCTGTCCGCGTTCAACCTCGCCGGGCCCTACTCGCGCGAAATCCTCTCGGGTCTCACCGACCTCGACTGCTCCAACGACGCGTTCAGCTACCTGGACGGGAAGCGCGCCCACATCGCGGGGGTGCCGTGCCTGCTGCTGCGGATCGGCTTCGTGGGCGAGTTGGGATACGAGCTGCACTGCCCGGGCGCGCTGGCCGAGGATCTCTGGGACGCCCTGACCGACGCCGGGAAGCCATATGGGATCAGGCCATTCGGTCTCGAGCCGCAGCGGGTTCTGCGCCTGCAGAAGATGCACATCCTCGTCGGCCAGGACACTGACGCCGAGTCCAATCCGCTCGAGGCCGCGATGCCGTGGATCGTGAAGCTCGACAAGGAGGAGGACTTCATCGGTCGCTGGGCACTGGAGCTGGTCCAGGAGCGGGGAGACGAGAACAAGCTGGTCGGCTTCACAATGGCCAACGGGGCGGTACCGACCGAGGGCGCCGCGGTCGTCGGCAACGGGAACCAGCCGGTCGGGCGGGTCACGTCCTCTCGCTTCTCCCCGAAGCTCCAGAAGACCATCGGGATGGCCTGGGTCCCGGCGGCGCTGGCGGAGGACGGGAGCGAGATCACCCTCGCCGACAACGGGCAGAGGCTGAAGGCGCAGGTGCAGACGACTCCCTTCTATGACCCCGATCAGGAGCGGCTGCGCGGATGAGCTTCGAGTTCCTGGCGCCCGATTCCGCTGAGCCGGTGAACGGGGTCCGGCCGGCGCTTCGCAGCCCGATCGAATGGACTCTCCGCGACCAGGGCGCGAACTTCACAGAGCGCGCCGGCTGGAGGGTGGTGACCGACTACGGGCATCCAAGCGCAGAGGCGGTCGCCTGCAGGGATTCCATCGGGGTCGCCGACCTCTCCTTCCTGGGCAAGCTGGAGCTTCAGGCCGACCCGGCGGTTGTCTCATCGATCGTCGGCGAGCTCACGGACGGGGGCGCGGTCGCGGCTGGGAACGCGAAGCTCCACGAAGAGGTTTGGTGGTGCCCGATGACGCTGGGCCGCGTGCTGGCCCTGACCCCGCCCGAGCGGACGGCTGAGGTGCGCGAGAGCCTCGAGGTCGCCGCGTCCGCCGCCCCGTTCGCGTCCGTGATCGAGATGACGGCGGCATACGGCTCGAATGCCGTTGCCGGGCCACTGAGCCGCGAGACGTTCGCGCGGACGATGGCGCTCGATCTCCGTCCCGGGCATTTCGCCGAGGGCGACTTCGCCCCGGTGTCGGTGGCCCGCACGCCGGGGATGGTGCTGCACCAGGGGCCCGATCTCTTCCTGCACCTCTTCGGAGCCGGATTCGCCCACTACGTCTGGACCGTGTTCGTCGACGCGGCACACCACCTGGGTGGAAGGGCGGTCGGCACGACCGCACTCGGGGCGAGGACGATCGCCGAGGGGAGCGTCCATGCGTGACCTATTCCGGAAGCGCCGTATGTGGCGCCGTACGCCCGAGCTCCGGGACCGCTACGACGTGGTCATCATCGGGGGCGGCTCGCACGGGCTGGCGCTCGCCTACTACCTCGCGCGCGACCACGGGATCACCGATGTGTGCGTACTCGAGCAGGGCTACATCGGCTCCGGCGCCGCGGGGCGCAACACCACCATCCTGCGCTCGAACTACAAGACCCCCGAGGGGGCCCGCTTCTACGACGCCTCGGTGCGGCTCTACGAGCGGCTCTCGGCGGAATTGAGCTTCAACCTGCTGTTCTCACAACAGGGCCATCTGACCCTGGCGCACACCGACCGCGCCATGTTCGTGATGAACGAGCGCGCCGAGGTCAATCGGCTGGCGCGGATCGACTCCCGCGTGATCGGCCCGAAGGAGATCGCGGAGCTGGTGCCGGCGATGTCGTTCAGCCCCGACGCGGTGTATCCCGTGATGGGTGCGCTCTACCACCCGCCCGGCGGGATCATCCGCCATGACGCGGTGGTCTGGGGCTTGGCGAGTGGCGCGGACGCGGCGGGTGCCGAGATCCACCCGTATCAACAGGTCACCGGGATCGAGCGCTCCAACGGGCGTGCCACCGGCGTCGCCCTCGCCGACGGCAGAAGGATCGACGCCGGCACGGTCGTCAGCGCCACCGCCGGGTGGAGCTCTACGGTCGCCGCGCTCGCCGGGATCGAGCTTCCGATCACCACCCACATCCTCCAGGCCTTCGTGACCGAGCCGCTGAAGCCGCTGCTCGACGTCGTCGTCGTCTCCTCCCAGATGCACGTCTACATCTCTCAGACCGACCGCGGAGAGTTCCTGATCGGCGCCGAGATCGAGCCCTGGACCACCTACCGCCAACAGGGGACGCTCACCTTCCTCCAGGAGTGCTCCCGCCACACCCTCGAGCTCTTCCCCCAACTCGAGCGCGCGCGCATCCTGCGGAGCTGGGCGGGGCTCTGCGACATCACTCCCGACTACAGCCCGATCCTCGGCCGCACCGAGGTTGACGGCTTTCTGCTCAGCGCCGGCTGGGGCACCTACGGCTTCAAAGCCGCCCCGATTGTCGGCAAGACGATGGCCGAGCTGATCGCCACAGGCGACGTCCCGGAGCTGATCCAGTCGTTCGCGCTCGAGCGCTTCTACGAGGACCGGCTGGTATCCGAGATTGGGGCGGCGGCAGTCTCGCATTGATCGATATGGAGAGAAGGAAGAGATGAAGACGAGTCTTGAGATCGCCCAGGAAGCGCAGCTCGAACCGATCGACGTGATTGGCGCGCGAATCGGGCTCGAGCCCGACGAGGTCGAGCCCTACGGGCGCTACAAGGCGAAGGTCTCGCTCGACGCGATCGACCGGCTCTCCAGCAAGCCCGACGCCAAGCTGATCTGCGTCGCCGGAATGACCCCGACAAGAGCCGGCGAGGGCAAGACAACGACCTCGGTGGGCTTGACCGAGGGCTTGGGGCACATCGGCAAGAGCCCGGTCCTCTGCCTGAGGGAGCCCTCCCTCGGTCCGGTGTTCGGGATCAAGGGAGGCGCCGCAGGCGGTGGGCTCGCCCAGGTGGTTCCCATGGAGGATCTCAACTTGCACTTCACCGGCGATATCCACGCGATCGGCGCCGCCAACAACCTGCTCGCCGCCCTGCTCGATGCCTCGATCCTGCACGGCAACCCGCACGACATCGACGCCCTGCGGGTGACCTGGAAGCGAGCCGTGGACGTGAACGATCGGGCCCTACGCGCGGTGGCACTGGGCCTCGGCGGCCCGGCCAACGGTTACCCCCGCGAGAGCGGATTCGACATCACAGCCGCCTCCGAGGTGATGGCGATCCTGGCCGTGGCTCGGGACATCCACGACCTCCGAAAGCGGCTGGGCAATGTCACCGCCGCCTACTCTCACGAGGGGGAGCCGGTGACCGCCGACGACTTGGGGGCAGCCGGAGCCATGACCGTGTTGTTGAAGGACGCGATCAAACCGAACTTGATCCAGACCCTCGAGGGACAGCCCTGCCTGATGCACGCCGGGCCGTTCGCGAACATCGCCCACGGCAACTCTTCGCTGATCGCCGACCTGCTTGGCCTGAAGCTGGGCGACTACGTCGTGACCGAGTCGGGGTTCGGGTCGGACATGGGAATGGAGAAATTCATCGACATCGTCTGTCGCGCCGGTGGGATCAGCCCCAACGCGGTGGTCCTGGTCGCAACGGCGCGAGCCCTCAAGCACCACGGGGGTCTCGATGAGGGCGAGGGGGCGAGCAAGAAGCGGGCCCGAGAGGCGATCGAGGCCGGGATCGCCAACCTCCATCGGCATCTCGGAATCGTCAAGGAATTCGGCTTGCCCGCCGTGGTGGCGGTCAATCGCCGGCCGGAGGACACCGACGAGGAGGTCGAGTTGGTCCGGCGCCTAGCCGACGAAGGGGGCGCGGCGGGAGCCGCGGTCAGCACCGGCTTCGCGGACGGCGGCAAGGGGACGGCTGAGCTGGCTGAGGCTGTGGTCGCCGCTTGCGACGGGCCCAATGATCTCAGCCTTCTCTACGACGACGACGACGACGTCAAGTCCAAGATCGAGACCATCGGAACGCGCATCTACGGCGCCACGGAGATCGTCTACTACCTCGAGGCGGAGCGGAAGATCCAGCAGTTCACGGACCAGGGCCTCGCCCATCTGCCGGTCTGCATGGCGAAGACCCCGCTCTCCCTATCGGCGGACCCCGAGCTGCTCGGTGCGCCGACCGATTTCCAGCTCCCTGTCCGGGACGTCCGCGCCTACACGGGCGCCGGTTGGCTGGTGCCGCTGTGTGGCGCGATCCAGCAGATGCCAGGCTTGGGCAAAACGCCGGCCGCCCACAACGTCGACGTCGACGCCCAGGGCCGGACGGTAGGGCTGTTCTAGTCTGAGGGATGACCGAGCTCGCCAGCCAACGCGTTGTTGAGGCCCTGGCAGACCTGGCCTCGCCGCGGGAGGCGGCTGCCGCCGGTGTCGCCTCGGCGTTCACCGCCGCCGCCGCCGCCGGACTGGTCGAGCTCGCAGCTGCTCTGGCCGCCCAGCGGATTGCTGCGCAGGACCGGGGCGCCGGTGCAGAGGCCGCGGACCGGATGCGTGGGCTGGCGAAGCAGGCCGGCAAGCTGCGAAGGCGCTTGCTCGCCGCCGGCGATGAGGATGCGCGTGCCTACGCTCAGGTGGCCACCGCCGGCAAGGGGCGCGACCTGGCCAGGGCGCTGGATCGAGCCAGCGATCCGCCACTGGCGATCGCCGAGGATGCCGCTGCGGTCGCCGAGCGCGCCGCTGAGGTCGTCGCCGCCGGGAACTGGGCGTTCACGGCGGACGCGGTCGTGGCCGGGGAACTCGCCGCGGCAGCGGCACTCGGTTGCGCCCGGTTGGTCGAGGCGAACCTCGCCGGGGACCCTGAGGATCCCCGCCCGGCACGCGCGCGCGCCGCGGCGGATCTCGCCGTGCGTGCGTCCCGCACCGGGGTCGATCGCACTGCGCCCTCGGGCCGCCCTGCAGGGGATCCCGGGGCGGACTGAGCGCCCCGCGAACTGGCTACGCTCGCGCCTGTGTCTCGACCCTCGATGGTGGATGTGACCGAGACCGCGCTCCGCCAGCGGCTGGCGCCCGGACGCGCTCGCCCGGGGGATCGTCTGCCACCCGAAAAGGAGCTGGCCGGCTCCCTCGGCGTCTCAAGGGGAACCCTGCGGCTTGCTCTGGAGCGCCTCGAGAGCAATGGCGAAGTGAACCGAAGGCAGGGCAGCGGTACGTTCGTCGGGAGGGTGGCACTCCCCGCAGCCTTCAGCGAGGGTCTCGAGGTGCTCGAGTCCTACACCTCGCTGGCACGCCGGCAGGGCAAGCGGCTGACCGCGCTCAACGTCTCCGTCGAGCAGGTGCGAACGCCGGGCTACGTGGCCGAGGCGCTGGCAGTCCGCAGGGGAGTGCGGGCGCCGCTGATCCAGCGGACCCTTGTCGCCGACGGAACAGTCGCCGCCCACATGCGCGACATCGTCCACCCGGACATCCCGCTGCCTCCGCCGGACGATCTCCGCGCGGCGGTCGAGTCGGGCAAGATGGTGCTCGACGTTCTGGTCGAGAACGACGTCCCGATCGCGTTCGCGAGAACGCATGTGCGACCGCGGCTCGTGGAGCCTGACAGCCGGCTGGGGCTGGCGCTGGATGCGACGCGGGTCACCGCCACGCTGGAGCTGATCGAGGTCATGCACCTGGCGGAGGGTCAGGCGGTGCAGTACTCCACCCAGGTATTCGCGCCAGGTTCCATCGATCTGCACGTGATGCGAAGCCTCCAGGTCTCACAGGACGAGGACGGCAAGGCGGGCAGCTGACCCGGTTACGCGGGATCCCAAACTCAGGTCCACGGGTAGGGGCTCGAGGAGGCGAGGTGGGTCTCGCCCCGAGCGAAGCGGGAGAGCCTGTAGGAGTCGAGGGCCGGTTCGCCGTCGAGGACATCGTCCGCGGCCAGGCGCCCCAGGGCGAGCATCTTGAAGCCGTGGCCCGAGTCCACGATCGCGTAGGCGTTCGGCAACACCCAATCGCACACCGGATAGTTGTCCGGGGTGTGGGCCACGATGCCGCCCGCCGGCGTGACCTGCCATTCGCCGCTGCGCCCGCGGAACCGCCCGAATGCGGTCGCCAGCCCCGACTCGAAGAACTCTGCGAACTCAGGCTCGGCCGCGTGTGCCGGATTGCCGGGTCCGTACGGGTCGAGCTCCGGCTCGGAGAGCAGGACCGGAAGCCCGCCGCCGGTCACACCGGTTCCGGTCCGGCCCATGTGGAAGTAGATGCCCCACGCCCCGGGGAGCAGCGTGCGCCCGTCGCGATCGGAGCGCAGCCCGCCGGCCTGGTCGAGGTGGACGACGGGGGCCTCACGTCCCGCTCGGCCGCCGAGGCCCATGGCCGGGAGGACAAACTGGCCCTCCTGCGCCTTCCAGTACGAGATCAGGGGCTTGGCCCGCTCGTCGCCGGCGAGAAGGATCTCGGGGGACTGGCCCAGCATCTCCCAGAGGCGGGCGGCCCAGGGGCCGGGTGCCGCGACCACCGCCTCGCACTCGATCCTGCCGCTGGAGGTGAGCACGGCCTCGGCCCCATCGGATCCGAGCTCGAAGCCGGTCAGCTCGACGCCCTCGGCGAGGCGCGTTCCCGCCATGCGCGCACGCTCGGCCAGGTGTCGCACCGTCTGCATCGCGTCGGCCCAGCCTCCCCGGCTCTCGTAGAGGACGGCCTCCACCGGCGCCTCCCAGTCGGGCCACGTCCAGGTCAGGTACTCGCGGCAGCTCTCCGCGCCCACCACCAGCTCCGACTCGTACCCCGCGCTCTCGTGTTGATCGCGGATCGCCACCAGATCCTCGACCTGGGCGCGCGGCACGGCGGCGAGGTAACCGACCTGCCTGAAGCCGTAGCCGCCCGGGTCGGCCTCGAACATCTCGACCGATTGGCGGATCAGGTCTGTGACCGCCGGCGAGCGGTAGTAGTTCCGCACGATGCCGCCGGCGAGGCCGGACGCGCCGGCGCCGATCCGGTCCTTCTCGAGGACCAGCACGTCGGCGCCGCGTTCCGCCAGGCGCCAGGCCGCGGAGAGGCCGTGGACGCCGCCGCCGATGACGACGTGGCTTGCGCCTCTCAGCTCCACGGGTAGGGGCTGCTCGAGACGGGGTGCAGGTCACCCGTCTGGAAGCGCTCGAAGCGGAAGGGGTGGAGGAGGGAGGAGTGCTCGCCCTGGAGCTCGCGGGCGACCTCCCGCCCGACGGCGATCATCTTGTAGCCGTGGTTCGAGTCCGCGGCCACGTACACGTTGGGGAGCATCCTGTCGAAGACGGGGAAGTTGTCAGGGCTGAACGCGCCTGCACCTCCCGACCGCTCCTGCACGTACGCTCGGCGGCAGCCCCGGAACCGCTCCATGCAGTGGGAGAGCGCCGCGCACCAGAGATCCGGGAATCCCGGCTCCACGCTGCCGGTCGGGTACGGGTCCACCTCGAAGCTCGGGCCGACGGTCGAGGGGCTGGGCGCCGCCCTGGACCGTTCGCCGGTCCGGCTTCACGTAGATCCCCCAGGGCTCGTCGGTGATCAGCCTGCCGTCGTCGTCGAACAGGGGCCGGTGCGAGTCGACGTGCAGCACCGGCGACTCTCGCCCATCGTCGGTCATGAGCGTCGAGGGCGGGAGCGCCACCTCTCCCTCCTGGAGGTACCAGTACGTCCACATCGGCAAATCGCGTTCCACCGAGCCGTCCGGCTGGCGAACGTCGATCTGGTCGGGCTGGCCGAGCATCTCCCAGAGGGAGGCGATCCACGGGCCGACGGCGACGACCACCTGGTCCACCTGGATCTCACCGGCCGTCGTGTGTACGGCGCTCACGGCGCCCGAGCCGTCCAAGGAGAAACCGGTGACCTCGACGCCCTCGAGGATGGATGCGCCGGCCGCCCGAGCCTTGTCGGCCAGACCGAGCATCGACTCGCGGTTGAAGGCGAAGCCGCCGGCGCGCTCGTGCAGGCAGGCCGTCAGCCCCTCCGCGCGCCAGTCGCCGAACATGCCCCGCATGTGGGCCGCCACCTCGTCCTCGCCGGTGTGGAGCTCCGAGGGGTAGCCGATCTGCTGCTGGCGCTCGAAGACCTCGGCCAACTCCTCCTCCTGGGCTGGGGGACCGAGGGCGACGTAGCCTGAGCCGTGGTAGCTGAGGCCCTCGGGATCCGACTCCCAGATCTCGACGCACGCGGCCATCAGCTCCTGCATCGCCGGCTGGAAGTAGTTGTTCCGGATCACCCCGCAGGCGATCCCCGACGCCCCGGCCGCGACCTCGGATTTGTCCACCACCAGCGCCTCCTCCCCCGCCGCGGCGAGGTGCCAGGCGGTGGAGAGCCCGTGCACGCCGGCGCCGATCACCAGGTGGCGTGCGGAGTCGGGCAGGGCCGGCATCAGACGATGGTCAGGTCAGTGCTCCGGGGGCTCCCAGCCCTCGAGCACCTGGGGCTTCCAGTCCTCCCCGACGGTCCTTGAGTCGCGGACCCAGGGCCCGAGCTCGGGCTGGGGGAACTTCGCGTGGGGGCCCTTGAGGCGGATGCCATATGAGTTGCCGGAGGTCAGGTGGGCCATCAGCACCTTGCGGGCGATCTCGTCCTCGCGCCCCTTCGGGATCGGGAAGTAGATGCGCAGGAACGAGTTGGAGTAGCGGTCGAAGACCGCGGGCGTGCCCTCCTCCTCGAGCAGCTCGACGTCCTCGAGCCAGTTCAGGTCCTTGCCCGGAGTCGCCGCGTCCAGGTCGATGTCCTCGACGAGCGAAATGTCCTCCTGGTATGGGAAGCGCTTGCCGGACAGGTACTCGGCGTCGATGGAGACGACCTTCTCCGGTTCGCGTACGTCACCGGCGCTTGTCACTGGCCGTCCTCCGGTGCCCCGGTTCGGGCCGTGTCGGGGATGTAGTCGACCGGGTTCTCGAGGTACTGGTCGAGCAGGGACCGGATCTCGCCGAGGGATCGCTCCTCACTGACGCCGGGGATGTAGTCCGTGCCCGCCAGGGGGACCCGGGCCATGGCGGAGGCCTCGACGGTGAGGGCAGCGAGGTCCTCGGGCTCGAGGTTGTGGACGTTGGTCTTGCCGCAGGCCCGCGCGAGCATCTGCACCTCGAGCGTCAGGGCGTGCAGGAAGTTGAAGACCCGCTGAGCCGCCTGGTCGACGTCAAGGCGCTTGCGGAGCTCCGGGTCCTGGGTCGTGATCCCGACCGGGCAGCGTCCGGTGTGGCAGTGGTAGCACTGCCCCGCCGGCACGCCGACCGTGCCCTCGTAGTCCGTCACGCCCGGGATCTCCTTGTTGCAGTTGAGGGCCATCAGGGCGGAGTGGCCGATCGCGATCGCGTCGGCGCCCAGCGCCAGGCACTTGGCGACGTCGCCGCCGTTGCGAATACCGCCCGCGACCACGAGGTCGACCTCGTCGGAGAGCCCGACGTCCTCGAGCGCCCGGCGCGCCTCCGGAATGGCGGCCAGCAGCGGGATCCCGGTCTCCTCGGCGGCGATGTGTGGGCCCGCGCCAGTGCCCCCTTCTGCCCCGTCCAGGTAGATGATGTCGGGACCGCATTTGGCGGCCATCCGGACATCGTCGTAGACGCGCGCCGCGCCCAGCTTGAGCTGGATCGGGACCTCGTAGTTGGTGGCCTCCCGGGTCTCCTGGACCTTCAGCGAGAGGTCGTCGGGCCCGAGCCAGTCGGGGTGGCGCGCCGGCGACCGCTGGTCGATCCCGGCCGGCAGGCTGCGCATCTCGGCGACCTGCTCGGTCACCTTCTGGCCCATCAGGTGGCCTCCCACGCCGACCTTGCAGCCCTGGCCGATGAAGAACTCGATCCCGTCGGCCAGCATCAGGTGATGGGGATTGAAGCCGTAGCGGCTCTGAATCACCTGGTAGTACCACTTGGTCGAGAGATCCCGCTCCGGAGGGATCATCCCCCCCTCGCCGGAGCATGTCGCCGAGCCCGCCATGGACGCGCCCTTGGCGAGCGCCATCTTCGCCTCGATCGACAGCGCGCCGAAGCTCATCCCGGTGATGTAGACCGGGATGTCGAGCTCGAGCGGCTTCTTGGCGAACCGGCTGCCCAGCACGGTCTTCGTGTCGCACTTCTCGCGGTACCCCTCGATCACGAATCGGGTCAGCGTGCCCGGAAGGAAGATCAGCTCGTCCCAGCTGGGGAGCTTCTTGAACATCGAGAAGCCGCGCATCCGGTAGCGCCCTAGCTCCGCCTTCATGTGGATGTCGTTGATCACCTCGGGGGTGAAGATCGGGCTGCGGCCGAGCACCTCGCGCCCGTGCCGGAGCCTCCCCTGACGCGCCCTTGCTTCTGCTCCGCCATCGTGGTCCTCCTAGAGAACGAGCTTGCGCTCGCTCGGTTCGAGGTTGTCGTAGTTGTAGAGCTTCTTTCCGGAGACCAGCTTGCGCAGCTTCGGCGGCGCTCCGAGCCCGTAGATCGAGAACTTTCGCTCGACCAGCTCCGTGTCCGCATCCGTCCACTCAGCCTCGACGCAGTCGATCCCAAGAGAAGCGATCTCGCCTCCGACGTAGATCGTGCCGTCGTACATCGAGTCCCCCAGTCCCGTGGCCGACGTCGCCGAGGATGATCTGGCGCCCCCGCTGCAGCATGAAGCCGGTCATCGAGGCGGCATTGCCGAGCACGATGATCGTGCCGCCCTTCTGATCGATCCCGGTCCGCGCGCCGACGTCGCCCTTGACGACCAGGTCGCCACCCCGCAGCGCCGCGCCCGCAAGCGAGCCGGCGTTGTTCTCGACGATGACGACGCCGGACATCATGTTCTCGGCCACCGACCAGCCGACGCGCCCGGTGATCTCGACCTCGGGCCCGTCGATCAGCCCGCAGCCGAAGTACCCGAGGCTGCCCTCGAACCGGATCCGGCAACGGGCCAGGATCGCCACGCCGAGGGAGTGACGGGCGCTCGGATCGCGCACGGTCACGTCGGTGACGCCCTCCTCGTAGATCAGCCACCGCAGCTCGGCGTTGATCTTGCGCGTGGTCATCTCGCGAGCCTCGATCACTGCGCTCTGCCCGTCGATCTTCGCCTGCTTCGGAATCGAGTCGTCGAGCTCGACGAGCCCGCGCTCGTCCATCCGAGGCTGCTCGCTCACCTGCTCCACACGCGCACCTCGCCCTCGTATGGGTCGTGGGTCTCGATCTCGCGATCGAGCACCTGGCGGATCGCGACCTCCTCGGAGGCCAGCGCAACGATGTCGTCGTCCTCGTAGAGCACCAGCGGCTTGGCGCCCAGCTCGTCCTTGGCCACCCCGAGCGAGTCCTCGGTGACGCAGATGTAGGTGAAGACGCCGTCCAGGTCCTCGAGGCTCTGATGCATCGCCTCCTCGAGCGTGCGGCCTCTGGCTCATCTGCTCGGCGAGGTAGACGGCGATGATCTCCGAGTCGCACTCGGACTGGAAGCGGTGGCCCGCCCGGGTCAGGCGCCTGCCGCCACTCGTGGAAGTTGGTGAGCTGCCCGTTGTGGACGACTGCGACGTCCGGGAACGGATAGGCCCAGTAAGGGTGGGCGTTGGCGATGTCCACGTCCGATTCGGTCGCCATCCGCGCGTGACCGATCGCGTGGGTGCCCCTGAACTTCCCCAGCCGGTACCCGTCCGAGACCGTCTCGGCGTCACCGAGGTCCTTGATGATCTCGAGCGAGCGCCCGAGGGAGAGCACCTCGGTGTGGCGCACCCGCTCGACCGCATCGGCGAGCTGCTTCAGGTCGCCGTCGAACCCGAAGACGAGCGTCATCGTGCGCGGCGCCTCCTTGATCTCCTCGATCCGGGCCCCGGCGGCGCGCATGCGCGTCTCGACCTCGCCCCGCTGCCGCTGCATCCGCCGTTCGAGGTCGGGATCGTGCTCGGTCGACTCGCTCAACTTCACGTGCATTACGTACGTCCCGCCCCCGCCCCCGCGGTAGAGCGCGAAGCCGGTCGAGTCCGGCCCCCGATGCTTCATCGCCTGCAGCATGCGGGTCATGTCGCGCCCGACCTGCTCCTGCCCTCCGCCGTTCCGGTAGATGATCCCCGCTATCCCGCACACGGTCGATCACCCACCGACGTCATGGCATGACCTCCAGGTACTGCTCACGCTCCCAGTCGGTCACAGCCGCCATGTAGCGCTCCCACTCGTCACGCTTGTAGTGCATGAAGACATCGTAGAGACGCCCCGGCATCGCCCCGCGGACCACCTCGTCCGCCTCGAGCGCGTCCAGCGCTTCGCCGAGGTGGTCCGGCACCCGCTCGAACTCCGCCCCCTCCGCGAGCAGGTCGTACGTGTTCCGCTGCTGGGGGGGACCGGGGTCGAGCTCCCGGCGAACCCCGTCCAGCCCGGCGGTCAGCAGTGCGGCCTGGGTCAGGTACGGGTTGCAGGAGGAGTCCACTCCGCGAAACTCGAAGCGGCCGCCGCTGGCGACCCGCACGGTGCAGGTGCGGTTCTGCCAGCCGTAGTTCTTGTAGACGGGCGCCCAGAAGCCGAAGTCCCACATCCGCTTGTAGGAGTTCACCGTCGGCGAGCCGATGCACACCAACGCCCGGAAGTGGTCGAGGATCCCGCCCATGAACCGCTGACCGACCTCGGAGAGCTGCGCCGGTCCGTCCGGGTCGTGGAAGACGTTATTCCCTTCCCCGTCGAGCAGAGTGAAGTGATGATGGTGCCCGTTCGCCGACACCCCGGTGAACGGTTTCGGCATGAATGATGCGTGGAGGCCGTGCTTGCGCCCCACGGCGCTGCAGATCTGGCGGTAGGTGCTGATGTTGTCCGCCGTCCGCAGCGCACGGTCGAAGCGGAAGTTGAGCTCCAGCTGCCCGGGGGCGTCCTCGTGGTCCCCGTAGCTCATGTCGAGGCCCATCGCCTTGCCGTAGGCGACCACGTCGAGGATCACCGGCTGCAGCTGCTCGAACTGGTTGATGTGGTAGCACCAGGGCTTGGTGACGCCCTCCGGTTCCTCGCCGGGCTCGGGGATCTTCATCCACATCATCTCCGGCTCGATCCCGCAGAGGAACGAGTAGCCGAGCTCCTCCTCGACGTCGTGGGCGACCCGCTTCAGGTTCTGTCGCGGGTCCGCATCGAGCAGATCCCCCGTCTCGGTGTCGTAGCAGTCGCAATAGACCCGGGCCACGCGCGGGTCCCAGGGCAGCACCTCGAAGGTGTCCAGGTCGGCCATCGCGGCCAGCTCGGACTCCTGCGGTCCGAAGCCGATGTAATTGCCCTCACGGTCGGTGAACAGGTCGGCTGTGGCTCCGTAGACGAGCTGGTAGCCGCGGGCGGCGACCTTCGGGAACCAGCTCGCCACCACTCCCTTGCCGTTGATGTGGCCGCTGATCGAGATCTGCTGGAAGAAGACGTACTCGATCCCCTCGCTCTCGATCCGCTTCTCGATCTCGGCGATCTTCTCCGGCCGGCCGGGCGCCTCGCGCGCCTCCTTCAAGGTCTGGGGCACGGGCTCGATCTTCGGCGAGGAGAGTGCGGCCTCGACCTCGCTGGGCACTTCGTTCTTGGCGGCCATTGTGGCTCCTTCCGGCTTGCGCTCAGCGGTGCGCGGGGACGGCTGTTGCGCGCACTATAACCGGCGACTGAACAAAAAGGTACATTCGGCTTGGGCCCTCAGGCGCGTGAAGAGGTTTACCTAACGACCAGGGGTAATTCCCAACTTTCTCTCTATGTATCCGCTGGGCACTTTGCTTGATTGGCCAGTGCGGAGCCGGTTGACTGCCTGGGCCACCGTCCCGCCGAACGAGGGAGAGAGATGACGATCCCAGTGCGGTTGCATCGCAGCGAGCTCTGCGTCCCCGGCACCAACATGCGGATGCTCGAAAAGGCGCCCGGCCTGGGCGCCGACGTGGTCATGCTCGATCTGGAGGACGCCGTTGCCCCCGACGACAAGCCCGAGGCGCGGCGAAACGTGGTCGCCGCTCTCCAGGAACTCGACTGGGGCGCTTGCTGCGTGACCGTGAGGATCAACGGGCTGGACACGCACTACTGCTATCGCGACATCGTCGACGTCGTCGAGCAGAGCGGAGAGTGGCTCGACACCGTCCTGGTCCCGAAGGCCGCATCGGCGGCTGACATCCATCTCGTGGCGACCCTCCTGACCCAGGTCGAAGAGGCCGTGGGAATCGAGAAGCCCATCGGGATTTCAGCGCTGATCGAGACCGCGCCCGGCATCGTCAACCTCGACGAGATCGCCGCCAGCTCCCCGGAGCGGCTCGAGGCGCTGATCTTCGGTGTCGCGGACTACGCCGCTTCGATCCAGAGCCACACCGCGTCGATCGGCGGCTCGGACGCCGGCTACGCCACGCTCACCGACCCGAACGAGGAGGCGGGGGAGAGCCGAGAGCTCCATTGGGGCGATCAGTGGCACTACCCGCTGTCTCGAATTGCCGCCACCTGCCGCGCACATGGACTGAGGCCAATCGACGGGCCGTTCGGGGACTTCGGCGACCCGGAGGGTTACCTCGTAGCCGCCCGGCGAGCGTCCATCCTCGGCTTCGAGGGCAAGTGGTGCATCCATCCAAGCCAGATCGAGCTCGCCAACGAGGTGTTCTCGCCAGACCAGCGATTGGTCTCGCGGACCCGTCGCATCATGGCCGCAATGGACGAAGCGGCGCGGACGGGCAAGGGCGCGGTCTCGCTCGACGGCCGCCTGATCGACCAGGCCTCGCTGCGCATGGCCGAGCACCTGCTGACCAAGATCGAGCTGATCGACGAGCGTCAGAACGGCTCGCGGGCCTCGATCGCGGCGGCCGAACGCGCGGCAGCGAGCTGAGTCCAGATTCACAGCGGCCAGCCCCGGATCTGAGATCCTTCCCCGGATGACTCGTCCGATCGTCCTTGGAGTGGTCGGAGACTCAGCCGCCGGGAAGACGACGCTGACCCGCGGGGTGGTCCGTGTGCTCGGCGGGCCCGAGCACGTCTCGTACATCAGCGGCGACGACTACCACCGGTACGGGCGCCAGCAGCGGGCCGAACTCGGGATCACGCCGCTGAATCCGGCCGCGAACCACCTCGAGATCCTCGGTCAGCATCTGGCGCACCTGCGTGAGGGAGAGCCGATCCTGAAGCCCACCTACGACCACCGCAGCGGGAGTCTGGGCGCCCCGGAGTACGTCCGCCCGCACTCCTTCGTGGTGGTCGAAGGGCTGCTCAACTTCAACTCGGAGAAGCTCTGCGCAGCCCATGACATCCGCGTCTTCCTGGCGCCACCTGAGGAGCTGCGGCGGACCTGGAAGCTGACCCGCGATTGCACCCGCAGGGGTTACACGACCCACGAGGTGATTGCCGAGCTGGATCGCCGGGAAGGGGACGTTGAGCGCTACATGCGCCCGCAGCGGCGACTCGCCGACATCATCGTCTCGTTCGCACCCACCACCAGCACCAACCCGGAGCTGCTCGATGCCGACCTGATCCTCCGTGACACCCTCAGCCACCCGGACCTCTCACCCTTCCTGTCGGACGGGGACGGCCCGACGCTGGCCCGTCGCGAGGGTGAGTCGCTTCTCCGGGTCCCGGGTGAGACGGACCCCGAGCTCGCCGCCGAGCTGGAGGACGCGGTCTGGACGCGAATGCAGTCGGCGAGTCACCTTCGCGCCCAGCGGCTCGGGGAGTTCACGATCGGCACGGACCTGCACCGGTCGCAGTCGCTGGCGCTCGTCCAGACCCTGCTGCTGTACCACCTGGTTTCGACCCGGGCCGAGATCGGGGCCGGCATCGATCCGCACCGCAATCTGCCGAACGTGACCGGCGCCGATTCAGCGCTTCACACGTAGCTCGACGGCTAGCGCCGTCGTCGCGTGCGCTTGACCTCATCGCCATGCGAGCGGGCGAGGGCCTCGGCGGCGGCGGGAGACTGGACGAACTCGATGAATGCCTCTGCCGCCTCGGAGCTTGGGCCGACGGTCGATCGGACCACGTACCAGGAGCGCTTGGGCAGCCCGCCCCGCGGGCGGATCGTCTTCAGAAGGCCGACCTCGAGCTCCAGGGCGACGGCCTCGCGGGACTGCAACGCGACGCCGAGTCCGATCTGCGCGGCGTTCTTGATTGCACCGTTCGACCCCAGGGTCAGCATCGGCGGTTCGAGCTGATTGGAGTTGAGGTAGGTCTCGCACAGCCGCCGCGTGCCGGATCCCTGCTCCCGCATCAACCAGGGCCTGCCCGCGAGCTCGTCCACCGCGACCCACGCCCGCTTTGCCAGCGGGTCCTCGGGCGAGGTGATCAGCACGAACTCGTTGTCGAGGAAGACCTCGCCCTGGAACCCGCGCCCGGACGGGGCCTGGCCCGGAGATAGCGACGTCCGCCTCGTGCGCCTCGAGGCGCCCGAAGACCTCCTCCCGATTCCCGACGTGGACGGTCACCTCGATCGTGGGCTCGCGCTCCTGGAACGCATGCAGGAGCGGGGGCAGCAGATACTCGCCCGCCGTGGTCACGGCGGTCACCCGCAGCGGGGCCGTCTCGCCCTTAGCGACCTCCTCCGCGACCTCCGAACCCTCCTTGAGCAGGGCCAGGACGTCGGCGGCGTATCGGGCGTATGCCTCGCCTGCGGCGGTCGGCCTGATGCTCCGGCCGACCCGCTCGGTGAGGTCCACCCCGAGCTCGCGCTCCAGGGCGGCAACCGCGGCGGAGACCGAGGGCTGGGTCACCACGAGCTCCTCCGCGGCGCCGGTCACCGAACGGTGGCGAAATACCGCAAGGAACGCCGAGAGCTGGGTCACGGTGACGGCCACGCGAAGAGCAACATATAGGGCATTACCTATTGATTGGTGTGTTTTCTTAGTTTGTACTCGGCACAACTCGTGAGACGCTTGACGGGGTGAGGAGCGAGCTGCCCCCAATCTCCCCGTCAGAGAGGTTGCTCTGCGGGCCCGGGCCGAGCAACGTCGACCCCGCCGCCCTCGAGGCGATGCAGAAGCCCATGCTCGGGCACCTGGACCCAGAGCTGCACGAGATCCTGCTCGACCTCGTGGACATGCTGCGCACGGTCTATCGCGCCGAGCGCGGGCTCGTCCTGCCCTTGCAAGCGACGGGGACCTCGGGGATGGAGGCCGGCCTCGCGAGCCTGGTCGAGCCGGGTGAGACGGTGATCGTCGCAGTGAGCGGCTACTTCGGCGCCCGGATCGCCGAGATGGCCAGGCGTTGCGGCGCCGAGGTGATCGAGGTCACCGCGGACTGGGGCGAGCACGTCCCGAACGATCGCCTGCTTGCCGCACTCGACGACCATCCCGATGCGCGCCTGCTCGCTGTCGTCCACGGGGAGACCTCCACCGGCTGCGAGCATCCGCTCGAGGCGCTCGGCGCGGCGATGCGCGGGCGCGACACGCTGCTGATGGCCGATTGCGTCACCACCCTGGGCGGAGTCGAGTTCGACTTCGACGGCTGGGGCATCGACTACGCCTACTCATGCACGCAGAAGTGCCTGGCCGCTCCGCCAGGCATGTCGCCGATAGCGGTCTCCGATCGGGCGCTGGAGCGGATCCGCGCCCGGCGGCTGCCTGTCCCATTCTCTATGGACCTCCTCCTGCTCGAGGCCTACTGGGTCGAGCGGCCCGCGACCTACCATCACACCGCGCCGATCCTCCACATCTATGCGCTCCACGAAGTGCTCCGGCGCATCCTGGAGGACGGGTCTCGAGCGTCGCTGGGCCAGGCACACCGAGGCGGGCACCTACTTCCAGCAGTTGCGTCGCACTGCGCGGGGTTCGAGCTCCTCGCAGAGCCGGCGCACCAGCTCGCTCCGCTTGACGGCGGTTCGCGTGCCCGACGGGATCGACGGGAGAGCCGTGCAGACACAGCTCCTCGCCAGACGGGATCGAGGTAGGCGGCGGCCTTGGCCCGGATGCGCCGGCGATCTGGCGGGTGGGCCTGATGGGCCCCAACGCCAGCACCGAGACCGCCGATCGCGTCTTTGAGGCGCTCGCGGCGGCCGTGGACAGCCAGGCCGTCGCAGTCGCCGTCTAGCGCCAACCCGCGCCCCGCGCACCTATCATTCGTCACACCCGCGACCTTAACTTGAGTTCGCGCTCGGATCGCGAGAGGAGTTAAACAGAGTGACCTACGTCATCACCGAACCATGCATCGACTTGAAGGACCTGACCTGCGTAGAGGTCTGCCCGGTGGACTGCATCCACCCCACCGCGGAGGAGGCGGACTTCGACGATCACCGGCAGCTCTACATCGACCCGGCCGAGTGCATCGACTGCGACGCCTGCGTCGAGGTCTGCCCGGTGGACGCGATCTTCCCCGAGGACCAGGTGGCGGAGGACCAGGCGAAGTTCACCGAGATCAACGCGCGGTACTACGCGCAGAAGTAGCGGGGTGCGGCGCCTAGCCGGCCTGCACGCCGACCATGAAGTCGATCTCCGGATCGAGGATCTGGTCGATCAGCTCCGGATCGGGGGTGATCCCCATCTCGCGGCAGCGGTTGCGGTAGTGCCGGACCTTCTGCTGCTGGTACTTGTCGAGATCGAGGCCGGGCACGG
Organism: uncultured Solirubrobacterales bacterium; assembly: GCA_963763955.1. Taxonomy (GTDB): domain Bacteria; phylum Actinomycetota; class Thermoleophilia; order Solirubrobacterales; family 70-9; genus DASUPK01. Next base: position 41,590 of record CAVXQP010000012.1, on the reverse strand, counting down.
CCTTCTGGTACTCGACCAGGCCCACGAGATTGCCGCGATATTCAGCGAAGACCTCGTGCACAAGAGCCTCGTATTCGGGGTTCTTCTCGATCAGCGTCCGGCACGCCTGGGTGCCGAAGGTGATGTGCCTGCCCTCGTCTCGCAGGATCAGCCTGAACCCCTCCTTTAGCCCGGGGAAGGCGTTCCAGAGATCCGTGGTGTCGATGACGATCTCGTAGGAGGGCATGGTGAGGACGCCCTCGACGAACCCGTTGTAGGCGGCCGAGAAGCGGACGAACGCCGCCTCGATCTGATCCCGGTCGCCTTCCATCGCCGCCTGCAGCAGCTCTTGTCCGTATCGGGGCAGCGCTTCGTGGAGCACGTCTCGGACCTCGAACCGCCCGCTCGGGTCGATGGTCTCGCCGCGGACCAGGAAGTGGCGCGCGACCTCCTCGGGCTCGAGCACGCCGACGACCTCGTCGTGCCAGCGCATGAAGAACTCGGCGTGCTTCGCCTCCTCCATCAGGAAGGTCGAGAGGTAGGTGACCCAGTCGAAGCGGCCCAGGGCGTGGGAGGCGGCGATCATCGGCACGAGCTCGTCGGTCACCGCCTGCTCGCCGGCCAGGAATCGGATGGTCACGCCGAGAAGGCCCTCGCGCTGCTGCTCCGAGATCCGCTCCCAGTCGGCGGCGTCCTGCGTGAAGTCGAGGTCGTCGACGTCCCAGATCTTCTTGACCGCGAACTTGTACTTCCGGTACACCGGGCCCTTCGACCATCGACCGGGTGAAGTGGAAGCGCCGGACGACGTCGGGGTCGGGATGCCCGCCGTTCCCGTCCGCCATCAGCGTTCCTCCTCTTCGCCGTCGTCGGCCTCGGCGGACATGTCGATGATCACGTCCTCGAGCTCGAAGCTGCCGTGCTCATCGGCCATGTGCCGTTGCACGGCCTCCACCAGAGCCTGCTCGTCCGCGGCGACGATGATCGCCCCGCACCCGGCGTCGAGACACTGGTATTGACGGGCCATTGCCGGGACCTCGTTCTCCGGACGCACGGCCACGCTCAGGCCGTGTCGCCGGCTAGCTTCAGCCAGTTGCCGAACAGCCGGCGGGCGGTGGGATGGAGCTCCTCGGCGCGCTGCTCGAGCTCGGCGAGGAAGGCGTCGGCCCGCTCGGGGTCGAGCGCCTCGGCGAGATAGGCGCGGTACTCGGGGACCTCGGACCATTCGCGGGCCATCTCGGGCGTGACCTCGAGGTGGAACTGGATCCCGAAGGCGCGCTCGCCCGCCTGGAAGGCCTGCGTGGCGACGGGGGAGCTCGCCAGCGCGACGGCGCCGTCCGGCAGGTCGAAGGTGTCCCCGTGCCACTGCAGCGAGGGGAAGGGGTCCTCGACGCCCTCGAACAGGGGGTGCTCGCGACCCTCGGGCGGTCAGCTCCACGGGCAGCAGGCCGAGCTCCGGGCTGTCCATTGTGCGGACCGGCGCGCCCAGCGCCGAGGCCAGCAGCTGCACGCCGAGGCAGACGCCGAGAAAGGGGCGGCCGTCCTCGACCACCTCGCGCACGAGCTCCTTCTCCGCCGCTCAGCCAGGGATGGTCTGCATCGTCGTTGGCGCCCATCGGGCCGCCCATCGCGAGCACGGCATCGAATTCCCGCCAATCGGGAAGGGGCTCGTTCTCATCGAGCTCCACCGCGACCGGCTCGACTCCGCGCTCGCGCATCACCTCCGAGAAGACGCCCGGAGGCTCGCAGGAGATGTGCTGGAGGATGAGGAGCCGCACGACCCCTACTGCTGCACCTTGCTCGGGGTGGACTTGTCCCCCTGGCTCTTCCTCTTCGCCGGGCTCGCCGGACTCGCACTCCGCTTTCACATCCTCGACGCTACCGGTGTTCGCGTCTATCTCGACGATGACGATCCGCGTGAAGCCGCGGGGGTGGGTGGCGCTCCCGATCGGGTCCGACAGGGAGACGAACCAGAAGGGCTTCCGGTTGAGGCCCTGTCGGAGCAGCCGGATCTGGGTGGACCCCGGCTTGAAGTCGATCTGTCGGTCGGCGATCGCGATCGCCTGCTCCTTGGTGACCCGGATCTGCGATTGCTGGCAGCTCTCGGGCGACGACGGCCGCCAGCACGACCAGAGCGATCAGGACGAGGATACGACCCCAGGTCGGGCGAACCCGCCCGCTGCGTCCCTGCACCCACGTGCTCGGGTCCGACCAGGTCGCTCGGTTTGGGGGATCCGCCACCGGGCCGACATTACCGCCGCCGGGACCGACCTCGCTTTCGCCCACGCCTCAGACGGTCGGACGGGATTCGATCCCGATGCTGGTAGCGAGCACGATGATCAGAGACGATCACCACGCAGAGGATGCAGATCGCCAGCATCCCGTACTCGAACCCCTTGACGTGAGTCTGCTTGGGCGGGAACTCGATTTGCTTTCCGCTCATCTCAGCGCTCCCTCCCCCGGATGAAGCGCTCAACCACGGCTTTTTCGCGAGGCGGACCGGGATCTCCCGCGAGCCCTGCGGACGCGTATCTGACTAGGCGCCTGTTCTCGTAGACGACCCACGCCGATCAAGACCGCGATCGTGACGAAGATGCCGATGTATGTCAGCGCGTAGTAGGCGCCGTCGCCGCGACTGCCATCCGGCCCGTAGACGGTCCCGGGCCCGAACGTCATGAACCCGGCACAGTCCTTGTAGTTCGCCTGGAGGATGAAGTCCGTGGAGTCATCGGCCGGAATTGCGTCCGTGTTGTGGGTGACGCAAGCAGGGGAGCTATCGATTATCGCCGGCATGCAATCCTCCTCGCCCATCGGATCGACTCTACTCTCCCCTCCAGCTTCGGGTGCGGTCATCTCACCAGCTCCTTGGCAGCCTCACGTTGGACGTGTTCGGCGGGGTTCTGGTCACCCCGTCGGGCTCGATCATCGGTCCTCGCCCGATGGCGAACTCGGGCACGTGGATGTCATCTCGGTACTCGGCAGAATCGAGCCCGTCGAGCTCCACCTCGGGCGGCACGCGCAGCAGGTTGAGCTTCTTCAGGATCTTGGCTGCCACCCAGCCCGAGAGGAAGCCCAGAGGCAGGAACGTCGCCACGCCCAGCAGCTGACCCCAGATGGAGCTGTCCACGTTGTTGAGACCGGTTGGATAGCCGGCAGCGAACACACCGACCCAGATGATGCCCAGGAAGCCCGAGTAGCCGTGCACGGCGACCGCCCCGACCACGTCGTCGATCCTCATCTTCTCCTCGATCCAGGTTCCGACGTAGACGACCGTGCCGCCGGTGATCATCGCCAGCAGATAGCCGAGGGTCGGGGCGTAGACGTCGGCTCCGGCCGAGACGCCGATCACACCCGCGAGCCCGCCCGAGACGGTCCAGAACGGGTCGCCACGGCTGGTGAAGTAGGCGCCGGTGAATCCTCCCGCGAAACCCGAAGGTGATGATCATCGCGATCGAGCCGAGCGTGGTGGGGCTGAGGTAGATGTTCGCCCACCCTGGGAAGGTCGTTGACGCGATCACCAGGCAGGCGGCGTAGAAGCCGTAGAAGCCCGTGAAGATCAGCATCAGCCCCATCAAGTGTCATGTGGATGTTGTGGGGCCTGAAGGTCCTCGTCAGGCCCTCCTTCGTGTACTTGCCTATTCGTGGCCCTAGGTTGAATAACACCCCGAGCGTGAACGCTCCCGAAACGCCGTGCACCACGGCGGAGGCGATCGAGTCGTGGAAGCCGAAGCGCAGCGTCATCCACCCTCCTGCGCTCCAGCCCCAGGCCGCGTCCAGCATCCAGACGACCGAGCCGAGCAGGCAGGCCAGAACCAGATAGGCCGAGAGCCGAACCCGCTCGAGCAGCGACCCGGACATGATCGAGGCGGTCGTCCAGGAGAACAGCGGAAGGCCAGGAAGAAGACCAGATTGATGTTGTTGGTCAGGTTGGGCCCGAAGGTGTCCGACCACGGGATCCCGCTCTGACAGGTGACGCTGGTGAAGTCGGCGCTGTTCGGCCCGATCGGCGGGAAGCCCGGCTGGTTGCAGCTGTAGATCCACCAGCCGATGTAGTACATGGTGGGAGTGACCACCGCGATCGTCAGGATGTTCTTCATCGCCGTCGCCAGGGCGTTCTTGCGACGTGCGACGCCCGGTCTCGTAGGTCATGAAGCCCACGTGAATGAGCCACATGAGGACGACCGTGAAGAAGTAGAACTGCTCCCCCAGAATCGCGCTGTCCAGCGTCTGAGCGTCTTGCAAGTCCGTTATCGGGCCTTGCAACGGTGAAGCCTGAGCGATGAGAAAGTGGATCATTGCCGGTCGATCTCTCTCCCCGTAGTCGCGCTGTTTCTCACGCCACCGAGGTCACAAGCTTCGAGCAGCGGCAACTTATCCTCCCTGGCGGCAGTCGCACAATAGGCAAATCCCACACATTTGCTGCGTTATTGACGTAGGGTTCGCACATAGGCTCACGATGCGCGCGGGGTTAGGATTGGCGCGCATGGAGGAGAGAACGGAGGGCTTGCTTGACCGTGCAGTCGGTGCCGGGGACTGAGCAGCAAAGCTCCCTGCGGAGCGCCCAGCGCGAGACCGAGACCCTCTACGCGGTCATCCAGACCGTCTCGTCCTCGCTCGATCTCGGCCGAGTCCTGAGCGGGATCGTGGAAATCGCCACCGACGCAACCAGCTGCCACGCCTGCTTCATCTACTTTCTCGAGGGCGAGCGGTTGGTGTTGCGGGCCGCCTCGCCACGCTATTCGCCGTTCGTCGGCAAGCTCGACCTCGGTGTGGACGAGGGCCTCGCCGGCTGGGTCGCCCGGACGAGGACGCCGGAGTTCATTCCAGAGAATGCAATGGCGGATCCCCGGATGAAGTACGTGCCCGAGCTGGAGGAGGAGCGCTTCCAGTCGATGGTCGCAGTGCCGCTCCTGGCGAAGTCCGGTGACGTTATCGGGGTCGCCGTTCTGCACACCGCAGCACCTCGCGAATTCGACGACGAGGTGCTCAACTTCCTCGTCCACACGGCGTCGCTGGTCGCCGGCGCCATCGAGAACGCGCAGCTCTATGAGGAGACCCGTAGGCGGGTACAGGCGCTGACCACACTCAATCAGCTGAGCCAGAGACTTGCCGAGGTCACCCTGAGGGAGGACCTCATCGAGACGGTCACGCGCGGCACCAGGGAGCTGCTGGGCGCGGGCGCTTGCCAGATCTACCGCCTCGACAGGCAAGCCGACCAGCTGGTGCTGGCGGGGGCCGATCCGGAGCAAGCGCCAGCGCCGAGTCGCAGGCCCGGCGGGACCAGCCTGGTGCTCGACCTGATGCGCCGGGCCAATGGCCGGGGGCGTGGCGGGGGTGGCCGCGCCGCTCGGACGTTGTGGCCGGACGTCGACGATAACGCTCTGCTGGTAGCTCCCCTGGTGGCGGGCGACGAGCAGCTCGGGATCATCTGCTGCCTCGCGAACGACCGGCAGTTCGCCGAAGAGGACGAGGAGCTGCTCGGAGCCGTCGCCAACCAGACTGCCGTAGGCCTGAAGAAGACCGAGCTGATCGAGCGGCTGACGGCCGAGAACCGCGTCAAGGACATGTTCGACGCGCTCGCGGCCGGCTCGGCGGAGGCGGCCGAGGCCAAGGCGGGTGAAGCAGGCTGCGACCTGACCCAGCCGCACGTCTTCGTGCACGTGGAGCGCGCCGCACAGGCGCCCGGTGGCCGGCCGAATCTGGTCGGAGCTGGCGGGCCGGTTGCAGGAGCAGTTTCGGCGGCTCGGCAGCTTGGGCGTTCCTCGACTCTCGCCCCGACCGGGTGCGCGCACTGGCTCCGCTGCCGGCGCGAAGGGACAACGCGGTTGAGGAGCTCCGGGCCGCGTGCGAGCCGCTGGGCCAGGAAGCGGGCCTGGTGGTCGGATTGAGTGAGGTCGATCGAGGCGCATTGAACGCCCGGAGAAGAATTCGCGAGGCCGCCGACGCCGCACGGATCGGCAGGTCGCTCGTAGCCGAGGGAGGCGCCGTCTCCTATGAGCAGCTTGGTGCATACCGCTACCTGGTGCACCTGGAGCTCGACGAGGCGCCGCGCGACCGCTACCGCCAGTCGGTCGAGAAGCTGCTCGAGTACGACCGCCGAGGCAACGCCTGTCTCGTCGACACGCTCGAGCGGTTCCTCGCCGATCGCGGCCGAATCACCTCCACTGCCCGAGCCCTCTTCGTGCATCCGAACACCGTGCGCCAGCGGCTCGATCGCATCGAGCGCGTCGCCGACCTGGATCTATCGAGTGAGGACCTGCTGTCGCTCGAGCTCGCCCTGAAGCTGGTGCGCCTGCACCGGGTACGAGCGGAGCAGGACTAGGCGGGATGGCTCTACGTGGTGCGCGCCCGCGTCCGCCTGATCAGCAGCCAGATCCAGAAGAGCGCGAAGCCAAGCAGGTTCAGGATGAACACCAACAGCACCCACCACGCCTTCCAGAGAAACTGCAGGTCCCGCTCCTTCCACAGCTCGTACCCGGTCAGGTAGCACATGATCAGGAGGCAGACCAGAAGGAATGGGGGTGCGTGGCCCGTGAGCAGGAAGAGGATCACTTTCGCGCGCGCATTCTATGGATCGCGTTAGGAGACAGGGTGGGGCGTACATGACGGGGCCGGCCCGATGACGATTAGGGTGAAGCTCTACACCGCGATCGCGCTCACGATCCTTGGCCCAATCGCCACCACGGCCGTTGCACTTCACGGGATGGGGCAGATGTCCGGCAGCTTCGACACGGTGCAGGCGCGCGCGGGGGACGAGTCGCTCGCTCGGGAGCTCAAGTTCGGAGTCACCGACATGAACGGGTGGCAGACGGCCTACGGCTACGACGACGGGCGATCGCGACCGCGATTCGTACGCTCGGCGTCCGAGCTGCGCGCAAACCTCGAGCGGGCCGCGGCCACGCTCACGCAACCAGGCGAGCGCCCGCTGGTCGGCCGCCTCAAAGCTGGCTTCGATCGCTTCATGGCCCTGGACGCCGAGGCTTGGAGCGCGCTCCAGGCGGGCGACACTGGGCGAACCAAGGCGATCCTGCTCGGGCCCGAGCTCGTTCAATTCGAGGCGATGGCGGCCAGTGCGGAGCGCCTGGCCTCCTTTGAGGCGGGCCGTGCAGAGGCCGCCAATCACGCCTTCGATGACGCCCGCGACCAAGCCCGTCGCCGCATGATCGCGGTGGCCCTTGGCGCGGCTCTCGTGATCGTCCTGCTGCTTCTCACCGTCAACGACGTCGCACGCATGGCGCTGGAGGGGGAGCGCCGCTCGCGCCAGCGGCCGGAGCCGGAGCCGGAGGGCGACCAGGTGTCGTGACCCGCGACGTACTCCTCACGCTGAGCCTGATGCTCAGCGCGGCGCTCGCGGCGCGTTTCCTGGCCAGCCTGCTTCGGATTCCGGAGATCCTCATCCTGGTCTTGTTCGGCGCGCTGCTCGGGCCCCAGCTGCTCGACGTGATCGACGTCCCGCTCGACTCCGTCGGCGCGCAGCTGATCTTCACACTGGGCGTCTCGATGATCCTCTTCTACGGGGGGCTCAACCTGACGGTTGGGGTGCTCCGGCAGGTGTGGGTGGGCCTAGGGATGCTCATCCTTCCGGGGGTGGTCCTCACCGCCGCGATCACCGGCGTGGCCGCTCATCTGGCCTTCGGCCTCTCCTGGACTGCGGCTCTGCTGATGGGAGCAGTGCTTTCTCCCACGGATCCCGCCATCCTGATTCCGTTGTTCGTCCGCTCCCGCCTGAGGCCCAAGGTCGCCGAGACGGTGGTGGCGGAGTCCGCCTTCAACGATCCCACCGGGGCGGTACTCGCGCTGGCCCTGGCGAGCGTGCTGGTCAGTGGCGACAGCTCCGTGGCGACGCCGGTCGGCAACTTCGTGGTCGATCTCGCGATCAGCACCATCATCGGCATAGTGGCGGGCGTGCTCCTCTCGGCGACGGTCTCGAGCCGTCGCGCCGGGATCTGGCGCGAGTCATCTGGGGCGGCGGCTCTGATGGTCGTCACGATCAGCTACTTCTCGCTTGATTCGGCTGGTGGCAGCGGTTACCTGGGCGCCTTCCTCGCCGGGCTGATCGCGGCGAACATGGAGCACCTGGGGCTGGAAATGCAGCAGGAGCATCAGCGGGAGATGCGGCGATTCGCCGCCAATACGGCCGACCTGGTCACCTTCTTCGTCTTCGTGGTATTGGGTGCGAACATCCCCTTCGGAGTGCTCGGGGACAATCTGCTCCCCGCCTTTGCCGTGATCGGGGTGTTGGTCCTGGTCGCGCGGCCGCTGACGGTGCTCGCCTGTACCACCCCGGACCGGCGCGGAGCCTGGACCCCGCGCGAGATCGCGTTTCTCTGCTGGACACGCGAGACCGGCGTCGTGCCCGCGGCTCTGGTGGGAGTCCTGGCCGGGCTCGGCGTGCCGGACACCGACACCTACGCGGCCGTGGTTGCGCTGGCGATCATCATGACCCTCATCCTGCAGGCGCTCCCGGCCGGTTGGCTTGCTGGCAGGCTGGGGCTGCTGGACGGCCCGAGCCCAGTTCCCCCAGAGCCTGAACCGTCCCCGCCCTAAGTGCCCAAGAGGTCGAGCACGAATCTGAGGTGGTGGGAACCGCAGGGATTTCCCGATTGCCGGGCTGGTCATCGGCCGCGTCACCCAGCGGTTGCTCCACATTCCGAGCAGCCGGTCCTGGTCGTGCCCGCTCCGGACTGACTGCCCTTGGCAGCGCCGGCTGACCTTCCCCCGGCTCGAACCCCTCGACCGCCCGTTGCCCTTTTGATCCTCAGCGGCGTGTCGACGGCCGCCGCGGGCTGCTCGATGGGGCTCCAGTCAGTCGAAGTCGGCCGAGACTTCCAGGGCATACTGACCAGCGTGCAGGGTGCTGGTGAGCCTCCGATCGGCGCCCTTCCCATCACGCGGCGCGTGGAGAAAGAGCAGGCTTCGGCCGTCGCAAACCAGCTGGCGGGCAATGGCGACACCGCTTCGGCGGCCGCTGATGGTGGCGAGCGTCTCAGCAGTGCCAGTATGTCGTCCCTGCAGACCGCATCGACGGGCACCCTGGAATCCAGGCGACTCGGATCGGGCGGCCGCTCCGCCGCCTCGACACTCCCCTGCGCCTGCGCGACCCTGCGGCACGCGCGGCGGCTCGTTATCCGACTACAGATGCCCGGCGCCGATCACGAACTCGTCTTTCGGTCCGGTGAGGGTGATGCTCGCGAGCGCGGGGGTACCGGGTCGCAGCTCGATCGGCAGGTGGTGAGTGCCGAGCCAAGCGGCGACGCGATCTTCGTCCCCGCACAGTTGCAACTTTGTGATCTTCACGCGGCCCACCGGGTGGAGGATTGGGGACTGGCCTGGCAGGGGCGTCCCCGGCCCCCACTCGACGATGATGGGGAGCGAGGGCTCGGCGACGGCCTGCTCGATACCGGCAGCCCGCCACCGTAGGAGTTGGCCGCTTTGAGTGGCCCTCGAGTTGGCGCTCACCGCCAGGCCGAGCCGGCGGGCGACATCGTTGAGCGGGTCAGTGCGGACAGCCCAGCCGAGCGGCCGGGCGAGGGCAGGATGCGTATCGGCGACCCAGCTCCCAAACGGGCTCTGCGCGGCCTCGGCCTCGTCGATGACGGTGACCAACTCGAGATAGGTCTCGCCGAGCGGCACGATTCGGTTGGCCGTGCCCCACCCGGGGTGACGGCCACCCTCGACCGAAGTGAGGCCGTACCGCGCTTCGATCTCGCGCGCGGCCGCTTGTAGGTCGGCCACCGCGAGCAGTACGTGGTCGAGCTCCAGGTTCTCCTCCGACATCGCCGGGCAGTATCGCCGCTAGGGTCGGCTCGATCCGCGCGATCGTAGATCGAGCTTCGCATAGCCGCGAACCTCATCCCCATGCGCTTACCAGTTCCGACCCGTTGACCCGGTCCGTGGTCAAGGCTAGATCACGCGCGGTGTGGTTGGTCGGTGACACGAGCTAGATTCCGGGGAGCAACAGTTAGGTGCGCTTCCTCGAACGATGGCGAGACGCGAGCTGTGGCCTATCCCGCTTGTGGGAGCGCTCGGGGTCATCGCCGTCGTCGGGTCCCTCCTGCTTTATCCGGCCGCCTTCGTGGAACGGGGGCCTTCGTGCTGGTGGCGGTCGATCTTGCGCTCTTCTTCGGCGGTGGGTTCCTTGCGACGTTGGGCGATGGTCCGGTCACGCCTAGGCTCCGCAATCGGCCTTCCTCAAGGGCGGCACGAAGCGGGCCTGGGTCATCGCCCTGGCGCTTCGATTAGCGCGCTTTGCACCCCAAACGCCGCATGAGGAGGCGAAAGAGAGCGCGCCCGACAGGATTCGAACCTGTGACCTTCGGTTTCGTAGACCGCGGCGGGAGTTCGGTGGGGCTCGTCTGGGCTCGGGATCGGCCCTATATCGGGATTCGAGTTCGTCTGGGTTCGTCTGGACTCCGTCCCGTCTGTTGCCCTCTTGTTGCCCTTCTGAAGCAGTCGAGCGCGCCCGACGGATCGAGCCTGGAGGGTTTGACAGTCGCGGATCAAGGGACGACACTTGGTCCAGGCGATCACTTGCCTAGCTCGAGCGTCGGCCAAGGAGGCTGGCATGGCTCAGACCCGTACGCTGATCGGCGACCCGCAAGGCTCGGGCGCGCCATGGGACACGGGTGAGGTCGCGCCCGGCGCCTGGCTGCGGTTGGCTGCGATGGGGGCCGCCGTCGCCACCGCGCTCGTCGTCGCCAGCGGCGCCTTGCACCTGGGCCTCCCGCACAGGGTGCTCGCGATCGTGGGCGTTCCTCTGCTCGCCGCGGTGGTCGTCGTCGCGGCGATCGCGCACCCGCGGATGCTGGTGGTCTCGATTGCGGCCCTTGCCCTGTTCGTCGTGGAGAGCGCCTTCGGCGGGGTCATCGCGCTGGCTGGTCGGCCCGAGTGGGCCGTCGTGCTGCATGTGGCGTTCGCCGGCTTGGCTCTCGCAGTCGCGCTGCTCAACGCAGCCGAGTCGTTCCGGGGAGAGCGCGTTCCGGCAGGCGCCTGGCGGGACTACGTAGCGCTCACCAAGCCGCGGATCATGCTTCTCCTGCTGATCACGGCGGCCGCCGGAATGTTCGTGGGCGCCGGCGGTCTGCCGAACCTGCCTCAGCTCGCAGTTGTCCTGGCCGGCGGTGCGCTCGCATGCGCGGGGGCGAGCGCGCTGAACCACTACCTCGACCGCGACATCGACGCCCTGATGGGCGATCGGACCTCGGACAGGCCGATCGTCGCGGGTCGCCTGATCCCGCCGCGCGCGGTCGAGTTCGGGCTGGTGCTGTCGGCCTTCTCCTTCGTCCTTCTCGCGAGCCTGGTGAACGTCTTGACCGCGACGTTGGCCTTGGTCGGTGGGCTCTTCTACGTCCTGGTCTACACGCAATGGCTCAAGCGCTGGACCGTCCAGAACATCGTCATCGGGGGCGCGGCGGGAGCGGTGCCGCCGCTGGTCGGCTGGGCCGCCGCGACAGGCAACCTCACTCTGCCGGCGATCTTCCTATTCCTGATCATCTTCTTCTGGACGCCGCCGCACTTCTGGTCCCTCGCCCTGCTGATCAAGCGCGAGTATGCGGCCGCCCGGATTCCGATGATGCCCGTCGTGCGCGGGGATCGCGAGACCTCACGCCAGATAGTCGCGTATTCCCTCATCCTGGCCGCGACCACGCTGCTGCCCTTCCTCTGGCACTCGGTCGGCGGCCTGTATCTCGGGGTTGCGCTCGCTCTCGACGCGGTCTTCATCGGTCTGGCGCTCAGCCTGGCGCGCGGGACGAATCCCGCGCGCGCCGGACGCCTCTTCCACTTCTCGCTGCTCTACCTGGCGATCCTGTTCTCCGCGATGGCGGTCGACACGGTCGTCGTCGTTTGACCGTGCCGCCGCCGGATCGCAGAAGGGCCTACTCGGAGTAGGCGGGCTCGGGGGCACCACGCCCGCGGCGTGAGCCCTCGCTCGCCGTCGACGTCCGCCGACGGGGGTGCGGGTCCCGTCGCTCGGCGCCGGATCCAGGGGAAGTCGGCAGGTGATACGGAAGCCGCATGGTCGCCGCCAAGAGCGCGAGCAGGCCGACGACCGCCACTCCGTTGAGAATCAAGATCGTTGCCATCGTCACTTTCTTCCGCCTCCTTTCGGTGTTGGGGCTGGTTTGACTCCTGACACCTTTTCCCGGTGTCAAGCCCCTGACACCTTCCCGGCGGAACCTGGGAGCGGCCTGAACGGCCGATGACAATTCCCTAAGAATTCGGCTGAGAGGTCAAGTGCAGCGCCCGCAACAGGGAGTCCGTGGACTGAGGCCCGCGGAGAACGGCGGTGATCTTTCCCTGGGAGTCGAGGATGAACGTGGTCGGGAGGCCGTTCAATCGATAGTGGTCCCCGGTGACTCCGTCGGGGTCGATCAGGTTGGGGAAGGTCAGGTGGTACTGGTCGACGTAAGAGCGAGCGTCACTCGCCCCGTCCGACCAATTGACCCCGACAAGGCGGGCCCGCCCTCGCAGCAAGCCGGCGAGACGCTCCAGGTCCGGGGCCTCCTTCTTGCAAGGGGCACACCAGCTCGCCCAGAAGTTGATCGCAGCGGGCTTGCCGCGCAGGGAGGCGAGGGTCACCTGTGGCGGAACCAGGACGCGTGTCGGCAGCCGGGGCGCCTGCCTGCCGGTCTCGGGCTGGCTCGAGGTGCCGCTCAGCAGCACGATCGCGATCAGTGCAGCAACGGCGGCGAGGACGATCAGACCGACGCGCAGTCGCCGATGGATGGCGGCCTCCTATTGCGACGCAAGGATGGGGACGTCGTGGACGATCTGCGAAGGGACGAAATCATGCTGATAGAGGGTCGTGATCCTGCCGCTGGCACTGATCCCATAGACCAGTGCGGAGTGCTCGACCAGATCGGGATCCTTGGTTGTCGGAGTCGCCTTGGCGAGGATGCTCCAGTCGCGCCAGACCTTCTCGAGCTCGGGGCGCGACCCGATCAGGTACTCCATGCGCCCAGTCATCCGGTGCTCTTGCAGGAAGGCCTTGACGGTGCTCGGGGTGTCACCCCGCGGGTCGACGGAGACGGCGATGATCTGGAGCTTCTGCGCCTCCGGCCCGAGCTGGGCCTGAGCCGCGTGCAGGTGGCCGACCATCAGCGGGCAGATGTCAGGGCAGTGGTCATAGATGAACGTGACGAGCACGGCCTTGCCTCGATACTGGTCGAGATTCACCGGATGGCCGAGCGAATCCCGGAGGGCAAGAGGGGGTGCGGGCTTCGACGGAGCCGCGGCGACGCCGGCGTACTTGACGGTGGTGGTCGCTGACTGCCCGCCGGATGCTCCGGTCGAGGACGACCCTGATCCGCTCCCACCGCAACCGGCGAGGGACAGCGCCAGCAGCGCCATTGCCGCGATGAGGGGGATGCCGGGAGACGGACGTGCGACCCGAGCTTCGCTGCCGCCGGGCTTGCGTCCAAAGGTCATCCGCCTTGTCCTTTCGGTCAGGTCAGCGCCCTCCACACCCGGGAACGGTCGAGCTGACTCTGGCCCCATCCTGAGTATGACGATCGGCGGGCAGCCGGTCGGATGTCCGGTGCCGCGTCAGCCCCCGGCGAGGATCCGGAGGTCGCCCGCCGGCCAGCCCGGCGGGAATGGATACAGAAGGCCGGCCCGCTCGAAGCCCTCCCGGTCGATGAGATAGACCGGCGCTGTCGCATTCGCGCCGGCCGCACTGTCATCGACTCGGTACGACCTGAGCACCGGAGCCAGCTGGTCCCTCGAGCCGAGCAGCCAGTGCCAGGCGGCTGCCGCTCCCAGGCCCCAGCGAGCGACGGCCGCCCGCGTCGATTCGGGCGTGTCGTGGGACGGGTCGCGGCTCACGATGACCAGCACCGGCCGAGCTGGCGGCGGGAGCAGGCGGAGGGCCGTGCGAAGCGACCGTGCCTCCGGGGCGCAGGCCTGGCGGCACCGCGAGCTGAAGAAGGCGAGCATCACGGTGCGGCCGCGCAGCGAGCCCAGGGAGACCGGCCGGCCGCTCTGGTCCGGCAGCAGAAAATCCGGGGCGGGCCTCTCCCCGGGGTTCCAGGTCGCCTGGCCGTGCAGGCCCGGCGGATTGTCCTGCCCGCTCGAGCCACCTCCGGAGTTCAGCGCGTGGATCGTGACTCCGGCACCGACCCCGGCGACGACCGCCGCAAGGACGACCAGGCCGGCTGCCCGGAGCCCGGTCCGGCCGCGCTTCATCGATTCACGCCGAATGGCCCGGCGTCACTCGGGGAAGCGCCGAATCAGCAGCATCATGCACCAGGCCAGGACCGCGAGGAAGACGCCGAGCGGGATCGCCCAGGTGAGGACGCCCTGTCCGGCGACCGTGATGGCGATGATGTTCGACGGGAGCGGCATCCTGTTCCCTCCTAGGTCACGGGTTTCCGGCGAGCGCGCGGGCGCGGGGAGCCGGGTCGGGCGCACGCTCGGGCTCCAGCCAGCGGTAGATGATGAAGATGATTGCAATCGTGAACGGGATCGAGCCGGGCACCCACATCACCCCGGCGGCGAGCTGCTGGTCCGTGAGCGCGCTGATCCCGCCGGGTCGGGTCGCCTCCGCCGCGTAGGGGGCGTACAGGGGCGAGCTGGCGAAGGCGAGAACGATCGCGAGCAGCCAGCTGACGACCATCGCAGACACGACGTAGACGGCTCGCGCGCCCTCGGCCAGCGGCGATCGCCATGGCGGGGAGTCGATCACGCGCGTCCAGAACAGCAGGCCCGTGGCGAAGAAGAGCGCGTGCTCTGTCGCGTGAACCAGCGGGCGACCGCAGGGTCGCGTCGTACGCGAACGGGATGTGCCAGACGACGAGGGTGACCGAGAACAGCAGCCAGGAGGGGACCGGATCGCCGAGGAACCGCGCCGTCCGCCGCAGGCCGCCGACCAGCGGCCCCGCGTGACCTCATGCGCGACCCCGCGGCGAAGGCCGAGCGGGAGCCCCCGCCACATCCTGTTCCATGGCCGGGCCAGCGCCAGCAACGGAGGGGCAACGAGCAGCAGGAGCACGTGCTGGAGCATGTGCGCCCACTGGAGCTTTTCGGCCCAATCGTCGATCGGCGATGCGAGGGCCACGACGATGGTCGCGAGCCCGGTGATGAAGGCGGCCATTCGCCAGCGGCGGGCTGCGGATGGCTGCGGCCGCACCCCGCGGCCGCCCAGCCAGTAGAGCCATGCGGCGAGGATCACCCAGAGGAGCGCCGGGTCGGTGGTCCAGCTGAAGGGCAGCGTCGCCGTGGGCAAGGCTCAGAACAGGTAGAGGATCGCCCAGGTGAGCACCCCGATGCCCGCCAGCAGGCCCCAGTAGAAGGCCGCGTCGGCCAGCCCGGCCGGCACGACTGCCTCCTCCGCCCCTCGATTGCGCACCCCTTCGGCGAAGAGGATCTCGACCCAGTACATGGTGAGGATGCACGAAGACGACGAAGAGGATGGTCCAGCCGATGAACACGCTCGCGTAGCCGCCGTCGGTCGGGCTGAAGTGGAGATTCGCGTATTCGAACACCTGCACCACGCACCCGGCGAGCCCGAGCGCGAGTGCCGTCCCCGCCGCAGCCAGCCAGCCGCGGTTCTCACGCGCCGCCCAGGCCGCGTAGGCCAGGAGCGCCGGCGCTGGCGACGAAGAGGAGGACGACTGCGATCCCGTACCTCTGCGGCGGGTCGATACCCGCCGGGCGCCACAGGTGGCTGTTGTTGAGCGAGTGCAGGTAGAAGTACGCGAACACGAACGCCGCGAAGAACATGATCGTCGTCCCGGCGATCACGCGGGCGCCGAGCCAGAGGTTCCGCTCGTGGACCTCCGGCGGCTCCACGTATTCCGCGTGGCTGCCCGCGGGGGTGCGTCGCTCGTCTCCTCGGAAGCCTGACCATGGCTATCCAGGCGCCGTCGCCGGCGCCTCGGCGGGTCTCGCCGGCGGGGGTGGGGTTCCGTAGTCGTAGGGATCCGAGTCGATCACGGGAACGGTGTCGAAGTTGTGCACGGGCACCGGGGTCGGCAGCTGCCACTCCAAGCGACTTGGAGTCCCACGGGTTCGCCTCCGCCGGCTTGCGGGCGATCACCATGGAGTAGACGACGTTGGCCAGGAAGACCAGCATCGACAAGCCGAGCACGAATGCGGACACCGAGACCCAGATGTTGATCGGCTGGAGGCTCGAGGCATAGGTCGACACGCGCCGCGGCATCCCGAGCAACCCGGCCGCGAAGAGCGGTCCGAAGGTGGAGTTGAACGCGATGAACATCGACCAGAAGTGGATCTTCGCCAGGGTCTCGTTGAAGCGCAGCCCGGTCATCTTCGGCACCCAGTAGTAGATCGCGGCGAAGAAGGTGAAGATCAGCCCGCCCATGATCGTGTAGTGGAAGTGGGCCATGACGAAGAAGCTGCCGTGCGTGCTCACGTCGCTCGGGGTGTCCGACAGGAACACCCCCGAGATCCCGCCGATGAAGAAGTTGAAGAACCAGGCGAGGCAGAAGAGCATCGGCACCGTGTATCGGATGCTCGCCCGCCAGAGCGTCGCCATGCCGCACAGGAAGATGAATCCGGTGGGTATCGAGATCACCTCGGTGGAGAGCATGTAGAAGGGGCGCAGAGCGGAGTTGATGCCGCTGACGAACAGGTGGTGCTGCCAGACGAAGAAGCTCAGCAGCGCCACGCCGAGCATGCCCGCGACCGCCAGGCGGTAGCCCCAGAGCGGCTTGCGCGCGAATACCGGGACCAGCTCGAGGATGATCCCGAACCCGGGCAGGGCTAACACGTAGACCTCGGGATGGCCGAAGAACCAGAACAGGTTCTCGAACAGGTAGGGGCTGCCTCCCGAAGGCGCCTGGAAGAACGAGGTCTGCGCGGTTCGGTCGAGCCCCACCATCAGCAGGACGGCCGCCAGGACGGGCGCCGCGAGCACCATCAGGCCCGACGTCGACAGCGCGCCCCAGCAGAACATGGGCAGCCGCCCCCAGGTCAGCCCGGGCGCCCGCATCGTCACGATCGTCGCGATCAGGTTGAGCCCGAGGAGCGTCATCGAGATCCCGACCAGGATGAAGAAGATGATGTAGGAGTCCATTCCCATGTTCGCCTGGTCGTTGAGCGGCCCGTAGCCGGTCCAGCCGGTGGGAAGGCCGCCGAAGAAGACGGCGCTCGTCGAGGATCGCCCCGGCCGCCATCAGCAGCCAGAAGGTGAGCGACTCGATCCGCGGGAACGCCATCCGCTTCGCGCCGACCATCAGTGGGACGAAGTAGTTGGCGAACGGGCCGAGGATGCCCGAGGTCATGATCCCCATCATCATCGCGCCGTGCAGGCTGACGATCGTCAGGTAGTTGCCCGCGCCGAAGAGCTGGGGCGAGGGCCGGAGCAGCTCGGCCCGGATCAGCATCGCGTTCACGCCGCCGATGAAGAAGAAGAGGCCGATCCCGATCAGGTACTGCATCCCGACCACCTTGTGGTCGGTGCAGAGGCCGAAGTAGCGGCCGATGCCGCCTTCCTCGTTCTCCCTGTGTGATGGCTCCCGTCCGACCATCCTGGCGAGCGGGTATCTGAGGTACCCGAGCCCGGCGAGGAAGCCGACGACGAAGAAGAGATAGCCCAGGAAGAGGGCGATGTCGTTCTGCCCCGTGTCGGCCGTGTACTCGTAATTGGTGAAATGGATCTGGTGACCCAGCCACCAGCCGAAGTAGAAGCCGACGATCCCGAGCAGGATCCCGGTGAGCACGTTGAACCCGACCAGGCCACGCCGGGGCGGGCGGGTGGTCGTTCGCTGTTCATCCGGCCCTCCTATGGGGAGCGGGGTTGTAGTGGGACCTGAACTTGGGAAGGGCGCCGGTCGCCGGGCCGAAGGCCGCCTGCTGGGCATGTATCCAGGTGAGGAAGGCGCTGTCGCTCACCACTTCGCCGGTGTCGAACATGTGCCCGTGGAAGAGCCCGCAGAGCTCGGCGCAGCGGATCGAGAAGCTCCTGACCTCGGTGGGGCGCACATAGGCCACGTTGTCCACCCCCGGATTGGCGTCGGCCTTCACACCGAGGTCGTGGGCCCAGAACGAGTGGATCACGTCGAGCGAGGTGACGTGCAGCGCGACGTTCCGGTCGACCGGCAGCTCCAGGTGAGGCGTCTCCACGCCCCCGAACGTCGGGAAGCGGTAGGTGAACGCCCACTGCTGGCCGATCACCTGCACCGGGAGCACACTGCCCGACGGCTTGGCGACCGGGATCCGCGCCCTGCCCGCCGCCGGAGCCCTCGTCGAAGAGCCGGATGGTGCCGTAGGTCGCCAGGAAGAGCACGATCACGGAGGTGACCGCCAGCCAGGTCGTCTGGATGCCGGTGTCCCCACGGATCGCGACCCCCTCGTCCGGCCCCTCGTCGCGGCGGCGGAAGACGATCAGCGCGTAGGCGAAGTAGACGATCATCAGCGCGGCGATCGGCGTCACGACACCGAGCAGGACCGTGTTGTCCGTCACCTGTCCCGACGCCGCGTTGGCGCTGTTGCCCGGCGGCAGATCGGGCGCCCACACCAGGACCACGATGGGCGTCGCGATGATGCTGAGCGCGGCCCACAGGATCAGGATTCGTCTGAAGTGTGGGGGCTCGGGCATCGTCGCTCGGGCTCAGACCACGTGTAGGAAGCCGTCCATGTAGCCGATCGTCTGCATCGGCCCGCCGAAGCCAGTGAAGAAGCCGGCCGCGCACGGCACGAAGCACTGCCAGCGAATCCAGCCCCCTTGCCGGTGCGGATCATGAAGGTGACGGTCTCGTGCGCCTGGCTCGAGAGAGCACGGCATCTCCGGGCACTGGTTGGGGGCGTCGTCGGCGACGCCCTTGATCGGAACGACGATCCCCATCTGCGGCACCGTGAACGTGTGGGAGGCGGTCGTCCGGGGAGATGTTCTTCACCGTCTTCCCGTCGAGCTGCATGGTCCCGCCGACCGTTCCCTGGACCTGGGAGAGGAACGGGTTGCGGAGGCCGCTCTCGCCGTCGAAGTTGAGGACCGTGATCCTGACCAGGGAATGGGCGGGCACGTCGAAGGTCGTGGTGTGCTTCCACTGATTCCCCTCGCGCACGAGATAGGAGACCCAGGTCGGGTGTCCACCGAGCTTTCCGACCGCGGGAGTGGTGCCCAACGTCAGCTGCGCCTGGGCCGGCCCGGTCTGCTGCGCCGAGACCGGAGTCGGAGCGCGCACGAGCTTGTTGACGTAGAGCCCGATCGCGAGCGCGACGACGACAACCCCAAGGACGATTGCCAACCAACGCGCAACGAGGGAGCTCACTACAACAAACTCTCCTTCCCCGTTGCCCTCTCGCCGCGGACCGCGCCGAGCAGGGCAGCGCGACTTGGAAATCTATACCTGCGCTACGACGTCGTCAAGGAGTGGCGCCTTCTTCTCTTCGTCCGGCTCCGCCGTCTGCCGGGTCCACTTGCGCGAATCTCCCCGAGCGGAGGGTCGGGTACCCCGAGGGGTCCAGCCGGGCGATCCGGTCCCGGCCGATGGTCACTCCCACCACCGCCCGGTCCGTTGCCCTCATCCCCCTGCTCGGCATCGAAGCGCCGCACGCAGAGGAGGAGGCCGGTGAACACAGCGCTTCCAACCACGGACAGGAGGAGGATCGGCAGCGTCTCCTCAATCGAAACAGCAGCCGAGAGAGATGCCAGCGTGCTCACAACATCGAGAGTAGCGCTCCCGCAGAGCACCAGGAGAGCGCGCCCGACAGGATTCGAACCTGTGACCTTCGGTTTCGTAGATTGCCGAGGGTCGTCCGTTCGCATCCGTCCAGTCACGAGACGGCGGTGATCGCCTCCGTGTCTCTACGCATGGCAGCGTTGGTCATGTTGTCCGCTCGTTGTCCGGACGAGCGCCCGGCGCTTAGCATGGCGCCGGGTGAGGCGGCTGAACCCGCGCATTCTCTTTGCTCTCGGACTGGTGATCGTCTTCCTGCCGCTCGTCATCTGGCTCGCTAGCTCCAACGAGCCCGGCGTCGCCGCCGACCCGACCTGCGTCGACTCCTGGAACCAAGACCCGGTGGCGCTGGCCTTGGGCCAGCACCTGTACCTCTCCCACGGCTATCGCGCCGGCCTGATGGCCCACCGCGGCTCGGGCGGCCAGGACCAGCCCTGTCTGCTCGTCGTCTCAGCCTCCGAGCCCGACCCGGAGTACGGCATCCCGGCCTTCATCTACTCCCGGCAGGCCGGCTGGCATAAGCCGGTCGCCGGCGAGGCCACGGAGACCGATCTCCTCCACCGTCAGAGCAAGGCCCGGGCACACCCCAACGTCTTCCTGAGCCCCTCGGGGACGCTCGTGCCGAACTAGCCCCGGCGCTGCCCGGACGGTCACCCGCCGGATCCACCGCGCTTGCGCTTGGCCTCTTCCTCGCGGTCCTCGCGGCGTTGACCCCTGAATGCGTGGATAGACGCCACCAGGACAATCAACACAGGGAGCGCGTATGGAACCCACAGGTACCAGTGCCCCAGGTGACCAAGGGGGAACAACCCCTACTCCGAGGCCAACATTGGGACATCGTGGACGATCCACCCTGGTTGGAAGTCGTGCGAATAGAACGTGGTGATCTTGCCGCTGGCGCTGATCCCGTAGATCGTCTCCGAGTGCTCGATCCTCTCGGGGCTGTCCCGAACCGTAGTCGGCTTCGCGAGGATGTTCCAGGCGCGCCAGACCCTCTCGAGCTGTGGGCGCGAGCCGATCAAGTACTCCATCCGCCCGGTCATCCGATGCTCCCGCAGGAAGGTCCGGACAGTCCTTGGGGTATCACCGCGGGGATCGACCGACACCGCGATGATCTGGAGCTTCTGGGCCTCCGGCCCCAGTTGAGATAGGGCCGTGTGGAGGTTGCCCACGATGATCGGGCAGACATCCGGGCAGTGGTCGTAGATGAAGGTAACCAATACCGCCTTGCCCCGGAACTGGTTCAGGTTGACCGAGTGGCCGAGCGAGTCCTGGAGCGCCAGGGGAGGGGCCGGCTTCGGCGGGATGTCAGCGACGCCGTAGTAGTTGGGAACCGAGCTCGTCGGCTCGCCTTCCTGGACTGAGGTCCTGCTGGAGCTTTCACCGCTGCCGCCGCAGCTCGCGACCAACAACGCAAGTCCCACCATCGCCACGAGCAGGGCCGCGGCTGGTACCGATTGGATGTGTTCTGGCCGGGGGATCACTCGGACTCCAGAATCGGCACGTCGTGGACGATCTGCGACGGCTTGAAGTCGGCGTTGTAAATCGTCGTGAGCTTGCCTGACGCCGAGATGCCGTATACCAGTGCCGAGTGAGCGACCAGCCCCGGGGTGTTGACCTCTTCGTTGGAGCCGACGTTCCATGCCTTCCAGGTCCGGCTGAGTCGCTCTGGGGAGCCGATCAGGTACTGCATCTGCCCGCTCAGCTCATGCTCTTTGAGAAACATCGCGACGGCCCCGGCAGTGTCGCCATGGGGATCGACCGAGACCGCGATCAGTTGCACGTGGCCGGCTTGAGGGCCGAGCTCTGCCAGCGTCGTATGCAGGTTGCCGGCGATCAGCGGGCACACGTCCGGGCAGTGCGCGTAGAGAAAGGTCACCAGGACGACCTTTCCCCGGTACTGGCTGAGGGTGATCGGCTGGCCGAGGTTGTTGTCGAGATGTATGGGCGGCGCGGGTTGCACCGGATGCACCGCGAGCCCCGCGAACCGAGGGGACTTCGAGCTTGTCGCGTTGCCGGGTAGCGCCGGCTTCCCACCGCTTGAGATGAGCACGGCGGCAAACGCGAGGATCGCGAGAATCGCGATCAGCGGCAACAGATAGACCGGCAAGGGCCATCGAGATTCATCCCGCTCGAGAGGAGCTCGGCGACGTGTCATCTGTGCGGTCCCCACTCCACCCTGCGGAGCTCCTGCTCTTCCTCGCGGTCCTGACGTTCCGCCCGGCTTCGGGCGTCCAGACCCTTCAGGATCGCCCCACCGAGTGCGAGGATCACCGGCACGACGAACACCGGCGTCAGATACCAGCTGAGCAGCTCCGCGAGCGGTGAGTGGATCATCGGTCTTTCCTCTGAGCGGGAGACGAGGGGCGGGGCAGGAGATCCCGGCCCCGTCCCCCGTGATCTGCTCAGCTCACGACCTCCTCGTCCGGATCAGCGCTGCGCCGCCAGCCAGCAGCCCGAGGGCTCCAACGACGAGGGCCGCGATTCCCAGGCCCTTGCTGGCGCTGTCGCTCGATGACGAGCTTCCGCTCGACGAGGACGGCAGCTGATCGATCGCGGGCGGTCCGGCCTCGCTCCCGGCGACGTCCTGGATCACACCGTTCGCAGCGGTGACATCGATCGTCGGGGCCGGAGTGTCCGAGCTCTCCGGCCCGATCCAACGCACCACCTGCCCGTTGTCGTAGGTCTGCAGGACCTTGAAGGTGAGCACGTGCCCAGACTGATCGGGAATCTCCGTCGAAATCGGGAAGTTGAGGAAGCCGCCCGGCGGGATCTTCCCGCTGCCACTCCCCGACCAGACGATCTCGCTCACCTCTTCGGAGACGGGGCCGCTGTCCGTCTGCACCGGCTTTGCCAGCTTCCGCGTCCGCACCTGCGCGCTCCAGCCGGGAATCGGCTCCGTCGAGATGTCGATGAAACCCGGCGGAACCTGTACCTCCAGCTTGGTCGTGTTGGCATTGTCCATCTCGTTGGGCACGCGGATGTCGAGCGTGGCGTTGGCGCCAGCAGGCAACACGTTCGGGTGGAAGCTGACGTGCGCCTGCGCGCTCGCCGCGAGCAGGGCGAACACGGCAAGCGACGAGATACCTCCGAGAATCAACCTCTTTCGCATCGAAGACTCCTTTGTCAAGTGAGGGACGGAAGTGGGCGCCGCCCGAACCTCGCTCGCGGCGCCGCCCGGCGAGGAGGCGCGCGACCGGCCAGGGAGCGCGCGAGCAGGCGACCGCCGCGCGGGTTCATTCGGAGCCAGCCGTCGCGGATCGAGGCGCGCACGAGTGGCGCATAGCGGTGCCGCTGCGTCCGTCTCGTGGCCCAGCGGATCAGCAACCGCTCGCCCGGCCGATAACCCAGCAGGAGGCTGAGGCAGAGCAGCAACGCTGGCACGAAGAAGAGCAGCGTGCTGATCAGGTCTCCGCTCATCTGATCGGCACCGAGAAGTCCTTCGTGAACTCGTCGAAGGCCGACACTCGCAGCGTGACCTCGATCTTCCAAGTGCCTGGCACGCTCAGCAGGGCGTCCGGGATCGTGTAGTGGCCGGGGCCGGAGAGCTGCGGGGTGAGCGGCAGCGAGATGTTCTTGTCCGTGTCGCTCGCGGTGACATCGAGCTCCTTCGTCCCGGTGTACTGCGCTCCCGATTTCGCGTCGAACATGTAGAGGTGGATCTCGTTCGCCCCGACCCGAGCCGGGTCGACGGTCATCTCGAACGAGGTCGGGCCGAGCGTCGTGCTCGTCGAATAGGGCCCCGACTGCGCCGTCTATTCTAGAGATCTGGAAGTTCAGGAAGCCGCCCGGCGGGATCTTCCCGCTGCCACTCCCCGACCAGACGATCTCGCTCACCTCTTCGGAGACGGGGCCGCTGTCCGTCTGCACCGGCTTTGCCAGCTTCCGCGTCCGCACCTGCGCGCTCCAGCCGGGAATCGGCTCCGTCGAGATGTCGATGAAACCCGGCGGAACCTGTACCTCCAGCTTGGTCGTGTTGGCATTGTCCATCTCGTTGGGCACGCGGATGTCGAGCGTGGCGTTGGCGCCAGCAGGCAACACGTTCGGGTGGAAGCTGACGTGCGCCTGCGCGCTCGCCGCGAGCAGGGCGAACACGGCAAGCGACGAGATACCTCCGAGAATCAACCTCTTTCGCATCGAAGACTCCTTTGTCAAGTGAGGGACGGAAGTGGGCGCCGCCCGAACCTCGCTCGCGGCGCCGCCCGGCGAGGAGGCGCGCGACCGGCCAGGGAGCGCGCGAGCAGGCGACCGCCGCGCGGGTTCATTCGGAGCCAGCCGTCGCGGATCGAGGCGCGCACGAGTGGCGCATAGCGGTGCCGCTGCGTCCGTCTCGTGGCCCAGCGGATCAGCAACCGCTCGCCCGGCCGATAACCCAGCAGGAGGCTGAGGCAGAGCAGCAACGCCGGCACGAAGAAGAGCAGCGTGCTGATCAGGTCTCCGCTCATCTGATCGGCACCGAGAAGTCCTTCGTGAACTCGTCGAAGGCCGACACTCGCAGCGTGACTTCGATCTTCCAAGTGCCTGGCACGCTCAGCAGGGCGTCCGGGATCGTGTAGTGGCCGGGGCCGGAGAGCTGCGGGGTGAGCGGCAGCGAGATGTTCTTGTCCGTGTCGCTCGCGGTGACATCGAGCTCCTTCGTCCCGGTGTACTGCGCACCCGATTTCGCGTCGAACATGTAGAGGTGGATCTCGTTCGCCCCGACCCGGGCCGGGTCGACGGTCATCTGGAACGAGGTCGGGCCGAGCGTCGTGCTCGTCGAATAGGGCCCCGACTGCGCGGCGATCGAGGGGGCATAGCTCGCCAGCGCGCCTGTCACCCCCAGGACCACGACCAGGAGGGCGACCTCGGTGCGGAGCGCCCGGCGCAACAGCAGGCCGGCGCGTCCGGGAGCGTCTCCTCCCTCGGCCACCTTCTCCAGCCGCGGGACATTGCGGTAGCGGTTGTAGGCGCCCAACCCGATCAGGGCGAGCAGCAGGCAGAACTTGATCAGCACCGCTCGCCCGTAGGCCGTGTCGAGCAGGGCGTGCGGGTGTCGGACGAGGACGTACGCCTGGACCAGCCCCGAGGCCAAGATGACGACAACCGCAATCAGCGCGACCTGCGAAAAGCGGACCAGCACAGCGGCGAGCAGCCGACTGCGATCGGGTGGCTCGAGCTCGCGCGTCGCCCGGGCGACAGCGAGCAGCAGCGTCACCAGACCGCCGAGCCAGACGCTGATCGCGGCCACATGCAGGACGTTGGTGCTGAAAAGCAGCGGCACGGGCGACTGCGTGCTCCCGTGGCCCGAGAGGGCCGGCTCGATCACCAGGAAGGCGAGCGGGATCGCGAGCGGAAGCAGCCGGAGTGCCACCCACGATCCAGACCTGGCGAGCCCCGTTGCCCCCAGCTCGGCGGGTCGCAGGGCAAAGACCTTCTGACCCGACCGCCCGAGGGCGAAGGGCAGGATCACCCCGAAGCCAACCCACGCGAGCAGGCAGAGCCCCCAGATCGTCCCGAACTTCGTCCCGAGCTCCTCGCGAATGATCGAGCTCTGGAGCGCGGAGAAGCCCGAGATCCCGGCGGCCTCCGCCGCCTCCAGGACGACACCGGCCGCTGCGCTCAGTGCCCCGATGGCCACGGCCGCGTAGAGCAGCCGCTTCAGCCATGCCGAGAACGCCTGCGATGCACGGAGCCAGCTGCCGTCAGATCCGGCCACAGCGCCCAGCCCCGGGAGCCAGGAGAGGAGCAGAAAGACGAGCGCGCCGACCGCCAGAGCGACGGCCGCGTACTGGAGCGCACGCGCGGCGCCAAAAGCAATCTCGGTCACCGTTCCCGAGCCGGAGTTGCCGATCAGCTGGGCGACCGTCTGGTTCGGAGCGGCTCCGGCCTTCCCGATGGAGAAGACGAAGCCGCTGGAGACGATGTGTCCGTCCGCCGATACGACGCGGTAGGTGGCCGTGTAGCTCCCGTCCGGCAAGCCGGGCTTGAGGTGCACTCCGATCCGCGGCCCGTCCCCGTTCGGATGGAAGGCGTCGCTCTGGTCGACTTCGTTGCCATGCGAGTCGTAGACCCGCACGGCGCCGAAGTTCCCCTCGACGGGCTCGTCGAAGCGGAAGATCACCGCATCCGGCTGATGCGGCACGACTGCGCCCCGCTGCGGCGAGGTGCCCTCGAGGATCGCGTGAGCCGAAGCGGCGGCGGGAGCGGTCGCGCCGATCGCCAGGGCCGAGATCAGCGCAAGGCCGCCGCGAGTGACGAGGCGCCTCACCACGCCTCCTTCGCCTCCTTCGGAGGGGCACCTCCCGTGCCGCCCGCGCCCGAGGGATCACCCCGTCTCCGACGGCGGACCCAGATCACCATGATCAGCAGGCCGATGACGATCACGGCGCCGACGATCAGAAACGGGGTCTTGGACGTGTTGGGCGGGCCGACCCAGAAGAGGGTCCCGTCGAGGCTGACCGGCTTGCCGTCAACCGAGAGCGGGACCGTGTAGTCGAAGATCTTCGTCCGCTGGCTCTTGTCCTTGACCTGCGGCGGGGTCGAGGGCGACATGTAGTGCATCCGGTGGTCGTGCCAGACGAACGTCCCGCTCTCGTTGACCGTCTTCCACTGGGGCGGGGCCTTCGGGTTGGCCGACGACGGCACCGGTGTCGTGCCGTAGCGGTCCTCGTTCAGATAGGCGGCCGGTGACCGCTGGTTCACCTGCACGGTGCCGTTGGGGAGGATCCGCGCGTACTGATCGTGGTCGTAGCCGTAGACCACGACCGTGTGGTGACCCGGGTCCGAGAGCTGCATGTCACTGTCCCAGTTGAGGACCTGGACGTTCACCCCCGGGATCTGCGGGCTGAAGCCCTGGATCACGGAGCGGAAGTCGGGGTTGCCCGGGTGGGCCCCCGCTGTCGCTGGGAGGCTCGCCAGCGTGGCGATCGCCAGCAGCAGCCCCCGCGCAGTGCGTGGCATGTTCGTTCCTTTCTCGGTGTGGATCGAGCCGACGGCCACCAAAGGCCGCGGCACGCTGATCAGCGCGAGAGAGGAGGCGGCGGGGCGCGACCCGGCGCGGCCGCGGCCATCGGCCCCGGCTGAGCGAGGAGCAAGATCGCGGGGGCGCGGGCCGCGGACGGTGCGCGCCGAACCGGTGCGAGCGCCTTCGCCCTGAGAGCCGCAACGAAGCGCATCGCGACTCGTGCTCCCCGCAGCGCAAGCGTGAGCAACCCGCCGACGAAGAGCGCGGCGGGGAGCGCCCACCAGCCGCCGTCGCCGAAGACGCCGATCAGGCCGGGGGGATGGCCGGAGGCCAGGAGGCCTTCGAGCAGCTCCTGCCCGGTGTAGAGCGCGATGAGTCCAGCCGCGGCGGCGACCCAGACCACGAGCGGGCTTGCCGCCGAATGCTCCTCGGCCTCACCGAGCCGCCACGCCCTGGCTAGCCGGCCGAGAAAGGCTCCGAGTGCGGCGGCGCAGAGGAAGACGACCCAGGGGGTCATCGAACTCAGATAGGCGTGTCCCTGCTCAGATAACGCCTGGTCGGCGCCACCCCCGTAAGCCAGCAGATAGCGCAATTGGTGGACAGCCATCGCTGCAGCCGGAACCAGGGCCACTCCCCGCCAGCGTTGTGACACGCACGTCACCAGCCTGGGCCTCGCCGCGAGATGGGGTCGGCTGCCCACATCAGTCGAAAAAAGTCTAGTCCGATTCCTGAAGCTGACCGAAAGACGTGCAGCCTGATCGGTATCGTCCGAAGCCGATGTGTGCTGCATGTGCGATGGCGGCGATGGCGGGCGCCAGCGGAGCAAGGTCCTGGCTCCAGGCCCAGCACGCAACTTGGCTCACGGAACGGCGGATGAAGGCGGCAACTGCGGGGATCTTCGTCGCGGCCACGCTCGGTTCCACCGTTGCCCTCAAGGGGTCATCGCCGCCGGCTGATCATGCTCCCGCGCCCGCGGCGCACGTGCGGTAGAGCCGCACTGCGCGTAAGGGCGGCCCGCGAGCCGCTGGCGCTGTCTGACTAGTGCACTGCCAAACGCCTGCGGGATCCTGCAAACCCCTGAGCGCGCCCGACAGGATTCGAACCTGTGACCTTCGGTTTCGTAGTCCGAATCCGCTGATCGTCGGGGATCGTTGGGGATCGTTTTCTGGCTCTAGACCGCGACTTTCTCGGAAAGCAGATCGTCCAGGATCGGCTCGGATCGGTCGGGATTGTTACCTGGTCGTGTCCTAATCGCGGAGAGATCCGACGATCAACCCGTGGCCGATCAGTGTCGGGTTCGCGGAGCTACGCAAGGCGCTCTCCTGCTTTCAGCGGCACGTCGCGGCGCCAGATGCGAAGCTCCCCACTTCGACGGAGCAGGTCGAGCTAGGCAGCCTCGACGAGGTGCGCTCCATCCTCAGGAAGCGGCAGGCGCTTCCCCTGATGTCCGGCTAGCTCGGCTTCCAGGTCGAGCGCCGACGATCGTCGCGGGCGTGGTGATCCTGATCGAGGCGATGCGGGCCTTCGGCCTCGGCGAGGTCGAGGTCTCCGAGCGCGACATCCTCCACGGAGCCGCGGTTGAGGTCGCGCCCATGCGGTAGCTTCGTGCCCTTATGCCCGCGCCGCCCGGCTGGCTGAGAGGTCCTCCGCGCGATTCCCTGGTGGCGGGAGCGCTGTTGTTGTTTGGGCTCTGCCTTACCCTTCCCTATTCGGGTCCAAAGGTGCACTGGACCGACCCCGACGGTCTCTTCTACGAGGCTCAGAAGCGCGAGATCCAGGGCGAGCCGAGATACGAGGCGCTCCGTCAAGTCTTCGGCAGCGACCTGGCGACGGCTGCGAAGCAGTACGAATCCAACCTTCCGCCCCGCCTCAAGCGAGTCGACAACCCACCCTGGGTGAGATACAGCTCCCGCTTCTACCGTCGCCGCTGGACGGTCCCGATCATGGCAGCAGCTCTGGATCCCCTCTTCGGGACGCGCGCCCTGGAGGAGGTCTCGCTGCTCGGCTGGGCATTTCTGCCCCCCGTTCTCTACCTGCTGCTGCGCCGACGATTCGCCGCGGGACCGGCCGTGTTCGCGAGTGTCTTCTGCACGCTCTTGCCTCCCCTGATTGTGCTCGCAGCGGGCCCTGGCGTCGATACCTGGGGTTTGACGTTGCTGGTCGCCGGATTGCTCTTGGCTCTGATGGTGCGCGAGCGGGGCCTTCGCTGGTTGCCGGTCTGGATCGCGACTCTGTTCGTCCTCTCCTTCACCCGTGACGAGGCCATTGTCCTGGTCATCGCCACCGGATGGCTGGCGTGGCGTGAGCGTTCGAGGGTGATGACCGCGGTGACCGCGACCGGAGCGCTTGCCTCGCTGCCGGCCCCGCTGCTGTTCTCGGCTCCCCTCCGCGACAACCTCGCGTATGTCGAAAATAGCTACCGGATCCCGGCCGACACCAGCTGGGGATCGATCCTCGCGCGGTATCCGCACGATCTCGGGTACACGGTCGGGAACGACCTCCTGTATCCGATCCATCCGGCGCTCCCCGTCCTCAGCTTCCTCATGCTGGTCCCCGTGGTCGCAGCGGTGGTGGCGATGTGCATGCGGATGAAGGAGCGCGACTCCTTCGTGACCTTGATCCGAGCTGCGGCGGTGGGCGGCGTGCTGACGATTCTGGTCTCGGTCAACTACACAGCCCTGCGGCTCGAATTCGTCTTCATCCCCGCCCTCGCGACCGGGCTGGCCCTGGTTTGCGAGTGGTTGCTGCGCGACTCGCCCTGGACTCGGGGTCGATACGGAAGCCGATTTTCGATGCTCCGGCGGCCCAAGGTAGAAATCCCCAATAGTCAGTAGCCAGCCCCAATGCAATTACTTGGTAGGCCAGGCGGCCAGGCGCTGGACATAACGCGGTCGCCGGAGTGCTCGGGATACAGCAGTAGCTTGGGTTACCTCCCGCAACGGGTGTGGGCCGCGTGAAGCGCGACAACGAATTCGCTTGCGCCGCGGGCCCCTCCGTCTGGTCGGATGGCGATCGGCGCTGCGGCTGGGATCCCGGAGCGCGCCCGACAGGATTCGAACCTGTGACCTTCGGTTTCGTAGACCGCATTGGGAGTTCGGTGGAGCTCGTCTGGGCTCAGGGTTCGGCTCCATATCGGGACTCGAGTTCGTCTGGGTTCGGCTGGACTCTGTCCCGTCTGTTGCCCTCTTGTTGCCCCTTGCGTTACTGGGGAACCGGCGATGCCCGGAACGTGACGTCCGGAGAGCGCCAGGGTCACGACCGCCGGATCGTCTCCGAGGCGGTGCAGTTTCTTGTGCTCCTCAGGGTCCGCGGCGCGAGAACTCGCTTCGCTCACCTGGATCAGCTCCTCGTTCCAGGCGGCCGGGCTACCTCCCCAGGCGAAGACGTCGGAGACCCAGATCGCGTGACCGCGGGTCCACCGCTTCTTTCCGGGACGGCGGACGCGCACCGGGATGTCGCCGTAGCGCTTGCGGAGCTTGCGGTTCTGCACGACCGCCGTGAGGATGCCGAGGGCGCAGAGCCAGAGCGGGACGCCGAGCAGCGCCAGGATCGCCCAGATCATCCGTGCTCCTTTCACTGGCAGTGACGAATCAAGTCTTGGTGACTCGCGGCGCGACCCTAGCCCTGGGCGTTACCGTGATTCTCACCCGGTTCGGGTGATTCGACGGCTCGCTATCGCCTTAGAGAGGGGTGAGAGAGGTCGCGCGTTGCGCGCGGGGAGAGGAAGCCGGGTCCGGGTGGGGGAAGCCTGGCCGACCCGGCGGGTTAGTAGGCGCCGCCCGCGCTACCACCGCCGGAGGCGACGAGAGCTATCACGGCAATCGCGGCGACCGCCGCGAGAATTCCGATTGCGATCCAGGCTTTTCGGCTGACCGTCATCGGCTTTCTCCTTTCGTTGGACAGGATCGTTCATAAGGACTACGACTGTCGTACCATCCGGGATTGGTTGGAGTCTGGCGTGCGCGGTGCCAAGCGCGACCGCGCAGGAGACAGTGAGCCAGGGTGCCGCTCTACTCGAGCGGGTCTGGCATCGCACCGCGACTCAGCCGAAGCCCTGCATCACCAGGGTCGCCGACTCGTAGCCTTGCTGGATCAGCCGCGGCCACTGGGTCCGGTCCAGGAATAGGTCGTAGAACGAGACGCCTCGGATCTCCGCTTCGTCGATCGGCTCGATCAGCTTCAGCTTCTCCCCTAGCTCGTCCTTCGCCCGCCGCGCCAATTCGAGGTGGTAGCCCTGCTGCAGCTGTCGGCTCGCCTGCAGCAGGCCGCCGGTCCTATCCGGCCAGCCGCTTATGTCCCGGGGCTCGAAGCCCTTGGGCAGCATCAGGTTGACGCCGATCACGTGGTCGAAGCGGTCACCGGCTTCGATCGCCGGCTGTGCCGGCCAGTTCTCGATGATCCCCCCGTCCACGTAAAGATGGCCGCGTACGGAAACCGACTCGATGAACAGGGGCAGCGCGATCGCCACCCGGACAAGGTGGCCGATGGTGACCTCGGGCGTGCGCCTCGATCCGAAGTACTCGACCCTGCCGAGGTCCAGGTTGTAGACGATGGTCGTGATCGGAATCGGCGCGTCCCCGCACGGCATCCTCGTCAGCCGAGTGTCGAAGAGGCGTTCGATCGCCTCCCCCTTCGCCAGCCCCGAGAACCCTCTGAGCGCCGAGAGGGCAAACCGCGGCAGCTTCAGCCACTGAATGTCCAGGTAGTCCTCCGGCCGCCATGAGAGCGAGAAGTCCGTCATCTCGTCGGAGCTCATCCCGGCCGCCCACATCGAGCCCCAGATCGCGCCGCCGGAGCACCCGATGATTTCGGCCGGCTCGACTCCCGCCTCCTCGAAGGCACGTTTGACCCCCGCGAGGGCCACAGCCGCCCCGCCGCCCCCCGAGGCCACCAGGGCGATCCGCTTGCCCTGAAGCTCCGGCACCGGTCGCGAGCGGAACGGCTGCAGGTGCGCCGAGGGGTCAATCGGCACGGGGCGGTCGATCAGCGGCAGGGGCAGCAGGGTTCGTCGGGCCCGCCGCAGGAATCCCAGGTCGGCGACGATCTCCCCCAGGTCGAGCCATTCGGTGAAGCGCTCGAATTGCGCCTTTACCTCGTAGAGGTCCAACCGGTCGTCGAGGGCCATTCCAAGGTCAGCCTAGTGGCGAACTGTCCGCCGGAGAACGCGGAACTCCCCGCACTGCGGATGAGACCCGAGGACCGCCGCCTGACCGGCGGCCCGCGGGGACCGAGCCGCTACTCCTTGTCGTACTTGAACGAGACCCCGAGCCGGATGCGGAACTCGGACACCTTTCCGGCGTCGATCGTCACGTCCTGACGAACGACCTCGGCGATTCGCAGGTCCCGCACAGTCTCGCTGACTTTCTCGACTGCGTTCTTGGTCGCCTGCTCCCACGAATCCGAGCTGACGCCGACCACTTCGGTGACTCGATAGACGCTGTCTGCCATTCGTCTCTCCTTGAGTAGGGACCGGTTGCCAGTAGCCTCACACTTCCAGCCTCCGTATATACCGGCTTCGAGCGAACCGGTTAGCGGTGCCCGCTGCACCCCACTGGCGGCTTCAATAAGACCTGTGACAAACGCGGCAAGCAGGGACGCGCCCGTAAGCGCGAGTACCAGGGGCGAGCCTGTCATTAGCGTCCGGGGTCTGCGCAAGTCCTACGGGGAACGGGAAGTGGTGCGAGGCGTCGACCTCGAGATCCACGCGGGCGAGATCTTCGCTTTCCTCGGACCCAACGGCGCCGGCAAGACCGTCACCGTGGAGACCCTCGAGGGATATCGCACGCGTACTGGCGGCGGGGTGACCGTGCTCGGCGAGGACCCGCAGGGCGCCAGCCGCGAGTGGCACTCGAGGATCGGGGTGGTCCTGCAAAGCTGCACGATGCCGGGCGAGCTCACCGTCGGCGAGCTGCTCGAGCTCTACGCCAGCTACTACCCGCGGCCGCGGCCGGTCGAAGAGACGATCGAGCTCGTAGGCCTTGAGGACGACCGGGATTCGCGAGCGATCCGCCTCTCGGGCGGACAGCAGCGCCGGCTTGACGTGGCGCTGGCTCTGATCGGCGACCCGGAGCTCGTCTTCCTGGACGAGCCCACCACCGGCTTCGATCCCGCGGCTCGTCACCACGCATGGGAGGTGATCTCGAACCTCCGCGACCTCGGCAAGACGGTGTTTCTCACCACCCATTACATGGAGGAAGCACAGGCGCTCGCCGATCGCCTAGCGGTGATCTCCGCGGGCCGGATCGTCTCGGAGGGCACGCCGGAGACGCTTGGCGGCCGCGACAAGGCCCCGAGCGACATCTCGTTCACACCGCCGTACGGGGTCGAGATCGGTTCTCTGCCAGCTGAGCTCGCCGTCAGGGCCGAGGCGCGGGAT
The DNA here is from genome assembly GCA_963763955.1 of uncultured Solirubrobacterales bacterium. Lineage (GTDB taxonomy): Bacteria > Actinomycetota > Thermoleophilia > Solirubrobacterales > 70-9 > DASUPK01. The sequence continues at coordinate 8,655 of CAVXQP010000012.1, read as the reverse complement.
GGGCGCCTGCACCTGCAAAGCGAGCATCCGGCGCGGGCGCTGCACGAGCTCGGGGCCTGGGCGCTGGAGCATGGTTGCGAGCTGACAGACCTGACCGTGGGCAGGCCGACGCTGGAGGACGTCTACCTGCGGCTGACCGAGACGACGGAGCGAGACCTGTGATCGATCGGCATCTCCTCGTCACCCAGTTTCGCTCCGACCTCAAGGTCTTTTGGCGGAACCCACAGTCACGGACCTTCACCATCGCGCTGCCGATTGTCTTCCTGGTGATCTTCGCTGCGATCTTCGAGGGTTCGACGATCGTCGACGGCCGGGCGATCAAGCTCACCACCTATTACGTGCCGGGGATCATGACCTTGGGCATCATCTCCGCGAGCTTCGTCAACCTGACGGTCGCGATCGTCACCCAGCGCGAGGCCGGTGTGCTGAAGCGGGCCCGCGCCACGCCCGTCCCCGGTGGCGTGGTGATCGCGAGCCGGGCTGCCGTTGGCGTCCTCGTCGCACTGGTGATGTCGGGGCTTCTGCTGGCGATCGGGCGCCTCGGTTACGGCGTCGAGCTTCCCGGCTCGACCATGCCGGGCCTGATTGTCGCCGTGGTCATCGGGGCCGCTTCCTTCTGCTGTCTGAGCTTCGCGGTCTCGACGCTGATCGGGGCGGCCGATGCCGCCGCGCCGGCGACGAACCTGATGGTCCTGCCGCTCTACTTCATCTCAGGCGTATTCGTGCCCGAGAGCCAGATACCGCCGTTCCTGCGCCACGTCGCCGATCTATTCCCGATCCGCCACCTCTCGCAGGCGCTGCTTGAGCCATTCGTAAAGACGCATGGCAGCGGAATCGCCGTCGATCATCTCCTGATCGTGGCCATTTGGGGGGTCACGGGATTGGCTCTCGCGACGCGCACCTTCAGGTGGACGCCCCGGATCGCCTGACCCGGCAGGTGCAGGAGGTTCGGACTCTCGGTTCTACGATGCCGCCAGCTCTCGGCATTCGCTGCGCAGGAAATGGAGCGGCTCTATCGCTTCTCTGCCACCGCCTGTTAGCCGGACTGCCGCTTTGCGCCCGTGACCCGCGTGCTCCACGGAACGCCAAGCAGGGGTTCCCTACGGATGCCAGGCCCTGGTGCACGCGTGATGATCGTGGAGCAGTTTGAGACACGGATCGGTGTGCGTATCAGAAAGAGGTGATGCAGATGGCCCTCAAAGACAGGTCAGTAGAGATGTCCGAGCAAGTCCTCGAGGAGATCAAGGAAGGTCAGGAGGCCGCGATCGAAGCGGTTCGCAGCTTCACCGAAACCGTCGACAAGACGCTGGCCAAAGAAAGCAGCCCCACTCAGGCTGAGGAAATCGTCGACTCCGCCTTGAAGATGGCGGACAAGCTGGTTGAGACCCAGTACACGTTCCTAAAGAAGGTCGTTCACAGCGCCGGCGACTCAATGGGCGTCGAGGAGTCCGGCGAGAAAGAGTAAGGGCGAATCGGCGCAATCTGGATCGGTCCTTGGCCTCACCGGAGGCTCCGCGGGCTCGCCCCGCTACGGTGGGGCCGGGAACGACCGCTGCTTGGCCCATGAGCCCAAACCAGCTGCTAGTCGGCGATGACAAAGACACTGCAAAGGTGGCGGCGCGCTCGAACAAGGCCTAGTCCTGCAGCTCAGGGCGGCACCTACCGGTCCAGGGTCCCCACGAGCATGGGCGCCAGCGCCAGCCCTGAGGAAAAAGGACCAAGCACCTGGAAGCCCTGGCTCCTCGGCACGACCACCGAAGGCGACCAGTTGGGGCCGCGATCACCCCCGATCCGCGCAGCGGGTTCACCCTCGCCGGGTTGGATGCGCTCGCCGAGGAGACGGAACTAGACTGCGCCCGATGGCTGCCGTGATCGCACTGCGTCCCGAGGATGACCTGGGCCAGGAAGTCCTCGACGAGTTCGAAGCGCGATTCAACATCAAGCCAATGCAGGTGACAGACGACGGCACCCGGCGCTATCACCTCGATGCGAAGGATGCCGAGGTCGATGCCTTCGATCCGATGCTCGACAAGATCGACCCGGACTGGAGCCACCACCTGACGAACTGGCGGAACTAGATGCAGACCCCGAAGTAGGGCCGACGCGCCCCTGGGGCAGTACTTAGGGAGAAAGAGGGACGCGCCGGTCTCTCTTCGAGTGTAGTCCCGGCCCGTTTTGACCCAGCGGGCTGAAAGACCGCACAGGACGTTCTCAGCCACAGTAGGCAGTGGCGCTCACGGTAAGGGGCCCCCCGCCGACGTCCGTGGCTGAGACGTGCCACGGCGGGCGGGGCCTTCTTCTGCTTCGCGCAGTACGCGTACCCGGTCACGGCGGCCCCCACCTTGCCCGAGAGCGCCTGCGTCCGCCAGCGGTTAGCTCCCACGCGAAGCGAGTCGGTGACCACGTTGTCGATCAGGCCGGGGGGAGAAGAGCGCTCGGTTTTCGGTTCGGTTCTGCGCTGACACCCGCCACGCGTTCACACCGACCTTTCGCGACTCGAAGACGATGGAGTCGCCGGCGAGCCAGCCGCCGCCGACGAGACGTGTCCCGGCGGGGCAGACGGCGGTCGCCGTCGCCACCGCGCCCACGCCGGTCACCGGCTGGTGGGACGGAGCAGCGACGTTGATCACCGGGTTCTTGGGATGGCTCTTCCCCTCGGCCGGCGCACAGAGGGCGACCGAGAGGAGCCCCAGCGAGACGAGTGTCCACCTGAAAAGGCGAACAGGCACAGGGCCGAGCGTACAACGGGTTCGGTTCTTTGACCACGCTGGCGCGTCTGACCGCCGGGTAGCGCTTGTGCCAAACATGCCGACAAGGGGTCTCGTTCGGTCATGCGCGAGATACTGCGTGGGCGATGTCGCAGGAGAACGTCGATCGGTTTCTGAAGAGCCTTGAGGCCTTCAACCGGGGCGACATCGAGGGCTGGTTGGAGGGCTTCCACCCGGACGCCGTCTTCGAGCCTCAGATCGCTGCACTGGAGGGTGACTACTCAGGGGTGGATGAACTGAGGCGGTCATTCGGTGACATCGCGGACTCGTGGGAGGTGTTCGAGGTTCGCTGCCCGGACGTTCGCGATCTCGGAGACCGGGTGTTGGCGCTGGGGACGTTTCGGACCATTGGAAGAGGGAGCGGGGTCGAGCAGGAGATTCCCGCGGCGTTCCTGATGACCTACCGAGATGGACTCTGCACCCATTTCAAGGACTACGGCAAGTGGGGTCAAGCCCTCGAAGCCGTCGGGCTGTCGGAGTAGGCGATGTCGGAGGAGAACGTCGGGACGGGCGCTTCACGGCGGAATTGATTCGCGATCCGGATCAGTGGCGGATATTGCGCGAGGGTCAGGACTTCCATTCGTGTAGCCACCCTCGCGAACAGCGGCGCGAAGAGCTATAGGTTGGCGCGGCAACCCCGTGCGAGGAGGACCGCATGAACGAGCAGCAGCACCACCCGGCCCTGCAATCTGTTGTTGAGCCGCTCCGGACGCAGATCCTCGAGGAAGCCGAGGAGAAGGGCGCGGTGCGCGAGGTAGCTGTAGCCGCCGATGGCGTCCTCGTTACCTGGGGGAGCGGCGCGGTTGAGTTCTACGGCAACGATGAGGCGGGTGACGAGGAGGAAGGTGGCGCTCGATGATCAGCGCCCTCGAGACCAAGGCCGAGGCGCCCCTCGAAGTCGCGGGGCTGCGGGAGTAGGGGAGCACGGCCGGGAACACCGCCGCTTCTCGTCCAAAGCGACTATTTCGCCAAACTTCGGGCACCACGGTCACGGGGCCGTCGTTGACCAGCGGGGGTCGCCACTCAATCCCTGGCGAGCTAGATCCTCGCCCCGTCAGGGGCTAAGGACGACCGCTCCGCCGGCGCCGCCTCCCGTTGCTGCCGCCAACGCGGCGGCGGCTTCCTCGAGCGGGAACGTCGCCGCGACCGAGACCTCGAGCTTTCCGGCCGCGAGCAGCTCGGCGAGCTCGCCGAGACCGCGGCCGTCGGGCTGCACGATCACCGACGAGATCTCGATGCCTCGCCGCTCGTCCGGTGGGTCCTCGGTGATCGTCGCAAGGCGACCGCCGTCGCGCACGGTGCCGATCGCGTCGGCTGAGCCGTTAGGCGCGGCGTTCGCGACGGCGGTCACGCCCAAGCCGCCGCCAATGGCGCGCGCCTGCTCCGGCCAGTCGGGGTCGTGATAGTCGAGCACGTGGGCCGCTCCCAGCCGGCGCAGGCGCTCATGGCTGGCCGGTCCTGCGGTCGCGATCACCTCGGCGCCGCGCGCCGCGGCCAGTCCGACGAGCAGCGTGCCGGTCACCCCGCTCCCACCGTTGACGAGGACCAGGTCGTCAGGGCGCACCGCCAGGGCTCCGTCGATCACCTGCGTGGCGGTCAGGGCCGGAACGGGGAACGCTGCAGCGGCCTCCCACGAGAGGGCGCCGGGCTTTCGCGCGAGCACCGTCGCCGAGGCGATCAGCAAGGGCGCCCAGGTTCCCTGATCCCGCAGCGGAAGGGGGTGGCTGAGCACCTCATCGCCCGGCTCCCAGTCCTCGACGGAATCTCCGATCGCCGTGATGGTCCCGGCGGCCTCGACGCCGAGCGCCATCGGAGGGGCGCGGCCGACGTCCCACTCGCCCGTCCGGACGAACTCCTCCCAGTTGCCGACGCCCGCGGCCCGGATTTCGATCAGGACCTCGTCGTCCGCGAGGGGGCGCGGATCTGGGAGGTCGATCCGCCCGACAGCACCGCCGAACTCGCTGATACCGGCGGCCCGCATCAAAGAGGCGCTGTCTGAGCGTGGGCCGGCTCGGCGATGAAGGGCCGGCGGATGAAATCCTCGAGACTCTCCTCCGACATCGCCCGCCCAGTATCTCACCGGACACTGCTGCTTTCCATGCAAAGCGGGTATCCGGGAGTCCTCGTCCTGGCAGCCTAGGTAGTCCGCTGGCGTTGCCGTCGCGCCGGACTCCGCCCGTTCTCGAGAGCGACTAGACGGACGACCCTTCCTCGTCTGGAGGTGCGGTTCGAAAGTGCCGATTTGCATAGAAAGCGGCGGTTTCGTCGGTAGCTCGCTCGGCAGGAGTACGGACTGTCCTCCGCGCCTAGACGATCACGGACGTCGTCCCGCTGGGCTGGTGCGACCTTCGCTAAGCGGGCGGATCTTGGTCACACATCCCAAGCCTGCTCGCGGGCGCTCGCCGTATCCGAATCACCCGCAAGAAAGCAGAGATAGGAAAGGACACCCAATGCCCACCCATCGAACAAGCCCCCACGGCCCGGGCAGGTCGAAAGGGCTCGGACGCAGCTCGACCCTGAAGCTGGCCGTCGCTGCCCTGCTCGCCGCGGTTGCACTGGCCGCCGCGGGGTGCGGCGGAGGATCGAGCGGCAGCCCCGCGTCCACATCGGCGTCGGCCTCCATGGCCGGGACGGGCGGTGCGGCCGCATCGAGCTCAACAGCCGGTATTCCGCAGAACAACGGTGGCGACAGCGACGCCGACAACAACGGGGGCCCGAGTGACGGCGATGGAAACGTCTAGCCGTGCCCGCGCCGAACGGCAGCGCTCCCGGTTGGACGGAGACGACCGCAGGCAATTGGACCAGCGTCGAGAGAGCATGCTGACGGCCGAGGGCCACGCGGGCAGCATTCCGCGCGGCAATCCTCGGGCAGAACAGGAGAGTCTTGGCCACCGCCTGCGCGAGTACGAGCGCCTGCTCGGTCACTGACGGAGGGCGAACGATGGGTCTCAGCCACAATCAAGTCATCGAGCTCTGGGACGGAACCAGGGCGCTGATTCGACCGATCGCGCCAGAGGACCGCGAACGACTGATCGAGGGCTTTGAGAGCGCTGGTGCAGAGTCGATCTTCATGCGCTTCCTCACTCCCCAGCCACGGCTCTCCGGCAGCCAGCTCGACTACCTGACCAAGGTCGATCACCTTCGCCACGAGGCGCTGATCGCGGTCGATCCCGAGACCGGACGGAGCTTCGGCACGGCTCGCTACATCCGTGACCGCGAGCACCCGGAGACGGCGGAATTCGCGGTTGGCGTCGGCGATCGGTGGATGAACATCGGCCTTGGGACGGCGCTCCTCAGCAAGCTAGTCGTTCGCGCCCGCCAGGCGGGCGTCATCCGCTTCACCGGGTTGATCCACACCCAGAACGCCGCCATCAGGCGCCTTGTGGAGAAGGTGGTGGGGACCTACGAGGCCAGGTGGGTGGGCGACGGCGCGGTGGAGGTGACGTTCGATCTGCCGACCGGGAAGCGCTCGGCCGGCGGCGCTCACCCGTTGGAGGCGTGATCGACTGCTACCAAGCGCGGGCACACTGTTAGCCCCCACTGGAGGCAATGCGAAAGTGCCGCTTTGGACGAAGAGCGCCGATCTCGCGGCAACCGAGACTAGGGTCAAGGCATGAAGGGTCTGATGCATCCCGTGGACTTCACGCGCTTCTTTCGCGCGGTGGGGAGAGTCGTGACCGGCCTCGCTCGTCGTTTGTCAGGGCCGCGTAGGCCTAGCTGACTGCAGTCGCCGCCCTGTCGGCTCGTCTGCGCTCAGGATTCGGCTCTATCTCGGGATTCGAGTTCGTCTGGGTTCGGCTGGACTCCGTGCCGTCCGTTGCCCTTTGGTTGCCCACAAGTGCTCCCTTCTCACGCATATCGTTGGGGTACAGGGGAACTTAGGCTGGCTCCCCCTTCCTCGTCTGAGGTGCGATTCGAAGTGCCGAGGGGTCGGGCGTGCGGAGCTTGTCGTGGGCGAAAGCCGGCGCCACGCCTGGCCACGGCATCGCCCGCTCGAGCTGCGCCGCGACCCGGATCAGCACGTCCTCCCGTCCGAGCCCCGCGATCAGCTGCACGCCGACAGGCAGCCCGTCAACGCCGGAGTCGACCGGCACCGAGATCGCCGGCTGGCCGCTGACGTTGGCGAACGGGGTGAGCGGGAACCAGCTCAGCTGTCGCTGAAGTAGGGTCGCCGGGTCACCCTCCATGAGCTCACCGAGGGCTGGCGCCGGGGCCTGGACGGTCGGGGTCAGCAGCAGATCGAATCCCTCGCCCCACCAGGCGGCGGCGAGCCGGGCCAGGGCGCCAAGCTCGTCGCGCCGCTGAACGAACTCGACCGCCGAGGTCGCCCGCCCGCGCTCGACGAGCGCCCAGGTCATGGGCTCGACGTCGCCCTCTCGGATTGTGGACCCGACCACGGCCTCGATCGTCGCGATCGTGGCGGCGGCTGCGGTGACCGCCCACCAATCGAGCCAGCCGGCGTCAAACGACCCGTCACCGATCGCCTGGGGAGCGGATTCCTCGATCGCGTGCCCGAGCTCCTCCAGGGTCGCCGCGCAGCGCCGGACCGCCCCTGCGCAGGCGGGGTCGGTCCCCCAGGCGTCGGCGGGGCCCTGCTCGAGGATGCCGACACGAAGCCGCCCCGGGTCTGTGCCGACCTCCTCGCGCCAGGCACGCTCCGGCGCGGGCGCCGCGTACGGATCACCCGGGAAGGTCCCTGCCAGCACATCGAGGAGGGCGGCGCTGTCACGCACGGTCCGCGTCAGCACCCCCTCGACCGCGAGGCCGGCGTCGGCCTCCCAGAGGACGGGGCCCCAGGAGATGCGTCCTCGCGATGGCTTCAGTCCCACCAGCCCGCAGGCCGCCGCCGGGATCCGGATCGAGCCGCCGCCGTCGTTGCCGTGGGCGACCGGGACAAGGCCGCCCGCGACGGCGGCTGCGGCGCCACCGCTCGAACCGCCCGGCGTGCGGCTCAGGTCCCACGGATTGTGCGTTGCGCCGAACGCCTGGGGCTCGGTCGTCGCGCAGAGCCCGAGCTCGGGCGTGTTGGTCCGCCCGAGCGGAATGAACCCCGCCGCTCTGATTCGGTCGGCGTAGTTGCTGCCGAAGGGGGCCAGCATTTCGCGGTCGCGCAGCAGCCGCATCCCCAGGGTCACGTGCTCCCCCGTCTCGAAGGCGCCGATGTCCTTGTAGAGGAAGGGGACCCCGGCGAACGGCGCCGACATGTCGACCGCGTCAGCCTCTGCCAGTGCTCGCTCGAAGCGTTCGTGCACGACGGCGTTCAGACGCGGGTTCGCCGCCTCGGTGCGCGCGATCGCCGCGGCGACTAGCTCCCGCGGTGTGCACGTACCCGTGTGGACCAGCTCCGCGGACCCGATCGCATCCAACTCGGCCAGAGTGCCCTCGGCGCCGCGGGCAGTGAAATCCGGGGGGCGGGCAGAATCCGGCGCTGCCGTCACCGTCTGATCGTCCCACGCCCGGCGCGCACGCGCCGCCTGCTCTTGCTCGCAGTCCACCGCGACGCAGAGCGAACCGAGATAGCGCGCCCGACAGGATTCGAACCTGTGACCTTCGGTTTCGTAGACCGCGGCGGGAGTTCGGTGGGGCTCGTCTGGGCTCGGGATTCGGCTCCATACCGGGACTCGAGTTCGTCTGGGTTCGGCTGGACTCCGTCCCGTCTGTTGCCCTTTTGTTGCCTTCCTGGCGACCCTGGCCCGCTCGTTGAGGGTGCCTTTTGGAAGGAAAGCGGTATCCCAGCCGCAGGGCCGTGAGCACCGCGTGTGCGGCGCTCTCCGAGGCAAACCGGGATGCATCGTGTCAGGCTGATAACGATGTCGCCGCTGTCGGAGCTCGGCGGGAAGCGACTTCCGTTCCTGCGCTGGTCGGTCGTGCGCATGCTGTTCGGTGC
>CAVXQP010000011.1:0-17770 GCA_963763955.1 uncultured Solirubrobacterales bacterium | reverse complement strand
ACCGCTCAAACGGGCTCGCCTTCGAGCGCGCGGTGATCCCCATGCCCTCCCCGACGAGGTCTTCGCCGAGTTCGTTACCGCCGTGCTCGGTTGCGCGATCGCCGGGCCCTGAGCTAGCGCTGGACCGTCACCCGCAGGAATGTCGCCGGGATGGAGGTGCCGTCATCGCTCGTGTTCTGCTCGGTGAACAGCGCCTCCAGCTCGGCCCGGAGGTCGTCCTCGCGGCCGTCCGCCGCCGCCGCCTCGAACGCGTTCATGGTCGGCCCGTAGAAGGTCCTGAAGGCGTCGACCAGCTCCGACGGCGAACCGGGAGAGTTGAACGTGTAGGTGTCCCGCTCGCATGAGATCCCCTCCTCGGGGACTCCGGCCGCGGTGAACCGCTCGACCACGTTCTCCTCCACGCCCCAGGTCACCGGGCTGACGAAGCCCTCCGGTGGCGGGGGAGAGTAGGAGGCGCTGATCTTCAGGATCTGGGCGACCAGCGTCGGATCGTTCGGGATCCAGTTCCCCATCACGATCCGCCCGCCCGGCTTGGTCACCCGGACCATCTCCTTGGCGACGTCGAACGGCTTCGGAGCGAACATCGCCCCGAAGATGCTGATGACGAGGTCGAAGCTCTCGTCATCGAGCTCGTTCAGGTTCGAGGCGTCGCCCTGCTGGAAGGACAGGTTGGTCAGCCCGAGCTCCCCGGCGCGCGCCTTGCCGGCCGCGACCAGGTTGCTGGCGATGTCGACGCCGAGGACGTCCGCGCCGAGCTGAGCCGCCGGCACCGCGGTGGTGCCGTCCCCGCAACCGAGATCCAGCACATGCATGCCATCGGTGATCCCCAGTTTGCCGACGAGTGCCTCACCGCTCTCCCGCATGGTCGCGGCGATTTGCGTGAAGTCGCCCTTCTCCCACATGGCCCTGTTGGGATTGGTCGTGGCAGTCATCGTTTTTCTCCTCCGTTCAGTTGCTTGGCTTGATGGCCACGAGCGAGACGCTCTTGACCCCGTATTTGGCACTGGCGTTGCGGGCCCGCTCCGAGATGAACTCGTAGGGGTTGTCTCGGATCCGCTTGATCCGCAGCCCGGAGCTCTCCATGGCTTCGCGGTAGGCGTCCACCTGAGCCGCGCCGCCGATGCACGAGGCCCAGAGATCGGCGTCGCAGACGATCGACTCCTTCATCTGCCGCTCGCTGACGATGTCTGCGATCGCGAGCCTGCCTCCGGGCCGCAGGACCCTGTACGCCTCGGCGAAGACGGCTCCCTTGTCCGGAGCGAGATTGATCACCCCGTTCGAGACCACGCAATCGAAGCTCTCCGCCTCGGCCGGCAGCTGCTCTATGCGGCCCTCGCGGAACTCGACCTGCGAGTAGCCGAACTCGCTCGCGATCCGCCGCGCCTTTGCGAGCTGCTCAGCGGTGAAGTCGATTCCCGCGACGGCTCCGGGCGCGCCGACCTGCTCGGCGGCGAAGAAGACGTCCATCCCCGAGCCGCTCCCAAGGTCGATCACCCGCTCGCCTTCGGCGAGCTGGGCGAGGTCGAAGAAGTAGCCGACGCCCGCGAACGATTCGCACGCCCCACCGGGAACGCGGTCGAGGACCTCGGACGGATACCCGAGGCGCTCGGCCAGAGGGCGGCCCAGCTCGAAGTGGTACTTGCCCTCCGGCTGCTCGGCGACATGGCGGTACATGTCCTTGACCTTCGTCTCGAGCTCTCGGGTATCGACGGTTGCTTCCATGCGCTTCTCCTCGTCTTGCTAGCTGGGCTGCGTTGCGGGCGGAGGAATGCCGCGCCGTCGCCACCAGATTCCGAGCAGTGTCGAAGGCACGCAGAAGTTCGTGATCGTTACTACGCCGCAGACCGGAATCAGGATTCCTCCCAGGATCAGCGTGGCGGTCGGCTAACCCAACGCGAACAGCAGGCCGATCGTCAGCAGCCAGAGTGCCGAGCTGGGTGCTCTTGTATTGCCCGGAAATCGCTCGTCATCGGCCGTAAGCGTTCGGTCGTTGCGAGTCATGAAGCTGTGAGGACGCCGTTCCTACGGGGGCGGCGTTTTTCACTGTCCGATAAGCGGTTGTGCTCCGGCTCGCTCCGATTGACGACCTGCAGGCCGCCGTTGGCCATCAGACGAGAGCCGCTATGCCAAGGCCTACTGCTGTCCAGAAAGCGACGGCCAGGACCACGCCGCTGATCCAGACGGCGAACACCGGCCAGTCGACGCCCTCCCACCAGTGGCGGTAGCGCTGCTGCCTCGATCGACTCAGTGTCGTAAGCCGTGATTCCTTCACCCGTGCCGTTCTGGGCATTTTTGACTCCAGTTTGGGACGAGAGCGGCGGCCGTTAGCGCCGCACACTCCGACCCTATGCACAAGTGCGAGCCGCCGTCAATCCGCTAAACCCACACAACTCGGCAACGAGCGGATCTTTAGGTTTTCGCCTATCTGTTTAACCTGCCTCGTCCTTGTTTTAATAGGGCGTGCTGGCCTATTTAACCTGTGTCGTTCTTCTTCTAATAAGGCAAGCGATCCGTCGTGATCGCCGCCAAGAACGGCTTTCCATGCAAGGCGCTGCTTCTCGCTCAAAGCGGCGCTTTCCGGGTCCTCGCTGCGGCGGGCCGTCACTGGGTGACCGTCCCCCGCGATCCGCTTACTCACGTCGAGCGCCCGAGGGGCGGTGTGGCACTTGACTGGGGCGTGATCGGGCCGTAGCGTCGCAGTGCAGATGTCATTTCGGCCGTCTCGTCTGGTCTTGTTTGCGACAGCCGCGCTGCTCCTCGCACCGTCAGCCGCATCGGCTGCGTGGACGGTCCCGCCTACCCCGAATGTGGACGGGGCGTTGAACACGAACTTGAGCGCGGTCGACTGCTCATCGGCGAATTCGTGCATGGCCGTCGGCGAGGCGCTATCCGCCCAGGCGGGCATGGCCACGCCCAACGCGCCCACGGCCCCCGTCTCCTTCACCTCGACGACGGTGGCCGAGCATTGGGACGGCACGAGCTGGCAGATCGTGCCGACCCCCAATCCCCCCGGCGCAACCTTCAGCTCGCTGAATGGCGTCTCGTGTCCGGGGCCGAGGATCTGCTTCGCAGTGGGCGATTACGGAACGGACCCGAATTCGCCGTTCGCGAGGCCGCTCATCGAGCTTTGGGACGGGACGAGATGGTCGATCCAGCCGAGCGAGGACGTCGGAAACGGCGTGCTCGGCGCCGTCTCCTGCTCCGGGCCCCTGGCCTGCACGGCGGTCGGCGGCCTGCGCGCTTCGCCGTTCGGCCGTGAGCTCGCGATGCGCTGGAACGGCACCCGCTGGATCGTCCAGAACATCCCGGACGCCGAAGATTCGACCACGCAGTCGCAGCTGACTGACGTTTCGTGCCCCCTGAGGCGTACGTGCACCGTCGTTGGCTGGTCGATCCCCCTTGATGGGTCCGGCCTGAGCTCGAGCTCGCCCCTCGTCGAGCGCTGGTTCGGTCGTGTCAACGCCTGGGGGCTGCAGGCTGCGCCGAAGCCTGCCGGCGCTGAGAGCGCTGGGCTCAGCGGGGTGTCCTGTCCGGACGGACCGGCGTGCTTCGCCGTCGGATGGTTTGGCATCCCGAGCATCGGGATTGGGACCCTGGCCGAGCTCCGCGTCGGCTCGAGCTGGTCGGTCATGCCCACTCCGAATCCGACGCAGCCGCCTGGCTCGGGAGTAAGCGCACAGCTCTTCGGCGTCAGCTGTCCGGGACGAGGGGCGTGTCACGCCGTAGGCACCGGGGTTGGGTCCGCCGGTGATTTCATCGCGATCGTCGAGCGCTTCGACGGAGCGAGCTGGCAGCTCGAGTCGATCCCGACAAACGGGCTCGAGGTCCCAACCCTGAGGGACGTCTCCTGTCCAAGCCGGCTCTTCTGCATGGCCGTCGGCGGCTCGGGCGGTTTCAGCGGCGGCACGCTGGCCGCGAAGTGGGTGCCCTGAGTCGGCTTTCGCGGTCCGCGACCTATCCCGCTCCCTCTTGAAGCGCTTGGCGCTCGTCGCCTTCCTCGCATTGATGTCGCTGGTGGCGAGCGCCTCGCCAGCGGGGGCGGCGGTGACGCTCGGCTCGACCGCGGTGCCTTCCGGCTCGGTGCCGGGGATGTGCAGTGGCGCCGCGGTCGATGCGCAGTTGACGGACGAACCGAGCGCCCCGTACTTCGCCCCGGGGGTCGGGAGGATCACGCAGTGGCAGACGAATACATCGCTCGATACGGCGGGACAGCCGCTGACCTTCGTGGTCCTGAAGTCGGTCGGTGGCGGGTCGTTCAACGTGGTCGGTGTGGACGAGCGGACTCTGCCCTCTCCGCTTCCCCCAGGGGAGGTCGCAACCTTCCAGCTCGCGGCGCCGATCGCGGTCACGGCCGGCGAGACGCTCGGCCTCACCAGCGCCGCGGGGGCCATTTGCTTCTAGCAGGCTGGCGCGGTCCCGGTCGAGTCGACGCTGACCGCGCTGTCCTTCCCGGGCCCCCTTGCTCCCGACCTCACCCTGACCCCGGCCGAAACCAGCCCTGGCGGCTTCACGATGAACCTGGGGGCGACGTTCATCCCCGACAACAACATCGTCACCCTCGGCAAGGCGGAGCGCAACACCAAGAAGGGCACGGCGACTCTCAACCTGAATCTCCCCAACCCAGGCGAGCTGACCGCCTCGGGCAACGGTGTCAAGGCTGCGTCGGCGCGGGCGGTGCTGAGCAAGTCAGTCCCCGCGGGTCCAGCGCAGCTGCTGATCAAAGCGGGGGGGAAGAAGAAGCGGAAGCTGAACGAGACCGGCAAGGTGTCGCTCAACGTGGCGATCACCTACACGCCGACGAACGGCGACCCGGGCACGCGGTCGGTGAAGGTGAAGCTGATCAAGCGCCAGCCCCTGCTTTGCGGGAGAAGCGGGCGTGGGCTCGATAAAGCGCTCCTCCCACCAATCGAGGATCCGGCCTCGTTCGCGGACGCAACTCGTGCAAGCCGCTCGGCCACCACTAGATCGCCCTTGTCATCCTTGGAGGAGCCAAATCGAAGGGAGCCAAAATGAGCGCCATCGACGAGTTCCTGAAGAACAACGAGTCCTTCGCGGAGGGCTTCGACCAAGGTGACCTGCCGCTTCCGCCCGCCAAGAAGGTCGCGATCATTGCCTGCATGGACGCGCGGCTGAATCCGTATCCGATCCTCGGGCTTTCGATCGGCGACGCCCACGTAATCCGCAACGCCGGCGGAGTGATCACCGATGACGAGATCCGCTCCCTGGCGATCTCCCAGCATCTCCTCGGCACGGAGGAGGTCATGCTGATCCATCACACCGACTGCGGGATGCTCACGTTCAACGACGCAGAGTTCGAGCAGAAGCTCGAGGAGGAGACTGGCCGCCGGCCGGAATGGAGCCCACGATCATTCCCTGACCTGGAAACTGACGTCCGCGACTCTATCCAGCGCATCGAGGAAAGTCCCTTCATCCCCAAGAAGGATGAGGTGCGGGGTTTCATCTACGACGTGAAGACCGGCCGGCTCGATGAGGTCACGTGAGGTAATGCGAGTACGAGCGCCCCACGCTCGGCGCGCTCGCAATTCGAGCTTCCCTCGCTTCTTGACCGCGGCTTCAGCCTCGGCTGTGACGCCTCCTCCCGCGTGAAAGGAGGAGTGGGGCAGAGCTGGGTCCCTAGGAAGGACCCGAGCGGGAGCGAAACATCTCCCGAACTGCCGGGACCTCAGAGCGTGTTAGGACACTTCCCGGCACGGAACACGGTCTCAGCAGACCAGGGCGCCACGCCTAACACGTAACTCGTAATCCGAAGAACGCAGGTTCGAGTCCTGCCCGGCCCATGAGAGTCCCGCTAAGCGGGTCCGCCGCCGGCAGCGATGAGCAGCGGCAGTCCGCCGCAGCAGGACGACCCCTTCCCGTGATATCTCCCGCAAGACACGTGGGGCCGACCACGTGACTGTCCCTCGGGTCGAGACAGTGCGCAAGAATCTCTCTGATGGCTGCCACCAGTGCTCCCGAGGTTGCCGTCGTCGATGAGCCCGGGCGCCATCGCTTCGAGATTCGAGTCGACGGGGAGCTGGCCGGCTTCACCGAGTACCGCCGCAGCCCCGGGCTGATCGCGTTCATTCACACCCTGATCGATCCACGCTTCGAGGGCCAGGGGCTCGGCACCCGACTGGTCACCGACGCGCTCAGCGATGTGCGTGCCGCGGGCCTCGCGGTCCTCCCCTTCTGCCCGTTCGTGCGTGCATTCATCGCGGACCACACCGGCGAGTACCTCGACCTCGTGCCCGAGGGATACCGCTCGGAGTTCGGTCTCCCGGCGAATGGCTGATCCCCGAGACACCGCGACGACGCGCAAGCGCTATCGCGGCGAGGCCGTCGACGTCAGCTTCGACGGGACGCGTTGCCGGCACGCGGCCGAGTGCCTGCGGGGGCTTCCCGCCGTCTTCGACGTGGGGCGCAGGCCGTGGATCGATCCGGACAGGGCGGGTCCCGATGAGCTGGCGAGGGTGGTCGCGCGCTGCCCGACCGGCGCGCTTCGCACGCATCCTAAGTCCGGTCCTGAGGAGGAGCCTGCGGTTCCGACCGAGGCGACTGCCATTCCCGGCGGCCCACTGCTTTTGCGAGGCGATCTACATGTGCAGGCGGAAGGCGTCGATGAGCACGAGACCCGCGCGGCGCTCTGCTCATGCGGCAGCACGCGCAATGCGCCCTACTGCGATGGCAGCGGAACCTGCGCCGACTGGCCGCACCCGCGTCGCAAATAGGCGGCGCGCAGACGGTCAGGCCATGAATGGCATGACGTCTGCTGGCATCGTCACGAACGGCCGCATCATGTCGCGGTCTTACGAGCCCGACCCCAGTCTGGTAGCGCATCTCGCTGGGGGCGAGAGGGTCGCTGGTTCGAATCCAGTCGCCCCGACTAAACAAAACCCCCGCTCTGGCGGGGTTTTGTCGATAGACGGACGGCGCTGTGAGCCGCGTGGTCACTAAGAGCGCACTTCGGATCGGCTGACCGCCCAGGGACTCGCCCGAGCTCGCGGGCGCATCTGAAATCTTGGAGTGGACGGTGACGTATTGAGTTCGGGTGATCCGTTGCCGCACAGAGGTCGCCACGCTCCTGCTGCGTTCGGTCCAGAGCAGGCGCGGACACCGCTTGATTTCCCCAGCCGCTCAGGCCCGGTTGCACGCGAAGGAAGCATCGACTGGCGACACGGTCGGCGCGACTCGTTCGCATCGAAAGGAGCACTCCGCCGCGGGATACTGCGGGGGCGATGTCGGAGGAGCAGGTTGAGGTAGTGCGGCGCGGGTGGGAAGGGTTCAAGGCGGGCATGGCGCGCGGCGATCCCGCTGGGGGTGCCTTCGAGTCCGGCGTCTATGCCCCCGATTGCGAGTGGCTGCCGCCGAAGGAGTTCCCGGGTCCTCGTGTCTACCGGGGACGCGAGGGATTTGCCGAGTTTATGCGTGCCTGGACCGAGGACTTCGACCAGTTCACCCTACGGCTCGAACGGCTGATCGACGCGGGGGATGATCGTGTCGTCGGCCTGTTCCACCACACGGCAACCGGCAAGGCGAGTGGCGTCCCGGTCGAACTCCACCAAGGGTTGGTCTGGGAGCTGGAAGGTGACCGCGTGATCCGGTGCCGCAACTACGGCGATCACGCGGGCGCCCTCAAAGCCGCGGGGCTGAGGGAGCAGACGATGTCGGAGGAGAACGTCAACTTTGCGCTCGACGGGTACGCCCGCTTCAACTCAGGGGAGAAAGTGGCGGAGTTGTGGTTCTTCACTCCGGACGCCGAGTACCACGTCGCCCGCGAGGATCCGGACTCCGCAATCCATCGGGGGATCGACGCCGTTAGGGGACAGTTCGCCCGATGGGTCGAGGCGTATCCGGACCTCACGGTGGAGCCCCTGGAGGCAAAAGGAAACGGAGACAAGGTCTTCCTCTGGGTGCGTTTCAGCGGTCACGGAGAGGGAAGCGGGGTCCCGGTGGAGATGGAGTTGGCGCACGTGCTCACCATGCGAGGCGGCAGGGTCGCGCGCACCGTCGAGTACTACGACAGGGCTGAGGCCCTCGAAGCCGCCGGGCTTTCGGAGTAGGCGATGTCGGAGGAGAACATGGACGCGTTGAGACGCTCCAACCAGGCGTTCAACGACGGTGATCTGGATCGAGCGCTCGAGCTCTGGGATCCACAAGCGGTCTATTACGAGCAGCCCGGGACGCCGCTGGATACCGCCGAGGTGCTCCGCGGCCTAGATCAGATCCGCGCCTCGCTGACGTCCTACCTGACGGAGTTCCCTGACTTCCACTCGGAGATAGAGGAGCTGGTGGATGCCGGCGACAAGGTCGTCTGCGTGCAACGCTGGACTGGCACGGGGCGGGGCAGCGGCCTTCCGGTCGACTTGGAAGAAGTCATCCTCTTGACGTTCGAGGACGGCAAGATCATCGAGGGGCGGGTCCACGCGGATCGCGCGAGCGCCCTCGAAGCTGCTGGGGTCCAGCAGTAGCAACGAGCGGCGGCTGGATTCGCACTTCCCCTTCGCGCGAAAGCCGATAGCACCGATCGAGCTCGAGTCACCGGTCGGGAACGTTGGATACTTGGCTCATGCGGAAGGGAGATCCACCGCCGGGACTGGCAGCGTCCTTGCGCGAGCACCTCGACCGCGTCGAACGGGCCGACATCACCCAAGTGACTGCTGACTACGCCGAAGATGCCGTCCTCGACGTAGACCCAACGGGAGAACAGGGTCACCCCGACGCGGGGATCATCCGCGGGCGCGAGGCGATCGGGCACTGGATCGACAACTGGTTGTCGAGCTTCGCCTCATATCGCTTTGAGGTGAAGGAGGCGATCGAAGGCGACTGTGTCTTTATGACGATCGATCACAGGGGTCGGGGCGGGGCGAGCGGGGTCGACGTTGAGATCCGCGTCTATCACGCGTTCACGGTGCGTGACGGGCTGATCGTGCGCCATACCTTCTCTAGTCAGGCACGCGAAGCGGTCATGCGGGCGGCCGGAATCGACCCAGCGGAACGGGCACGGCAGGGATCCCAGAGCTAGAGCGTTGCTGGAGGCGCGGGCGTCTCGAACGAGACTTGATTCGCTACTGCTCTGGAGGAAGAGGAGGAGCCGAGCGGCTCCGCGGAGGCGCTCCCCCTCCGCGCGAGAAGGAGCAGCGTCGGTGTGGACTCCCGCTTTCCAAGCAAAGCAGTAGTCCTACGGACTGACCTCTCGGCCGAGCCGCGCGCGGACAGATCGCGATGTTTCGAGGGGCGTCCAACCTCCCTATTTCTCGAGATGACCCTCCTTTTCCAGTCCTCCGACACTCAGGCCGCCGGGCTCCTCGCCAACTTCGACGACTTCATGGGCGGCTTCTAGGAGCCTCATCCAGCGGATTTCCAGTGTCCCTCAAGCAACGTGAGCGACGCTCGGCGGGCCAATGCGCCACGCAGGAGGAGCCCAAATGTCCGCCGCAGCCACCCTGGCAACGCCACTCGAACTGCGAACGCCCCCAATGGACCCGTTCCCGCCGGGCTCCGAGGTCGCTAGCAGCGAAATCGACGAGAACCTGCTCGCTGCTCGGTTGCCTGCCCCGCTCGCCCTGCGGCGAGCAGTCTCTGCCGCGACGGTTGCCGGTCGCGCCGTCCTTGCGATCGCCGACGCACGGGACTTCGACCAGTTGCAGGAGGTGGCACGTGCGCTTCGCACGGCCGCTGTCTGGCTGCACGATGCCCAGGTCGGGACTGCCCAGGCGAGCGCGATCATCTCGGACCTCACCGACTCGCTCACTCAGCGCTCGATCGAGTTCTCCGTCTCGGAGCTAGGTCCACCCCCGTGTCCGCTCAGCTGGGTCGCGCTCGGCAGCTACGGGCGACGTGAGCCCGCCCCTGGGTCGGACGTCGACTCGGCCCTGGTATGGGACGGTGACGAGGATGACGAAGACGCGAAGAGCTATATGGGCTTGCTCGGCTCGCGGGTCTGCGAGGCACTGGCCCGGTGCGGCCTCGCCGCCGACAAGCGCGGGGCGAGCGCGGGCGGGGATCTGTTCGTGCGGCCGACAAGCGAGTGGAGGCGGCTGATTCGCGAGTCCATCAGCGATCCCGAGAAGGACAAGGGGCTGATCGTGATCTCGCTGTTCCTGGACGGTCGGGTCCTCCGTCACGGCGGGGGCGCCTCCAGGCTTCGCGATGAGTTCGAGGCAGCTGCCGGAATGCCGGGTCTGCTTCGCCTGATGCTGAGGCTAGCCCTGGCCAACAAGCCCGCGGTCGGCCGCCTGCGCGACTTCGTCCTCGAGCGCTCGGGCGAGCACCCCGGCCGGCTCGACATCAAGCATGGCGGCCTGCTCCCGGTGACGTCGATCGCCCGTTACGCCAGCCTCGCCGCCGGCGCGATCCCCGCAGCCTCGACGCCGGATCGGCTCAGCGCCGCCGACGCCGCGGGCACGCTCGACGGCGACTCCGCCCGCTCGCTGGGCGGGGCGTTCGAGCTCTTCCAGAGCCTGCGCCTCGAGCACCACGTCGACCAGATCCAGCAGGTGATCGAGCCGGACGACTACCTCGACCCCAAGGCCCTGGAGCCGGCACGGCGCCGCCGCCTGCGCGATGCCCTGAGAGAGGTCCGGGCGGTCCAGAACAGGCTCGCGCGCGGGCTGGTCGGGGGACGTGCGTTCGCGTGATGGCAGTCCTGGGACGTCAGTCCGAGATCGTGGAGGACTACCTGCGGACAGCGCCGCCCGCTCGGTCCCTTCCCTGGTGCCAGGCGTCGTTTGCCGTCCTCGGCGTCGAGGCCACCGGTCAGGACCCGCACCGTGATCAGCTCGTCTCCGTCGCCTGCGTGCCCGTTGAACGGGGAAAGGCGATCCTCGCGAAGGCATTCGAGGCGACGATCCGCCCCGGCGGGGAGGCGCTCGCGCCGATCGTCGAGGCGCTGACGGGCCGCATCCTCGTCGCCCACGGCGCATCGCGCCACACGGGCTTCCTCGCCGCGGTCTTCGAGAGGGCAGGGCTGCGGCTGCACGGCCAAGTGCTCGACACCGCCGTGCTGGCCGCGTGGGTGCCCCCGCGCGCGCCCACAAATGGTCATCGATCCTGGTCGCCCGCGGACATCACGCCGGGGCTCTCGGAAGCGGCGTCGGCCATGGGCCTCCCGGTTCACTGCCCACACGAGGCGGGCGGGGAGGCCCTCACGACCGCTCAATTGTTCATTGCACTGGCGAGCAAGCTCAAGCGCGTAGAGCCCCAGTCCGTCGGCTCTCTCGCCCGCCTCTGCTCGAATAACCGGGATTGCAACCGGCGGGCCTATCGGTAAGGCTTGCCGTGGAGGAAGAACACCATCGATCGCCTCGATAGGAGCGTAGGCTCCGACCTCGCCGGCTACCGGCTCGAGCAGTTGCTCGGGCGCGGGGGGATGGGCGAGGTCTTCTTGGTGCGGGATCCTCGCCTCGGTCGCCCGGTCGCGCTCAAGGTGCTCGCCGCGAGCGTCGCCGAAGACGAGAGGTTCAGGGAGCGGCTGCTGCGCGAGTCACGGCTCGCCGCCAGCCTGGACCACCCGAACGTGATCCCGATCTACGAGGCGGGAGAGGAGGACGGTCGGCTCTTCATCGCAATGCGGTATGTCCCCGGCGGGGACCTGAAGGCGCTCCTGCGGCGCGAGGGAGCCCTGGATCCCGCACGTGCGGTGGCCATCGTCGGGCAGATCGCGGACGCGCTCGACGCCGCCCATCGGCATGGGCTCGTCCATCGAGACGTGAAGCCGAGCAATGTCCTGCTCGATCGTGACGGGGGGCGCGAGCACTGCTATCTGGCGGACTTCGGCCTCACCGAGAGCGCGTCCGAACGGGGCCCAGCCGACGGGCAACTGATGGGGACCGTCGACTACGTCTCGCCGGAGCAGATCCGCGGCGACGAGGTCGCCGGCCGCGCGGATGTCTACGCGCTCGGCTGCATGCTGTTCGAGTGTCTAACGGGCGAGGTTCCCTTCCGGCGTCGCTCTGAGGTCGCCACCCTCTTCGCCCACCTCGAAGAGGATCCGCCGTCCGCGTCGGAGCGCCACTCGCCGCTTCCGGCCGCGATCGACCCGGTCTTCGGGCGGGCGTTGGCGAAGGAGCCAGACGAGCGTCAATCGAGCTGCGCAGAGCTCGTAGCCGACGCAGGCGCGGCGCTCGGACTCGGGGCGGTGAGGCCGCGCCGGCTGCGGCTTGCTGTCGCTACGGCCGCCATCGTGCTCGTCTTGGCGGCCGCGCTGGCCACGATCCTGGTCACGCGTGATGGAACGACGGCCCCGCCGACTGGTTCGTTGATCGGGATCGATCCGAAGAGCGGCGACGCGACCGCCCGCTACCGCGTCTCGGCGCATCCAGGTGCGATCACGACGGGCGCCGGTCGAGTCTGGCTGGGTGACTACCGCGATGGTGCGCTCTGGACATTGGAGCCGAGCACGGGCGAGCTGAAGCGCGTCACCTCGATTGGCTCGCCGCGTGATCTCACGGCGCTCGGCGGCAAGATCTACGTCGTCGGGGACAACTCGGAAGTCTTCTCGGAAGTCTTCACCGGCACGGTTGCCCGCTACGACGCGGTCACCGGCCTGCGTGAGCGCAAGCTGGATCTATACAGCTGCACCGTCGCCGGAGGAGAAGGCGTCCTCTGGTCGATGGGAATCTTTGGTGACAAGAGGCTGAGCACTGACCCCGGAGAGCTTCGGATCATCGGCAACGTCACGCTCCCGTACCGAGAACCGGTCTCGGTCGAGACGACTCGTATCGACCAGCGCGACCTTGCCGTGGGCTACGGGTCGGTGTGGACGCTGGGCGACGGGATCGACCGGCGGATGTGGCGGCTCGATCGCTGGAGCGGACGCATCCTCGCCACCATCGAGCTCCCCTTCATTCCGCGAACGGTCGCCGCGGGCGAGGGAGGGGTCTGGGTCACTGCACCACTCGACGACCGCGTGTTACGGATCGATCCGGAGACCAACGCCATCACGGCGACGATTCCCACAGGCCGCGGCACGAGCGGCGTCGCCGCGGGAGCCGGTTCGGTGTGGGTGACGAGCACGATCGACGGCACGGTGTCACGCATCGACCCGGCCAGCGCCGAGGTCGTCGACCAGATCAAGGTAGGAGGGCGGCCACGCGAGGTCACGGTTGGCGCGGGCGGCGTGTGGGTGACCGCCGATGAGAGCTGACCTCTCGTCGGGTCGCTTGTTTGCTGACGGTCGCGTCGCTCGCTGTGGGCGCGGCGGGCTGCTCGGGCGGCGAGCGGCCAATGCGGATCGGCCTGCTCACGGACTGCCGCGGGCTCTTCTCCGGCTACGAGGACGAGATGCTCGCAGGCGCCGAGCTGCCGCTGCTCCGGCGCGGCGCCCGCCTCACGAACGGGAGGCCGTCCGGAGGCGTCTCCGAGGCCCGGGCTGCCGGCCGCGACATCGAGCTGATCAGGGGGTGCACCGAAGAAAGCGAGCACACGATCCTCGTCGAAGAGGCGCGTCGGCTCGTCGAGGTCGAGGGCGTCGACGCCGTCGTCGGCGCTATCGGCGAGTCGGACTCGCTCGTGTTCCGCGAGCTCGCCCGCAAGTACCCGGAGGTGATCTTCATACCGGCCTGGTCGGGTGCCCAGGGGCTCACCCTGCGGCACCCCGCGGCGAACGTCTATCGCTTCGACACCGACGAAGCTCAGGACGTGGCGGGGCTTGGGAGCTATGCCTACCGCGACCTGGGATGGCGCCGCGCCGCAATCGTCGCCGACACGACGCCCGTCGGGTGGCATGAGGAAGCAGCCTTCGTCGGGGAGTTCTGCGCCCTCGGCGGAGACGTGACAGCGCGCTTCACGGCGCCGATCGACCTCGGCGACCCGAAGGTCGCCCACGCTCTCCGGGGCGCCGACGGCGTCGCCGCGCTTACGTGGGGGGGGCCTTCGTGCCTCCCGAGTTTCTGCCCGCGCTCGTCCGCCTGCTCGGCTCGCCTGCGACCCGGCTCGTCGTCGGCACATATGTGCTCGAGGACTCCAATACCCTCGTGCCCATCGCCGGCCCACCCGCCGGGGTCGTGGGCGCGTCGTCCATCCCGCCGGCAAACGCAACACCTGCGATGCGCGGCTCACCGGACAGCGTTCTCGAAGGCATTTCCCGGGCTGCCGCCCTCGGATGCGGAAACACCGATCGTGCTGGCCTTCAACGACGCCATGGAGGGCCTGCTGCGCGGGCTCGAGGCATCGGATGGCGACCTGTCGGATGGTCGTCAACGGCTGCGCGAGGAGCTCGCGCGAGTGAGATTCGACCTTCCCTCGAGCCGTGTGCACCTCGACCGGAACCGCCAGGCAGTCCGCAACGTCTACCTGAAGCGAATCGGTCGCGGGGGCGGCCGGCCAGTGTTCCAGCCCGTGAGGGTCGTGCCAGAGGTCGAGCAGACATTCGGGGGTCTCCTCTCCGATGCCCCCTCCCCCGGCCCCGGCAGCCAGCCGTGCCGAAAGGCGACTCCGCCTCCCTGGGCGGGCTAGCCGCTCGGCCCAACCGTCCAGGTGAAGCGGGTCTCGCTGGTCTGTGGGGCAAGCCCTCCGGGTCGCAAGCCCCGCCGGACCAAGAGCGTGGTCAGTCCGGGGGTCGTGGCCAGGGCGGTTCGAGCGCCGCCCAGTCCCTCTCGTCGCCAGCGCTCCGTGAGACCGACGACGACTAGACCTGAGTCGCGGGCTGCTGCGACAAGCGCTGCCGGTGCGGGCTCGACGATCAGCGGGTCGGCCTGCACGCCGAGAGCCTTCTGCAGCACGAGCGAGGCGCTGGCAAGCAACCGGCTCGCGTCGCGACCGCCCGGGCCGGTGCTCGGTCCCGCAAGCTGGATCGGACACTCGAGTGCTTGCGCGAACCACGCGCCAAGCTCGACCGCCGCCCAGTCATGTTCGAAGCCGGAGAAGGGGACCAGCACGGGCCCCTTTGTGTCGGACTGATCGCCGACGACCACCGCGACGTCGCACGGGGCGTCATCGAGCAGCGATAGCAATCGAGCGTCCTCGAGCAGCCCCTGGGGGGCATCGACGAGCAGGATGTCCACGTCCTGCTCCGCGGCAAGCCTCGCCAGGTCGGTCCCCGGGGCCACTGAGGTGAATGCGGCGACTCGGGCGACCACACCCTGCCGGCCGAGTGGGGCGGTCGCCTCTCGCAGGCGCTTTGTCACTTCGAGCAGGTCGTCCGAACTCGAGACTGTGGAGGCCAGCATGAGCTCGCGTTCCGGGCGGCGGGCGAGCGAGCCTCCCAGCGCGACCAGCGTTGGCACTGAGCTGATCGCCAGGGCTGCGATCAGAACGGTCCTCGCCTGAGCAGGGGTCTCTGGCGCCGCGGCTGCCCCGTCCGGTGGGGGGAGCAAGTCTGGATCGTGGCGGAGAATGGCGCGCTCGAGCTCTCCCAGCTCCTCGCTGGGCTCGATCCCGAGCTCCTCGACCAGCGTCTCGCGAGCGGCTCGGTAGGCCTCCAGCGCCTCGGCTTGGCGCCCGGCGCGGTAGAGCGCCAGCATGCGCAGTCCCCGCAGCCGCTCCCGCAGCGGATGTTCCGCGATCAGGGCGTCGAGCTCCGCCGCGACCGCGTCCTCGCGGCCGCAGTCCAGGTCGGCCTCGATGCGGTGCTCGACTGCGGCGAGGCGCAGTGCGTCGAGCCGGGCAGCGATCGGCGCGATTGCCGGCAGATCGGCCAGATCTGACAGAGCGGGCCCGCGCCAGAGCGCGAGCGCCGCCGTCAGCTCGGACGAGGACTTTGCGCTAGATCCCTTAGCCCTCTCGGCCATGCCCGCCTCGGCCCGCTGCTCGAAGCGGTGGAGATCCAGGGCGCCGCTCGGAACGACGGCCGCATAGCCGCGCCCACGGGTGGCGATCACCTCCTTGCCGAGCGCCCTGCGCAGTTGCGAGACATAACCCTGAATCAGGTTGGCCGCCGTCTCAGGCGGTGAATCGTCCCAGACGTCGTCGATCAGGCGGTCGACGGGAACCGTTTGGTTCGCCTGGACGAGCAGGATGGCGAGCACGGCGCGCTGCTGTGGTCCGCTGAGAGACACGGGAGTGTCGTCCACGAGCGCCTGCAGTGGACCGAGGATCCGGAACTCGACGCTCACCGCGCGAACCTACCGCGCCAGGCGGAATGCATCCAGGGTCTTTCAAGGGTCGTCCGCGACACTGCTCCGAGGTCAAGGCCGAGCGGCGTGCACTCGGGCCCAGACGGTCGTGGCCATCTCCGCGGTGGGCAGGTTCTCCTCGGCGGGCGGCGTCGCGGACTTGCAGGCCGCCATCGCGGCCGGCGTCGCCGCCTACCGAGCGGGGGCCGTCACGCGGTGATGCCGATGCTCGGAGTGTCGTTCAGCGGAGCTCCTCGACCAGCCCGATGATGATGCCGTCGGGGCCGCGGACGTAGCAGTACCGGTAGATGTCCCCGTACTGCGCCACCTCGCCCACGAGTTCGGCGCCGTGGGCGCGCACGCGGTCGAGGACGTCGTCGACGGCGTCTACGACGAACGTGAGGCGAGGGATGCCCGGGGTGTTCATCGGCGCCCTCGGCGCAATGCTGGTGGCCACCGGCGTGTGGAACGTCGACAGCTCGACCCGGCCGTGGCCGTCCGGGGTCCGCACGACGGCGATGTCCGCTCGGACGCCGTCCAGCCCGACGAGCTGGTCCACCCATTCACCCTCGACTGCTGCCTCGCCCTCCAGTTCCAGGCCCAGTTCGACGAAGAACGCGATAGCAGCCGCGAGATCCTCGACCACAACGCCGGCGTGATCCATCCGGTAGATCGTCATGCCACGCACTGTAGGTTGGCGCCATGCGAGAACTCATAGTCCAGCAGTGGGTTACCGTCGACAACATCGCCGCGGCGGGGACCCCGCTGCGGACGATGCAGGAGTACCTGGGTCACGCCGACGCCAAGACCACCCAGATCTACTCCACTACGCGCCGCCGAGCAGGAGGTGGCGATCGTCAACGCTGCCTTCGCCGGCGGCGGGACGGGAACAATTTGAGCGAAACTCAGCCGATCTCAGACTCCGAATCCGCGCCTGAGCAGGCAGGAAAGGAGTAGGGCCAAACCGTATCCCTTGGGCTTGGGGCCGAAAGGTCGCTGGTTCAAATCCAGTCGCCCCGATTAGGAGAGACGTCGTCCCCAGCGTCCCCGTCGTCCCCGCGGCAATTCAAAATCGGATGTCTGGAGTGCTGCTTTGCATGGAAAGCAGCACGTTCTCGCGCAAAGCCGGAGCGTTCGCGCGGGCCCTGGCCGATAACGTGACCGGCTGATGGCTGAGCGGGTCGCGGTTCTCGGCACCGGAACCATGGGCGCACCGATGGCCCGCAACCTGCTGAAGGCGGGCTTCCAGGTACGCGTGTGGAACCGCACCCCCGACAAGGCGCGCGTACTGGCGGCCGAGGGGGCGGACCTGGCCGAGACGCCCGCCGACGCGGTGCGCGAGGCCGCGTTCGTGATCACGATGCTCACCGACGCCGACGCGGTCGTGGCGGTGATGGGGCAGGCGGCGCAGTCGGTACCTGACGGCGCAGTCTGGCTCCAGACCAGCATGGTCGGCAGGGACGTGGAGCGGGTGGCCGGGCTCGCGGAGGACCACGGGATCACGTTCGTGGACTGTCCCGTGCTCGGCACCAGGGAGACGGCCAAGCGGGGCCGGCTCGTCGTGCTCGCGTCCGGACCCGGCGACGCCCTCGACCGGGCACAGCCGATCTTCGACGCGATCGGGTCGAAGACCGTCAGGCTCGAGCCGGAGGCCGGGCGGGCGAGCCGCATGAAGCTCGTGGCGAACGCCTGGACCGTGGCGTGGGTGGAGACCCTCC